>DASRSV010000001.1:0-16460 GCA_035656255.1 Thermoplasmata archaeon
GCGAGCCCGACGCTCGTCTCGTTGTGGACTACGCACACCGCGCCGACGTCGCCCTTCTCGAGTTCGGTCTCGGCCGCTGCGAGCGGGATGTGCTGCCCCCACGGCGCCGAGAGCGTCGTGACGTTCGACGAGTAGCGGCGCGCGATCAGGTCGGATCGTTCGCCGAAGTTCCCGTTCGTGAGGACGAGCGTGCGTCCGTCGGCCGGGACGAGCGCCGAGTAGACCGCCTCGAGGCCGGCGCTCCCGCTCCCCGAAAGGATCGCCTGGTGGCCCTTCGCCCCGAAGAGCACCGGGAGGAGCTCGCGGATCTCGGCGACGATCCCGTGGAAGTAGTCACCGCGGTGGTTGACCGAAGGGTACGACATCGCGCGCAGCACCCGCGGATGGATCCGCACCGGGCCGGCGATCAGGAACGTCGCGGTCTCGGGGTCGAACGTCATGCGCCCGGGGCGACCTCGGCCGGCACTTCAAACCGCAGGGGCTCGCCGCGCAGCGCACGGAGCAGCTCGTCGACGACGATCCGCCCGGCGCGCCCCTGCGCTTCCGGTGTGGAGGCGCCCAGGTGGGGGGTCGCGAGGACATGCGGATGCTCGAGGAGCTCGGTACGCCTGGGCGGTTCGATCTCGAAGACGTCCAGGGCCACCCCCGCGAGCTGGCCCGAGGCGAGCGCCGGGAGGAGCGCCGACTCGTCGACGAGCGGACCGCGGGCGACGTTCACGAGGAACGCGCCGCGCTTCATCCGCCCGATGCGGTCGGCGTTCATGAGGTGGACGTTCTCCTTCGTGAGCGCGGCGTGGAGGCTCACCACGTCCGCCCGCGCGAGGAGGTCGTCGAGCGGGACCAGATGCGTCGCGTCGCCCGTCTCGCGCACGAACGGGTCGAACGCGATCGACTGCACCCCGAACGGCGCGAGGCGCCGAGCCGCCTCGCGGGCGATCCGGCCGTAGCCGACGAACCCGACGGTCCGGCCGGAGAGCTCATGGCCGGAGAGGCCCCGCTTCCAGGTCCCCCCCTTCGTCGCGGCGATCGAGCCCCAGAGCTCCCGCACGAGGAAGAGGACGAGCGCGACCGTGAGCTCGGCGACGCTCGTCGTCGCCGCGGTCGGCGCGTTCACCACGCGGATACCGCGGGCCGCCGCCGCGGCGAGGTCGACATTGTCGACCCCGACGCCGGCCCGCGCGATGAGGGCGAGCCGGGGAGCGCGGTCGATCACCTCCTTGGTCACCTTCGTGCGGCTTCGCACCACGAGGGCCCACGCGGAGGCGAGCTGCGGCTCAAGCGCTGCCGCCCCCTCGGTCGCGTCGACGACCCGGCACGGAGCGGTCTCGAGAAGCCGGACCGCCTCGGCATCGATCGCGTCGGCCAGGACGACGGCGCGGGGCTCCTCCGGCACGATCGCGCCGACCCCTTTCCGCGGAAAACGGTTCACCGTCGCCGCCGGAGCGACGGTCTTCGCCGATTCGACCGGGGACCAGGGGCTCCGGCTCCGACGGCCGATCGCGCGAGCGCCGGCTTCCGAACCCGTGGGGGACGGAGCTTCGTCGCGCCGCTTTCGAGGGGAGCCTGCGGAGGGAGGAGGGCCCGAATGGACGCTACGATCGAAGAGACCGGCCCTCGGGCGTCGATCGGCACTCCCGCGGTGACGGTCATCGCCTTCCGGTACACCGCGGTGACGTCAGCGACGCCGAAGTTCGACCCGCGGCCGCGCTCGCGGGCGATGCAGACCCGGAGGGGCGCGTCCAGGGAAGCGACAAGGTGGGGCCGTCGGATCCGCCGCGCCAGGTCCTCGATCTGCGACTCCCAGTAGAAGTTCCCGTCCACGACGACGGGTCGGCCCGCCGCCAGCACCGGTGCCGCGGCCCGTGCGACGAAGACGTTGCTCCGACGAAAGCTCGCCTGCGCGATGAACCCGTTCCGCCACCGCTCGAGCCGATGCCGATCCAGGATCCGGTCCACCGAGATGTAGAGCGCCCCGAGCACGCGCGCCAGCCTCCGGGCGACCTCGGTCTTGCCGACGCCGATCGGTCCGCGCACGATGACGTAGAAGGCGGCGGCGTCGCTCACGGCGAACGGCCGACCGCCCGTTCGAGCATGGGCGGAGGAGATTCACGGGACCTTGGGCACCGAGGTCCGCTCGACGGCGGCGCGCACGACCTCGATCCCGCGGACCCCGCGGATCCACGGCTCCGGCTTCACGACGATCCGGTGTCCGAGCGCGGGAAGCGCGAGCGACTTCATGTCGTCGGGGATCACGAAATCGCGTCCATCGAGCAGCGCCCGGGCGCGTCCGAGCTTGAGGAGCGCGAGGGAGCCGCGGGGCGAGGCGCCGACCTCGCTCCGGGGGTCGATCCGGGTCGCGTGGACGAGCTCGACGGCGTACGCCTCGACGGCCGGGTCGACGTTGACCGACTCGGTCGCTCGCTGCACCTCGCGGAACATACCGGGGGGGAGGACCGCGGGCACGACGACCTCGTCCTCCTTCCGGTTGCGCCGACGCGTCAGGATCTCCCGCTCCTCCTCCGCGGTCGGGTAGCCGACGGAGAGCCGCATCAGGAACCGGTCGACCTGCGCCTCGGGGAGCGGGTACGTCCCCTCGAGCTCAAGCGGGTTCTGCGTCGCGAGGACGAGGAACGGGCGGTCGAGGAGCCGCGTCTCCTCCTCGGTCGTCACCTGGTACTCCTGCATCGCCTCGAGCAGCGCGGACTGCACCTTCGGCGGCGCCCGATTGATCTCGTCGGCGAGGAGGACGTTGGTGAACAGCGGGCCCGGCCGGAAGACGAGGCCCCCCCGGCTCCCGTCCGGAACGGCCCCGCCGAGGATGTCGTGCGGGAGCAGGTCGGCGGTGAATTGGATCCGGCGGAAGGAGAGCCCGAGGGCGGTGGCGAACGAACGGGCGATGAGCGTCTTCCCGAGGCCCGGCATGTCCTCGAGGAGCAGGTGCCCGTCCGCGACCAATCCGGTCAGGACCAGGTCCACCGCCTCGTCCCGCCCGACGACCGCCGTATGGACGGCGGTGCGGACCTGCTCCGCGAGCGCGCGGGCCTCGGCCGGTTTCACGTCGGGCTCCCTCGGGGGCGGGACGACGCCGGCGCCGGTATATCTGGGAACCGCGCCCGTGTCCCCCGGCCGTAACGGCGCACCGTCATCGCAGGCCAGTCGGCCGTCTCGGGGTCCTGACCCGGCCGGGGCTGTCGGACTCCGGGGTTGTCCTCACTTCACTCCTGGCGGACGATCCGTCCGTCGTCGGTCGAGAGGGACCCTTCGTCGGCGTCCGGGCACCGCGTGTGCGGCGCCACCCCCCGGACCGACCGGCCGACTAAGACGGTATCGGCTGCTCGTGGGGGGACGCTCGCAGCAGCACGGCCACCGCGGCGAGGAGGAGCGCGACACCGACGAGGGACGCGGCGACCCCGACGTAGGCGACCGGACTCGGGGCGAGCACCGCGACGACGACCGTGAGGGAGGTGCCCAGGAGCGGGAGCGCCGCCGCGCTCAGGAGCACGGCGTTCCACGGGCGTCCCCCCGGCCCCGTCGTCGCGCGCCAGAGGAGGACGCCCACCGCGGCGACCCCCGCGACGAGCTCGGCGGCGGCTCCGCCGCCGGCCACGACGGCGGTCCATCCGAGACCGACGACGACCGGCACGACCGCCGTCTCTCGCCACCCCCCAGGCAGATAGACAGCGAGCGCTGCACCCCCGCCGACCGCGAGGGCGGCGCCGAGCGCCACCACGAGGGCCGGCACGCCGCCGATGAAGCCGAGCGCGACGATGGGGACTCCCAGAAGGCCGGCGGAGACGGCGAGCGCCCGGCCGAGCGCGTCACCGCGCTTCATTGAGAACCCCGGGTCCGGCCGGCGTTCGAGAAGTAGTTCACCAACGGAGCGAGCGACCAGTAGTCCGACCACTCGACGACCGGCGCTTCGGTCCACACATCGGCGAGCCGGGCCCGTCGGACGAGGGCGAGGAGCCGGTACGCGGTCCCCTCCGGCGACTCCGGACCCGCATCCCCCGGCCCGAGGAGTGGCAGCGGCGACGGTGAGAGGACGACGGTCGGGAAGCCCCGGCGGCGAAGGTGGGGGAGAACGAAGCCGGTGTCGTCGTCGCCGAGCGGAGTGATCAGCAGGGTCGTGACCCCGGGCGGGAAGAACCGGCGGAGCGTCACGGCGAGTCGCTCGGGCGGCCCACTCGTCTCCGAGAGCTCGGCGCGCTCGACCGCGCGCGCAACCCTCAGCCGATGGATCCGTCCCGAACCGAGGGGGACGATCGAGGCGAACTCACCGAACACCGCCACGCCGACCCGCGACTTCTCGTGGAGGAAGGCCGAGGCGATGCCCGACGCCGCCGCCCGGCCGACGGCGAGGAGCGGAGTGTCGTAGCGCGGGCCCATCGAGGTGGGCCGGACGTCGAGGACGATCAGCAGGTCGCCGGTGCGCTCGAGGACGAACTCGTTCGCCATCAGCCGCCCGCTCCGAGCGGTCGCCCGCCAGTTGATCCGACGTGCCGGGTCGTCCGAGCGGGCGACCCGGACGCCGAAGAACTCCCCGGCGACCCCGAGGGCTCGCGACCGGGTCTCGCCCGGTTGCTGGGTCGTGCGACGGAGCGCGACCGCGCCCAGACGGCTGACCTCCGGGGGGAACCGCTCGATGTGGAGCGCGGGGCCATCGACTTCGGCCGGTAGCTCGATGAGGCCCAACGGGTCGCGCCAAACGACGGTCGGGCGGCTCACCCACGCGAGGCACGGGTACGGGGCGCGGTAGGTCACGTGCAGGTCGACTCGATGCTCGACCGGAATCGCCTGCGGCGGGTCGGAGAGCTCGAGCGGCGGGGCCGGTAGGAACCCGACCGTGAGGTCGACCGCCTCGGCGGGAGGTTCGACCTCGAGGTGACCGCGGACCCGGACCTCCGTTCCCTCCCCGGCCTCGGTCCATGCGAGGTGCGCCTTGGGCGGGGCCCGCGGGGCGAGGAGCGCGGCCGCGGCCGGGGCGAGGGCGAACGGCACGGCCGCGACGAGCGGTGCCGCCGATCGGGTCGCGATGCCGGCGGCGGCGAGCCCGGCGGCGGCGAGGAAGTAGAGGAGGGCACGCGGGCGAAGGGCGACGTGGGCCGGGCTCTCCATCAGGTCTCGGTCTCGAGGCGGTCGATCCGTCCGCGCACCCATCGCTCGAACTCCGGGTCGCGGAGGGCGAGCAGGCGGGCCTCCTCGTCGAGCCCTCGTGCGGACGCGTCGGGGAGGTGCCGTTCCAAGCCGGCGAGGGTCGCCAGGATCGCGCGGCGCCCGAAGGCACCGGAGCGGAACGACCCGGCCAGCGCCACGACCGGGGAACCCTCCGGCACTTCGTACGCCCCGCGGCGCAGCTCGACGCGACGGGCGAGCAGGATCGCTCCTCCGGCCCCCGCCGCCACGACCGCGAGCGCGCCCATCGGGACGGCGAAGGCGAGCGCCCCGTCGGAGAGCAGGGATGCGACCGCTGCCAGGACGGCGACCAGGAACAGCCCGCCGGCGATCGGTCCCACGTTCACGGGGGGGCGGGCCTCCCGGTCCGGTCGAGGTCGGCGAGCGCGGAACGGAGCGCCGCCCTAGCGCGCTCCACGATCCCGCCATCGAGCGCGTGCGACGAATACCGGGCCTCTTCGAACAGGCCCGTGATGTCGGCCGCACTCCGCTCGCCGACACCGAGTCGGTGGCGGCAGATCCATTGGATCTCGCGCGGCGTCCGGCTGGAGAGGTCGCCTTCTCGACCGGCCACCCGGGCGAGGAGATGGCCGTACACCGCGATGACCTGCGTCCGCGCATCGGTGGAGGGCGCGGAGTCGAGGTCGCGGAGGGCCTCCTCCAAGACGGAGCGGCCGGGGGTCGGTGGAGGGCCGGGCGAGGACTCCGCCATCTCGCGTCGGGCGATCCAGAACGGGACGGCGAGGGCGCCCGCGACGCTCGCGATGGCTCCGATGAACACGTACCAGATCCACCCCGGGATCGTCGAGGAGTATCCCGCGGTCAGCGGCGGACCGCTCGGGCTGGCATTCGGTGGGGGCGTGTGGTTGCCGGGTGTACCGGTCGGCGTACCGCTCGGAGGGAGGAGGCCTCCGAACCCGCCGGGAACGGCGGCGCGAAGGAGGATGACGAACGCCACGCCGAGCAGGAGACAGACGGACCAGGTCGCGACGATTCGCAGGACGTACGCGCTGCTCTGCGTCCCTTCCCGGAACTGGGCGACCCGGACGACGACCATCAGGGCGATCAGACCGACGAACACGGCGGCCATGACCGTCACGATCGTCGTCGCCGACAGGGGCCCGCCGGCTGCGCCCCCGGTGGGGGCGTGGACCGCCCCGGAGAGGAACGCGATCGCGGCGCCAAACCCCAGCGGGACGAGGAGGACGAAGGCGTAGCGAGCGCCCGATGCACGGTCCCGGCCCCGGCGCGACACGTCGCACCGAACGACGATACTGACGATTAGCTTCCCCGGCGGGTTGCCGAACCGTAGTCTCTGCTCGGCGGGCGACGCGAAACACCGCCCTAGTCGAAACCTAACCGATCTCAGACCGGACGGGTTCGCGACGGGACCGATCCAGACCTTCGCGTACGTGCCGCTCGACGCTACCGGCTCCGGCGGCGCACGATGGTTCGCCGGAGGCAGGCCCGGTAGCGACGCTCATCGATCGTCACCCCGAGGCCGGGCGCCTGAGGGACGTCCAACGTACCGCCCGATCGCAGCTCGAACGGCGGGTCGACGAGATCGCGAGCGAAGTAGCGATTGCTCGCCGAGATATCTCCCGGCAGCGAGAACGGCACCGTCGCCGCGAGCGCGACATTGAACGCGCGGCCGATGCCGGTCTCGAGCATCCCGCCCACCCAGGCGGGGATCCTCGAGCGGAGGCACCGTCGGGCGAGCGCCCGAGCGGGGACCAAGCCACCGACCCGACCGGGCTTCACATTGAGCGCGGAGAGCGCGCGGCAAGCGACCGCGTCCGAGAACCCCGTCAGGTCCTCGATCGACTCGTCGAGGGCGACCCGCCCCCCAAGTTGCCGCCCGAGCTCGGCGTGCGCCGTCAGCGCCCGGGCCGGGAACGGCTGCTCGATGATCGCCACGTCGAGCGCCCGGACCCAGCCCGCGATCGAACGCGCCGAGGACGGCGGATACGCTTGGTTCGCGTCGACCCAGAGCGGCACGTCGGGATGCTCCCGCCGGACGGCCGCGACCGGCCGCGTGTCCCACCCCGGCTTCACTTTGAGTTTCACCCGGACGTACCCCGCCTCCAGGTACGACCCCACCCGTCGGACCAGCGCGGCGACCGGCCGCTCGATCCCGACGCTGACGCCGACCGGGATCCGTCGTCGGCGCGCTCCGAGGAGGCTCGCGAGCGACCGGCGCCGCCGCTGGGCTTCGAGGTCCCAGAGGGCCATCTCCACGGTCGCCCGCGCCATGAGGTGTCCGCGGATCCAGGCGACGGCGCGCTGGAACCGCAGGGGGGTCGGGTTCGCCTCACGGAAGATCACGGGGAGCAGGTATCGGTCGATCACCGCCCGGGCCGAATCGACCGTCTCCGCGGAGTACCGGGGTTCCGATGCCGCGACGCATTCGCCCCACCCCAGGCTGCCGTCGTCCGCATGGAGCCGGACCATCAGGATCCGACGGCGTCGCTGGGTGCCGAAACTGGTGGCGAACGGTGTGACGAGGGGAAGTTCGAGCTCGTCCAGCTCGGCCCGGACGATGGGCATCTCAAGAGGAGGGGGCCGCCGTGGGCGGGGGCGCCCCCGGGGAGAGGAATAAGAAGCTCCGCCGCTCGTGGCCGGCCGAGATCACGGCGAAGTCGTCGACCCGGTAGCCGTGGTCGAGCGCTCCTTGCAAGGCGTCGCGGACGGCCCGTCGCCACCGTCGGAGCGCCGCGGGCTCGTGCTCGCGCACCAGGGCCAGATCGAAGGGGATCTCGAGATGGGCGGGGCCCCCCGACGGCTCGGTCACTTCGCTCGGGAGTCGGATCCCCGAGTCGCCCGGCTCGGTGGTGACCAACGCCTCCGAGCGGTCGAGCCGCTGGCGGTCTTCGTCCGAGGTAGGGAGCTTTCCTCCCATCCGCTCCTCCACGCGCGGGTCGGCGAGCTCCCACACCAGCCGGACCCGGTCGGTCTCGAGCCCGCGGTTGATCGTCGAGTCGAGCGTTCCGTAGTAGTGGACCAGGTACTTGTCGACCCGACCGCCGAGCCGCCGGAGGTTCAGGTGCGCGTTCCGGCTCTGGAGCGGGTCGAACGTCCAGCGGATGGTCGCGAGACCGAGCCGCTGCACCTCCTCGCGCTGGAACGACTTCAGCCGGAATCCGAGGTGGTGGTTCTGGTAGGCGGGACGCACGGCGGTCATGTGCGAGTAGTGGAAGAGGGCCGTCCCGTCCCATCCGAGGAAGCCGAGCGTGAAGCCGGCGAGATGGACGTCGGCGAAGCCGCCCAGGATCAGGCCGCCGTTGTCCTGGATCGCCCGCTGGATGGCCACGGGCACGGGCGACTCCTCGCCCATCCCCCACGCCTCGCGCTGGAGCTCCTCGACCTGGCGGAACTCCTCGGGCTTGTCCAGGCGGCGAAAGTGGAACTCGCCGCCTGCCCTGGGAGAGGACCCCGCGGCCACCGGAGGGCCCGCGGGGGGCCGTGAGAGATTACGATGGCGGGTGGAACGCTCCGGGGATACCGAGGCCGGGCTCAGCGCCGGATCCGGAGTTCGGACTTCTTGTCGAGGTACCGCTGTTCGTCGGCGGGGGTCAGGTCCCAGAGGAGGTCTTCGACCTCGGGGAGGTTCCGGAGGAACTCCGCCTTGCTCTTCGTGAGCATCAGGTGCTCGAACTTTCGGCGGGCCAGGTAGTACGCCCCGACGAGATAGGCGCCGATGATCACGATGATCGGGCCGGCGACCACGAACACGAGGTTGTAGTTCACCCCGCCGTTCGAGCTCTGGTCGGTCGCGGCGTCGATCTCGGTGAACGGCGGGCTCCGCATGAGCGGGGTGAAATCCCCCACGGCGAGCGTCGTGAACAGGACCCCGACGGCGAGCGTCAGGATCGAGAGGATGTACCGGTACGTTCGGAGGAACCTTCGGAGGCGCCGTCCGAACGACGGCCTCGCCTCGTCCGGGGCCATGTGCCGCCGCCGGACCGGCCCCCGTTAATGAAGGCTCCTCCGAACGGCGGGCGGACGCATCGGGCGGGCCTCCCTGCACCCTTCGGGCCAAAGAGAGGGTTTATCTCGGGGTCCGAGCGACGGATACGGGATGAGCGGAGCCCCGTCCACCCCGCCGCCCCCACCGCCGGTCTGGATGCCCGTCGCCTCCTCGGCGACGCCGATGAACTACTGGCCGCTCCTCGCCTTCTGGGGCCGCGCCATCGGCTTCATCCTGCTGTTCCTGGGAGCGCTCATCCTCGCGGTCTTCGAGAACTCCCCGCCGAACCTCGCCAACGCGATCGTCACCTCGAACATCATGTGGGTGCTCGGCCTCGCGATGATCGGGGGCGGAGCGGGCGTGAACCTCCACTGGAACCTCCAGCGGCCCCGCGGCGCCGGTCCCGAGGAGGCTCAGGCCCTCGTGTGGGACCGCCGACTGAACGGCCTGCTGTTCATCGTCTCGACCATCCTCCTGTTCTTGGTGATGGTCGTCGCGTCCAGCGGCCGCTGATCACCGGTCGACGCGCGCGAACGGCGAGGTCGACGGCGTCGCCGCCGCGGCTCCCGGTGGCCGCACCGACGCCAGCACGGTGTCACGGCGTGCCCGGTAGGCGTACGCCGCACCGACGGCGGTCAGCAGCGCAGCGACCGCGGCCGTGACCGTCCCGAGCCCGGAACCGATCACGAGGAGCGCCAGGCCGCCCACGGCGAACAAGGCCCCGCCCACGGGGCCGGAGCGGATCGACGACAGGGGCGCCCCCTGAGGGAGCGCCACCAGGGAGGCTGCGACCGAGAGGCAGACGATCGCGATCGATTGGAGCAACACGACGGCGAGCCCCACGACGGAGAGGTTCGGGCCGGAGAGGTACGAGGCGACCCAGGACAGGACCAGGATCCCGGCGATCCCGGCGCGGAATCCCACGCCGTAGAACGCCTTGGCGTCGCCGCCAAAGTACCGCGTTCGGAGCAGGAGCGACTGCGCGCTCTGGGGTGCGAGCACCACGATCGCGAGGTCGACGACCGCCGAGATCAGGAAGCCGCCGGACGCCGCCAGGAACAAGAAGAGGAGGAAGAACTGGATCGGCACGCCGATGAACAGCCCCGCGGTGAAGGCGAACACCTCCTTCCGCTCGTCGAACAGTGTGACGGGGACCTGCGGGGTGGCGTACCGTCCGACCTGCCAGTAGACGAACCCGCCGGAGAGGAGGACGCCGACGAGCGCGCCTAGGCTGAGCGCCCCGTTGACCATCGCTACTCCACCCGGCGGGCGCCGGTGAGGAAGCCGGTGTGGCCGAGCATGTCGAACTCCGGACGGGTCCCCCCCTCCCCGACGTGGAGCGCTCGCTCGAGCAGTTCGACGCTCCGGATCTCATCGAACCGAGATTCCGCGAGGGCGCGGACGGTCCGTTCGAGCTGGTTGTAGGTCGGAGTGTACGTCGCGACGTGACCCCCGATCTCCAGTGCGGAACGGGCCGAGGGAAGGGCCGTCCACGGCTCGGCGAGGTCGAGCACCACCGACTGGTACGGCCCCCCGTCGAGGCCATCCGACCCGACGTCCCGGAGCCGGAACTCGACCCGGTCCGCGAGCCCGGCCTGCTCCACGTTCGACCGAGCGACCTTCACGAACTCCTCCCGACGGTCGAAGGAGGTGACGCGGCCGGTGGCCCCGACGGCGTAGGCGAGGACGGTCGTGAGCGCCCCACTGCCGCTCCCGGCTTCGGCGACCCGCGCGCCGGGGCCGACCCCGGCGAGGTAGAGGAGGAACATGGCGTCCTTGGGCGTCACGATCTGGGCCCGCCGACGGAGCTGGCCCAGGAGGTCCGATAGCGTCGGGCGGAGGACCAAGGAACGCCGCCCGGCCCAGTCGATCGCGCTGCCGCTCGGTTTACCGATCACCGGAGCGAGGTCGACGACGCCGACGCCCTCGATCGTGACGGGAGCCGAAGAAAGTCGGGTCAGGTGGACGTCCCCGGCGCGCCTCCGGAGGAGGACCGGTTCCCCTTCGCGGAGCGCGTCGTTCGGAGCCGCGGACACGCTACTACACTCGCCGCCCGCCCCCCGTTCGCGGCCGTCCGGGCAGTACGAAAACGCGGGGGCGACGCACCGGCGCGCGCGGGCTTATAAGAGGGGGGCCTGTGGCGCGCGCCGCCGGAGCGTTGCGAGCCCGGTGCGTGCGGGCATAGTGTAGTCTGGTTATCACATAGGCTTGCCAAGCCTATAACTCGGGTTCAAATCCCGGTGCCCGCACTGGGACTTTTTCGGGCGGGTTCCGTCCCGTTTCGCCGATCGCGTCGACCGTACATGGGCGGCCTACTGCAGGAACGGAACTCCAGCCCAGCGTCACATATAATCTCATATGGCTGCGCAGCGTAGTGAAGCCGATGGCGGTCACTACGATACAGCTCTCGACCGAGACGCGGGAGCACTTGCGGGCGGTGGGGCGGAAGGGTGAGACCTACGACCAGATCGTCCAGCGCCTCCTCCAGTCGGCCGAGTACACGGACTTCATGGACGAACAGTACGAGATTCTTCGGCGCGAGCGGCACTGGGTCCGCCTCGGACCTTCGACGTGACTCGGACGGTCCTGCTCTCCGAGCGGGCCGACCGGACGTACCGAAACCTCCCGGCGATAGCCCGCGCGCGCATCCGACAGGCCCTGCTCGAGTTCGCAAGCTCGGGAACAGGCGACCTCAAACGGCTCAGCGGAACCCGAGACCGCGAGGACCTGCATCGATTGCGGGTCGGCGACTACCGAGTGGTGTTTGCCCTCTCGAAGAGCGAGATACGGATCACGCGGATCATCCATCGTAGCGAAGGCTACAACTGGCTGTGATGCCGGTCCCCCGGACGCGGTAGACCCCGATGGGCCCGCCGTCGACCTCTCGGGCCCGTTTCCGACAATCGTTTCCTCCCGCGCCCGATCCCCGAACAGTGCGCGCGGGAGCCGTCGTCGACCGATTGCTCCGGTCCGAGGAGCCGTCCATTCGCTGGAAGACCCGAGTCAACGTCCTCGGGGAATCGCGGGGCTCGCGCCGAGTTCGGGCGCTCGGTGACGAGGTCCGCCGCTCGCGTCGTATTCGCACGATCCTCTCGCAGGGTGACCCGAAGGGGTCGGTCGCGGCGGCGCGGGGCGTCTACGCAAAGTGGCAAGGGGCGCACTGGATCCTCGCCCACCTCGCCGACCTCGGCTACCCGCCGGGAGACGCCACTCTCGAACCGCTGTGCGACCGCACGCTCGGCGTCTGGCTGCGCGCTTCGTACTACGCTGAGTTCGAGGCGGCCACACGAGCGGCGTCCTACGGGCGTACCGGCGTCCCCCTCATGGAGGGCCGATACCGGAGGTGCGCATCCCAGCAGGGGAACGCCCTCCGCTCGATCACGGCGCTCGAGCTCGACGACGGCCGCTGCGCTCAACTCGTCGAGCGCCTTCTCCACTGGCAGTGGCCCGACGGGGGATGGAACTGCGACACCCACCCCGAGGCGCACGTCTCCTCGTTCCACGAAACCCTCCTCCCGATGCGGGGGCTCGCGCTCTACGGAGTTCGGAACCGCGCGACGAAGGCGTCCCGGGCGGCGCGGCGCGCCAGTGAGCTGTTCCTGACCCGCCGGATGTTCCGCCGACGTTCGACCGGCACGACGATGGCGGCCGACTTCGTTCGCCTGCACTATCCTGCGTACTGGCACTACGACGTCCTGGGAGGTCTCCGCGCCATGGCCGAGCTGGGTCGGATCCGGGACGCCCGCTGCGGGGACGCGCTCGACCTGCTCGAGGGAAAACGCCTACCGGACGGGGGCTGGCCCGCCGAGGCGAAGTACTACACGACGTCCTCGGAGTACCGCGGCGGAGGAGAGTTCGTCGACTGGGGCGGGACCGCCCTGCGTCGGTCGAACCCCTGGGTCACCGTCGATGCGCTCTCGGTCCTGCGCTCCGCCGGTCGGTTGGAGCTCTGAGGGCGTCGCCCGTCGGGAACGGTGATTTCCGATCCTCTGCGTTCCGGGCGCAGCCCTAAAGGAAGCACTGCGGTCGGGAACGGTCGCGATGATGCACTCCGCGAAACGGCAGGAGTCGCATCCGCGGCCGACGCTCCTCTCGGACTTCATTCTCGGGAGCCAGGACGGGCTCGTCAACGTGCTGGGGATCCTGCTCGGGCTCTCCGCCGCGACCTCCGACCTTCGGCTGATCCTGGTGGCTTCGTTCGCCGCGCTCGGCGCCGAGTCGATCTCGATGGGCGCGGTCGCCTACACCTCGACGCTCTCGCGGCGGCGCCTGTACGTTTCGGAGGAGGCCCGGGAGCGTCGCGAGATGGCGGAGATGCCGGACGAGGAGCGCGGAGAGGTCCGGTCGGTCCTTGCCGAGTGGGGGTACGCGGGAGCCGAGCTCGACGATCTCGAGCGCCGGATCTGCGGAAACCCACGAGCTTGGCTCGAGTTCATGATGGCGTTCGAGCTCAAGCTCGCCCCCGTCACGGAGCACCAGGCGCGCGACAGCGGGCTGATCGTGCTCGGCGCCACCGTCGTCGGGTCGTTCATCCCGGTCCTTCCGTTCCTTGTCCCGGGCATTCCCATCTCCACGGCCATCATGGCCGCGGTCGTGCTCGCGGCGGCGACGCTGGCGCTCGTGGGGACGTACGAGGCCCGGGCGACGAACGGGCGGCCGTTCTCGAACGCGGTCCAGATGATCGCCATTGGGCTCGGCGCCGGATTCGCCGGGTTCCTCATCGGCCATTTCCTGGGAGCGGCGTGACGTCATCCGGCGAGAGGCCCGACGGAGTCTCCGCGTTCTCGGGCCGGCACGGCCGCTCGGAGGTCCTGGGCCCCGACCCGAGCCCACCAACCGCCCCACCCCGCCGGGAATGAGCGAGACCGCCTCGGCCGCCCCTGACGAGCCGTCCCGAGGGGGAGGCCGGTTCGCGACGGCTCTGGAACCGACCCTGCGGGGACTTCGATCTGCGTTCCCACCCGCCCGCGTCGTTTGGATCGCGCTCGCCGTACTCGCGGTCAACGGGCTCTTCGTGCTCCGTGGCCTCGGTCTCGGTTCGCTCCTCGTCCTGCCGATCGTCGGCGTCGGCTTCGACCTCGTGTTCCAACGGGCCCGCTTCTCGTCGCTGCGATTCTCGGACGCGGCGATCGCGACCTCTCTGTTCGTCGCGCTCATCCTTCCTCCGACGGTCGGACTGCTCGCGGGGGGGGCGGCGACCGCAGCGGCGGTCGGGTTCCGCCACGTGCTCCGGTACCGCGGGCGACCGGTGCTCAACCCCGCGGCGACGGGCGTCCTTCTCGCCTCGCTCCTCTTCTACGCCGCGCCCGCGTGGTGGGTCGCGGCCGGCTCGCTCGGCCTCTGGCTGGTCAGCGCCCTCGGTCTCGTCCTGATCCTGCGCTCCCCGAGCGCGTGGCGGATCCCGGCGACGTTCTTCCTCGCGTACGGGCTGCTCGCCGGCCTCGAGCACCTCTTCTTCGGGGGTGCGACTTCGCCGCAGGTCCTCCTGCTGACCCTGGTCGACCCGGCGACCCTGTTCTTCGGACTGTTCATGCTGGTCGAGCCCCGGACCGCTCCCGCGGACCCGGGCGCTCACCCGATGTACGCCGGCACCGTTGCGATCGGCGCCGCCTTCCTGCCCGTCGTGCTCCCCTCGATCGGCATCCTCGTGGGACTCGTCCTCGGCAACGTCGTCGCGGTCGGGGTGCGCGCGTCGGCCGCTCGCCGAGCCGCGTCGCCAGGTACGGGAGGCGGCGCCCCGGCTCCGCGCCGTCGCCCCGGCCGAACGCGGTTTCCCGTGGGCCAGCGGGTCACGGTCGCGGTGCTCCTCCTGCTCCTGCTCGGGATCTCCGCGAGCCTCGTTCCCGCGCCCGACACCCGGCCTCCGATCGTGGCGGGCTCGCCGGCCGCGGTCACCACCGGCGCCGGCGCTCCCCCGTCGAACTGCGCTTCGGACAACCCCGCCATCCCCGCCTCGGAGCGCTCCTCCCTGCATTCGATGCTCGGGCCCTCGGTCCTGCTCACGTACCAGCCGAACACCGGGGTCGTCGTCTTCTACGACCCGGTGAACCACGTGACGGTCACCGAGACCGACCTCTACGAGGACTACGGATACGCGGAGTTCAACGGGGACGACTTCGCCGTCTCCGGCTGCGTGCCGTAGCCGGGGCGACGACCCGACGCCGCAGCCGATGGTTTATCCGCCGCGAGCGCTCGACGGCCCGTGGCCCGCGCCCGCACCGTCTCGGTCCGCGACCGCCGCTGGTTCGAGTACGTCGCCGACGGAGCCGGGCGGGCGACGCTGCTCGTGCACCCGGGAGGGCCGGGGTTCACCTACCACTACCTCCGCCTGCTGCTGAAGCTCGCGACGAGCCACCTGCGCGTCGTGCTGTTCAACCCGCGGGGCGTCGGCCACTCGTGGGCGCCGAAGCGGGCCGGGGAGTACACGGTCGAGCAGCAGGCGGAGGACATCGAATCGATCCGCCGTGCCCTCGACATCAAGGAGCTGCATCTCCTCGGCTTCTCCGCGGGCGGGTTCGCCGCTCTCGAGTACGCCCATCGCTACGAGGACAAGCTCACCTCGCTCCTCCTCTGCGACACCGCCGGGAGCGCGCAGGAGACCCGCGCGGCGCTCCAGATGATGCGGCAGGCGGCCCCCGAGCCGCTCCGCCGGCGCCTCCGCGAGGTCGAGAAGACGCGAAAGTTCGAGAGTCCCGAGTATCAGCAGGTCGTCGACCGGATCACGGCGCCGTGGAGCCACGGCTTCGTCCACCCCGTCCCGCGGGAGCTCGAGCCGAAGTACCTCAGCAAGAGCGTCTACCGCGCGATGATGACGCGCACGGGCGACGAGTTCAAGGTCGACGGGTCGTTCGCCCGGTGGGACGGCCGGAAGTACTACGCCCAGATCGAGGTCCCGACGGTCGTCGTCGTCGGCCGCTACGATTACTTCCTCGAAGCGTCCCGCGAGATGGCGGACCGGATCGTCCCCGCGCACCTTCGCGTGCTCCCGCACAGCAGCCATCTGCCGCAGTACGAGGAGCCGAACTCGTTCCTGAAGACGCTCCGCGAGTTCCTGATCGACGTGACCGGCGACTAGTGCCGCACCCACAAACATCGTTTGACCTTGTGGGCGGGAGCCGAGTGCTTCTCGTTCAGCTCCCTCATCGCCATCTGGATTGCGCTGCCTAACGGCCGCCACTCGCGGAAGTCCGTTCCCGTGAGGGCCATCTGGCGGATCGAGCGGAAGTGGGTCTCGATCGGATTGAGATGCGAGGAGTTGGTCGGGATCGGCACGAGGGAGATCTTCAGCCGTCGGGCCTCACGCCGCGCCTCGGGCGTGGTG
>DASRSV010000002.1:0-9364 GCA_035656255.1 Thermoplasmata archaeon
CCGCTCGGCCAGGTCCAGGTCCAGTTCACGCCGCCGCCGCTCGGCGCTCCGGCGCCGCCGCCCGCGCCGCCGCCCCCGCCGCCGGGCGTGCCGATCCCCGCGCCGCTGCCGGTGCCGATCACGCAGTCGATCGGGATCGGACAGTCGGTCGGGGTGGGGAACGTGGCGCTGCAGGGCGTGGCGGCCGGCTTCCTCGGCGCCGGCTTCATGAAGGTCAGCCAGCGGAACCGACCGATCGCGATGGCGGTCGCCGCGAAGAGCGGTGTCCGGATGAAGATCGCCGACTCGAAGTTCGACGAGGGACTGAAGGGTCGGTCCGGCGGCATCGGCCACTTCGAGTAGGGCACGGACGGCCCCCCCGTCTCCCGCTCCTCACCGGGCGGGAGCGCCCGGACCGGGAGCGATTCGTCGCCGCGAACCTGGCGGGCGGACCGTTCCCCCGCCGCGCGGGTCCTGGTATTACGAACGGCGTGTTCGGCATACGCTTGATTACCGCCCGAGTCTAGCCCCTCTCGTGGATGCTCCGTCCGCGAAGCCGATCGTCCTTCGACCGGGCGAACGGAGGTTCCTCGCGCTCCTCTTCGGCGCCATCGCCGCAGTGACGGTCGCCGCGATCGCGCTCCTGCTACTGTTCGCCCGCGAGATCCCCGTCGCCGGCGCCACGAGCTTCGTCGCGCTCGGGCTCCTCGTCTACACCCTCGGGCTCCGGCACGGGCTCGACGCCGACCACATCGCGGCGATCGACAACACGACCCGCAAGCTCCTCCAGGAGGGGAAGCGGCCGCTCACCGCCGGCACGTGGTTCTCCCTCGGCCATTCGACCATCGTCGTCGGCCTCGTCGTCGCGCTCGTCGTGGCCGAGCAGGCCGTCTTCGGCCGGATCGCGGAGCTTCGGTCCGCCGGCTCGATCATCGGGACCTCGGTCTCGGGGTTCTTCCTCTTCCTGATCGGCGCGGTGAACCTCGTCGTCGTCTTCGAGATCTACCGGATCTTCCGCGGCCTCCGCGAGAACCGGTTCGGCGAGCGCGAGCTCGAGGAGCAGCTCCTGAAGCGCGGGTTCTTGAACCGGTACTTCGGCCGACTGTTCCGGGTCGTCCGCTCGCCGCGGCAGCTGTACCCGATCGGCGTGCTGTTCGGGCTCGGGTTCGACACCGCCTCCGAGGTCGCGCTCATCGCGATCGCCCTCACGGTCGCCACGACGACGACGATCCCCCTCTACGCCGTCCTCGTTCTCCCGCTCCTCTTCACGGTGGGGATGGTCGCGGTCGACACCGCGGACTGTGCGGCGATGACGTTCGCCTACGGCTGGGCGTTCCGAAATCCGATCCGGAAGATCTACTACAACCTCACCATCACCGTGATCTCGGTCCTCGTCGCGTTCGTGATCGGCGCGGTGGAGCTCCTCGCGGTCCTCGCCCAGGAGCTGAACCTCCGCGGCGGCGTCTGGAGCGTGCTCGGAACGGTCGACTACGAGACGCTCGGGGTCGCGGTCGTGGCCGTCTTCCTGATCACCTGGGGCGTCGCGACCGCCTACTACCGATACCGCCGGTTCGACGACCTGCCGTTCGGGACTTCCTCGCCGAAGCTCCCGGCGTAGGAAGCGGTCGATGCCGCGGAAGGGTCCGGGCGTCACCCGCTTCGCCATCTCCCTTCCGAACGATCTGGCGGCTCGGCTCGACGAGTGGGTTCGCCGCCGCAATTCGAAGAGTCGCTCGGACGCGATCCGCCAACTCGTCCAGCGCGAGCTCGTCGAGGGGTCCGCCGCGTCGGAACCGGAGGCGGACGCGCTCGCCGCGGTCCTCCTCCTCTACCGCCACGACGCGCCGCAGGTGCAAGGACGGCTCACGCGCGCCGCCCACCGCTGGGGCGACCACGTGCGCAGCTCCGTCCACGTCCACCTGGAGGACGACGCGTGCGCCGAGCTGCTCCTGCTCGCCGGCAAGCGCTGGGAGCTCGAACGCGCTTCGGACGACCTGCGCGGCGTGAAGGGACTCCATGACGGGCGGACCGTCCTCGTCCTCCCCGCGGTCGCCGGCGGTCGCACGGGCCACCGCCATCCCCACCGATCCTGAGCTCGCTCCGCGGGAGGGCGGGCCCGCCGGGATTCGAACCCGGGTTTGAGGCTCCGGAGGCCTCTGTGATGTCCAAGCTATACTACGGGCCCACGGGGGACGTCGTCGCCGCACGAGGGCGGCTATAACGACTGTTGCGGCGCCGTCGCGGGCGCGGGACTCCGGCCGCGTTTCCCTCGGGGGGCGGGGATCGTGCGCGCCACGACCCAGCGGTGCATCGCGATCTTTCGGCTCCGCACGAAGCCCGCCTTCTCGAACATGCCGAGGGTTCCGCTGCAGAGGAACGAGCGCGACACCTTCCGACCGACCACGTTCTCGGGGTACGCCTCGACCGTCCCGCCGCCGAGCCGCTGGATCTCGCACAACGCCGCCGCGAGGGCCACGTGGGCGACCCCGTGGCCGCGCCGTTCGCGGTCAATGAAGAAACAGGTGATGCGCCAGTCCGGAAGCGCGCCCCGTCCGGCTTCGTACTCCTTCTTACTCCGGATGTTCGGAAGTTCGGCGGTGGGACCGAATTGGCACCAGCCGATGGCGTCGGCCCCCTCGAACACCAGCGCTGCGTGCGCCCGCCCTTCACGCACCCGCGCCTCCTTCATCGCGCGGTAGTCCGCGGCGGTGCGTTTCCCGTCCCCGGGCTCGAGATGGAACGAGATGCACCAGCACCCGCCAAAGATCCCATGGTGCTTCTCGACCAGGCGGGCGAACGCGGGCCACGTATCGACGGAGAGCGGTCGGGACGTCAGTGCCATCGTTGCGCGAGGATCCTCCCGAGGACGCCCACCGCGTCTTTAGCGCTGGGGGCGCGCGGTCGCGTCGACCCCACGGGACGGCTCGTCACCGCGTCGCGATGATCGTGGCCACCGGTGGGTGGTCCTCGCCCGACCGTTCCCACATCGCGTGGGCCTTGTCCCACCGTCGGAGGAGCGTCTACCGCTCCGTCCCTGCGGGGAGCTCCTCGAGCAGCCCACGCGGGAAGAACGCCAGGGCGTGCGGCAGGTCGAGGTCGAGGATATCGGACTCGTGGACGACACCGCCGGCGCGCTCCACCTAAGCGGTGAGCTCCCCCAACGGAAGGTACGGCCGATCGTCGGCGCGCCTCGTCCGCGCGCGCAGCATCTCGGCACGCAATCCGTAGAAGGTGAGATGTGCCCGCTGGGCCGCCGTGTGCGCGACGGGTAACGACTCCGCGAGGAACACCCAGGGGGCGACCCGGAGCATCTCCCGGACGGTCCGGACCGGGTCCGCTTCGCTCCCGAGGGACCGGAGCCCGTGGACGCAGAGCGCAACGTCCACGGAGTTGGCGGGCAGCGGCAGGCGTCGCGCGTCGCCCTGGACCGCCCGCACGCGTCCTTCCAGCCGCGCATCCCGAACGATGGCGCGAAACCGGCCCCAACGGCCCCGCTCGACCGCGACCACCCGTCCGCCCGGTCCCAGTGCGTGGGCGAGGGGTACGGTCGCGATCGCGTGGCCCCCTGAGCCGACCTCAAGGACGCGCGAGCCGAAGGTCAGGTGCGCGGTGCTCAGCACGAGCTGGCGTTCCACCATCTCGCATCGGAGCCAATCGGGCGGAAGCGGCCGGCTATCCTGGAGGGGAATCCGGTCGATCAATTCGCGGAACGCGGGTTCAACCCGGAGAAGCTCGCGCTCCAAACGGTCCATCGGTCCCGAGGTGCGCTACCTCCCGGCCCCAAGTCCTTGCCGGCCGACCGTCACGTCGCCCCGGAGGTCGGCGGCCCGCCTCCGCGCGCGGAGGGGTCGGGGGTAACGGCGAGGTGCGGAGGCCGAGCCGCTCGTCGCAGCGACGGAGGGTCACCGCCGGACGAGGAACTGGACCTCACAGCGCGACCACGCCTTCGGGTCCTTCCACGGGTCGCCCGGGTAGATCTCGCGGATCTGGGTGACGGCTTTGATCGTCCCGTCCCGCTTTCGCTGACGGGTCCAGTCGATCAGGCCGTGGTAGACGATCCGCGACGAGACCTGCTCCGGGTCGAACAGAATCGACGCCGCGCGGGCGGGGGGCAGGGTCTTCAGGCGGATGCGGCCTTCCTCGCGGCCGCGTCCCTTGACCTCGAGGCACGCCTCCCATCGGTGGTGGTTGCGTTCGAAAAAGATCCACCGCCCGGTCCGCAGGCCCTGGCGGGCGGCCCATCGGGACAGCTCGCCGAACTCCGGTCGCAGGTTGTCCTCCTTCCACGGCCCGACCCGAACGATCGCCGCGACTCGGTAGCTCGGGGCATTCTTCCACGAGAAATCCACGGTCATCGGTTCCTTCCCGGCGCTCTGCCGGTCGTTCGTAGTTCCGCGGTCTCCAAGGGCTTGAAGCCGCCCCGGGGCGGCAGCGTAGGCCGGCGCCCGAGGCGCGATATCCCCCCGAGCGATTCCCTCAGCGATGCCGGTGGTCGATGCCCGCGTGCGGATCCACCACCCGTGCCCGTACTGCGACATCTCCGCGGAGTTCCCCGCTACGCTCCTTCTGCTCTGGTGCGACAACCGTCGGGACGTGTTCCTCGTCTCGTCGCCCGACCCCGCCGAGCAGAAGCAGGTCCTCGGCGCCCTCCGCGACTCGTTCCACGCGCGGCCCCTTGCGACCGACGGCAACGAGGCGTTGGTCGCCGTCCCGGACTTTGAGTGGACCACGCCGCCCTCCGTCACCTCCCTCGCTCGGAAGACGGACGTCTGGGTCCTCCACCCGGTCGTCTACTTCGGGGGAACCGAGACGTATCGGTTCGTCGCGCCGTCGAACGGTGACCTGAAGGGTCTCATCGTACGGCTCCGCAAGCTCGGTGACGTCGAGGTCCTCTCCGTGGCGGGTCGGGCGAGCCTCGGGCCGGTGCGCGACCTTCCGACCGCCTCCATCCACTTCTTCGAAGGGCTCACGGACCAGCAGGCGCGATCTCTGGTCGCCGCCTACGAGGGCGGGCTCCTGCACGTCCCGGCTCGGTCGAGCTGGGCCGACGTGGCGCGGCGGATCGGGCTCTCGCGCTCCACGTTCGGCGAGCACCTGCGCAAGGGCCAACTTCGGCTGCTCGCGAACAGCTACGCATCGATCAAGGCTCGGGCGGATTCGGCGAGCGAGCCCGTGAATCTCCCGGCGACGGGTCCGAGGCCGCGCGTCCAGCGAACCCCGCTCCAGGGCGTTCGGCGGTCGGATCGTCCCGACGCTTCCGAATAGCCGGGTGCGCCGATCGTCCGCGGCCGGGGCGACACCGTATCGCCCGGTAGCGCGACGCTCGGCCCGTCGCGAACGCCGGGACGGCGTCGTCGCCGTGCCGGGGAATCGCCCGGTCCGGGGCAGCGGCCACCGACCCTACGCTCGGGGGCCGGGCCGGACGTCCCGGGTGCCGCAGGCCGTACAGCCCCGACCGCTGACGTCGGAACGTGTCCGTGCGGTACCCCCGGGCCCATCCGGCCAGGGCGGAGCATCGATCGCCGCTGCGGCCATGGTCGACGATCGCTACGCTGCCCGAGCGGAATCGGGCGTCCAGCGCCCGGAACTCGCGGCGCGACGATCAGTCGTCGTGCGGCACGTCGTAGACGAAGAGGTCGATCCGTTCGAGCTCCTCCGCGAGGACCGGGAGGCCGTCGGCCTTGTCGCCGAGACGAAGGTCCCATCGCCGTCGGAGGCGGAACGGGACCGCCCAGCCGGGACTCCGACCCGGGGGCAGGGTCCACGACATGCGCGCCGGCCGCGACTCCGGCGCGCGCTTTCGCGGGAACGAGGGGAGGTCGATCGAATGGAGCGTGCCGGAACCGTTCAGGTCGAGCGCGTCCAGGAGGTACGCGGAGGAGACGCCGGACGAGACGCCGACCTCGACGACGTGCGCCGGACGCATTAGCCGGACGAGCGCGTGGAGCTCCAGAGGTGCTTCGATCTCGACGTACGACGAGCGACCCTCGAGGCGGTGCTCCCGCTCGATCGCCCGAAATAGGTCCTGCCGGCCCGCGGCCTCGCCCACGGCCTGCACCGCCGTCCGCGGATCCGCCCCGGTGAGCTGCGCGACCCAGGCCGTGTCCGGATCGGTCTCGGGTTGCACGGTCGACTCAGGCGCGCTGGAGTTCCGCGTAGTTGCCGACCCATCCCGCTGCCGGCTTGGCCTTCGGGCGCACCGCCTGCAACTTCGCGTACGCCTGCTCGAGGGTCAGTCCCTCGGTCCGGTGCAGGTACCAGGCCGCCCCCAGGGGGGAGCGGTACATTCCGTGCCCGCAGAAGACGAGCACGGGCTTTCCCTTCGCGTGGGCGTCCCGCATCCCCTCGACGAGGCGGTCGAGGTTCTTCGGGTCCGCACGGTCGGCCGATTCGTTGTAGATCGGGATGTGGGTCGCCGGGGGCATGTCGTCGGGCTCGGCGTCCAGCACGCAGAACTTCGCGCCGTCGAACTTCAGGGCATCGTCCCAACCTCCCACGAACACCTGCGGCGCGAACTCCGCGGGGCTCTTCGGTGTGGGTTTCCGGGTCTTTCCAGCTGCCTTGTTCGGCATGGGGCTCACGGGGCGAGAGCATGCCGCCCGGGCCATGTCGGTTGAGCCGCCCCCGGGCGGACCGGCGTCGCGCGCAATCCGGAAGAGCCCGTGGACCCTCCCCGCGGAGCGATGTCGGTCGCCTCGGACCGGGACCTCGTGCTCCGGAGCGTGCCCGACACCCCGTTCCATGTGGTGGCCCGCCACTTCGTGGCGAAGGGGACCGGCACCCTCCGGGTCGTCCGCGACCCATCGGGAGAAATGGCGGCAGCCGTCGTCATCGCGACGTGGGCGCCGACCGAACCGATGGGATTCGGGCCGGACCCGGGAGCCCTGGTCCGACTGCTCCTGAGCACCCCCGGGTGGGACTGCGTCAACGTCGCCGCGCCCCTCGCCGCCCGTGTCGCCGAGGGGATCGGCTCGGCGCTCGGATACCCGACGCGTTACCTCGACGACGTCCACTACGTTCTCGACGGTCCGCCCGAACGCCTCCCGAATTCGAGCGTCCGGCTGCTCGGCCTCGACGACCACGAGCTCCTCGCCGACGCGCCCCTAGAACTCCGTGGGGAGGGCGCCGACTGGCCGCAGACCCTCCTTGGGGAGGGCATCATCGCCGGCGCGGTCGTGGACGGGCGACTCGTCGCGCGGGTGAACATGGAGGCGCACTCGGAGCGGTTCGCCGAGATCGGTGCGGCCACCGCGGAGCCTTGGCGGAACCGCGGTTTCGCCGCCGCCGGTGCCGCCCTGGTCGCCGCCGAGTCCCAGCGGGGCGGATTCACCCCGGTCTGGAGCACCGGCGGCCACAACCTCGCTTCCCAGCGGGTCGCGACCAAGGTCGGGTTCCGGGAGTACGGGCGGTGGACCTACGTGATCGTTCCCGCCCTCCAGGAACAGGGCGGATTCCGTCCCTCCTAAGCCCGGTCGCGGTCGGCGGGCCGCTCGGGAGGCTGGAGGACGGCGCTCCTCCGCCGCGGGATCGACGGTGGCAGTGAGGTGTATATATGCGCATAATCTACCGCCGCTGCTTCGCTGCACCGCAGCCAACAGGAAATCCGGGAACCTGTGTCCAAGATCCGCACCACCGTCGGGCGAGCCCTCCTCGGCTACCTCGCGGCGGAGTGGGTCGGGGCGCTGCTCGCCTACGCCGTCGCGCTCATCGTGTTCTCCCTCCTGATCGCGGGACTCATCTTCGTCGTCGCACCGGGCGCGCTCGTCGTCCTCCCGATGGTGGTGGTCCTGGCCGGCGCGGGCCTGTACATGCTCGCGAAATCGACCGCCGTCCCGCGCGCGCTCCTTCAGCTCGCCCGGAGCTGGCCAGGCGGGAACGCCGCGACCCCCTCGATCTCGGGCTCCTCGACCTCCCGAGTTCCCCCACCGGTCCGGGACTGGCGGCCCACCCGGGTCCTCGAGCGGGTCGCGACGCTCCGAGCCCTCGACGACTTCGGCCTCGCCGCGAGAAGCGGGGCACTGCCCATCGTCGGCGGCGATTTCACGGTCCGCGACCTCGCCGCGGGCCCACGGCTGTTGCCTCCGAGGGTCGACCTCCTCCCGGTCTACCGGACCGAGCGCCGCATCCCGTTGATGATCACGGACGAGCTCCCGAGGGTGGGACCGATCCGGATCGTCGACCTGTCGGAGGCTCGCGCTCGGAGCGACGGACCCTCGCCCGACTGAGCGGCTCCCGATCGCCGCTCGGCGTCGTCCCCTCGCCGCGGGGCTCCGGGAGGCGACCGTTACGCCGGACGCAGCGTCGTTGAGCGAGGACTTATCCTCCCGACGGAAGTGTCAGGCCGATGCCGGGAGTCCGCGAGCTCGACCGTGCGATCCGTGAGCGCCACCTGCTGAAGCACCCGTTCTACCGCGCCTGGTCGTGCGGCGAACTTCCGATCGAGACGCTCCGTTCGTACGCCTCCCAGTACTACCGGTTCGAGTCGAACTTCCCCCGATACGTCGGCGGGGTCTACGCGCGCCTCACCGACCCGGCCTCGCGCCGCACGCTGTTGGAGAACCTGCTGGACGAGGAGGGCCGGACGCCGACCCACCCGGAACTGTGGCTTCGCTTCGCCCGGGGGATCGGGGCGGACACGACGGCGGTCACGACCGCCCGGCCGAGCGCGGCGACCCGCGGCCTGCTCGAGGAGTACGAGCGGTCGACCCTCGACAGCTCCGTCGCGCGCGGGCTGGGGGCCTTGTACGCGTACGAGTCGATCTTCCCCGAGATCGCGGCCGAGAAGTCCCGAGGCCTGCGGGCGTTCTACGGGCTCCGCTCCCGGGAGGCCCACGAGTTCTTCCGGGTCCACACCTTCGCCGATGTGGAGCACGCGCGTGCGGAACGCTCCCTCCTGCGTCGTGAGATCGACCGGGGCGCCGGTGCGGCGCGGGATGCCCGCCGCGGGGTCCGGGGCGCGATCGACGCCTGGTGGTCGTTCCTGAGCTCGTTCGGCGCCTAGTGCCGTGTCTAACGGCACTTCCGGACCTTCTACCGAGAGAGAAACCTCGAACTCTCCCACTAGACGCGGCACTAGGCGGCCGCCGGCGCCGGCTTCGTCGCTTCGCGCTTCTTCGCGGCCGGCGCAGGCTTCGGCGGAGCGGCCGCCGCCGGGGCGGCCCGGGACTCGGAGTAGCCACACCGGCCGCACGAAAGCCGGTTCGCGTGCTCGGCGAGGAAGATCCCCGCCCCGCACTTCGGGCACGACTTGTGCGTCCGCGTGAGCGTGTCGCCCGCGACGGTGTAGAGGCCGATCCGCGCCTTCGCCATCCGCGCTACGCCTTCCCGGAGTCGGCCGGGGCTTTCTCCTTCTTCGGCTTGGGCTCCGACTTCGCGGGCGTCTCGG
>DASRSV010000003.1:0-283586 GCA_035656255.1 Thermoplasmata archaeon
CGGCCCAATGCAACTCGGCCAGCTTGGGGAACACGGGCTGGAAGATCACGTCGGTCAAGGTCACGTAGAAGCAGGCCGGGATACCCGTCGACTGATGCCCCGTACCGCCGACGTCGAGCGGGGCCCCCCGTCTCTTTGAACTACCCCGAGGCCGTACCGACGGCCTCGCGCTCGGTCATCCGAGGATGCTCTTCGGGGACGCGGCCGTCATCGAATGGACGAGCCTGGCGGTCGTTGCCGGGGTGATCGCACTGTTGGCGATCTTCATCCTGGTGGCCCTGGGCCTGTGCGACCTCGACCGCCGATCGCGCCGCCTCGCCACCGGATCCGTCGGATCCGGTGCAGCGCGTGAAGCTGTCGTCGCGCCGACGCCCCGACGGCGACGAGCCGTAGTCGCGGGCGTTCCCGCGCCCATCGACGCCGGATCGAGCTGAGGGGTGCGCAGCAACCGGGCCTCCGACCGACCGTCAGGTCCAAGACCTATGTCGTCGGTCGGTTCTGAGCTGCGTCGCGTTCGCCGGGGAGCGCGGAAGTCGCCGGCGGAGTCACCTCGAACGACACGTTTATCTATCGAGTTCCGAGAATCGTTCGCCCAGAGCGTATGACGCTCGTCTGACACACTCGTGGGGAACAACCGATGAAGTCGATCATCCAGGAAGCGATCAGCAAGCACGCGGAGAACTCGGCGCTCGTCGAGGAGAAGCAGCCCGCGGCGCCCACGTACGTCAACGCGGACGACGCGGAGCTCGCGAAGCTCGCGGAGACGCTCAAGGTCAACATCCGCATCGTCGGCTGCGGCGGCGGAGGTTCGAACACCATCAACCGGTGCGTCGAGGAAGGGATCTCGGGCGCCGAGATGTGCGCCATCAACACCGACGCGAAGCACCTGCTCACGATCCACGCGCCGCGGAAGATCCTGATCGGGCGCCGGGCGACGAAGGGACTCGGCGCCGGGGCCCGGCCGGAGATCGGGGAGGAGGCCGCGCGCGAGAACGAAGAGGAGCTCCGCCAGTTCGTGAACGGGGCCCACATCGTGTTCGTCACCGCCGGGATGGGCGGCGGGACCGGGACCGGTTCCGCGCACCTGGTCGCGCGCATCGCGAAGGAGGTCGGCGCGCTCACGATGGGCGTCGTCACCCTCCCGTTCTCCGCCGAAGGCGCGGTCCGGATGGAGCAGGCCCGCGATGGCCTCGAGCGGCTCCGCCGCGTCTGCGACACGACGATCGTGATCCAGAACGACAAGCTCCTCGAGCTCGTCCCCCGGATGCCGCTCGATGCCGCGTTCAAGCTCGCGGACGCGGTCCTCATGACGGCGATCAAGGGGATCACCGAGATCGTGACGAAGCCGGGGCTCGTCAACCTCGACTACGCCGACATCATGACCGTCATGAAGGACGGCGGCGTCGCGCTCATCGGCCTCGGCGAGAGCGAGAGCGCCACCGACCGGGTCACGGAGGCCGTGACCGAGGCGCTCACCTCGCCGCTGCTCGGCAGCGTCGAGCTCAAGGACGCGACCGGTGCGCTCGTCCGCGTGATCGGCGGCCCGACGATGACCGTGAGCGAGGCGGAGAAGGCCGCGGCGCTCGTCGGCGGCAAGATCTCGAAGCGGGCCCGGATCATCTGGGGCTGCTCCGTCGAGAACTCCCCGGAGCTGGAGAACACCCTCAAGGTGCTCCTCATCATCACCGGCGTCCGTGCGACCAGCCTCCTCGGACAGAAGGGAGGCTACGCCGCCGGTGAGTCCGAGGAAGTCATCGACCTCGTCCGCTGAACCCTCTTCCTTCCGGTCCCGCTACCTCGGCATCGAGGTAGCGGGGCTCTACCCGGTCCCGCCGAAGTGGCTCGAGCGAACGCTCGCTCAAGGCTTGGCCCACGCGCTCGGCGAGGGTGCCCCGGTCCGATTGATCCGTGTCCGGGGAGCGCGCGCCCTGGTCGAGATCGGTCACCACCACAGCGCGGCGGCCCGTGAGGCGTGGAATGCGTCGTTCGCGGGACCGGACGGGACGTCGGTATCGGTCACGACGCGCCGCACTTGGGGGACGCTCCTCAAAGGAAAGGAGTGGATGAAGCGCGCCGGGAACGCACGGCCCCCCGAAGGGAACGCGGGCGACCCGTCGTAGGAATCGCTCATTGGGAACGGGCCTTCGGAGGGCACCGTCCGCTGGGGAGCGGAGGAACCCCGGCGGCGGGGAAACTCGTGGCGGATCACCTCGACTGCGTGGGGCCGTCCAACCGTTCCATGCGCCGGAACCGTTCCTCGGGTCGCTGGAGCGGGTCCCCGAGAGTGTCGAGCGGGTCGACCCGAAGCATCTCTTCCTTGCCGGGGCCGACGTCTGCATCCTCAACGAGATGGCGTCGGGCGCGCCGGCCGCGACGAGTCCCGTCTGCGAGTGGCATCGCATGGCCGGCGCGGAGAACACCGCGATCCGCGTCGGGTTTGATCCGCGGCCGTTCGCCGCAATGTTCAACCACTAGGTGCAGGCTGCCTGGACCCCGGTACCATGACGAAGGGGGACGCTCCGTTCGGTCCCGAGCTGCTGAGCTTCATGCGGGCGCTCGCGAAGAACAACAACCGGGACTGGTTCAATGCCCACAAGGTGCAGTACCTAGCCGACGTTCAGGAGCCGGCGCTCGCCTTCATCCGCGCCGCCGGGCCGAAGCTGAGGAACCTCTCCAAGCACCTGATCGCCGACGCGCGGCCGTTCGGCGGCTCGCTGTCGCGGATCTATCGGGACACGCGGTTCGCGAAGGACAAGAGCCCGTACAAGACGATGATCGGGATCCACTTCTTCCATGACGGCGGTTCCGGCGACGGCGAGCACCTACCCGGACTCTATCTCCATCTCACGCCCGGCGGTTCGTTCGCCGCCTCCGGAATGTGGCGGCCCGAGCCTACCCAGCTCAAACAGATCCGCGATCGGATCGTCGCCGAGCCGTCGGAGTGGCGCGCGGCCCGCAAGTCGGGGGAGCTCGGCGGGGAGTCTCTGCAGCGCGTTCCTCCCGGATTTGACCGTGACCACGAGTTCGTGGACGACCTGCGCCGGAAGGACTACATCGGCTCGGTAGATCTCTCCGACGCTGAAGTCTCCGGTCCCGGATTCACCGCGCGGTTCGTTCGAGCGGGGAAGCAGCTCGACCCCCTCAATCGGTTCTTGTCGAAGGCGATCCGCCTTCCCTGGTAGTCCCAAGCGGGGGTCCGGGTCCCTCAGAACCCGGATCGGACCCTTGCCACGGGGGTCCATTTCGCGAGGAGCCACCATCCCTCGGTGGCCTTGCGCCCGCGATGGGTTCTGGAATCGATTCCCGAGATCGGAGGGGTTTGGGGAACAAGGCCCGATTGCGAAGGATCATGAACCGACTTGATCCGATACTACTGCCCCAATGGAATCTCCGGTTCAGCTAGGCTCCGGTGGTGGCGGGACCCGCCACTGAACTCGTGTTTCCGGGTCCCGCAGTTGGAACACCGTCGGCGAAGCTCGACTTCATGAACTGCCCTCGAGTTTCGCGGCTATGGGAGCCCTTGGGTTTTCCGAATGGCTGAGCCTAGCGCAAACGGCAGGGATCATCGGCAGTCTGATTCTGACGCTCTACTTCGCGACACGGCAGGTCCGGGCCATGACGGTCGATGTCGAGTCGCGTGTACTCAACGAGCTCGACGAGAAGAGATTCCGCATTAGCGAGCTTATGGTGGAAAAGCCCGAGATGATCCGCGTGGTGGCGGGCCCGACGGCCGGCTCGCGGCCGGAGCACGTCGTCGCCTACATGGTGGCCGTGGTATGCGCTCACGCGTTTCACATGCGACAGCGGGCGATCATCAGCGACAACGAGTGGATCGGATGGCGAGAGTGGATTCGAAACGACTTCGCTCAAGGCACGGTCGGCCGCGATTGGGTCGACCTGAAGCTCGGCCAGTGGTTCGACCCGAGCTTCCGCGCGTTCATCGACAACGAGATCCTCTCGGCGACCCCGAGGGCGTGATCGAGAGAGGGGCTCCCCTCGACGACCGAGGGCCGGGATCGTGACCGTCTACATGATCTACGTCTGCCACACCGTCTCGGAGCGAGCGCAACTCGAGGAATACTGGGCTTCCATCGGCCCCACGCTCAAGGGCCACTCGGTACGATACCTCGCTGCGTACACCCCGTTCGAGGTCCTCGAAGGAGAGAACGTGGAGGGGGTATTCCTAGCGGAGTGGGAGTCGATGGAGGCGGCGAAGGCGTGGTACGAGAGCCCCGCCTACAGGGCCATTCGTCATCTGCGTCAGGACAGCGCGAAGTACACTGGGTTGATCGTCGAAGCGGGTGCGGCGCCGCCCGAAGAGAGACTGCGCAACCGAATCCGCTAGATCGACGGCGGGGCGTAGAGGTTGGGTCTTCGAAACCCAGCCTCCCTCGGCCCGACGTATAAATACCCCAGCCCGGCGTAGTACTATCTCCTCGTGCGGAGGCACTAGGTCTTGCGGCTCCGTACCATCCGACAGCGGAAGCGCCGCTCTCGCCGCGGCCAGGTGAGCGCGGTCGCGACGATCCTGGGCCTCCTGCTCGTGGTGACGTTCGTCTCGGAGTTCATCCTCATACCGCTCCCGCAGACCATGAGCGACCTCGAGCTCCAGCACATCATCCTCCTCGAGAACCAGCTCTCGAAGCTCCAATCGACCGTCCTTTCCGAGTCCGCAACGACCGGGCTCCACCTCTCGATCGCCTCGCCCGTGACCCTCGGCTCGACCGCGAACCCTCCGTTCGGGGCCGGCGCGTCGTCGACCGTCTCCGAGGAGGGCGCCGGAGCTCGATCGGTCAGTCACTACACGATCGCCAGCATCGTTCCGGCGCCGCCGCTATGGAACAACGGAAGCAACTGCCTCACCGGAGGCTCGGGCAAGTGCTCGAGCAACGGCAACCTGGATACGTGGAACGTCACCGGGCAGAACAACACGACCTTCACCATCACGGTCAACGGGAACAGCAACAGTGTGGAATACAACATCAGCGCGAACAACGACACCATCAATATCGACTGGACCGGAGGCGACACCGGATTCGTCCTGTTCATCATCAACGGTTCGAACGACGTCGTCAACTACAACAAGGGAGGGTCGGACACGACGAGCCCGCTCGCGCAGTTCCTCTTCTACGGGCTCTACGACACGTTCAACTTCAACCCCGCCGGCTCCCACTCCAGCAAGGGCGGAATGAAGCTCCAGGTGGTGTTCGTAGGGATCGTCGGCCGGACGTGCCCGGGCGGCAACACCTCCGCGACCGACAACGTCGGCACCCTCTCCTCGGGCGGGAGCAACCTCAACATGAGCGTCACGTGGTGGAACTCGGTCGGCTACGTGTCGCCGCCGACCAAGCAGACCTACCCGGGCGGCTCCGGAAATAACGAGACGATCTGGTGGGCGAACAACACGGGCTTCGTCCAGTGCGCCTTCACGAAGGCGTACGGGACGCTCTACACGACCCAGCACTTGGGCGGCCTGCAGGTCCAGGTGAACGACATCTACCTCCCCCAGGCGGTCGTGGCCTACGATGACGGGGCCGTCGTCGAAGGGCAGGCCGGCGGTACCACGACGATGGTCTCGCCCCCGGAGTTCGAGTACACTTTGACGCCGGCCGGGATCGTCGCGTCCATCACCTTGGTCGACCTGATCGGAAACTTCTCGGCGGAGAGCGGTCGTCAGACCGCCGCCATCACCACGTCGCTCGCGACGACCCAGACGAGCCACCTCGGGGGGAGCAACGCCACGCTGTTCCTCACCTCCTCCTACATCCTGAACCTCACGACCCAGTTCCCGGCGGCGTGGTCGGCGTTCTTCGCGAAGATCCCGAAGATCGTCCCGGGCGGGACGTCGTGCATCCCGCAGGGGTCGATCCCCGCCCCGTACACCTGCCTCGCGCCCCCGCCGGGCGTCTACGTGACGCTCGAGGTCCCGATCGTCGCGGTGTCGATCACGCTCAAGATCGTGACCGCGTTCGTGAGCATCTCCTAGCGCGCGGCGAAGCCGCCTTGGGAACGCTTATTTCGAGCCCCGACTCCGAGTTCGGGGTAAGAGCGTGGGCACCGAAACGGACGGGTTCGTCCCGATCCGGCGGGCGCTCCTCGCCGTTTCCGACAAGAGCGGACTCGTCGATTTCGCCCGCCGCCTGACGGCGCTCCACATCGACCTCGTCGCCACCGACGGCACCCGGGCCCGCCTCCAGGAGGCCGGCATCGCCGCACGGAGCGTCGAAGAGGTCGGAGGCCCCGCCGCGGCCTTCGGGGGTCGCATCAAGACGTTGCACCCCTCGCTCCTGGGGCCGATCCTCGCTCCCCGTACCGCCTCGGGCCGCGCCGAGCTCGCGGCCCAGCGGCTCGAACCGATCGACCTCGTGGTCGTGAACTTCTACCCGTTCGCGGAGCAGGCGCGGGCCGGCGGCGACGCCGACGCGCTCGCCGAGGCGATCGACATCGGGGGGGTTACCCTGGCGCGGGCGGCAGCGAAGAACTCGGAGTCGGTCGCGGTCGTCACCGACCCGGGCGAGTACCCGCACGTCGCCGAAGAGCTCGAGCGGAACGCGGGGTCGCTATCGGCCACGACCCGCCAGCGCCTCGCTCGGGCGGCGTTCCGCCGGACGGCCGCGTACGATGTCGAGATCGCGAACGGTATCGCGCCCCCGCGGGGGACGAAGGGCGATCCGTTCCCCGACCTCCTCCTCCTCGACCGCTCGGAGGTGGCGCTCCGCTACGGGGAGAACCCGCACCAGGCGGGAGCCGTTTTTCGGCGGGCCGCACCGTCCTCGGCCCCGATCCCCCCGACGACCCTGATCTCCGAGAAGGGCCCCCCGCTCTCGTACACGAATCTGCTCGACCTCGACACGGCACTCGGGGTGGTCGCCGAGTTCGACCGACCCGCCGCGGCGATCGTGAAGCATGCGACGGTCTGCGGCGCAGCGACCACCGAGACCGTCGGCGAGGCGCTCGCGGCCGCGCTGGCGACCGACCCCGTCGCCCGCTACGGGTGCACGATCGCGGTCAACCGGCCGTTCCCTGCCGACGCCACCGCGTCCCTGAAGGGGGTGTTCGTCGACGTCCTCGCCGCGCCCGACTATGCCGTGGAGGCGCGACGCGCGCTCGATCGGCGCCCGAAGCTCAAGACGGTCCGCGTCGAACCTCCGCCCCCGGACGGGGCGCGCTGGGAGCTCCGCAGCGCCGCGGGCCACGTCCTGGTGCAGGAGATCGACCGCCGGCCGCTCGTCCCAGCCGATTTCAAGCAGGTCAGCCAACGCAGCGCGTCCGACGCCGATCGTGCATCGCTCGAGTTCGCCTGGCGCGTCGCGCGCCACGCCCGCTCGAACAGCATCGTGCTCGCGCAGGGAACCCAGACGGTGGGGATCGGCTCCGGCCAGCCGACCCGAGTTACGGCGGTGGAGCTCGCCGTCCGCGTGGCCGGAGATCGAGCCCAAGGTTCCGCCCTAGCGTCCGATGCCTTCTTCCCGTTCGCCGACGGAATCGACGTCGCCGGGAAGGCCGGCATCGGTGCCATCCTGCAACCGGGGGGAAGCGTCCGGGACGCCGAAGTGATCGCGGCGGCGGACCGCTGGAAGATGGCGATGTACTTCACGGGCTGGCGGATCTTCCGCCACTAGTCCCGCGGCCGGGCGCTCCGTGAGGGGCGCTGAGGAATCGCTATTCCGTGGCGTCCGCCCCGACGCGCCGCGGCCGGACGAACTCGGGGAAGTGGCGCTGGAGGATCGTTCTGAACTCCCCGGATCCGACGTGACCCACCTCACGCCCTCGCTCGAGGCCGTGGTCGACGAACAGGTACGTCGGGATCGTGTGGATCCCGTACGACTGCGTCACGCGATCCGACTCGCCGACGTCCACCTTGGTGAACTTGATCCGTCCGGAGAGGCTCGCGGAGAGGGTCCGCAGCATCGCTTCCGCGGTCTTGCTTGGAGCGGACCAGTCGGCGAAGAAGTCGACGACGACCGGCAGGCGCGCCTGGAGCACCTCCTCGTCGAACGTCTCGTCGTTCACGAGGAGGAGCGTTCCTTCGGCCATCGACGGTACCCGATGGGGCTTCGACCTCCGCTCCCCATTTGAACTCTATCGTCCTATCGAATCGAGGCGATCGTCCGACGGGGACCGCTGCGGTCGGAGCCGCAGCGCAGGCTCCGGGCCCCCGGCTCGTCCGATGGTTCCGCCGCCACCGGCGGGAGCTGCCCTGGCGCCGCCGACCGGACCCCTTCCGGATCTGGGTCTCGGAGGTTCTCTTGCAGCAGACCCGGGTCGCCCAGGCCGCCCCCTACTACGAGCGGTTCGTCGCCCGTTTCCCGACGGTCCGCGCCCTCGCCGCCGCCCGTCGCCAGGACGTGTTGAAGGTGTGGGAGGGGGCGGGGTACTACGGGCGCGCCCACCGGCTGCACGACGCCGCGCGTCGGGTCGTCGCGCAGCACCGCGGCGTGGTGCCCCGGACCGAGCGGGAGCTGCTCGAGCTGCCCGGCGTCGGCCCGTATGTCGCCGCGGCGATCGCGAGCCTCGCGTTCGGTGCTCCCGTCGTCGCCCTCGAGGCGAACGGGCGCCGGGTGGCCGCCCGCGTGTTCGGAGAGCGCGGGGATGTGCGGACGGCGCCCGTGGCCCGTCGCTTGGTCCATCGGCTGACCGAGTGGCTCCCCGCCGATTCCGCCGGTCCGTTCAACGAGGCGCTGATGGAGCTCGGGGAGACCGTCTGCACTCCGCGCCATCCCAACTGCCCGGTGTGTCCGTTGCGGGCGGAGTGCTGGGCCTACCGGGTCCTTCCCGACCCCTCCGTGCTTCCCGAGCGCGCGCCACCTCGACGCGTTCCTCGCGTGACGGCGGCCGTGGTGGTCATCGAGCGGGACGGGCGATGGCTGATCCGCCGGCGGCCCCGAGTGGGCCTCCTCCCCGGACTTTGGGAGTTCCCGGGGGGAAAGCCGAGGCAGGGCGAAGCTCTGGCTCGGGCCGCGCGCCGCGAGGTGCGGGAGGAGACGGGGCTTCGGCTGGGACGACTCGTTCGGGTGGGCGTCGTCGACCACCGGTACAGCCACTTCTCGGTCTCTCTCCACGTCTTTCGAGCGCGGGCCGACGGTCGGGCGCGTCCCGAGCGACCTTCCGCTCCGCTTCGGTGGGTACGGCCCGAAGAGTTCGGGCGAATCCCCCGACCGGCGGCGACCGCCCGGATCGCCGAACTGCTGAGCGTTACGGGAACAGTTTCCCGGGGTTCAGGATCCCGTCCGGGTCACAGAACCGCTTCACCGCGCCGAGCCAGGCGACGGAGCGGACCCCGAGCTCCCGCTCGATCTCCGATCGCTTGACCTGGCCGATCCCGTGCTCGCCGCTGACCGTTCCCCCCAGCCGACGGACCGTCGACCAGAGCGCGCGCCGCAGCCGTGCGGCGGCGGGGCTCTCCGGGTCCAGGACGAAGTTCGGGTGCAGGTTGGCGTCCCCGATGTGACCGAAGGTGGCGACCCCCACGCGGAACCGACGCCCGATCTCGGCGATCCCCCGGATCAGCTCGTTCAATCTTCGGACCGGAACCGCGACATCTTCGCGCAGGCGCCGAGCGAGCTCCCGGTCGAGTTGAACGCCGGCGTCGCCGCGGAGGTCCCACAACCGATCGGGCGGGAGCCCCGACTCAAACGGAGCTCGGACCCCCGACCGTCGGAGGGCGGCGACGACCGCGTCGATCCGAGCGCCGCGCTCCCCACCCTCGACCTCGATGAGCAACAGTCCCCCTCCTCCGGGATCGAACTTCATGCGTTCCTCCAGGTAGGACGCACACGTGGCGTCGAGATACTCTACTGCCGAAATGGGAGCGCTCCGTTGAACGGTGAGGCGTCGGACCGCTCCGCCGAGGTCGGGGCGCCGAGGGAGCGGGGCGATGACGATCGTGCGCGAGAGCGGGAGGGGGGCGAGGCGCACGGTGAGCTCGGTGAACAACCCGAGCGTCCCCTCGCTCCCGATCAGGAGGCCGAGCAGCTCCGGGCCGGCGGAGCGCTTCCTCGACGCGCTGCCGAGGGCCACCTCGCCGCCGTTCCCCAGGACAGCTCGGACCCCCGCGACCCAGGCCAGGGTGGTGCCGTACCGGAACGACCTCGGGCCCCCGGCGTTCGTGGCGGCGTTTCCTCCGATCGTAGAGCGCCGCCACGAGCCGGGGTTCGGAGGGTAGAAGAGACCATGACGTCGGGAGATCCGGCTCACTTCCGCGGTGATCGTCCCTGGGCCGATCGTGGCGCGCTGGGCGACCGGGTCGACACGCGCCGGGAGGGTCCATTCCGAGAAGTCGACCTGGACCTGGTCAGCTCCCGCGGTGGCACCGCCGACGAGGGAGGTGCCCCCTCCTCGCGCGACCAGTCCGATCCGGTGAACTCGCGCCCAACGGACGAGCCGAACCACGTCGGCCGCCCGCGTCGGGCGAACGACGCACGGCGCCCCGGACGGCTCGGCAGGGGAGCTGCCGCTCGAAGATCGGGACGCTCCGTCGGGGAACCGCACCCGTGCCCCGAGGAGCCGCTCCAAGGACTCCTCGGTCCGACCCGGGAGACCCATGCCGGGCCGACCCGGCACGTGGCGTTAGCTATTCGGAGACGAGGAATCCGAGCCCGGTTCGCCTTCGATCGGGGGAAGCGGGCCGGGACCACCGACCGCGTCGATCAGCTCCCGGACCGCGAACGGCCGTCGGAGGATCGAGTCGATCCCGAGCGCGGCGGCCTTCGCGGCGACGTCGGTGGAGCGGTTCGCCGTGAGGAGGACGATCTTGAGGTCGGGACGCGCCGAGCGGAGCCGGAGCACGAGGTCACGGCTTTCGGGCTTCGCGAGGTCGGCTTCGAGGATCAGGACCGGCTCCTCGACTCCCGGGGGGATGGAGATCTCGCTCCCTTCGGGGAATCCGTCCGCCACGACCCGGTGGTGGTGGAGCCTCAGCAGGCCCCGGAGGAGAAGGCGCGTCTCCTCGCTACCGCCCGCGACGACGACGTCGGTCATCCGACCCGGTGCCCGCGATGGCTGGGGCCCGGTGGCCCCTACCCGGTAGAGGCCCGTCGCCGGCGAGCCGGCTCCGTTGGGTCCCGGCGCGCCGCCGGGCATGGGCGAGAGTGTGTATGCATCCCCCACTTGAACCTTCACATTTGGGCGGCTGACCAGCCGTCGCCCGACGCAGGTCGGGGCCCCCACCGACCACCCTCCAGGCCACCCGGAACCTATATAGACCTGTGATTCTTTACGGAGTTTGGCCTCGGGCACTAGTCGAACTCGCGGGGGGCGGCAACGTCCACAGGCCCCGAGCGGGTCGACTGGTGCCTTCCCGGGATTCATTCGGACTCTGTTCGGCCCATCGCCGCCACGCGGGCTCGAGATGGCCGGTGGGAGTGGGTGAGGCGACGTTCCGCGCCCGATCGCTGCGACTGCGACGATAGGTTCTTCCGAGGCGGCCGAGCACTCTCGCGCGCATGACCCCGTTCTTCGGCAGCTCACGTCGCGAGCAGGTCCACCTCCTGAGCGCCCTCGAGTCGCTCGGCTCGACGACGGTTTCGGGCCTGGCCGCGGCCCTCTCCTGGTCGGTTCGCAAGACGGATCGCTGCCTCACGGAGCTCGCCGGCTCCGCCGCGATTCCGATCACGTATAACCGGGCCGCGGGATCGGTCACCTGGGGAGACGCCTCGGCCTCCGTCCCGGCCCCGGACGCTCAGGTCGCGCCTCCGGAGCCTGCCCCGGACGCACTCCCGACCCGCGGGCCGGCCGCCGCGGGCGCATCGCCGCGGCCCTCTACCCCATCGAAGGGGGCCGGCGCGCCGGTGCGAAGCCGCTGTCCCATCTGTCATTCGAACCTCGCACCGACCGGCGGTGACGATCTCGGCTACTGTGTAGCGTGCGGTCGATTGGTCCCGCTCGCTTCAGCGGTCCAGTCGATCCCGGGCCTCGGCGCGGCCGAGCACAAGGCGGTCGCCGCGCGGACCACGCCGGCGGACGGGGTTGACCGCCGGGCCCAGGAGATGTTCGCCGCGTACGTCACGTCGCGCCCGATCCCCTGTCCCCGTTGCCGCAAGTCGATGACCCACCGCGGTCCGGGCTCGTACGCCTGCGCGGCGTGCGGGGAGAAGGTCAAGTTCCCGACCACGGAGCTCCCGAGCCCGGCCACGCCCGCCCCAATGTCCGCGCCGTCCGTGCCGCTCGAGGGTCCGCCGCTTCCCTAGAACGGGGCCTCGGCCCGGACCTTCTGCACCAGGGACCCGTCGGCGATCGCCGCGGTGACCCGTTCGATATCGGGGGCCGGGCTCCGGTCTTCCGACCACGGAGCGACCAGCGCGCGGAGCGCGCGCAGGCCCGCCTCCGACCCCCGGCCCCCGTGGGCCGGGCGGCGGAGCTCCAGCGCCTGACCGGCGGCGATCCATTCGACGGCCACCACGCGACGGGTGTTCGCGAGAATGCGGAAGAGCTTCGAGCCGGACCATGCGCCCATGCTGACGAAATCCTCCTGGTCCGCGGAGGTCGGGAGGCTCGTCGCGCTCGCGGGATGTACCAGGGTCGCGTTCTCATTGACGAGCGACGCGGCGAGATATTGGGGGATCATGAGGCCGGAGCCGAGACCGGCGCGGGGTGTGAGGAAGGCCGGAAGGCCCCGGTTGAGCGCGGGATGGACGAGACGGGAGGTACGGCGCTCGGAGAAGCCGGCGAGGTACTGGACCCCGAGCCCGAGACAGTCGAGTGCGAGGGCGAGGTTCTGCCCGTGGAAGTTGCCGCCGTTGACGAACTCGTCCCCGTCGACGATCGGGTTGTCCGTCACGGCGTTCAGCTCGGCCGAACCGACCTTCTCCGCGAACTCGACCGCGAGGATGACGGACGCGAACACCTGGGGTAGGCAGCGTAGGGTGTACGGGTCCTGACCGGAATACTGCGCGCGCGGTCGGGCGAGCGTCGTCCCCTCGAGTAGCGCCCTCAGGCTGGCCGCCGCGCTCCGCTGCTCGGGGAGGTTCCGGAGCTCCCCCAGGCGGTCGTCAAGCGCGGCGGGGTCGCCCTGTAGGGCGTCGAACGCCATCGCCGAGGCGACCTCGGCCGCGGCGAGGAGGCCACGGGCGTCGGCGGTGCCGAGGGCGAGGTAGGAGCCCATCAGCGCGGTGCCGTTCACGAGCGCAACCCCCTCCTTCTCGTGCAGGACGAGCGGGGAGAGCCCCTGCCGCTCTAGTGTCACGGCGCTCGGTGTGGGCCGGCCGCTACTGTCGAGGTACTCCCCCTCCCCGATCAGCGCGAGCGCGAGATGGGCGAGCGGTGCGAGGTCGCCCGAAGCCCCGACCGACCCCTGCTCGGGGATGACGGGGGTCAACTGGAGGTTCAGGAGCTCGAGCAGCCGTTCGACGACCTCCACCCGAACTCCGGAGTATCCCCTCGCGAGCGAATTCGCCCGCAAGAGGAGGATCGATCGGACGAGGTCCCGGGGGAGCGGCGGGCCGGTCCCGCTGGCATGACTGCGGACGAGGCCGAGCTGAAGTTGACGCGCCTCCTGCGGCGGGATCACGCGGTCCGAAAGGGATCCGAAGCCCGTCGTCACCCCGTAGACCGGTTTGCCGGCCTTGATGGCGCGCTCCACCGCTCGGCGGGACTCACCGATCCGCGCCCGCGCCTCCGCGTCGAGGCTGACGGGGCAACCCCCTCGGGCGACCGCGACGACCTGGTCGATCGTGAGGGACTGGCCGTCGATCGGGAGGCTCTCCGTCATCCGCGGTCGGTCACCGCGGGATCGGTCCGCGCCCCCGGACGGTCGGCGGTCCGACGGTCTTACGCCGCTGCCGGATAGACGATCTCGCCGCCGACCTTCTGGTGGGACGGGAGGCGGGCGGACTTCACGTTCTTCGACTTCCAGAACAGCTCCGCGACCTTCTGGACGTGGGCGACGAGCGCCTCCGCGTCGGCCGGGTTCACCGACTGACGCGCTTTCGAGGCGAGCTTCATCGCGTTCCAGAACGTGTCGTGGAGCTCGGGGAACTGCTTCGCGTGGTCGGCGGTGAAGTAGTCACCCCAGATCACGCGCAGCTCGGACTTCACGCGCTCGGCGTGCTGCTCCTTGACCTGCATGTACCGGGCCAGCTTCGCGTCCGCGCCCTGGACGTCCTCGGGCTTGGCCCCGACCGCGGGCTTGGGAAGCTCACCGATGAGCTGGATCATCCGCTGGACAGTGAGCGCGGCGATCTGGGCCTCGTGCGGGTCATAAATCCCGCACGGAATGTCGCAGTGCGCGTAGACGGGGATTGGCCCGCGCGCGCGATGGGAACGGGCGGCCGGAGCGGCGGAAACCGGGGTTCGGACGGACATGCGCGCGCCAGCTTCGGGGTCGGGATAAAGGTGGCGTCGGGACGAGCTCCGGCACGACGCCGAGCGCGCCGACGGGGGGGCGACGGGCCGCCCTCGAAGCGGCTCGGACACGGAAGCCGGGGGGTGGACCTGCGGGTTGTGGATCGCAGCATGGAGCCCACACTTCGGTCCGGAGATCGGGTTCGAGCGACCCGATTTCTCGCCGGTGACCCGGCCCCGGTGCGAGGAGCCCTCGTTGTGTTCCGTGACCCCGAGCATCCCCGTCGATGGCTCGTCAAGCGCGTGGCGGGGTTGGCGGGAGAGCGCTTGTGGGTCGGACCGGACGGTGTGCGCCGAGTGCCGCGTGGCCGTCGATTCGACGTTCGGCCCCCCGGTCCCGGGCGCTGGCTGGAGGGCGTCCGCGTCCCCTCCGGCCATCTCTACCTGGTCGGAGACCGGCTGACCGCCTCTCGGGACAGCCGCCAGCTCGGACCGGTTCCCCTCTCAGCGGTCGTCGGCGTCATCCGGGAGCCCCCGGGGGGTCGCCGCGCCCCCCGCGAGATTCGGCCACGACCCCGACCGAGTCGGGCGAGTTCTCCGTAGCGGGGTCGATGGGCTCGGCGGGCCGCCCGGGCCATGAACCACGCAAGTACCTGAATTGGTGGTGCGTGACCCCTCGGATCCCGCGTCATTGGATTCGTACGGCAGCGATTCGTCGGCCGGGACGGACGGGTCGAGGGCCTTCTCCCCCGCCCCCATAGCTTCAAGCGATGTGTGAAACTCACACATCGATGGCAACGAGCACCGGTCCCGCCGGAGCGCCTGCGACCGCCACCCCAGGGACGAGTCCAAGCCCTCCCCCCCCACACCGCTCGCGGCTATGGGTCGCTCTCGCGGTCGTGGTCGCAGTGGTGGTGGTTGGCGGGGTCGTGGCGTACGTGTATCTCCGACCGGCCCCGTCGAACTCCTCCGGGCCATCCGGTCCGGTCTCGATCACCGCCGCCGGCACACTGGGCACGCTCTTCCCCCAGGTCGCGAGCGCCTACGCGAACGCGACCTCCGGCGTTGCCGCGCCCCTTGCCTCCCAGCAGTACCAGGGGAGCCTCGCCGCGCTGGCGTCGATCACAACGCTGCACCAGAAGTTCGACATCGCCGCGGCCGCGGACTTCCGTCTGATCCCGAAGCTCCTCGAGCCGACGTACGCCACCTGCGAGGTCGTCTTCGCGACGACGCCCGAGGTGCTCGCCTACGACCCATCGAATGCGGCCCTCTCGGGCATCACGGCTTCGAACTGGCCGTCGAAGATCACCCAGTCCGGATTCCATCTCGCCATCGCGAACGCGTCCACCGACCCGAACGGGTACAACGAGATCTTCGTCCTCGAGCTCGAAGGCAATCTGACCGGCCAGGGGCTGGGCGGCCTCTACGGGCACTTCTTCACGACGGCCGTCGGAGCCCTCGCCGTACCGAACCCGGCGAGCACGATCGTCGAGCCCGAGACCCAGGCGGCGACCTTGATCACGACCCACCAGGTCGGGGCGTTCATCATCTACCGGTCCTACGCGGTCGCGCACCATCTCTCGTTCATCGACTTCGACCCGCACGTCGGCCTCGGCAACCTGACCCTCGGGGCCGCGGGGGCGTACTCCGCCGCGAGCACGAGCATCCTGACCGCCAATGGGACGGCGCTCCTCCACGGTGCTCCCGTGGCGTTCGCGGCGACCGTTCCTTCGAACGCGCCATCGAACGCCGTCGGGATGGGATTCCTCAGCCTGCTCCTTTCGGCGACCGGCACCCAACTCATCACCGCCGACGGGTTCACCGCCATCACTCCGGCCTGGTCCGACCACCCGAGCGCGCTCGGTGGACTCTCCGCGAGCGTCGTGGCCCTTCCCCCGTCGCTCGCGGCCGATCTCTCGGGATGAGCCCCCGAGGGGCGGTCGCGCCCGCGGTCTCCCGAGCGACCGGGGCGGCGCGCGCCCTGAGCGTCGCCGCCGCGGCGTCGCTCGGCGCCATGCTCGTCCTGCCGATCGTCGCCCTGCTCACGTTCGCCCCGCTCTCGTCGCTCGTGAACGCAGCCCGCGACCCCCAGTTCCGGGACGCGCTCGGTTTCACGCTCGCCGCGACCGGCATGGCAACGGGCATCGCCCTCGCCCTCGGGGTTCCGCTTGGCTACCTCCTCGCGCGCCGATCGTTCCGCGCGAAGCCGTTCGTCGAGGCAGTGGTCACCCTCCCCACCCTCGTCCCGCACCTCCTGGTCGGGATCGCGCTCGTGATCCTGTTCGACCCATCGACGTTCTTCGGGGCCGCCCTCACGCGCCTCGGCATCCCGATCCTCGGCACGGTCTACGGGGCGGTTGCGGTGCTCACCTTCGTGAGCGCTTCCTACGCGGTGACGGCGAGCCAGATCGCATTCGAGCGGGTCGACCCGACGGTGCTCGAGGTGGCCCGGACGCTCGGGGCGTCCCCGCCGACCGCCTTCCGGACCGTGACCCTACCGATCGCCGTCCGCGGGATCGTGACGGGAGGGCTCCTCGCCTGGGGGCGCGGGGTGAGCGAGGTCGGCGGACTGCTCATCATCGCGTACACGATCTATCCGGTGCCCCCGTTCGGCGGGCCGGTCACCAACCCCGCCTCGGTCTACATCTACCAAGTGTACACCATCTTCGGCCTCCCTGCGGCCGCGCCCCTGGGCGCGCTGCTGATCCTGGTCGGCTTTGCTGTCTTCGTGGGTGTCCGGCTGCTCGAGCGGGTCGGCCGCGCCGTGTGGTGGCGAACGGAGGCCCGGGCGTGAGCGACTGGCGCCTCGACGCCGTCGTGAGCCACGTCGACGGCTTCACCCTGGGTCCGGTCGACCTGGAGCTCGCCGCCGGCCGTGCCGTCGCGATCGTCGGCCGCTCCGGAGCGGGAAAGACGACCCTCCTGCGGTCGATCGCGGGGCTCGTTTCCCTCGACCGGGGTGCGGTGTACCGCGATGGGACCGCCGTCACGGCTCTCGCGACCGAGCGTCGCCGCATCGGCTACGTGCCGCAAGGACTCGGCCTCTTCCCCCATCGGAGCGTTGCGGGGAACGTCGCGTACGCCTACGAGCGTCGCGGGTCCCGCGGCGCCCGCGACGACCTGCACCACCTTCTCGACCGGTTCGGCCTCGCGGCGCTCGCCGGGAGAAGGCCCGATACCCTGAGCGGCGGCGAGCGGCAGCGGGTGGCGCTCGCGCGGGCGCTCGCCTCGGAGCCGACGCTCATCCTGAGCGACGAGCCGTTGACGGCGCTCGACGCCGAGGCCCGGGCCGAGCTCGCCGCGCTCCTCCGTACGGTCCATCGGACGGAGCGGATCCCGCTCGCGGTCGTCACCCACGACCCCGAGGTCGCCTTCGCGCTCGCGGACCGGATCGTGCTGCTCGACGCGGGGCGCCCCGCGTTCGTCGGCGCGACCGAGGAACTCGGGCACGGCCGCCTGACCGGGTTCCTCGCCCGGTTCATCGGTTTCGAGAACGTGTTCGAGCGCTCGGAGCTCGAGGCCGCGGCCCCCTCGGCCTTCGGCGGTTGGCTCCTCGAGCGGTCGGGTCCGGGCGGCGTGGCGATCGGCGTGGGATCGGTGCTCCTAGTCGACGGAGGCGCCGAAACGTTCTCCGGTCGCGTCGAACGGGTCGTACCGCGTCCCGAGGGTCTCGACGTCCACGTCGACGCGGAGCCGTTCGAGGTCGTCGGCCGCGCGAGCTATTCCGTACCGGGTCGTCCCGCCCCGAAGGTGGGCGAGGCGGTGCGGTTCGTCGTCGAGCCCGGCGGTGTTCGGGGCCTCGACCCGCCCCGGCGCGACGGACGATGACGCCCGCCCCGGCGCTGGTGACCCCCACCGACCGGGCGCTGCTGCATGCGCTCGAGGTGGAGCCGACGGTCGTGGCCGCGTGTCGACGCGCGGGCATCACCCGCGACACGGGAGTGTACCGGCTGCGCCGGCTCGCCCAGGCGACCGGCGGCCCGATCGTGCAGTCCGACCGGGGGGGACGGTTCGGAGGTGGGAGCCGTCTCACCCCCCGCGGCCGTGCCTTGCTCCGGGGCGCGCTCGATGCCGTCGCGGTGGCGCAGGGGCCGGAGGCGCGGGCCGGGGCCGCGCTCCCGCTTCGGGGCATCTACCGTTCGAACCCGGAGCCGAACGTCGTGCTCGACGGCGAGATCCCGGTCGTGGTCGCGTTCCGCGCGCGGAACGGGGAGACCGTCTGGGTCGGCATCGACCCGGAGTCCGTGGTCGTCGCCCCGAGGGCGTTCGCCTCCAGCGCTCGGAACCGCCTCGACGGTCGCGTGGCGACGATCCGCCGCACCGGTTCCCAGACCCGGTCGGTCGCCGTCGCGGTCGGTCCACACCGGATCGCCGCCGCGGTCACGGAACGCAGCGTGCGGTCGTTGGGCCTCGCCCCCGGTCGCGCGGTGGTGCTCCTCGTCAAGGCGACCGCCGTCCGGCGGCTCCCCGCGCCGTCGGGCTGAGGGACGAACCGCTTTCTCCGCGGACGGCTCCTGCGGTCGATCGATGGCGCGTCGCGTTCGTCCGACGGATTGGGTCGGTCTCCTCGAGAGCTGGGACCGCCAGCAGTCCGGGTACATCCGCGAGCGCGAGCAGCGGTTCACGGTCCTGCTCGACGTCCTCGCGGGCCGCCTCGGCAAGCGGTTCCGAGCGCTCGACCTGGGGTGCGGCCCGGGATCGCTCAGCCGCCGCCTCCTCGACCGGTTCCCCGCCGCCCGAGTCGTCGCCGTCGACTTCGACCCGCTCGTGATGCGGATCGGCCGCGAGGCGCTCCGCCGGTACGGCCATCGGATCACCTGGGTGGACGCCGACCTCCGCCGCCGCTCGTGGCTCGACGCGTTGCCCGCCGGGCGGTTCGATGCGGCGGTGTCGACGACGGCGCTGCACTGGCTTTGGCCGACCGCGCTACGGCGCTTGTACCGGGACGTCGCCCGCCGTCTAGGACCCCGCGGGATCCTGCTGAACGGCGACTATCTCCCCTGGCCGGCGAGGGACCGCCGTCTCCGAGCGCTCGCCCGCGGCGTCCACCGCGTCCGGTACGGCAGCGGCCACTCGCATCTGTGGGGCCGTTGGTGGACGGAGGTCGAGAAGACCCCGGAGCTGGCGACCGAGGTCGCGGAGCACCGGCGGCGGTTCCCGCACTTCCATCCCTCGGTGCCCGACCTGACGGTGGACGACCATCTGCAGGCTCTGCGGCGAGCCGGGTTCCGTGAGGCGGCGCTCGTCTGGCAGGACGTCGACGACCGCCTGATCGCGGGACTTCGCTAGCGGCGACGGGCGGCCGGGTCCCCGGACGCTCAGATCTCCCAGAACTCGCCCGTGAGTCCGAGCTGGCGGAACAGCGCCCGCGTCCGCTCGCGGTCCGGCCGCGCGTAGTCGGGGCTCAGCTTCGTCGCGTAGATCGGCCCGCTCAGCCCGAGCACGGTTTCGACGCTGACCGTCTCCCCGCGCTCGAGCGGTCGGCTCTCCCGCCATGTCGTGAGGTGGTCCGAGTCCGCGAAGAACAGCATGGTGTTGGAGCAGGAGTGGATGATGTCGTCCCACCACGTCCGGGCCGGGAGCCCCAGGTAGACGACCGGCGGGCCCCGAGCGCCGAAGTCGGCGCGGCCGTCCGCGAGGCCGAAGGCGATCGGGGAAGCGCAGTGATGGCAGTACGACTCGATCGTCACCGCCTGGCGGAGCATCACGTAGAGCGCGAGGGCGTCCCACGCACAGTTCGCGAAGTACCTCCGACCGTTCGCGAGCGTCACCTTGAACGGGGTCGCGAGCGCGGAGAACGGGAACGCCATCAGGATCCGGTGGGTTCCCGGGACGAGCTTCAGGTGGCGTCCGGCCTCGAGCCGCTCGAGCGCGGACTCGATCTCCGGGCGCGGGCGGTCGAACTCGATCATCATCTGCTCGACGGTCGGTGGGCCCGCTTCCCGGACGCAATGCTCGAGCACGAACAGGCGTACCGCGGCATCGTCGTCGGGCACGGGACCGGTCGCGGCCCACGCGGGAGGTCCTTACATCGATAGCGCGGAGCGCGCGACCGAACCCGGCTAGTCGCGGACGCCTTCCCCGGTGAGGGAGAAGACGGCCTCGCCCTCGGGAAGGTTCGGGGAATCGATCAGCCTCGCGATGCGGCGCGGCGGCTTCGACTTGCGCAGGTAGACGCGGTACGTCGCCGCGTGGGCGACGATGTTCCCGCCGATCGGCCGGGTCGGGTCGCCGAAGAGGATGTCCGGGCGGGACGACACCTGGTTCGTGACGACGATCGCCGCGTTGTACGTGTCGCCGAACTTGAGGAGCTCGTGGAGGTGCTTGTTGAGCATCTGCTGCCGCGGAGCGAGCTCGCCGCGTCCGAGGTATTCGCTGCGGAAGTGCGCGGTCAGCGAGTCGACGACGATGAGCCGGATCGGCTTCTCGCGCGCGAGCTCCTGGGCGCGCCCCACGAGGAGCATCTGGTGGTTCGAGTTGAACGCCCGGGCGATGTGGATCCTCGCGAGGGCCCCGTCCGGGTCGAGCCCCTGCGCTTTCGCCATGTCGACGATCCGCTCGGGCCGGAACGTCGACTCGGTGTCGATGTAGACCGTCTCCCCGTTGAGTCCGCCCTCGCCCGGGGACATCTGGATGTTCACGGCGAGCTGGTGCGCGATCTGGGTCTTGCCGGTCCCGAACTCGCCGGCGAACTCGCTGATCGCCTGGGTCTCGACGCCGCCCCCGAGCAGCTCATCGAGCGCCTTCGAGTTCGTGCTGATCCGCCCGAGCTTCTTGCGGCGCTCGAGGAGCGCGGTCCCGCTCTCGAAGCCCCCGACGTCCGCGCGTCGCCGCGCCTCGCCGATGATCTTCTGGGCGAGCGCGGTGCCGATCTCGGCGGCCTCGGCGACGTCGGCCGGCGAGGCGACCGCGAGCTCCATGAGGTCGGTGTACCCCGCCTCGCGGAGTTTGTCCGCGGTCGTCGAGCCGACCCCGGTGAGCTCCTCCAGGGCGACCTCGCGCCGCTCCTCCGCCTCCGGCTCGTCCTCGGAGGAAGTGCGCGTCGCTGCCTTCTGGGCCACGGGCCCTTGAACCGTCCCTCGGCGGATAAGGGTACGGGAGAGGAGACGAAACGGCGAACGGTGACGCCGTTCCGAGGGGGCTACGCAGCCGCCCGGGCGACGAACGGCTCGCCCGTGAGCCGCTGGTGGACCGTCGTGTAAAGGCGGCTCACCTCGTCGACCAGGAGCGGCGGCAGGGGCGGGATCGGCGGCTCGGCCGTCCCGGCGTCCCGCGCCTTCGTGAGCGCGTCGTAGTATCCGGTCGATCGGTAGTGCTGGCGGACGAACTCCTTCGAGAACTCGACCTGACGGCCGCGGGCGAAGGCGTCCTTGTCCCAGAACCGGTCCTCGTCCGCCGTGCCGAACGTGTCGACGAGGAGGATCGTCCCCTCGGCGTCCACCCCGAACTCCTTCTTGCCGTCGACGTGGATGAGCCCCCGCGGGTCGATCTCGCGCTGCATCGCCCCGTCGACCGCGAGGATCCGCTCGCGGATCTGGTCGAACTGCGCGGGTTCGAGCGCGGAGAGCTCGGCCGCCTCCGGCCACGTGAGGAGCCGGTCGACCGGTTCGAGCTTCGTCGTCACCTCGAAGAACGGCACCGGAAGTTTCAGCCCGTACTCCAGCGACTTCCCCGCCGGGAACCCGAGGGCCTCCGCCGTGACCTTCCCGGCCTTGATCCGGTCCCAGATCGACCCCGCGACGTAGTAGCGGACGATGAACTCGAGCGGGATGAGGTAGTTCTTCGGATGCGGTCCGAGCGTTCGGGGCTTCGGGACGACCTGGACGCGGCGCACGCGGAGCGACCTCGGACCCGAACGGCCCAGGTAGTGGTGCGGGACGCCGAGCCGCTGGCACATCTCGAACCAGTGGGTCGCGGTCGCGGCGAGCGTCTCGCCCTTGTGAGGGATCGGGTTCGGGATGTGCTTGTCGAACACCGAGATATCGTCGGTGAAACGGAACTCGAGCTCGGTCGGGGAGATCTCGTAGATCTCCTTCACTTTCCCGCGACGCAGGTACTTCGGAGCGGCCACCGCCGTCGGGCTGGGAGGTGTCGTCACGGACGGGTCCGGAGCTGGCGATGTCAAGAGGTCAGCGGAGCGCGACCGCGGCCGTGCGGCGGCCGGCCCAGTACGCGCCGAGAGGGGCGACCGCGAGGACGACGCCGAGGGCCAGCAGTCCTACGGTCACGCCGAGCGCCGGCCCCCACGCCCGCGCGGCCCAGGCCGCCGAGTCGGTCCCCGCGAGCGGGCCCAGTACAAGGGTCAGCAGGATCACGCCCGTGATCCCGACCCCGAACCACCACGGACGGTAGAGGGTCCTCCAGTCGGGCGGCGGGGTGCGGGGCAGGTCGCGACGCGTCGAAGAGAGGGCACCTGGTGACGGGGCTTCCGGGGCGGACATGAGCGATCGCGGAGCTTTCTTTACGTCGCGGCCGAGGATATGGTCGTCGATGCCGCTCGTCGGCGGCGGGCGCCCGGCTCAGATCGACCGCGCGTGCAGCGCCGTGACGGGTCGGAACCCGCGCTTGGCGTAGAACCGCGCGGCGATCTCGTTCTGCGTCGGGAAGTCGGCGGTCACGATCCCCGCACCGAGCTCCTTCAGGTATCGCGTCGTCTCCGCGAGCAGGTGCTCCCCCGCCCCGTGGCGCCGGTAGAGGGGGAGGAGGTAGATGTCGAGGATCACGCCCTCGAGCTTCGGCTCGTAGAACGGTCGCTCGCGCACCTGGGCCCGGACGACGCCCACGATCTTCCCACGATCCGCTCCCGTCCCCTCGGCGGCGAGGACGACGGCGTTCGGGTTCTCGAGGTCGCCCTCGAGCCGCTCGCGCGCCTGCGCTTCGACGTCGTCCCGTACCTTGAGCATCGGGTCGAACTCCTCGTTGAGCCGCTTCAGGCGGACGATGAGCGGCACGAGGTGCTTCACGTCGGCCGCGGTCGCGCGGCGGAGGTTCAGGTTCGGCGCCTCGGCGCGGGATGACGCCGCCGGCTCGCGGCGGCCTTGGGATTCGGTCATGCCTTCTTCGACCCCCGCCCCCGTCCCTCCCCCGGCATCGGCTGGGTCAGGCCCGACTGGGCGAGGATCCTCACGAGCTCGGGAGGACGCCGCATCCGCTCCTGCGCGCCGGAGTAGAACTCCTCGCGGGTGAGCTCCCGCCGGGCGAGCCCCTCGCGGACCGCCGCTTCGGCGACCGCGGCCGCGATATGGGGGAAGACGTCCATCTCCTCCATCGTCGGGAGGAGGTGGTCCGGCGCGAGCCCCTTCGAGTGCGCCTGCCGCGCGAGCTCCCGCGCCGCGGCGAGCACGATCTCGTCGGTGATCGCCCGCGCGCGGGCGTCGAGGATCCCCCGGAACACCGGAGGGAAGACGAGCGAGTTGTTCACCTGGTTCGGGAAATCGCTGCGACCCGTCGCGACGATCGCCGCCCCCGCCTCGCGGGCGGTCGCCGGCCAGATCTCGGGGACGGGGTTCGCAAGGGCGAAGACGACCGGGGCGTGCGCCATCGAGCGGACCATCTCCGCGGAGACGGTGTTCGGGTCCGGGGTCGACGCCGCCACGAGCACGTCCGCGCCGGCGAGCGCGTCGGCGAGGCTCCCGGCGCGACCGCCCCCGTCGGTCTCGAGCGCGAGGCGGTACTTCCAGCGGTTCTGCACCATGAGCGCGTCCATGTCCTCGCGCTCCGCATGGAGGACGCCCTTGTGGTCGACGAGGGTGAGCCGCTTCGGGTCCTGGCCGAGGGCGATGAGGAGCCGCGCCGTGACCAGGTTGGCGGCGCCCGCACCGAGGAGGACCGTCCGCGTGCGGCCGACCGACCGGTGCGTGAGCTCGAGGGCGTTCAGTAGGCCCGCGACCGTCGCCGCGGCCGTTCCGAGCTGGTCGTCGTGCCAGACGGGGATCGGGAGCTTGGTGGTGAGACGCTCGAGGATGTCGAAGCACTTCGGGGAAGCGATGTCCTCGAGGTTGACCGCGCCGAAGGCGGGCGCGAGGTGCTCGACCGTTGCGACGAACTCGTCGGGAGAGTTCACACGGATCGGGATCGGGACGGCGTCCACGCCGCCCAGGAACTTGAAGAGGAGCGCCTTCCCCTCCATGACGGGGAGCGCCGCCTCCGGCCCGATGTTCCCGAGGCCGAGCACCCGGCTTCCGTCCGTCACGATCGCGATCGTGTTCCAGCGGCCGGTCAGGTCGAACGCCCGGGCGGGGTCGGCCTCGATCGCCTTCGCGACGGCGGCGATGCCCGGAGTGTACCAGAGCGCGAAGTCGTCGAGGCTCCGGACCGGAACCTTCGGGACGGTCTCGACCTTCCCCTGGAAGTAGCCGGCGAGCTCCACGGCCCGCTCGCCCAACGCCCGGGTCTGGGCCTCCTCCGCCTCGGCACTGTCGGCGGCGGCCGTCCGCCGCTTGCGCGCCGGTTTGTCGGGGGGAACGGGCGATGATCCGGCCTGTACCATCGAGAGACGAACGACCGCCATCCCGGGTTATCTCGCTTCGCGTGGAGGGGGAGGGGTCCGGCGCGTGACGAACCGGCGCTCCGCGGCGCGTTTATGCTCCCCAGTGGCGGTCCGCTCTCCGGATGCCGGACAGCGGGGCGACGCCCCATCCGTTCGTGCGGCCCGTGCGGGCCGGAGCGGTCTCGCTGGTCTCTCCCGTCGAGCTGAAGCAGCTCGTCGCGGCGCACGAACCGCCCGTTGTGGTCGACGTTCGCCCCGAGCGGGAGCGCCTTCTCGCGCGCATCGAGAACGACCGCCACATCCCGCTCGCCGAGCTCCCCCGCCGGTACGGCGAACTCCCGTCGGGTCGGCCGGTCGTCGTCTACGACCAGTTCGGCGCGAACGCTCGTCGAGCGGCTGAGTACCTCGTCCGCAAGGGGCACCACCGAACGGCCGCGCTCGAGGGCGGGATCGACGAGTACGCACGGATCGTCGACCCGACGATCCCGCGCTATTCGGCCGAGGACGACCCGGAGCACGTCACGATCCGGCAGTTCCCCCGCCCGGAGACGGGATGTCTCGCCTACTTGGCCACCGACCCCGAGACCCGGAGCGCCGTCGTCATCGATCCGGGCCACGAAGTCGCGCCGTACCTAGCCGCGCTCAGCGCCGGACAGCTCACACTCCGAGCGATCGTCGAGACGCACACGCACGCGGACCACCTCGCCGGCCATGCCGCCCTGCACGAGCGGACGGGAGCGCCCATCTACGTCGGTCATCGCTCCCCTGCTCAGTACCCGCACCTAGGACTCCACGAGCCCGACAGCCTCGAGTTCGGCCGGGGGGTGATCCACGTTCTCGAGACCCCCGGCCATACCCGCGACCATCTGACCCTCCGGCTCGACCGGTCGATCTTCACCGGGGACACCCTCCTGATCGGCGGCTGCGGCCGGACCGATCTCGGGGACGGAGACCCCGAGCTCCTCTGGTCGAGCCTGAACGACAAGATCCTCGCGCTCCCGGAGGAGACGGAGGTGTTGCCGGCCCACTTCGGGCCGCGCCACGCCCTGGTCGATCGTTACGCCTCGTCGCTCGGATTCGAGCGGGCGACGAATGAGGCCCTCAACCAGGGGTCGCGGGCGTCGTTCCTTCGGTACATGACCGAGGGTTGGCCGCCGAAGCCCACCAACTTCGACGCGATCGTCCGGGCGAACCTCGACGCCTGAGGCAGCGGCCCGCCTGCGGCCGAAACCCGACGGTCCCGGGTGGATTGCTCCCGACGTAACGGCGTTACTCGCACCGCGCCGGGGAGAGTTTAAGGGCCGTACCTCGGTCCGCCGCGACCCGATGGATCTTCACGCGAGCCTCACCGGCCCGTTCCCCCGCCCCGAGCCGCTCGTCGCCGCGACGCGCGACCTCGACCGGGGCCGGACGACCCCCGAAGCCGTCGAGGGACTGTTCGAACAGTGGGAGCGGGAGGCGCTCGCCCTCGAGCACCGGCTCGGACTCGATCCCGTGACCGGGGGCTACCTCCGCTGGGCCGACGTTTTCCGCCCCATCGCCGAGACGTGGGATGGGTTCACGGTCGGGCCCGTGACCCGGTGGTTCGAGACGAACACGTTCTTCCGCCAGCCGATCCTGAACGCGCCCCCCGAGCGGGTCGCCGGCGCGCTCGCGGGCCGACTGCCGCCGCTCGCTCGGGGTAAGGAGCCCGCCCGGGCGAAGGTGATCCTTCCCGGACCCTACACGTTCGCCGGGCTTCTCGATAACCGGTCGGGCGAGACGACCGAAGCGGTCGTCCACCGGCTCGGGCGCCTGCTCCAGGCGGAGGTCGCCGAGCTCCGGGCGCTCGGCTACCGCGTCTTCCAGTTCCAAGAGCCGCTCCTCGTGACGCGACCGCCCGCGGGTCCGCGCGCGGAGGCGGTCCTCGCCGCCTACCGCTCCATCGCCGAGGGCGGGAACGGGTCGACGACGATCGTCTGGACGTTCTTCGGCGACGCGGGTCCCGCGGCGGCGCTGCTCAAGCGGCTTCCCGTCTCGGTCGTCGGCTTCGACCTCGCCGAGACGGACCCGAAGGCGGTCGACCTCCCCGGGGACCGTCAGGGGGTCGGGCTCGGGTGCGTCGATCCGCGGACCACGCTCGCCGAGGACGCGGGACACGTCGCCGCGATCGTGCGGGAGCTCCAGGAGCGTCGGCGGCCGACCTCGATCTGGCTCGGACCGGGCGCCCCGCTCGACCTCCTTCCGTGGGACGCCGCCGCGCGGAAGCTCCACGTCCTCCCGGCCGCCCGGCAGGCGATACGGGGCGGGGAGGGCGCATGAGCCGTCGGCTGTTCCCGGCCCAGGAGATCGGGAGCATCGCTCGCCCGCGCTGGCAGCTCCTCGGTCAGCGCGGCGCCCCGCTCGATGCCGGAGCGCGGGACGAGTTCGAGCAGTGGAACGCCCGGCTCGGATTCGCTCCGAACGGTGATGTCGCCGCGAACGCCCTCTTGGGCGGGCACAGCCGCGAGGCCGGGGCGAACGCGGTACGCGACCTCGGCGCTCTGTTCGCGCTCCGGTTCTTCGAGCGGGCGGGCCTCGATCGCGTCTACGACGGGGAGGCGCGCCGGGTCGAGATGTACGAACACCCGGTCCGGCAGATGCGCGGCTTCCAGTTCCTCGGGCACGTCCGGTCGTTCGACAACAAGTACTACCTCAAGGCCGCCGTGACGGGCGACGTCCAGCTCGAGCGCCCGTTCGACCTCGAGGAGTTCGACTTCGTCCGCGCCCATACGTCGCGGGAGCCGAAGTTCCCGATCACCGGGCCGTACACGATCGCCGACTGGTCGTACAACGAGTACTATCTCGCCCGCGAGAGCGGGTGGAAGGGTCGCGAGGCGCGGCGCCGCGCGCAGCGCGAGTTCGTGAACGCGGTCGCCCGGAACGCGATCCGTCCGACCCTGCAGGCGCTCATCGAGCGGGGATGCAAGGTGATCCAGATCGACGAACCGGCCGCGGGGACCCATCCCGACGAGGCCGACCTGGTCGCCGAGGGGTTCAACGTCGCGACCGAGGGGCTCGACGCGGAGTTCTCGATGCACATCTGCTTCTCCGACTACCGGAGTCTCTTTCCCGCGCTCCTCGAAGCGAAGAAGTGCCGCCAGTGGGCGTGGGAATTCGCGAACCGCGACGGCGAGGGGCGCGACGGCTACGAGATCCTGAAGATGTTCCAGGAGTACGGCGACACCCGTCAGATCGGGCTGGGCGTCCTCGACGTGCACCGCGACGAGGTGGAATCCGCCGAGACGGTGAAGGACCGGATCGTCCGCGCAGCGAAGTACCTGGGTGACCCGGACCGGATCTGGGTGAACCCCGATTGCGGCCTCCGAACGCGCAAGCTCTCGATCGCCTACCAGAAGCTCGAGAGCATGGTACAAGGCGCAGAGCTCGCACGGGCCACCTTCGACGGACGCGGAGCGTAGCGCGCGACGTTCGCCGAGGAATCCCGGAGACGCAGGCGCGACGCCCCACCCCCCCTGGATTTAGTACTACCTAAAAATTAGGGCCTACAATAAATATCACGCCGGGCTGAGGGGAGTCGTGGAGACCCTCGCGAAGCTCACCCGGCGTCAGGTCGATGCCCTGCGGGCCATCTCGGACCATCAGCGGCCCGACCGGGGGGTCGCGCTCAACGACGTCGCGGGGGCGCTCCGCGTTTCCGCGCCGTCCGCGCTCGGCCACCTGACCCTGCTCGAGGAGCTCGGGTTGGTCAGCCGATACCGCGGCAAGAGCCGGCTCACGGTGCGGGGCCAGACGACGCTGGTCGAGTACCAGCGCCATCATCGGATCGCGGAGAGCCTGTTCAGTCGCCTCGGCCTCTCGCCGGAGGCGGTCTGCGACGCCGCGAGCGAGGTCGACCTCGCGATCTCCCACCGCACCGTCGAGCGGCTCTGCCAAGCCGAGGGCCACCCGACGGTCTGCCCGCACGGTGACCCGATCCCGCCCTGCTCCGACGAGAACTGAGAAAGGGGGAACGATGAGCGCACGCGACCCCCCATCGGCGAACCCTCCCACGGACTTCCCGAGCCCGCCCGCGCACCGTGGCACCGGGGCGGCCCCACCCTCGCGCGGCCCGTGGGTGGTGGCCGGCATCGTCGCCACCGTCGTGCTGGTCGCCGGGGTGCTCGTCGGGCTCCACTACCTCGTTCCGTCGACGACCCCCCACGCCACGTCCAATCTCATCCCGGTCGTCGCGGCCGAGAACTTCTGGGGGAGCCTCGTCGCCCAGCTCGGCGGGACACACGTGAGCGTCCTCAGCATCGTCTCGGACCCGAACGCGGACCCGCACGATTACGAGAGCAACACGACCGACGCGATCGCCCTCTCCACCGCCAAGCTGGTCATCCAGAACGGGGACGGGTACGACGACTGGTGCACGCAGCTCCTCTCCTCGAGCCCGAACCCGGGCCGCGTGGTGGTCGTCGCCCAGGCCGTCGTCGGGGCCCCGCTCGGTGTGAACCCCCACTTCTGGTACGAGCAGAGGTACGTGATCCAGATGGCCGGCGCGATGTACTCCGCCCTGGTGTCGATCGACCGGGCCGACCAGGCGTACTACCAGCAACAGTACGCCGCGCTCAACACGTCGCTCGAGGTCGTCTGGGCCCGCGAGGCCGAGATCCAGACCCAGTTCGGCGGGACGAACGTCTCGTCGACCGAGAGCATCTTCCAGTACATGGCGAACTCGACGGGGCTGAACCTCGTCTCCCCCTACGAGTTCATGAAGGCGGTCGCGGAGGGGAGCGACCCGCCCGCCTGGAGCGTCACCGTGTTCGAGAACCAGCTCACGAGCGGCACCGTGAGCGTGCTCGTCTACAACCTGCAGACGGTGACGCCGCTCACGCAGCAGATGAAGGCCATCGCCGCGTCGCACAACGTCTCGACCGTCGGCGTCACCGAGACGATCCAGCCCCCGGACCTGACGTTCCAGGTCTGGATCGAGGGCGAGCTCCTCGCGCTCGAGAACGTCCTCGATCAGAAAGCGCTCGGCGTGTAGGGATCGAGGGCCGCGATGGCGTTGAGCCCCCGACCATCCGATCCCCCGCCGATGGGGCGCGCGGTGGAGGCGTACGGCGTCGAGGTCGGCTACCGGGGGGACGTCGTCTGGCGGGACGCCTCCTTCGCGGTCGAGCGCGGCGAGTTCGTGGCGGTCATCGGGCCGAACGGCGCGGGCAAGACGACGCTGTTCCGGCTGCTCCTCGGGCTCCACCGTCCGAGCGCCGGCGTTCTCCGCGTGCTCGGAACCGCCCCGAGCCGCGGGAGCTCGAGGATCGGCTACGTTCCGCAGCGCCATTCGATTGACTTCGAGACGTTCGTTCGATCGTTCGAGCTCGTGCGGCTCGGCTACTCGGGGCACCGCTGGGGGTTCCCCCTCTCCCGGCGCCGGGAGATCGAGGCCGCCCGCGCGGCGCTCGCGGCGGTCGGCGCTACCGAGCTCGGGCCGAAGCCACTGAGCGCTCTCTCGGGCGGCGAGCTCCAGCGGATCTTCCTCGCCGAGGCGCTCGTGAGCGACCCGGAGCTGCTCCTGCTCGACGAGCCGCTCGCGAACCTCGACCTCCGGCGGGCTCGCGAGCTCGTGAGCTTGGTCCACCACATCGTGCAGAAGCGACGCGTGACCGCGCTCCTCGTCGCCCACGACATCAACCCGCTCATCCAGCACCTGGACAAGGTCGTCTACATCGCGAACGGCCGGGTGGCGAGCGGTCCCCCGGACGCGGTCCTCACCTCGGCGACGCTGACCCGCCTCTACGGGGTCCCCGTCGAGGTCCTGCGCGACTCCCGCGGCCGCATCGTCATCGTCGGGGGCGAGGAGCACACCGAGGGAGAGATCGTCGGCGGCGAGGAGCACCACGAGGGCGAGGGCGCTGGCGGGGCGTTCCCCCGCGAGGAGGCGGGCGCGTGAGCGGCCCGACGTTCTCCCCCGACATCATCGGCGACCTCCAGCAGATGCTCCAGTACCAGTTCATGGTCCACGCGTTCGAGGCGGGGACGCTCATCGCGCTGGTGGCCGGGATCGTCGGCTACCTGGTCGTGATCCGCCGCTCCGCCTTCGCGGCGCATTCGCTCGCCCACACCGGGCTCGCGGGCGGCGCCGGCGCGGTCCTCCTCGGGGTGAACCCGGTCTTTGGGCTGCTCGCCTTCACCATGGGCAGCGGCACGGGGATGGCCCTCCTGGGCCGCCGGGCCGCGCAACGCGACGTCGTGATCGGGATCGTGCTCGCGTTCATGCTGGGCCTCGGGCTCCTGTTCATCAGCCTCTACAAGGGCGGCGAGGCGGAGCTCGCCTACTCGATCCTCTTCGGGGAGATCCTCGGCATCAGCGCCGACGCGGTCGCGCTGACGTTCTACGCCGTCGTCGCCATCCTTGTCGCGCTCGCCGTCGTCTTCCGACCGCTCCTGTTCTCCGCGCTCGACGAGGACGTCGCCGAGGCAAAGGGGATGCCGACCCTCGCCCTCGGCGTGGTGTTCCTGCTCCTCGTGGCGGCGGCCGTCTCGATGGCGGTCCAGGTGGTCGGCATCCTCCTCGTCTTCTCGCTCATGGTCACGCCCGCGGCGATCGCGGTCCGTCTCGCCGACCGCCCCGCGGCCGCGGTCGCGCTCTCGGTCGCGGTCGCCCTCTCCGTCACCTGGCTCGGTCTGTTCGTGGCGTTCTACCTCTCCCCGCCCGTGAGCTTCTTCATCACCGGGTTCGCGTTCGCGGCCTACGTCCTCGTGCGCGGCCTGGGGTCGCTCCGCAGTTGGCTCGCCGGCCGGGCCGCGACCCGGGCGGAGGTCGGGGCGGGCGGCGGTGCGTCGAGGGCGGCGGGGCCCTAGATCGCCGGCCTCGGCCTAGCGGTCGTCGCCGAGCCGCGTGAGCACCTCGACCCCATCCGGGGTCACCAGGACCGTGTGCTCGGCCTGCGCCACCAGCCCGTGGCCGCGCTCGAGGAAGACCGGGTACGACTGGAGCTGGCGCCGCGCGGCGAGCACCCGCCGTCGAAGGTCGAGGTCGTCGACCCAACGGAGCGTGAAGGGGAGGGTTCGGAACCGGTCGAACAGCGCCGCCACGTCCCGGTCCACGCCGACCGGTGCGCGTCGGAACCGCAGGATGTTCCCGAACGGTCCGTTCTCGATCCCGCCGGCACCGTTCGTCGCGAACGGTTCGATCGCGACGACCTCCCCCGCGTCGAGCCGGGCCGCCGAGAGCCCGGCGACGTTCGGGACCGACTTCCCCGCGTGGAGCAGGTACGGCTCGATGGTGTGGCCCGTGAGGTCGCGGATCGGCTTGAAGCCGCGGCGTCCGATCGTCGATTCGATCGCGGTCGCGATCTCGTTCACGCTCGACCCCCCGTGGACCCGGGCGATGCCGGCCTCGACGGCCTCGTGGGCGGCCTTCACGAGGCTCTCGTTCTTCCGGCCGCCGCCGACCGCGACGGTCGTCGCCGTGTCCGCGATCGCCCCCCCGATGTGCGCGCCGACATCGACCTTGAGGAGGTCGCCGCTCGCGAGCGAGATCCCATCGTCCGGCGGGGGGGTGAAATGGGCGGCCTCGTCGTTCCGGGAGAGGTTCGCCGGGAACGCCGGCTCGGCCCCGTTCTTCCGGATGAACCCCTCGATCTCCTGGGCGAGGTCGTAGAGCGAACGGCCCGGGACCGCGAGCCGGGCGCCGAGCTCGCGCGCTTCGGCGGCGATCCGGGCCGCGCGGCGCCACGCGTCGAGGTCGGGGGGCCCCGAGCTTCCGGGGGGGCTCATCGCCGAGCGCGCTCCACGAAGGCGGGCGCCGGATGGGTGAGGTCGACGAGCATGGACGGCCGGCCGGACGGCGCCGGACCTCCGCGGACGTATTCGGCGACGTCGCCCCCGAAGGCGGACCGCGCCTGCGCGAGCGACACCGCCGGAGGCGCTCCGTGCCGATTGGCCGAGGTGCAGGTGACGGGGCCGACGCGACGGGCGATCTCCCGGGCCGCGGGATGGTCCGGGACCCGGACCCCGAGCTTGCCGCTCGGACCGACGATGGGAGAAGCCATGCAGGAACGGCCCGCGGGCGACGACGGGACGATGACCGTCACGGGTCCCGGCAGCAGCCGTCGGACCCAGGCGCGCATCGTCTCGGTCAATGCCGCGAACTCCTCCAGCTCCTCGGTCGAGGAGAGCATGATCGAGATCGGCATCCCGCCCGGTCGCTCCTTCGCCCGGACGAGCCGGCCGACGGCTAACGTCGAGGAGGCCCGGGCGCCGAGGCCGTACAGCGTGTCGGTCGGGTAGACGACGAGGCGGCCCGCCCGGAGGGCACGGACGCCGTCGTCGATCGACCCGCCCATGCCCTAGAGGTACGCCTCGTCGACCCGCGTGTACGCCTGGTAGTCGCCTTCGCGGAAGAACAGCGCGAGCTCCTTCTCGGCCGAGGGTGGGGAGTCGGAGGCGTGGATCAGGTTCGGCGTGAGGGCGAGCGCGAGGTCGCCGCGGATCGTACCCGGGGCTGCGGTCGTGGGGTTGGTCGCGCCGACGAGCAGGCGGACGACGGAGATCGCGCTCCGTCCCTCGACCGCGAGCGCGAGCGTCGGTCCGCCCTGCGTCAGGTGGGCGACGAGTCCTTGGAAGAACGGCTTCGCCTGGTGTTCGGCGTAGTGGCGGGAGGCGAGCTCGGGCGTCACGGCGACGAGCCGGGCCGCGACGATCTTGAGCCCCTTGCGCTCGAGCCGACCGACGATCTCCCCGGCGAGCGCGCGTCGCATGCCGTCCGGCTTCACCAAGACCAAGGTCCGCTGGACGCCCTCTTCCGCCATCCACCGCTGGACCGCGTGGGGTGCGTAAGCGTTTCCGGACCGATCGGCGGTCGTCCCGTCGGGGCGACGGGCGCCGGGCCGCGGGGGACGTCTTCAAGCGGCGCTCCCGCTCGGACGACCACGAACCCCCCGAGCGTGCGCCCCGAGGTGCTCGGCTTCGACTTCGCGGCCGAGGAGTACGAACGCGGCCGGCCCGAGTACCCGGCCGAGGCCATCGCCGCCCTTCAGGAGGTCCTCGACATCGGACCCGGGCGCTCCGTCGTCGACCTCGCGGCCGGTACCGGCAAGCTCACGCGCGTGCTCCGGGCGTCCGGTGCCTCGATCGTCGCCGTCGAGCCGCTCGCCGGCATGCGGGCGGTGTTCTCCCGGATGTTGCCGGACGTACCGCTGCGGGACGGGACGGCCGAGTCGATCCCGCTCGCGGACGGCTCCGCCGACACGGTGGTCGTCGGTCAGGCGTTCCACTGGTTCGCAGCGGAGCGGGCGGTGCCCGAGATCCGGCGGATCCTCCGGCCCCGGGGGGGACTGGGCCTCATCTGGAACCGGCGGGACGAAAGCGTTCCTTGGGTCGCGGAGGTGGGACGGCTCCTCGACCGCCTCGACCCCGGCGTACCCCGGATCCGCGCCGAGCGATGGAAGTCCGCCTTCGAGCGGGGCTCCGGATTCGCCCCGATCGAGTATCGGGCCTTTCCGTTCGTACAACGGCTCGACCGACGGCGCCTCCAGGACCGATTCCTCTCGGTGAGCTTCGTCGCCGTCCAGTCGCCCGACGAGCGTCGCCGGTTCGGAGAGGGGATCCAGGCGATCGCCGACCGAACGTTCGGAACGGACGCGGAGAGGGTCGAACTCCCGTACCGAACCGACGTGTACTGGACCCGCCGCGTGGACTAGCCTGTCCAGCGGGCGTCGCACGAGGCGACCCATGCGCAGTGCGCGCATCGCCGGGGCCCCGGCGTCGCGGCTCCCCGGTACGGCCGGCGCGCCGCTTCCGCGATCCGGGCGAGCTCTCGCCGGGCCTCTGCGTCCCAGGGGATCCGGTGCGAACGGCCGTCCCCGTACCGTAGGATCCCGTACGGCGGCGGAGCCCCGAACGCCTCCTCGACCAGTGCGCAATACGCGGACAGTTGGACCCGATGCGACCGGTAGGGTCCGCGCTTGGGCGCCGCGCCCCGTTTCAGTTCAACAGGCACCACCGCGCCCGACGGCGATCGTACCACGGCATCGGGTCGTCCCGTCAACCGCCAGCGCGGGGAGCGTAGGACCGGGCCGTGGCCCGGCGTGTCCGTGGTGACGATCGCCCCCCCGAACCGGCGGGAGACGAGCAGCACCCGGGCGGCCAGCGCGCCGATGACCGCGCCGACGATCACCGCGGCCAGCTCGATCTCGACGCCGGAGATCATCCGAGCACGATCCCGGCGAGCCCGACCGCAATCAGTACGGCCGCCGCTCCCAAGGCGACCCAGGCCGCACGGCGCGCACGCCAGCGACGATCGGCCGCCGTGAGCGACGACTGGTGGTACTCTTCTCCGAGGATCCGGGCTCGACGGGCCTCAGGCGATGCGCCTTGGGCGGGCGGATGATGGCGGTACCAGAAGGACCGAGGGCAGTACGCATAGTCGGCGAGGTCGCTCGCCGAAAGCCAGCCGTCCCCGCGGTTCCCATCGTCCGACGTCGGCACCGGGCGTCGACGCGATGCGGGCGGCTAAAGTCCTCGTGCTCGAGTGGAAGGCGAGAGGGGGCGATCGGGGGCCAACGGGGGCGAACGGGGCTCAGGAGTCGGCAGCGTCCTTCGCGGCGGGCTTAGACTTCTTGGCGCGCGGGGTCTTCGACGGCTTCTCCTTCTCGGCCGTTTTTTCGGCCGGCGGCTCGGACTTCTCGGCGGGCGCCTCCTTCGGCTTCGCGCTCGCCGGTCGGGCGGACTTAGCCGCCGTCTTCGGTTCGGCGGCGGGCGGACCCGGCTCCTTGACCGGGGCCTCCGCGGGGGCAACGGGCTTGGGCGCGGCCGCCGGAGCGGGGGGGGCCCTGGCGCGCGCGGTCGACGTGCGCTGCTCGATAGCGACCTTGAGCGAGTGGGCGCGGGTCCACTTGAGGCGGTGACCGACGCGACCCAGACCGAGCTGCTGCTTGCGGCACGACCCCGAGCAGAAGTTGAACACCGTCCCGTCCCGCTTCACGAACATCGAGCCGGTGCCGGGCTCGATCTCGTTCGCGCAGAACGAGCACTCGCGGGTGACGACCATCGGACCGACGCCTGCCTACCGGACCGACAGCTTGCGGGCCTCGCGCGCGGTCTCGCGCAGGATGAGCACGTCGCCGAGCCGGATCGGGCCCGCGACGTTGCGGGTGATGATCTTGCCGCGGTCGCGACCGGCGAGAACGCGGACCTTCACCTGCGTCGCCTCCCCCGCCATCCCGGTGCGGCCGATCAGCTCGACGACCTCGGCCGGCGACCCCTTCTCATCCGCCATCGCTCGCCCGCCCTCGCGCCCGGCGCCGCCTACTTCTTGAGCGCGGTGAACGAGTTCGCGAGCTCTTCCAGGAGCGCCTTCCCCTCGCCCGCCTCGACGACGGCGACGCTCGCGGCCGACTTCGTGAGCCCGGCCGACTGTCCGAGCCGCTGCTTCTTCGGGACGTACAGGTACGGGATCCGCTTCTCCTCGCAGAGCATCGGGACGTGCACGAGGATCTCGACCGGGTCGACGTCCTCGGCCATCACGACGAGCCGCGCTTCGGCGCGCTCGCTCGACTTCGTGACCTCGTTCGTCCCGACCCGGACCTTGCCGGTCTCGCTCGCCACCTGGACGAGCTGCAACGCCTTGTCGGAGAGTTCGGTCGGGGTCTCAAAACGCACGTAGATCGGTCGCGCCATCGGACTTTCCTCGCGTCAGCGGAACACCGGCATGCGCCGGGGTCCTCGGCTCACGGGTAGGGCGCGCCTACGGCGCGGCGTATTTAACCTTCGCACGGAACGGCGTCGATTCCGCGGCCGTCGCGGCGACCGGCGTGCCGACCAGGCCCGGGAGAGCGGGACCGGCCGGCGAAGCGGCCCTGACGCTGTTGGTCGACCCGAGGGTCAGGAGGTCGGAGGTCCCACGTCCGGCGACCGTCGCGTAGGTGGGGGACGGTGCGGCCGGCGCGTGCGGTAGACCCGCGGGGGCCCCGAGACTGATGTTGCCAATGGCGGAGACGAGTGCGGGGTTGTCGAACTGTATGGAGCTCCCATTGAATTGGGCGACGAACGGGAGGGTGCCGTTCGAACCTCCCCGGCAGTGGGCCGTGGTAGGGCCGTCCCAGCTCCCGCCCGTGGCACGCGCGATGGCGCAGGCGGCGCCGACGATCCGCGCCGTGTCGTGGCGAACTCCCGACCCCCCCGGACCTCCGACCTTGGTCCCGGTCGGCCACGCCCGCGACTGCGGATCGGTGACCATGTCGTGGTAGCTGAGGGCGTCGATCGTGCACCAGCCTCCCAGGGAGTGGACGCAGTTGGATGCATGGTACGCCATCTCCCCGATCGAGCCGTTCGCGCCGAGGGGCGAGCGGCCGACCCACGACTCGCACCTCGGGCTCACCGACCCGTTCGTCCACCGGTAGGCGGGGGAGCAGGGTCCGAGGGTGCAGCGCGAGTGGTTGTAGAAGACGCAGTCGTTGATCGAGTAGTTCCGGTCCAGCGGGGCCGCCGAGCCCAGGTAGACGATCACGTGGTGCGCGTTGGGCGACCACTGGAGGTTCCCGCCGGACATCGCACCATAGAGTGCGTCGATCGAGGACGATTGGAGCACGTTGTCCGATGCGTCCGAGTCGTTCAACGAGTAGTACTGCTTCCAGAGCGAGGTCTCGAGGATCGTCGTATTGACCTGGGCGGTGAAGGTGGAGGAGTTGACGAAGGTGGTGATGTCCGCGTGATATGTGGAGCCCTCGCCGTCATCGAACACCAACGGAGCGAAGAAGTCGATCAGCCCGAAGGTGAGGTGCGTCTTCGGGTGAGCTCGGGCGATCTCGGCCGCGACGGTGCCGGCGTGGGAGAGGAAGGCGGGGACGCCGTCGGAGTAGGCGGTGGAGCCCCATCCCCCCTGAAAGCTGGTCGGGTCCGCCACCCCGTCCATCGGCGTCGTTTCGACCGCGAAGAGGACCTGGGCGCGGTGCCAGGGGGACTGGTGGAGCAGACGAACGGTAGGGTCTGGGCCTCCCGACCCCGAGCCGGTCGCGGCCGAGCCTGGCTCGGTCGAAGCTCGGGCCCGCGGGGGCGATGGTACCACCACCAGAAGGAGAAGGAAGGCGAAACCGGCAACCGAGGCCGTTCTGGCGAAACCCCGCCTGCCTGGGAAACTCATGCCCGTAGCTCGGACGTCTGCGGTTCGCCCGATCGAGCAGCCCGACATAGAGTATGCGCATCCCGACGTGGCCGCCGGCGGGACCGCGGGCGGACGCGGATTCCGGGCCGAGAACGTTGGATCGCACGATGCGCTGAGACTAAGTACCGTTGGAGCGCTCCCAAAGACATCGGCGGATGCGCGGTGGAGTAGTCGCGGTCGGACTCATCCTCCTGATCCTCGGATTCATCCTCGCCTACGTCCCGATCCCCGGCCAAACGGTCCCGTCGACGACGGTCACACAATCGACCCCGGCGATCCTGAGCGTATCGAGCCCGCCGTTCCTCTTCTTCACGAGCACCCTCCCGTTCTCGCTCAGCTGGACCTCGAGCGCCGCGATCACGGTCTACGTCTACGCGTGCGGCTCGGACTCCCAGTGCGCCGCCGTGACGCCGAACGTCACTTCGCCCGTCGTCACCGGGAGCGGCAGCTCGGGGAGCGTATCGTTCACGGCCCAGAAAGGTCAGTACTACGAGATCTACGGCAAATCGTCGGCGGCGACGTGGACCGCCACGTTCAGCGCGACCTACGCCGTCCCGTTCGTCGGCGGGAGCCTCGGCTTCTTCCTCCTCATCCTCGGGATCGTCGTCCTGATCGTCGGGTTGGTGCTCAAGAAGAAGCAGCCGCCATCCCCCGCCCCGACCACGGTGCCCGCGCCGGCCCCTCCGGCCGGTTCCTGAGCCGATCCGTACGCTCGACTACAGTCCCGGGGGGAGCGCCCCGGGGTGCTCGGCGAAGTAGCGGTTCGCGGGTTCGACGATCCGCTGCAGGGCCGCGGCGACGGCGCCCTTGAGGTCCTGCGGGTGGAGCTTCCCGCCCGTCCACGCTTCCACGAGCTCGGCGTCGGAGCCGAACGTCACCGCCCCCCCGAACTTCTCGGGCCGCTCGACCGCGAGCTTCTGCTCCCACGGCAGGACCACCCAGCGCGCGATCTCGAGGACGGGGTTGCCGTCGACCTCCTTCGCGGGACAGAACGCGGCGCCGATCTTCTTCGGGATGGTCGCCGGGTCGCACGGGACCGTGATGGCGGCCGACGGGTCGGACTTCGACATCTTCCGCTCGACCCCGTCCACGACGTCCATCCGCCCGCCGCCCGCGAGCGAGGAGACCAGGGGCGTGTGGACGGCGACCGGCACCGGCCAGCCGTAATGCTGCGCCGCCTCGCGCGCGAGGATGTGCGCGCGGCGCTGGTCGAGCCCGGCGTAGGCGAGGTCGACCTTCATCTCGAAGATGTCCGCCGCCTGCATCGCGGGGTAGAACAGCTTCGCCGTGTCGAGCTTCGCCTCCGCCTCCTCCCGGCCGAGGACCGTCATCGCCCGTTTCGTCCGCGCCACGGACGTCGCCTTCGCGATGCGGATCACGCGGGCCCAGTAGTCGGGGCGGCCGACGAGCTCGTGCGCGAAGCGGTAGTCGACCCGCGCCGGGTCGACGCCGAGCGCCGTGAAGGTCGCTTCCAGGTACCGACCGGCGGCCTCGATCCGCTCGAGCGACCCTTCCAGCTTCTCATTGATCCACGCGTGCCAGTCGGCGAGGAGGACGGTGACCTCGCAGTCCGCGGCGATGAGGTCGCGCAGCTTGAGCACGGTGACGAGGCCGCCGATGTGCACGCGGCCCGACGGCTCGTAGCCGATGTACGCCCGCGGGTGGGCCTCCCGGGCGAAGAGCGCGTCGAGCTCCGGCTCGGTGACGACCTCGACCGCCCGCGCCCGGACGAGCGCCACCCGTTCGGCGGTCTCCACGGGCGCCGATGCACCGTCCGGTCTATTTATCGGACGGTCGCAGCCGTCGAGCGGTGGCGGCTGCGCTGGTCCCGGGGCGCCGGCTCCGCGCCGAGCCGCGGGCCCCGCAGCTGTTGGACGCGGTGGCTCGGGTCGCGGGGGCGTTCACCGAACTCGACGGGACCACGATCCGGGTCGACCTCCTCGGTCCCGCAAGCCGGGCCGACGGGATGGCGTTCCCGGAGCAGCGCCCGCCCCGGATCGCGTTCCCCCGACGGATGGTCGGCGCCCCCGAACTCGGAGGAGTCATCGCGCACGAGCTGACCCACCTCCTCCAGCGGCCTCGCGGGCCGTACCCGAACGGCGAGCGGGCCTGCGACCTGTTCTCGCTCGCCCGGTGCGGCACGCGGTTTCCCGCGGCTCCGTCCTATCTCCGGGTACCTCCCGGGACCCGGGACCACTGGACCCACTGGGCTCCGCTCGCCACCGTCCTCGCCCGTCGGGCGGTCGCGGAACGCGACGGCGGGGTCCGCCGGTACATCCGGTGGTGGGAGGGCGAGTTCGCCCGTTCGGTCGCCGCCGCGCGGAGGGATTCCCTCTTCGGGGACGCCAGCGGCTTGACAGACGATTTTAAGGGCGGCATGGGGCCTATTTAGACCACCCCCGATGAACGAGCCGGCCGAGGCGGCCGAGCCGCGCGGCGCGGCAGCGTCCCGCGACGAGGAGGCGACGCGACTGGCGAGCGAGCTGGGCGTCGCCGACACGACGGCACGGGCGCTCCTGAACGCGGGCCATAGCCAGCCCGAGTCGATCCGACTGCTCACGGACGCCGAGCTGGAGAAGCTCGGGGTCGATCCGGGCGACCTCCGCCGCCTGCGCGCCCAGGCCGAAGCGACGTCCTCCGACCCTCCCCCGGTGAACGGAGGAGCGACCGGCGCGAAGGCACCGCCGGCCCCGATCGACGGTCAGAAGGCGGTCGACCGGTGGATGGAGAACGTTCGTCGCCCCGAGAAGGGACGACGGCGCGGGACGCGGGCGACTTCGGGCGACTCGACCCAGGTGCTGAAGAAGTGGGTCGACGGCGACGACCGCGCGATGGAGTCGTGGATCCAATCGTCCGAACCGGCCCACACTCCGCTGGTCCCGGCTCCGCGAACTCCGGTCCCGACGGGCGAGGTCGCTCGACCGGCTCCGCCGCCGCCCGAGGTCGACAGCGGGCCGGCCGCCGCGCGCGCGGCCGCCGCGATCTCCGAGCGGGAAGCGACGGTGGTACGGTGGCTCACCGAGCTGCTGGACCGTGTGAAGTCCGACCAGTTCGACCCGCGCTCGCTGCTCACCGAGGTCCAGGACATCCACCGCCAGCTGTTCGAAGAGAAAGGGAAGCGGAAGCAGCTCGAGGAGGAGCTCGAGCACGTGAAGCGCGGCTCGGTCGCCGTGATCAAGTACGTCCGCAGCCGCGAGGCGAAGGCGCGCGACCAGGCGATCCAGGCGAAGGACGCCGAGATCGCCGAGCTCAAGCTGAAGATCCTGTCGGGCGGCGGCGCCGCCCCCGACGCGGTCGCCCGCCCGTCGCCGGACGGCGGCGGTGCCCCGACCGCACCGGCCCCCGCGGCCGGCGAGGGCACGGCCCCCAATCCGGCCGCGATCCGCGAGATCGAGCGGCAGATGCGGGAGGAGTACGCCGCCCGCGAACAGGCGTTCATCGAGCGCGAGACGGAGATGCGCCGCCGGATCGTCCAGCTCGAAGGCGATGTCCGCAACTCGCGCTCGGAGGCGCAGCTCGCCCAGCAGCGGGCGACGACCGTGATGGACGACGCCGGAGCGAGCGACGTCGCGGACCGGATCAAGATGGCCGACATCCGGGAGCGCGAGCTGATCCTCCGCGAGAACGAGCTGCGGACGAAGTTCGAGGAGATCCGGATCGCTGCGGAGGACGTCGAGCGGAAGAAGGGTCCGCTCGAGTTCAAGGAGAAGGAGCTCGGGGCGTGGGAGAGCCGGATCCAGGCGACCCGGCAGGCGCTCGAGATGGAGGCCCGCCGCCTCGAGCAGCAGCGCGCGGAGCAGGCGTCCGGCGTTCGCATGACCGGCGCCGAGGCGACGAAGATGGACGATCTCAAGAGCGAGCTCGTACGGAAGGAGGAGGAGCTGCGCGCCCGCGAGACCCTCCTTGCGCAGAAGATGGAGGAGCTCGAGTCGATGACGCTCAAGGCCGCCCAGGCCGAGGCGGAGGAGATCCGCACGACCATCACGGCGGAGTCGCGGATCTCGAAGACGCGCACCGGCGTCCGGCGGCTGGACGACCTGCTCTTCGGCGGGCTCCCGCCGTCCGTCCAGGTGCTCGTGAACGGTCCGGCCCACACCGGAAAGGACGTGCTCACGCGGCTGTTCATCGCCGAAGGGCTCCGCGCGGGCGCGGGGGCGGTGTGGGTCGCGACCGACCGCTCGTTCTCGCAGATCCGCGAGGAGATGACCGCGATCCTCCCGAACTACCCCGACTTCGAGCGGAAGGGTCTGGTCCGGTACGTCGACCTCTACTCACGCCAGCTCGGCGTCACGCAGGCGGACGCGAGCGTCCGGCTGCTCTCGCCGACGGACAAGGGGATGGTCGAGCAGCTCGTGCAGGCCGTGAACCAGTCGGGGCAGGAGGTCAAGGAGAAGGCCCCGAGCTACCGCCTCGCGTTCGAGTCGGTCTCGACCGTCACGGCGTACCTCGATACCGCCGGCATGTTCCGCTTCCTCCAGCCGTTCGCCGGCCGCCGGAAGCTCGACGGGGCCTCGAGCTACTACCTCCTCGAGACCGGGATGCACTCCGACAGCGACCTCCAGTCGCTCGAGCACATGATGGACGGGTCGGTCAACCTCAAGGTCGACCAGCTGAAGACGTTCCTCTCGATCCACGGGCTCGGCGACGTCCAGAGCCGAGCGTGGGTCGGCTACACGTTCAGCAAGAAGTCGTTCAGCCTGGGCTCGTTCTCCCTCGACCACATCCGGTAGCGTACCTTCGGCACCGGACCGCACCGGTTCCCAATCGCGGAGCCCTGGGGTCGTCTACTCGCTCGCGAGCGAGGCGGCCCGCGGACCACACCGGAGCCGGACGCCTGACTCGGTATCGATCGTCAGTACCCCGGTGTACTCGGAGTGCGGAGCGGTGATCTTGAACGAGAGCGTTCGGGAACCGCGGGCGGGGCCATTGAGCGGGGTGTTCGCGCCCGAGATACTGAATCCGGCCGTCGTCGAGCTCACGGTCGAGATCGTACACGAGAGGAAGATCCCGCCGTTCGCGATGACCGGCTCCTCGACCGAGCCGCCCCCGGTCGTGACGAACCCAGCGCCGGTTTGCCCCTTCATCCGGCACGGATTGTCTCCGGAGGTGTGGTGGATGGCGGTGACGGCGACGGTATGGGCCACGGCGTTGCTAACGAACAGGAGCGCGACGAGGCCGACGGCGAGCAGCGCCGACGGACCGAACCCCCGCGTTCGGGCCGCCCGGAGCGGCGGCCGGGTCGCCGGGCGCGACGAGGTCACGGACGATCGAGCCGGGTCGGGGGGATGAGGGCGTGTCGGTCGTACACCGCGCGCCCGCTCACGCGCGGCGCCGCACCTCGAGGTACCGCTCGCCGCCGTCGCAGAGGAGCATCACCCCGATGCCGAAGACGACGATGAACATCGCCGGGAAGGTGTACATCCACCAGTTCGTGAGGGGCACGAGCGGGTTGTAGCCGTAGCAGGCGCCGTTCGCGAGGAGGAACCCCCACTCGGGGAAGACCCCGGTCGGGAACGGGTTCCACGCCGTGTAGAAGCCGTTCGCGCCGCCGCCGAAGCAGCCGATGAATTCGAAGACGGTCAGGACGAAGTAGATGTTGTAGACGTCGACGGGGACCTGCGCGAAGACCGGGAAGAGGCTGTTCGGCAGGATGTGCGCCGAGACCATCCGGCCCCCGGTCGCGCCTGAGGCGCGCGCCGCCTCGACGTACGGCTCGCGCGCGACCTGCTGCGCCCGCGCCCGGACCGGCCGCATGTAGTACGGCCAGAGGACGAAGACGAAGCAGAGGCCGAAGACGAGGAGGTACTGGGTCGGAAGGATCAGGAGATGGACCCCGATGAACAGGACGAGGACGAGGAAGAACGGCGGGACGCTCACGAGGATGTCCGCCGCGAGCGTCGCGACCCAGTCGACGGGGCCCCCGCGGAAGCCGCCGTACGTCCCGACCGCGACCCCGATCGCGACCGCCCCGCCCAGGATCCCGGCGACGAGCGCCAGGTCGAACGGCGTCGCCTGGACGAGCGCCCGGAAGACGTCGATCCCGAGGCCGGCCATCACACCGAACGGGTGATGGGCCGACGGGCCCGGCGGGGCGAGCGAGTTCTCGAACTCCACGCTCTGGGGAATCGTCGCGATCGAGCCGCCGTAGGCGACGAGCGCTCCGACCGCGAGGCCGACGAACCCGAGCAGGATCGCGGCGCCGGCCCAGAGCCCCGACTCGCGCTTGAGCCGCTCCCACCGGGCTCCGCGCCCGGCGGCGAGCCCCTCCTCGACGGCGCGGTCGAACTCCGCGCCCGCGTCGGGCGTCCCGGTAGGGGTGCTCATCGCGCCGTTCCGAGGAGGCGGGGGTCGAGGTACCGGGCGAGGACGTCGGAGCAGAGGTTCCCGACGAGGATGATCAGGACGAGGAGGAACACCGTCACCTGGTAGAAGTTCCCGGCCGACGGGCCGCCCCCGATCGCGCTGAAGCCGAACCCGGTCCGGCCGACGTGCGTGATCTCCGAGAGGAAGAGGGCGCCGACCCCGGTGTCGTTCGAGAACGCCTCGACGACCGCCTGGGTCCCGAGGTAGACGGGGAGCGTGATCCCGAAGATCAGCGCGTACAGCGGAAGCACCCGCCGCCCGGCGTGCCGCCAGAGGAGGGTGCGCTCGGTCAGCCCACGGGCGCGCGCGGCCCGCACGTGCGGCTCCCCGGCCGTGGAGGCGACCGCATGCCGGGCGTACCGGAGGAAGATCGCGGTGTAGACTAGGGCGATGACGACCGCCTGGAGGAGGGTCTTCGTGAGGGTCAGGACCTCGAACGTCGCGTCCAGGTGGATCGCGCCGTCCACGATCGGGAATCCGGTCGGGAGCGTGTTCGCCGCCGGGCCGATCCACGCCGGGAAGCCGCCGTGCTGGGAGAACCACGCCGGCGTCGGGATGAGCCCGTAGGGGCTGTCGGAGAACTGGTTCTGGTACGGGGCCGCGGCGAACGCGTAGAGGAGGATCAGCACGAGGAACGTCGGGACGAGGAGCCCGACCAACGAGCCCGCCCGCACGCCGTAGTCGAGCGGCGACTCCCGCCGCCAGCCGGCGAGGAGGCCGAGCGCGTAGGCGATCGCCGCCGAGATCGCGAGCGTGATCGCGGCGAGCTCGAGCGACGAGGGGAGCCACCAGCGCAGGAAGTCGAGCGCCGGCGCGTGGAGGTTCCCGAACTGGGCCTGGCCCCACTGGCCAGTGAACAGGTTCCAGACGAACACCCCGAGGCCGCCCAGGAAGGCGGTGGCGGAGCACCCCCAGTCCGCCCAGGTGCACGCGTGGGAGACGTTGCCGTCGAGCGTCCAGGGAAGGAAGCCGAACCCGCGTGCGGGCAGGTACGTCCCGAAGAGGTAGAGGAGGACGAGCACGGCGACCGCCTGCACGACGAGCAGGATCGCCCGCATCGCGACGAACGTCGCGATCGGGCTCAGGGAGGTCGACTGGAGGCCCTCCGCGCGCTGCCGGCGCCACGCGTTCGACGCGTGGAGGACGAGCGCCCCGGCGAGCGCCGCGACGATCGGGAGGGCGAAACCCACATCGTTCCAACCGACCGGATCCTGGTAGACGGCGGCCGTCGGCCGGAGGGCGATGCGGACACCGTGCACGCCCGTTCCGGCGACCTGGACCCGCGCGGAGCCACCGGCGAACCCGGTCGGCGGGCCGACGGAGACGAGCGCGGTCCCGTTCGGCGCGGGGACGACGAACCCGCCGTCGGGGGCGGTCGTCGTGGAGGCGGAGTAGTCGTAGGCCCCGACCACCACGACGAGGAGGCCCGCGAGCGAGCGGCCGGACGCGCCGTCGAGGACGGAGCCCGAGACGGCGAACGTCGCGGGGGGGACGAGGACGAAGGTGAGGTTCGCGGTCGGGCCGGCGACGACGATGTTCCGGCCCACCGGAGGATAGCCGGCCGCGGACGCTGTCACCAGGTACGTCCCGTTCGCGAGCTCGAGGACGAAGGCGCCGTTCGGGCCCGTGGTCGCCGTGCTGACGCCGCTGTCGACGCTCGCGCCCGCGACCGGGGCACCCGTCGGGTCCACGACCGTGCCCGAAACCGGGTAGACGGGGGCCGCCCCGTTCGGCCCGAAGTCGTACAGGCACCCGAGGTCGTTCCCGATCAGGGCGTGGCCCCGCTCGAGGGCGGGCGAGGAGTAGACGACCTGGCTGAGGACCTGCGTCGACCAGAGGAGCTGGCCGTTCGCCGGGTTGAAGTCGTCCAGGTTCTCGTAAGCGTCCACCACGTAGGCGCCGTTCGGCGCGAGCGCCGGGCTCGCGAGCTCGGGGTATCCCGTGTACCCCGTCGCCCGGCTCCACAGGAGCCCCCCGTCCGTGACGTTGACCGCGACGACCGTGCCGAGGTCGGTCGAGGCGACGACGCGGCCCTGGCCGACGGCGGGCGTCGACTCGATCGCGTCGCCGGCGCGGAGTGCCGCGACAGAGTACCGCCAGTCGACGGTCCCGTTCGACTCCCAGAGCGCGGTGAGATTCCCCCCGCGGTCGCCGATGACCGTTCGACCGAACGCCACCGCCGGACCGGCCTCGAGCGAAGCGCCGACCGGATGCGACCAGACGACCGCGCCGGCGGTCGTGAGCGCCGTGACGTTCCCGTTCGCGGTCGACGCGAAGAGCCGACCGCCGTCGAGCGCCAGCGTGCCGGCGACGCCCGAACCGAGCGCCGTCCGCCAGACGACCGCGCCCGTCGCGAGGTCGAGCGCGGCGACGGTGCCGGTCGTCGTGCCCGCGTACACAAGGTTCCCGTCGGTCGCGATCCCCCCGACGACCCGGCCCCCGAGCCCGGTCGACCAGGCGACCGCGCCGTTCTCCGCCCCGAGCGCCGTCACGTTGCCGTCGCCGAGGCCGACCACGACGAACGGAGGAACGAGCTCCGCCGTCGTCGGGTCCGTCGGGATGGTCGTCGACCACAGTTTGGCTCCGCTCTGGTTGAGCCCGACGAAGTGGCCGAAGACGTCGCCCACGTAGATGCGGGTGGCGTTCGCCACCGGCCCGACGCGGATCGGGGTCGAGCTCGACCCGCCCAAGCAGACGCCCCAGAGTGGGGTGTCGACCGTGGGGCCGGGGAACGTGACGAACCCGCTCCGGTTCTCCGAACCGTGGAACGTCGTCCAATCGTTCGGGGAACCGAGCGCCGGGAGGACCCCGGACGCGGCGGGAGCGTGACCCCCGACCGTCCGGCCGGACGCGAGGGCGGGCGTCGCTGCCAGCGCGGCGACGGCGATCGCGATCCCGACGGCCGCGCGCCACGCCGGCCGAGCGGGGAGGCGTCGCGATTCGGTCGTCATCCTAAGTACCCGGAAGGGGTGCGCCCCGAGATACGGCTGATTGGCCCGGTCGCCGGGGGGAGCGCTAAAGAGCGGTCGCGGTTCGGACCGCCGCTAGGCTAGACCGGGGGGTTGGGCGTCCCCTTATACACCGAAACCGTCCTCAGCGGGGGTGACAAGCGGGAGCGACGCTCGGAGGAGTCGATCGTCTCGGAGGTCTTCGTCGAAGCCCTGTTCCGCCGGGCCGCGGGCACTGCGACGAGCGCTCGGAGGAGCGCCCTAGCGGTTATCCATCACGGGCACCGGGTCAGGTCCTGACGGGAGCAGCCTTACCGTGACCCGTCGACGCTGGCGGGGCGACGGGGTGGAGAAGCGTCCGGGAGCTACGGTCGGTTCGTCCGGGCGGCCATTCCGCTGGCCTAGCTCGACCGGCACGCCACCCGTCGATGTTCTTCCGCGCGGATCCGGGGCATGACGGCGCTCCGGGCGCCGCTCGCCTTCGATGCGATCGCCCCGGTCTACGATGCGACCCGCGGGCTCCCGGCCGCTCTCGACACCGAGGTCGTTCGGTTGCTCACGGAGCGGCTCCGCCACCGCTCGGTGCTCGATGTCGGGGTCGGGACGGGACGGTTCGGCTCGCGTCTCGCGAGCTCGGGCGTCCGACTCGTGGGCGTCGACCTGTCGCGTCCGATGCTCGAGCGGGCGGCGGCGCGGGGTCTCCGCCGGCTCGTGCGCGGGGACGCACGGCGGCTTCCGTTCCCGACCCGGGCGTTCGAGGTCGTGACCTCGCAGCACCTGCTCCACCTGATCCCCGACTGGACGAGCGCGGTTGCCGAGTTCGCCCGCATCGCGTCGTCCGAGTACCTGGTCGTCGTGGAGCGGACGGTCGACTCCCCGGACCTCGGGGCGGCGTACCGCGAACGACTCGCGCGGGCCGGGGTCCATTGGCCCCTCGGGATCTACGAGCGGAACATCGAGGAGGCCCTGCCGCCCAACACCGTGCTCGATGCCGGCCAAGTGGAGCTTACCGTGCCGCTCGCGCGCGAGTTCGAGCTTCTCGACCGTCGCGTCTTCGGATGCCAGCAGGTCGGCCCCCCGGGGATCCACGAGGGGATCGTCGCCGAGCTCCGTCGGTCGTTCGACGACCGGGCGAACGGCCACCGGACCGTTCACGCACGGATCCTCGGTTGGTCGGTGGCGGATCTGTCGCGGTGGATCGCGGAGGGTTTCCGTGGGATGCCTGCGACCGCCACCCCCCGGGCATGGGGGCCCGGCGGCCCTCCAACTCGGTACGACCCCCACCCCCCCATTTCCAGTGGAAACACGGGCCGCCAGTGGCTACGCCCACCCCTCGTCCGTGGGGTCGGTCCCGTCGGCCTCCATCTTGGAGCGCAAGGCCGGCGGGATCGGTTTCTTGCGGCCCTGGGCATACTCGTAGCTAACGACGACCGTCCGGCCGCGAGCGTAGACGGTCGACGGCAAATTGGGATCCGAGAATCGGTAGAGTAACGAGAAGCTCGTCGTGCCGAGCGGAGCGGCGGGGGCGACCTCCCCGAGCAGGACCGTCCCATAACCGGCCGGCCGAAGGTAGCGGCAGTCGGCTTCGGCGATGATGATGTCGAGCTTCGACGGATCGAGCGAACCGGAAGCTCCGAGATAGTACTCGCAGCGGAGCGTCTCCATCCAGGGAAAGTAGGCGGCGTGATTGAGATGACCGAGGACGTCGAGATGGTGATACTCGACCACGAACTCGCGACGGTAAGGCCAGGGACGGGACGGGGGCATCGCCGCCGACGTACCATCCCCGGTACGTGACGACCTATTACGCCTAGCGATTCTCGCTCCGGCACCGTGAGCGGCTCGGGGCGCACGCCGAAGTCGGTCGCCTCTCCCGCGGCGTTCCAGTCGAAGGAGGGGGGTGGGGGTGGGCCGCCCACCCCCCGGGCGCCGACGACCGGAGCGGACGCGACGGCCGACGTGATGGCGCGGACCGTTCGCGCCATCCGCGATTCGGTCAAGCGCCATTCCGCCCGCTTCGAGCGCGCGATCCCGCTCATCGCGAGCGAGAACCTGCTCTCCCCGTACGCGAAGGAGCTCCTCGTGAGCGACTTCCACTCGCGGTACGCCGAAGGGCTCCCGGGGGAACGGTACTACGAGGGGAACGAGCAGGTCGACGAGGTCGAGAATCTCTGCCTCGAGCTCGCCCGACGGGTGTTCCGCTGCTCGTTCGCCGACGTCCGCCCGATCTCGGGGACGGTCGCGAACTTGGCCGTCCTGAAGGCGCTCGCCGAGCCGGGCGCCGGCGTCGGGACGTGCCGCCTCGCGGACGGCGCCCATATCTCGAGCGCGTCGTTCGGCGCGTTCGGCCTCCGCGGCGTGAAGCCGGTCTACTACGCCTGGGACGAGGCGCGGATGACCATCGACGTGGCGAGGACGAAGGCGATCCTCCGCGCGGAGCAACCGAAGCTCTGCCTATTCGGTCTCTCGCTGTTCCTCTTCCCGCTCCCGATCGACGACCTCGCGATCGTCCTCGAGGAGATCGGCGCCGTCGGCTGGTACGACGGGGCGCACGTCCTCGGGCTCATCGCGGGCGGCCAGTTCCAGGACCCGCTCCGCGAGGGGTGCCGCGTCCTCTCCGGCTCGACCCACAAGACCCTCCCCGGGCCGCAGCACGGGATCCTCCTCGGGGAGGCGCTCGCCGAGGAGCAGGAGAAGAAGCTCCGCTCGGGCGCGTTCCCCGGCGTCACGAGCAACCACCACCTGCACGCGATGGCCGCGCTCGCGGTGAGCCTCGCCGAGCAGGTCGCCTTCGGCGCGGAGTACGCCCGGGCGACGGTGCTGAACGCCCAGGCGCTCGCCCAGGCGCTCCACGAGCGCGGCTTCGACGTCCTCGCGGCCGACCTCGGCTTCACGCGCAGCCACACGGTCGCGGTGCGCGTCACGAAGGAGGGAGGCGGCGACGCCGTCGCAAAGAAGCTCGCCGCCGCGGGGATCATTACGAACAAGAACCTCCTTCCCGGGGACACGAGCCCGAAACATCCCGGCGGCGTCCGGCTCGGGACACCGGAGGTGACGCGGCTCGGGATGGGGCCGAAGGAGATGGACCGGATCGCGGAGCTGTTCGACCGGCTCCTGCACCAGAACCGCGAGCCGACGGCCGTCGCGGAGGAGGCCGCCGAGCTCAAGCGCGACTTCACGACGCTTCGGTTCTGCTTCGGCGCGGGCGAGGCGGCCTACCGCTTCTACGACCTGGTGGGCCGCGACCCCTAGACCGCGGGAGCTCGGCGGCGGCCGGTGAGCGCGAAGGATCCCTCCGACCACCGGCTCGACCACGTCGTGGTGATCATGTTCGAGAACCGATCGTTCGACCACCTGCTCGGCCGGCTGTACGGCCCGGGGGAGGTGCCGTCGTTCGAGGGGGTCCTCGGTAGGGACCTCTCGAATCCAGTACCGGTGGAGGTCGCCGCCGCCGGGACTGAGAGCGTCCCGGCACAGCCTACGACCTCGTTCGCGACGCCGTACCCGGACCCGGGAGAGGAGTTTCCGCACGTCAATACGCAGTTGTTCGGGACCGTCGACCCTCCGTCGAACCGATACGCCGCGATCGCGGAGATGCAGCCGCCGTTCAACGCGCCCTCGGCGCCGCCGCCCACCGGGCCGCCGATGCGCGGGTTCGTCGCCGACTACGTGAGCGCGTTTCGGCTCCAGATGGACCGGCTCCCGCGCCCGGCCGAGTACGCTCAGATCATGCAGGGGTACTCGCCGGAGCAGCTCCCCGTCCTGTCGGGGCTCGCGCGGGGGTTCGCGTGCTTCGACCATTGGTTCTGCGAGGTCCCGACCCAGACGTACCCGAACCGGTCGTTCTTCCACGCGGCGACCTCCTCCGGGTTCGTCATCAACTGGCATCCGCCGGGGAAGTTCCCGACGCGGAACGACGCGGAGACGATCTTCGAGCGGCTCGAAGCGGCCCGCCGGACGTGGCGCGTCTACGTCGACCCAGCCCAGATCCTCTCCGCGACCGGCATCATCCACGCCCGCCGGCTCGCCCGCTTCTTCGCGACGAACTTCGGGACGATCGACGACTTCTACGAGGACGCGCGGAACGGCCAGCTCCCCGACTACGCCTTCATCGAACCGAACATGTTCCACCCCCACACCGACATGCACCCCCATTCGGGGGCCCGATGGGCGGAGGAGCTCCACCTCCCGCCTCCGGACACCCTCATCGGCGGGGAGGAGCTGCTCGCGAACGTCTACGACCACGTCCGGTCCGCGACCGAGGAGAGCGGCTCGAACTGGCGGAACACCGCCCTCCTCGTGACGTTCGACGAGCACGGCGGCATCTTCGACCACGTCCCTCCCCCGGCTGCCGTCCCCCCGGACGACGCGCCCGGGGAGGAGGGGTTCCGATTCGACCGTCTGGGCCTGCGGGTCCCCTCGGTGCTCGTCTCGGCGTGGGCGAGGGAGGGTTCGGTCGTGACGGAGACGTACCGGAGCACGTCGATGATCCGTACGCTCCGTGACTGGTGGGACCTCGGCCCTCCCCTCACCCGTCGGGACGCGGACGCTCCGAGCCTCCTCCCCGTGCTCTCCCGGGCGGAGCCGCGACCGCCGGAGCAGTGGCCGAAGCTCGCCCCGCGCCGGCCGTCGGCGATCGAGCGGGTCGAGGAGGCGTTGCGGAAGATCGACCCCCTCGACGCCCCGATGGAGCGGTTCGAGCGGAACGTGCTCGGGGACGCGCTCGCCCACGAATCGATCGCCTCCGGGCATCCCCCCGCGGCCGACATCGAGCATCTCTCGCACCGCGGAGCCCACGCGCATTTCCACCGTCTCGGCGCCGTCTACTTCCCCGGGATCGCCCGGGGTCGGCGGCCGTAGGCGCCGGGGGTCGCCGGCTCGCCGGCGCGGCCCCTTGACCCGAGCGGTTTAGCCGAATTGTCCGTCTCTCGGGTCGCGAACCATGAACCGTCCACCCGATCGTCCGAGCGCCACCTCCGTCGCGCGATCACGGCACGAAACGTCCCCTGTCGAGAGCGACCGGGGGCAGGGTCTCCCGAGCGCGGTGGCCGTCGGCGTCCTGGTCGGGACGGCGATCCTCATCGCGTGCTCTCTCGGGCTGGCGACCGCGGCCCGGCACCCCGCGGTCGGAGCCGCCCATCCGCTCCCTCCGGCACCCCTCGCGGCGTCGCTACCGGCGGCCCACGTCCGGCACATCGCCTCGGGCGCGACGAGCGCGAACTGGGGTGGGTACGTCGCGCTTCCCGCGAGCGGCGGGAATATCACCGAGGGGTTCGCGCAGTGGCGCGTCCCCGCGGTCACCTGCCCATCGGGTCTCAACGGCGCGACCTACCACCTCACGTGGGTCGGCTTCGACGGATGGACGACCAACACCGTCGAGCAGGCGGGCACGCAGGACTACTGTTCGGGCGCGAACGCGACCCCCGCGTACTACGCCTGGTGGGAGTTCTACCCGTACAACGCCATCCAGACGAAGCACTCGGTGAAGGCCGGCGACCTCGTGCAGTCGTACGTCCTCTACAACCCGGCGGTCTGCTACGGCGCCACCCACTGCGGCGTCTACACCCTCGATCTCGCCGACCTCACCTCGGGGTACAACTTCACCGTCGTCGGGAACCCGTCCATCTGCGGGACCTCGCCGTTCACCGGCGCGACCGCGTGCGAGGCGGGGAACGACACGTCCGCCGAATGCATCACGGAGGCGGAGTCGATCGGCAGCGTGTACCAGCCGATCTCGCGGTACGGGAACCTCTCGTTCTCGGACTGCACGGTCACGCTCCACGGGGCGCTCAAGGGGATCGGCGGCTTCAGCCACTTCGCGGTCACTACGGTCGGATCGGTCTCGGGCAAGGTCGTCCAGGTGAGTTCGCGCCTGAGCGCGGGGTACTGGACGCGCTCGGTGTTCACGACGACGTGGAAGGGGTACGACTAGCGCCCCGACGGGGCGGACCCTCCTAACCCTCGGGCCGCTCGTCGCGCCGGCCGAGCGCCCGCTCGAGCGCCTCCGGGTCGAGGTCGACCTTGAGGACGATCGGCGCGTCCGGAGGCGGGACGTCCCCGAGCGCGTACTCCCACGCACCGTACGGGCTCCGACGGCGGACGACCGCCCCTTCGGTCACGAGCGCCTCCAACCAGTCGTCGAACTCGCGCGCGGTGGGCCGGGGTCCGGGGCATCCCTCCACGAGGGACTCGGTCCCGAGCGGTCCGTCGGCGCCGAGCCGGGCGAGGACGTGCGCCCGGCCGACCGCGAGCCGCTCCAGCTCCGCCTCGACCGGCGCCGTCGCCGCGGCCGTGCCCGCGCGTCGGCGACGGAGCAGGGCGACCGCGAGGCAGCCGGCGCCGATCCCTCCGACCGCGACGACGGCGGCGACGACGGACGCGGCGACGGCCGGAGCCGAGAACCCGGGCACGTACAGCGTGGCGAGCACCGCGCCCCCGAGCGAGCTCTCGACGTAGACGGCGCCCGCGTCCGCGTTCGGCGCGGAGTAGTTGACCCAGACCGTCGAGATACCGTCCGCGACCTCCACGCGGCTCTGCGCGACCGACACCGCGGGGCCGAAGACGGCGCGCACGACCAGGAACCCGCCCGCGAGCGCATTCCCGAACCGGTCGGTCACCGTGTAGAGGGTCTGGTTGGTCCGCGCACCCGGGGTCGCCACCCGCGGGTCGGCGAGGCGCAGATGCTCGGCGTCGGCGCCGACGTCCACGATCGCGCTCGCGGTGAGCGGGTCGCTCGCCGTCCCGGCGGAGGCGAGCACGGCCCATCGGCCGCCGGTCGTGGTGGTGAACGCGAGGGCGAGCGCTCCGTCCGCCCAGGCGGAGCTCGGGAGCGCAGCGCGCCCGCCCTCCGCGTCCAAGAACGACGCGCCGAGGCTCGTGTTGACCCACGCCCCGCCCGCCGACCCCGCGGGACCGACCACGGTCAGGTTCACCTCGGCGGCGAACGGTCCGACCGGATCGCCGAAGAGGTCGGTCGCGGTGAGCGTGAGGGGGACGGACACGCCGGCCGACGACGCGTTTCCCCAAAGGGCGTCGAAGGCGAGCCGGTCGGCCGGCCCGGGCAGCACGTCGAGCCGGGCGGGCGAAGCGACGACCGTCCCGAGGGCGTCGGCGACCGTGAGCGTGAGGACGGCCGGGCCGGGGACCGTGAAGGTGAGGTTCGCCGAGAGCAGCCCGGCCGCCCCGACGGTTCCCGAGGCGACGGTCGCGGCGGGCGAGGAGAGGTTCCACCAGTAGGCGGCCGGTAGCGAACCGCCGACGAGGTAGGCGCGGACGGCGTCGACGCTCCCCGCGACCGGAGCGCTGGTCGTCACGGCGAGAGCGCCGAGCTCGGGCCGCGCGGAGACGATCGTCGGGAAGTCGGCGGAGGCGTTCGCGCCTCCGGCGTCCTGTACGCTGGCGCGACCGACGTACTCCCCCACGGCGGGAGCGGGCACCGCGATCGTCCACGACGAGGCCGGGCCGGTGACGCAGTCGCTCACCCCGCCGCCGGGGTCGACGCAGGCGGGACCGAACGGCGGCGTTCCGGTGCCGGCCGCGACCGCGACGTGGACCTCGATCGTCGTGTTCGCGTAGGCGCGGATCGGCGTGGGAGCGACCCCGACCCGCAGGGGAGCGGCCACCGTCACCTGCGCGAGGCGCCAGCTGTCGGACGAGTATCCGTTCGTGAGGTGGGCGACCGGATCGGCCGTGCCTGCGGCGGCGAACGTCAGGTGCCCCGAGCAGGCGACCGCGACCGTGCCCCCCGGAGCCGACGCCGACGTGCACGGCACCGGCTCCCAGGCGGCGCCCAGGCCCGGGTCGACCTCCGCCGTGTAGGTGTCGCCGGCGGCGCCGCTCCCGTTGAGGTTCACCCCCACCGACGCACCGGCGTCGACGGAGGTGGCGGCGAGGGCGGCGTCGTCGATCGCGGTGGCGACCGCCGTGAGCTCCACGGAGACGGACGGCGTGGTCAGCGCGGCGCCTCCGTACGTGCCGCTCGCCCGGGCGGTGAACGTTCCGATCGAGGCGCCGGGCGCGGCCACGACGCTCGCGTTCCCCCCGATCGCGGGGGCGGGGAACGACCAGCCGCTCCCGTTGAGGCCGAAAACGAAGCGGACCGGTACGGGCGACGCCGTACCGTCGGCGGCGAGCGCCGTCGCGGCGAGGGCGGACGGAGCGTTGACGCTCACGGTCCACCGGCCCGCCGGCGTCACCGTCACGCTCTCGAGGGCGTGGACGATCGAGAGCTCGACGGAGGCGCGGTCCACGGCGGACTTGAGGAAGTACCCGGCGGGAAGCGTGGGCGCGATGCCGAACGTCGGGGTTCCGAACGGCCCGCTGAACGTCGAGCATCCGACGCGGTTGCACGAAGTCGCCGGCAGCGTCGCGGTCATCGAGAACCGGCCCCCGGCGTCCGACACGGCTCCCGCGTGGCCGACCTCGCAGGTGAACGTCGTGTGCCCGGACGAGGTCGTGTAGTTGAACAGGTACGCGTACGCCATCGCGATCGAAACGTTCGCCGCGGTGGGGGAAGCGAGCGCCCCTCCCACGATCGCGACGCTGCCGTTGTACGTCCCCGAACTCGGCGACCCGGGGCACGTCCCCGCGCTAAAGGGCATCAGCGCCGACGACGGCGCCGGAGCCCACGAGGGGGTCGACCCCATCGCGGGAAGGGACGCAAGAACCGCGGCCAGGACGATCGGGAGGACCGCCGGCGTCGCGCCGGCGAGCCGCCACGACCACCCCGACCGCACCGGAGCTACCCCCCGCTCCCCGCGTCGGCCCGGAGCTGCGCGCCCGCCACGGGGTTCGGCCCGAACGCGGTTCCGGTCCATAATCGTTCGGAACGCGGATACGGCGCCGAACCCGACGCGGAGGGTGTAACTTGGCTAGGCGCCGTGGTCGCCACCGGCCGGAGTTCCGTACGTCCGATCCGCCCCTCGCCGGGAACCCGGTCCGCACCTGGATCCGGCCGCCCCGGCCGAGCTCATTACCCCAGGAGCGGGACCAGCTCGAGTACTCCAGCCTCTCCCTCGTCTTCCCGAACGACGGCCCGCGGCTGTTGCGGGCTTGGGGGCCGCCGGAGCGACCGTTCGTCGTCGGCGTCGCCTCGAGCGGCGACCGATGGTCGGTCGCGGCGTGGGGGACGGACGCGGCGACCGCTCGCGCGGCCGTCCGGGCGATGTTCTCGCTCGAGCACCCGATCCGGGAGTTCTACCGGTTGGTCCGTCGCGAACCGATCCTTCGCGGCACGGAGCGACGGTTCGCGGGACTCCGCATCCCGCGCGACGCCTCCGTCTACGAATCGCTCCTGTACGCGATCATCGGTCAGCAGCTCTCCGTTCCGGTCGCGCGGGCGATCACGAAGCGGCTGTTCGCGCGCGTCGGGAGCTACCTCACCGTGAACGGCGCCACCCTCCCCCGGGTGCCGACGTCCGCGGAAGTTGCCCGGCTCCGCGAGCCGGGTCTTCGGGCGGTCGGCCTCAGCGGGGCCAAGAGCCGTGCCGTGGTCGCCCTCGCCGAGCGAGGAACGACCGACGAGTTCGCCACGGACGTCCTCGCGCGACTCCCCGTCGAGGAGGCCGTGGAGCAGCTGGACCGGCTCCCGGGGGTCGGGCGATGGACCGCGGAGAACGCTCTCCTCCGCGGCGCGGGTCGACCCGATGTGTTCGTCGCGGGCGACCTGGGACTCCGCGTTGCGCTCGACCGATTCGGAGTCGTACCGCGCTCACTCCCCGAGGAGCGCGCCCGTGCTTGGGGTGCGCGGAACTACCCGGGGTGGGGCAGCTACGCTACGCTGTACCTCTGGCGACGGCTGGTCGTCGACCGTCCCTCGCCGCCGCGTAGCGGGACCGACTAGCCCCGAGCGCGGGGCAGTGCGAACCGCGCCCGCACCTCATGCTCGGGCCCCTGGGGCGTGAGGCGACTCGCCATCAGGCGGACCTCGGTGACCTCGATGGACCGCTCGGCGGGGGGTGGTCCATCCAGGATCGATCGGGCCCGAGCGACGTCGCGGCCCGAGCGGACCCGCATGACCGTCACATGAGGAACGAACGGTCGGGCGTCGCCCGGGAACCCGACGTCGACGGCCGCGACGCCGACTCGGCGCGCGAGGTCGCGGAGCTCCTCGGCGCCGTCGGCCACCTCGCGGATCACGACGCGCGGCCGGTCGCGGGACGGGAACGCCCCCATCCGCGAGAGCACGAAGTCGAAGCCGGGGCGGCCGTCGAGCTCCCGGGCGATCGCGCGCTCGAGCTCGGGGAGCGCCGCCTCCGGGACCTCGCCCAGGAATCGGAGCGTGAGGTGCGAACCGGAGGCTTCCACACGGGGGCGGCTCGGGTCGAGGAAGGGGATCGGGATCGCAACGAACGTCCGGGTCACGTGACCGACTCTCCCGAACGAACGCGGACGAACCCCGCCGGCGTTTCGCGCTTCCCCCCGGACGACGGCGGCCGGACGACCGCCGCGCGCCGGAGGGTCCAGACCTGCGCTCTCGTCGGGACCAGGCGCTCGTCGTGGAGGACCCGCCGCACGCGGTTCGCCCGCCGCGCATCCGCGGTGAGGAAGAGGGCGAACGCCCCCGCGGCCCGCGCCTTCTCGACCCCGCGTCGGACCCGCTCGGGACGGATCGAGCCCGAGACCTCCGCCTCGACGTGGACGTCGCGACCGCCGAAGCAACGCCACAGCCACCCGGAGCGCAGCTGAGCGAGTTCCTGCGCGAGCCGATCGGGCGGCAGCCGACGGGCCGCCTCGGAGAGTACCCGGAGGCGGGCGTCGGGCAGACGATGCTCGAACCCACCTTGCCGCACGAGCTCGAGGCGCGACCCGTGACGGGCAAAGAGCCGGAACGCCTCGAACAGGAGGGCACGGTGCTCGGCGCTTTCGCGCGTCGCGCCGGTGGCGGCACCCCAGCCCAGGAACCGCGCGCCGCCCTCGGAGAGGACGAGCCGCCCCGGCCCGTCGAGGACCCAACCCCGCCGGCGGCCCGCCTCCACCGCCGCCAGCACTGCGTCAGCGGCTGCGTCGGATCGGGATGCGACCTGCCGCACGAGCTGGCCGAGGTCGAACCCTTCTCCCCGCTCACCCACTCCGAGCAGCTCGAACAGCACCTGCTCCACGAGCGCGGTTCCGGGATCGGGACCGCGACCCGAAGGCGCCGTCGCTCCGTAAGCGGCCGCCGTGCGCGCCACCACGGCGGTCCAATCACCCGGCGCTCGGGGAGTTGCGGTCACCATGCGGGCGCCGCGCAGCCGTATCGGGTCGTCGGCGGACGCCACGAGCGCTTCGCCGATCGGCAGCGTCGGGATCACGGAGACCGCGGTCGTCGGGTCGAGGCCGACCCAGCTGCCGGCCGCCCGCGCCCCGGGAGGGGGAGTACGGAAGACGATGTGTCGCCCGACGGCACCCTCGGCGGCAGCGCGGACCTCGGGCTGGAGCCGTTCGACGTACTGGGTGGCCGCGAGGACCTCGACCCCGAACTTGCGGCCCTCGGCCAGGATCTCGGCGAGGAGCGTGGGGGCGATCGCGTGGGCCTCGTCGAGGAGGAGGAGCGTGCGTCCCGTCGGCGCCACGAGGTCCGGTGGACGCACCGTGTGCGCGAAGTAGATGCGGCCGACGAGGAGCGTGGCCGCGAACGAGGCCGCCTCCGGTCCCAGCTCTCCGATCGGCACCCGGATCAGTACGGGACGATGGGCCCGGAGCTCGGCGTCGAGGTCGAGCGTCGCCCCGGTGGGCGCGAGTAGCCGACGGAGCGCGGGTGACGTGACGAGCTTCGCGATCCGCGCGGTCGCCGGCCAGAGCAGGTCGGGAAGCCGCTTCAGCAGAGTCGCGATCTCCTCCAGGAAGCGGGCCAGGTCGGGGTCGGTGACGGTGAGCCGAGCGGCGTCGCGCCGTCGGCCGTCCGTGAGGAGCTCCCAGAGGTCGGCGAGGTCGCCGTCCTCCTCCCGGACGATCCGGAGGAACGCGTCGAACAGACGCTCCATCCGGAACCCCCAGTACACCTCGCCGCGCCCGTCCGAGCTGATGCGACGGAGAGCCGCGACCAGCTGAGCGACCGCTCGGTCGGAGCCCGGCTCGCCCCGCCGCGGGACGAGTCGCACCCCGACGGATCCGGCCGATTCGACCGTGGGGTCGAGCGCCACGATCCGTTCGCGCATCGCGGGAGAAGTTCCCGCCGCGACGGCCGGCGCGAGATCGCCGTGGACGTCGACCACGACCACCCCGGTGCCCCGTTCCAGCGCGCGGACCGCCGACTCGGCGAGGAACGTCGTCTTGCCCGAACCGGACGCCCCGATCACCACCGAATGCGCGGAACGGGGGTCCATCGCGCGGGGCATCGGCGCCAGGGCCGACGCGACTCGGCTGGCCCGAATGGGGTCGACACACCATGGGCCCCCGGGCATCCATCCGGCGATACGGCCTGTGGCGAATGCGCGAACGGACGACCGCCTGTGCACCATCGGTTCGAGACGCACCGCGTGGCCACCCGCCCACCGGAGCCGGGCCCGCAGGCTGCGTCCCACGGGTTCCGCGGAGACCGGTGTGCCGACGATCTCCGCGCGGAGGCGGACCGCGACGCACGCCCCCGGCCCGGGAAGCCAGTGGGTCTGGACGCGGCCGCAGGGCGTTGACGGAGAACGCTCCATCGGCTCGGCTTCCTCCGGCAGCAGCGGCGGGACCGGGCCCACCGGACCCTCGAAGACGGCGGCGACGCGGACGGTGGGCGCGGTGGGCCACAGCTCCGAGAGGAACGAAGGGGGCGGGGGTCGCGGCGCCGGAGGACCAGGGAGCGGTACACCCCGGGAGAAGACGAGCGCTCCGGGACGACCGATCCACTGCTCGATCAGCACCCCCGCGCCGCGCGGCGCGCTCCCGACGGACTCGGCAACGGCGAGGAGCGTCCGCTCCAGCGGCGCCCCCGGCGACGGGGAGATCCATCGACGCTCCGTCCCGCGCCCCGGCCTAGCGGCCGGCATCCTCGCCCGCGGCGGGACCGCGCAGCCGCTCGATATCGAGACGAAGGCGCGCGAGACCGCTCGCGATCGCATACGCCAGCAGGCGCTCGGTACTCACGCGGACGACCCTCGGCCGATCGCCGTCGGGAAGACGGATCGTCCAGTGCTCGTCGCCGTTCGGGCCGCGATAGAGGGTGGCCCACGGACGATGGTTCAGGGCGAGGGGGACGCGGACCCGGCCCACGCGATCGACCGCGGCCGCTTCGGCGTACCGGGAGTTCGGCGAGGTTCGTTCGGACGGAACGGGTTCTTCGAGCCGTACGGCTCGTCGGGTGGTTACCGACACAGAACACTCCCGCGCCGGACGGGCGGGGTCTCCCCCGGGCCCGTCCCCACCGGGCGCGGCGCGTCCGAAGGCGCGGCCGGCCCGAGGTTGCCTCTCCGCCGGACGGCGGCGCGGCGCCGAGGAGGATCCTCGACGGCGACCGCCGGCGAAGGCTCCGGCCGTTCGGCCGGGAACAGACGAGCCCACGCGAGCGCGCCGAAACGGGAGCGAGCTCAGCCGGATCCGGCCGAGCGTCCGCTCACGGAGCGGCGGCGACTCCGGCGTCCCCTCGCCGAGGTCGGTCGCGTTACGGGGTCGATCGTTGGACCGGCGTCGGGCGCGCGGGGCGCGCGCGACGAGCGTCGCGGGCGCTCCACAGCGAGGCGGGTCCGGGGGTGTTCATCCGGAGATCGACGAACGGGCGACCGGCAGGGTGGACTCCACTCCGTCGGAGGCGCGCGGGGGTCGACGTCGGACGAGTCAAGGTGGAACGCCGAACGCCGGCCTCGCTTCGACCTCGAGCTTTCGAGTGGACGGTGAACGATGGCAATGAGAAGGAAGGTTTTGGAAGACCCCACCGCACGCGCGAGACGCGGTGCCGTCTCCTACCGCGATGTGAGCGGGGTCTTCCGGGGTGGTTGCATTCGAACCACCCTGGAATCGGTATTTGAACGCCGGAACGGGAGGGACTGAAACGGGCCCCCGGGGGCCGTTCCGTCTAGCGGCGCCCGGATTCCGAGACCACGACGCGAGGCAGCTCGCCCTGGATCGCCGGCGTCCGCGCCGCCGGATCGTCCGGCCGGGGCTGGCGGCTTTTGGGCAGCAGCCACCGCTCGCCCCACGCGCGCAGCTCGCGCGCCGCGGGCGCGAGTCCGAGGCCCATCTCGGTGAGCGAGTAGACGACCATGAACGGGCGCGTGCTCACGACCGTGCGCTGGACGACGCCTTGGCCCTCGAGGAACTTCAAGGTCGCGCTGAGGGTCTTCGCGTTCAGGCGATGGTCGGAGCGGAGGAGCTCGCTGAACCGATGCGGTCCCTCGAGCAGACGATGCACGATCGCGAGCCGCCACTCGGTCCCGATGACGTCCACCGCCGCGATCATGGGACAGAGCGGATGCCCTTCGCTCGCACACGGTACGTCCGCCCCGTGCCCGCGGTGTTCGCGGGGCGCTGGCTTGCGTGCCGGCATGCTCGCATCCGCGGTAGTAGAGCCTCCCAATCCATATAAGCTCACTCTACTATATCACGTTACATAAGGTTACTGACACGGCATGGGGCCGCCCGCCATCCACCGTCCGTCCGGGGGTACGTTTTCTCTCGAAGTCCATCCCGCGCAGCGTGAGTGGCTCCGAGCTCGAGGTCAGCGTCGAGCAGGAGGTTCCGGACCCGGCGGGCGGGCCTCCCCGCCGGATCCGGCTGTCGACCCGGGTCGGCGCGACGGACGGTTCCGGTTCGGACCGTACCGGCGCGATCGCCGCGGCGATCGACGAACTGACCCGGGTGCTCGACGGTACCTTGGGAACGTCCACGGGGGGACCGACGCCCGGAGTCTCGCAGCCGCGCCCGGACCGCACGTTCGACGAGCTGGTCGAAGCGTACCATCCGCGACAGGCCGAGCTGGTCGACCTGCTCCGCGACGAGGGGCAGCTCACGGTGGGTGAGCACGCAATGCTCCAGCGCTACCTTACGACGCCGACCGCGGCGGCCGTGCCTCCGCCGCCCGCACCGGCGGCGCGCTCGATCGCGGAGGCACCGCTCGAGCGGGATCGGACGCCGTCCGCGCCGCGACCGGTCGAGCAGCTCCTCTCCCAGTACCAGATCGCCTCGCTGAAACAGGCCGGAGCGGTGCGGGCCCGCCGCCAGATCTCCTATGAGGAGTACATGGCGCTCAAGCGGCACTTCGCCGCCGAGGAGCGGCCGCCGGCTCCCGGTCCGTCCGGCTAGCCCGCCCGGCGGGCGCCCTCGGCCGGCCACGTCCAGAGCGCGAGCAGGAGGTCGCCGATGTCGGTGATCCCGGATCGCATGGCGAGCGGAGTGCCCCCGGACGCGCCACTCGAGACCGACCCGGAGCCGACGACCAGGAAGCGACCGGGTCCCGGACCGGAGCCGGGAGGAGCTCCCGCCGTCGGCAGAATGCCGACCACCAGCCCGCGGCGACGTGCCCGGGTCCCGACGGCGTTCAGGAACGCCGCGCGGGCGAGGTCGGCCGGCAAGCCCTCCGGTACGTCCAGCGTCGTCGTCGCGAAGACGGCGATGCCCCGGCTCGGCCGCGGTCCCGCGAACCGCGCCGACCCGAGGCGGATGGACTTCGCCCAGTCCGGCGGGAGTCCGATCCCTTCGTCGGCGGCGCGAGCGGCCGCCTCCTCGCTCGCGAGCGGCTCGCTCCCGCGCCGGCTCCCGAGCTCCTCCTCGATGCGGTCCAGGAACGCGTCGGCGACCGCATCGGGGGGCCCGGGGAGATGGACGCGGGCCAGCTTCGGGCTCCACCGCTTTTCGGCGAGCGCCTGGCTCGCCTCACGCAGCGCATCGGCGGGTTCCGCGACGACGACCGGCCGCAGGATGTTCGGGGGGAGCGGCGCGCTCTCCGCTTCGATCGCGGCCCGGATCCCGGCGCTCGTGGCGGCCGACGGTCCGATCCGGTCGAGGGCCGCGCGGACCCGTGCCCGCTCTTCGGCGCCGACCGCCACGGTCGGACCGCCCGCGACCGTCGGGGGCCGGTCGCCGCGCGCGACGACGAGCGTGACCACGGTCGCCGGCGTGACGCGCCCGAGCCGACCGCCGACCGCCCCGCCCCCGACGGCGCGGACCAGTTCGGCCAGGCCGGTGGCGCCGAGGCCGACCTCCGCCCCCCGGGCGAGGAGCTCGGCCCACGCGCCATCGCCGAGGCCGGGCGGCGGCCGGGCGAGGTCGAACAGCACCCCGGGGGAGAGGAGGAGCAGGAGCAGGTCGCGGTCCGTGAGCCCGGCCGCGAGCTCCATCACCGAGTCAGAGACCTCGTGGCCGGAGGCGTCGAACCCGCGCCGTCCCCGGACCAGCACCGACTTGAACGGCACTTCGGGCGGGAGCGGATCGGGCCCGGCGACGAACCCCTGGGTGATCCGGTCGTCGAGCGCCGCGACGACCCCGAGCGTCAGCGACGTCGCGGCCGAGCCGAGCGCGACGAAGGCGACCTCGTGGAACGCGTCTGAGCGGTAGAACCGGTTCCCCAGCCGGACCGTGCCGCCGTCGCGTCGGATCGCCGCCCGGACTCCGCGGTACGCGTCCGCGCCCTGGACCGCGCCGCGGTACGCGGTCTCGAACACCGCGGCGAGCGGGTCGGGTGCGCCGGCGCCCGAGCGTTCCGTCGAACGGCTCCCCGGCCGCGACCGTTCAGCCAAGGGAGAGGCCCTCGACCGGCCGCCGCCGCTCGGCGCCCAGGAACCGACCCGGCCCGAAGAGGCCGGGGTCGAGGTCGACGCGCTCGCCGAGCGCCGCGGCCGCCGCCCGGCGGGACGTCGCCGGGGCGAGCATGAACCCATGGCCCCCGAACCCGTTCGCCTGCACGAACCCCGCGAGCCGGGGGTCCTCGCCGACGATCGGAAGCCCGTCCGGCGTGTCGTCGTAGAATCCCGACCACGCCCGGAGGACCCGGAGGCTCCCGAGCGCGGGGACGAGGCCGACGATCGCGCGCGCGAACGCGCGGAGGAACGCCGTCGAGCTCGACATCCCTCCGTCCGTCCCCGGTGGGTGCTTCATCGTGAGGCCCCCGACGATCTCGCCGCGCATCGTCTGGCTGAAGTAGAGCCCGTCGCGGAGCCGGACCACCATCGGGTCCAGGAACGGCTTGAGCGGCTCGGTCGCCAGGATCTCGTGGCGGGTCGGCGTGTTCGGGATCGGGACGCCCGAACGGGCGGCGAACTCCGCCGACCATCCCCCGGCCGCGTTGACGACCGTCGTCGCTCCCACGTCGCCCCGGTCGGTCACGAGGCCGCGGACGCGACCTCCCTCCCCCCGAACTCCGTGGGCGTCGACGCCGAAGGCGACCTCGGCGCCGAGGGCGCAGACGCGCTCGTACAGTCCGAACACGGCCGGGAACGGGTAGAGCGTTCCGTCCGAGTGGAGGAACGTCCCCCCGGCCAGGCCCCGCCGCTCGAGGACCGGAGCGACGCCCCGAATCCCGTCGGCATCGAGGAGCCGCGCCGGGAGCCCCGACTCCCGGGCGACCCGCTGGACCGTTCGCAGACGGTCGAGCTCGAGCTCGGTCTCCGCGAGGAACAGGTACCCGCCCTGCCGGAACCAGACGTTGTAGCCGAACTCGGTCCCGAACCGGCGGTACGCCGCGACGGACTCCTGGGCTAGGCGCACCGTGGCCGACGACTCCCACTGCTGGCGAACCCCGCCGCCGTTCCGGCCGGAGGCGCCGCCCGAGAGGAACCGCCGGTCGACCAGCAGGACCGGACCGCCGCCGGCTTGGAGGATGTAGTACGCTGTGAACAGGCCGACGACCCCGGCGCCGACGATGGCGACCCGGTACTGGTCGCGGGAGAATCCGTTCACGTCCCCGCCTCGACCTCCGGGTCGGCGAGACCGGCCAGCTGCGCGAGGACCGCGGGGACGACGGGAGGCCTCTGGGTGATGTAGCCGACATCGGCGGGCGGACGACCTTCCCAGATCGCGAGGAGGAGGAGCGCGTCGGGGAGGCAGTACCGCCCTTGGCAGAGCCCGGTGCCCAGGCTCGTGTACCGCTTCAGCACCTCGATCCCGCGGAAGCCCCGGCGCTCTGCCTCCTCGAGCTCGTCGAGCAGGACGTCCTCGCAGGCGCAGGCGACGAGCTTGCCGCGTCCGGGCGGCCGTTGGAGCCATTCCCGATAGTACCCTTCCATCTCGCTGGCCACGGGCGCCTCCGGAACCCGCGGCGGGCGCGGTGCGGGGGGTCGCGACCGGGCGACGTCGTCCGCGACGCGTCGCCCGTCCTCGACGGAGTCGGCGGCGCCGGCGGCGGCCCCCGTGACGTACAAGCCGGGAACGGTGGTCGCGCCACCCTCGCGGACCGGTAGGTACGCTCCGGGTTCGCGAACCCACGCCATCGCCGCGCCGGCCTGGAACAGGAGTTGCACGCTCGGAAGTCGCCGATGCGCGAGCAGAACGGCGTCGCACCGAAGCTCGAAACGCTCGCCGCCGCCCCGCGCCGCGAGCACGACCGATCGAACGCCGCGTCGCCCACGGGCCCCGAGCAGGAGGGTGCGCGGGTACAGCGCCACGTCGAGCGACGCCGCGAGGGCCGCCACCTCCGAGCCCACCGCTCCCGGCGCGACGACGGCATCGATCGACTGACCGAAGCGATCCAGGACGGCGGCCGCTCGAGGGCCCCCTCCGACCAACAGTCCGTGCGCGAACGGCGGCTTCGCGTTCGGAGGGATGAGCGACTCCGCGCCGTCCCCCGTGAGGACCCCCGGCCGATCGTTGCCCGGGAACAGGAGGGACGCGTCGTACCCCCCCGTCGCGACGACCACCGAGCGGGCCCGGATCTCGTACGCCCCGCCGTCATCCGGTACGGCGAGAAGGCGGAACGGGGGTCCATCGCCGCCGGAAGGGGGCGGCAGGAACGCGCCCACCGCTCCGGGCCGGAATCCGTAGCCGTTCGCTCGGGGCGCTCGTGGGTCCCGATCGATCACGAGCGGACGGCTCCCGAGCTCGGTCAGTCGCTCGGCCGTCGCGGTGCCGGCACGTCCCGCACCGACGATCAGGACCTCCGTGGAGACCCCGGGGTTCGGGAGCGTCGCCGGGGTCCCCGTTCGTGGAAGCGACCCGTAGCCGGCGAGCCGGCGGACGACCGCGTGAAACCACGGGACCGCGAACCGAGGCCGACGGAACCCGTGGACCGTGTCGATCCCTCGCGCGAACAGGACGTCGAGGACGCCGAGCAGGTCGAAGCGGGGCGACGGCCAGGAGTTCTCCGTGACGACCGAGTCGCCGGGGCGCGGACGGTAGCGGCACGCCCGGACGTTCGGCGTGCCGTTCACCCGAACGAGACAGCCGGTGCAGTAGCCGATCCCGCAGAACGGCGCCCGGGGTCGGTGGTAGCGGATCGACCGCTGCAGAATCGGTAGCCGGTCGTGGGGAAGCGCCGCGAGAAGCGGAGCGCCCTCGGGCGCCTGAACGGCCCGCCCGTTGAAGCGGAACGCCACCGGCCCGCCCGACCGCATCGGTGGACGGCGCGACCGTCCCCGACCGTATTTAGGCGGCCCGAGGAGCTCGGCGCGGGCGGAACCGGCTCGGCGCCGGAACCCCGACATTGACCGATTCTATATAGTAGAATGGTTGGTCCCGCGCATCTCTATCCATGCGGACGCAAGGTGGGTACCACGGTCGCCGTATCCAGAAGACCGGCGGCTCGACATTCATCGTCTCGTTGCCGAAGTCGTGGGTCGTGAGCCGCAACCTGGGGGCGGGCGACGTCCTCCAGTTCGCGCCGCGGCCCGACGGCTCGCTGCTCCTCTACACGGACACCGGGCCCGGCGCGGAGCCGACCAAGCGAACGATCGTCGTCTCGAACGACAGCTCCGCCGACCATCTGTTCCGGCGGCTGGTCGCCGAATACATCGCGGGGGCCCCCCTCCTCGAGATCCGCACGAGCGGTCGGATGAACGCCCGAACGCGCGAGGTGGTCCGAGGGTTCGCCCAGCGGATGATCGGACCGGAGATCCTCGAGGAGACGAGCGAGGCGGTCCTCCTGCAGGACGTCGTCGGGGCGAACCCCCTCCCGATCCCCCAGGTGATCCGCCGGATGCACCAGATGGTCCGCGCGATGCACGCCGACGCGATGGCGGCGTTCCGGGCGCAGGACGCCGGGATCGCGAAGGACGTGATGGAGCGGGATTGGGAGGTCGACCGGCTCCACTGGTTCGTCCAGAAGCAGGTGACGACGGCGCTCCGGGACGCTCGGACGCTGACGAGCCTCGGGCTCACGCTCCCCGAGTGCGCGACGTACCTCCAGGTGTCGAAGGTGATGGAGCGGATCGCCGACCACGCGGTGCGGATCGCGAACACGGTGTCGGTCTTCGGCAAGGAGCGCCCCCCCGCCCAGGTCGTCGGCGAGCTCGAGGGGCTCGCCGCCCGCGCCGCGAGCGCCCTCGCGACCGCCGTGGACGCCCTCGAGACGCGCGCCATCGACGAGGCGAACGGAGTCGTGGACGACGCCGAGGCGCTCGCCCGGCAGCGCGAGAAGGTGCTCCACGAGCTCGCCTCGAAGCGCGGCCGCGTCGCGGTCGGACTCGCCTACGTCCTCGAGAGCCTGGAGCGGAGCGCGCTGTACGCCGCCGACCTCGCCGAGATCGCGATCAACTACGCGGTGGAGCACGGGGTCGGGCGCGAACCCGCGACCGGGGGCGCACGGCCCGAGAACCGGAGCCTCACGGCGAGTGCGTCGTAGCTTCCCGCCCGCCTCGGTCGGGACGCCGTCTCGGGCAAACGTCCAAAAGCCCCGAGCGACCTGTTCCCTCGCGTGCGCCACGCCTGGGCCATCGCGGCCGTTCTGATCCTCGGAACCTCGGCGCTCTTCGCCCTGCCGTCCTCCGTGCGCGACCGGCACGTTCCGCCCGTGGCGTGGGGGGCCACGACCGCGGTCGTCGCGCCCGCCCAGTCGTACACGGTGACCGGCAACCTCACCGACAACCTGACCGGGCTGCCGATCGCCGGGGCGCTCGTCGTCGCCAGCTCGGGGCCGTACACGACGAGCACGGCCAACGGGTCGTTCGCGCTCGTCCTCGCGGGGGGCGTCGAGACGCTCTCCGTAACGCACGTCGGCTTTCACGGGCGGTCGGTCACGTGGATCCTCCGCTCGACGTTCTTCCTGCCGCTCAGGATGACTCCGTTCCGCTGGTCGGTCACGGGCACGGTCGTCGACGCCGTCACCGCGACCCCGATCATCGGGGCGCGGGTCGTCGCCGAGCCGTCGGGCGTCAACGCCACTACCGTCGCGGGGGGGAGCTACAAGCTCTCGCTGGAGAACGGTTCCTACACGATCACCGCGTCGGCGCCCGGCTTCCAGTCGACGACGGCGACCGTCAACATCTCGGGCGTCGGCACCTCGAAGTTCATCCTGCTGCCGCCCGCGAACGGGGCGGGGTCGGACGGGCCGTCGATCGCGGTCATCGCGGTCATCGGCTCCGTCATCGCGGCGGCCGTGGTCGCCTTCGCCTACGTCGTGGTCCGCCGTTGGCGTCCGCGCACCCGCGCCCTTCGCGACGCGCAGCTCGCGGGAATCCCGGCCGAACGGGACCCGAACGCCCCGGTCCGCTCCCGGTCGATGGAGCGCAGCCGCGACCGGCGGCGTCGCGGCTGAGCGGCCCCCCTCAGACGTCCACCGCGCGGCCGCCGACCGCCGCGTCGAACACCGCGCGGAGCTCCGTCGGGGAGGGGACCCGGGGGTTCCCGACCCAGGAGGAGGACGACGCCGCGCGGGCCAGGATCGTATCCCGTGCTCCTTCGAGGGTCGTCGGGGGCACGCCGACCTCGGCGAGCGAGCGGGGAAGGCCAAGGGACTGCCATAGGTCACGGAGCCGCTCGGGGAGCGTCGACCGGTGCTGCGCGGCCCCGGCTCCGAGCGGGCCGGGGAGCCCGTCGAGCCGGTCGCGGACCGACGGGAAGTTGTATTCGATGACGGACGGAAGGACCGCGGCCACGAGGCGCCCGTGCGGGAGCGGTACCTCGCCCCCCACCGCGTGCGCGAGAGCGTGGGCCAGCCCGAGCTGGGAGTTCGCGGCGGCGACCCCCGCGTGGGTCGCGGCGAACTGCATGGAGAGGCGGAGTTCGGGGTCGCTCCCGTGCCGATACACCCGAGGGAGGTCGCGGGCCGCTCGCGCGATGGCGTCCCGCGCGAGCGCGTCCGTGAACGGATTCGCCCACGGCGAGAAGTACGCCTCGAACGCGTGGGCGATCGCGTCCGCGCCCGTCGCGGCGGTGACGTCGGGGGGCATCAATTCCGCGAGCTGGGGGTCGAGGAGCACCCAGTCGGCCACAAGGTCTCGGGACGAGATCTCGACGAGCGCGCCGTCAGCTCCACGGTACTGGGCGAGCCAGGACGCCTCGGCCCCCGATCCGCTCGTCGTCGGGAGCGCGGCGAACCGGGCACGCGCCCGGAGGCCGAGTTCCGCGGTCGGTATCGGCTCCGCGAACGGGAACTCGGGGCGCTCGTAGCCGACCCACGCCGCCTTCGCCGTGTCGATCGTGCTCCCCCCGCCGACGGCGACGACCCAATCGGGGCCGGCGCTGCGGGCGGACGCCGCCGCCGCATCGACGCTCTCGAGCGTCGGTTCGATCCGCGCGACCAGGTGCTGGGTCACCGCCGCCCCGCCCTTCTCGAACTCTTCGACGATCCGCCGTAGGCGGAGGGAGCGGGCGACCGCGGGGTCGACCACGAGGAAGACCCGCCGGGCCCCGAGGCTCCCCAGGATCTCGAGCGCTCCCGGGCCCCAACAGAGCCGAGGGAGCGTCGCGAAGCCCATCATCGGGCGGCCCGCAGCGGGAGAAGGGCGGCTACGCGTGCGGGCCCTGACGGCAGCGCGCGCACGCCCCCGTGAACGAGATCGTCATCGCGTCGACCGACCAGCCGTCCGGACGACGCTCGGTGAAGGCGAGGAGCGCCGGAAGGTCGTCGGGCATCGGGTCGACCTCGAGGATGCGGCCGCAGCTGCGGCAGACCGCGTGGATGTGCGGCGGCTCGATCCGGGGCAACGGGCGCATCCCCACGTCGGGTCCTGGCACGGAGTCGAGGCGGCGGGCCAGGGGCGGGGTCGGCCGTTCCTTTCTCGATGGGCGCGAGCGCGCGCCGCGCGCACGGACGTGGGTCGAGCGTTTCCGCGTGCCCATTGCACCTTCGAGGACAAGACCTCGGTATTTGAGGCCGAGGTCGCACGCGCTCCGTCTCTTCCCACGAGTGGAAGGCTGCTCTGGTCAATCAGCGAAGGCAAGGTCCGATTCCGCGGACGACGCGCGATCGGCGTGACGTGAAGACCGGGGACGATTGTGGACAGATTTAGAATACTAAACTTTGCACATCTACACTATGTTAGTATACTAAACATAGCATCGGTTAAGTAAGCTCCCGGCTCTCGTGGTCACCATGTGCGCGACCATCGCGACCGCCCTGATTCCCGAGCTGGCGTTGCTGAACGATCGGGTCACTCGTGCCGGAGGACGGCGGGACTTCGACGAACTTCGCGAAACGGAAGGGATCGACAACCCCGAGCTGTATGCCGAGGACGACGAGCGATATCGCCCGCAGCGCCGCCACCCGAGTCGCTGGCGGAGCCTCTTCGGACGCCGGCCTCGCATCGGTGGCCCCGGCGCGCATGCCGGCGCGCTGGGCACCGTCACCACGGGAACCCCCGCGACGCCGTAGGGCGCTGGGACCGTGGTGGCTCGACGTCGATCAGCGTTCGGACGGCGGGGGGCGGCCGGGCGCCCGGCCGACGATCCCTTCCTCCAGAAGACCCGCCCGGCTCTTCCGTACGGGGCGGGCGGGACGGATCGCGGGCTCGATCCAGAGCGTGCTGCCGCGCACCACGGCCTCGAGCTCCTGGCCGTCGACCCAGCCTAGGTCGCGAACCCGCTTCGGAGGGATCGAGACGATCCACCGGTAGTACGTCGTGCCTTCCCAGACCCGGTTGACGACCTTGTGCAGTCGCATGCGCCCTCCGCCAGCGAAATCGGGACCGGGGCCAATTCAAGCTTAGGTATCTAAAGTTATGGTCTAATATATATGCGCCCGAGTTTCCGTGCGCCGATGCTCCCCGACCAGCCGGAGTCGACGCGTCGGGCGTTGGCGCGCAACATCCTGACGCGCTCCCTGCAGGTCCGTCGGGGCGAGAACGTGCTCATCGACACGTGGGATGCGACCCTGGACTGGGCGAACTCCGCCGTCCTCGAAACGCGGCGGCTGGGGGCCCACCCGATGCTGACCGTCGAGGACGAGGCCACATTCTGGGCGAGCGCCGCGAAGGGGGGCGCCTCAACGCTCGGGGGCGCGGGAAGCGCGTTCTGGGCCGCGCTCCGCGAGGCGGACGCGATGGTCTACTTCTACGGGCCGGTTGATTTCGCCCGCGAGCGCACGCTTCCGAAAGCCGTCCTCGACCGCGTGAGCTCGACCGACCACGAATTCTTCCGCGTCGCCGAGAAGTTCGGGGTCCGCTGCGCCCGTTGGGACTTCGGCCGCACCAGCGCTCCGGCGGCCCAGGCCCAGGGGATCGACCTCGACCGCTGGCGCTCGGAGCTGATCGACGGGGCGCTCGCCGACCCGCGGACGCTCCAGCGGGACGGGGCCCGGGTCGGTCGTCGGCTGGCCCGCGGACGGACCGTCCACGTCACCCATCCGAACGGAACGGACCTCGAGCTCCGCCTGAAGGGACGGCGGCCGAAGGTGGACGATGGGGTCATCGACGAGGACGACGTGCGCGAGGGGAACATCTTCACCGTCGTACCGAGCGGCGTCGTGGCGGTCGCCGTCGACGAATCGTTCGCCGAGGGTACGTTCCAGTCGAACTTCCGCAGCGCGAGCGTCATGGACAACAACATCGCCCACGAGGGGGGGCGGTGGACGTTCCGCGGAGGGGGGCTCGTCGGCTACGATTACACGCGGGGGCTCGCGGAGTTCCGCAAGGCGTACACGAGCGTCGGCAAGGGACGGGAATCCCCGGGCGCCCTGAGCATCGGACTCAACCCCAAGATCTCCACGATCCCGCTCCTCGAGGACCAGGCGCTCGGCACGGTCACCCTGACGATCGGCCGGAACGCCTACCTCGGCGGGAGCAACCGGATCCACCGGTTCACCGCGTACCTCGTGCTGCGGGGGGCCGACGTGACCGTGGACGGCGTCCCGCTCGTGACGGGCGGCCGGCTCTCCTGAGCCGACCGCCGGTCGGCGGCTACTTCCGGACGAGGTACTCGACGGTGCAGTGCGCCCAGGCCGCCTTGTTCGACCACGGATCGCCCGCGTAGACCTCGCGGGCCGAGCCGACCGCTCGGATCGTCTTGTCCTTCTTCCGCTCCCGCGTCCAGTCGCTCAAGCCGTGGTAGACCACCCGAGGCGACAGCTCTTCGGGGTCGAACGCCACGCGCGCGACCCACGTCGCGGGCAGGGTCGCGAGCCGGACCCCCTCCGGTCGAGGCGGGAACCGGGTTCCCTTGATCTCGAGGCACGCGTCGGACCGCTTGTCGCCCTTCCACGAGAAGATCCAGTGGCCGGTGCGGACCTTGCCGTCCTTCGCCCACTGTGTGAGCTGGCGGAACTCCTTCTGGAGCATGTTCTCCTTGTACGGTCCGCGGTAGGCGAGGCACGCGACTTTCATCGCCGGCGACTTCTTGAGCTCGAAATCCACGGTCACGGTCGGAGGTCCTCCTCGGTAGGGCCGACGCCCCGGCGCTATTTCGCGCTTCCGCGGACGGCCGTACGGTCGAAGGGCTTACGCGGCGCGCGCGGTTCGGAGCGCGCGTCGTGGTACGGAGCGATCGAGCGGATGCCGGAGGTCGTGAACGACGGGGTCCGGATCCACTACGAGACCGAGGGTGTGGGTCCCGCCGTCGTGCTGGTCACGGGCGCCGGCGGGGACGTCCGGATGTGGAGGGATGCCGGCTACGTGGCCGGGCTCGTGGGATTTCGGTCGATCCTGATCGAGCGTCGCGGCCGCGGGAGGAGCGACCGGCCCAGGGACGTCGAGCAGCATCGGATCCCCCGGTTCGTGGGCGACGTCGCCTGCGTGCTGGACGACCTTGGGGTCGAGGCGGCGGGGTTCTGGGGCTACTCGAGCGGAGTGTTCGTCGGGATCGCGTTCGGCGCCGCCCACCCGGATCGTCTGAAGGTGCTCGTCGGGACGGGGAGCCTGTCGAACCTCGACTTCGACAGGCTCCCGCCCCTCGACCCGGAACAGTGGATCGCCGAGGACATCGCGGCCGGCGGGGTCCGGGTCGAGCTCGATCGGTACCTCAAGGAGGACCACGACCGATTCCCCGAGGTGATCGACCGGAACGTTCGGGAGGGCGACCCGCTCATGCATGCGCTCGACCGCCTCGCGTGGCGCTCCTGGCACGGGCCGAAGAGCGTCTACTCCGCGCTCCGCTCCCCGCTGTTGATGATCACCGGTGCGAACGAGGACCGGGAAGGAGAGACCGAACGAACCGTGCCGGCCTTGCGGGACGCGCGAGTGGTGCGGCTGCCGGGTCAGAGCCACTTGGGCACCTTCTACCGAAGCGACCTCGCGCTCCCGCACGTGCTACCGTTCCTCCGCCAACACCTGCGCTGAGACGCCGTCGACCACACCACGTCGCGGGCGACGGGGGCCGCGCCCGGGTCAATCCTTCGCGAGCTTCGCCATGCGCTCGCTGAGCTCGCGAACCTTGGCCAGCTGCCGGCCCAACTTCGCCGGGGACATCTGCTTGAGCTCTTCGAGGTACGCGACGTACGAGCCGATCTCCTGGACCATCTCGTCGACCGAGAGCTGGCGCCGTCCCCACGGCCCGAACGAGTAGTCGATCTCGTCGCGCGCCCTCTCGGTGAGGTCGTACCGTCCGTCGTCCCGCCGCTGGATGAGCCCCTCGGCGGTCAGACGCTCGAGGATCGGATAGACCGAGCCAGGGGATGGCCTCCAGTGGCCGTGGGTCATCCCCTCGACCTCGTCCATGATCTCGACGCCGTTCTTGGGGCCGTTCCCGAGGAAGGAGAGGATCATCACCCGGAGGCCCCGGCGATGGCCCATCATCCACCGCATGTGCCACATCGGCGACTCCTCGAGGGAGGTCAGAACGAGGTCGGCTTAAGCATATCGTTTAAGCGATATCGGAAACACGATACGCTCAAATACGGTCGGCGGGTGGGTCCGATCGAGAGGAACACCGTGTCGACATCGAACGTATGGGTGGAGCCGCACCGGTCCCGCGGCTACTTCTGGGTCGTCCCGACCGTCTTCTTCGCGATCCTTCTCGGGCTGTTCGTGACGTGGATCGTCGCCAACGTAACCGGGTTCGGGGTGCTCGCGCCGTTCGCGCACCCGACGCTGTTCTTCTTCCCGTTCGGCTTCTTCCTGTTCCTGCTGTTTGTCTTCTTCATCTTCCGCTGGGCGTGGTGGGGGGCCGGTTGGGGCTGGTACGGACACCGACGGTGGTACCGCTACGACGGCTACAACCCCCGGGACATCGTCCAGGAGCGGTACGCGCGCGGCGAGATCACGCGGGATCAGTACACCCAGATGATGGCCGACCTTGACCGCTCCCCGCCGTCGACGGTCCGACCGTAGCGTCGGATCTTCGAGCAGGCGGAGAGTCCCCCGCGCGCCGACACCGTCGCGTTCCCCGTTCCCGGGCGCGGGCCGGTGTCGGCCCTATCCGCGGGGAGTCGGGTGCGGGGAGAGGGATTTGAACCCACGAACTCCTACGAGACCAGACCCTGAATCTGGCGCCTTTGGCCAAGCTTGGCGATCCCCGCGCGAACGATTGCTAGCGGCTGCGCATTATCAAGACTCCCGCGGGCGGGCGTCGGACGAGCGGGCCGTTACGCCGCGGCGGACGCCGGGGGAGCCGTTCGCGCCTTCTCTCGCTCGAGGATCTCCGTCGCCTCGTCCACGGACGCGTGATCGTGGACGATGGACCGGAGGGCTTGGAGCATTGCGACGGGGTGGTCGGACTGCCAGATGTTCCGCCCCATGTCAATCCCCCGCGCGCCCTCGCCGATCGCCCCATGGGCTAGCTCGAGGGCGGCGCGGTCGCTGTCGAGCTTCGGTCCCCCTGCCACGACGAGGGGAACGGGGCATCCCTCCACCACTTTCGAGAAGTCGTCGCAGTAGTACGTTTTCACGAGGTGGGCGCCCAGCTCGGCGCTGACGCGGCAGGCGAGCGCGAGGTAGCGGGCGTCGCGCTTCTCGAGCTCCTTGCCGACCGCGGTGATCGCCATGACGGGCATCCCCACGTGCTCCCCGTCGTCGACCAGCTTGGCGAGATTCGCGAGGCTTTCGTGCTCGTGGGGAGCCCCCACGAAGACGGAGAGGGCGACGGCGCTCACGTTGAGTCGGACGGCCTCGGTCATCGAGGTCGTCAGGGTCTCGTGCGACAGGTCGTCCTGCAGGATCGTCGCCCCGCCCGAGACCCGGAGGACGATCGGGGTGGTCGACGTCGGCGGGACCGACGTGCGCAGAACGCCGCGGGTCACGGCGACCGCATCGGCGTGCGGGAGGAGCGGGGCCAGGGTCGCTCGGGGCACCTCGAGCCGCCGCGTCGGGCCCATGAAGTAGCCGTGGTCGACCGCGAGCATGACCGTGTTGCCGGAGCGTTCGGGAAACATCCGGGCGATCCGGTTGCGCAGTCCCCAGTCCATCGCCGAACCCTCGGGCCCGACGCGGCGCGGGCCTCTTATGAGTTACCGGGAGCGCGCTCGGAACCTCGGCCGGAGACGGGGACGCGACGTTCCTCCTTCACGCGGTTCAGCACGACCTGGGTGTAGGTCCGCTCGACGTACGGGTCCTGGAGCGCGTGCTTCACGAACCGGTCGAGGTCGCGCCGGTCGCGGAAGCGACCGATGAGGAGCGCGTCGAAGTCCCCCGTGACGTCGTAGATCGCGTACGCCCGGGGGTCGCGGGCGAGCCGCTCCTCGACCTCCCGCAGCTTCCCCTTCGAGATCCGGATCCCGATCGTCGCGGTGAGCTCCCAGCCGAGCAGCTCGTCGTCGAGCACCGGAATGTAGCCGCGGACGATCCCCTCGCGCTCGAGGCGGGCGACCCGGTGGCTCACCGTGGTCGGCGAGACGCGGAGACGGTGGGCGAGCTCGCGATGGCTGCGGCGCGCGTCGATGTTGAGCTCCTGGAGGATGGCCCGGTCGGTGTCGTCGAGCTTGGACATACGCACTCGACAGAGACACGCCTACGGATGAACTTAGCGAGTCACACTAGGAAACTGGACAAACGTCCAATTCCTATGCCCAAGAGTTGATGTAGTGCGAGTCGGTCGGGAGGGTCGGGACCTCGATGGCGCAGGCGATGGGGGCGGCGAGGGGTGGCGTACCCGACGACCGGACGGCGGCGGCGGAGCGGGCGCTCGAGGAGATCCGCGCCCAACGGATCCGCTGGGTCGAGCTGTTCTACACCGACCTTCTGGGCGCCTACAACCACGTCCACATTCCGGCGAACACCGTCGACCTGGACTCGTTCGAGGGCGGGGTTCCCAAGCTCGACGGCTCCTCCGTCCGCGGATTCCGCGAGATCCACGAGTCCGACATGATCCTGAAGCCGGACCCCTCGACCTTCGGCACCGTCCCGTGGGGCGCCGAGCACGGCGGGACGGCGCGGTTCATCTGCGACATCTTGGTCGGGGCCTCGCGCGAGCCGTACCCCCACGACCCGCGCGGGATCGCTCGGAAGGCCGGCGTCGCCCTCGCCGAGGCCGGGTACGACCGGTCGTACTGGGGCCCGGAGGTCGAGTTCTTCGTCTTCGATTCGGTGAAGCTCATCCCGTCGGCGCACGCGGTCCGGGACGCGTGGGGGGGCGCCGGATACCTCATCGAGAGCGGGGAGGCGCCGTGGCAGGCGTCCGACGGACACGGGGCGATCCGGTTCAAGGAGGGGTACCACCGGACCGCGCCGTTCGACGCGCTCGAAGGGCTCCGCAGCGAGATGTGCAACGTCCTCGCCGACCATTTCCACATCACGATGGACGCCCACCACCACGAGGTCGCGACCGCGGGGCAGGGCGAGATCAACATCCGGTTCGACGACCTCATCCCGGCCGCCGACCACGTCCAGGACGTCCACTACGTCGTGAAGAACATCGCCCGGCGCGCCGGGAAGATCGCCTCGTTCATGCCGAAGCCGGTGTTCGGCGACAACGGCATCGGGATGCACATGAACCAGTCCATCTGGAACGGGTCGACGAACGCGTTCTACGACGCGGACGACCCGTACGCCGAGGTCAGCCAGACGTGCCGATACTACGTGGGCGGGCTCCTTGACCACGCCCGGGCGCTCTGCGCGATCACCAACCCGACGACCAACTCCTACCGCCGTCTCGTGCCGGGGTACGAAGCCCCGGTGTTCATCGCCTGGAGCCGGGCGAACCGGTCGGCGAACGTGCGGATCCCGTTCTACCACCGCGGCCGGCCCGCTGCGAAGCGCATCGAGTACCGGACGCCGGACAGCGCGGCGAACATCTACCTCACCGAGGCCGCGCTCGCCCTCGCCGGGCTGGACGGCATCCGCCGGAAGATCGAGCCGCCCCCGCCCGTCGATACCGACATCTACAAGCTCACGCCCGCGAAGCGCCGCGAGCTCGCGATCCGCGAGCTCCCGGGGTCGCTTGGGGAGGCGCTCGAGTGCCTCAAGAGCGACGACAGCTTCCTGGACGGTGTCTTTGCGCACTCCGTCCTCGATACGTGGGAGGAGCTCAAGCGGGAGGAGCAGCTCCAGCTCAACCTCCGGCCCCACCCGTACGAGTTCTACCGCTACCTCGACGTCTAGCGGAAGCGGATCTCGGCCGGCCCACCCGCCGAGCGCCGACGTACCGTCGGAGGATCGGTGACGGGCGACGTCGCGGTCCTCGACGCCGTCGTCTTCTCCGGGCGGAGGTACGGCGAGGCGCTGCTCGTCGAGCAGGGCCGGGTCGTGGTCGTGGGCTCGAGGTCGGAGGTGCTGCGCGCGGCGCCGACGGGCGCGGAGCGTCTCCGGGTCGGGGGGAGGCTCGTCATCCCCGGCCTGGTCGACCCGCACCTGCACCTGTCGGCGATCATCCAGGGGCGGTCGGCCGTCGATCTCACCGGAGCGCGGAACGTCGTCGAGATCGCGGAGCGGGCGTCCGTGTGGGCATCGACCCACCCCCGGGGGCCGGTCGTCGGCCAGGGATGGGACGACGCCGCATTCGATCCGCCGGAGCTCCCCACCCGAGAGGCGCTCGACCGATCGGTCACCGACCGGCCGATGATCCTCTTCCGAGTCTGCGGCCACGCGGCCGCCGTCAACTCCGCGACGCTCGAGCGGCTCGGCATGAGCGACCGCCCCCCGTACCTCGCGGGGGGCCGGGTCGGCGTGGACGCAGCCGGACGGCCCAACGGCCTCCTCTACGAACGGGCGGTCGACCTCCTTCGTCCGATCCTCGCAGAACGTCCGGTCGTCCGTCCCGAGGAGGTGGCCCGACTCGCATGCGAACTCGCGGCGATGGGGATCACGCGGGCAGCGAGCCTCTCGGCCTCCATGGAGGAAGCCGCCGCCATTGACCGTGCCGCCGAGAGCGGACCCCTGGCCTGCGGCTTCCAGGTCTACCTGCGAGCGGACGAATGGCACGGGAACGGGGGCGCGCTCGCCCGGCGCGGTGCGGAGGGCGAGCGTCCGCTCGTCGCGGGAGTGAAGGCGTTCGCCGACGGTTCGTTCGGAGCCCGGACGGCGTGGCTCGAGGAACCGTACGCCGACGTGCCCGAGGATCGGGGGATGTCCATCGGGACCGAGGCGGAGCTCACGGAGCTCGTCCGGTCTACCTCGCAGCAGCGCACCCCGGTCGCCATCCACGCCATCGGCGACCGGGCGCTGCGCGCGGCCCTCGGTGCCTTCGCGGAAGTCCCCGATGCGCCGACGCCCCGCATCGAGCACGCCTCGCTCGCTTCGCCGTCGCTGTGGAGGAGCATGCAGGCGTTCCCGGGGACGTACGTCGTTCAGCCGACGTTCGCCTGGACCGACGGTTGGATCCCCGAGCGTCTCGGACGGAGCCGCTCGCGATGGGCGTACGCCTGGCGGACGATGCGCGCGCTCGGGCTCCGCCTCGCCGGATCGAGCGACGCGCCGTTCGACGACCCGGACCCGTGGCGCGGCATGGCCGCGGCCGTGCGCGGTCCCCCGTGGCGGCTCGGCGATCCGGAGCCGTGCTCCGAGCGGTCGACCGAGGAGGAGGCGCTGCGCCTCTACACCGAGGGGGGGCACACGGCAATGGGGGTCGATGGGGGGGAGCCGTGGCCCGGGGCCGACGACGGATCGTTCGTCGTGCTCGACGCCCCCGACCTCGCCCTGGCGGTGCGGGCCGGTCGCGGCTCGGTGGCGGCCGCATGGCGGAAGGGCCGTCCGGCCTGGTCGCGCGACGGCCGTTCGCCGTCCCCGACCGCGAGGGGCTAAGAACCGGGGCGTACCGCGTCGCCCCGGATGGAGCCGTCCGGCGTCCCGCCGCAGAAGACGTTCTCTCCGACGATGCGCGTCGACGCGAACCTGAACGACTGGCGGGCCGAGCTTCCGCCCGAGATGCCCCAGGAGGAGCGCGAGCGCACCCTCTACGGCCGGGCGTGGGAAGCGTACCTGGAAGGGGATTTCGGCTTCGGTCTCTGGTTATGGTACGAGAGCGACCGGCTCACGAACGCGTTCGGCGGCAGCGTCCGTGAGGTGACGCGGGTCGTCGGCCCGGGCCGGTACTTCGGCTTCTCCCACCGCCGCGCAGTCGCGGAGGCGCTGCCGCTCGACCGCGTCTATCGTCCCCGGAAGGGGGACATGAGCACGCCGAGGCCGGAGGCGTACGTGCTCGCGCACTACCAGCTGCTCTGCGTCTACGCCGTCCGAGCGAAGGGCGGCGACGCGAAGGCGAAGGCGCTCTACACGATCGCCCTGGGCGAGCTCGAGGACCGCCGGCGAGCGGACCCGTTCCTCCGCCACTACGAGACGTTCGTACGGCTCCTCGAACGGCCGGCCGCACCGACGACCGCCACCGCCTCGGCGGCGACGGTCGCCGCCGAGGCGGCGCCCGCGGACCCCGCCCCGCCGGCCGCGAAGTCCCCCCGACCGACCCGCAAGCGGACGTAGCGCGCTCCGCGGCCGAGGTCGCGACGACGCGGTACCTGGTCCGGTTCGGATACGACGGCCGGCAGTTCCACGGCTGGGCTCGCCAGCCGGGGTACCGAACGGTCGAGAGCGAGATCCTGGCGGCGTTGCCCCACCGCGGCGTCGTGCCGTCCGCCGGCGCGGCCGGGCTCCGGGTCGCGAGCCGCACCGATCGCGGGGTGAGCGCGCTCGGGAACGCCCTCACCCTGACCTCGTCGCTCCCGGCCTCGGCGCTGCTCCGCGCCCTCAACGGGATCGCCCCCGACCTGTTCTTCACGGCGGCCACGGAGGTCGATGAAACGTTCCCCACGCGGAAGCCCCGGAGGCGCTGGTACCGCTACTTCGAGTCCCCGCAACCGACGATGGCCGCGGCCGTGGCCGCCTGGAAGACCGCCGCGGACTGCTTCCAGGGGGTCGTCGATGTTCGCTCCCTCGGCCGTCGCTGGCCCGCCCGCGATCCGGCCGTGCGGGCGGTGGAGGCGATCGAGGCCATCCCAGACCCTCCCTTTCTGCTGATCGACGTTCGGGCCCCGTCGTTCGTCTGGGGAATGGTGCGCCGGATGGTGGCGGCGGGTCGGGCGCTCGCGGTCGGCCAGCTCACCGCCGCCCGTCTCCGCCGAGCGCTGGCCGGAGCGGAGCGGCTCACGCTGCCGCTCGCCGAGCCGGAGCCGCTCGTGCTCTGGGACGTCGAGTACGACGTCGAATGGACCACCCGCGCCGGGCCTCCGACGCGGCAGCAGGAGAGGTGGCGCACGCAGGGGGTGCGCACCGCGACCCTGCGCGCGCGGTGGCTGTCGGAGATCCGCCGGTCGTTTCCCTGACGGGTCCGACGAGCCGGTCCCGGCCTACGGGATCGGGTCGGAGACCGACCCTTGGAACGGTCCCGTCCCGAAAGCGATGAGCCGGTCGTGGTGCAACGCGAGGGCCGCCGAGTAGACCGAGAGCTGGTCCATCGCGTCGACCGGTGCGCCCGACCCGCTCGTCCAGCTCACCGTCGCGAAGCTGTACTGGCCGATGGAGTTCCCGGTCCGCCCGAGGACGTTCGCGACCGCGCCGGCCGGCAGGTGAACGGGGGTTCCATCGGACGCCACGACCTGGAAGGCCAGGTTCCCCCACTGGAGCCCGTGGCCCGCCGCCTGGATCGACACGTTGTACCAGTTCTGGCCGCTCACGTTGACCCCGAGCGGGGTGCCGAGCACGAGCGTCGAGCCGAGCGGGGTCTTCTGCACGGTGCTGTTCGCGAGCCCCGAGAGGAGGGCGTAGAGGACGGCCGCGAGGACGACCGTCATGGCGACCAGGAGGATCGTGGCGATGACCGGGCTCACTCCCCGCCGCCGCCGGATTCGTCCCGCCCGGTGCATCGGTTGGTCGTCCTCGCCGAGGGGCTCGGCTATGGCCGGGGTCGACTACATGAACCCAGCGTGAAAGCCCACGACTGCCAACGTCGGGGAACATCGACAGTCAACGAATACGTATTGACACGTATCCCACACGTCCCCTCCCGAGCGCGCCGTGGCGCCCGCCGAATCGAGGGCGCGCGGGGTCCGGGGAACCCGATCGCGGGCTATCGATGGGCCCAGATGAGCCCGCATAGGTCGCCGTTCGGATGCCGGAGCGGCGGCTCGACGCGGAGCGCGTAGCCGAGCGTCCGCAGCCGGGTCGCGCACCGCTCCGGCCCCCGGTGGTACTCGAGGACGATATCGCGGAACCGCTGGATCGCCTCGGGGGCGCTGTTCTCGAGGAGCGGCTCCTCGTCCCCCTCGATGTCCATCTTCAGGGAGAACCCCGCGGGGGCGGAGGCGCCGGCGGCCGCCTCGAGGGCGGGCAGGTACGGCTCGATCCGTTCCGCCTTCTCCCCGACGACCGTGACGTTGCCGATGTGGTTGTGCTCGAGATTCCGGCGGAGCCGCTGCGCGTTGGTCGGGTTGATCTCGACCGCGAGGACGTGACGGGCGCCGCGGGCGACGAAGTAGATCGCGGTGTCCCCGTCGAGCGCCCCCAGGTCGAGGACCGCGCGGCCGTCGACGGGCAGCGCGCGGTAGTGCTGGCGGAAGTAAGTGTCGACGAGGGCCCCGGGCGCCTCGGTCTCGAAGGTGAGGGTCCGCTCGAAGACGGAGAGCTCGGCGCCGTTCGGGAGCCAGCGCGCCTCGCGGTGCGCGAACAGGTCCACGTCCGTGTGCTTGCGGACGGTGAACGTCTCCCCCGTGCGTCGTCGCGCTTCGAGCGGATAGTTGCGGAGGCCGACGCGGGCGAGCGCGACCTGAGGCCAGTTCCGGTAGCTCGCCGCGAGCCGGGCGAACGCCCTCGGGTCGGGGGAGTGGAGGTACCCCGCGACGACCGCGCCGACCCGCGACATGCCCGCGATCCGGTTGGGACGGAGTACGGGAGATGAGGTCGTCGCGCCGTCGCGCGCTACGGAGGTCCCGCCGGCGGCTCTTCGAAGGCCGGAGGCGTCGTCGAGAACCGGTCGACGGACGGCTCGGTCGGGCCGGTGGGCGGGAACGGAGGCGGACCTCCGCGGCGGCGCAGGAGCAAGATCCCCGCCCCGAGGGCCGCCGCGGCGACCACTGCGCCGATGATCGCGAGGGTGAGGACCGGCAGGCCGCCGGACGTCGTGCCGCTCGGGTGCGTCGGAGCGCTGCGGGCGAGGACGACGAGGGCAAGGCTCGCGTTCGCCGTGTTGTGGTCGGAGTCGGTCAAGGTCACGGTCACATTGTACGACCCGGGGGTCCCCGGGGTGCAGTCGAACGCCGAGACGTTGGCCGCGGTGCAGTTCGACGGAAGTCCGGTCCACGCGAACGTGTAGGGGGCGTAGCCTCCCGCGGCCCGGGCGCTGAACGCGACCGACCCCCCTTGGGCGATCTCGGTGACGTTCGCCGAGAGCCCCACCTGCGGGGCGAGCGCGACCTGGACGGTCAGCTGGGACGTCGCGAAATCGCCGAGCTTGTCCGTGGCGGTGACGATGACCTTGTACTGCCCCGCGATCGTGTAGGTGTGCGTCGCCGAGCTCCCGGTGCCGGAGTGCCCGTCCCCGAAGTCGAATGCGTAGGTGATCGGGGGGACCCCGCCGGACGAACCCGCCGTGAACGCCACGTGGAACGCCGGCAGGATCCCCTGGAGCGGAGCGCCCGAGACGGTGCTCGCGAGCACGGCCACCGTCGTGACATTGAACTGCTGGACCGACACGTCGCCGAACGCGTCCGTCACCGCCACCTTCGGGTGGAACGTACCGACGTTCGTGTAGGTGAACGACGGGGCGGGGAACGACGAGTTGGCGGTCCCGACCCCGAACGTCCAGAGGAATCGGTACGGGGACTGCCCGCCCGTCGGCTGCGCCTGGAAGGAGACGTTCAGGGGGACCTCCCCGATCCCGACGCTCTGCTGGGCGCCGGGCAGGAGGGCCGGGACAATCACGACCGTGAACCGGACCTGCCTCAGGATCCGGAGCTGGTCGGTCGCGTTGAGCCATGCGGTGAACGTGCCGACGCGGGCGTAGGTGTGCGAGGTCGAGTTCGAGTTCGGACCGTTGGTCCCGTCGCCGAATGACCACGCGTAGGTATACGGGCCGTCGCCGCCGGCGGCCGAGGCGTTGAAGTAGACGGTGAGCGGGACGGCGCCTCCCCGACGGGAGTCGGTCGCGGAAACGACGAACCCGGGGTAGATCGAGAGGTTCCCATGCCGGACGATCGAGACGCCCGCCGCGTCGGTGACGGTGAGGTTCCACTCGTAGACCCCGTGCGCTAGGTACGTGTGGCTCGGGTTGCTCTGGGTCGACGTGGCGCTGTCCCCGAACTGCCAGGCGTAGGAGAGGAGCGGTGTCCCGTTGGTCGCGTTCGCGGTGAACCCGACCAGGATCGGAGCTTCACCGGACGAGACGGACGTGTACGGGTGCGCCTGGGGCGGGTAGGAGACGTTGACTCCGCTGGCGACGGAGCCGAATCGGCCCGAGCTATCGTTCACGAACAGGGCGACGGAATAGTTCCCATGTCCGGGGAAAGTGTGGGTGACGGCGGAGCCGGAGGCGTTCGGTCCCCCATCGCTGAAGTTCCAAAGGTAGGTCATCCCGCCCGCTCCGCCGTTCGGCACCACGGCGGTGAGGTTGAGCGTGCACGGCACGTCGCAATGCGCGGGCCGCGACCGGATCTGCGGGAGCAGTCCGTCGAAGTAGATCCAGGTGTCGTTGTAGAACGAGTTGGAGCCGCCGATCAGATTCTCGTTTCCCTCGCTCATGAGGTCGCCGCCGATCTTCGGGTCGAAGGCGAGCCCTCCGTCCCAGCGACCGGGCGGGACCGGATGCGAGTAGTTGGTGAGGTTGGTCCACGTGCCGCCCCGGAACACGTACGTCGTGTTCACGACGTTGCAGCTTCCGGTGTAGCCGCCGACGATCACGACGCCTTCCTCCCACGGGTCGTACGTCATCGCCCGTGAACCGTCGCCCGCGGGCGGGGGGGTCCCCGCCGTCGCCGTGCGGTTCGTCCAGTTCCCTCCCCGGTAGGTCCACGTGTCGCCGGGTCCGTTGAAGCACGACGAATCCCCGCCGAAGTAGACGATGTAGTGGTCGGTCGCATCGTACGCGGCGTCGTACCCCGTGTTGAGGGGCGGACCACCGGTCACCGAGCTCGTGATGTCGGTCCAAGTCCCGTTGGCGAACGACCAATAGCCCCCTCCTGCACGCAGGAACACGTAGCCGTCGGCCGCGTCGTAGGTGAAGTCGCCCCCGGCCTGCGCTGGGGGTGCGTGGGGTTTGGTGATGTTGTGCCAACCGGTCCGGTTGAAGAGCCAGGTGTCGTTCCGGAACCCGCCGGCGTAGCCCGCGCGCCCTCCCCAGAGCAGCACGCCCTTCACCTGAGGGTCGTACGTGATGTCGACACCCCAGCGTGCGCTCGGGGACGTCGTGAGCGTGCTGGTGATGTCGACCCAGCGGTTGTTGACGAACTCCCAGGTGTCGCCCAGCTGGCCGGTGTAGGTGTCCTGCCCGCCGAAGAGGACCACCGCACCGAGCTGGGGATCGTACGCCATCGCAGCGGCCTGGCGGGGCGTTGGTGCGGGAACCGTGCTCACATTGACGCTGCGCCAAACCCCCAGGGGGTCGGAGAGTACGACGATCTGCGTCGACCAGTTACCCGACCGGCCCGTCGAGTCGACGACGTGGAGGGTTGCGTTGTACGTACCGCGGGCGCCGTAGACGTGCGTCACATTGCCCACGGTACCATTCGCGCTCTTGTCGCCGAAGGACCAGTTGAAACCGAACGGGGGCGCGGACGGAGTGGCGCTATTGAAGGTAAAGCTGACCGCGAGCGGCGCGAAGCCGAGGACCGGCTTCGCACCGGCGCTGAGGGTCAACCCGGCCGAAGGGAGGAGGACGGCGTTCGAGATTGCAGCCGGCGCAGGCCCGGGGCGTCCCGTCGGTGCCGGGGGAGCTGCCGACGCCCCGTTCGCCCACAGGATCCCGCCAGGTACGCCGAGGAGGAGCACGAGGCCGAAGGCGAAGCCTCGGGTCCACGGCCGGGGAACGAAGAACGTTCCGGGGTCGGACATTCGGGCTTGGCCGTGAAACCAGCCACCGTATGAACCTCGCCCTCCCCCTCCTCGAACGGTCCTCTTCGCCCCGACCGGGGGATCGGCCCGGCCGACGGTTGGACGGTTCGGGGGACGACCGGCAGACCCTACTGGAGCAGCGCCCGCCGTGCCTCGATGAACGTGGTACGACCCGGCAACCGGTACAGCGCCCGCGGGAGCCGGTAGGCTCGGATCGCCAGGTAGACCACGAAGGCGGCGAGCGGAAGGGCGACGAAGGTACCGATCCAGGCGAGGTCGAGTTGGAAGGCGCTCCCGAAGGGAAGACCGCGGGCCGCGAAGAGGGCGGCGAGCCGGATCCAGGAGATGGAGAAGTACCAGAGGCTGGAGAGCGTGATTACCGAGTAGGCGGCCGTGCCGGTGATCACGTCGGCCAAGAAGAAGGCGCCAACCCCAAAGGCAGCTCGGTGGGAGAGGCTCCGACGTGCCACCATCGGGCTATGGCGTCACCGGAGAGGTACTGATTCATACAGTTAGTATATAGAACGCGTGCCGCGGGGGCATGAGAGCGCCGCCGCGAGTCCTCCCACCGCCCGCCATTGGAGCCCGAGCCCGATTCTTGGGTTACTTGGGCCGTCCGAACTCCGAACATCCCCCGGCTCGACCGCGGACGGTGCGCTCGATCCCCTCTATCGAGGTCTATGACCTCCGGAGCCTCCCTCGAGGGGCCGGCCGTCGGGTGGGTCGCACGAAACGAAGCACTCGTACGAGCGGGCGAGAGGCTCGATGATCGAGGAACGCCACGCGGGGTGGTCGGGGCAGGATGCGGGACGCCGAATGCGCCGGAACTGGGCAACCGCAGGCGGGGGTGCCGCGGCGGTCGCGCTCGTACTGCTGCTCGCCCCGGCCGCATCGGCCGGCAACTTCGCCACCATCCACGCGCACGCGCCGTACAAGGGCGCCGTCCAGCCGTACTCGAACACCAACCAGCAGGGGTGCGGATTCGCCCGCCTGAACCAGCCGTGGAATTTCAACCTGACCTCGGGCTCCGGGGGCGGGTCGGGCTCCGGCAAGGCCGCGGCGTGCAAGGCCGGCCTTTACGGCCTCGGGCAGTACTCCAACAGCTACGTGAACGGCCAGGTGCAGGTCGCGATCACGTTCAAGCCGCCGGCGAACACGTCGCACGTCCAGGCGAACGTCGCCGCCTCCTGGTCCGTCGCCGTCAAGTCGTCGGACGGCGGGCACCCCTCGTGCAACCAGGGCTCGACGTACGACAACACCGGCTATAATGCCGGTTGGGGCTGGACGAAGTCGCAGTACGGTGGCTACTACGCCAACGTGAACCAGAGCTCGTGGGACCGTAGCACCTACACGTCCGGGTTCATCACCACGACCCAGTGGCGGAACTACACGGCCGCCTATACTGGGGTCGCCCCGCTGCCGGTTCCGTTCCACTACAACAGCACCACCCAGTGGAGCTGGTACCACAACTGGGGCGGGTCGTCGAACTGTTACTCGAGCGCCAGCGTCTCGGGGCAGGTCTACTCGTGGCTGATCGATGAGACGAACGGTTCGTACATCTACCAGAGCGCGAGCACGCTCGGCGGTTACTACTACGGCGGGCAGCTGTTCAGTATCTACGTCCAGACCCAGAACAGCTCGTACTGGAGCTGCTACAACTCGACGGACTGGAACGGCCCGTCGGGCTCCTGGTACAACCAGTCGGCCAACTGCTACGCGTACAACACCACGGTGACGTCCTCGTACAACATCTACACCCCGAGCTACAAGTACGGCAGCAGCCACAACAATTCGATCCTCCTGCTGAACTCGAGCTCCGTGGTCGGGGCGTGGTTCTGGAACTACTCGTTCAACCATGCGGACCGCTACGCGATGTTCTTCACTATCTCCGGGAGCGGGAGCGCCTCGAACTCCTGGCCGGGCGTCGGGCAGGGGACGTTCCTCATGAACATGGCCACGCTCGGGAACGGGGTCAAGATCAATTCGATCGCGTTCAGCTAGGCCGGGGGAGGGGAGCCGGTCCCTCGCCGCCTTCGGGTCGCGCTTCGGTCCGTCTGGGGGATCGGCTACGGGCAGTCCGGAGTCCGGCTGCTTCTCCCCCGTTCCGGGTTCCACTGGGTGATTGCGGATACGCCCTCCGCAGGAGTGTCGGGAGATGCGGGAAGATGGGCGCCGATGTATCCGGTGGTCAAGCGCCAGGCCGAGTCGTCGATCGCGGGGAAGCCGCCCCACTTGCGGGCGAGCCCCAGACGATCATCAGGGCCGACCCCGCGAGGTCGAACGGCGCGAGGATCCGATGGACGAGGACTCCCTCGGCGAATCCGGTCCCGAGAAAGATCGTCCCGGTCGCCGTCGTGGCGAAGTCGGAGATCCCCGTCAGAGGCGCGACGAGCCGGCCGCGGCGGGTGCCCGAGCGCGCCGTAGCGACGATCGCCCAGGCGGCGACCCCGACAACACCGACGCCGAGCGCGATGTGCGCGACCAACAGAGGCGACCGCCCGAACCGTCGTTCCCGGCCGACGCAACCCAGAGCGCGCTCTCGGCGAGGACGAGCGGCACGAGCCCGATGCAGAACCGACGGATACGGGAGGGTGAAGCCTCGGACCGCCCTGGACGCACCGTCGTGCGGGCTGCAACGGGGCGTATTCACCCCGTGCCGGGCGCCGCGGACGTACTGTTCGCCGCGCGACCCGAACTCGTGCATACATGAAAATCCCGGCGCTTCCTGGGCCCGCCCCATGGCGAGACGGGCGGCCCTTTGGACGTCGATGGCGTTCGCGCTGACGATTGCGGCGGTCCTCCTCCTCCCCCGAGGCGTGCCGGCTACGGGATCGGTCGCGGGTCTGGCTCCCGCCCTCGCGCGACCCGGCCTTCCGCTGGGGTCGCCACCGTCGGTACTCCCCGCATCGGTCGGAATCGGGGACGGTCGCACCTTCGTCTGGACGAGCGGACAACCGTATCCGGAGGTCAACGGCAAGCCCGTCCCTCCCCCGATGGCACCGCGGCTCAACGCACCGGCGCCGGCGGCGGCGGGCGGACATTGGTACGCCGGCAGCGTCTACAATGGGACCGCGACGAACACCTCGTGGGTGTTCACCGAGATATCGATCCCCAGCGCGTCGGCCCCCGATGCGAGCGAATTCTACTACGTCATCCTTTCGGTGTGGGACAACAACGGAAGCTACGACCAGATCGGCTTCACGGACGACTATGGGAGTTGGGGCTTGGCCTGGTCCTATACGACCGGCATCTGCAGCAACCCGACCTATCACTACACGCCGTTCGCGCTCACCCTGACGCCCGGCCAGACGTACCTCTTCGCGATCACGACGCACGTCGGGACGGGACACACCGGGGTCGCTGAGGAGGCGTGGAGCGTATCGACCACGGGCACGACCAAGGCGGTGTACTCCAGCCTGAAGGCCACCGGGGCGACGAACCCCGGGCTCGACCAGGCCGGATTCTACTGCGGCTCGTATGACTACACGGACTACGAGGAAGTGTACGGCAACAACTCGACCGCGCAACCCGACCCGTACGGCGCGCCGGGCGGATTCGTTTGGTTCTTCCACGACAACATGAACTACACCTACACCGGGCCGTCGGCCGGATACAACTTCGTGGGCTGGACCGCCTGGAAGACCAGCAACGCGCCGGCCGGTACGCACGCGGCGATCGGCAAGTACAGCGTCTATCCCGAGCTCGTGACCGTGTACAACTACCAGTCGCTCAAGGGATTCCGGAGTGGGTGAGCGGCGAGTCATAGCCGGCCGACGCCAAGAATCCCCGGGGCGGAGCATCCCTCCGTCTTCCGCGTCGTTGCCTCGCGGCGCCGGCGCGGATGCACCGGCGACCGAAACGGGACACCTCCGTCCAGGGTCCCGCAATCGATAGGATCGTGCCGGGAGTGACTCCGGGGCGCCGGAGTGCTCCCGGCGGGATTTGAACCCACGTTGTCGGGTCGAAGGCCCGATATCCTTGACCGGACTAGACTACGGGAGCGCGGAACGTCCGGTACCGCGCCGACCCAAAACCTGTTCCGCCGGACGGGCACGCGCGCGGCCGAACCCTCGGCAACCTAGGTGAAGACCACTTGGCATGTCGTGGCCCACGTGACATCGACTGTCGTCGCGTTCGACTCGGGCACTACGACGACGTACCACCAGTCGGAGCCGTGCACGAAGGTGTCGAACGCGGCCGACGTGACGTTCCGGGTCGCATACTGATCGTACACGACGCGCCCGACCGCCTGCCAGACGGCGTAGGAGTTCGCGTCCATCACGTACCCCGAGACCGGCGCGGAGGCGGTGAACGAGCCCTCGAGCGAACCGTTCCGATGGACCGCCGCGCGCTGGTACTCGAAGTGGTTCGGAGGGATCGACCAGACCGACCCGGATTGGACCATCACGATCGGCGCCGGTCCGGGGACCACTTGGGGGGTGCCGTTCGAGGCTGACCAGGTAACCACCGCGACCCCGGCCACGACGATGAGGCCGACCGCTCCGATCGCGGCCGCGATGCGCCGCTCCCGCCGCCGACGCGCGGCCCGGTCGAGGGCCGCGGCCGAGGCGGCTCGATGGGACCATCGGCTCAGCCAACGGTAGCCGAGCTCGGGGGTCGCACGGGGACCGGGGGGCCTCGACAGGGCGGGAGCCGGGCCGGCCGCGTCGAGCGGGGCGGTGCACCTGGGGCACCGGGCGGTGAGCCCACCGACCGCTTCGCGGTCGACGAGATTCCCGCAGTACGGGCATGCGACGCGCCCGGAGATGATCCGCTCTCGGAGGAGCGTCGCTTTCGCCTCGGCGAGCCGGGACGTCTCCCGCAGGGCAAAGGCGGTCTGGACGAACTGGTAGACTGCCGGGGCGTGGGGCACCGCCGGCCACCGGACCGTGCCCACCTCGGTCCGGCCACCCCCAATCCGCCGGACGATCTGAAAGACCATCGCGCCGGAGTCGCCGCGGGGCGCGACGAGGCGCTCCACGTCCTGCCAGACCGCGAAACGGAACGAGGACGAGAGACCCGACACCGCGAGAACCCGCTGCTGCGTGATCGCGAATCCGCTGCGCTGCCATCCGAGGACGATCGGCAGCAGGAGCACGACGGTGATCAACGCGTCCCCCGCTCCGATCAGGCCGCCCGCGAGGGCCGGCGAGATGGCGCCCGGCGCGGAGGCTGGGCCGGAGAGATGGGCCGCCGAGAGGGCGATCAGGGCAAAGAACGCCGCGAAGGCGATGACGACCGAGAGGCTGACCCGCCGGAACCCCCAGAGGCGCGGTCGGGACTCGTAGAGAACCCGCTCCCCGGGCAGAAGGAGCGACCGCGGGAAGATCCCGTCGAGGTGGGCCCCGGGCCGCTGGTGGAGGAGCTCCGATTCGTTCCGGGGACCCGGGACCGACGCTGCCGGGCGCGAGCGGTTCGCCATCTCAGACGAGCCGCGCGCCGCAGCTCTGGCAGAATGCGACCCGGCCGGTGGGGTTCCACTGGCCGCAGACGGGGCACGGCGTCGTTCCTGGCGGGGGAACGGGCTGGGGCGACGCCCTGAGCCGAGGGGGCGGGGGCGAGGAAGGAGGCGGAGGGGGCGCCGCGACGGGCCACCGGGGAGCGGCCCCCCACGGCGAAGGCGGGGGCGGAAGCGGAGCGGAGGACGACCCCGAGGGGTTTGCTAGGGGTGTCGTCGGGCCGGCCGCGGGCAGCGGCGCGCCCGCGACGGGCGGCGTCCGGGAAGGGAGGCCGAGGGCGTCGCTTACCGGTCGCGCGACGATCCACGCCGGCGCGAACCCGCTCAGGAAGATCGCCCGCGCCTGTTCGACGCTGACGCTGAACCCGCCGACCACCTGCAGGCGACCGGGAACGATGAACTGGAAGAAGTACCGGCCCCGCTGGGGTCTCAGGACCGATGGCTGGAGGTTCTCCCAGGCGACGCGCAGCTCCCCCGACCTCCTCCGGACGATCACGCCGCCGCGGACGACCCCCACCGCCTGCGTGAGGTCGGCGGCGCTGCTCCGGTAGAGCGCGAACCCGAGAAGGCCGTAGACGACGACGAAGAGCGCGGTGAACACGACGATCCCGGCCAGGGTGGGTCCCGTGAGGTAGAACGGCACGAGGAACGCCAGCGGGAAGACCGACATGACCGCCGCCGCGAAGACCATCGGTGCCTTCGAGAACGTGCCGGGGGCCGTCTCCGTCCACGCCACCACCTCGCCCGGAACGACGTCCACTCCGCTCCCGAGCCGCTGCATCCGGCGGCGCTGCGCGCGCCGCGAGAGCGGGATCATGATCCCGAACAGGGCGGGGAACAGGACGAGCGGGATCAGTAGGTCGAACACCGGGAAGTTCGAGGATCCCGGCGGATTGATCAGGAGCTGCCAGCCCGTGCTCGTGTAGAGGAGCGTCGGGGTGTAGAGCGACGCTCCGCTGACGATGCCGGAGAAGTACACCACGTAGCCATCGCCCGGATCGTCGACGAGGAGGCCCCCGTAGCTGCCGTCCGGCCCCCCCGCGTCCGCGAGGGCGATCCAGCCGGACGGGCCGAACCCCCACGTATCAGAGCGGAGCGTCCCGTGGTCGTAGCCGTTCACGAGCAGCACCTGCCGGGTGGCCGTGTCGTACGTCGCGCTCGCGGCCCATCGCGGGAGCGGTACGCCCCCGAGCGTCGGGGTGAGGTTGGTCCAGTTCCCGCGCCAGAGGGACCAGGTGTCCCCCAGGACGGCCGTCCCGGAGTTCCCTCCGAAGAGCACCGTCTCGTTCGCGGCCCCATCGTAGACCATGGCGGCGCCGGCGCGGGCGGACGGGGTCGGGGCGGTACGGTTCGTCGGGACGAGCGGCGACCAGGCGCCGCCGTGGAACGTCCACGCGTCCCCCAAGAGCACGGAGCGGTTCGACTGGGCTCCCGCGAACAGCACGACGTAGCCGTCGGCCGCGTCGTAGACCATCGACCCCAGGTCCCGGGCCGGAGGCGAGGACGCGAGGCTCGGCGTGAGGTTCGTCCAGCGGCCGTGGGCGAACGACCACGTGTCGCCGAGGATGTGGGCGCAGCGGTTGTCCGCACAGCCGCCGAACAGCAGGACGTAACCGTCGGCGGCATCGAAGGTCATCTGCGCCTGGAAGCGGCCCGGGGGCGCGACCCCGCCGACCGGGGTCAGGGCGCTCCAGTTCCCGCGCGTGAACGTCCACGTCGCGCCCGAGATGGCCCCCGAGAGGCCGTCGCCCCCGAACATGAGGATGTACCCGTCCGCCGCGTCGTACGTTCCGCTCGCCGCGACGAGGGGTTGGGGAGAGACCCCGTTGTTGCCGAGGACCAAGGAGGAAAGCTTCGAGCCGGCCGTCCCGAGGTGACTCCCCCGTGATGACGCCGTGGCCGGAGGGAGCGCCGCGAGGACGGCCACGAGGAGGACCACCAGCAGGGGTGGACCGATCGGCCATCGTCTCCCGTATCCTCGCCGACCGAGGGGGCTCTGGGAAGCCGCGGGCGGGCTCGCCACCGCGGGTCGGAGGTCGGGGTTCCGGGTCACGGGCCGCGTCGATCTCCGGCTGCGTCCGCGATCTAGCTCGGGATCGTGAGCGGGGCTCCGCATCGCGGGCACTTCGGGTTTGCGGGGTCGAGGTCGTTGAGGTCGATGAGCCCCGTGCAGTACGCGCACGGGATCGAGTCGGCCGAGAGCCGATCGAACGCCGCCTCCGTCGCGGCCCGCGTGCGGGCCTGCCGCAGCTCGAAGGCGAACGCGGCCTGGACGAACGCGTAGACGCGGGGCGCCTCGGGAAGGCCATCCCAACGGAGGACGCGGGGTCGATGCGAGGCGACCGGTCCGTTCGGTCCGGGGGGCGGTGTCGTGTCGAACCGGAGCCCGCCCGCGTAGCCCGGGGCGAGACCGAGGTTGCGGATCTGGGCGTACGTCGCGTCCTCGAACGTCGTGCCCCGGATGCCGGAGGTGCGGATCACCCGCCGGTCGGTGAGCGCGTAGGTCCGCCCACGCCACTGGAGGAGGATGACGATGAGCCAGATCGCGACCGGCGTCCCGAGGATGGCTGCGCCCGGCGCGGCCCCCCCGGCGACCCCCGCCCAGACGAACAGCGCGAGCAGGAGGACGATGAGAACGATCCGGCCCCAGTAGAGCGCGAAGAGGCTGGGTCGCGTCTCGAACAGCACGCGCTCGCCCGGTGCGAGGAGGTCGCGCGAAACGGCTCCCGTCTGTTGGCTGGGGGGTAGCTGGGCAAGAAGCTCCGCTTCGGATCGCGGTACTCCCGAGCCCTGGTACACCGGGGGCGTTCAGCGGGAGGATTTGGATAACGGTGACCGAAGCGGCCGCGGGCGCGCTCGGCCCATCGGCGGACCCACCGGCGGCGGGCGCGGGAGCGTCTAGCCGACGCGTTCCCAGCGCTCCAACTTCTGGACCGAAGAGAGCGTCGATCCCCGCCGGATCTCCTCCCGGACCCGGTTCTCGTGCTCGAGGACGTCGAGGGCCCGGTTGGCGACCTCCTGGGCCCGCTCGCGCGGAACGACGACGACCCCGCTGGCGTCCCCGACGATCCAGTCGCCCGGTCGCACGCGCTGCCCACCGACGACGACCTCGACGCCGATCTCCCCATGACCCTTCGGCTCGCCCGCGTTCGAGGAGACGTGGCGGCTGAACAGCGGGAAGCCGAGCTCGAGGATGGAGTCGAGGTCCCGAGCCGCGCCATCGATCACGACCCCGGCGACCTTCCGCCCGTGGGCGCTCCAGGAGGCGAGCTCCCCCCAGATCGCCGTCGTGCCGCCCTGGGAGTCGACGACGATGACATCGCCCGGTCCGGCTCGGTCGATCGCCTCGACCGGCTTCGCCCAGTCCCCGTCGATCGTCACGACGGTGACCGCCGGTCCGGCGATCTTGACCGTGGGGTCGCGCGTGCGCGGCACGATGCCGTGCATCGCGCCCTGGCGCTGCATCGCGTCTGAGATATTCGGCGTGGAGACCTTGAGGAACGCCTCGCGGATCTCGCCCGCGCCGTACCGGCGGAACAGCTCCGTCGGGGCCGGCGTACGCTCGCGGATCGCGGTCGCGATCCGCTGGGTCGCCCCCTTGATGTCCGGCGATTTCGTGATCGCCCCGCCGACGATCAGGATCTGGGCGCCGGCCCGGGTGGCGTCCGCCACCGTCTCGCTGTTGAGCCCCCCCGCGACGGCGACGGGGAGGGCCACCTCGCGCGCCAGCGCTTCGAGGGCGGCGAACGGGGTCGTCGCCCGCATCTGCATGTCGATCCCGACGTGGAGACAGACGGCGGCCGCGCCGAGCTCGTGGGCGCGCCGGGCCCGGGCGATCGGGTCCGGCACGTTGAGGAGGTCGACCACGACCTCGGCGCCGTACTTCTCCCCGCCGCGGACCCCGTCGGCGATCGTGTCGTCGTCGCTCGTTCCGAGGACCGTGACCAGGTCGGCGCCGGCCTTCGCCGCGATCTCGACCTCGAACGCTCCGGTGTCGGCGACCTTCATGTCGGCGACGATCCGTTGCTGGGGGAACGACCGCTTGAGCTCGCGGACCGCCTCCAGGCCCTCGCTCTTGATGAGGGGGGTCCCCGCCTCCACCCAGTCGGCGCCGCCGTCGACCGCCTCGCGCGCGGCCTGCAGCGCGCGCGACATGTTCTCGAAGTCGAGGGCGACCTGGAGGACCGGTCGGTCGAGACGCATCGACGAAGTACGGCACGGTCTCTCTTAACGGGCCGTGGAGTGGAACTCGGGTTGATGGGGGGCGTTCCCGCCGGGCGGATCACGATCCTGGAAGGGGACGCCCGGGAGCTCCGCTCCACGCCGGATCGGTCGGTCCACCTGGTCGTCACCTCACCGCCCTACCCGATGGTCGAGCAGTGGGACGCCCACTTCCGCTCGGTCGGGGCGTCGGAGTTCGAACCGATGCACCGGTATCTCGACGCGGCCTGGGCCGAGTGCCGGCGGGTCCTCGTCCCGGGGGGCATCCTCGCCGTGAACATCGGCGACGCCCTCCGGACGCAGGACGGCGAGTTCCGCCTCTGGCCGAACCACGCCCGCGTCACGGCCGGGTGCGAAGGTGCGGGGTTCCAGTCGCTCCCCTACATCCTTTGGAAGAAGCCGACGAACAAGCCGAACGCCTTCCTCGGCTCGGGATTCCTCCCCCCGAACGCCTACGTCACCCTCGACTGCGAGTTCATCCTCCTCTTCCGCAACGGAGGTCGGCGGCGGTTCGTCCCGGGCGACCCGCGGCGCACGGCGAGCCGCTACTCGCGGGCCGAGCGCGACCGCTGGTTCAGTCAGGTCTGGGACGGTATCCGCGGGACCCGGCAGGAGGAGAACGGGCATCGGACGGCCGCGTTCCCCGCCGAGATCCCGGAGCGGCTGATCCGGATGTTCTCCGTGGTCGGCGAGACCGTGCTCGACCCGTTCGCCGGCACCGGCACCACCGCGTGGGCCGCGGCGCGACTCGGGCGCAATGCGATCGCGGTCGAGATCGATCCCGTCCGCGCCGCCGAGCTCAGGCGGACGGCGGAGCGATCGGGTGCGGGAGCTCGGTCGCGGCCGGCTGAGGCGGGGCGACCGGGACCGAGATCACCACGGGCGGCGGCGCCGGAACGTGGGCGAGTTCGCGGTGGGCGAACTCCTCGTTGACGGAGTGCTGGAGGTAGCGGAGCGCGGTGTCGCTCAGACGGTCGAGGTGGAGCAGGAGGTAGTGGAGGTAGATCCGTTCGGGTCGCTTCGACGGCCCGGGCGGATGATGGTGCATCCCGGGGGTCGGGGGCTCGGCCGGAGGGTGTACGCTGGCGAGCGTCTCGGAGTGATGTTCGTGCTCCTCTCCGTGCCATGCCCGCGCGGCCGCGCCCACGAGGGGCGGGTAGATCCGGGCGACCGGATCCACCGGCTCGTCGGCCGCGGCGGAGCTCGCGGCGGTTCCCGAATTATGGGAGAGGCGTGGAGCCGCCGGGATCGGAGGCTGGGAAGCGAGCTTGGCCTGGAGGTAGGGATGCATCGGTCGCGACGGGTCCTGGAGTTCGCCGATCGGACGTCCGGCGACCTCCTCCACGATGTTCTTCAGGCTCCACGTGTCGCGGCGTCGCGGCGGACCGTCGGAGGTCGCCGCCGGCCCCTCGCTCACGGAAGGAATGGCGCTCGAGTACGGAGATAAACGTGCCGTTCGAGGCGCACCGTCCCCGAGGCGCGGACCCCCGGTGTACGGTTCGGGCGCGGGCGAGAACGCCATACTCGGCTCCGAGTTGACCGAGGCATGGCCGACCCCGGACCGCCGGCCGGGGAGGGCGCTCCCACTCCCCCGGAATGGTTTGCCGCTCCGGTCGAGCCGCCGATCCATCCGGGCGAGGTGCCGCCCCCCTCGCCACCGACCCCGCCTCGGCCTCCGCGCCCACGCCGCGGAGTCGCCATCGGGGCGGCGGCCGGGGTCATCGCGGTCGTGGTGGTCGTGGCGCTGCTCGTCGTCGGAGTGATCCCGGGGCTGAACCGTCCCGGCGGGCTCGCGAGTAGCCTGACCTTCTCCCAGGCCGAGTCCGCCGCCGCCACGTCGAGCGGGTCGGTCTCCGGCGGTCCCTGGTCCGCGATCGCGGCCCTGGGGGTGCAATCCTCGTCGGCCCGCTCGGTCACCGTTAGCACGACGAACCTCAGCGGTCCCGTCGCCGGGTGCGTCGGCACGACCCTCCGCCCGGTGAGCTCGCTCTCCCTCCCGTCGTCCGCCGGATCCTTTGCGGGGGGTCTCTCCGGCGCGTGGGTGGTCCTCCTCCACAACGGCACGGGGGCGGTGCTCGTCGTTCTGGTCGCGGACGGGGTCTCCACCCCGGTCTACCTGGCGTCCGGGGGCGGCCTCTGTCAACTGATCGGTTCCGACCTCGCCTCGTTGCCGAGCGGGGTCATCGACAGCCCGACGGCCGTACGCACGGCCCTCGATGCGGGGGGGAGCGCGTTCCTGGCCGCGCACCCGCGGGCGAACCTCACCATGGAGATCCTGGGCGGGATCGCCGTCTTCGGATTCTCCACGAACCCGACGTGGCAGGTGCAGATCGCCGATTGTCCCGCCTACTCCTTCAACGACACGGTGGCGACCGCACCCGCCTTCAACGCCACGATCGACGCCGTCACGGGAAGCGTCCGCGCGACCCACAACGCGACCGTCTCCTGCCGCGGGTTGGGTTCCGCGCGCACGCCGCTCGGGACGGCGCTCGCCGTCGCTCCGCCGACCGCGGCGACGGCGGGTCCCTACTGCTGGTACAACGCGTCGATCCAATCGGCGGCCGACGGCCTCACCCTCGGCGACCTGGAGTTCCAGTTCGCCGATCGTTCGGGCATCGTCGTCCCCGATCGGAACTGGACGTTGAACGTCGTCGGGATCTCGGGGTCGTCGCTCGCGGCGTATGGGTACGTGCCCGGCACGTGGGTGTGGACGACCGCGAGCCGCGTCGTCGTGACGGACCAGATGACGATCGAGCTCTACTCGTCGAACACGCCCCTGGCCGGTGAGAACATGGTCATCACCGGAACGGGTCCGTTCTCGGGCTCGATCAGCGTCCCCATCCCGTAGGCGACCCGCGTCACCCCTCCGCGGCGGGCGGCCTCCCGCACGCCCATCCGGGCTCGGCCGTTCGGTTCACCCGAGGCATTGGCGAAGGAAGTCGTACTCGGGGGCCGACGCGACGATCGCGAGCGGGCGGTGCGACGCCCCCTCCCGCAGGAGCGCCTCCGCATAGCCGACCTCGGCGGGGAGCCGCGCCCGGGGAAGCCACTCCGCTTCCGCCTCGGTGAGGCCGTAGAACTCCCGCACGGCCGGCGAGACCTCGGGCAGGCGAAGCAGGAGCGTCGCGCGCAGGTTCCGGAGCAGGGAACGACCGGTCTCGCTCGCGAGGAAGTCGTCGGGACTCTGGCTGAGCACGAGGAGTCCGGCTCGGAAATGGCGAACGTGGCGGATCAGGCGGTCGAGGAACTCGATCGTCGCCGGATGCCGCGCGAGGCGGTGCGCCTCGTCGACGATCAGGAGCTTCGGCCCGGAACGCCGACGCAGCTCCGCGTACACGGCATCGAGAAGGTACGTCAGGTGGAACGCGAGCTCCTCCGGCGCTGCGTCCTCCAGGCTCAGCACCAGCGGGTTCGCGTCGAGGGCGACGTTCGACGGACCGCTCAGGTGCCGCAGGTGGGGCGCGTCGAAGAGCCCGAGCAACGCGTTCAGTCGGGCCGGCGCCGCAGGGTCCGCGCGCACGGCGGCCGCCAGTCGGGTGAACGTCGCGGGCCCGGCGGAACCGTCCTCCCACAGCCTGGCGACGCGGCCATCGAGGTAGGCCGCTTCGTCGTCGCCGAGCGTCGGGAACAGGGCCCGGACCATGGCGCCGACGCGCAACGCCTTCTCGCTGGCGTCGCCGGCCGTGGTCGCCGGGTCGAGCGGATTCAGTCGACCGGTACCCCCCGGCCCGACGGTCACCACATCTCCGCCGAGCGCGCGGGCGAGGGCACCGAACTCCCCGAGCGGGTCCACGACGGTGACCGACAGTTTCGGGGTGATCCACCGCTCCCGGAGCGCGAAGAGCGCGGCGGCGAACGACTTGCCGGATCCGGTCGTGCCGAACAACCCCCACGAGTAGCTCCCCCGCGACCAGCGGTCCAGGATCACCGGCGCGGCATCCTCGAGGAGGAGGCCGACGAGCGCCCCGCCGGCTTCGGCGACCGATTCGTCCACGAACGGGAAGAACGCGGCCGCGCCGTCGGTCGAAAGGAGGTGCCAGTAGTCGGACGGCCGACGGTCCGCGACGGAAAGGCCCGGCGGGTCCATCATCGCCCGCGCCTCGAACTCTGGGACGCGGGGCCGGAACCCGAGCCCGGTCAGGCGCCGGACGAGCTCGCTCCGGCGGCGCTGCGCATCGCCCGCGCTCGCCCCGATCGCATGGAAGCCGACGCCCACCCGCCAGAGCTCCTGTTCCCGTCCGGCGACCTGGTCGGCGAGGTCGTGGGTCGCGCTCGCGTCGAGGCGGCGCTGCGCCTCCCGCGCGCCGGGGACGGCCGAGCCGCTCTCGATCTCGGCCCGGGCGGTCGTCTCGAAGTCGTGAAGCGACTCGAGCGCCTCGGCGGTCGGCATCTTTCCGAGCTCCAGCCAGAGCTCCTCCGCCCCCGAGGTCGGTACGACGCGGCCGACGAAGCCGAACGGCACGGACGGGGCGAGCTCGGCGAGGAGGAGGGGAGCGTCGGCGGCGTACGGACCGGCGACCCACGAACGACCTTCCACGACCGTTCGGTGGGGGGCCGTCATGGCACCCTGGCTCCCGGGGTCGGCCCACGGCGCGGAGCGAGGGCGATGACCGCGACCACGGCGGTGAAGGCGACTCCCGGCGCGGGAGCGGGGGACGGCACCAGCCCGACACCGAAGCACCAGCCGAGCGCGACGACCGCGGCCAGGAGCGCCGCGGAGCCGATCCTCCGCGCCGGCGGAGCGGAGCGACCGCGGAGGATCGCGAGCCACTGCGGGATCCACGCGACGGTCGCGAACGCGGCGACCGAGGTCGCGAGACCTAGGAAGTACGGCGACACGACGGCGAGGAGCGCGGTGACGAGGCCGAAGCGCGTGGCGAGCGGAAGGACGGTCGCGAGCTCGGCCGAGGCCGGCGGTGCGCTCACGCCGCGACCTCAAGGCGGTCCCGAAGTCGGAGTCCCAGCCGAAGTAGCGCGGCCCCGCGCACCCGTGCGGCGGGGACTCCCATCCCGTCGAGCGCAGAGACGAACGCTCCGGCCGCCCGGTCGAGCTGGTGCCTCCCCGCCCGGCCGGGGTCCCGAGCGGAGAGCACGACCAGCACGTGGCGGGTGCGCCGGTGTTCGGTAAGGAGCCCCATCATCGCGGCGTACCCGTCCCGGGCCGTTCGTTCCGGGCCGTCCACGAGGTGATGCGTCGGAATGAGCCGCTGCGTCGGGAGCCGCCGTCCTCCCACCGCCATCCCCACGTCGGTGCTGAGGCTCTGGAGCAGTGTCCGATACTCGTGGAACAGCGCCTGCGCCGCTCCGGGGGGAAGGAACGCGACGGCCACACCGCCGGCCCGCACGACGGCGACCGATCGGCCGGGGGCGAGCTCGACGACGGCGCCTCCGGCGACGAGGCGCGGTCGGCGGGCCGCGGGGCGCGGGTGGGAATGGCGACGGACCTCCCAGGCGACCCGGTCGACCAGGCGGCGGTCGGGAGCCTTCTCGTCGGCGCGGTGAACGCTCGCCACGAACCCGAAGGCGACGAACGGGACGAACAGCCAGGGCGAGGCGACCCCCGCGACCAGGGCGCCGACCGCCGCGTACGCGAGGAACTTGGCCCCGTCGCGGGCCGACGGGAACGGCCCGAGCGACGCCGGCCGACGGACCGCGACGTCGAGACGGACCTCGGGCCGAGCGGCCTCGGTCACGGCGTCCCTCCCGGCGGCGGTCGAACGTTCGAGGGCTTCCGCACCGGTCCGAACCGGTCGAGCGACCGTCGGCCCCCTCCGCCGCGCGCGAGGTGTCGGAAGACGTGGTGCGCGCCCCAGCCGAGCGCCTCCGCGGTGAGCACCGGGATCGAGGCGGGGAGGGACGCCGAGCCGGTCGTCCGGGCCATCGAGCTCGCGGCCGGACCGGCCCCTCCGCCGCGGCCCGGGGCGATCAGCGGGCGCAGGTACGAACTCCCCGCAAGCGACGCGACCGCGAGCCCCCGCTGGATCCCCCCGGTGAGCACCGCCCCGCCGCTCGGGAACCCGGCCGACGCGAGCTGGGCTCCGGCGAGGCTCAGGAGCGACGGCGCCGAGACGGCGATCGTGAGGTAGCCGAGGAGGAGCAGGATGTTCGGCGCGCCGACCGCGAGCTCGAGCGGCACGATGAGGACGCACGGGAGGAACGCCAGCTCGACGAAGAGGAGCCACGCGCGACGCGCGAGCTGGCCGAGGATCGGGAGCGGCCAGAGCAGCGTCGCGAGCGGGAGCAGGACGACCAGGACCGCCAGGAGCGCGTCCCGCGCCGCGACGACGACCCCGAGCAGGAGGACGAGCGAGAAGAGGACGAAGGTGAGGACGAACGCCAGCGCCCCGTTGTCCCAGGAGAAGGCGACCTCGCCGGGTCCGGCGAGGTTGACCCAATGCTGCCAGGCACCCCCGTCGTACCCCGCGATCTCGGGGTAGAGCGCGCCGGCGAGCCGGAAGACGGCGCCCGCGACGGGCAGGGCGAAGTTCGCGAGGAGGACCGCGACCAGGAGGCGGGGGAGGAATCCCGAGAGACGCGCGGCGAGCCGGCTGCTCGTGGCGCGGAGCAGATAGAGCATCCCCACCGCCACGGCGACGAGGGCGACCGCCGGATCGACGACCCGCACGAGAAGGAACGCGCTGAACCCGGCCGCGAACCCGAGGAACGACCCCGCGCCCGGCGCCCCCGTGGGCCAGGGCGGGTAGAGCGCCGAGGTGAGCAGCTGGGGAACGACGAGGTTGTCGTAGGTCGGTCCCAGGATCGCCGCCAGGACCGCGGTGAGGCCGGCGAAGATCCCGAAGAGGATCGCCTGGACGACCTGGTTCCAGTCCGTCATCCGGCCGTCCGAGGGGGCGGGTCGTCGACCGGAGACGACCCAGCGCGCGAGCGCCCAGACGAGTCCGGTGATCGCGGCGACGAAGAGGAGCGTCCCCACGAGCGCGTCGCGGGCGCGATCCTTCGCTTGGATCTTCTTGCCGAGGTCGTTCGAGAACCAGCTGAACGCGACCCGGGTCCAGACGAGGGCGAGGAGGCCGGCGCCCGCGGCCCCGACGAGCGTCACGAGCCGCCCGACCGCATCCGAGAAGTTCGCGACGACCGTACCGTTCGCTGCGGCGACGATTGGCGGACCGGTCCCCCGGCCGCTCGGTCCCGGAATGCCGCCCGGCGCGACCGCGGCGCCCCACACGATCGCCGCGGCGAGGATCGCGGGAACCCCGCTCATTCGGCGTCCCCGTCGGACGGGCGCGGTGGGGGCTCGGCGCCGGTACCGGGACGTCCCCAGCGGAACTCCTCGTCGCCGTCGTCGTTCAGCCGGACGTTCACACGGCCGAGGCGACTCCAGTGGCCGAGCGCGTCGTCGACGGCCTCGACCGGGAGGTCGTCGTCGTCGCCGAGGAAGCGGAGCGTCGCACGGTCGAGCCCGTCCGCGTCCTCCAGATACGACCGGACGAACCGCATCGCGCGGCTGCGCCCGCTCGTCGGCGGCTTGCGCTTAAGGCGCTTCGGCACGACCCACCACGCGAACAGGCCCAGGAGGCCGGCGGCCGCACCGACCCATGCCGTCCACCCGGAGGACGAGCTCGCCCCGGCCGGGGCGGTCGGCGGAGGGGCCGCGGGGCTGCCCGCCGGGACGACGACCGTGAGCGTCGTCGAGGTGGTGACGCCGAGCGCGTCCGTCACCGACACCGTGATGTCGATGAACCCGGGCGCGTGCGGTGCCGCGGTCCACGCGACCGGCCCCGGGCCGCCCAGATCGCCCGCGAACCGCTCCCCGTCGGAGAGCCCTACCGTGTAGGAGTACGGCGGGTCACCGCCGGCGATGTACGCCGAGACGGGGGCGGGTGCCCCCGCGCCACCGAACACCGGCGGCACGACGCGCACCGAGGTGGCGGGATCGACCCGGACGGTCGCGGTGGCCACGACGATCGATCCCGCGGAATCGGTGGCGGTCAGTTGAACGGTGAGGTTTCCCGCGGCGGCGGGGACCGTCGCCCACGTGAACGAGCCGGGGCCGTCGAGCCGACCGGAGGAGGCCGAGGAGTTGACGGGAAGGGTCGCCGCACCGCTCCAGAGCAGCGGCGGTGCCCCTCCGATCGCCGCGACCCCCCAGTCGACCGGCGCGCCGACCTCCCCGAGCGGGGCGTCCGGTGCGACCGCGAGCGACGGGAGCGGGTACACCTCCGCCACGTTCCCGACCGCTCCGGCCGAGAGACCGTCGGCGTCCTGGATCGAGGCCGAGATCCAGAGGGCGCCCGCGAGCGACGGGACGACCGGTTCCAAGTACCATCCGTCCGCCGGGACCGCGACCGAGCCGTTCGCGGAGCCACCCACCTCGCTCCAGCTGATCCGGTACGGCGCCGTTCCGTAGCTCACGTTCAGCGTGAACGGAACGGCGCGTCCCACGTCGCCCGTCGGCGTGGAGACTCCGACCGAGACCGACGGGGCGGAGACGACGAGCAGGGCCCGGCTCGCCGAGGCGATCGACCCGTCGGCGTCCGCCACCGTGACCGATACCGTCTGCCGCCCGACCACGCCGAAGCTCGCGGTCAGCGAGGAGCCGAAGGAGCGGACCCCTGGAGGTCCGACCAGGTGAACACGTACGGTGGGACGCCCCCGCTCACGTTCGCGGCGAGGGTCGCGGAGACGCCCGCGTCGACCTGCGAAGGGCCGGTAACGATCACGACGAGACTGCTCGCGACGACGATCGGGTCGATCGGTGAGGCGGAGTCGGACGAGCGGAGCGCGTCGGTCACGTTCCAGGTCGGAGAGAATCGACCCGCCCCGTACACGTGGTCGACGACGACGGTGCCGGGCTCGGCGACCGACTCGGAGCCGTGCGTTCCATCACCGAAATCCAGAGCGAGCGAGTACGGGGGGAGTCCGCCGTGGACGACCGCGGCGAGGGCGACCGACTGCCCGACCGGCGCCGGATTCGGGCCGGATTGCAGTCCGTCGAGCACGAGGGGAGGGAGGATGGACACCACCGCGGTGCCCGCCGGCGCGACCGAGTACGGCACTCCGTCGCAGTCGGCCACCCCGGCGCCGACGGCCGAGACCGTCGCCGGGCCGCTCGCGCCGCCGAATGCCGCGAAGGTGACCGACGTGCCGAGGCTGGCGTTCAGGAATCCGTCGTTGACCGAGATCCCCGGTAGCGACCAGGCGATCTGGAGCCAGTCGAGGGAACAGGTGGGCCCGAGGCCGGTCGGCGCCGCGGTGAGCGTGAGCCGGCCGCCCGCCTCCAGTGTCCAGGTGCCGGGCTGCACGTTCAAGGCGAGCGCCCCCGTCGGATCCTCCAACAGATGGACCGCCGGCCCGCGGTCGAGCGTGGCGTGGGTGGACCAGGGAACGCCGGGTGCGAGCGCGAGAAACGACACCAGGCACAGAACGACGCCCCCCCCGAGACCCCCGCGACGGAGCCCTACGCCCCGCGAGTTCGCCCGCACGGCCATCCCCCGAGTGCGACCGATCGGGTCGCGCTATTTCGTCGGCGCCGACCTCACGAACGATGGAACGTGCCCGACTCCGCCCGCACGAGGAGCGCGTGATGGTCCCGCGCGAACGGGCCGAGGTCGACGGTCTCCGTGACCCGCAGCCCGGCCGCCTCGAGCTCCGCGCGCGCCTCCGCGACGATCCTGCGGGGCGGCTTGGTCTGGGTGACGGACCGCACCTTCAGCATCAGCACGCCCGCTCCCGGCGTCGCGAGTAGCGCCGAGCAGTTCTCCACGAAGATCCGCGCCTGCTGCCGCTGCGCCACGTCCTGGTAGACGAAGTCGACGGACCCCACGTCGGCCGCGTACCGCTCGGGCAGCTGCGCGTCCGCGAGGATCGGGTAGAGGTTCGCCCGGGGTCGAACGACCTCGAGGAGCGTCGGGAACGCGATCGGGCTCTTCTCCACGACGAAGACCGACCCCGCAGGAAGGAGCTCGGCGAAATGGCCGACGGTCGTCCCGTGTGCCCCGCCGAGGTAGAGAACCCGCCGGACGGCCGATAGGTCGAGTGTCCTCGGCGCCCGGAGCAGGAGCGCCGCGAGCTTCGAGCGGAACGGGTCCCATCGACGATACTCCACCCCGCCTTCGCGCCGGAGCTCCTCGCCGTAGACCCGTCGCCCCGGGGCGGCGCTCGCCGTGAACAGGTCGCGGCCGTGCCGGAACACGCCCGGCCACGCCGTCGGCTCCACGGGACGGTGGGCTACGCCCGGACGGCGAGCAGTTCGACCTCGACCGGCGCGTTCAGCGGCAGGGCGGCGACCCCCACCGAGACCCGCGCCGGGCGACTCTCGTCCGGGAACAGCTCGACGATGAGGTCGCTGGCTCCGTTCGCCACCTCATGCTGCCGGACGAACCCCGGGGACGAGGCGACGAACACCCCGACGCGGGCGATCCGCTGGATCCGGTCGAGCCCGCCGACCGTGGCCGCGATCGCCGAGAGACCCTGCAGCGTCGCCTGACGCGCGAGCCGTTGCGCGGTGGGGATGTCCAGCTCCTCGTCGACGGTCCCGGGGTTCACGGCGACCCCGTCGTGGACCACGCACTGACCGGAGACCCACACGTGCGGGCCGGCGGCGACGGCCGGCGAGTAGGAGCCGACCGGCCGGGCCGCCGGGGGCAGGACCAGCCCGAGCTCGGCGAGCCGACGGGTCACCTCGGACGGCATCGGTGGTTCGAACTGCGTCTGGGTTTATAGTGGATGTCGGACCATCTCGGTCCCGATGGCTCCGTTGTTCGGGCGGTTCCGCAAAGGGAAGGCCGCGCCGGAGCCCGAGGAACCGGTCGACGAGATGGCGGCGGAGTCGCCGCCGACCGGCGCGGTCGAGGGGGATCCCCCGGCCGCGCCCGAGCCCCCTAGCCCACCGGCGGCCCCGTTCGCGGCCCCCGCTCCCGCGCCGGCCCCTCCGAAGTCAGCCCCGGTAGGGATGGCGATCGAACCCGGGCCACCGCCACCGCTCCCGCAGGCCGACGCCGCCGCGATCCCGCCGTCGATCCGAAGTCAGGGACCGCTCCAGCAGTGCTTCCTCTGCGGAGCGGAGATGCAAGGCGCCTTCTGCCCGACCTGCCGGATGATCTGGCGCGAGTAGCGGCGGGCTCGCCTGCGCGTACCCTATAGTCCCCCCCGGGTCGGCGGCAGTCCCGCATGTCGCCGAACTCCACCGATCCCGCGGGAGGGAGCTCCGCTGCGGAGCTCGCCGCCGTGGAACGGGCGGCCGTCGACCACGTGTTCGCCCTGCAGCCTGGCTACGCCGTCTTCCTGGGGTTGCACGACTACGACGGGAGGCTCCCCGACCTCCGCCCGGCCGCGACCGAGCGGTGGGTCGCGGAGACGGACCGGCTGCTCGCGCGACTCCGTTCCGTTCCCGACGCGGGAGGAGACCGCGGGCGGAGCTTCGACCGCACCCTCCTCGAGCTGCTGCTCGAGAGCCCCCGCTTCGACCTCGTCGACACGCGCGATTACGACCGCAACCCGATGAACTACCTCGGGTCGGTCTCCCTGACCTCGTACATCGTTCGCGAGTACGCCCCGATCGACGTGCGCGCCGGGGCGATCCTGCGCATCCTCGAGGAGGCTCCCGCCTTTCTCGACGCGGGACGGCGTCGGCTCGAGCCGCACCTCGCCGAGCCGTTCCTCCAGCTCGCGCTGGCGATCGGGAGCGGTCTCCCGGCGCACTTCGCCGAGGTCACCGAGTACGTCCGGTCGCACGGCGGTACGAACCTCCCGAAGCTCGACGCGGCCCGAGCCGCCGCGGAGCAGGCCGTCGGCGAATTCCTCGAGCGCCTCCGGACCGACTTCCTTCCGAAGGCGAACCAGGAGTTCGCGCTCGGGGCGGGACGGTACCAGAAGCTCCTCTGGGTCCGGGAGGCGCTGCGCACCTCGATCGCCGAACTGCGCGCGGCCGGTCTCGAGGACCTTCGACGGAATCAGCGGCGGTTCGAGGAGGTCGCACGTTCGCAGCGGCCGGCGACGTCGATGCACGACCTGCTCGAGGAGGTCTACCGGCGGCACACCACGGCCGAGGAGCTCATCCCCTCGGCCCAACGGCTCGTCGCCGAGATGCGCGAGTTCGTCCGCGCGAAGCAGCTCGCCTCGATCCCCGAGCCGGACGCGTGCCGGGTCGAAGAGACACCGGTGTGGGGCCGCGCCCTGTCGACGGCGAGCATGAACCCGCCCGGGCCGTTCGAGGAGTCGGGGGACGAAGGGATCTACTTCGTCACGCCGGTCGACCCGGCCTGGGCGCCCGAGCGACGCGAGGAGTGGCTGCGCGCGCTCAACAGCGCCATGCTCGCGAACATCACCGTCCACGAGGTGTACCCGGGACACTACCTCCAGTTCCTCCACTTCCGGCGCGCCGCCTCGACGCTCGCCCGGAAGGTGTACCTCTCGGGCGCGTTCACCGAGGGGTGGGCCCACTACTGCGAACAGCTCGCGATCGAGGCGGGGCTCCGGGACCGCACGGCCGAGGCGGAAGCCGCCCAGATCCATGACGCCCTGCTTCGGGACTGCCGGCTGCTCGTCTCGGTCGGCCTCCACACCGAGGGGATGACGCTCGAGGAGGGAACCCAGTTCTTCATGCGCGAGGGCGCACTCGAGCGGCTGCCGGCGGAACGCGAGGCGATCCGGGGGACGTTCAACCCGGAGTACTTCTCCTACACCCTCGGGAAGCTCAAGATCCTCGAGGCGCGCGCCAAGTACCTGGACCCGAAGTTCGGCGGATCGCTCCAGCGGTTCCACGACCGGCTGATGTCGTTCGGCTCGCCGCCGGTCGGGTTCCTCGACGAGCTGCTCGGGGCCCACTAGCCCGGCGGGGCGGGACCGGGGGCGGGGCGATGCAATCCTTCCTGCTCTCCCCGGGGATCACCCCGCTCCTGGCCGACCTCTTCGTCTCCGAGGTGCCGGTCGCGATCGGACTCGGTCTGGTCCTCGCCCGGTCGCGGGGCGTCCTGCTCGCGGTTGCCCTCAACGCCTGGGCGATGGGCGCGATCAAGCTCGTGACCGACTGGCAGGACCTCCCGGACGCCGTCGTGGCGGTCGGAGCAGTGCTCGCCGGCGGGGTGCTCGTCGTCGCGGCCGCTCGGCCCGAGTGGCTCGGGCGCGTTCATTCCGCGGGGTGGATCGCCGGCGGTCTGCTCCTGATCGGCCTCGGGGCGTTCAAGATCCGTTTCGACTTCTACGACCCGTTCGATGTACTGCTCGCGGACCTCGAGGTGATCGGCGGCCTCGTCGCGCTCGCGCACGGGATCGCAGCCCGGCGATCCGGTCGCCGCACGGCTCCGCCGTATGCGGTCGCCACCTAGCGCGGTCGTCCGCCCCTCCGACCGAGGGTATTTCCTGACCGTTCCGGGTGGAGGTTCCACCGATGCCGGCCCCGCCGACGGCCGCGATGGAGGCCACGGTGCTCTTCGCGGGCGCGGCGCTTGCCGCGGTCGCCGCGTGCGCGTACCTCCTCCTCGACCGCCCTTCGTCCGGCGGGGCCCGAGCCGCGAAGTCGGCGCGATTCCGGAGATCCGAGGGCCGGGTGGGCGGCGTGCTCGCCGTCGTCCTCGGGGGAGGGGCGGCCGCCGCTCTCTCGTCACTCGTCGTTCCCGATGCCCCCCGCGTGTGGGAGCTACCGACGACGGTGCTCCTCGGAGCTGTCGCCGCCTGGGGGCTCGGCCAGGTCGCGGGATCCGCCGAACGAACGGTTCGGCGTCGGTCCGTCGAGCCGCCGATCGATCCGATGGCGCCGCCGCCCGGGGACCTCGGTCCGACCGGGGCGTTGACCGCCGGAGCCGCGATCGGCGGAGTCACCCTCCTCCTCCTGGGGGGGCTGTTCCTGGGGCTCGGCAACTCCACCGTCCTGATCGTCGGTGTCGCGTTCGGCGGCGCGGTCGGCGCAACCGCCTCGTTGGTGTTCAGCGCGCGTAGGCCACCGGATCCGAGCGGCGGTGCGGCCGGGGAAGCGATCTCGCCCCGCACGGGATCGGGCGGGTCCGGTGCGGGGGCTGCGGTCGACGGCTGGTCCGCGGCCGTCACAACGTGCATCGGAACGATCGTCCTCGCGATCGCCGAGCCGGTGACCCGAACCGTGGTCCCGTCGGCCGTTCTGTATCCCCTCGTCGAGTTCGCTGCGGTCTCCCTGGTCGTCGTGGCCGTCGGGGCGGGATGCGCCCGGTGGTCGCAGCATTTCGGCCGCTCCGCGGGCCGCCTCCCGATCCTCGTCGCCTCCTCGGCCGCGGGGCTCGCCGTGCTCGTCGTCGCCTCCAGCTTCGGTGGGTCGAACACCGCGCTTGCCGCGTGCGGGCTGGTCGGGGTCGCGGCGGGCGGCCTGCTGACGGCGTTCGGCCGACCGCTCGGCGCGCCACGGTCGGACGCTCCCGACGGTCGACCGGGGGGGTGGAGCGGTCTGCTCACGCTCGGCATCGTCGTTCCTTTGACGGCGATCGCGGCGTACGTCTGCATGGGCTGGGCGGGGAGCTGGGGTGCCGTGGCGCTCGTCCCGGCGTTGGGGGCGTGGGGCGTGGGTGTCGCCGCGGTCGCCGCCGCCGGGATGGCGAGTATTTCGTTGGTCTACGACGCGATCGAGGCAGGGGGAGATCGCGATCTCTCGTCGCGGCACGACCCCTCTCCCACACCGGAAGGCGGAGCGACTTCACCGCGGCGTCCGTTGGCGGTGTCGTCGCCCTTCGGCGCATATCGCATCGGAACTGCGCTGTTGGCCGCTCTCGTGGCCGTGGAAGCGTTCGCCGCCGTCGGCCCGACGGGGGACCTTGCTCCTTCACCCCTCCCTCCGCTGGTGCTCACGTTCACCGAACCCTCGATCGTGATCGGGTTCGTGGTGGGCGTCCTCCTGCTACCCCTGCGTTCCCGCCGTTCGATCCGGTCCGAGAGCCGTGCCCCGCCCACCGCCGATCCCGGCAAGGGTCTGTCCGAGAGCGGAAGGGTCCGACCGCAACGCCCCGGATTGGAGTCCGTTGTCCCCGGGATCTCCGCCGGAGCGATCGCCGCGCTCCTTGTCTGGCTTCTCGGAGCCTCGGCGGTCGTCGGGTTCGCCGCGGGCATCGCGGGGGTCGGGTTCGCGCTGGTGATCGTCGATCGTCGCCAGCACGTGACCGCCGACCGAAGCCGGGAAGGGAGGACCAACTGGGGAGCGCGGGTCGAGTCGCGCATGGTCGAAGCCGTTCGGTGGTCGTCCGCCGTTGCGCTCGTGTTCGGCTCAGCACTCCTCGCCGAGATGCCCCATCTCGGGTAGGACCCCATCGCGGTGCTCCGAAGTTCGGACGGATCCGCGGTGACCGACGCGGACGAGGCGTCGCGCCTAGATTCCCGCCGAGGAGCGAACCGGCCGCGGGACGGTCGTCGGCAACTTCCGCGGCGGACGTCGTCGCAGCAGGAGCATCGCGACGAACGGAACGGCGAAGGCGGCGGCGACTTCCGCATACGTGCTCCACGGCAGCGGGGCGACTCCGACGGTGACATCGAGCGCGGGGGGCGGGATCCGCCAGCCCCAGACCTCGGCGAGCACGTTGTGTGACCCCGGAGCCAGACCGCCGAACAGGAGCGGTGCGCCTTCCCCGCGGTCAAAGTAGAACTGGGCCCCGAACCGGTCGCGGGGAGCGAGCGGTCCGGTCGTGACGTTCCCCCACGAACCGTTCGCGTACTCCCACGTGGAGGTCGGGTTCGATGTGAGGTACACGACCCCGTCGACGCGGGGGTCGAACGTTGCGAAGGCGGAAGGAGTGAGCGGGAGCACCGTCGAGGTGTCGACGAGCGTCCAGTGCGTCTCGGCGAACGACCATGTCTCGGAGAGGGGCGGCACCGTACCGTTCGAAGGAACCGAGCCGAAGAGGAGCACGGCGCCGCCGGTCGTGTCGGTGACGACCGCCCGGGCGAGGAAGTCGGTCGGCGGGCCGGCAGTCACGACGGGCACCCATCCGTTGGTCAGGTACTCCCAGGTCGACGCTCCTCCCGGCTGAAGGTCCCAGAGCACCACCGCGCGATCCAGCGCGTCGTATCCCATCCACGGATGGGCCACCGCAGGCGGAAACGTCCGCCCAATGCCGCTCAGGTTCGCCCACGAGAAGTTCCCGAACGTCCACGTGCCGCCGTACACGGCGCCCCCCTCCGTCGCGCCGCCGAAGAGCACGAACTCGCCGAGGGCCGAGTCGTAGACGAGCGACGCATTGCGCAGCGCCGGTGGCGACCGGCCCGAGGGAAAAGGGTAGGACGCCCAATGACCGGCGACGTCGGCGTCGTTGACCCACGTGTCGTTGAGGGACGTTCCGTTGGCGCCGACGCCTCCGAAGAGGAGGCTGAGTCCCCGGACGAGGTCCGTCCCGAGAGCCGCGTACGCCCGATCGACCGCTTGGAGCGGCGTGGGTGTCGGGAGTTGGGTCCAGTCGCTCGGGCCGGCGAGGCGGAGGTCGCCCGAGGCCGAGCGGAACGCGCACGACACCGAGAGCACGGCGATGACAACACCCACCGCGGCGCGTCGTCGACGGGGCGCTCTCGGGAACTGCATCAAGGACTCGTCCTGCGCGATTCGGCGGAACGGTCGGAACGAACGTACTCGGCGCCGTTCCGCGAATAGCTTTCGGGCGGTCGCCGCGACGTTCCGCGAGCGGGCCAGGGAGCGACCCTCCCCCAGCTCCCGCGACGGGGAGGACGAACGTCGGTCGGCCCGCGCGGCACTTCCGAGCGAGAAAAACGGGGAGATTTGTCACATCGGGAGGAAGGATTGGGACTCGGTCGAACCCGGATTTAAGCCCGAGAGACCATCCGGCTCGAGTCCTCGGCGTCGCCGACGCGAGAGCCGCGGTGGACTCCGAGAAGGAAGGTACGGATGCGAGGATCCAACGATGGAACGGGAGTCGCCAGTCGCCGATCGGTCCGGAATCGGTGGACCCTGATGGGGACGTCGAGCGTGGTGGTCGTCGGCGTGCTCCTCTTCGCGCCGACCGCGGCCGGTTCCACCCACTCCGCACCGTTCCACGGAGCGAAGTACTCGTCGAACAATCTCGTGAACAACTACTGCAACACCCACGGCGGGTGGGGGGTCTCCCCGCGGTGGAACAACGCGACCGGGTTCGGTGCGGCGTCCGCCTACGTGAAGTCGACCTCCTGCCCGGCCGCGCTCGGCGGGATCTCGGGCGGGCTCGTCCAGACCAACACGATCACCGTCGGGATCCCGATCCGACTCCCGTCGGGCGCCCACTCCGTTCAGGCGACGATGAACGAGACGATGAGCGGCACGCAGGCGGTCCACATCGGCGGTCGCTGTCCCGCGGTCGTCGGAGGCTCGGGCTCCAGCAACTGCGCGATCAACGCCCAGTACTCCTCCCAGATCACCTACGCGCGATTGTGGGACGCCACGACCAACACATACACCGCCAACGGCGGCATCCCGACGTACGGGCCCAACCTGTACAACTACACGTACGACTACAATTACACGTCCTGCTCGTCGGGGACGTGCACCTACTCGAACTACTCGGCGGTCGTGAGCACGTTCGCGGGGAACACCGTCTCGGCGGCGTTGACCGCGTACTTCAACGCGACCTTCAACAACACCCACCGCTACTGGGTGCTGCTCGGGATCTACATCGAGGCGACCGAGTTCATCCAGGGGTACCCCAACTCCTGGGCGGTCGCGACGATCAACATGGCGACGTTCGGCAACTCCTTCGCCGTGGGGCCGATCAAGGTCGTCTGAGCCGACCCCGACCGGGGCCCGGCCGGCGCGCGCCGGGCCCCGAATCCGACCCGGTCAAGCGTACTCGTGCCGGGCCTCGGGCCCGATCAGCCCGAACGCCTCGAACCGGAACGACTGCTTGATCACGCTCGCGATCGGGAAGAACGGGATCCACGGGAGCATGTCGGCCCGGCCCATCTTGAGGAGGAAGTAGGCGAGCGGGACCGCGCGCGCCACGAGCGCGAGGAGGAACAGGTAGGCGACGTCGACGAGGGCGTGCACCCCGAGGACCAGGAAGAGGAGGGTGAGGAAGACGTAGACGAGGCTGCGGACCCCGGAGCGCGCGAAGGCGAGGAACCAGACGACCACGCCCAGGCCGGCAAACTCCGGGTTCCGGCTCAGGATCGACGGGTAGTGCTGGCCGTTCGCCATGAGCACCCCCCGGGCCCAACGGACCCGCTGGCGACGGAGCTCGGCGTAGTTCGCCGGGACGTCCTCGTACGCCCGGGCGCCGAACTCCATCCGGACCCGGTACCCCTGCCGCTGGAGGCGCATCGAGATCTCGGTGTCCTCCCCGTTCCACGGCACCCATCCGCCGAGCGCGACCAGGTCCTTGCGCCGGAACGCCGAGAAGAGGCCGTCCACGACCTCGCCGGCGCGGGCGCCCATGAGGGCGGGCCGCTGGAAGTAGTGACCCCAGGCGATCTCGAGCGCGCGGAGCTTCCGCGTCCAGCCGGTCCGTTGACGCGGGAACACCGCCCCCTGGACGGCGCCGACCTCGGGGTCGGCGAAGTGGGCGATCATCGCGGCGAAGCCGAGCCGCTCGGAGACGAACGTGTCCGCGTCGAGCCGGATCACGATCTCGCCGGTCGCGACGGCGAGGGCGCCGTTGAGGCCGTTCGACTTCCCCGCGTGCGGCAGGTCGAGGACCATGCCGCGGGCATGCTGGAGGTTCCGGATCGCGTCGCCGGCGAGCGCGGAGGTCCGGTCGGTGGAGCCGTCGTTGCCGACGATGATCTCCACGGTCCCCGGATAGAGCGCGGCCGCGGCGTCGGCGTGCTGGATCGCCTGGGCGATCCACTCCTCCTCGTTGTACGCCGGCATCACGATGGAGACCGAGGGGTGGAACTCCGCGACGTTGGGGAGCGGACGTCGCCGGAGCTGCCGGAAGTAGAGGGGCCGGTTGAGCGCCGTGAACGTCTCGAGGGTGACGATCGGGAGGAGGAGCAGGAGCGTGAACGGGAGGAAGACCGACGCATCGCCCAGGGTGAAGTCCGCCAGGCGCACCGCGACGGCGGCGACAGCGACCGCGACGACCCCCGTCCCGAAGAACTGGAGGAGGGCGGACGCGTCCGGGCGGAAGCGCGGTCGGACCCGCTGCGGCGTCGGGAGGATCAGGGTGCAGAAGACCAGGGCGGAGAGGAACACCCCTCCGGTCAGCGTCCGGACCAGGATCGCGAGGTCGCGGACGGCCTGGCCGGGGACGGTGAAGAAGACCGCGTCGACGAGGAGCTCGAACCCGAGGTACATCAGTACCAGCGCGAGCGCCCACGCGCGCCGAACCCCGGGGAGCGGCGGCCGTCGATAGAGGAGGCCGCTCGCGATGGCGAACGCCGCCATCGCGGCGAGGTACATCGGGAAGATGTAGTCCGTCACCAGGAGCGAGACCGACGTGACGGCGTAGATGCCGGGCCACGACATCGGCCAGAAGATCGCCGCGCCGGCGTACGCGACGAGATGCTCGTAGGGGAGGAATAGGCGGGGGAAGAACACCAGCTCGAGGATCGAGAACGCGACGAACGATCCCGCGAGCAGCGCGAGGAACCGCCGCGCGCGCGGGAGCGGGGCGTTCGGGGAGACACCGGCGCCGCGGAGGAGGAGGGTGCGGGAGCCTTTGGTCGTGGTGACCGAAACCGGCGTGACGTCGGCCGCATCCGGAGCGCGGCCGCGGGGAGCGGCCCCTCCCGGCCCACCCGAATCCGGGACCACCTCGATCCGGATCGTGCCGGCGACCGGGCTCGACGGCCGTCGCCGGAGCCACTCTACCACGGCGAGGATCCCCCCGCCGAAGGCGATCCCGATGAGGACCCCGCCCAGCGGGATCCCCGCCGCGCGCAGGAACGCGACCAGCCCGTCGAGGATCACGGCCGCCGCTCGCCCCCCTCCCGGAACGGGACGGGCGGGGGGCCGGTGCCGCGGCGCGAGGGCCGCGGCGTCAATCAGACCGACGCCCGACCGCGCGGAAGAGGACGAACCCCGCCCCGATGGAGAGACCGAGCCAGATCGACACCGAGAGGGCGCCGGAGCTCAGGGCCGCCACCAGGGCCGCGGACGGGTGGATCGAGGATGGATGGAACTGGATGGCGACGGGGGCGACCCCGCCGGCGACGGTGACGTTCCCGTGGGACGGCACGGCGTAGAAGCCGGCCGGGGGATGGACATCGAACGTGTACGTTCCGTTCGCCGCCATGAACGACGGCGATCCGTCGGTCGTCGACTGCATCGTGTCGCCGAGCCGCACCGACCAGGCGCCGGCCCCGTTGAGCCCGCTCGCGACGAACGCGGCGGGGAAGACGAGCAGGCGGAACGAGATCGGGAGGACGACCGCCCCCCCGACGATCTGGAGGAGCCCACTCCGGGGCGAGGCCGTGAAGTTGGACGGCAGGGAGATCGTGTACGGGTACGTCCCGTTCGTGAGCGCCGCCGTGATCCACGACGAGTTAGCGACGAGCGGCGTCCCGCCGAGGCTGACGCTCCAGTTCATCCACGGTTGCGCGCCGTACGCCTCCCAGCTCACGCGGTAGACGGTCGGGACGAAGTGGAGGCCGAGGAGCATGCCCCCGCCGGTCACCTCGAAGGTGTGCACGTTGGTGTCGAGGTGGTAGCCGGGGACGTAGCTCACCGAGTAGACGTAGCTCCCGTTGATCAGATGGAAGACCGGCTCGAACTGCGTCGCGGTGTGGGTCAAGCCGCGGACGGTCACCGAGACCGGGGTGGACGCCGGCAGACCGGAGAGTTGGAAATCCACGGAGAACGCCGGCTGCGGGGGGGTGATCCGGGCGAAGTGGATCGGGACGAGGAGCGTTCCGGAGTTGACGTGCAGGCCCCCGAACCTGGGCTCGGGCCGGTATCCGGGGATCGAGTGGATCTGGAATCCGAACTTGCCGTTCGGTTCGTAGACGGTGATCACGTTCCCGCTACCGTTGGTGGTGAACCCGCGGACGGTGACGTTCCACGGGGCCCCCGACGGTAGGCCGGTCTCCTCGAGGTTGACCTGGCTGCCGACCACGAAGCGGGCGATCTCCTTCACCGGACCCGTGGGGACGATCGTCATGGAGCGTCCCGTCCCGTTGTACGCCCCCGCCCCCCAGCCGCCCCACCGCAGGAACGCGTAGCCGAGCGTTTGGCTCACGGAGACCGTGAGGGGTTGGCTCGCGTTCCACCAGCCGACGGTCGAGGAGAGCATCCCGCCGGCCGACGGGGAGGCGGAGAGGTTCACGCGCCACTGCTTCACGAAGTGGAGCGTCGCGTTCGTGAACGGTCCCCCGACGGTGAGCGGGGCGAGCGGGTACGCCGCGAGCTGCTCGACCGGGTGGTACTCCTTGCCACCGACTGGAAGTGGGATCGGTGCGGCGCCAACGCCGTACGCCCCCGGGGCCAGGAGCAGCGTCACGTTCGGGGTCAGGGCGCGGTGGACGGCCGAGCCGACGGTCGCGAACCAGGGCGTGCCGGCGGGGGCGCCCTGCTCCGTGAGGCGGACGAACGTCCCGCCCGACGGGAAGCCCTCGAACAGGACGATCGCCTGCGGTGCGAGCGTGAAGTTCGCGGGCAGACCGTCGGGGAACAGGGTCGGGACCGGCTCCGGCGTCGCCGGCTCGACCCACGTCGTGTAGTTGGCGCTCGAATAGTGGACCGACCCGTTCCAGACCCACGCCTCGACCGGGGCGTTGCCGCGGTACTCCGCGAACGCGGGCGAGAACGCGATCGGGTGGGTGATGTTGTCGTTCACCACCATCAGGTCGCGGCGCCCGGAGTCGGACGGGGCGATCGTGTCGATCCCGTAGATCGTCCGGTCGAGGCCGGTCAGGTTGACGGGGAACGCCTGGCTCCCCAGGTGGTTCAGGATCTCGGTGTAGAGCGTGTAGTCCGGGCGCGGGAAGCCGTTCGGTCCGAACCACGAGTTCGAGGTCCCGAGCTCCGTCGCGAACAGGTCGATGTTCGAGAGGTTGACGTCCATCGCCTGGGTGATCTGGGAGGCGATGCTGAGCGCGCCCGAGAGGCCGAAGGAGTACCCCCCGTACGCCGACCACGAGAGCGCGGCCCCGAGCTCGCTGATCCAGACGGAGACGTTGCTGCAGTTCTTGCACGTCGAGTCGATGACCGCCTGGCGCGCTCCGGCGACGCGGGCCGGGATGCCGGCGGCGCTCTGGATCGTCGAATAGAAGTCGTGGAGGCTCCCGTCGCCGGTGCCGAGCCACCCCGCCGGGTACTCGTGGAAGGCGACCGACTGGATCGCGTTGCCGGTGACGTTGAGCACCGCCGAGATCCACTGCTCGAACGTCCAGTACCCGCACGTGCAGCCGCTCGCCGGGAGCCCGAGGATCGGGGTGGTGTTGTCGACGTGGCGGATCGCCTTCACGTAGGCGAGCACCTCCTGGCCGAACTGGGTCGGCGTCGGGCCGCCGGAGTAGCCGCCCGACCACTGGCTCCACGACTCCTTCCAGTGGTACCAGAGTTCGGGCTCGTTGCCGATCATGAAGTACGCCGGCGTGAAGCTCAGGTTCTTCTCGGTGTAGTTCACGATCTTCTCGGCGTAGCTCGGGTTGTCGATCTCCGCCGGGAGCTCGAAGACCGCCTGGCAGTGGGTCGCCTTGCACATCTGCACGAACTGGAGCTCGGTCGTGGGCGCCTTCGACGAGACGCCGCTGTACGAGTCGTAGTGCGTGTTCGTGAGCGGGTCGAAGTCGTCCCCGGCCATGGCACCGGGAAAGACGAGCACGCGGGCGGGGGTCGCGTTGAGGTCGTTGGCTTCTCCGTGGAGCGGTCGTACCTCGTTGCTGACCGTCGTGCCCCAGAAGGTGCTCGAAAGGTTCGCGGACGAGCGGTTGACCGTGAGCGGAGTGCCGATCGTCGATGTGGCGGTGAGGGGAGCGGAGTTCGCGGCCGAGCGGGTGCTCGGGGCGCTGAGGGCCCGGCCCGCTGCCGACGCGGGCACGGCGAGCAACACGGCGACCATGATGGCCAACCCGCCGGCCGCGAGGAGGCGACGTGGGCGGAGCGACTCCACCGAGCTACCCCCCCACCTCATGGTCCCCCCGGCGCGCGCCCGCCGGAGGGCGAGACGTACCTCGGCGGGCCACCTACGCGTTCTTCTTGAATCTTAGCTTCATCGACGCTGACCCGCCCGAGGGACCCCGTCGCCCGGACCCGCGCTCGCGAGCCACGGGGAGGGGTGAACGGCGGCCTTCGCCAGCCCTCCCGGCAGCGGCGCCCTCCCGGGGACGTTCAATGCTGTAATGCGCGGAGTCGTAGCGGGGCCTCGCCTTCTCGGAGTGCGTCGATGACCGGAACCGAAGATCGGTTCACGCCGGTCCACAAGGGACTCCGCGCGACGCTCTATGCACTCTCCGGGCGACTGCAATCCAACGACTTCGCCGACACCGGGGCCACCCGAGCCCTGTTGACCGATCTCGAGAACGACTTCGCGGTGGGGCGCTCGGCCGGCTGCATCCTCTGCGTGTTCTCGCACCACGCCTCCGATGAGGAGGCGCACATCTTCGGTGCGATGGGGAGCTGGGGGAACGGGTTGATCCCGTCCCTCATCGAGGACCATCACGCCCTGACGCGGCGCGAACTGGCCTTGGCGACCGCGGGCCACGAGCTCCTCGCGATGGCGTCGCCGGCGGACCGGATCGCGGCCGCAATCCGATTGAACCAGGCGGCCAACGAGCTGTTCGGCGCGTATCTCGTCCGCATGAACCGGGAAGAGTCGGAGCTGGTCCCGTTGATGCGCAAGCACCTCACCGATGCCCAGATGACCGCGATGCGCGACGCGATCATGGCGGGCATGCCGCCCGACCGGCTCTTCGCGATACTGGGCTGGATGCTCCCCGCGCTGGACGTCACGGAGCTCTCGACGTTGCTCTCGTCCGTCCGTCAGGGAGCGCCTCCGCCGCTCGTGAGGGCGATCGCGGACCTCTGTTCGGCGAAGGTCGACTCCACCCGATGGGCCGAAGTTCGCGCCCGGACGGGACTCTAGGCGCAGGGGAGCGGAACCCCCACCGGTTCTTCCGGGCCGGACCGCGCAGGAAGCTCCACACCCCGGCCTCGGGGAACGGCCCGTGTCGGGGGGGGTGAACGGGCCTCGCAGAGGCCGGGGGTCGAGTCAGCCGGTTTGCGACCCGGGATGGTAGGGGGCACCCCGAGGTACGCGGAGCGCGAGGAGCAGCTCTCCCAGCGCCACGACGATGGCGATCACCCCGAGGACGAGCGGGCCGGCCGGGGGTGCCGGACCCCCGACATGAGAGAAATCCAGCAGGTTGGTCACGATCGCCACGACTCCCTGACCGAAGCCGAATCGAGCGGCCGCCGTTGCCCTCGATCGGGAGAGGACGAACGCGGCGATTCCGAGCACGAAAACGAGCACGGTGAGGAGCAGGAAGACGGGGCCCGCCCACGCGGAGTACTGGCTGACGGTCCGGGTCTCGATGCCGAAGCCCGGCAGGGAGACCAGAAAGACCACCATCTGGACGAGGATCAAGACCAGCAGCGTTCGGAGGGTTCGTTCCATTGTGCCGACCCGGACCGCCGGTGGTCGCTCGCGATGCCGCACCGGCGGGAGCGACCGTGGCTACTTGATACCCCCGTCACCGGCGGGGGGGAGTCCCTTCTCACCCTCGATCCACGTTTCGACCTGGCGGAAGCCGAGCTTCTCGTTGATGGCCCAGATCGCCGGGTTCTGCGAATCGTTGTTCGTGCGGAGGAACCGATAGCCCATGGAGCGGGCGAGCTCGGCCGCCTGCCGCTTGAGCTCGGTGGCGATCCCTCGTCCCCGGAACGCACGGAGCGTTCCCGTGAACCCGACATGGAGCGTGTCGGGATTGCTCGGGCGCTTGATCAGATACGTGTAGGCGACGTACTCCCCGTCGGACTTGGCCAAGAGTATCCCTTCGGGGAAGTACCCCGGCCCCCGGAACACCAGGTCATCGAACTGTTCCCGCGACAACTCCGTGCTGGGGCCCAGGCGCGGGGTGTCCCGGCCCGCTTCGTTGTCGAGTCGGTGCAACCGAGCCCGCACCCCCGCGTCCTCCGGACCTTCCCGGGCCACGGAGGTGAATTCGATTCGGTCGAGCCTCCGGTCGGTCGGGTCCGCCGGGGCCGGCGCGGGCGCTTCCTGGGTTAGGCCGAGGACCGACGTCCAGGTCCTGCGGCGTTCGGTGAATCCGGCGCGTCCGAAGAACCGGACGGAGCGCGGCTGATCGGCCAGCACGGTGGCCCACAGGCACCGGCCCGCGCGCGAAATCGCTTCGTCTTCGAGGACCCGGAACAGGGAGCGGCCGATCCCCTGACCTTGGCGCGAAGGGTCGACTTCGATGGACATCCAGTAGGCGTCGGGGTCGAACTCCCAGGGCGGATTGAAGAGAAGACCGGTCGCGACGACGGTCGCCGAATCCCGTTCCTCCACCGCCAGTCGGTGCTTGTGGATGCCCTCCCCCGCGATCGCACCGTCCCAGTGGCGAATCTCCTCCGCGGTGACCGGAAATCCGGGATGGAGGTGGGAGGCGATCCGACTGTCGGCCTCGAAGTCGGAGTCTCGGAAATCCCGAATCTCGAACCGCGACATGTCACGCGGCCCCGGTCAACCGGGCCGGTCGCCGTGACGCCGAGAACCGAATAGCCTGCTTGGCCCGGCGGCGTCGAATTCACCCACCGAAGGCTCGGCCCGGCTCCACAATCGATTTGCGCGGGAAGCGTCTCGATCCCGCGTGGGCTTCGACTCGTCCACGCTCGCCAATATCGCGATCGCGGCCTCGGCGGTGGTGGCGGTCGGGTTCGGGATCGTCCAGGTCCTCGTCGCGGTCCGCGACCGCCGCGAGCGACTGACGATCGAGGTCGTGCGCGCCTTTCAGACGCGCGAGTTCGCGGAGGCGGCGATGGAGCTCCGGGAACGTCCCCCGCCGCGGACGGCGACGGATTGGGCGGCCCTTCCGGAATCCACGCGGGCCGCCCACCTCCATTTTCTTCAGCAGATGGAGATGCTCGGCATGCTCGTGTTCGACCGCACGATCGAGATCGATCTCGTGGAGCGGACGCTGGGCAGCTACGTGACCGCGACGTGGAAGAAGTTCGAGCCGAGCGTCCTGGAGTTGAGGGTGCAGCAGAAGGACCCCTACCTGTCCGAGTTCTTCCAATACCTCGGAGAACACATGGAGAGATGGATGCGCGAGCGACCCCGCACGCCCGCGTACCGAACGGCGGACGGACGAATCGGTTAACGTCGCTCGGCCAGGATCGACCAGGCCAGCGGTTGGAAATCCGGTCTCAGGTCGAACCGGAACTCCCGGGCGCGGACGATCCGGAACATCGGGGCCAGCTCGGATCGGAACTCCTCCTCGCGCACGACCGGCGGGCCGTCCGGCAACGCCTCCCGGGCGTTTCCGGCGAGGGACAGCCACCGGGTCCCGCGGCGCGAGACCTGGCCCAACGTGGACAGAAAACCCCGGAGGTTTCGGAGGCGCATCCCGTGGTAGACCCCGAGATCGAACACGCAATCGTACGGTCCTCCGAGGTCCGCCACGGTGAGGTCGCCCACGACGAAATCGACCTCGACCCCGGCCCGCCGGGCCCTCTCCCGAGCCTTTTGGATGGCGAGGTCCACCAGGTCGATCGCCTTCACCCGGTATCCCCGCCGAGCGAGCTCGACGGCGTTCGTCCCCGTTCCGCAACCCAGTTCGATCAGGCTCGATCCGGCCAGCTCCCCCGCCTCCACCGTTCGGATCAGTTCCGTGCTCGGACGGCCGGAGTCCCACGGAGCCTCGCCGGTCGAGTAGCGTTCGCGCATCGCGTCCCGGTACTCGTCGCCGGTGAGCGTCGTGAGGTCCCGCCGGTCGGCCCGATTCGCTCGCACGGTCTGCCGATCGCAGCCTCGAGGCCGGCGAAAAGGATGACGCCTTCCCGGCGGGCGTTGCGAGGGGCCCGTTCCCACGGTCGACGGTCGCGGAGCGCGGCGACCCTCGGACGGCGAGGCCGGCCGGTACGATTCGAGATGGCTATCTGCCCGTATCGAAGTGCGCCGACCGCCGGAGCCGCGGAATGGTGCAGGTCGACGCGTTCCTCGCAGCGGAGTTCCTCGGTCTCGTCATCGTACCCGCCATCGCGGGCCCCTTGCTCACCCGGTGGGCGGCGGCGCGTTCCAAGCGCGCCGGGTCGACCCCCGCCCGGGTCCGGGGGATAGAGGTCCTGATCACCATCGCCTGGATCGCCATCGTCGCGGTCGGCCTCTCGGCGACGCTCGGCTCCATCAGCTTCCTCTCGACCCTGACGTTCTCGGCGATCGCGGGGGTCGCGGTCACCCTCGCCCTGCAGACCACGCTCCAGAACTTCGTCGCCGGGATCCTCCTGCTCCAGCACCGGTTCTTGCGGTTGGGCGACATCGTTCAGTTCGGCGGCGTGAAGGGCTCGATCGTGGGCTTCGGTCTGGTCACCACCGTGATCAAGCTCAGCGACGGGACGCTGGCGTTCGTCAGCAACTCCAACCTGTTGAGCGGGCCGCTCGTCAACCTCAGCGCGGGGGACCGTCTCTCGGGAGAATACTAGGGGGCGGGGGCGCCGGGGCGCACCGCGAGCGTCGCCTCGGGGGGTCGAGCTCCACGTTCCGTGGAGGAGCGGGCACGCCGGAGGTCCCGGGGCATCGGCGGACCTTATTCCGAATCCCCGTTTCGACCGGCGTCGCCGTGAGCGTTCGATCTCCTCGAACCGCCCGGACTCCGACCCCTCAGTCCGGCATCTTCGCCGTCGGCACCGGTGCTCAGGTCTACCTGGAGCTCGATCGGGTGAAGGGAGCGGGCCCGGGGAAGCTGGTCGCGGCCGTGGCCGGCCTGCGCGAACCGCGGACCACGATGGCGGGGGTCAACCTCGTCGCCGGGTTTAGGCCCGAGTTGTGGCGCCGCCTCGCGCCCGGTGGGATGCCCCCCGGGACCGTCGGATTCAACCACGATCTTCAGGGGGCCGAAGGGTTCGTCATGCCCGCGACCCAACACGACACGGTGCTCTGGTTCTCGGGAATGTCCCTGGACGTGGTCTTCGACGAGGCCCGGAGTACGCTTCGGGCGTTGCAGTCGACCGCCTCCGTGGCCGAAGAGATCGTCGGTTGGCCCTACCGGCAGGACCGAGACCTGACGGGGTTCATCGACGGAACGGAGAATCCCACGCTCCCCGAGGCTCCCGCGGTCGCGCTCGTCCCGGAGGGGCGTGCGGGCGCCGGAGGCAGCGTCCTGCTGCTCCAGAAGTGGCAGCACCTCGCGGCACGATGGGAGGCACTACCGGTCTCCGCGCAAGAGCGGGTCATCGGACGGACGAAATCCGACAGCGTCGAGCTGGACCCCAAGCCACCGGATTCCCACGTTCGGCGGACCGACCAGGACGCGTTCGGCAGGATATTCCGCCGAAACGTGGCGTACGGGAACGTCACGAACCACGGGACCGTGTTCGTGGGCTTCTGCGCGTCCCAGCCGCCGCTCCAACGGATGCTGGAGAGCATGGCCGGCCGCCGGGACGGAGTTCGAGATTCCCTCACGCGCTTCGCGCGGCCTCGGACCGGGGCGTACTACTTCACCCCGTCCCTGGAAGCGCTGCGGCAGTTCGGCGGCCCGCTCGGTCCCCCGAGATAGCTCGGACCGTCCCGGGCGGGGTGCTCCTCGAACGGCCCCGCGGCGGGTTTCCGTTAGCCGCGCCACGGTCCGAGCGTGCGGTGAGATCGCCCGCGCGGAGAGGCAGTAGCCCAGTTCCCGGCCTACGCTATGTGCGCTCCGTTCACGAGGTCAACTGCAACGGATGGACCCCTTCTCGCACTTCCTGCTCGGCTATCTTCTCGGATTCGGGATCTGGGGTCCGAACGGACTCCAGTACGTCGTGGCCGCGGCGTTCGCGGGGGGCTTGCCGGACGCCGATATCCTCCTCTTCCCGCTCGGTCGACGGTTCCCGCTCCTTCGCCACCGGGGGATCTCGCATTCCATCTTGGGCATCACGGTCATCGCGGCCGCCGGTACGTTCCTCGTCCCTCGGCTCTTTGGATGGGTGTTCGGCGCCGCCTTTGCGGCGGGGTCCTATCCGCAGTACTTCGTGGCCCTCGAACTCGGGGGGCTTTCACACGTCCTGCTCGACGCGATGGACCACTGGTCGGTCCCGATATTCGCCCCGTTCCGCCGGCGCGAGTACAGTCTCGACGCGGACCGGATCGCCAACCTCGGAGGCATGGTGTTCACGGTCGTCGCCTACGGTGCCATGCTCTCGGAGCGGGGCCGGGCCCCCCTATGGGTCTGGACGATCACCGCCTGGATCCTGCTCCTCGCGGTCCTGCTCTACTTCGCGATCCGACTCGGCACGCGCTGGTGGGTGGAACGCGTGCGCAAGGCCGGCAACTACTCTTCGGTTATTCCCCAAGCGAACCCGTTCCGGTTTCTTCTGTACGCGGAGGAACCTTCCGCCCCCGGCAGACTCCGGCTCCGTTTCGTGGCCCACGACCTGCTCCGAAGTGAGACGTCCGTCGTTCGCACCGTGGAAGCCGCCACGATCCCGACGGCTCCCGGGCCGGTCGGTTCGATCGACGAGGCCGTCGCGGTCACGTATCTGCCCGCGCTGAAGAAGAGCTGGATTCTGGAGGAGACGAACCGCTTCGCTCGGGCGCGCCGCGTGGACGGCGGGTTCGAGGTGTTCTGGTATTCGCTCGAAATGGGATTCTGGGGCCGGTCCGCGGGTGTCGTCGCCCGCATTCGATCCGATGGGAGCGGACTCTCCCTAGCATCGCATTGGTGGAATCCCGCGAAGAAAGGCTTCCCTGGGTAGCCTCGGGCCTGGAATCGAACCCCCGGAGGAGGACCGACTCCACGGGCCAACACGTTGATCCCGGACTGCCCGTTTCGTGGTTTTCTAGACGTCAGATACCCTAGGGAGCCGCTTACCAGGCGTTCCAACAGGTTGGGAACCCAGACCAGCGCCGAGCTCGAAGAGTCAACCTAACCGGGAGGGGGTGTACGTTCGGGTTCCGTCCTAGCGCCGAGCCCTAGGACGCCTCGTGCCCGAGCTCGAGCCCTGCCGAACCCTCCCGCCCATCGAGAGAGTCGGACGCGCTGGGGCACGCTCCGTCGGTCGAAACTCGCCCGTTTCGGATCGGCGCGAGCAGCTGGACGCCCCGCCAACCCCATGAGGGTTCGCCACTGTATGGCCCCGAGGAATCTCTACTGACGACCGAGTGTGTGACGCCCGGGTGCCTACATCAGCGTCGTCTGCACGATGAGGACGGCAAGTGCCGAGTCTGCGGATGCAGGAGCTACCTGCGGACGGGTCCGGGCCACCAGACCCGTGCCGCGCGCAAGATGATCGCCGAATCGCTGCGGCGGTGGTAGGCCAAGGCCCCGAGCCAGCCGTCCCCGTTCTCAGGGTCTGAGGACCGAGCACCCATTTCGAGTCGTCCCCGGTTCTCCGTCCCGGCCGGCCCCCGTGCCAGGGCCCTCGGGAGCTCGCAGTAGCCCGGGGCTCCGAAGCGCAAGCGAACCGGAGACTCGCTCCCGCCAGCGTCAGCCGAGCGGGAAGGTTCGGTTCACCGAGGCTCGTCACTCTCGACGCGGCCGCCGTCGTCGTCGGTCGTCCCCGTCCCGGTCCGAGTCACCCTCGCTGCGCCGGAACCGCCCCGTTGGAGGGCGACCGTACCGGCGGGGGCCGCCCCGTCCGCCGTACGGAGGGCCGGGCCTCCGGCCGAAACGAGGAGGTCCCCGGGAATCGGGTCCTCGCTCGGAATCGCGCCGGGGCGGCAGCGTGAATCGATTACCGCACGCGCTGCATTCCCCCGAGATCGTGCCGTCCGGGTTCGTGGAGAATCGCAGCGGGCCGCCGCACTCGCGGCAGGGGCGGGCCCGTGATAGCGGGGCTCCCCGCGACTCGTCCGGACCGCCCGCACTTCGGGTTGGGCGCATCCGTCGGGGTCCCGCGTCGTCCGATCCGACCGGGACGTAGGAGGAAGTCAGCCCGCAGCCGGAGCAGGTCGCATCCACGCCACGGCCGGCGGCCGCGCGAAACATCAGCAGCGAGCCGCACGCGCCGCACGTGGGGCCGTCTCCCGCGGGCAGGGCGACCTCGATCCGATCGGACCGACGGACCTCCTCGGCCGAACTCCCGGCGCCTTCCAATCCGGAGGATTCAGCGCCCGAGCCGCTCCCGGGAGGATGCTCGAAGATCGTGTGGGCCCGTCCGCATTGGCTGCAGGTCCCGTTGAGGACGGAGGCAGCTTCCACGGTGTACTCCACCGAGGAACCGCATTCCGGACAGGTACGAGTCACGTTGATTCGGGCGGGATGGGCTTCGCCGCGATATTACGTGTCGTCTCGGTGGTCTCGGCCGAGCGGCGGGCCGAGAATCGTCGGCGTGGCGAGAACCGGTCCCGTTCCCGGCCGACGGGCGCGGCCAACTCGCAGGCTTCCGAGCCGTTCCTACTCTGCCGACGGTTCGGAGACGGGCGACCACGGTCACCGGGAGGACTCGGTGGCGGAGCGGCACAATCCCACCTCCCGCACGTCAGGTATCCGGCTTCCTCCCATCGATCACGAAGCGCAGGCCCGAAAGTTGGTCGCGGGTCGAACCGAGGGTCTCGGTGTTCCCGAATTGGTCGATGGACCCGATCGACGTCAGTCCCCGGATCCGCGGGCTCCGGATCCGGCGTCGGATCTCTCTCGCGAACCGTTCGCAGTGGAGAACCCTGTACGGGCGGTCGTGGTAGCGCGAAACGTGACTCGGCAGAGCGCGGGCCACGCGCAGCCGGTTCTGTTCCTTTGCCAGGAGTTCGTAGGATCTCGAGAGGAATCGCTCTCGCGTGGCGGGGGACTTGGAATCCAGCGCCCCCAGGAGCAGCGGCAGTAGCCGAGGGGCGAGCGCAAGCCCTCGGAACGCGGTGCCGAACCATTTGTCGTACGGCATGTACGACCGCTCGAGGAGGAATGCGAGGCGCATCATCTCACGCACCTGGCGGGCGGCGATCAAGCGGGCGCCCACCGCGTCCCCCACGGCTCCCGCCCTCCCGACGAACGCCTCCTCTTCGGAGATTCGAAGCCATTGGACCGAGAGAAGGTGAAGCCACACGTCGCGCGGATAGTATCGAAACCGACTTCGGAATCTCGCTAGGCCAAGGTCGTCGCGGAAGATCGGCCCGCGGGTCACCGAGAGGAGCTTGTTCTGAGGGACCAGGAGCCACTCCGAGTACCCCCAAGGGCGGTCGGACGGGACCCCCAGGTAATCGGAGAAGAACTCCGGGATGGTTCCAATCCAGAGGTTCGGCTCTCCCTTCCGGTCTCGGACGCGGACCCCGTCGGCGTTCGGCGCCGTGAATCTCGTGTCGAGCCCAGAGAACGACGGTTGAAGGGCGCGTCCGATGGTCTGACGGATTCGGGTGCGAAGTCGCCGGGAATCCTCCGGCCGGAGGAACAGTTGAACACGGGGGCCCCAGTCATGGTCCCGAGAGAGGGCGGTGTCGTACCCCAGGACCTCCGAGCCGGGGCCGATGAGGGCCGCGGTGTACCGAAGATGGGGGTACCGAGCCGCAAGTATCGGGGAGACCGCATGGCGGAAGTACCGCGCGTTGAGAATCCGCCCGGGGGTGTAACCGGCCATCGAGGTGCGGCTCGTGGCGGCTTACCGCCAAGACGGTTGCCGCTCGGCCCAACACGGTCCGGCTTCCGCCACGACCTTCGCGCACCGGTAGTTTCGGATGACCGAAGCTCAACGCGCGGAGCGTTCCGCTCGCTTGCTGCGCTTTTTCAGGAACTTGGGAAGGACGGCGACGTCCTCCTTGTACGCGTTCGCGAACGATTCGCGCCAATGGGCTCTCAGCTCACGGGCCGAGAGGACCGCCGACCGCAGGCGGGCCCAGACGTCCACTCGGGTCCGCGTCCCTTCCGGCCAGTACTGGATCAGGAAGACGGTCCCGGCATAATCGCCCTCGAGGTGCTCTCCGATCTTGCACACCGGTGGATATTCGGTGTGCCGACTCTTGCTCCAGCGCCACTGGCCATCACGCAGCACCTCGTACGTGGCCTCGAAACACGTGGGCGAGATCTCCTTCCCTACGAAATTGCGGAGCGTGGGACCGTGGGCCGCTCCATGAATTTCGTCGTCCCGCATGAACTCCCAGAGCGCCTCGATGGGGGCATCGTAGACGCAGCTGGCATCGTGGAAGAAGACCTCCGCCGGTAGCACGGTCTTGCCTCGCGTCGAAGGTCGTGGGCGTCCTCTCCCGGTCGCCGTCTTCCGAGCCATTCCCCGGCCAGCCCGCGCCTAGAATAAGGGTTCAAGGCGGGACCTACGCGAGCGACATGCCCAGGAATCGGTCAAGTCCCCGAGCGGTTTCTCGTACCTCGAACCCGGAGTCCGAGATGCAGCCGACTGCGCAGACGCTTGCGGAGATCCTCGACGCCTTCAACCGGCACGATTTGGACGCGATCATGAGCTACTTCGCCGAGGATTGCACCTTCGACTTCCCACGAGGTCCCGATCCTTGGGGGGAACGTTTCCGTGGGAAAGAGGACGTCCGCCGAGGACTAGCGCGTCGATTCGAAGGGATCCCGGACGTCCACTACGGTGAGGATCGACACTGGATGGCCGGCGAGCGGGGAGTGTCGGAGTGGCTGTTGACGGGAACGACGCGGGCAGGGCAGAAGATCCGAGTCCGGGGTTGCGACCTCTGGGAGTTCCACAACGGCCAGGTGACCTACAAGGACTCGTATTGGAAGATCGTCGAGGAGTGAAGGAGCCATCGCCCGCCGGAATCCTTCCGTGAACACGCGCGGGGTACGCCGCGGTCCGTTCCGTGGAGTTTCGCGCTGAGGGACTTTGGTCGAGATTCTTCGTTTCGGCACGGCCTGAAAAGCTTACCCACGAGTAATTTCATGCTACTCAGGGATCTGATCCGCTCATGCAGGTCGGCTCGACCCCAGGTCTCCATTGCTCCGGTGTGGGAATTCGTGGACCCCGCGTGTCCGTGTCGTTCGCATATGTCCACGCTGTAAGTCTCAGTACTGGGAGGAATCGAGGATCCGCATCCACCGGGGCCGAGGGGGCTTGGGGGTAGAGGAGGTGCTCGGACCGTTTCGTTCGAGGATTGCGAAGATCGCGCGACGCTACGAGGTCCGGGAGATTCGGGTATTCGGCTCGGTGGCGCGGAGGGCGGCGAGAGCCACAGCGTTGTCGACCTATTGGTGGATTTCGACCGATCTCGGACGACTCAATCATCCCTCCGCTCGGTGGACCTCGCCTTAGACCTCGAGACGCTGCTCTCTCGTCGCGTTGATGTAGCCACCGAGTCGAGCCTATACTGGTTCATTCAGCCGCAAGTGGTTGCCGAGTCTATACCCCTGTGACCTCCGCACGATCCCAGAACCGACTGAGAATCGCGGCGATGGTCAAGGCGGCCGAAGAGACGAATCAGTACTCCGGGGGGGAGCGTCGACGTTCTCGGAGGCCGGATTGGTTCAGAGCGCGATCCCGCTCGACCTAATTCATCTAACGGAGTCCGCCGAGCGGACCTCGTCGGGGCTCAAGAAGCGGAGTCCGGCCATACCGTAGGCCCGGCTGAGCCGTCTGCGCAATCGAGGCCTTGTCCACGATTGCGCCGAAACCGACCTGGAGGACATTTGGGCATTCCTGCGAATGGAGTACGCCGATCGGAACGCAGGCTGACCCTGCCCATCTCCTCCAGAACGACACCCGTCCGGGATGGCCAGCGATCGGATGCCACTGAGCAGTTCGAACCACAGGGCAAGAGTCGAACCTCCTAGCAGGGCCGCTTACGGAATGAAGCCGAAAAGAACGGCCGGCCCCCGTGATGGTCCCCCCTCCCTCCGCATGCGATCTGCACTTGGGGTGGGGATAGGGCCGAATCTCAGGGGTCTCGTGGCTCGTCGTCGGCGACCGCGAATCCCCTCCGTTGGCGATACTCCTCCCGAATCCAGAGGCCTGGTACGAATCGCGGAGCGCCCGATGGAGGGTGAAAGCCGAGACGACGGTAGACGGATCCGGCTCGCGTCGGGTTCGCAACGGTGTAGAAAAGTGACATCTCGCCCGTGGCCCCCGTCGACCGGAGCGTCTCAAGCGCACGGGTGATCATGGCCGTCGCGATTCCTCGGCGGCGCCATCCCGGATCGACGGAAACGTCGCCGAGCAGGGGACCCCGATCCGTATCAAAAATGAACGAGAAGCCGACCGGGCGGCCCTGCGCCGTCGCCAGGGAGGAAGCGTCGAGGCGCAACCCGGCCGTTTCCCCGGAGAACACTTTGTCGACGTACGGCGCAAACTCACGCTCACGTTCCCCGAACGGCCCCGAGAAACGGTCGATGTGGTTCTCGTACGCCTTGCGGTCGACGTCAAGCACCGAGTCTCTATCCTCCCGGTCCAGCGAGCGGAGCCTCACTTCCGAGTCTGGCGTCGAGGTGGGCCGAACCGGGACCTCCACCGGGCGGACGAGCCGCTCCCGTCGGATGTGCCGAAACCCGCGCGGCTCGAGCGCTTCGCGCTGATCGCTCTCCGTGAGACCCACGATCCAATCCCCGATGTCCACGATGGGTTGCGGGAGCGAGCGTCGCGTCAACGCGTCCACCAGTTCGCCGAGGCCGGAGGCGGAGCGGGCCGGCTCCGCGAGGTAGAGGTGCATCACTTCCGCCGCGCCGTCGGGCAGCGTCGACATCACGGCAAAGCCGGAGGGGACGTTCTCAGGTCCTCGACGCCAGAGCAGGGTGGGGAATCGCTCGGACTCCCGCTCGCCTTCCAACCAACTGAACAGCTGGGTGGGGGTATCGGCTCCCAGGGTCGGGGACCGGATCGTGGCGACGAACTCTTCCCAGAGGAGATGGAGCGCGCGATCATTCCTCCCGACGGGATCGAGCGAAGAGCGGTGGTACGGTGCACCCGGTGCGCCCCCGTCACCCCCCATCCTCGACTCGGATGTCTGCTGTCCCCTTAGCGCCCATCCGTAGATTGAGCCGCGGGAGCCCACCGTCCGAGACCCCACACGGAGCGGCTCAGCGCCCCAGTACTCCACTCGGAAGGGCCTCCGAGCGAGCGGGAGGGCTACGCCACGCCGTTTCCCGTCACGTCGAACCAGAATTGGTCGCCACCGCCACCGATCATGGGGTTCGTGTTGAACGAGTTGCCGTCGATCCAAGGTGCATACGGAAGGACCAGATTGAACTGGAACGCGTACGTGTACAGCCCCAACCCGAACGCGATCTGTTCGGTCGAGTCGTACAACTGGGCTCGGATCGGACCGGCCGCGTGGATGGCCGCAAGTCCTTCGACGTAAGCCATCGCGCTGAGGGCCGCGCCCTGACACCCATCCGGGATGGACAGGGCCGCGCCCGCCGCGGCCCAGCCCGTGTAGTCCATCCACGACCGGCAGCTCGTCTGGTTGAAGGCCGGAAGCGTGGCCTGTTCCCGCACCCCGTCGGTGTACATCCAGCTCGCGTCCGGGGTGTAGAGCGTCCCGAGATAGTCGGTGGGGTCGGGGTAGTCCGGGACGAACCCGAGCCCGTAGATCGGCATGGGACTTAGGTCGGGTCCCGTGAGGGCGTTCGTGAGGAAGGTGGCCTGATTTACGGGCACGGTCAGCAGATTCAGGGCCCCTCGCGAAACGGACGCGACCGAGGCAGCCCACAACTGGGCGATTAGGGCCAGGTCTTGCCGTCCGCTCAGGATGAAGACCGGGATGCTGCACGACCTGGCGTTCGTGCACGCCGATAGTTCCGCGTCGTACAGCGGAGAACCGGCGGTCGTCCCCTGCGTCCACCAATACCCCGGGCAGGCCGAATCGTTCGCGTCCGAGCACGGATTGGCGTCCGGCCAGGGAATGTTGGACGGGTAGTACCCGGAGAGGTACCGGGGGATTCCTCCCCCGAAGTCGAAACCGTAGTGGATCCCATCGACCGTCGAGACGGAGGAATCGACGGATCCGTAGGGGTACGCCCGCTCGAGGAACTGTCGGACGGCCAGATGGCTCAGGAAGTCCGACGGAATGTTCACCGGTTGGCTCACAAAAGAGGAGAGGGCGGTCGGGTCGAACGCGAAGTTGAACGCGAACGCTCCGATCGTAAGGGTCGGGAATGAGGCGGAGTGCGCTTTCCCGCCCTCGATGAGAGAAATGAGGAGGGGCGTGTCCGTGGATGGGGTCCCGGCGAAGTCGACGGCTCCGGCCGCGAGCGACGACTCTCCCGGTGTGAACGTTGTCTCGTACGTCACGCTCACGGATTTCGCGAACGTTCCCGGTACGGGCCAGCACCCAAGACCGGAGCAGAGGCGCGGTGCCTCGTACGAGGGGTTGATCGCGAGCGAGTATCCCTGGCCGGGAGAGTACGCGCTCAGCGCATACGGGCCGCTCCCGACGTTCGAATACTCGACGTTCCCCCAGTACGGTGCTTGGGAACCGGTCACCTCGTACGAGTCCCAAGCGGTGGGAGGGGGGTTCGGTACCCCCAGCCCGCCCGTGCCGGGCGCGCTGCACGGGCGGTCCCCGCTTCCGCTCACGTTGCCGTACGTCCAGTACGGGATTCCCGCGGATTGCGTCGCCGCGCTCACCCATCCGCACGGGACGATTTCCCCTACCTGCTCCTCGGCCACCAGCTCGAGGAAGAACGGCCACGCCCGGCCCTGTCCGTCCGCACGCAGTGTGATGCATCCGTGGTAGGTGGGGCTCGATAGCGCGAGCTCGGGGCAGTCGCTTCCGTTCAGCGTCATGCTCGCCCAGACGTTCGATGGAGTGTTGTTGATCGGGACGTGGGCGCCCGCGTCCCAGGACGCGTTTCCGGACGGGAGCAGCGCCTGCCCGAGAATCCATCCCGGATTGCAGGTATAGCACGGGAGGTCTGCGAACGCGAACGCTCGGGAGAAACTGAACAGAACATCGGTCGGATAGACTCCCCAGGAGGCGCCCGTCGCCGGGTCGTAGAAGCGGGCGCCGCCGTCGATCACGAAGGTGTAGTTCTGCCCGCGGAGGAGGCTCGAACCGAAGGTGGAGGAGCAGAGCGCGCTTCCGGGAACACAGGCGGCGAGCACCGGGACGAACGAACTCGGCGCCGGGCCCACCTGGCTGCCGTTGAACTGGATGAGCGTCTCGTCGACGTTCAGCAGCGTCTCGGCCCCGGTGGTGTCGTAGTTGATGGCCGGGTCGATGCTGTTCGTCCCGCCGGGGGCGTATTCGTCCGAGACGAGTCTCCCGGGATGCGTCGAGCGGTCGGCCGCGGGGGGAGCGAGCCCAGCATGGACGCCGGGCGGGGCGACGTACACCGTCCAGGTGAAGTTCTGGAAGGCCACCGCGCCGGTCGCGTTGGTCGCGGATCCCACGAACCGGAGCCAATAGTCGCCGGCGGACGCGAACTTGACCGAGGCGGCAGCCGAGGATCCGGTGATGACCGGGCTTCCTTCCACGGTCGCTCCCGGAGCCTCGATCAGGCTGGGCCTTCGAACGGTAAAGTTCGGATCCGGCGGACGATAGGAATACGACGCCGAGACGGTGACCGTTTCCCCGACGCGCAGAACCGCGGAAGGGTTCACTCCCGTTACCGTCGAGCTATTCGAAAGGACCGAGCCATTCACTCCGGGAGCCTCGTCAGCTCCGGTGGAGGCGAAGCTGGCCCGGATGGGCAGCGCGACCAAGGAGTCGATGTTCGTGTGCCACGTCCGGCTGATGTCGGCTCCGGCGGAGATCAGGTACAATCCCGGGCTCGCGTAGGTGTGGTCCTCGGTCGGTGCATTGGTGTAGTTCGGGGCGGAACCGTCCCCGAAATCAAAGACGAACTGGGAGGCGATGTCCCCGGGCGGAAGCACAGCGTACGCCGGGACTTGAGTGATCGTCTGGGCGTCCGAGAACGGAAGTACGACCCTGAGGTCGGCGGCGTTCGCCTTGCCTTGACAGAGCGGGGACGAAGGGGGGTGGCACCCCGGTGCCGCGGGGTTCCGGATGACGTACCACCCGAAAAGACCGACCCCCGCCGCTACGGACAGGACGGCGATGACCACGGCCCACCAACGGCGCGATCGCACGGGGCCTGGACCGGACCCGCCTTCGGGCGTTCCCTCCATTGAACGCGAGCGGGCGAGTCGGACTCCTCCCTTAGAGCTTCCGACATCGGGGCTCCGGGAACTGTCTCTCCGAAGGAACACCGCGAGCGTCTCCGAGGTGCCTGACGGAGCCGCGCCCGGGGGTTCAACGAGTTCGCGTTCCGTCAGCTTTCAGACCGGTCGACGATGAGCTGTTTCCCGGATCTTCCGCTCGAGGGGCGCGTCGTACGGCGTCGGAATGTCCCAGATCGCGACGGGAAACGTGAGGAACCCTCGTACCACCCCCGACCAGCGCTCGGCCGTACGCAACAGGTTCACACCTTCCGACGGCGTACGAAGCGACACGAAGTACGTGAGGGAGCGATTGTTCTCGGCGAATTTCGCTACTGCCGGCCACGTCATTTCAGGGAACCCCCAGTTACCGAATGGGAGTACGACCGGGCGAGAGGCCTCCACCCGCGCCCAGAGCTCCCACGGGTCGGCGTCCTCCGAGAGGACCAGAAGCACCATCGCAAATGTCCTCGACGTCCGCCGGAAGTCCATTCGAGGCATGCACAGGATGGCGTGGGACGACACGAGCCGCGCGAACCGGTGGGCGATGGTACGGAATCCCACATGGAGTTCGGCCGCGATCTTGGAGAGCGGTACCTCCGGGCGCGCTCGGACCGCCCGAATGATGCGCCAGTCGAGATGGCTCGGGTCCAGGGAACACTCTGGAAGGGGGAAGGAATCGTCACTGTCTCCGATGACTCGGACGCCGGGTAGTCGGCCGAACATCCGTTCGGCCTCGAGCATCGAGGCGCGCGTGGCATCGAGGTATCCGATCCAGTAGAACGAGTGAATGGTTTCCGGTTCCCAGACATGCGCCGCCGTGGGGTGATTCTTGAGCGCCTCCGCAATGGAAGCCCGGCCGGCGGCGGATTCGGGGTCGAGCGCCAGACCATAGATCCCCAGACCGAAGAGCGAAGGATGTGGGAACAATGCGATCCCGTGAAGAAACCCCGACTTCCGCCAGTTCGCCAGGCGCAACTTGACCGTGCTCGGTGGAACACCCAGCGCTCGACTGATCTGGGCCGGCGTGACCCACGGATAGAAACCGCCGAACTTCAGAACGCGACCGTGGAACATCTCTCGGAGGATGTCGAGATCGAGATCGTCCATGGCGGTCTCTCCCGCCGGCGCCTCGAGTTCGGGTGAGGGTTCGCGAGAGTCTGCCCTGCGCATCACGTGCGATGGCCCGACCGGGCCGGTTTCGCCAACTTTGCTGACCGTTCATACTTATCGGCGGGCTCCATCCAAACGACCATGAGTGAACGGGCCGGCGCGATCGTGCCGGGAAGAGGTTGTTCGGTCCGCGGTGTTCCGAGAGGAACAAACCCGAACGCGCGAGTCCGGAGTTCCGCCCAAGGTCGCTCGCCCAGCGTCGCGGCGTACCACCGCTTCGCGGCGATCCTGGTGGCCGGCGCTTTCGTCCTGACGCTGTTCGCGGTGTCCTCTCACACCGCGGCGACGGCACTGCCCCGACCTACGACCGTCACAGTGAACGATCCCACTTCGGACGTCAAGAAGGGCACTCCGGCGTGGGAGGACCTCGTCTCCGCGGCCGTCTCGGGCAATGGGGTGGACAACTTCACCTTCAATCTGACCACGATGGCGCCGATGCCGGCTGCGCCGCCCTTCCCCAACGGGACCCAGAAGAACGACAACCCCCAGTTCGAATGGTGGTTCGGGCTCATCCAGCCGAACGGAAGCTTCGCGGCGAAGGGGTGGCCGGACCCTGGTAATCGGGACCCGACTGTCTACTACCTGGTGCTATTCTGGGACGGGAGCAATTTTGCCGCCGCCCTGGCCAACCGAACTCCCCTCGTTCACGATGCCCCGGTGGTACTGACCCCGATCTCTTTCCGCATCCAAGGTGCCAACGTCTCCTTCTCCGCTGCCCCGACGGCCCTGGGGGGGTGGACGAGCTTCGAGTGGCACGCCGCAACCGAATTCCGTGGCTACGGGATCGTTCAGATCGTCTCTTCGACGGACCTTCTGGTACTTCCGGCCAACGAGTCGTACAACATCCTCGACGCGGATCCGACGCCAACCCTCGCATCCTGGCCATGAGTGACCGAGGGAGCTCCGACGCAAAGGCGCTACCTAACCGGGACCCCCGCGCGTCACGCACGGTATTGTTCGCGGGTCCGTTGATGGGTGGACTGCTGGTACTGGTCGGGGTTGTCCCCCCGGCGGCCAGCGGCCTAGTGGGAGTTTCCTCATTTCCGGCGACCTCCGCGACACCGACCAACTTCACCTACTCGGCGACGTGCTCGGGCGGGTACTACATCGTCCGCCCGCAGTGGAGCTTTAGCTGGCTCGATAACGGGACGCCGATTCCGAACGCCTCCTCAACGCAGTACTGCGCATGGAGCGGGAGCGGAACGCGGCCAGCCAACGCCAACGGGCTCAGCGCAAGGATCGAGATTTTCGTATCGCCGGGCGTTTACGCTTCCAAGTCTACGACCAAGTCCTTCGCGGTGAATCACTCCGTCTCGGTGAAGTTGACGGTCTCTCTGACCCTGAAGCCCCCCTCCATCTTCTGCTTCAGCGGGAAGCACTGCAGTCAGAAGGTCACTGAGTCGCTCCTCCTCGCGAGTCCGTGAAGCATCCCAACGCGGAGATGAGGGACCAGGGAACCGTCACCAAGGGGTCCACGATTCGGACCGGCTGCGGGAGGAGCAGGCCTTTCGGAGCTCCTGCCACTGCAATGGCCGGGAATCGTTCGGAAGAGGGGGTCAGCCCGGCTGTCGGCTTCGGCACGACCCACTTGAGGAGGGGCCCCCCTATCGAGGCTCCATACGGGTCCTCCCTCCTCGGTGCCTCCTTGGTCCTGACCATCCTGCTCGCGGGCGGTTCCTTTCCGTCGGCTCCGCACCTCTCGGCTGCTCGCCCCGACGATCTGACCGACCACCTACCTCACGAAACCCGCGCGGCGGGCGCGATCCTCGCCGAGGCGGAGCGATCACTTCCTGCATGGTTCGGATCCCGCGCCCCTTACCCCATGACGTGCACGTTCTCGAAATCGGTTCCACCGGGCTGCCGCGCAACGCCAGCGGCGGGAATGGCATCCAGGACGAACCATGATTGGGTCAATCTGACGAACCTGGGGGGACCGACCCCCGGCCTCCGTACTCAGTGCAGCATGGCGTACGACGCTCGGGACGGCTACGTCGTCCTATTCGGGGGAAGCATCGTGAACGACACCTGGACGTACGTCGGCGGACAATGGACCGAGCACACTATCAGCGGACCGTCACCGCGGGCTCTACCGGGAATGGTTTTCGACGCCGCGGACGGCTACCTCCTCCTCTTCGGGGGCGCGTATTACGGGACGAATTTCAACGACACTTGGAAGTACGTCGGCGGGAACTGGACTCGACTCAACCCGGCCACCTCGCCTCCCTCTCGGTGGGCGATGTCGATCACGTACGACGCGACGGACAGCTACGTCCTGCTCTATGGCGGCATCTCGCAGACGTGGGGCCGGGTGCTGGGGGACACCTGGGCGTATCGGAACAACACTTGGTCGAACCTCACGCGCCCGAATGCAGCCAGCCCCGGAGATCGCGGCACCGCTGCTCTGGCATACGACGAGGCGGACCGGTATTCAATCCTCTTCGGAGGATATGATTCGAACTTGAACGTCCAGAACGGGACGTGGAAATTTGTGACGGGGAATTGGTCCAGATTGTCGACGACGACCAAACCGTCGCCCCGGTGCAACGTGTTCCTCGAGTATGACCCGTACACGGCTTCGCTCCTCCTATTCGGGGGCGACTCCGGGCCGTACTCCCCGGTCCCGAAAACACTGAACGACACGTGGAGCTTCGGTAACGGCAGCTGGACACAGCTCCATCCAGGGCACAGTCCTAGATCTACTACGTTCTGGTCGTTTGCCTGGGATTCGGCGGACCGGCTCGAGCTCGCCTACGACGGGCACGCCTACAATAGTACCTGGTCATACGGACCGCCGGTCGTCGCCTACCTTTCCGCCGCTCCATCCCCGGTGGACTTGGGCCAGTCCACGACGATTCGGGTCGACTCCGCATCGAATTTCGACAACCTGTCCTATGCGTACTCCGGTCTTCCGGCAGGGTGTGGATCATCGAACGCTACCCAAATCGAATGCACGCCAAACGCAACGGGTACCTTCCCAATCTCGGTCAACTTGAGCGAGCCAACGGGTGTCGGCGCGGCCGTCAACACGACGCTGGTCGTCGACCCCTCCCCTGCCATCGCATCCTTCGTGGCCTCGCCCGACACTCTGGACCGGGGCCAGCGTCTGAATCTTTCGGTGGTGGCCTCCGGCGGCACCGGTACAATTTCCTATTCCTACAGCGGACTTCCCCCGGGGTGCCCGTCTCGCAATACGACGAATCTTATGTGTTTTCCAAGCTCGGCGGGGAGCTTTATTGTCACCGTGAAGATCGTCGATGGGGTCGGCGCATCTGCTAAGGCTACGACGCACCTCTCCGTTACTGCCGACCCAGCGGCCGCCCTTGTGCTGGCCCCGTCGGCCCTCGACCTCGGCCAAACCGTCACACTCAATGTGACGGTTCGAGGTGGGACGGGGATCTTCACGTTCGGCTATTCGGGTCTGCCCCCGGGCTGCCCCCCTGCGAACGCGCCGAGCCTGACCTGCCGCCCGAACGCCACGGGCGCCTACGGCATCCACGTTGCAGTTACCGACGGCGCTGGGCTGTCCGTCAACCAATCGGCCACGCTAACGGTTTACACGGACCCGATCATCAACTCGGCGGCCTCCTCCCCTGCGGAGTTGGACCTGGGTCAGACTTCCACCCTGGGGTTGAATGTCTCGGGGGGCAGCGGGGGGTACGCCTACAACTACACGGGTCTGCCGGCGGGTTGCTCGTCGGCCGACGCCCCCACGTTCAGCTGTACACCGAATGGGACCGGCAGCTTCCTGATGAATCTCGAGGCGACGGACAGCCTGAATTGGACGGTCCGGGCCTCGGCCACCCTCGTCGTCAATCCCGACCCGGCCGTCGTCGCCTTCGTGTCGCGGCCCGCTTCGATAGACCTAGGTCAGAGCATCGAACTGGACGTCACGAGCTCGGGAGGGACGGGTGCGACGACCTCCACCTACTCCGGGCTGCCGCTCGGTTGTTCGGGTTCGAGTGCTCCGGTCGTGAATTGCAGCCCGAGGGACGCCGGCGAGTTCTCGGTACGGGTGACCCAACGGGACGCCGTTGGCTACAGCGCGAGCGCGACGGCCCTTGTCACGGTGAACCCCGATCCGACCCTACAATCGTTCACCGCCAACCCTCCGAACTTGACTCTGGGAGAGAACACCTCGTTAGTTGCCGTTGTCGCGCACGGTACGGGGTATCGCGAGTTTGCCTACTCAGGGCTGCCGGCCGGGTGCGCGTCCCGCAACGTTTCGACGTTGACATGCGCTCCCCTGGAGGCTGGGACCTTCATCGTCACCGTCGTCGTGACCGATGCCGCCCGTTGGAACGTCTCAACGAACACGACATTCGTGGTCAGCACATCTGCGGGGCCCAATCCGACGAGCGGCCTCGGACTTCCCACCTGGGGGTATCCGATCCTCGCCGCCCTAGCCATCGCAGTCGTCGTCTTGGGACTCTGGGCGAAGAGAGCCCGACACGGTCACGATCCGGATCCCCCGTCTCCGCGGGGTCGAAAGGGCCCGGAGCCGGAATTCGCGGGCGACGACGTCGGCTGGATCGACCCGCCCGCCGCTCGAGCGGGATCCATCAGGGCCGATGGTGGAGCGGCAGCGGCACGCATGGCTGGGTCGTCGATATCGAGCTATGCCTTTCTCGGGCCCTGACTTCGAGCCGCCCGATGAGCGAGGAAGCGTCCTCGATATTCGAAGATGGACTCGCGCGTACGATCGAGGCGTTCGCTCGGATCGGATCCTGCTTCCATCCGACAGTCTCCCCCGATGGAGGGGAAATCGGTTTCGTTTCGGACCTGAGCGGCTCTCCCCAGGTGTGGAAGGTTTCGTCGAAGGGCGGCTGGCCGACGCAGCTCACGGCGTTCGACGACCCGGTGCTCGACGCTGCCTGGTCTCCGACGGGCGAGTGGATCGCGATCAACATCGCCCCGGGGGGCGGGATGAACGGGCAGATCGCTCTGGTTCGGCCCGATGGTTCGGAGCTCCGGCGGCTGACCCCGGGCGGCCGCACTAACAACTGGCTCAATTGCTGGTCGAGAGACGGGCGCCTCCTCGGTTACTCGACCAACCAACGCGAACCGTCGCGGCTGGAGGCCGTATCCGTGGATATCCGAACGGAGGAGCTCAAGTATCTCGGTCAAGCCCCCGGATCCGGGGACGCCGCCGATTTCTCCCCCAACGGCAAGACCGCTCTCACGCTGGTCTCGCCCTATCGAGGAGATTCGAATCTCTACCTGGTCGACTTATCGTCCGGCGACCCGAAACTGTTGACACCGCACGAAGGCGTCGCGAACATCCGGCGGGCTCGATTCGCTCCGGACAGCTCAACGATCTATCTCTCGAGCAACCTTGACACGGAGTTCATCCGCCTCGCGAAACTGACGCTCGACGCGAGTCGCGCGCCCGAAGCCATCGAGACCCTCGCAGCGCGAACGGACGCGGATCTGGAGTGGTTCGATGTGGCTGGAGACAACCAACGAGCCGTCCTGTTCTGGAATGTGGCCGGGCGGTGCGAAGTTGATTTCATCGACCTGAACTCCGGTGACCTCACGAAGGGGCCTGAGCTGCCGGGGGAGATCATTGACGGTCCGGTCTACGGGCGTGAAGGTCCGCTCTTCACGCGCGATGGCCAGAGTCTGGTGTCCTGCTTCTGCGGAGCGGCCCTGCCGTGGGATCTGTGGGTTCTGGGCCCGGGCAGCCGCTCGTTCCAACAACTCACTTGGAGCCCCCACGCGGGTGTCCGCTTGGGCGATCTGATCCGCCCCGAACTCCTCCGCTTCGCAGGCGAAGACGGCCTCCCCTTGTCTGGGTGGCTCTACCGACCCCGCGGCTCCTCCTCGGCTGGACCGGTCGTCCTCAGCTTCCACGGCGGACCGGAGGCCCAGGAGCGGCCCTTCATCGACGCCACCTATCAGGCGCTGCTGAGCCAGGGGATCGCCGTCTTCGCGCCGAACGTCCGAGGGTCCTCGGGTTTCGGTAAGACGTTCGTTAACCTCGATAACGGTCCCCTCCGCGTCAACGCGGTTCGGGACATCGGGGCCTGCGTCCGGGCCGTCATTCAGGCCGGAGTGGCGGAACCCGCTCGGATCGGAGTGATGGGAGGCTCCTACGGCGGCTACATGACCATGGCTGCGTTGACCGAGTTCCCCGACCTCTTCGCCGCCGGGGCGGACTCGTACGGGATTGTCAACTTCGAAACATTCTTCGCCCAGAGCGAACCGTGGATGGCCGCGATTTCCAAGGTGAAGTACGGGGACCCCGAAACTCAGCGGGATCTGATTCGCGCTCTTTCCCCTATTCACAAGATGGACCGGGTTCGGGCGCCCACCCTCGTTCTTCACGGGGCGAATGATACGAATGTGCCCGTCATCGAGGCCGAGCAGGTGGTGGCCGAGCTTCGGCAGCGGAAGGTTCCGGTCGAACTACTCCTCTTTCCCGACGAAGGTCACGGGTTCGTGAAGACCGCGAATCGGATTCGGGGAACCCGCGAGATCGTTCGCTGGTTCACCCGCTATCTCAAGGGAGCCCTGCCGCGCAATTCACGCTAGCGGCGAGGGCCCTGCGACTGCTCGGATAGTCGACCGAATGTCGCACGTGACCCGTTTCGCGCTGCCGCCACCCGACACCCGCGCTACAAGGCAGGCGCGGCTGGAAGGCGCGCGACTCTCGGCCCTGAGGATTACAAGAACCCAAGATACAACTTCGGCCGGGCCTTCGAGCGCGCTCAAGAGGTATTGTGAGGACTCTACGACGCTAGGGTCAATCTCACAGCCCCCGCCAGAGGTGGTAGGTGACGCCGCCCGTGGTCCGGGGGGTGCCGGTCCTTGACCCCCGAGTAGGGGTTGGTTTCGCGTGGGCCCCCCGACGCAGTCCCATCCAAGTGGCCACCATGCGCGTTCGCTAGACATTGCCCGGGGTCGTGTCCACGGGGGTCCGGGGCCTGCCAAGCGCCCTCAGCACTTCTTCCCGCCCCGAAGCCGCTCGTCGCAGAATCAGGACGATGGGCCGGCTGTCGGGTTAGTCGGTCCTTGGCGCTCGGACACGCCTACGGGAAAGGCGGACGGGATCGTCCACGTCCTACAAGACTTCGATGAGGAGTAGCTTCGCTCCGTTTCCGAGAGTCGCCACGTTCAGCTGGGCCAGCGCGTTCCCACCCTTAATGTAACCATTGTATGACGTCAGTGACGTCGAAACGTAGCCCGCCAGATATGTCTGGATATAGTACCTGTGAGTGGCGTTGAGCGTCGCCGTAATGTTCCAGGCGTAGGTGACGCTACCAGACACTGCGGCCGCCCCGCCTCCCCCCGACGAGCTGCACCCCGACGACGTGGAGCAGGAAGTGGAGTTTGAGGTGGAGTTGTAGATCCCGGCCCACACCACGGTCGGATAAGAATACGTCGTGTACGATGGGCCGACGTCGTAGAGATACGCGTAAGCCGTGAGGTACGTGTAGGCGTTCTGGTAGCACGACCATGATGTCGCCGTGGCCGTTCCCACACAGGTTCCCGATGTGAGGTTCTCGGTACCGGAGTAGTTGTAGACCCATTGGGCGATGATGTAGTGCGACGCGGTCTTGCCCTTGTAATGGAACGGCACGAAGAGATTGAACTCGCCCTGCGCGTAGGCGGTGTTGCCGAAAAGCGTCGTACACTTTGGGGAATGAGCCAAAATCGAGAACCCACCGATTCCCGTCGTCGCGCTCCACTTCGCGGGAATGACGTTCTTCGCTTTTGAGCAGCCGATCTGATTGTTTTGGTTGTACTGTTGGATGACGCTCCCCTTGTAAGGGGCCTTGGTCACTATCGGGGTGAAGGCCAGACTCGCCGGAGCGAGGGCGATCAACACTACGGTGGCCAGGGCCGCACACGCCGCGAAGATTCGAAATATCCTCCCGGCTGATTTCGCGCTCTTCAACCTTTCCGCCATTGCTCTCTCCTGCCTGATCCGGAATCCTCGATGACCCGCGGTGAAAGTCCGCTCGCGACTCCTGGACTCCACCGCAGCGGACGAATCGGCCGAGATGCCATAAAACTTCCCGTTCGGATTAGGATCAAGCTCGGAAGGCGTTCCTTACGGACTGAACGGCCCTCGATTGCAGCGGCAAAGGCTGAACCCTCCTCTGTCGGGGCTCTCAGCGGTCTCGAGCCGACCGAAACCCCGGGCGGCAATTTGAGGAAAGGTTCGGAGCGTATCCACCCTACCCTACCGCTAATTATCCCAAGATTTTCGCCGTGAGATTGTCGACTTGCATCGATATCGGAGGAGGGTCCACTTGATCCATCGCGATCCGATCGAATCTCGGCTCAAGGGGCCTTGAGATGACTCAACTCGATGCCCCGGGCTATGGGAGAGGGGGTAATCTGAATGAGCAGGGATTCTGGGGTAAACGGGTCGCTTTTCAACATCGTGGCACCGGTTACTCGTCGGTGGATCGGGCCGGAATCCAGTAGAGCCCGATTCCGAGCGCCGCGAGGCCAAGAACGACGAGACCATAGGTCAGGACGAGAGCCCCGCTGGGTGACAAGCCCAACCCCCCAAGAATGGGGGTGCGGATGGCGGCCCCAGCGTATCCAATTGCGGCGCCGAAGAGGACCAACACCTGACCAGTCCGATATTTTCGAATCAATCTCCTGCCATGCGCCGCGACGCGGACGAGTATTGTCCTCGGCATGTAAGTGTGGACAAGGATAGCTCCCAACAATAGCGGGACTACCGCGACGAAGAGCAACTCCCCTTCCGCGTCCAGGCTCACGGCGAGGGGATCCAAAATCCTTAGCGAGAGTACGAGAAAGACTGCGATGATTCCTGCCGAGAGCATCGCGATACCGGAGCGAACCACCCTGTGACTCCCGACCCGCAGATACTCCACTTGCATCCTCGGATGTGCGGTGCCCCACCCCTCCTCTGTGCAGCAAGACGCGGCGGATTAGGCGCTGCTGGTATCAGCGCCATCACGCTCGCCTAGCTCTGATGCCGGCCGATCACGTCGGACATCGTCCCATGGTCCACCGATCCCATTCTCGAGCGGGCGCGTGAGTTGACTCCCCCTACGAAGGGAACTCGTCCTGGGGCCGTTACCGTCGGAGTGAGTGGACCGAACGATAGGCTCCCGCCCGGGCGCACCGGCTAGGACCACTCCACGAGTGTCCGTCGACCGCGCTTCCATCGCAACGCCAAGGAAAGGGCGACGCCCAACACGAGTCCCAACGCGAGGTGCGCCGCGAGGCTCGCCTCCAGTCCATGCTGTGTGAGGAGCCAGGGAAAGAATGCCTGCATGAGGGGAACGAAGAAGACGCTCCAGACGACAACGCCGGTACCGGTGCCGAAGAAGAGGCTCCTGACCAGCGGCTTTCGGTTTCCGAGATGGATGGCACCCGCGAGATATCCAAAACCCGCGCCGATGGTGACGCCACTGAGCACGTGAAAGGTCCACGCCAAGAGGTAGGGGGCAGAATTCGCTCCCAGGATCGCTTCGGCCAGTCCGACGCAGAGCGCGTCGGGCAGTCTCACGAAGATGCCCATGGACAAGCTACCCACAAACCCACCGAGGATTCCAGCCAGGAGGTAGGTGGGCAGTGAGACCGCGGCGAGTCTCGGAGGCACAAACAACTGTCCTCGACGTGCGGTCCCTGAGCCCGGGACGAATCGGTGATAGCTGCACGCCGCACCATCGTGTGCCCGGGAGAAGCTCGCATAGAGGTAGGAGACCATCCAAAGGCCCCCCGGAATCCGAGAGACGAGTTTGGAGAATGGCGCACCTCCGGGGAGTGCTTCAAGCAAGCGAGGAATCGCGGCGGCCCCGCTCAGTATCTGATCGTCGCCCACCACGAGGTGGAACGAGGCGTGTCTCTCGGCGATCGGGATCCGGTCGAGGAGACCGAGGTCGTCTGCTTCGATAAGCGAGACGAAATCTATCTGATTCCTGAGGTCCAAGAGGTCGACGAATTCCTTGAATCGCGTGCAACTACCGCAATCGGCATCGTACGCCAGAACGAGACTGGGCAATCTCCGTCCCCGCTTGACGAGGTGGGATGGATAGTTAAGGGGGTCCCGGCGAGCGGTATCCCAGCGCTCGAATCTCGAATCCCTAGAACGCAGCTACGCGTAGGGAGATGCCGGACTCCCTTGTGTGCTGCCGTTCCGAAGTAATGATCGGGAGCTGGCTCGACCCCTCACGCGCGCCAGAGCGCGAACATCCGGCCATCGCGCACAACCGGCGGACCGAATCCGGTTTGAATATCCGGAAATCCTACTCAGAGGAGTACACCAGCGATGAAGACCGTCCAAACGAACACCAATAGAACTATGCCGGCGAGCCTGGTTAGGGGCTGCTCGACCAAACCGCTGTGCGACGTCGTAGAGCGTCGTAACATCCAACCCGCCCGGGGTAAGCCTGAGGCGAGCTGCATCCGGTGGTCTTCGTCGGCTTCCATACCCAATTCAATCTCGAGGCGAGAGATGAGGTAGAGTTCCGAGAAGCTCACCAAGAGGCCCCAGGTGGTGGCCACCGCCGCGATGAATGCCCCAGAGATGAGGACAATCCTTGGTGAACCGGTGATGTTCCAAGGGAGTGGCACTGCCAGCACGACCTGCTGAATCTCCGCCACCAGGCCCGTGGCGCCGATGACCACAAACGTCAGAAACTTTTGTAAGTGGGCTTGGTAGGCCAACTTCGTGTCAGCCGTTTCCGTCGGACGAGCCACGTTGGATAACGTGGACGAGAAGCCTAATCGTTTTGCTTTCTCGAAGGGACGAGAACAGCCCGTACCGCACCCGGAGGTTGCCTCAGCGAGCAGGTCGAATCTCCATCCAAGCGTTGGTGAGAGGAGCCTCCGTGACTCGACTCAATCCGTGAAGCCCCGGCATGCACCGCGAGCTGGCGGGGTATCGCCATCGAGCAAAACCGGTGGCTCTCTTCGCGAAGGGCCGAAACTCGACGACGGTCCGTCGGGCAAAGGCGCCGAGCGTCGGACCTCAGCCGCGCGACCGAGGGTCGGGCGTGCAGGTGCAATGTTAGAGCGGTAGCGGCGCAGAACAACGGCGAATACCGCTAGGCGCGCGCGGGATACGAAGATACCCTCGACTGGGAGGTTTTACGACCGAGACGATCCGGCAGCCGTGGCGACCGTGATTCAGGCGAAAACGGATGCGAACGAGAGGAGGATCTCCAAAGAGGGCAGGCAGAACACACCATCGAGCGATGGGTCTGGCGATCTACGAGCTTCCCACCGAACGATTGCGGCGACCTTTCCACGAGCCAATACGAAACTGACGGCTAGAGAGGCGACGACCGCCCACCCGACCCACGGTGGTGCTCCGCTTCGGGTCGCCGCAATCGCGGCAATCCCGCCAAACAACGAGAGGAAGAGGAGGGAGACCGTGGCCACCTTCCCAAGGAAAATCTCTGGCTCGCCCGAAGCTACGGTCCCTTGAGGTCAAATGCGGAATAGAAGCTGTTCCCTCCCTTGCTCTCCCACGTCCAGCCGTAATCGCTCAGAGACATCACGTCTGCCTTAGCAACTGTCACCTCCGGTACCAGGAGGAGGGGGGCTCCAGCAATCTTGACGGTCCCGCCAGATGAGCCCTCAATCGCCTCTGAGTTCATCTCTCCGATGCCCCGAATCCGCAGGGAGTGTTTCTTTCCATCGCGCTTGAACTCGATTGGGACGAACTTCATGCCATGAACCTTACCAATCAGGGGCGCGAGTGCACCGAAAGATCCGCCCGCCCGCCCCCCGATGATGGCTCCGAGCGCCTCTCGCTGATTCGGCGTGGCCCGTTCGTCAATGTAGACACCGACCTCCCATTTCGTCGTCAACATGTTTCCTGGGGAGAACGCGGCGAGGGCGAAGTTCAGTCCATCCAGAGTCTCGTTCCCCGATTTGCCCTGTGCGATGTGCCAACCGATGAGAACGGTGCAGGCTCCGTGCGTAGGATCGCTCGTGAAAACGCAGGGGCATGCAATATCGCAATTGCAGGCTTCGAAATAGTCGCCGGCCAGGCGCCATTGGGTGTCCATGCCTGCCGAACCCGATCCTTCGAGATAAAAGTATTCGGCCCGAGCTAGTATCCCGACCCAGAAACGGCGGATATCGACCCCGACGCCGCGCTGACAGAATCCTCGGGAGCTAGCCTCGCCGGTTCCGTTGAATCTCTTCACGAGGCCTTGAGCCGACTTGGTGGGCCGGCGACCGGGGGCGGTCGTCAGCTTCCTTCTGGCAACCAGCTCTTGGGCTGCTGCGGTGGAAACCGGTCGGTTTCGAGCTCTGCCTCAAGCTCAGGTGGCGAACCCTGCCCGAATCGCCTCCGCCCACACGTCCGGCATCGAATAGCGTGGCAAGTCGCCAGGTTCGATCCAGGCGTACTCGGAGTGTTCTTCCGGACGCAGGGTGGGTTCGTTCTCTGACTCCAAGGTGCAGAGAAAGTTCACCTCCACACGGGGAAATGGGCCTTCGCTCCCCACCACCCAGTAGACAAGGGCCGCGTGACAGACTCCATGTACCTTAGGTGCGAGATTAGTCTCTTCACGCACCTCACGCAGGAGCGCTTCTTCGAGAGACTCCCCCCGCTCAACCGAACCTCCGGGAAGATCCCAGAATCCTGCAAATTGCGGAGAGTGGGCCGATCTCCGCATTATGAGCACACGATTCAACCGGCGTATCACAGCATGGACTCCGGCTGGCATGAGGAACGCGTCGGACATCTTTGGGGCCCAGGAGCGATTCCGATGAAGGAGCTTTCCTCGATACCGCAACCGACTCGATCCGGGCTGGCTTGTTTCACCTCCGCCACGTACGGCCGAAGGCATGTCTGCGGCTTCTCTCGTCCCGTGCCCGCCCGACGACCGGTTCCGGCTGAGGTAAGGCGGCTGACTTCTCGCGAGATTCGACCGTCCTCCCAGATTACGTACAGGAAAGGGAAACGGTTGGCGCAGGAAAGCGCCTGCTCGCTCTAGGTTACCGTCACCGAGGTGATTTTCCACCCGGTGTTCCCGAGCGTGGCCCCGTTGAACGTCACCGCAACCGCCTGCCCCTTGCCGTAGCCCGCGAGATACGCGTCCGCGTAGAAATCGAAGTAAATCGCGATCCAATACTTATGCGTGCCATTGAGCGTCCAGTTGTGCCAGGAGTAGCAGTGGCCCGCATAGGAGTAGGCGCAGTTCGCGCCGGTGTCGATCCAGGTGTCATTGGACCCCATCGCCATCGTTCCGGCCGGCACGCACTGGTAGTTGGTGGCGGGACAGCTGCTGCTGTAGTTCGAGGAGGAGCACGACCCCGCACCGTTGCAGTACGAATAGTTCGATCCGAATGAGTAGTTCGCGGGTCCGTTGACGTAGTCGTGGCTACCGTACAGGAAGCTGAAATTGGTGGCGTCGTACAGCTCCATTCGCCAGCTCGACCCCACCGAGACGTCGTAGTAGCAGCCGCGATACGTGTACGTTCCGGGCACGTTGGGGGCCAACCCACACGCAAAGTTTCCCGCCTTCTTGACGATGAGCGTGAAGTCGAATGAGGTGTTGACGCTAAGGTTGTGCGCCCCATTCGCGACCTTGATCGGGAAGTAGACATCGGTCTCCGCGAATGTATACCCGGAGGTGTATCCGTTTCCTACCGGGTTCGTGACACAGGAGTTGGCGGAGGCGGCCGCCAGTCCGGTGACGTTCCCGGTCTTCGGGATCCAGTGCTGGGCGGAGACTCCAGCCGAGCTGGGGCAGTTCCCGCTTATCGAAGCGGACCTATAGATCACCACCGCGGTGTGCTTGTAGGGTGCCGTGAACACGTGCGGGGTGACCGCGCCGGCCATCGACGAGAGCGCCATCAGGAGCGCGACCGCGCCGGCTGCCCCGACCGCGCCGTACCCGACCCATCGCCGGTGTCGATGTTCGTTCGCCACCTTCGCGATTCCCTCCAGCATAGTTCTCTGTTTCCCTCCGGATTCCTCGCTTCCTGCGCACGACGGGGGTCTTGCGCTCCACTCCACTACACTCGTCCCCGCGAAGTCCGTGCGCATCAGCACGCACGCGATGACTCTCGAGTACATGTGCGGGCCGTCGTCAGATCAGTAGACCCATTGCAGGTTCGACCGATTCTCGAGGAATCGAACCACCGCCTGGTGGAACCGTGCACGCAGGGATGAATATCGCCGTGGTCCTCGGAAATTCGTGAGCCTGGATTGGCGGCTCTTCTGCGAGCTGCGGCGACTCAGCGCCTCGCCCGTCTGGCAGGTCGAGTCGCACCCGAACATTCCGAAGCTAGCGGCAAAGATCCGTACGTCGGCGAACACCGTTTGGAGGCGCCTGAAGGAGTGGCGACGCCTCGGATTCCTTGGTCCGCCGGTGTTTCTGCCGAATCCGCGCCTCTTCGGATTGGGCTTCGAGTTTAGCCAGCTTGTCGTTTCTGATCCCGCTGCACGAAACGAGCTTCTCGATCGGCTCGAACTCGTCGACGGTGTGGTCCAGGCGAGCATTGACTATGGAAACGTGGTTTCACTGGTGACGGTGGCCGATAGCCCGACCTCCCGAGCGAGGAGACTCAAGCTCCTCGGGGATCTGCCGGGTGTCTCGCGAGCGGAGACCCTCTTCCCCCTCTGGTTGCCGACGCCCACACGGAGTCTGCGAACTTCGGATGTTCAGCTCATAGACGAACTGCGTCGGTCGCCCGAAGCCCCGATCACGCAATTGGGCAAGGCGCTAGGCGTCAGTGGGAGCACGATTTCGCGTCGATTCCATAGACTCCGATCGACAGGGGCGATGCTTACCTATCGTATCGAAGACTTCTCCCGATTTCCGTCGACCGTGGCCGTCCTGGAGCTCGCCGTCGCTCATGCGATCGAATCGCGCCGAGCGGCCGAAGAAATTGCGAAAGAGTTCCCCGACCTACTGGAACTCACCGCCATGAGCCGCCCACCGTTTGCTAGCCACAAGTTCCTAGACTTCTTGGCCGAGGTCGAGAATGTCTCCCAGATCGCAGAGCTTGAGGCTCGCCTCGCCAAGGTGGCTTCGGTGACGACCGTCTCCAACCGGCTGCCGGGCGGTGAGCGCGTCTATGAAGGGTGGATTCTCAACCGCATGCACGAACTCCTGAGTGCCCATCAACAAGTTCTCGACAATCAGAGATCTTGACCTTTCTTGTCGGCAGTTCCCCACGGGTTCGCGCTCGTGGCGTGGAACATCAACGCTCTCCGAGACCACCCGTAACGATCGAGCCTTGGCGGTTACCAACCCAGTTACTACAAGGGGCGTTGAAAGGAATCTACGCCACTTGACTCAAGCGCAAAGGGCCCGGATATTAGCGGAAGCTGAGACAGCAATGCCCTCTGGGAATACGGGTGCTTTTCATGCCGGTCGGCCACTCGAGCGCATCGGCGGCATTATCTCCACGCCACAGGTCCAGGCGCCAGCGCGATGCAGTGGTTGGAAGCCGGGAAGCGTCTAATCTGGCTGCCCGGCGAGACGGGCCTCTACCGCGAGTCGCCCTCGTTCTTGCGCATGCACAAGACGTGGGGCGAAGGCGAGTTGATCGTGACGAACCTGCGACTGGTGTTCAGGCTATTCGTCCCGATTATGAAAGTTCAAGACTGGGAGGTGCCGCTCGAGCGGATCGATTCGGTTCACGGCGACCCGCACTCCCCGTCATGGTATCGGACACCCATCGGCAGACGATTTCGTGGCCGGCAACAGTTGTGGATCGGATTCGACCGTCCAGACAACCCGACGAAGGGGGCCTTCTACGGCCGGGTTTTCTACGTCCTGAACTCGGCTGAATGGACATCCTGGATCGACCGTGCCCGAATCGCCATCCGCGATCCGGTGCTTCCCGCGTCTGAGATCCCCGGGGACTCCTCCCCATCCTCCCTCATGCCGTAGGGTCGATGCCTAACTGAATCTCGCTACTAGCAGCGGTCCGCGAACCCCGGGCGCCATCCCCTTGAGTAGCCGGCTCGGGATTCTCCTCTAATCAGACGTTGAGCGGGCTCAGCTGTACCCTCGGGCTGAGGAAAGCGGGTGAGCCGGGGCAGCGAGGACCCCGGTCAGTTCCGAATCGGCCGAAGAGTGGCGGCAAGAGAGGGCGGAAAGAGAGGGCGGAAAGGGTTGGGAGGGGGCGGTCGAGACTCCTACTCAGACTACCTTGATCGAGGTCACTGCGAAGTAGCCGCCCAGACCCGCCATGTCGAGGGTCGAGCTAGACGTCGAGTGCGGGTAGCCGACCACATCCCCGGTGACTTCGAGGTAGATCCCGACGATTACCCAATACTTGTGGGTATTCGTGAATGTCGAGTTGAAGTACGCCGTGTAGGTTGCGGAGACTGTATTTCCCGAGAAGGTGCTCACCGAAGCGGAATAGTTGGAGTAGGTGCACGTCCCAGACGAACAGGTTGTGCGGTTGTAGTCCCACGTGTAGTTGTAGAGGTTGGGACCCGTGCCGGGAGATCCGCTGACGTAGGTATTGGTGGTCTGATCCCAGAGTTTGGAGGGCCCGCCGCCGGAGGTTCCGCCCATCTGGGACGCATACTGTGCGTAGGCGTCGCAGTTCATGTTGCCATTGCCGTTCGCCAGAACTGGAGCTGGGCAGACCCCTCCGATGTGTACGTGATTCGACCCGGACATCGTCTCCTTCATCGTCAGCGCAACAGAGTGCGCCCCGGACGGAAGGTGGAGAGGTATGGAGATCGTGAATACGTTCGTTTGGACGAGGGCCGAGGACACTCCTCCGAGCGATGGAGGACAACTCTTCGAGCCGAAGCTCGCTGCAGCGCTCCCGTTACCCGTCGCGTTGTTCCACGACGGACTGACCGTCCACCTGGCCTTGGTGTAGCATCCAGCATAGATCTGCGAGTTCCCGATCGTCCAGGTCGCATTCTTGAATGGTGGGAGCATCGCCTTCGAGGCGGAGGCGGCCGGTGCTGTCAAGAGAAGCAGGCCGACTCCGATCGTCAGGATTCCGCCTGCCGCCATCCGCAAGGAACTGGTCGCCGTAGGTCCTCTTCCCCAAGTCGTCATTCTCTCCAAATCCTCCCTTCGACCTCCGACAAGAGCACGGCCCGAGCCCGTGGGCCTCGTTCACCGCTTCGGTCGCGGGACATTAGCCGGCGGGATGGCCAAGTGCATCGTCGGGAGCCGAATAGCGGAGGCAAGCCTCGATTATAGACCTCGTCGCAACCCTAGAGATTCGGCGCCGTACCCTGTGGGCAGACGACCCACGGAAAGTCTGCCTGCGCGCGCAAGGCACCTTGCCAAGGGATTCGATGAGTGTTCGAATCCGGATTGTGGGCTCGACTGGGATTCGGCACACTAGTCGCTCCCGGGGTGGTGCGAGACGCGAGTCCGTTCAAGAGGGCTTGACCCGAATCTTTCGAGCTGGAGCCCGCTGAACGGTTGACCTTCCAGGCCGCTCGACCATGAGCACAGTTGAACGATGCTGGGTCCACCGCGCAGACTTGATATGCAGCATGCTGCATACGCCTGAGTGATGAGCGCGGCGGCCACCTCAGTAAGGGTGTCGAGGGATACGCTAGCCGAGCTAGATCGATTCCAGCGAGCGCTACACACCAAGACTGCGGATGAGACGATCCGGGTCGTGCTCAAGTTGCAGCGCGCGAACGTAATCGGCCGACTCTCGGGGAGCCTTCGGGGGAAGATTACCCAATTCGTCGAATCGGATCGGATTGATAGCGATCGTTGATTCCTTCGCGTGGATCGAGCTTCTCGCCGGCACAGAGTACGAGGCGAAGGTCCGGGAGATTCTCGGGAAGTCGGAGGTGGTTGCCACCCCCGATCTCGTATTGGCCGAGGTGGCGCGCAAGCTCGGCAGAGACGGTGTTAGCTCGGCGATCGTCAGGCGGAAACTCGTGGACATCTCCACGCTCAGCCAGGTGACGCCTATATCTCCCGAAATCGCGATCGGAGTCTTCCAAGCCGATGCTGATCTCCGATCCAATGCAAAGTCGAAGGGCTTGAACAAGCCCGGACTCTCCGATGCAATCATATTGTCGACAGCTCGAGTCCTACATGGCACGGTCTTGACGGGGGACCCTCATTTCCAAGGGTTCCCGGAGACTTCTTGGATGGGCAACTGAGCACAGCTCCTCACAACGAAAAACGGGCGTCTAACTCCGCTCGGCCGTCGGCGCCCGGAAGGACATGTCTCCGGAGGAGCGTCGGGAGATGGCGGAGATCTACGGTCGCATCTCTGCTGCGAATCGTAGGAGAGAAGCGATGATCCGTTAGCTTTGGGAATAGTCCGCGCCTTGCGTGGGCATGTCCGTCCCATCGCGCGTTCGAGCGGCTAGAATTCGAGGGCGCGAGCGATGGCGACCATCGTGGTCTAGGAATCCGGTAGTTGCCGACGGATTCCCGTTTCTCCCCACATTGCATCGACTCGAGCAGTTTGAGATCAAGAGGACTTGAAACGACTCGATCGGACTCGATTCCATACCGAATCATTCGGGCGATCGGGCTAGCCCGGCGCGACAAAGCTCTCGAATAAAAGCGGTGGCTCACTCACCAATCCACGCGCGATATTGCGTTGGCCAGACCGGGAGGGACGGAGGCTAGGACAATAAGGATGATACCCATTAGTAGTCCTCGGAAACGCCGGCGCTGGGCCATTATCGGCGACGTCCGAGGTAGCAAGGACTGCGCAGGGCAATGGTCTGTCGCATCCTCAACCCGAGCCGCAATCACGTCGGAAAGGCCATCTATTCCATTCGCCTGCCGACGGCTAATCGTCTCGAGGACTCAGAGTGACCGGCGTCGAAGGGAGTGAGGTTAGGGTCGTACTCGTTACGGTCGTGCTGGCAACTCTAATCAGCATCGTTCCGCTAGGATTGGGTCCATCCGCCGGTTTCTCGGGATTGGCTCGGCAGATGGTTGCCCCGACTAGAACCTCCATCGGCCTGAACCCAATCTCGTCGGGCTTGAATGGCTCTTGGGCGACACCCACACAGCCAGCTGCGAGGATGGGGTCTGCAGTAGCTTTCGATTCAACCGACGGGTATCTCATTCTCTTCGGAGGGGCTGGTCTCCCTCAATTCGGCCCCTCCCGTGGTTGCGCGGCGACGATGCTCGGCGATACTTGGACGTATGTTAATGGAAAGTGGACTGAGCTCCATCCTAGCCTATCTCCGCCCGCGCGGGAATGGGCAGCTATCTCCTATGATTCTACCCGCGCAGAGGTTCTTCTCTTCGGTGGTGAGGGGTGCCTCGGGCATCTTAACGATACTTGGGCATTCAAATCGGGTGCTTGGACGAACCTCACGCCGAATCTGTCCCGCTCCCCACCGGCGACGTACTTGTCCGAAATGGCCTTCGATCCTAAGGACCACTACGACGTGTTGGTCACGGGCATCGGGTCGACCGGGATAGCCGCCGCTGGAGTCACTTGGATCTTTTCAAAGGGGAACTGGACCGAACCGATGGCGGGAAATGGCACGCCAATACCTGCGCCTCCTCCTCGAATCGAGGAAAGCATGTCGTACGACACTTCAGATGGCTACGTCGTACTCTTTGGAGGGCAGGGTACGCCTCCTTCGCATTCATATCCGTTACGAAATGACACGTGGGGATTCACGAATAGAACGTGGACAAATCTTACTCCGACTTCGGGCCACTCGCCGCCGGGGAGGGTCTTCGCAAGCCTATCCGACGATCCTGGGGATAATTGCACGGTGCTCTTCAGCGGAATGGTTGGTGGATCCTACCAGAAGATTCGAAATGATTCATGGGAGTATCACGCGGGTGTCTGGACCAACGTGACCCAAGGCAGATCCCCAGAGGGTCGGGTCGGGGCCTCGGGCGCCTACGATTCGGCAGATCGAATGGTAGTCCTAATCGGCGGCGCATCGCGGGGTAATATTGGCCATTCCGACTACTGGCGATTCATCGGTGGGGGCTGGGCCCCGCTTCCACTCACGATCGGGCTGACAGCCAGGTTTGGAGCCTCATCCACGTTTGACGCTGCAGACGGCTACGTATTGCTTTTCGGTGGAACGAACGGAATCCAATATTTCGGAGCTACCTGGGCCTTCGCGGCAGGTCACTGGTCGATGATTCCGGTACACAGGTCACCCCCGGCGAGGTACGGCGCGAGTCTAAGCTTCGACCCTCGAGACGGGTACGCCGTACTGTTCGGGGGTTACAATGGTTCGTTCCTTTCGGACACGTGGACCTACCGGGCTGGCAATTGGTCAGAACTCAAGTTGAGTGTCCACCCCTCGGGCCGCGAATTCGCATCAATGGCCTATGACGGTGCGGACAAGTACGAACTCCTGTTCGGCGGCAAAGGAAATACTCTACTCGCGGACACGTGGGTTTTTTCAGGAGGGAATTGGACTCATCTCATGCCCAAGAGTCACCCGATTGTCCGATTCGGGGCGGCCGTCGGGTTCGTCCGATCTGATAACACGACAGTTCTCTTCGGCGGCGAAACTGCTCTGGTTCCGTATTATGTTCAAGACACCTGGGTTTACAACGCCGGACATTGGAAGCACCTAGCGCTAGTGGGTGTGCCACCGGCCTTGGCCTTCGCGGCATCCAGTGATTATCTCGCACGCGGCTACTTTTTCATGTTCGGCGGATATAATGGGGCCTTCCTAGGAAGCGGCTGGGCGTTCTATCAAGGCAATTGGACGCAGATTTCTCCCAACCACTCCCCAGCCCCCCGATATGGAGCGAGCATGACGTACGATGTTTCTGATGGCTATTCGTTGCTTTTTGGGGGGTTCGGCTCCGCGGGCTATCTCGTGGACACTTGGGCTTTCAGGAGTTGAGCTCGAACGCCGCCCCTGCGGTGACGGGCTTGAGCTACCCCTCCGCACCCAGAGACCGGCGAGGCTCGACGGCGAAGCCGCTGAACCAGAAGCTCCAGGGACGAGCTGCACCGGATAGTTCGAGGTCTACACAAGAGTGCTTGAAAGGACTTAGCTCGATCTCGATAACTAGGCAGAAGGAAACATCGATCGATCAAAGAACCTCGAGAAGAGATTGCTCGCCTCGGCTGCCGGCCCCAGTTCCTACGGTCGGTGCCAGACTTCTCGATGTCCTGTTAGGCTACAGTTCTCGATCGATCCCGGCTCCGGAGTGTTCATGGGATTCGGCTTCTGTGAATAGTTCTTCGATGATCTCAGCTGCGGGCGACCTCTTGGTCACCGTGCCTACCGACTTTCCGGCCCAATGTGGCATTGCCTCGATTCGACCCTTGGTAACATTAAGGGGTACTACCGCATCCCCACGGTGGACCGGCACTCGGATCGCCGGGGCCCAGGGGCGCGCTGAATCCCCGACCAACTCCTCGGTCGTCTGTTCCATGGCCTTAACGCAGCCGGCAAGGACGCGGTGGGGAGCATTCGGCCAGTTATTGGAAAAGGCCTCCGTCAAGACAGTATCGTCGGCCGAGGCCGCGACAAGGCGATCGATGTAACTAGGGTGCGCCTCGGATTCAGACGCGGCAACGAACCGTGTCCCGATCCGAACGGCTTCGGCTCCCCCGCTGAGCGCTCGGGTCACATTCGCTCGGGTGCCGATCCCACCGGCTGCAACCACGGGCAACTTCACTGACCTGACCACCTCGGGTAGAAGGGCGAACAGCTCGGCCGTGCCCCGGACATGGCCCCCAGCTTCGATGCCCTGGGCCACCACGAAATCGCAACCTGCCTGTTCGGCGCGGATCGCCTCATCTGTCGAACCGACCTGCCACGAGACGAGCGCACCGCCCGCATGGGCGGCTTCGACCAGCAGCCGGTCGGGGGGAGCGTAGAAGAACTCAACGACCCGTGCTCTCGACGAGGCGATTCGCACCGCTTCCAAGCCGTCGGGTTCGATCTCGCCGGACGGCGTATCACGCCAACCATCGACGATGAAGTTGACCCCGAATACCCCCTGGGTCCTCCGGCGAGTCTCCTCGAGCATCCACACAAGATGATCGGGCGGGGCCGCGTTCCAACCCAGCATGCCCAGCCCGCCCGCCGTCGCGACCGCAGCGGCCAGCGGCGGCAGCCCTAAGGATCCCATTGCGGCGAGCTGAATTGGAACAGAGCACCCGACAAGCTCGGTGAACCGGGTCTTCATCGGCGTCTCGGCCCCTGGGCTCCGGTCGGCCCAATCGAACGTTGTTGATTAGCGTCTGCCATCCGCGAGCCGCCGGGGTCACCGGTCGACCGGCCCCAATGCCCGGCAAATGGGTAGCCTCTCGCTGGGCTTGGATCCCAGCGATTCAGCATGACCTTCCTCTACACGGTCTGATATCCCCCTCTAGGAGCGTGGGCCAACTAGCCCTGACCCCTGTGTAATCCGGGGTCGAAATCGATCCTCATGTCCACAGTCTGGGTGCCTTCAAGCCGCTCGACGGCTCGGCCCTTTCCGGCTTGACTTAAGCCCGCGTCAGTCAGGGTGTCGGTGCTTCCCGATGGGGATGGTTGAGGACATCCGCGAGCTGGAGGAACGACTACGACGAGGCGACTCGGATTCGAACCTGGACACGAGCGCCGTGTTCGACGAGCTGTTGGCCGATGACGTGCTCTTCGTGCAGGGGCCGGGCAACTCGGTAGGCAAGGCCGGGGTCCTGAAGGGACACCAGCCTCCGCGCAAGAGGACCTTCTCCAAGGTCGAAAACCACGATGTGGAAATTCGGGATCTAGGCTCGACGGTGGCCGTTTCGTGCCGAACCGACTACGCGATCCAGGACCGATCGTTTTCCCTCCGCGCACTCCGACTTTGGAAGCGCGTGGGTCAGTCGTGGAAGGTGGCCGTCGTGGCGCTGATGGAGGTTCCGAAGGACGATGAGTGAACCCAAGCCCAGCTTCGCCGCACGTTAGAGGGAGGGGATCAGAGCCGGCCGAACTCTCATCCGGCCCAAATGGCATCTCCGGCGCTCACACCCGCTAGACTTTCGACAGCGAGCGGAGAAGGCTCGGGCTCGTGGTGTGGGTCCACTGGACTCCCTTCGAATCCTCGACGGCAAGAGTGAGATTGAAGCAGGATCGAAGCGCTCTATTCAGCCGAGCTCGACTGGTCGTATGACCCGCCGCCTTGAGCCGTCCTAGTAGCCAATTCCGACTGACCGGATCGCTAGCCCGCTGAAGGAGCGACATCACAATCTCAGCGGTCCCGAGTGTGACGTCAGGCGAACGAAGTGCACGCGAGACGGACACGATTCTCTAGGAGAGCTAGCAAGTCGTAGGAAGTTACTCCTCCCTCAAACCGTGCACCCGGGATCGTGCCTCTTCGAGCTCGGGCGTGTCCAGGAAACCGGGGCCCCCGAGGGCCGTAATGAGACGTGCTTTACCCTTAGGCGCCTACACGGTCCCATTGCCAGAGATAATCGACCCTCCTCTCAAGAGAGCTTGAACCGACTCACAGATGCTGGTGTGGGTGCCGAGGCTTCGCCACGAGCTCGAGTTGCGGCTTCTCATTGGGGGGGTGCGGAAAAGGTGCGTTAACCGCGATGAGGTGGGGGGGCCACATCACCTGTCGGGCTTGGGCTCCTGGGGTTTCATCGAGCCGTTCGTTGCCGACTCCCGAACCAAGGCGGGTTCAGCAAAGCCCATGAGCTGACTGGGAGTCGGCGACTGGCCATGGCGGGCCACCCGCATTCTTCCGATCCTCCATCGAAGGCGACGCTGGTCTGCATCTCCTTCCTATTCTGTTTCCTCCTCGGCTCTTCGGTCATCGGAGGCGGTGAACTAGGGCGAGTCGTCACGAACGGCAGCGCTGGATCCGACGGTCGCGTTGCCTTCCAGTCCTCGTTAGCTCAGCTTACGTGGCAAAACATAACGTCGGGTGCTGCTCCACAATCCCGGCAAGACGCCTCGATCGTCTATGACGCTGCGGACGGCTATGTGCTGCTCTTTGGAGGCGCCGCGGCGTCTACGGGCCTGTTCCGCGACACGTGGAAGTTCAGCGGGGGTGTCTGGCATAAGATTGTTTCTGCTTCTTCGCCAGCCCCCTCCGGCAGGTGGGACCCGTCCATGGTCTACGACCGAGCAGACGGGTATGTGGTCCTCTTCGGCGGTGATTCGTGCTACGGGAGCTGCCCGCTCAGCGACACTTGGACCTTTCAAGGCGGACATTGGACGAACATCACCAAGACCGCGGGAACACCCCCTACGGCCCGAGAGGGCGCGGGGATGACGTTCGATACCGCGACGGGAACGGTCGTCGCCTTCGGAGGTTACAGGGGTTGCTATTCCGTTTGCAGTTGGGCAGCGGGGTGGTTCAATGACACATGGACGTTTTCGAATGGAAAATGGACGCGCGATCCGGCGCTCGGTCCTGCCCCTAGGGGAGAGCCGGCGATGGCGTACGACCGCGCGTCCGGGGGGGTGATCATGTACGGGGGTTTCGCGGGACACGGGAAAATCCGACACGACACGTGGCTTCTTTCAGGTGGTAACTGGACCCGCCTCTCGCCAGTCGCTCATCCGAACTTGAAGGATCCGTCGATGGTCGGCTTGCAGAAGGGGGGTGAGGTCCTGCTACTCGGGGTCGAGAATGCGTCTATCGGGGGGCCTTCTCATGGAAGTCGCTTCGCGACCTGGGCTTTCGTACACGGGAACTGGACCGCGCTCGCGCCGTTCGAAATACATTGGGCACGCGATAATCCCGGAATCGTCTACGATCGCTCGACACGTAACATCCTCCTATTCGGCGGGGAGAATTCAGCCTGCTCTGATTTCGGTCCTTGTTGGATGATCCCGGTCTTCAATGACACGTGGGCCTTGTCCTGAATGTTGGGCGACAATTCGCGGAGATCGATGTTCGGCCTGTGCCCATTGCCGATGAGCCTACGAGTCGGAGACGCGTGCGAGGCATTATCGCACGCCGCTAAAGGGCGCGTTGCCCTCGGGGGGGTTCGTCTTGAGGTGATTCGACCTTTTCCCGCAACGGGGGTTTCCCCCGCTGGGGCTGGCGTTCCGGCGCTACAGGCCCAAGCCTGCAGTAGCAGACATCGGAGCTTGCCCGTCAAACCCGAAAGTGTCGGGCGTTCGCGGTTACCTACCTACTCGACACAAGAGCACTTGAGCGGACCGCTCGGGGATTGGGTCGGCCCATTACCCCGGCGTCAGACGAGCAAGTACTCCCAGCCGATCCGGATCGCGATATCCTACCAAGACACGTTCGTGAGACGGGGCTAGACTTCGGATACAGGGGAGTCTTTGACTGTGATGGCCGTCTTCGGCCCAATCCGGATTATCCCCTTGGGCTGGGTCGCGACGACCAAGAACCGCAGCGGTTCGCCTTTCCGGAAGAGCCCCTGAATCAGAAACACGTCTCCATAGACGAACGGGCGGCGGTTGAGCGCTTTGGAGACGAACTCGTTGAGCCCTTGACCTAGGTCCAACGTCGCCGAGCCGGAGTAGACAGGGGCGATAGTGATTGCGTCTGCGATTGGGCAGTCGACCCGCTGGATTAGTACAGGGTCGCCCATGCTGACCCCCGCGTTCCGGCGGACCAGCGCCTCAATCCGAACCATGTTCTTCCCCTCGTCGTCGGGCGGTGCGTGGCTCACAAGCGCCCCGGTCGTCTTCCCACCCTTGAGCTCGATGACGTCACCGATGTCGAGCTTGAGCCGTGAACGGACGCCTACGTCAAGCTGGGCGGTCCCGGTCCCGATGTCAGCCGCGGAGGTTACGGATACTCGAAGCGTGAGGGAATCTCCGACCATACAGCTCCGGGAGAGGGTGTCTCGGCCTAACTCTTTGGAGCACGACGATTAAGACCTTCGCGATAGGACCACTCGGCCGTTGGACCCGCCCTAACCTGAAGGCCCGGGAGAGTTCTGTGTCACATGCTCCAGCCCACCACTGATTAGGAGAACTTGAGACTCAAACTCCGAGCGAGTGAGCCGGAACCTCCGCGGACGTGAGTATCGCGGGCTGGCTTCGTGGTCGGTCCCGGCGGAATCCACCCAGAACCGACTTCGATGAGCGAGCGAATCCTCTCAGCGGTTCGCTGCTCCGCGTGAGGTATATCAGTCTGCACCCTTTCACCTCGCATCCAACGCGGGGTCGATCTCGCGAAGGTGACGGTGTATGAGTGACGTAGGAAGGGCAGCAAGTTTCCCCCGGTCGAATCGGCTTCAGAAGGGGATTAGATGGGCGGAGCTTGCGACGGGAGGAAGCGGTGTAGCTCTCGCCGTCCTTGTCGCGCTATCATCGGCCGCGCTCGGCGTGACGTTCAACTCGATCAATCATGTCGCGCCTTATCGTGGCGCAATCTTTTCGGCCAACAATCAAGTCGTCAGCATATGCGCGTCGAAGAATCGCTTCGGGGTCACGCCGACATGGAACAACGGCACCGGAATCGGCGGCTGGACCTCGCTTTCTTTCTCGAAGTCATGCGTCCAAGCACTCGGGGGCACTTCTGCTGGTTACGCTGGAACGTTTCTTTCGATCGCGATTCCGATCCACGTTCCCAATGGGGGCCATAGCGTCCAGGTGAACGCAAACGTCGTCTTTACCGCCTCTCAGAGCCTCCACCTCGGCGGGCTGTGCCCTGCACCGCATCTGGTCAACGGGAATGGTTACGAGCAGTGCACGCTCTTTTCGCAGTGGTGCTTCTCAGGTTGCTTCTATGGCCCTACCCCGTATCTGTGGGACGCAACCAACAACACCTTCGTCTATTCAAGTACGACTTTTCCTGTACACAACAACTACACGGAGGACTACAACTACACCACCTGCTCCTCTAACTCGTGCACTTACAGCAATGGCACGACGTCTGTCAAGGCCCAGAGCACCGTCAATACCCCGTTCACGTGGTACTTCAATTCTACAATGGTGAAATCCCACAAGTACTGGGCCGTGATCTCCTTCAACGGCTTCGCTTATTCTAGTGTCATGAACTACCCTGCTTCCACGGCCACCGCCTCCCTCAATTTCGGCTCGTTCGGCAACGGGTTCAACGTCACCTCGGTGACTGTCGTCTGAGGGTTCACCGCAGAATCGGCCTCTCTTTGGCGATAACAATCCGGCCTGATTCAGCGCCGCATTTCTGCGCGACGTGTCCCGATTGAGATCCTGGAGGTAGGTTCGACGTCACGAGGTGCGACTTTGGGGACTGGCCCGCGTGACCTGGAGGTGTACAATATTGACTGGCGGCTTGAACATCGGGATGGGGGCGCCGCAAAGTCTCCACAAGAGAACTTAAACAGAGAGCACCGAGCCCCCTGGATCGTGCTAACCCGACTCCGATGCAGGCAATGGGAAATCGCGAATGGCCGAAGTCAATACCAAACTCCTAGAATGACGTGAATTCGAGGGGCACCGAAACCGCGGGCTAGTGCCGCGTCTAGTGGGAGAGTTCGAGGTTTCTCTATCGGTAGAAGGTCCGGAAGTGCCGTTAGACACGGGACTAGTCGCCAGCCAGTTCCGATGCGATGTCGAGGAATTCCCGAAGGTTTCCATTTCGTGACGCGGCTACACGTAGGTCCAAGTCACTAGCGATCGCTGAGTCATGCTGGGTGTACCGAAACTCAATCCCTCTAGCGCGCAAGTGCAGCCGAATTGTGTCCTTCGGGTCACATTCCTCTAGAATTCCATGGGGGAGGACATGAGGCATAGCCTTTGGAAACTTGCGCTGCCAGGCGGACTCGTCAGACGCAAGCCAGCTCTCTAGTTCGAATCGCACAAAGTGGTACCTGATAGAGAGTGGGCTATGCGCTCGAGCAAGCTTGTTGGCTATGTCCACCCTGATCGTCTCCAGCTCATTGGTGGGGGTGCAATTCATGTCTTTGCACACGACGGCTCCCGTCAAATCTGGATTCAGGCGTGCGATCGCCTCACAGGTGTTAACGACGCGACTGACGTCAAGGAGTCCTTGCCCACCGCCGAACTCCGCAAATTTTACGGAAAAGGTCCGGTTTATGATTTCAGCTTGTTTTTGTAGGAGCGTCCTGATAACTTGTTTGTCACTCCTACCTTCGACCAGAACCGCCAGGGTCACGGTACGCCGCCGATCGCACCTGTCCTCCAAAGCTCACCAAGCCCAAGTAGCCTGACTGCCTCTGCTATTCCGTTTTGGGACGAGGCTGCTCTCACGTTCGTTGCACCCTCCACCTTCTCCACAATGAACAGCTCGCTAGGCTGGAGCAGGTTCACTAAAAAGGGTGAGTGTGTCGCCACGAGGACCTGTGAGCTGCCGCTCGCGTGCTTGAGCGACTCCACAATGTTGCTGATCAATCCGGGATGAACGAAATTCTCCGGTTCATCGATAGTTATCAAGGGGGGTGGATCCTTCATTTCGAGCACAGTGAAGAGTTGCAGGAGCGCGATGGTTCCTTCGGAGAGAGCCCAGATTGGGAGAGGATGCCGGACGCCAGCTTCGTGGATCTGAATGTGCGTCGTTCCTTCAGAAGTGATTGGGACTTGAACCGATTCTATTTCCGGCACTGCTGCACGGAGCGTCTCCACAATTCTCAAGAAGGTCTGATAATCTTCCGAGTGAATGGAATGGAGCACTGCGGACAAGTTGGTCCCGGAGATGTCCAACCGATGCTGCCGCTTCGCAGGCTCAGACTCTTTCGCGTATTGTGGAGTGAGGCTTAGGTGGTACCAAGACAGTACTTCGCGGGCGAACCTAGAAAAGGTGGTATCCTCAACCTGCTGCGCAGCCATTCCTAACGGCGATTGGCCACCAGCCCCCACGCCGATTCCCATCGAAGGAGTACCATCCTCACGATAGAACTGAGCCATCCCGCCCGCAGTCTTCGATGGGTACTCGAGGAGGGTGACAATCTTGTCGTGATCAGTGTACCTGAACCACTCTCGGGAAACGGAGGTCCACCCTCTTTGCTGTCTCGAGATTTCCAAGCTGTACGAGAACGCGCGCACTTCACCTGAACTGTCTGAGATGTCCCCCTCAAAATCTAGACCGAGCAGGAGACCACTATCTCGACCAGGGGGGCTATGACTTCCCGCGGCCTTTGCAATTTCACCGGTCGCGTCGTATCCGCGACTTGCATATTCAGTTAGGATTTGGAAGGCCCCGAGGATGGAACTCTTGCCCGATCCGTTTGGACCTACGAGGCAATTCAATCGGCCCATCTCAAGAGTCAGATCCTTGGCCGAACGGAGGTTTCTGATGCGGACGCTCTTGATCACGGTGCGACGGTACAATCGCCCTCGCATTTGGCGCTGTCGGTCCTGCGTCGAACCAACTGCGGTAGACTGAAATCGACTCGTGGACCTGACACTTAGTTGAGATGGTCTACGCCACTAATCCCGGATGCTCGTGAGAGGGACCTAACTCTGGGGTGCACTACCTACTTGCTGCAGAGCTGGAGTGGGTTCGACGACCAGTTTTCGCGAGCCAGCTACGCTTCCGTCGCCGGCCTCCTACGCCAACATCGCACGAATCTCGCCTTTCGATGGGTTGAATCTGTGACGTGCCGTCGTTTCCTCGACCTGGATTTGGCCCGTACAATCAAGAGGCATTGAATCGATAAGCAGCCATCACTGGAGCTAGTTCAGAGACTCCCGCGGCGAGGGAGGTCTTGGATAGGGAGCAAGACCGAATTCGTCGTCAAGCTTCCCTTTGACAGGTCGCTCCCGCAAAAACTCCTTGAGCTTCGAGCCGTACGGCGAGCCATCCAGGATGCTAATCATTGCCAACTTGTCCGCGTAAAGATCCGCAGCTTGCTGGTCCCCTATCGCGCGCGTAGCTCGCTCAAGAATAAGGTAGGCGGCGGAGAGCACGTGCTGGAATCCGTATTGTTCGACCAAAGACAATTCGGATTCCAGGACCTCGCGTCCGGCAACGAAATCGCCGGTCGCACATAGTGCCCGACCCACAAGGACCGAGCATATCGCGAATTCCTCTTCGAGTCGTCCCGCCCTCGCTAGCTCCAAAAGTCGCCTGTACAGGGGAAGGACTTTCTCCGGATCTCGGGATGCTCCCTCGTCGAGTATCGCGCACAGTATTGCGCTGCGCAAATAGGCGGCACTCTCAGCTCCGTGCGACTTGAGGGCAATGTCCCGAGCGACGGCGGCATGCCCGCCCGCCCGGTCATGACGCTGAGAACCCACGCTGTACCATCTGCTGAAGGTTGAGGCCAACATGAAATTCCCGTAGATTTCCGCATCGACTACACCGAGAGTCATGCCGATCGAAGCGGTACGTTCAAACTCATTCACCATTAGTCTGAGATGGTCTTCCGCCTCAGCCTCTCCCATTGGGAATGACTCTTCCGCCGACAAGGACATGTTCAACATTGTGTAGATGACACTTCCACGTAGCAACGACCTGAGCAAGGTTCTACGGTCACTGCGGACGGACTCGAAAATTGTCGATCGGCCGTCTAACTGTTGCACCGTCTCACCCGAGGGATAAGACATGGCGAGATCTTGCCAGTGAAGTTTTGCGGAAATGGTTCTTAGGAGGTTCGCGGTATCCGCATCGTGAGATTCCGACGCGAAATCGAGGAAGATCGTGTCGTCGAAGAGGCCCTTAGTCGGACCGTGTTCTGAATTTTCGCCAAGACTTTCGGACGTGTGCCGAACAAGGACGACCCGCTTTTCCGGCGCCTTAAGGGATCTCAGTATCGGATTGACGTCGTACTCGTCATGACCGCTGTAGCCGATTACGAGAACAGACTTGTGGGGGCCGGATCGGAAGACGTAATCCAGCAATGGGCGGAGAAGCCGGTTTCGGATCGGTTCGGCAAGCCTGCCGATTGTCTCTCGCATTGTCTCGGGTAGGTCGATCGAACCGTGGAGTTTTACAAGCACCGGAGTCTTCTTCTGCCGAATCGTGGGAAACGTTTGAATTTCTTGTGAGCTCTGCAGAATTGTGAGAGCGACCCCGGTCTCAGGATCGACATTGGTCCCGATTCCTATTCGAAACGCCTGCTCAATCAGCGTGTCAAAGTTAGTCGTTACCGCAAGCTGATTTGGAATCCGTCTTAGAAGTCGTGCAACGAATTCGTGCCCTAGGGAGAGTCGGGAAGAATCGAAGACGCGGCGGTAGTGCGTCACTCCGAGTTCCTCAAAGCATGAAAGCAATGCTTCCAGAGGAAGTCTTGCCCACCCAGGAGGGGCCTGCTCGCTCAATGCCTCGGTCAATAAGGAATCTCGAAGCTCGCGAGCTAGCGGGATTCCGGAGGGCCGAGAGATGCCAGCGCCTACCCATACTGCAACGTCTCCTCCCAAGAGCGGTCCAGTGAGCTCCGCCGCCAGTTCCGAGTCGTTCACCGTGCATCTCCAATCGAGGAAGTTCTGCTCTGAGGGATCGACCGATCTCGGCGCGGCGTGCGCAGCGTCATGGACCTGACTTCTCCCGACCTCTCCACTGACCGGCAGGACGATTTCTCGTAATCCAAGTTCAAGAGCGGTTTCGAGTTCATCCCCATCGAGACTTCCATCGTGAATGCCGACCGCTTCCTAGCCCCATGACGGTTTGGCCAGCGAAGCCCAACCAGTCCGAGTGCGACTTGCCGATTGTGCCGCGGAGCCGTTCTGTTCAAGAGGATCTGAGCGCACCCGAGAGTCCGAATTGGGCCGAGCCCACTTGGTGGGGGGGGCATCCCCCTCACCAAGTCCCGGGAGTTGCCCTCTCCCCACCTCGAGGATCCCAGGGCGGGCACGGCCCCCCTCGCATTGGAACCTACCCCCTCACCAAGACCCGGGGATGCTTCGAATCTTCGGTGAAGCACAACGGTAGGACGTACTCGACGGACTCCGGCCCACGTGGCATTCTTTCGACCCGTCTTGAAACATGCATAAGCAGCTGGTCTGGGCCTACAGTAGACAGGGGACGTGGTGCGCCACCGCTAGTCCACCGGGACGAGAAGTGAGACAGTTCCACCGACGAAACGCTGATGAGCTTGCGCGCAGTCCGCCACCCGGGGCCACCGGGGGTCAGCAACATGAAAGGCGAAGGTACGAAGAGTCGATTCTCCATGGGCCACGGTACGTTCCCGCTTCGTATGGGAGCGGCCGTTGGGGTTTTCGCTTGCGTCACCTTCGTGTCGCTCAGTTCAGTTGCGGCTGTAATCACGTTGGGCTCGCTCGTGATCACCGCACCGTACAACGGTGCAACCTGGAGTTCAAACACCCAAATATTGTACTCCTGCGCCACTAGCGCCCGATTCGCAGTTGCCCCCCATTGGAGCAACTCTACCGGAGTAGGTGGGTGGATTGTGAAATCCTCGTCCAAGACTTGTACTTTGGGTGGACTGGGGGGGTCAAACGGATGGGCTTCCACCATCCTGACCATCGGCCTACCTGTCCGTATCCCAACTGGGGCCCACAGCGTCCAGGTGACTGCAAAGATCACTTTCACTCCAACGGGGTCGATCCACATCGGCAAGGTCTGCCCGGCCATTGTCCTGAATGCGAACGGGAACGGTGTTCTCAACTGTAGGATTGGCTACGAGTGGTGTTTCCCGTCCTGCTTTAACCCCAACCCCACGTACCTCTTGGATAAGACGAACAACAGTTACACTTACTCAAGTACGAGTCTCCCCGCCGAAGACAATTACTCGTATGCGTACAACGACACATCTTGCGGCGGCTTCATATGCACGTATAGCAACTCGTCGGGAGCAAAAGCCGTCGGCAATGTACCCGGGAACTCGGTCTTTACCTGGTACTTCAATACGACCGCCGTTAAGACGCACCGATACTTGGTCGTAATCTCGATCAACGGATACGCGAGTTCCTATGTCGATAACTACCCTTCCTCAGCAGCTGCCTCCTCCCTCAACTTTGATTCATTGGGCAATCAGTTCAACGTGACGTCGATCAAGATCGCATAGTGGGTTGAGTACGTCAACGCACGGAGGGGGATGGGCCGCCCTTCATGGGTGCCACGATAAACCGTTCGCGCCAGAGACGTACTCTAGAAAGCGATTCGGGGCAGACGACCACCGCTCTGCGGACAAGCGCGACGCGGCGTGCGGATTGACTTGCGTGGACCGGGAGATCCCGGGCGCCGTCCCTTGAGTCGCCAACCGAGTCCAGGAAGGAAGGAGATTTGGTGCCCCGACTGTCACCCTCAGTTCTGGCACGTCCTTGATTGCGAGCAGCTCAGCCCCGGAACGCGCCCTTCCGCCCCAATCCGATTTCGCTATTGTTCAGCTCCGGAGAAGCCCGGGAGCATCCATGACCGAGCACCTCGACTCACCTCCGGCCTGCTGGCCCGCCGCGTCCGCCCTGGGGCTCTATCGCAGGGGTCTAGATGACCTCGGCTCGATAGGTAACCCGGCCGCCTGGATGCTCCCCTCGAAACCATGGATTCGCGCCGAGGCGGGAGGACGCGGATCGTCTGGCCTCGAAGGGGAAAGCAGGCTTCCCTTGCCGCGGGTCTTCGAGAGCCGCCCTTCTAGGTCGGATTCCGCCTCGACCTTCCGAATACGAATGAAGCTCTCCGTTGCCCTTCTTCTCGCGGCTGCGGTTCTGAATTGGGCGGTCCCGGGCCCTGCAGGAGGGGAGAGCCTCGTTCCCGCAGCCCCCCATCCAGGAGCTGCCGTCGGTATCGTGTGGATGGGGCACTTGGGAGCGTCGCCTCCCGAGGCGATGGAGCCATCCCAATCCGGGTCCCCTCCAGCGGTCTTCCCGACCTCGGTTCGATCGACTGGCTCGCCGGCGGTGAACCTCTCGCAGTTCGGGAATTGGTCTAAGGTCGTCTCCGCCTCGAGCAGCACGAACCTCCCAAAGGCACGCGCCGGCAGTCAGCTCGTTTACGACCCAGTGATTCGGGGGGACGTGTTGTTCGGCGGATATGACGCGTCCTACATCGTCTTGAATGATACCTGGATCTGGAGGAACGACAACTGGACCCAACTCAGGACCCCCGTCGCGCCGGCGCCGCGTGTCGGGTACGGGATGACCTATGACCCTGCCGACGGCTTCCTGGTCCTCTTCGCCGGCTACAATGGCACCCTATACAATGACACTTGGAAATTCAACGGGACTAACTGGACGCAGTTGACCGAAGCGGTAGCGCCGCCGCCGATGGAGGCACCGGTGATGACTTATGACGCCCTCGACGGGTACGTGCTCCTCGCCGGTGGGACAACTTCACGCGTATCTTCAACTGGAGGCGCGTACTCCGCGAGTTGGAAGTTTTCTGGTGGGGTTTGGACTAACATCACCTCCAACACCACCGGGGCGCTCACGAAGTCCCCGGGCCGCTACCGGTCCGCGGCCTACGACGCCCGCGACCAGTATGTCGTCGTCTACGGCGGGGAGCGCTCCGCGGGCTCATGCGCAGGCCGCGGGGAGACGTGGACCTACGCTCGCGGAGTGTGGACGAACATCACCCGCAACCAGTCGGCTAGCCCGCCCGGCGCCCAAGGTTCAGGGGGCGCCATGGCCTACGACCCGGACGAAACCGGGGTAATGATTGAAGGGAGCTACGACAGCTCGTGTAACATCAACAACGGGACCTGGATCTTCAGCCACGGGCAGTGGCGGAACGTATCAGCCTACGTCGGGAAGGGACCCTCCGGCCGGGTACTCGGGGGCCTTGCTTGGGATGCGAGCGTTCAGGCGCTGATCCTCTTCGGCGGGAATGGACAATCGAGCTGGGGTGCCCTGACGTTCCCACGGGACACCTGGAGCTACGGAATCTCGTTCCATAACGACGCGACCCAGAGCACGATTGGCGGGCCAGTGCCGATCACGATCAACTTCTCCGCGATCCCGAGCGGGGGAGCGGCGCCCTACAACTACAGCTGGTCGTATGGGGACGAGTCGCCCCCCGGCACGACGCAGAACGTATCGCACCAGTACACCATCGCCGGCGGCCACATGGTGACCCTCACCGTCATTGACAGCAAGGGCAACCGGAGCATAAGTATCGGGTACGTCACGGCCTTCGGGTTGCCGACGGTCGATCCGACGACAGGGGACGCGCCGCTCCGGGTGGCGTTCACCCGCGCCGCGTTTGCCGGCAACGCCCCTGTTTCCATCAACTGGACGTTCGGGGACGGTAACAGGAGCACGGCGCAGAACACCACGTACCGGTATGCAAACGGTGGGACGTTCCACTGGACCTATACAATGGTGGACGGGCAGGGTAATCGCGTACTCGCGAACGGGACGATTGTGGTCACGCCGCCGTTAAAGATTCCCTCCATCACTGCGAGCCCGGCCCGTCACTCCATCCCCGTTACCGTCGCGTTCTCGGTGAAGACTACGGGTGGAACCCCCCCATTCGTCACCAATTGGACCTTCGGGGACGGGACCTACGGGTCTGGCTACTCCACATCCCACATGTACACAACGGTCGGAACCTACGCAGCGCGGTTCACTATCCGAGATGCTACGAACATCAGCGTGAACAACTCAGTGCAGGTGCACGCCGGGACCCTCGTCAACGCGTTGATCCAGGCGACGCCGACGATCGGCTTCGCGCCCCTGGACGTCCGATTCACGGAGGGGCAGTACGGAGGATTCGGTCCGTACCAGTCGAATTGGTCTTTCGGGCCGGCGGGCGCTGTCGCCGTCGGCAATTCGGCGGAGTACAACTACACCATCCCGGGCATCTACCACGTCGAGCTGACGGTCGTCGACAGCGTCGGAGACAACGCGAGCAACACTACGACGATCACCGTCTTCGCACCACTGATTACCACGCTCTCGGCCAACCGGTCGGAAGGCGTTTACCCGATGTCCGTCGGGTTCCGGGCGGTCGCCGCCGGAGGGATAGGTTCTTGGACCTACAACTGGAGTTTCGGGGACGGATCAGTCGTCCCCTACGGATCTGCTGCAGAAACGCATACGTTCGTCCGTGGGGGGGAATTCACCGCCACCGTAGACGTCAGCGATACGGCTGGCAATCGAGTACTAGGTGCCCTGGTAATTCGCACCGCACCCCCACTTTCCCTTTTCGTAGCGGCCAACTTGTCGATCATCGGGGAGGGCGGGTCGGTGCTCCTGCGTGCCACGCCGCTAGGAGGATTCATCCCACTTACCTTTGTCTGGAGCGGGCTCCCCGCCCCTTGTCTCTCCGCGAACTCGAGCTGGCTCACCTGCACCCCGTCGACCGCCGGGACATTCACGATCAACGTGTCTGCCACCGACCCTGTTGGCGATAACACGTCGGCCTCCCTCACTCTCAAGGTCACGAAGCTCGGACCTGTGTGTTGTTTGCCATCGCCCTACTCCTCAAACGGAGGCAATTCTCAACTCCAGTGGACCTGGATTCTGATAGCGATTGTCTCCATCGCCGCTGCGAGTGTGGGGGTCGCAGCGGCTGTTCGACGACGGCGCCGAGGCGCCGCGGAAGGCGACGACTCAGGGGGGGCCCCCTCGGAGGGGGAGTTGGGAGAGCCGGCCGACGGGGATACCGCACCTAGCGACTCGGACTCCTCGGCTGACCCCGGGGGATATCGGGCCGCGTACGACATCGGGGGTGAGACCCCCGAGGACGCGCAGTAGCCGACCGCGTCCTTGCCGGCCCGCGACTGGGCCGCCTGCAAGATTCGGTCCCGCCGAACCGACGCCCTGTTCTTGACCTCGTCTAGTCCGAACCGCTGAGACCTTTTCCCCGACATTGGGTGCGTTCCCTGCGATTGCGACTTCTGGAGTTACGGCGGAGAAGATCCGCAGATTGGGCTTCCACTGAGTGATTCGTGGCATTCCACACTGAGGTGATCCGCTGGATGGACCCCGAGCGAAGCCTCAATCAAAATCTCGACCCCGGTGCCACTATCGGCTCAAATGTATCTGGCCGGAGTGCTTCGCAGAAATCGGATGGGCCTACGAGTCCGAGTAACGTCTTTGCGCCTTTCCAGAAACATGACGAGATCCGCAGACTCCCACGAAGGCAAAGGCCGGCGGTGGAGCGCGGCCCGGGGACCCGCCCGCCTAGCTCGACGGCCCCTCGCTCTACCTGTCGACGGATAATCTCATTGAGGGAGCATGGCGAGAAGTCAGCGGAGATGCCCCCGACGTCCCAGGGTACGGGCTCCCGACATGCTCCACACCTCCACTGACCCCCAACAGTTCTCGGAGATGTCGCTGTTCACGATCTGCACCCTATTCTGAATGCCCGCCACAGTCGGGGTCTACCCGGTCGGTCAATGGCTCGCTGTCTAGGGGGGCCACGACTATCCTGAATGGTTCGACTTCAACGTCCCTTCGGGCAGCCCTTGGGGGTCTTGGGCTGAGGAGGACCTCCGATTCGACTGGGCACGAGGAATCGGTTCAGAGACTATGAGGACGAGTCTAATCGCGCGGCCGAAGCTGATGCACTCCTGTCACCTGCGTATCGGGTGCCCGGGACCTGACCGCTGGGGAGAAGTCCTCCACAGCCACACTCGGCTCCTTCCGGATTCTTATCTGCTGACGAGGTAGCGAGCACCGGGGTGCGGTCGGTGGGTGGGAAATTCTCACCAGATCCGAGCTCGACAACGTCCAGGTTGTCGGATTTCGATGCCTTCTTAATCGATTACCTAAGGTCAAATCCCGGTGCTCGATTCGGGGCCGTCGTCCGGTCGGCCTTGAACGCCCGTGGCGTGCCACGGGCGACTACTGCCCGACACCTCTCTCGGTTGGTCCGCTGGGGCGAGGTGACGCTACTCTCGGACCGAACTTACGTGGTCGGAGACCCCGACGCCCCCAGTGCGCGTGTCATCCTAGAGGTCCGATGGTACGACGTCGTTGTGTTCATTCAGCCGGACGGCAACGCCCGAATCGTCTCAGAGGAGGAGCTGCGCGTCGTGACGGGCCGGCTCGATCACATGGAATTCAACCACCCGAATGTGCCCAGACAGTTCATCGTCTGGACGACGGTCGCTGGACAAACCTCGAAGGTTTCGGCAGTCAATGCCCCGAGTCGGCTTTCGATTGACCGCATCGACTTCGCGAGCCCGCTCACGGCGCGGGATTCGGCCTGGCAGCGCGTCTGTGTGAGTGCCGAATGGAATGATTGGTTCCGCATGGCCCAACCTTCCACGGCCCGCGGCCAGTCTGCCACGACTCAACTCCAGACGGAGTATCAATCGATCGAGATTGCCAGCCTGGGTCGACGATTCGAGCGTCGGCTCACCCCGGATGCCACGATCCGCCTACAGGTGATTCTTCCGGACCGCTACCCGGTCCGAGGCGCTCGCTATCATGTCCGCTTCCACTCGGAGACAGATCGGGTCGACCCCATTGAGGAGAAGCGGCTTGGCCAACTCGCCCGGGACGACTGGCGTCAAGCTGGATTGAGAGACTTCGGTTCAACGTTTACGTTGACCGTTCCCAGGCCGCTGCTCGACCGTCACTACGCGATTGGATGGGATCTGCCCACTATCGAGCAACGCCGCGCATGGCTGGCGGAGTTACGACGGACGTTGGTTCGATAGTATCCCCCTGGACGTCCGAACGTGCTTGAGAACCTGCGCAAGACGTTGCGGCCGCCACCACCCCACGGTCGAGTGAGGTGGCATGTGGCGTAATTCGAACGCCATTGTGGTCGGGGAAAGTTCTCGTTTGATCTCCTGTAGCTCCACGCACACAGGCGAGTAGTATTCTTTCGTGCCAAGAGCCGTTTCTGGTGCGGTCGAGTATGTTCTGGCCGACCGCAAGAACTGGTACCGAGGAGCATTCACCCCTCGGGCATGGTGCTTCGGGTCCGCGAGATCTCCAACGAAATGGGAAACCCGCCGCGCACCGCGGTCCGGCACTCCCAGGACCTCGTCAATGTGAAGCTGGCCAAGGTAATCTTGGCCTCAGTCCGACCGCCCCCAGCAGCTCCCGTTCGACTCAGTACTCGTCGACTCGATGACGGGATCGGTCAGCTTCGAGGCGCTGAGGTCCCTCACGATCCAAGAACGGCCCGTGGCCGAGGTCCGTGCCTCATCGACTCCTACCGACAAGAACCGTTGATCCCCCAGGAGAAATCACGAACCCGAGTAGCCCCAAGCAGATTCGGGCCTAGTATGGGGCGAATCCTGGCCAATCGACCGAGTCCAGACGGCCTCTCGGTGACGCGGGACCGAGATTCAAGCTTCCTCGCGACTTCGGGCGATCCGGATCGTAGCTGACCGGAATAGGCCAGAATCCTTACGCTGCATCGTTTGTCGAAGCACTCCGGGCCAAACTTGACCTCGTACCGATTGTTGGAAGGAAGGCACCACTATCGGGCGATCCACCCCTGTCGAACGCATTCGCCCCGCTGCGGAAGTATAAGCTACGGCCCCATATCGGATTGTCCCTCCGATACTCTGACGCAATCGGGGACGCTGTTGACCGGCAGAGGGAATCCGAAATGTACATGATACGCCGACGTGTAACGCCAGCGATTCGCCGAACGCGTGCCGCCATGATTTGGAAGGGCGGAATCGCTGCAATCGCTGTCGGAATCTTGATCCTGCTCGCCCCTTCGGCCTCGGCCTCCCGGATCCTGGTCGCACCCTACAGCCACGCAGTGTGGTCGTCGACCAACACAATTCAAACGCAATGCAACACCAAGGCTAGGTGGGCTGTGACCCCCACCTGGAACAATGCGACCGGGATTGGCGGCGCATCCGCGTCTGTAAGGTCGACGTCCTGCCCACTGGCTGCAGGGGGCACTTCCTACGGGATGGTCCAAACGAGCACTCTCTCAGTCCTCATCCCTATCCGCCTTCCCACCGGCTCCCATTCGGTCCAAGCCACTTTGAATTATTCGATGACCGGCGCCGAACACATTCATCTCGGGGGCGGGTGTCCGGCTCCAACGCTCGTCAACGGCGCGGGTAACCGAAACTGCGATGCGGATGCCCAATACTCCTCGCAGATCATATTGGCTCAGCTCTGGGACAGCAGCGCGAACACGTACACCTCCAACGGTGGAACCCCTGCGGTTGGACCAAACCTGTTCAACTACACCTACGTCTACAACAACACCGCATGCTCGTCCGGGACGTGCTCCTATACGAACAACTCGTCAGCTGCCGCGACCTTCCCGGGGAACTCGGTCTCGGGGTCCTTCAAGGCCTTCTTCAATGCCACCTTCACGCACTCGGACCGATACTGGGTCATCCTCGGAATCTACATCGAGACGTTGGAGTTCATCGTTGGCTACCCCAACTCAACTGCCACGGCTTCGGTGAATATGGCTACCCTCGGCAATTTCGTTCAGATCAGTGAGATCAAGATCGTCTAGCGCTCCGACCCCGGGAGCCGCCTCTCCGACGATCGGTCGCCTCGGAACTCAGTCGATTTGCCAACCACAAGCGGATCAGTCGCCCAGCGGAACCCGGCATCGGGTCCGCTCAAGAGACGTTGAGCGCCCGAATCGTGACCTGTCGTAGAGGGTCCTGGACGAGGAAAGCGGAGGCCCTTCCACCTTGAACCAACTGGTGTAACAAGAGATTAAATGGCAGAAGCCCCCTTTCGGCTCAAGTTCGCCTCGCGCGGACTCCTTGAACGAGAGGTCTTGGCCATGGCTTATCTAGGGAATAATGGGCAAGCGCACAACCGTCTGATTCGACTCGCCGCCAGAATCGTTGGCCCGGGAGGAGCTGCGGTTTGCGGCGCTCTCGTGCTCGTTGGATCGGTCGCGGCCGGAGTGACTTTCGGCTCTATCTCAATCTCTGCGCCCTACCATAAGGCGACCTGGTCGGCGAATAATCAGGTCACCAGCATCTGCACGACAAAGGCGCGTCTGGGAGTACTGCCGCACTGGAGCAATCTGACCGGCGTCGGGGGGTGGATTGCGTCCTCGTCTTCGAAGACATGTCCGATCACCGTCGGAGGGATTTCGACCGGTTGGGCATCCACGATTCTAACTTTGGCGTTCCCCTTGCGAATCCCGACAGGGGCGCACAGCGTGCAGGTGAACGTGAAGATCACGTCTTCAACTACACAGGCGATCCACGTCGGGAAGCCGTGCCCGGCTCCGGTCCTCAACGCGAACGGGAACGGCGTACTCAATTGTCTGATTGGATACGAGTGGTGTTTCCCCTCATGTTTCAATCCGAATCCCACGTATCTTTGGGATGCAACCAATAACACCTACACCTACTCTGGTACAAGCCTTCCGTCCCAGTATAACTACTCCTACGCGTACAACTACACAACCTGCGCTTCGTTCAAATGCACATACAGCAACTCCTCCGGATCGGCGGGCGTGGCGAACGGCTACAACGCTCCTTTCACCTGGTACTTCAACACCACCGCAGTCAAAGGGCATCAATACTGGGTCGTGGTCTCGATCAACGGGTACGCGATGTCTGAGGTGGAGAACTACCCCGCTTCGACCGCGGCAGCCAATCTGAACGTGGATTCGCTCGGCAACCAGCTCAACTTCACTTCAATCAAGATCGTATAGCGATCCGAACCGGCGGGCCGATTCACTGACCGTCGGCCTTTGCGGAGCCACGTCGAGTCCCCCCTCGGACGCGAATCAGTCGCGGGCGTGAGCCCGACTTTGGGTTGCGCTCAAGAAGGGTTGAGCGTTCCCGCTGTCGACGGGCGTAGCAGTTGAACAGGTAAATTGGACGGACGTGGACTTGGAAGCAGCCATGGTCCGCTGGTTCGTCCCTGTTTCTTGGTCGAGCGAGATCGCAGACGTCGACCTGTCCGAGCGCCCCACTCACGGCGAAGTCTCCGCGGTAAGTCTTCTCCGCTAAGCTCACCCGAAGTCAGGCCTCCGAGAATCTCGCTCAGTTTCGAAGGGCCTGCCTTCTGGAGTGTTGCGGTACCCGCTCCAACGAGACGGAACCGAACCCTATCGGCAGCACGCATCCCCAGGGCCTTCCGAATTCCCTTCGGAATCGTGACTCGCCCCTAGTAGTCATCGTGCCGAGTTCCGTCGTCATGGGCCGCCGTAGCCAGGGCTGAGGGGATCCCGAGTACTTTGCCTTTCAAGATGGATCAATATCCAAGACACTCAGGCGCCCCACTTGACGTGCCCTCGGATCCCCTCCGCGGTTTGGTCGAAAAATCGGCGCGGTTTCTGAAGGGTGAGGGGGAGCACCCGCCCCGGATAGGCCGAATCGTCTAGAACGATCAAGGGATGTTGAGCCTTGAGCAGCTACGCTCCCCAATGTCGCTCCGGAACCCCGCCGGAACGAAGGCGCTAGTGCCGAATTGTCCGCGCGGACCTGAAATGGCGAAGCCTACGCTGGAAACCCACTCCGCTCCAGTTTCCCGAGCCGCCACGCCATAGAATCTCACCGAGTTTGCACGGTTCTGCCTTCGGTAGTATCACGGCGTCGGCCCCTACAACGCCGCATCGAACCTTGTCGCCGGCGTGAATCCGGAGGCCCCGATCATGCTGCCCCCGACGTGAGCCCGGCGGACTCTGAGTCGGCGATTGGGGGTCTATTGGGCGTCGTACGTTGCGCCGGGCTCGACTCAGCAATTATCTAGGTCAACGCATCCTGCGCACGCCGCCGCGGTGAGACGGCAGGTGACCTTTGAGGAGCGCATCCGGACGATCCGAGGCCGGGGGAGTGAACTCCGAAGGACCTGCCTCGGCCCTCTTCGAAGTGCCCTCGGGAAACCTTGGGGCGCACTGCTTCGAAGCCCGACTCGACGCTGCTGCTCAGCCAATCACGCCGACGCGGGATTTCTTCGTCCGCAGCCACTTCGCGGTCCCCCAGATACGCCGAAACGAGTGGCGCCTAAGCGTCGGAGGGACGGTGGATCGTCCATTCGATCTCGATTACAACGATTTGCAAGCCTTGCCCCACCGAGAACTCGAGGTGACGGTTGAGTGTGCGGGCAACAGCCGATCGAGCGTTCGCCCCAAGACCGAGGGTGTCCCCTGGGGGCATGGGGCAGTCAGCACGGCGCGTTGGCGGGGCGTGCCGCTGGCGATCGTTCTCGAGCAAGCCGGCGTCTCGTCGCGGGCCCGGGAGGTCGTCTTTCGGGGTGCCGACCATGGAAGGGAGCCGGGACTCGCGGGCGAGCTCCACTTCGAGATGAGCGTTGGGATTGAGAAGGCACTGGATCCCGACACGCTCCTCGTCGATGAGATGAACGGGCAACCCCTTGCGCCGGCACACGGGTTCCCGGTACGGGCCCTCGTCCCGGGGTACTACGGGATGGCCTCTGTCAAGTGGCTCACGGACGTTCACGTGATCGACCGCCCGTTTCAGGGTTACTTTCGGACTCAGGAGTACGTCTACATTCCTGGGGAGAGGCACGGCCAGACGAGTCCGATTCCGGCGACGGTTATCCGGGTCAAGTCGCTCGTCACTTGGCCGCTCGAGGGTCAGGTTCTGGGCTCGGGTCCGCACTCCATCCGGGGAATCGCCTGGTCTGGGGCTTCGCCCGTCGTCCGTGTCGAAGTGAGCGTTAGCCCGGCGTCCGCGCCAGGAGAGAACTGGAGGTTGGCGCGGCTGGACCCCCCGACCTCGCGGTACGCTTTGGCCGAATGGGAACTGCCCTTCACGTTCGACGAAGCCGGCGCATACACGATCCACGTCCGGGCGACCGACGAGTCGGGAAACGACCAGCCGAGCGTCGCCGAATGGAACCTCCGGGGGATTGGCAACAACTCGATCCACTCGGTTTCGATCACGGTCGCGCCCTCCCGCGCCCGTGCATCGGAATCTCTCCCGAACAGGCCCGCAGCGTGACCTGCGGAGCGCTCGCGGCGGCTTTCCGGAAGTCTGCACAAGGGAAGGTGAAGGTACTCGACCTCGCTCGGAGGGATTTCCGCGACGCGGAGCCTGGAGGAGGGCAACCCGTGCCCCAGGAAATTTCTTGCCTCGGCCTGTCGGGTTACCCTGAATCCGGTTTTCGGTCGCGTCGCTAGAGGCACTTTGCTCGCCGCAAAGGAACTCTATCCGGTCACTCTTGGTCGGTGAGCTTCTGGACAGTCCGCGGGTGCGGCTGAGGTTCGCCGAGGACGCATCATTCCACGGATACCGGAGGCCCAACGGGCGCTCGATCTTTCGAGCGAGCCGATGGGCCGAAGGCCGTTCCAGCCCCCCGAGCATGACCTTGATCGCCGGCAAGAATTGGGCCGGAATAGGCCCTGAATCTGGTCAATCCAGATGGACCTTGCCGGCCTCCTGGATTCGGTCTTCGGACCGTATCGGAGGTTGAATGAAGGGAGTCAGCGCACGGAGACTATTGGGCCTCGGCATCGGCTTGGCGACGGTTCTCATCGTGGCACCGGGGGCACTGGCCCACGGAGCCGGCGTGAACCACGGCGCGGGGATCTGGGCGGACGGGAAGCAGTGGGGTACGGTCGGCACGCCGGCCGTTGTCGCTACGGACCACCCGTTGTCGTTCTACGATCAGCTCGTTTACGTGACGAACAGCAACGTAAGTGGCGGCCAACCACCGGTCGCCCAGAAGGCTCCGGGGGACGCCCACTATCACGGTGGGAACTGGGCCGCGTTCACGGCCACGTGGACCAGCGCGGGGTTCGGTCACTACGGCGGCACCGTACCCCTGCTAACGTCCTACGCGTCGGTGACGTCCAATGAGCAGGCCGGCTACCTGGCCCTGACCCAGGGCAATCCCAATGCCGGGGGAGCGGCGTACTTCCGCTGTCCTCTGACATCGTTCCACGCGTGAACGGGTCTCGCCGGAAAACCCATTCCCGGCTTTTTTTCGACCGCGACGCGCCGCCTTGGATCCGGGCGGGTGAACCTTGGGAGGGACGTCTCCCGCCGCCGCTATGGCTACGCGAGCGCGGAGCGCAGGAGGAGGGCCAGTCCCCCCAACTCGAGCATGCCGATGACGAAGAGGAGGGGGGCAAGTGCGTCGGGGATCAGCGCCAAGGTCGCGATGAAGGACGTGAGGGCGACCAGGTTTTGGGCAAGGAAGCACCCCGCGAACGCCGCGAGCCCGATCGTCATCGGGGCGTGCACCCGGCGATACAATCGAACGTAAAGGGCGAGCAGCACGGCCGAAAGGCCAGAGTCGACCCCAGAGACGGCGATGGTGAGCATCATCACCGCCTCGGACACGACGGTTGACCTACCGGAGTAGGCCGATAAGCCGGTTGGCCAGAATCTTAGGCCGAACGCGACGCAGAACCGTGGGACCTCGCGTCCGCGAGCGCCCCTCGGGTCCTCGGGGGTGACCTGGCGAGGCTCCCGATCCGGCGCTGGATATCCTCCACAACCGACCAACGACTACAGGTCGCGGCGCTCAGGAAGTATAGGGATCCGTACAGTTCCTCGCTTGGATTTGCGAGGAGTCCATTCTTCACCAACAACCGCAGGTGGTGTCGAACCGTCCGATAGTCCAACCCGAGTAGCTCGGAGAGCTGATTGGCGTTGTACGGTCGCGCTTTGAGAAGACCAAGGAGGCGCAGCCGATTCGCTCCCCCCCGGGTCCCGGCAAGAAGGTACCAAAGCATCTGGTCCATCAGAGCCGGGGACACGTGGAAGGGGGAAAACGGCTGCGGCGGGGGCCACCCGACCCTTCCCGCCGATCATCGGCCGCTCCGCTTGGCCATCGGAGCCGAGGGATTGCCCGCTGAATCCCTCGTGACGCGTTCGCCGAAGGCACTCGCGGCGACGTTCTCACTCGTTAATCCCAACAAGGGACGTTGAGCTGTCTCGCCGGAGTGCTGCAGACCCGGGCCCAAATTGGCCAACAACACGGAAAACGCAAGCAGCATTCCTCTGCAGCCGCTGTGTAGAACAGAAGGACGGGGGACCTGGTCCGCTGTCGCCGAGAGGAGGCCCGCTAGACCATTCATCGGAGACGGCCCGAGGAAGTTGGGAGGCGCTATTCCGAATCCTGCATCCCGGACGCGGTCTCCCCGATGGCTCCTTGCGATTGGCTTCACGGTCCGGGTCTTTCGATTGTTCATCAGCCCCGGAAGAGGGCCTCTGCGCCCTTACGAGACTGAGACGAAGTTCACTCCGAAGTGGTTCCCGAACGTCGCGACGTTGATCCATGTCACGGCGGTGGTCTTCGGATAGCCTTGGATCTCCCCTCCAGCCTCGATATTGAAGCTGAGGAGAAGCAGGTAGTGGTGCGTCGCAGTGAAGGTAGTGTTGAACGCCATGTCCCACGAGGTGTTCACAGCGTTCCCGACCAAGGTCGTCGTATTCCGCAGGCTGTAGTTCGAGTAACTGCACGAATTCGATGAGCAAGTCGTGTCGTTGTAGCCGTAGCTCTCACCCCAGAGCAACGGGCCGCTCTGGGCCCCAGTAGGAGAAATCCACGTGTTCGTCGTCTTGTCGTCAATGTATGCGTAGTTTTGCTGGAAATAATACAGCGCTTGAATCGTGCAGTACTGCTGGCCGTTCCCGTAGGTGTTGAGTACCACCGGCGGACAGAGCCCCCCGAGGTGGACGGTCTCGTTCGCGGTGAAAACCGCCGACATGTTCGCGACTACGACGTGAGTTCCCGTAGTCGGGATTCTCACGGGTATGGCGATGGTGATGTCCGTAACATCGGACGCGCCCGAAACGTATCCCGACCCTTGTCCCGTCGGGATCGGGCAGGACGCGTACGATGCGTGCTCGTTCACGACCCCAATGCCGGTGGTACTGTTCCAGCTTGGCTGAGTAGCGAACTTCGCAAATCCCTTGCAGTAGGTTGTGGGGTAGGTAACTGCGGAATAGCCGGCACCCTTGAACGGCGGTCTGTGGATTCTCGCCGCCCCGGCGGTTGGAGAGATGACGAGGAGCGCGGCTACAACGACAAGAAGGATCGAACCAGTGCTTCTGCTCCCGACGCGCCGCGTCGCCCGTGCTTTTCGAGTCATCGCGGGCAGATTCGGCCCGATTATCCCCGTTCCGTCCCTGGCGGCGAGATACTTCCTCATGACCTCTCTCGATTCTCCTAGGATTTTGTGGACCGGGGGGGGAAGCATTCTGCCTCCCCAATGAGTTCTCGATACTTAGTCTCGTGTGAAATCGGCGGAGCGTTTTCGGAAGTCTGTCGAAGTGCTGACCCCGGCTCGGCTCATCCCCAGACCGCTGGCCGGAGCGGGCCGCAACCCCTCGGGGAGCGTGAAACTATCAATGGGGGCGAACGTGAACGAGGAAGAAGCCGGCCTTCGAGGCACACCCAAGCCGAGCCCAGGGGACTGCCGACGAGGTGGGCAATACGAAGCGGCCGCCTTCGCGAGTGCATCGCGATGCGGAGCCGGTCGTGTCTGGGTGTGTGTTCAAGAATCGTTGTGCATCAAGCGAGTTCTTTTCGGTCAGGTAGCCCAGCTGTATGCTCCCGGCGAAGGACTTGTCCAAACCAGGCCAAGACCCCCGCCGACCAATGACCGGTCGACTGAAAGCGAAATCACCTGACCCAGCTGGATGCGAGCGGAAGAATTGGCGGTCCGATTCCCCGCGAGTTGCGTGAACCGCGTAGCCTCGCGGCCGCTGGTGCTTAAGACCTTGAGCGTCCAGTTCCTGTCGGGCCCGCCCAGGTAACCGGGGGTCACGACAGCACGCGTCTGATTCCAGGTCAGGTTGCCAAGATCCTTGACCACGGTAAAGTTGTACCAGAATCCATGTGTCGAATTCACGGTCACCTTAGGAGGTCCGAATTCCACTTCATTGGGGGATTGGGCGGGAGGAGAATCTCGACTTCGATCGTCGGCAACGACCGCGCAGCCAAGACCGCGGAGACAACGATCAGACCCGCGACGGCAGCGACAAGAGCGCCAAGGACGAGCTTCCGCACGACATTCGCCAGTCCGAGGGAAGCAAAGACGGGACCGCCCCCCCCTCGTTGAGGACCGATTCGGGCGGGTTGCTCCCGGCGGGAGGGGCTGATGTCCTTACTTATTCACGACGGCGGCTCGTGCTTCCGAACGGAGCCCTCTGCGACGAGAGTCCGTTGGTGGTGGATGGGAGATCATGACGTGACGGCATCTAGAGTTTGGACTACCGCTTGATGCGATGAGCCGGTTCGAAAAGACAATCCTCCCTCCTGCCGAGACCGCCGTCCACGGGACCCTTTTCTTGCCCACTTCCGAGGCACCAAAGAGCGCCGCGGTCGTCATCGGGGGTTCCGGGGGCAGCGAGCCGACCTATCTAGCCGAGGCGCTCGCTGAGGCGGGCATCGCGTCGCTCTCGCTCGCCTTCTTTGGCCGACCCGGCCTTCCGTCGCAGCTGAAAGACATTCCGCTCGAGTACTTTCGCGACGCGGCCCGCGTCCTCGCGGGGTCGATTCCATCGGCGAAGGTGCCTGTCGTGATGGTTGGCATCTCCCGCGGAAGTGAGGCGGCGCTCCTGAGTGCCGCGTATTTCGACGAGATCATCCGGGGCGCGGTCGTCAGCGTGCCCAGTAACATCGCCCTGTGCAGCTGGCCCCCGGGGGGTCCGGCGTGGCTCCTTCAAGGTCGTCCGATACCGTACGCGAACCGTTTCGGCCCTCACACCCAGGACCCGAACGCGCTGATTCCGGTGGAACGGATTCACGGACCGATCCTGCTCGTCTCTGCGGGGGCGGACGAAGTCTGGCCCTCCGCAGCCATGGCGAGGGCCATTGCGACCCGGCTGCAATCGCACGCTCACACCGGAGGGCACGAGGTCTTAGAATACCCCGAGGCCACCCACGCCCTGGGTTGCCTGGTCCCCAGCCTACCGCCCGCAGCCCTGCTGCCACCCCTGGTGGATTGGCCTTCCACCCAGGCGGCGCGGTCCGATGCATGGCCGAAGGTAGTGGATTTCATCAACCGACGAGTTCCCGGGTACTCCTGACCAAATTCAGGCGAGGATTGCTCGGTGGGAACCCTCAGGGATCGCCCGGCCCGTTCCCCCCACCGGGGAGTGCCTCAGGGGGCCGGCTCCCCCTCTATCGATAGTCGAGCCGAACGCGAAGCCGGCTCGAACCGCATTCAACAACACCGTACCGGTCGGGGCCACCGGTTTCATTCGTTCTTGACCGCCGACGAAACGACGTAGATCCCACCCGGGAGCACCTCGCGGAAGACCTCCCGGGTGAAGGCTCGGAGATCCTCCCACGGCCGACGGGCGGCATCGCCCAGCACCGTGGCCCGGCTCACGGCGGATCCGGCCCGTCCAAGGAAACGGCCTCCAAAACCGGCCCGGATCGCTCCATCGAGGACCACGACACGGCCTCCGGTTCTCAGGAACCTCCAGACATGGCTCAGGACGCCTCGTGGGTCGGGCAGCACAGAATAGCAGAAGCAAAGGAGGATCCCGTCGACCGGCTCGGGGGCGCGCCAGCCGGCCGCATCGCCCTCGACGAGCTCGACGTTCGACCACCCCCCGTGGTCGCGGCGACGGCGGGCCCGCTCGAGCATCTCTCGGGTGACGTCGACACCGTAGACCCGACCGCCCGCACCGACCGCGCTGCGCAGCCGCTCCAGGTTCGATCCCGTGCCGCATCCGACCTCGAGAACCCGGTCCCCGGTCCGCAAGGCCAGTCGGCGGACCGCGAGGGTCCGCGCTCCGGGAGGAACCCCGAGGATCACCTCGAACGCCGGATAGACACGTGCGAGCCACCGATAGCGCGCCTGGACCCGAGCGACGTCCTCGGCGAATCGTCCTCGCGGCCCCCAATGCATGGTATCCGGTCGAGCGTCCCACGCTCTCGGAGCTTTCCTTCAAATCCTTGACGACGGGAACGGTCCGGCGACCGACGCGCCTATCTCACCCGGTCAGGAATCGGATTCGGGCGACGGGTCGCCGGCCGCGCGTTCCCCGTCGTCGCCCGCCCGCCCGCGCTTGCGGAAACGTCGCACGGCCCAGACGCCGGCCCCCAGCGCGCCGAGTCCTGCCGCCGCGACCAAACCGTAGCCGACGGCCGGCGAAACGCCGGAAGACGCACCGGCGCCCGCAACCGCTCCGATCTCCTGGGTGAGGTTCGCGGTAGCGCTCGCTCCCACCGCATCCGTGACGGTCACCTGAATCGTGAAGCTGCCCGGTCGGGCGGGAACGCACGTCAGGGTGGAGGCGTTCGCGCTCGCGCATCCGAACGGGAGACCGGCGTAGGCGTACACGAGCGGGCCGGTCCCGCCGGAGACGTTGACCGTCAGGCGGAGCCCCGTGCCGACGTGAGCGGAGGGAGGGCTCGCCGAGAACGAGTCGACCGCGAGCGGCGCGTGGACGGTGAGCATGAGGCGGGCCTGGCTCCCCATCCCCCACGCGTCCCGAACCGTCGCCGTGACGAGGAACGTACCTTCTTGGGTTGGACCGCACGAGAAATCGTTAGAGGCAGCGCCGGAACACCCGCCCGGAAGACCCGCGAAACTGTAGAGGTACGGTGCGGTCCCGTTCACGACGCCGACGTGGAACCGCACCGGGACGTGCGCGTCGGTGGCGTTCGGAGTGGCAGAGAACACCGCGACCGCGGGAAGCGGGACGACCGTGAGGCTCAGGTTCACCGAGGCGTTCTCACCCACCGCGTCCGTGACGACGACCTGGATCCGGTAGCTCCCGGCCGAGGAAGGCACGCAGGTCTCCACCGAGCGGTTGGCCGACGCGCACCCCGGAGGCTCCCCGAAGTAGGCGTAGGAGAAGCCAGGGGTTCCGCCCGTGACGTTCACCCGAAGGGTCGCCGGGACCCCGACGTCGACAGCTCCGGGCGTCACGATCGCCGTGGTGATCGACGGCCGGGGGTTCACCCGAACCAGGATCGCCGCGACGGCCGAGGCTCCCCACGCATCCGTCGCATTGACGATGACGGTCGTCGCCCCGATTGCGGTCGGAACGCAGCGGAGGGAGGCCGCGTCCCGGGCGACGCAACCGGGCGGAAGATCGGACCAGTTGTAGGAGAACGGCGCCGTGCCCCCGGAGACGTTCACCGAGAGGTCCGCCGTCTGGCCGAGGTCGATCGCGACCGGTCGGACCGTGAGCGTCGGGTCCGGGCTCGTCGTCAGGTTCGCGAACCGGGCGTAATGCGTCCCGAGAACATCGTACACCACGACCTCGAGGGGAAAGACGCCCGCCTGGCTCGGTACGCATCTCAGGCGGCTCACGTTGCTCGACGAGCAGCCGGGAGGGAGCCGGGGGTACACGTAAGAGAACGGGGGAGTCCCGTTGCTCGCGGTCACGTTGAGGATCGTGGGGTACCCGAGCGTGACCGTGGCCGGCGTGGCTCGGAGCGTGGAGACGTCGAGCGCCGGGTGGACGACCAGCGAGGTCGAGGTGTTCGCCGTGTCGCCCGCGGTATCCCGCACCGTGACGTTGATCACGAACGCGCCCACGGAGGTGGGCGAGCACGAGAGGTTCGAGAGATTCTGGGCAACGCACCCCGGAGGGAGCGCCGGGTAGCCGTACGCAACGGGGCCGCGGTTCGTCACCGCGGTCACCAGGACGGAGTCCGGAGTCCCTAGATCCATGACGGGTGCCGCGGCCCGGCTCCACGCGAGGATCGGCGGACCGAACGACCAGGTCTCCGAGAACACCGCGCTCCCGTTAGCACCACCGAACGCCAGAACGCCCGAGATGTCCGGGTCGTAGGCGGCCTGGAGGCCGAACCGGGGCGATGGGGACGGGCGCGCCGAAGCGTTCGTCCACGACCCCGCCGAGAACGTCCAGCTCTGGTTCCGCGCCCGATAGGAGGAATCGTCACCGCCGAACAGGATCACCGTTCCGAGATCCGGATCGTAGACCATCATGGGACCCGTGACCGGCACGGGGTGCGTCGCCGTGGTCACGTTCGTCCACGTCCGATTCGCGTAGGTCCACGTGTCGGGGCGAGCGCAGACCGTCGCGGAGCAGCCACCGAACGTCACCACGACCCCGTCGTGCGCGTCGTAGGTCGCTCCCCCCCAGTATCGGGGAGGGGGCGTCCCCTTCGTCGACTTCGTGAGGTTCGTCCAGCTGTTGTTCACGAACTTCCACGTGTCGTTCTGGCCGTTCCCGTACAGGTCGCCGCCTCCGTAGAGCACGACGTACCCGTCGACCGCGTCGTACACCATCTGAGGAGCCCACCGGGCGTCCGGATGGACCGTCAGGTTCGCGGAGATGTTGCGCCAGGTTCCGTTGGAGTAGACCCAGGTGTCGTTGTACATCGCGAACGTGTAGGAGGTCGAGATCGAGATCCCACCGAACAGTACGAGCTCACGGTCGTGAGCGTCGTACGTCAGCCCCGATCCGAATCGCGGGGAGGGCGCACCTCGGGGGTAGGAGGGGCTCGACCAGCTCCCGTTCTGCCAGATCTGGGTGTCGGACAGGGTGGAGGGCACCCCAAGCGCGTTCACGAACAGCCCCCCGAACAACAGGAAGTAGCGATCCAAGGGGTCGTAGGCCGCGGGAGCCAGGTACCGAGGCGAGGGGGCCCCGAAGACCGCGCCGGTGAGATTGAGCCACTCCGGCATCGCGGGGCGGGCCAATGGACGAAGGGGCGCGGAGGCGACGGTGCGGACGGATGGCAGGGCCGAGTGGCGGACTCCCGACATGGGCGCGATGGAGTGGGGGCTCGGGGGCGCCGGGGAACCCAGGGGGGGCGCCGCGGGAATCGCGAGGGAAGCGACCAAGAGGGCAGCGAAGAGGGGAATCCGTCGGCGACGACCCATTCCTCCACGTCGAGGAGGCCGCGCTATAAAGCCCGGGCGACCGAAACAGAACAGAACCGACACGATTGTTTGATTTCGAACTCCGGCGACATCCGACCCTCTCGGTCCCACGCCGAGGAACTAACGGTCTCGCCGCCCTCGGAGTCGCCGGTCCGCCCCGCCGACTCGGCCGAGGCGATCGAGGGCCTTCCCGCGATGCCGCTCCCCGGGGTCCGCGTCGTGCGCTCGGGCGTCCTCCGCATCATGGAGCTCGAGGAACAGGGCGGGAGCTACTTCGGACCGTAGGCCGACCGGCGCCCCGATTCGGAAGGCCGGGTCCACCACCGACCCGAGCCCATCGGGTCCAATCCGTACGAAAGGGAGAAGGGGTTGACGGGGCCGGTTCCTCCGCCTTCAGCTCACCGTCAGGGACTGCAGAGAGCCGCCCTCCCCATGGGTGCCAAGGTTGAACTGGCCGCTCGCCGTGTTGCCGTTCCCTGCGACCGCGGCGACGTCCGCGACGACGGCGGTGTAGAACTCGTAGACGTGGCCCGTCGCAAGGCTCGCCGTGATCACCAGCGTCGCGCGGAACGCCTCCTTCGCGACGTGGAAGCTCCCGCTCGAGGCGCTGAAGCTGTACGCCAGGTAGACGACCGGGGTCGGGCTCGCGAACGTCGTATTGTTCGTCTCGTCGTGGACGATGCCGTAGACCGCGATGAGCAGGTAGGCGTAGGCGCCGCTGCTCGCGTTCGCGATCATGAGCGAGGTCTTCGCGCTGTAGTCGAACAGCCAGTGCATCTTCATCGTGTGCGAACCCGCGGTCGCGACCGTGAAGTTCGGGCCCTCGAATCCGGCGACCGCCGAAGCCGTGCCGGCATCGAGCGAGCTCCCGCACAGTGGCGCGCCGACCTTGCCGCCCAGCGTGACGTTGCCCGTGGCGGTGTTCGCGGTCGCGGCTCCGAGGTTCGTCGCCGTCCCGCAGTTGACGACCGCGACGGTGCTGCTCGCGAACGACAGCGCGCCGGAGAACCCCGGCACGAACGTGGTCGCTCCGGCGGACGCCATGGGAACCAGTGCGACCAGCACGCTCACGAGACCCGCGGTCGGGCCTGCGGCGAGCCCCCATCGGATTCGCTTCCGAAGCGCCGATCGAACCACGTTCGCCTGGCCGAATCCTGCCGCCATCTGCCCTCTCCGATTCTCCTCGTTCATTCTTCCCATTCCTGAGCCGCGACCGAATCCCCGACCGCTCGGAGCTGGACTCCGAGGGGAGGGCCCGCGTGAGCTCGGGGATTCGAGCGGCTCGAACTACTTGGAGGAACCAGTAGGACTTGGCAGGTCGAGCCGGGAGGGCCAGAGCTCGCCACAGGGGATCGACCCTACAACCAGGAGCGGCTCCGCGCGGCTCGGACCCGGGAATCCTACGAGCTCCCAGGCCGAGCCAACGCCCCTCGGAACCAGGGCCAGTACTGCGAACTGCCGCGCGCCCTCGCGAGCCCGGCCTGGTTCTTCGAAGGCAATCCGAAACGCACCGCATTAAGAACGAGTCGGCCCCCCGTCGACGTTGGTAAGGTCAAGAGCCGATGGCCGCCCGAATCGTGACTCGTCGAAAAGCAATCTGGACCAGTAACGCAAGCGACCTTCCGTCGTGAATCCGCCGGTGTCACAAGAGATTAAATCGCAGAAGCGCGGTCTCCGCCCGAGTCCGCCGCGCGCGGATCAATTGACGTGGAGGTCTTGGATATGGCTCAACTATCGAATACGAGGCGCGCGCCTGATCGTGGGATCCTGTGGACCGCCCGACTCGTCGGCAGCGGAGGGGCAGCACTTTGTGTCGCTCTCCTCCTGTCCGGATCGGTCGGGGCCGGCGTGACGTTCGGCACGATCACCATCTCTCCGCCCTTCCACAAGGCGACTTGGTCGGCGAACAACCAGGTGTTCAGCACGTGCACAACGAAGGCGCATCTGGGCGTGCTACCGCACTGGAGCAACGCAACCGGAGTTGGCGGGTGGATCTCGACCTCCTCGTCGAAGACCTGCCCCGTAACCGTGGGAGGAATCTCCGACGGATGGGCCTCGACGATTCTCACGCTAGCCATTCCCGTTCGAATTCCAACCGGGGCGCACAGCGTTCAGTTGAACCTGAACATCGCGGCCACTGCGTCCCAGTCTGCCCACATCGGGAAGACGTGCCCGGCCCCTCGCCTGAACGCGAATGGGAACGGGGCCGAATTCTGCCTGATCACGGCGGAGTGGTGTTTCCCGTCCTGTTTCAACCCGAACCCAACCTATCTGTGGGATTCGACGAACAACACCTACACCACCTCGAGCACGAGCCTGCCGTCCTACTACAATTACACCTATGACTACAACCAAACCTCGTGCTCCTCGTACAAGTGCACCTACAGCAACTACTCGTCCGCAGCTGCAACCTCAGGCACGGGCAACGGCTTCAAGGCGCCGTTTACGTGGTACTTCAACACCACCGCAGTGAAGGGACACCAGTACTGGGTCGTGGTCTCGATCAATGGGTACGCGATGTCGGAAGTTGAGAACTACCCCGCGTCGACCGCGGCGGCGAATCTTAACGTGGATACGTTCGGCAACGGGCTCAACTTCACGTCAATCAAGATCGTATAGCGCGCCGCGTTTCCCGGGCCGGCTCGAGGACGGCCGGTCGGCCCGGACCCCCGTCGGACCGCCAACCGAAAGGGGGTTGGCTGGGGGCGCGAATGAGTCTTGGAGTTCTGCTCAAGAACAGTTGAGCCGACTCGTCAGGATTCGGAGTGTAGCCGTTCCTGTGCCCGAGGGGATGCGCGGCACGAGCGCCTACATCGCCAAAAAAGAACGGTGTTCCCGGCGCAATGGTGGGGCTGCGCGGACCTGAGATCACGAGTCCTAACGGCGAACCATCAGTCCGCTGCCCCGAGGTATAAGTGCCGAGAAGCATTCCGTGATCGGGCGAGGGTCGAGTATGAGAAACCAGAATGCTCGCACGAGCGGACATGGAGCGGGAACAATTGGAGTCCCAATTGTGGCCGGAGGGGGAGCGACCGCGATTGCGGCGTTGGTCGTGCTATCTTCAGTCGCTCTCGGAGGGACCTTCAGCGCGATAAACCACGTCGCTCCGTACCGAGGCGGGACCTTCGCCGCCTACAACCAGATCATCAACACATGCGCCTCCCATAACCGGTTCGGGGTGGCGCCGTCCTGGAACAACGCGACCGGAGTCGGAGGGTGGACTTCGGTTTCATCAGCTAGGTCATGCCTCCCGGCGCTCGGACAATCTTCGGGGGGTTTCGCGGCGACCTTATTGACGGTCGGCATCCCCCTCCGACTCCCGAGCGGCGCTCATAGCGTCCAAGTTGTAGTGTCAGTCAATTTCACTGGCACGCAGACGCAGCACATCGGTGGAGCTTGCCCGCCCCCCCATCTGGATACCAATGGGAACGGCCAGGAGAATTGCGCCATCTATAGCGATTGGTGCTTTTCGATTTGCATCTACGGTAGCTATCCGTACCTATGGGATCAAACGAACAACACGTTCGTCTACGACATGGTGTACTTCCCGTTCCACCACAACTACACATACACCTACAATCAGACGTCGTGCTCGTCCTTCAAGTGTACCTACAACAACGGGACTCAGGGTTCCAGCGCGCCGTCGAATGTGAACACTGTGTTTACGTGGTACTTCAACTCCACAATGGTGAAGACCCACCGCTACTGGGCTGTCATCCTGTTCTCCGGGTTCGCCGACACGAGTGTCACGAACTACCCCGCGTCGCGGGCTTCCGCTTCGCTCAATTTCGCCACTTTCGGAGAAGGGTTCAAGGTCACTTCGGTGACCGTCGTTTGACGCCGTCGCTCTACTTCAACCCGCTCCAGAATCGCCAACCTGCCGCGATGAGCCCGGAGGTGTAGATCCCGGCGGAAGCCCGACTTCCGGCGCCGTGAGCTACCGGGCCGCGAATTGAGCCCAACAGGCCCCGCCTGCGCCGAGGACCGCCGGCTTGGCACAAGAACGGTTGAGCTCCATTCTCGGAACTCTTGCAGAGGTCCCCCTTGGGCCGTGACGAGGGTGGCGGTGGAAAGCAATGACTCGCAAGCAGCTGGCACGTTTGCTCTTGGCGGTGCGGGATTCCCGAGGACAATCGATCCCGCGCCCCGCTGGTCCGCGAGAAGCGGAGGGGAATGATTCATGAATCGTTCGAGACTTCGCCCCGGCGTTGGCGCGTCGGCTCCCCCTCCTCTCGATGCTCGGAGCGTGCCTGATTCTCGGGCTTCCGGGAGGATTCGCCGCAGCCCCTGAGCCCGGTTGGGACGATGGCGCATCTCCCGCCCTGGGAACCACCTCTGCTGCGGTGAACGCGTCGGTGATCCGGGGACCCCTCCTCGCGGTCGAGTCGCCGTCGTTCTGGGGGGTCGGGGTCCACACGAACCTATCGAACGGGATCTGGACCGACCCGACCGTCCGCGGCTTTCTCAATGCGACGCCGTTCCGCTGGTTCCGCTACGGGACCGAGACTGAAGCGTGCAACGTCACCGCGAACATCGACTACGGGGACAACGGATCCCCTCTCGCGGGCGGCTGCGCCTACAACGTGACGGCCTTCAAGCTCTGGTGCCAAGGGCAGACACCCACCTGCCACTCCATCCTGCCCCTTCCAGGAGAGAACAACAACTCCGCGGAGGACGCCTACATTGCCCAGTGGATCGTGCACGCCGTTGGCTATCAGCCGGATTACTGGTGGATCGGCAACGAGCCGAGCCTGTGGGACCACTACGGCATCCCGTGGGCGAACTGGTCGACCGCCGACCATTCGACACCGACCCCTCTCGCCTACGCCGTCGGCCTCCGCTCGGCGATCCGCGCGGTGTCGAAGGTCGACCCAGGGGCGCGATTCATCGGACTCGAGTCCACGAGTAGTAACGACCGCGCTTGGTTCCAGGAGATCGTTCGAATCGACGGCCCCCTGATCGGGGCGATCGCCTACCATTCCTACCCCTCGGGCGGCTCGACGAACGAAACCCTGTCCCAGTTCCTGGCGCCGCTCCATGGGAGCAAGAACATCACGTCGACCTACGCGGCCGTCCGCTCCGACATTGCGGGTCTCTGCTCCCGCTGTGGAACTCTGCCGATCTTCCTTCACGAATACAACGCCGGTCCCGGCTACGCACCCTCCAACTTCGGGGGGACGTACGCGAACGCGTTGTTCCTCGCGGCCTCAACGACGCAGGCCCTCAAGGCGAACGTCTCCCAGTTCTCCATCTTCGATCTTCAGGCCAACCTCACGACGGACGGCTTCGACGGCTACGCCATGATCAACCGGAGCGACGTCGTGGTGCCGACGGGGATCCTCTTCTCGCGGCTTCTCGGGCACCTCGTCCTCGGGTCGGTGTACGCAGCCCCGGTGACGACGGGCGCCGGAGGCGTCTGGTCGGTACTGACGGAGGGACCCACCCACGCGACGTTGTTGGTCGTCAACACGAATCTCAGCCATCCCCTCCGTCTTCGACTGAGCTCGCTCTTCATCAACGGGAGCCGAGGGACGGTGCGGGAGTGGTACCCCGGCCTCTCGCTACCGACCAACGTCTCGGGAAAACTCGCGTCCTACTACGTTGTCCCCATCGAGGGGATGCTTCTCGTCACGGTCCTCCGGGGCTCGGTTCACGGGCCGATCCTGGGGACGCCGCCTGATACAGAGTCCGGAAATGCGGCCGCCCTACGGGCGCCCCTAACCCCCCCAGTGGCGGTTGGAAGATTGTCGCGATCGCACCTGGAAGGAACTCCGGCAGACCGGGGATGGGCTCGCACGTCCCGGCTAACTTCCGAATCGCGGGGCTGAGCTAAACCGCCGAACGAGATGGGGTGGGCCGCACCACTCGGATTCGGGTGTGGTCCGCCCCGCGACATGGAGGGCGGCACCGTGCGAGGTCGGTGACATGCGAGAAAGCGGGGGGGTTCGTCCACAGCGTTCGGAACATTCCCTGGCGGCCCTGGAGGTCCTCCGATGCGACCCAACAGTCGACGTAGATTCGCCCACCGACGCCCTGTCCCAGGCAGTTGAAACCCATTCAAGCGCGGTCCAACTGCGCGTTCGCGGATCTTCGACCACTACTGGCTCATGAGGACTCGTAAAATCTCATGGGGCAGTGGGGCGAGTCCCGGCGGCGCTTCGAGAATTGAGACGAAACGCCGCCCACCGGAGAACCTCGTCGCATAGTTCTCGGAGGCTACCCTCCCCGCGCAGACGACAACTTCAAGACGGACATCTGAAAGTAGGGATCCTCCGGTAGGGAGAGGTCGAGAAACCCCAGCCAGGGAGTTCAGATCACGCGCATTGTAATAGACATAGGCTACCTCACTATCGAATGCATTACGGTGTCGAGCAAAGACGACAGCACCCACCACCATGAGCACCGCGAGGACGTCCGCCGCCGGCCAAAGCCACGTGCCGGTGTAGACGGTAACCCCGAGGACCGCGAGGGCGACGGCCACTGAGAATAGGACCAGGAAGAGCACCATGATTCGAGTCGCGAGGACTCGTCGGACGGTGTCGGTCCTGAGGTCACGTTCCCCAATCACGAGCCCCAGGAGGCCGCTGGGACCCACCTGGAGGAGTGGGTACGCCGCCTTTTTCGGCGGGTCGTTCTGAACGACTTGGAACCCCCGCGCTTGGATGACGCCGGCAGCGGCGAGCCGGAATCCATCCAAGTGCTTGACTTGGAAGGTCGCCTCGGCGCGAATCGGAAATCCGCGATCGAATTGGACGAAGTCGGTGTAGCGGTAAGGTGCGGCCGACGTCGGGGGTCCCTCCTCGGACCACTTCTCGCACGAGTAGGCTCGAGAAAAAGGGGTGCCACGCCCTAGGGCGGGGCCACCCCTAACAGACGACACTCGTCTCTGCCGTGAGGATCTCCCCCGCGGGGGTACGCAGGATGTCCCACCGAGGAATCCTCGATCCGACCAGTGGATGGTGCGTTGAAGATCATCGCGCGCCCTCGACCGACGACTCTGGACAAGAAGCGTTGAGCCGACACACTCGGAGCTGGGGAACGGTTCATCCCGAGCCCGTTAGGGGGCTGCGGCGCAGGGCAGCGACTCGAGAGAAAGGGGTCCTCGGGAACCGTGAGGGGGGTAGTCGAGCGCACGTGACGCACCGCGCCGGTCCCTCCACCCGTTCCCGACCCGTCTGAGCCCGGGAACCGCATATGCACGGGATGTCCGAAATTGAGCTCTAAATAGGACCTGCCGCTCCTGCGCCACGTTTCGGGAGCTCCAAACGGGGCGAAAGCGTCGGTAGCGGGGGGAAAGCTAGGGCATGCGATCGAAGGGGTCGAGCTCACCCGACCGATTTCGAAGGATCGGGGGGATCGCATCCTACGGGTTCGCGGCCGTGGTCGTGGTCTCGGTCGCCGTTGCGCCGATGGCGGGCGCGCTCAAGCAGCATACGATCCTGCCACCGTTCAAAGGGTCCGCGTCGTCGATCATCCGAGCCGTGTCCCTTTACGGGAATTGCAAGGTCTCGTCGGCCTTGTACGCTCTTCATTGGGTACCCCGGTCAGGTAACATCACCGGAATCGCGTACTCTTCGGCCAAAGGGTGCGTGACGTTCTCGACGGGGAATGGCTCCTCATCTGCAAGCAGCTCCGCCGATCTCCAGGTCGCCTTCCCTGTCAGGTTCTCCACGAACGCGGGACACAACTTCAGTGTGGCGTTCTCGTACGACTACACCCTCCTTGCATCGATTTCCGGCGCGACCAATTGCCCGGTCGCGCAGAACGTGCCGGGGACGTACACCTCCAGCGACTGCCATGTGGACGTCTCGGCGGGCTCCCAGTTCATGATGGAGCTATACGACCAGACGAACGGCAGCTACCTCGGGGGCGAGCACGGCTTCTTCGACGCGCCGGAGAACTACACCGTCGTGTCAAACTTCTCGTTCTGTAACGGGCACGGAGGCTGCTCCAACGGGAACAACGCGTACTCCTGCCAGAACTCGACCGTCAGCAGCTGCGCGCCTTCCGGGTCGACGGTGGCCGGTTCCAATGCCGCCTGGATCGACACGGGAGCCAACTGCCGTTTTAGCTACGCCGGCCACTGCTCTTATTGGAGCAACTGGACCCTCAACAGCTCGCACAGGTTCTGGGTGATCGCGATCGTCGAGATCTCCACGTATGCAACCATTTACGGCTACGGGGCCGGCCACGGCGTACTAGCGAAAGTGAACAGCGCGACGCTCGGGAACGCCGGGTGGAAGATTACCTCAGTGACCGTCACCTGAGCAGGCACGGCTTGAGTCGGGCCGACTTGGCGTCCCATCCTCGGAACTTCCGACGTGCCGACGGATCGGTCCCCTGGCCTAGTCCACCAGAGGTCGGGGGCCGACCCGCCGACCGCCAGTACCGAAGTCCGTCAACTCACCTCGGCGCGCCCAGAACGTCGTGCACAGAGACCGACGTCCGCCCGGCTCGCAAGATACGGACTCGATGCCCTCGGGTCGAGGCCCTGAAGCAAACGGCACGCTTCTCGACGGCAGAGGTTTCCCCCGCGGGGTTACGGTAGATGGCCCCGCGAGGAATCACCAATTCGATCGAAGGCTTGCGGGTCGAACACGGTAGCACCTCCGTGCGCATCCGGCCGACGACTCATGACATGAGAGGTTGAGCCGACTCCCCGAGATTTCGGGTGCAGTCCTTCCCGCGCGATAAAGCGGGGTGCGGCGCGAATCCCCCGACTCAGGACGGACCGGATTCCACCTTAGGGGATCGGGCTCCGACGGCGCTGGGAGGGGGTTACCATTCGGCGGTCCGCGCGGTTCTCTACAGCTCAGCCCACCGTGAGCGAGTTCACCGTCAGGCCGTTGCCCAAGGAGGCAGCGTTGAGGACGGCTCTGGCAGTGCAGCTGCTGAGGACCGTCGAGGCTCCGGCGCACTCAGCGGCGACGCCGAAGAATACGTCGATGTAGAGTACGTACACGTGGCCCCGAGTCATCCCGGGGACCGTGATGTTCCAGACGAAGGACGTCGCCCCCGAGAAGCCTCCCGAGCTACCGCCCCCCGAGGAGTTCGAGCATCCGCCGCGTGTGCATGCGCTGTCGTTGTACGAATAGCTCCCCAGCCCTGCCCAGGAGTTGGCTGCGGCGAAGTTCGACCCGTTCGTAGAATCGACAATCACGGTCTTTGCGGTCATCTCCCAGGACGCCGACTGTGTGCAAATGGGTTGCGACGTTCCGTTCGCGATACACGTTCCCGGGACGATCCTCTCGCTTCCCGCGACCGTGAAGGTGACGTTCGCAAGGATGTAGTGGTGGCCCGTCCGCGCCGGGACGTGGAAGAGGAGCTCGAGGTCCTCCCCGATCGTCGCGACGCTGTAGCTGCCCATCGAACCAAACAGGGGTCGGCACCGGTTCGCGGCTGTTTGACCAGCGAAACCGCCCGAGCCGGTCTTCATCGAAAAGTGAACGGCCGAGGTAAGCCGGGCGCTCGAACAGCCGGAGGACGAGAGCTGGTTCGTGGGCTGGACCGACCCGATGTAAGGAGCCTTCACGATGAGCGGGGTAGCGGAGGCAGGGGCGGCCGAGGGGACGACGAGCAGGAATCCGATCGCCAAGAGAGCAGGCGTCGCTGTCCTCCGGGCTCTGAGGGTACGACGTAACTCAGTTCGCACTTTCGTGGCCGACGTCCTTCGCGACATGCTTGGTTCGTGCGCTTCCGCCAGGCGTCGGTCCCGGGTGCGACGGGGCGACTGCGTTACGCAGTGGAACGACGAAGCCCCCTTGGAATATACACCTCCGTCCGTCGAGTCCGGGGCTCGAAGTTCTCGAGCAGATACACCCCGAGGATCGTCTCTGGAGGCACTCCTCCCTTCGGGAGGAGTCTACGTGCCGACGCTCGTCGCAACGGCAAGCACTAAGGGTGCCCTGACGTTCCGGCACCCGAGACTCCGGAAGGTTGGAGGTTCTTTCGATGAAGGATGAAGAGCTCTCGGAATTGATGCATACCCTGGACGATGCCTGGAATGCGGGACCCAACAGCTCGCTCTGGGAAACTTTCCGTAGGCGGCACACAGAGAATGTCGCAGTCTACTGGCCCGGTCAGCCCGAGCCGACTCGGGGACGACACAACCACGATTTCGAGGCGGTGGAATTCTTCAAGACGTTCCCTGACAATCACTTGATCAACCGACCGTACAAGATCTTCTTCGCGGCGAACAATCACACGTGCTCGGTCGCCGACTTTTCGGGGACGATGAAAGGACCGATGAAGATGGGAGACGGCAAGGTCATCCCCCCCACGGGCAAGAGCTTCAGGGTAGAGTTCTGCACTGTCGCCTCGTGGAACGACAAGGGAGAGATCATCGAGGAGAGGCTCTTCTATGACCTGGTTGGCTTGATGAAGCAAGTCGGGCTGGCTTGACCCTGGACCATTCGGTAGCAGCTCCTCTCCGTTGACACCCGAAAAGGGTGCGATGGCCTCAGGTGGGGCAAGACTAGCAGACCATGCCCGGCTCCGCGGCATGGGTCCCCTCACGGGGGTTTCGGAGGATATCGCCTCGAAGAATTTCTGACACACCCGAAGGTTGGCTAGCTAACGATGGTCGCGCGCCCGCGCAGCCCCGACCGAAGACTCCCGACAAGACGTGTTGAGCTGACTCCCCGGGCCTCGGGCCACACTCCTTCCTTGGCGACAGAGGGGGCGCGGTACTTGATCAGTGAGTCGCGAGGACCGGGTACCCGTTGATTCTCTTTCCACCGTTGCATTAAGCGTTCCAATGCCTTCTCGCCTCCATGCCTATCGATAAGGTCCGGCAGTGGCTCCTCGAGCCCGCGCAACCGTCGATACGCTACCTTACCCTGACACAACTGCTCGCAAAGCGCGAGTCCGATCCCGAGGTCCGCGAAGCCAGGGCTCGGATTCCCTCGGTGGGTTGGGTCGCGGAGATCCTTTCGCGCCGTGACCCGGGGGGCTGGTGGGTGCGCCCGCGAGGATGGCTCGAGCCCCGCTTCCTCGGAACCAACTGGAACATGTTGGCGCTCTCGGACCTGGGAGCGTCCCGCGAGACGCCCGAGATCCGAACCTCGAGCGAGTTCTGGATGGCAAGCTCGCCCCTAGCGGGCGGGGGCGTCGGAGGGTTCGGGAAGGGGAAGGGGCACCATTGTTACACGGCGAACATGGCGCGCGCGCTGGTCCGCCTGGGGTACGAAGACGACCCCCGGGTGCGCAAGACCCTGGAATGGATCGCCCGGACAGCGCACCCCAAGGGGGGGTGGACGTGCCGGTTTTCCACCGACGGCCCGGCGACGAGCCGCTCGCTGGATGCGTGGGAAGGGCTGAGCGCGTTCGTCGCGTTCCCGCGCTCGAAGTGGACCGCCGCGATGCGAGAGTGCGTCGAGCGGGGCGCGGAGTACTATCTGGAGCGGGAACTCCACATCCAGGGGGATCGGTACGAGCCGTGGTACCGCTTCCACTGGCCGACGCACTACTACTACGACCTCCTGATCGGATTGGACTGCCTGACGGCGCTCGGCTACGCTGACGATCATCGACTTCGGTTCGCGCTAGAGCTTCTGCGCAAGAAGCGGCGCGCGGACGGGCGCTGGAACCTCGACGCTCATCAGCCGGACCCCGACCCCGAATCGGCCCGTTGGTACGCGCAGAACCCGGAGAAGCGTCCTACGCCGCTTGCGCTCGGGGCGGAGGGGCAACCGAGTAAGATGATCACCCTGCGCGCGCTCCTCGTGCTCGACCGGGTGGGGTCGTGAGCCAGGCGCCCCCGCACTAGCTCAACGATGGGACCTCCTGTCCCAACGGAGGCTCCCGGCCGAGTACGGGCAACTGCGATACTGAAACCGCAATTTAGTTCGGAATCGTTGGGCCGTCGAGACCGGACGGACCCGTGAGACGCGTCGATCCGAATAGACGGGAACTGATCCGGCAGCTCCGCCGGTCCGGGGAGCCTTCGATTCGATGGCGAACTCAGGTACGGGTTCTGGGTGAGCCCCGCTCCAGCCGCTCGATCCGGGCGCTGGAGCACGAGGTCCGTCGATCCCCCCGGGTGCAAGCGCTCCTGACGAGAGGACACGCACCGCATCGGCCGGGGCAATTCGGAGGAGTCTATCGATACTGGCAGGGGATCCACTGGGCCCTGGCGACGCTGGCGGATATCGGGTACCCGTCCGGCGAACCCACTTTGGGGCCCGTCCTGGATCGAGCGCTCGGCATGTGGCTGCAGCCCAAATTCGACCGAACGGTGCGCATCGACGACCCGTCCTCGGTCGGCCGGAATGGCACGGGAGTCCCCCTCCTAGCGGGCCGATACCGGAGGTGCGCATCGCAGCACGGCAACGCCCTGTTGTACGCCGCCCGGCTGGGACCCCTCGACGGACGAACTCGCCACCTCGCAGAGCTGTTGCAACGCTGGCAGTGGCCGGACGGCGGATGGAACTGTGCCCTGTCCGCTCGAGGAGACACGTCGTCGTTCATGGAGACTCTGCTTCCGATGCGGGGACTGACGGCGTTCGCGACGCGGACCAAGTCCCCCGCGGCGCGGCGCGCTGCGTTGCGTGCCGCCGAGGTGTTCCTCGGGCGAGGGCTCTTCCGGCGGCGTTCGACCGGGACGGTGATGCGTGCGGACTTCCTCCGATTGCACTACCCGCTCTACTGGCATTACGACGTCCTCGGGGGTCTCAAGGGCCTGGCCGAATTGGGTCTCCTCGGAGACCCCCGCTGCCGCGAAGCCCTGGAGTGGCTGGAAGCCCGGGAGCTCAAAGACGGAGGCTGGCCGGCGGACGCCCGATTCTACCGTGTCTCTTCGGAGTATCGATTCGGCTGCGAATATGTGAACTGGGCGCCGCCTCGCCGGCAGCGAAGGAACGACTGGGTCACGACAGATGCGCTCTACGTCCTCAGGGCTGCCGGACGCTGGTCTCCTCCCCACGGAGGATAGTCGGAAGGCGCCCTGACCGAGCCAACGGCATGCTGGCAGCGTGCCGACGTCCATGGTTGGGGCGTTGGTCGGCCCGCGGCGTCGCGGATCGCTAGTTCTGATCCGGATACCGGGACGTCCCGTTGGGGCCGCTCGCGCCCGACGAGCCGGCAGCTCCGGTCGCGCCCGTCAGTCCGGTCGCCCCCGACGTCCCGTTCATCCCCTGGGACATTCCGCTCCCGTCGAAGCCCCCGGCGCCTCCCGCGCCGCCGTTGCCCGCCGGTCCTCCGAGGCCGCCTCCACCCGGACAGGCAAGCCCGGAAGTGCAATTGTCGACCCCGCCCGTCCCCGCGGTCGCCCGGTCGCTGCGGAATGAGTTGCCTGTCTCTCGGACCGGCACCGTGACGTTGTAGACGGCGCCCCCGAGGGCGTTTCCGCCGCCGCCACCGTTTCCGGACGGTCCGCCCGAACTGCCCCTTCCGCCCGAGCCGCCGGCCCCTCCGTTGCCGCCGGCGCCGCCGGATCCGTTCATCCCTCCGCCGCCCCCGCCGCCGCCGTTCCCTCCAAGGCCGCCGGCACCGCCCTGGGAACCGGCGACGCCCGATCCGCCGTTGCCCCCGCTTCCCCCCGCCCCTCCGGCGACCGCGTCGCTCGAGAAGGCGTTCTTCACGAGAGTGAGAGGACCGTTGCTGAACACCCCGCCGCCGAGGGCCGTTCCCCCGATCCCACCGGTTCCACCCGGGCCCCCCCGGGTGGCGGATCCTCCCCGACCTCCCGCGGCGCCCGCCCCGCCCGAGGTACCGCCACCTCCGCTGCCCAGGAGGTTTCCGGCACCCCCGCTGCCGCCGGTGCCCCCAACACCTCCACCTCCGGCGACCCCCCCATAGCCGCCGGTTCCTCCCGACCCGCCCGTTCCGCCGGGGCCACCCGTCGCCGTGTCTCCCTGCACCGACGTCAAGTTGAGGAACATCGAGCCCGCGAGGTCCAGTCCCCCTCCGAAGGCCGAGCCGCCCGGACCGCCAGGGCCTCCCGGCCCGGGTGCGCCGCCGGCGCCCGGTATCGAGGCCGACCCACCCGGTCGACCGGGTGTGCCCAGGCCTCCCGACTCCCCCGTCGTCTGGTTGGCAGCACCCGAGCCGCCGTCACCCCCGGACCCCCCCGCACCGCCGGAGCCGGCCCCGCCAGCCTGACCTCCACCTCCGCCGTCGCCGCCCGAGCCCGCCGGGCCTCCGATCGCCGAGCACGTCGCGACCGAACTGCGCGAGATCCGCGAAGTGCTCGACGTTCCGGCCTCGCTGAAGGCACCGCCGCCAGCGACGCCGCCGACCCCACCGGCTCCGCCCGCGCCCCCGGAGCCCCCGGCTCCGCCGGACCCGCCGGGACTTCCGGCAACTCCCGAGCCGCCGTCGCCGCCGGGGCCCCCACCGGAGTTGGTGCCCACACTACCGTCACCGCCCCTCCCGCCGGAGCCGCCGTAGTCGCCGCGGCCCCCGTCCCCGCCGCGACCCCCGGTCCCTCCGAAACCGCCGAGACCACCGGACCCGCCGGTCGCGGTGTCGTAACGGAAGACCGCGTGCCCGATCGTGGAGGACCGGGAGTTGAATATCGCCCCGCCTCCCGCCGCTCCCCCGGGACCTCCGGTGCCTCCCGCTCCCCCCGCCCCACCAGCAGAACCTCCGGAGCCGGGCGAGCCCGCGCTTCCGTCGCCCCCCATCGCACCGGCGCCGCCTCCCGAGGGGCTGCCTCCCGTGCCTCCCGAGCCACCGCCGGAAAGGCCGCCGCCGGAGCCGAACCCCCCGGTTCCTCCGACGCTTCCGAAACCCCCGGCGCCTCCGCGCCCTCCCGAGGCCGAGCAGTACTGGAATGTCGAGCTCGTTACCGTGATGCTCCCGGCGTTGAAGATGGCGCCGCCCTGACCTCCGCCCCCGTTTCCCCCGGAGCCGGCGGGACCACTCGCATTTCCCGGGATGCCTGCCCCGTTGCCGCCTCCGCTCCCGCCTTTGCCGCCGGTCGAGGTCGAACCTCCCCCGCCGGCACCGCCGTAGCCGCCCGCGCCCCCGCTTCCCCCGCTTCCGCCGACGCCCGAGAATCCGCCTCGCCCGCCCGAGCCCCCGGTGGCGAAGTCAGCGTCGAAAGTGACATTCACGACGCGGAGAGCACCCGCGTTGAAGATTGCGCCCCCCTGGGACGCACCTCCGGGGCCTCCCTTTCCTCCGGCTCCCCCCGTTCCACCGTGAGCCCCGTTGGCGCCCCCGCCGCCGCCTCCTCCGGCGCCACCGGAGCTCCCCGAGGTGCCGCTTCCGCCCGAGCCACCGGTCCCCCCGCTCCCCCCGGCCGCTCCATCGCCGCCCGCGCCGCCGGCGCCGCCGATCCCGCCGACGGACCCGTCGGAATAGAAAGTGTCGTTGAGCAGGAGTACGACACCATGTTGGATCCAGATCGCCCCGCCGCGCGCGGTTCCCCCGGGAGCACCCGGTGACCCAACGCTGCCGTTCGTGCCGTTCGTCCCCACGGAGGCATTTCCTCCCGCGAGCCCGGAACCCGATGTCCCGGAACCGCCGCCATGCCCGTTCCCGCCCGCAAAGCCGGCCGATCCCGCAACACCGGGGCCGCCGTTCGCTCCCGACGCGCGGCCGTGCTGGAGGGTGATGCCGATGATCGCGAGGTGGCCTCCGGTGACGAGGAAGAAGCGCGAGGCCCCCTGACCGTCGAAGGTCACGAGGTGACCGCCGCTCGTGATGTTGACCGTGAGGTTCGCGGTGATGTTGAGGGCGCTAGTGAAGGAGACGGTGCAATTCGCGCTGTACTGGACGGTCCCTCCGCTCGCGACCGCGGTCGAAAGGGAAGACTCGGAGCAGGAGGAGACGGTGGTCACGGTACCGGACCAACGTGGCGAGGACCCCGACGCAAGCGGTATGGTGGCCAGCGACGCCGATGCGGCGGAGAGGAGCACGCACCATGCGACGACGTTCGGGGCCCCGAAAGGCCGGCGCCAGGCGCGCCACGGACCGTGCAAGCGGCTCCGCCCCGACGGCGGCATCGCCGACTTCCCTAAAACGAGATTCGGAGAGATCCCGCGAGGGGTTCCACCGCGCCTCCCTCGAGTCGACCCTTGAGTCAGATCAAGACCCATGGTGCGGAATGCGTTACGTCCGGCCCGGCGAGGACTCTCGGACCATCGTCGGGCACTGACAGCGCGCATCGTTCAGTCTCCGTAGGCAACGAAGCGCCCGTCCATCGTACGATGGCTAGCGCGCAGAGCCGTGGCGGATTCCGCTGTCGAAGAGTGGTTGAGAATCAAGGCCGCCCGAGGCTGCCTACCCGAAACTCGAGGCCGGTATCGCCGCATCGTAATCCGGTCGTTGCAAACGTTGCAACGTCATCGCGCGCCCAGAGATCCTCGGCATTGGACCGCCCGAGAGGTCGAGCTGCTCCGACAGGACGGCGGCAGGACCCGCTGGGCGTACGGGATCCTGGACGATTTCGCCCGATTCCACGGCAGCCAAGCCCTCAGCCAAGCTCCGAGGCCCGCCCCCGCCACCTCGAACCGGGTCCGGTGGCTTACCCGACCGCAAGCGGAAGCCGTAGTCCAAGTCAGTCGAAGCGAACCGATGCTCGCTCTGATCGTGATGCTCGGAATCGGTCAGGGTCTGCGGCGGGTCGAATGGAGACGGCTGAAGCTTGGGGATGTCGATCTGCCGAACCGGAGGATGCTGGTGCGCGGCAAGGGGCGAGGTGCTCCCAAACTCGTGTGGATGCCGCTGCACCCCGGATTCCCGCCGATCTGGGCGCGGTATCTTCGGTACCGAGCTCGACTGACCGAGCGCTCTTCGGTCGGGCCCACCTCCCAGGCAGCGCCGGCGCTCGCCCACCTGCGTCGGGGTCAGCTCGTCGAGTACTCTCTCTCGGGCCTCGATGCGAAGATCCGACGGTTGGGGAAGGGCCTGGCCCTTGACTTCCCCGACTTGCGGCTGAGCTCCCACATGCTCCGCCGTTCCGGAGCGACCCTCCTGGAAGAGGCGATGCTCGCCACCCCCCGTCGGAATCCCGATGGAACGTACCGAGTCCTCCAGACCTTCCTTCGCCACGAGAATCTTGCAACGACGATGAAGTACCTTCAGGAGAACCCCGGTCGGCAGCGCCGGGCGATGGAGCAGTTTCACGCTCTACTTCCGTGGCGACCTGATCCGGGCCAATCGAATGCAAGAAGGCGGATCCGCCGGATTCCGGCCTAGAAAGGCGAAGCCTAACCATCCACGGTCGCGGGAATCCGATCAGCAACGCTCGCCGTAACGAGCCCCCGTCGAGCTCCAACTGCGGGGGTGCCCAGTCGGACGCCGCCTGACGCGCCTCCGGCGATTGCGCCCCGAAGTGGAAGGTATCCGCAGGCGCATGCAATTCGCGAAGGTTTAACGCGCCGCGGCGCTTCCTGCCCGAAGGTTGCGGTTCCTCTCGTGGAGCCCAACCGGGGCGCGGCAATGCGGGGTGTAGCATTCGGAGGATCGGTGGGAGTTCGTGCGGCGCTCGCGTGCTCGATGGGTATCGCCCTGACGATAACCGTGTTCTCCGGCATCGCCGGGGCCAGCACCACGTACACCGTGACGTTCTCCGCGACCGGTTTTGGGAAGTCGTTCGTGAACTGGAGCGTGACCTTCAACAACGTTCCCAAGAGCACAACGTCCCGAACGATATCGTTCACCTCGGTCAGCGCGGGAACGTACTACTGGTCCCTCGGAATCAATCCGGTATCGTCGGGGAAGGGTGCCCAGTACGTCGGAACGCCCGATAGTGGAAGCATGACCGTCCCCGGCGAAATTCGACAGGTGGTCGCGTTTCAGCTACAGTACGGGATCTCCCTCCTGACCAAGCCCGCCGCTGCGGGGTACACCGATCCGGCGGCGACCACGTTCGTGGATCCCGGGCAACCCGCCGCCGTGAGCGCGACCAGCTACCCCGGTTATGCGTTTGCGAACTGGAGCTCCAGCGGTTCCGCCGTCCTGGCGAGCAATCTGGGCGATTCAACTCAGGTGACGGTGAACGGTCCCGCGACCGTCACGGCGGTGTTCCGGGCGATCCCCTACAGCCTGAAGTTCAATGAGATCGGGCTCCCGTCCGGCACCAACTGGACGACGGACCTCTACCTGTCCTCGATCACGTCGAACAACTCTACCCAATCCTTCTCCGGGATGAAAGTAGGTTCGTACTTGTGGTCGATTCCCTCGGTCTCCGCGGGAGCGGGGATCCAGTACGTCGCGACCCCGAGCTACGGGGACATTAGTCCCCCGTACCAGACGACGCAGACCATCGTATTCACCGAGCAGTTCCTGGTGAATCTCACAACGAACCCATCGAACGGAGGGAGCACCGACCCGAGCGGGTCGATCTACGCGGACGCCGGGTCTTCGATCGTGGTATCGGCCATCGGGTCGTCCTCGATGGTCTTCTCGTCCTGGAACTCCAGCACAAGGAGCATCGGGTTCACCTCGAGCTTGGCCTCGACCACGGCGGTGATTCGAGGCCCGGGAACGATCACGGCGAACTTCGCCAACGGGACCTCCTGCTCCATCTGCACGGTGTCGTTCCGGGAGGTGGGCCTTCCGGGGGGAACCTTGTGGGGCGTCGACTTCAACAACTCGTTCTATGGGTCGACCACCAACTCGCTGTCGATCAAGCGGGTCAACGGGTCGTATCCGTATGGAGAACCCTGGTCGGCGGCGCCCATCGCGGGGGGCGGGACCGGCGTCCGGTACGCCCCTCAGTATCCGACCGGATCGATCATGGATGTCCCCTATCAGACGGTGCAAACGATCTCGTTCGTGGCCCAATACTACGTCACCGTGGATTCCTCCCCCTCGATCGGGGGCGTGGGGAACCCGAACTCGGGGTGGTTCAACGGAGGGTCGACGATCGCCCTCTGGTCTACTGGAGCGGCCGACGCCAAGTTCAAGTCCTGGTCGACCAGCGTCGTACGGATCGGCCTCGCAAACGCGTCTCAGCCCTCCACGTTCGCGCGGGTGCTCGGCCCAGGAAACGTCACGGCCAACTTTGCACCGCCGAGCGGGCCGCTCACGTTCGAGGAGTACGGTCTGCCGCTCGGTACGGCATGGGGGGTGACTTTCGATGGGACGCAGTACTGGTCAAAGGTCACTTCGTTCCGGATCCCGAGCATCACCGACGGCTACTACTACTGGCTGCCCGCCAGCCCGATCGCGGCGGGTACGGGAATCCAGTACGTCTCCACGGTCTCGTCGAGCTACATCTACGTGCCGTACCAGAATGTGCAGGTCGTGTCGTACTCCCTCTGGGACTGGGTAACGATTCGAGCGGGGGGCTCCGCGGGTGGGACGGTATCCCCCGCGGGCGGCGCCTGGTATCTCAACGGCACCACGCTGCCGATTTCTGCGATCAATGGCACCGTGAACTTCACCGGTTGGAGCTCGTCCGGCACCACCGTATCCGTCCAATCGAAGAGTCAGGCCGCGACCTATGCCCGGATCGGTGGGCCCGGGACGATCACGGCACGGTTCGTCTGAGCTCCTACGATACGCCGTGGGCCGCTAGGGAGGCCATCGAGCGTAGCGATCGCCATGCACCCGATCCGCTATTCCTGCTGACCGGCAACTGCGGGGGCTTCTTCTTCGCCCCTGCACGCGCGACCCGACGCTTCCCTCGGCGTACAAGGTAGGAAGATGTAGCGAACGAGCGTAGAGGCCCACGTCTGGTATGCGGGCAGAACGCCAAGAGCTCGCGGTACGGGAGGGGATTGAACCGAGCGAGCTAGCGCGGATCTCCCGAGAGCATCCCGAGCTCCACGCGGTGGCGCGATGGGATCTCGCCAATCATCCTGACTCAGTGACGTTCTATTCACTCCGCAAGAAGGGTCGGCTCGTCAGCTACCTCCTGCTATGGCGGAAGGATCCGAAGCACCCCGTCGTCCACTGAATGGGCTCGGTGACGGGCTGGAGGCTTCTTATCGACCGCTTCCCCGCACCGCCGTACACTGCCGTGGTGCCGCCGGCCCTCTTTCGGCGAGTGAGGTGGCCCGTGTCGTCGACCAGCCACATCGAGGACCTCTGGTTCCGCCCCCGAACGAGCCGGTTGCCGTCTCGAGCAGAGGTGCTTCCCCCCGCCCGCCATCTTCGTCGACTGACACCGCGGGACCGAGAGATCGTCGCCAGGTTTGCGCGTTCGAATCCGAATCTCCCGAGTCACTCACGCGTCGACGCCCTCGATCTCCGCCAAGCGGTAGCCTATGCCGTGGTCGAGGCTCAGAAGGGACGGAACAAGATTCTCGCCGTAGCCCGAACCGGCCCTATGCTCCCTGATATCTGGATGATAGGCGGTGTGTTCACCGACCCTCGCCATCGGGGACGGGGACTGGGAAAGTTAGTCACTCTGGGCCTGGCCCATGAAGCCAATCGCCATAGTGCGCATGCGGGGCTCTACGTGCGGCCGGAGAACCTCCCCGCAAGACATGCCTATCGCGCAATCGGGTTCCACCGGACCTTATCCCGTGTATTCATCGAGGTGGATTCTGACGGGTGACGGAGCTCAGTAGGGCGGTCGCCCACGCCACCGGCGCCTACCGCCCCCTTCCTCCGAGCCTGCATTTGCCATCCGGAGGAAGAGCTCACGGAACGGCGAACGATCGGCCCAGCCGGACCGGCGACGACGGACCTAGTGCAGCACACTTCGCAACTTCTCGAGGACCTCCCCCCATCCGCCCTGGTATCCCTCTTCAAGGGACTCAACCCCACCGGGGAACGAGCCCGTGGCGAGAACCGTGATCAGGACGGTCACGCGCGTTCTCTTCGGACCTAGCTCTTCGAATCGCACCGTTTGCAGTGCCTCCCATGGCGCGGTGCCCGCCGCAGGTGTCGTGGCGGTCTTGACGACGAGAAGCTCTGGAGCGACGATCTCCACAACGGTCCCGGACGTCTTGTGGACGTTTCCCTCGCCGTCGCGGTCATGAATTCGTATCGCCCCGCCGGGCCTCGGGTCCAACTCGAAGACGAGGTTGACGGCCTCCTCGGGGCTCCAAGACACCGCCCCCTTCTTCGGATCGGTGAGCAGGTTGAAGACGGACTCCCGCGGGAAGTCGAAATCTCTCGACACCTGCACGGCGCTTCGCTCTCCGTCCGTCGACTTCTTCTCCCATTTCTGGTTCATGTGGCCTCCTCTTTCAGGAGCTTGTTGAGCCGATCGAGCCTGCGGTTCCACAACCGGGCCATCTCGGCGGCCCACACTTGGATTCGGGTCGTAGACTGGGGATTGAACGTGTAGAGCCTTCGCTGGGCGCTCTTCTCCATGTGGATCACGTCGGCCTCCCGAAGCACCCTGAGGTGTTGGGAAATCGCCTGTGGGGTCACGTCGAACTCATCGCAGATCTGGGACGCACTGAGCTTCCCCCGATGGGCAAGAATCTCCACAACCCTGCGCCTGCGCGGTTCGGCCAGGGCGAGGAAGGCGTCCATGACAGAACCCTAAAGCCTTAGCTTAATAAAGCGTTTGCTTTACATTGTGGACATTGACCTCTCCGGCTCTTCCGGGTCCAAAGCTCGTCCTGAACGTGAGGGCTCCATCGGCCTGCCCGAGAGGATTCCACGGGCCGAGGGGTGGAAACAAGGTCAAGCACGCACCCGTCGCATGCAGCAGGCGAGTCGGTTCGATCGGTGGCTGCCGCACGGAGAGAGTCGACGGCGAATCAGACTTCGATGAGTCAGCCCAACGACGCGTAGGCGGAGCGTCCTCCTTTACTCGAAGTAAAGGATATTTACTTCGCCCACGATTAGGTGTCGATGGCTGCAACCGCGACCGTGAGCTCAAAGGGTCAGATCACCCTCCCGAAGCGCCTGCGGGAGAAGCACAACTTGAAGGAAGGAGAAACCGTCCTCATCCTGGAAACGCAGGACGGAGTTCTGGTTCGCCACGGCCGAAAGAGCCTTCGCGGGCTAGTTCGAGGCAAAGTCGACACAGCCCGGGTCGACGCGTCGATCCGCGCTCTCCGCAAGGAGTGGCGGTTGTGATCGAGGCTGTAATCGACACAATCGCTCTTGTTCACCACCTCAACGACTCGCTTCCAGCCCGAGCCGAGGCGCTATTTCGGGCCGCGGAGACCGGCCAGGGTTCCCTGTATCTACCGGAGATTGCTCTCGGCGAGTTCGCCTACCTCGCCCTCCGAGGCAAACTTCGGATCGACAACCCGCGCTCGCTCGTCGAGGAGGTGCTCGACCAGGTCCGTGCCTCGGGCTACATCCGGCTGTCTAGCCTCGGCGCTCCCGGCTGGTCGGTCTTCCTGGACCTGCCCGTTCCGGAGCTCCACGACCGACTGCTCGCATCCGATGCGATTTCTCGTAAGGTCCCATTGGTCACAAATGATCGCGAGCTCAAGCGGGTCGCGGGCCTTCGCGTGGTGTGGGATTGAACGTCGCGGGTCTAGTTTGGCCGGGTCCCGGGGGCGGGGCCGGGCTTGTAAGAACTGTCTCCCCGATTTCTCGATTCCGCTGAGAACCTAGTGAATCCGCATCGAGAGCAAGACTGCCCCGTTTCCTGAAGATCCCAAGTCGAGGTTGGCAGTTCCCGGCGAGCATACGTTACCCGCGCCGGAGAACCTCTTGATGCAATAGTGAAGAATGACGTCGCTTGAGACGAAGGCATAGAACTGGTAGTTGTGTCCCGCGGACAGATTCGCGGAGAAGTTCAGCCATGTTGAAATGTTGATGGGGTTAGATCGCTGCGCAACGCCAAGACAGGTAAACCCGTAAGCGTACATGGCGATGCTGCACGCTACGCGGTAGTTGGAATGAGGAAGAAGCCACGAGCCGTTTGTCACGTCGTAGATGTTCCCATCCAATGCGATGTAGGCGTTGAGGAAAGGCCCTCCGAAGTGACCGTTCGTCCGGCTTATTCCCGCGCGCAGCTGCCAAAGAAGTGAGACGTTTCTCGGTCCCGAGATTCCGATGTGGAACCCCGGTCCTTGGATTCCGGCACTCCCATAGGCGAAGGCGTATGATGAAGCCGTGTCGTTGGTGCAGGCGCGCATTCTCGTTTTTGCGACGAACGTCATGATTCCGGAAGTAGAGTTGGCATGGGGCTGCGAAGGGAACCCAGCGCTCCAGCATCCAGTTCCGCCAACCATGCGGGTGGCTACCGCATGCGCACCTGAGTAGGGCGGAGTCCGGATTATCGTTCCGCTCGCGGACGAAGATGCGGGGAGCAGCATCAGGATCGCAGTCAGCACGGCAAGGGCGCCGAGCCCAGAGTTCCGCCAGGATCGAATCCCAGCACAACTGCCGGATGACCGCATTAGCACGTGACCCCGTCCCACGTTAACTACGTGCTGGTCCAGACGGCGCTGCGGCCTGTCCCGAATCTGACGCTCACCAGGCAGGAATCCCATGGGGGCGCCGCGCGCTACGTTACGGCCGGCTCGCTTCAAAGTCTCCTTGGCGGGAAGGCCCACCGGGCCGAGGAGGGCATTCCCCCCCCGAACCCATTCCCACCCGTGCAGCGGCGCTTGAGCTACATCCCGCAGTCAGGCGTCGGCGGAGCACCACCTACTCTGGAAACGCTCGCAAGTCTATTGATTCCTGGACCATTGGGACAATTGAACAACACCATGGCCGCTACAACGAGTACGGTCTCGCAAGAGACTCGCCGGTTGCTCGAGAGCCTGAAGATAGGCGGAGCCACATACGACGAGGTGATTCGCAGTCTTCTGATCGCGAACCCAACGCGGCTCACGATGGCAGAGCTTGCCCGCAGGATTCGCGAGGGCCAACCACATGCGATCGAGGATCTCATATCCCAGAGCCGAAAGCCGCGCCGCTGAGGGCTTCTTGCCGTTCAGGGTTCAATCCATCCCCGAGGCCGACATCGAGTTTCTGACCCTTCCACCTTCGGTTCAGGAGGCCTTCATAGATGCATTCCGCGAGCTCGCGGTCGCAGATTCCCCAATAGGTTCGGGCTCAGGTGGGTACGCAGAGTAACTGCGGCAGCGTCGTAGAATCGCGAAGGAAGGATTGTTCTCGCTCCATGTGGAGACGCTCTGGCGGGGAGTTTTCTATCGCCACCGAGGATCGCTCATCTTCATCGCCTTCGGCTTTCGCGACCCCGACTTCTACAGGAAACTAGAGCGGTTGCGCCGCGTCCTTGCCGACGGAGATCGATACGACCGGAACCGTGTCTGACCAACGGGTAGGCTCGACAGATCGAGCGAGCTCCGCTACATGTCCAATCAACGGGACTTGAGCAGAGTGGATGTCGAGCCGTCGATTGGGACGAATATTGGTAGTTCAGAAGTTTGGATCCGGGTGAGCCCACTCTGTTGGACGGAGCACACCTCCTCACTCGGACCGATCCTTTTCCCTCGTGCCAACCCCAGATACGGCTGTTCTGGCGGCGCCACCAGATGGTTGACAGTGCTTTCATCGATCTCGGCTGCAGTTGCAGATGGGCTCACTACGTGCTCTCCGACGATAAGACTTAGATATCGGCCGAGTTCGCGAACTCGGAAGCGGCCGAAATGCTCCTCACTGCGATACTCGCGTGGCTCCATGTCGTGTCGGCAATGGCGTGGCTCGGCGGCGGGGTGATGTTCGGCTTCGTGCTGACCCCCGGCCTCCGCAAGCTCCCTCCGGCGGTTTCGGGGCCGTTCTTGATTGGGATTGGCCCGAGAGTGGCTCGGTTCTTCCAAGTCGTGGCCGGCACGACCGTGCTCTTCGGATTGCTCCTGCTATGGAACTTGGGGGGTGCGGCCCTCCTGAACCCGGCCACCACCTACGGGCTTGAGTTGACACTCGGGACCGCAACGGCGTTGGTCGCCTTCGTCATCGCCGAGGCGCTTGCCGTGCCGAAGACGCTGAAAGTTATTTCCATCCTGCGAAACGCCGCGAACTCACCTGGTCAACCGGCACCGGCTGAACTTGCGGTGGCCATGCGTACCGCAGGAATGTTCGCCACGTTGACGGTGCTCCTGGTCATCCTCACTTCCGTCTTCATGGTTGCAGCAGGGTTCTACTAAGGCCGGAGACGCGGACCGAGGAACTGTTCGCATCGGCTAGAGTGGGCTCAGAAAGTTGCGTCTCGATAGCGCGTGAAGGCGTCGCGCCGGACCGCGCTCCCCGATTGATTGCAATCCCTCTCAATCCCAGGCTGGATCCCCATGATGGCCTGCGTGCTCAAACTTCGCCGCCACTGCGACTGCCACCAACCCAGGATCACGCGAATCGGTTTATGATCACCAAGATGAGGCCGATCAATGAAGGGATGTCGTTCCCAAAGTCCATTGGGTCATTGTATTCGACGGCGATGCCAAACAACTGGATTACCAGAGCCACGATGAACACGACGGCGACCGTGGTGTTGGTCCTACGCAGCTCGCCGAGAGTTTGGCGCTTCCACCACACGGCAATCAGGACGATGACGACAACACTCAACGAGACCAGGCCGATATCGTCGATGAGGTGGAGGAAGTTGTCGGATTCCTCCATGATCACGCCGGTGATTGCGGCGGCGAAGAAGATCGCTATGTAAAGATCGACCCGGCGGACTCCGAGCTCGCGGCGAGCCATAGTCTCGTCGGCGGTCGGCGCTGAGGGCGATTCGCCCGATCCTGTCGCTGCGGCCACGTGAGATGGTAGCGCCTCCGCTCCTTCATCCTATCGGTCGCCTCCGAGACTGCGCCGAACCGAGCTTGAAACCGGTCCATTCACGAGGTGGGCGCAGATCGGCTGCCATCAACCCTCCAGGTCCGTCCGGACGATGTCGAGCAGCTGATGGGCGTGTCGCGCGAGAACTCTCGAGTCCGCGAGCGTGACCTCTCGGTCCTGGTACTCAACTTCGTTCTTCCGATCGAGCAATCTTTGCTGATACCGCATGACCTCGCGATTCGACTCGAGCCCACATCGGGCCACCAGGCGAACGACCTCGCGGTGGTCGGCACGAATAGACCTCAACCGGAGGTGGAACACGAGAAAGGCATCGGTGGCGGATATTCCCAGCTGGATTGCATTGATCGCCGCTACGTTCGCCCGGCCTTCAGCCAGGTCTCAGTCGACGGCTCGAATCAACTCCTCAGCCCGACGAAGATAGATCCGAAACCACAATCGGGGCACAACCGTCGTTCGCGCCCCGGTCACGACTTCCGTCGGCGGGTACGACGCCTTCCTCGTCGATCGACTCCAAGAGTCGCGGGTTGTCCTTCCGCTTGAGCTCCCTGCGGGTCAAAACGAGGTTGGACAACGCGTTACTGTACCGTATGGCGAAGCGGCGGCTCCCACGGCTGAGGGCGTCCGCAACGGTCTCCTTCTCCGAGTCTCCTTTGGTCTCAACGATGATTGAGCGGACACGAGTTCGGCTCCCGGTCGCTCTCGGCGCTGCCCTCCGAAAAAGTTCCGGCCACCCCCGAGGGAATGGCCGGTCACGTTCTGGCCGGGGGCAGGTGCCCCTCCTAGCCCAACCGGACCTCGGCCGTGTAGTTGTTCGAACTGTCAAGCAGCCCTTGGATCAGAAGGGCACCGGCGAGACCCCCGGTACCCGAGCTGCCGGAAAACCTGAACGAAATCTTATCGCTCGCATTCGGTTCAAAGCCGACCGGGGATGCGAACTTGAAGAACATGGTGCCGTTCGCACCGGCGACAGATCCTACGAGCGTGCACGTCCCCTTGTCCCCACCAAAAGTGCCATTGGGTCCGATTCCGTTCACGACCGTGTCGGTGCCGGTGCAATTCCCGGACATCCCTCCGGAGAATTGGAACACGTCACTCGAGGTCGTGTAGGTCTTGTTGCCCTTCGTAACGACGCTGATGACGGTCGACGTTCCGCCCACGAGGGAACCGGTCACATGCACCGGTTTCGCAGCGGACGCGAGAGGGAGTAGGAGCACGACCAGGGTCCCGACGAGCGCGGCGGTCGCGGCTCCCATCGAGGTACGGCCTGCCCTCAACACCGGTGATCTGCTCGGTTCAAGCCGACGTTCGGCTTCGGCAATCCTTCGTTTCTTGGTTCGGTCCACGTTCATTTCGATCTTCTCCAGCCATAGGAGGGTAAAGGGTACCCGGCGGAACTCGTCCATCGACTTCTCACCGGATAGTACCTACTTCGGCCCCGCGTGAGCGCGGGCAGCTCCTCGAGAAGTGGAACAGCCTTCTCGAAATCAACCTCGGTCTTCGCTTCCTCGGCGAGTTCTAATCCGATCGAGACTACTCGGTCGAGGGCGCAGTACGAATTCGACGAGCATTGCGTTTCCCCGGCAGCCGGAGGGACCGGCCCGTGGGGACTAAGGTTTTGATACTCTCGACTGCTGCCTAGGGAACCGCTTCGTAGTGCAGCACGAGCTCCCCGGACTTGAACGACTTGACCTCGACAAGGTGAAGCGTCTGCTGATGTTCCATTTCCTCGAAGAACCGCTTGCCCTTTCCTAGGACGACGGGAGAAACGGCAAGGAAGTAGTCATCGATCAGGCCACGGCGGATCAGCTCCATTCCCAACCGGGGAGCGACCACCGCCATCGTTCCTCCCGGCGATTGCTTGAGCTTCGAGAGGGCTTCACCGAGCTCGCCGGGGACAAAGCGCGTCCCTACCCAATTCGTCGGACGCGGTGAAGCGGACATCACCACCTTCTCGACCCGTTCGGCGAACTCGGACATCTGGCGAAACCAGGGATGCTCTTCGGCCGTTCGGTTCGACAACGGCCAGAATTCGGCCCACTCTCCGTAGGTCTGCTGGTCGAACAGGAGTGCGTCGATCGAGTCCCACCTCTTGATCCACATCTCCTCAGCGATGAGGTCGGGCTCGTTGGCCGGAGGCTCCGAGCCCGGGTAGGTGGGGAACTCGTTGTATCCGTCCAGGGTCAGGTACATCTGGAGACTCACCCTCCGCATCTCGTCCCTCACCCATCCTGGGCTGATCGAAGATCGCGTCCGCTCTCGAGCACGGACTTGAGGTTCATCGCAAAGTAGGTCCAGCCCCACTCGGCGCCGCCGTAGAGGTCGGTCCACTCTTCGGAACGTGGAAAGCCCGTGTGCGCGATCCGAAGGAGCGCTCCGTGCTCTGCCGATTCGACCGCGAGCGAAAAGACGGTGCCCTTGAGCTTGACGCCGGGCCAGCTCCACGCGAGGGCGAGAAGTTCGCCCGGGCGGAACTCCACGACCTTTCCGGTGTGAGTTGGACCGTCGTTCCAGCCGAGGAGGTACGATCCGCCGGTTCGAGGGGAGAGCTCTGCTCGGTCGCACAGCCAGCGGGTCAGCCATGTGGGGTCGGAGATCGCACGGAAGACGGCCTCGGGGGAGGCGCGCACGAGGTACTGGTGGCTCAACGCCCGCGTCGCATTCTCGGACATGTCGGTCCTTCGCGCCCCCGCATCGACCCGCCGACATATAATCGGGTAAGGGAATCAGAGTGGGGCACCGATGCGAGCGACGCGGTTCCGATACCATGCCGCGCCGATGAAGGTCGAGTTCCTCTCCTGTCCGGTGCAAGCGAGCCTCAAGATTTTGGGCCGTGAGTGGGCGTTCCTCGTGCTCACCTCGATCGCTCTCTTCCGGGCGAACCGGTACAATGAGATGCTCCGCGCGATGCCCGGACTATCCAAGCGCCTGCTCTCGATGCGGCTCAAGGAGCTCGAAATGGCCGGCTTCACCACGCGGGCCGAGACCCGGCGCGGCTACGTCCGCTGGGAGCTGACCGAGAAGGGGGCGGACGTGGTCCGATCCTCCTAACGATGGTCCAATTCGGGGCGAAATGGTACGCGGAGGAGGTGTTCACGGATAGGTTGTCGCGCCCCCTCGGCGAGATCTTTGACGAAGGCTACATTCGGCGAACGCTGCGCGTCACCCCCCGGTCGGCAGAAGGCCCGCCCTTCGGAACCGGGACCGCGTCGCCCCCGACTCGGTCCTCACGGCTGGATCATCGGAGGGGGCCACGTGGAGCCATCTCGCCAAGAAGGTGAAAGGCCGTTCGGGGGAGGATCCCCCCGGGTAACTCCCAACGGACGAGTCGACGTCGTGACGTCGACCTCACTGAGTTTCTCGCCCGTGTTCGGCTATCCTCTGGGATCTCATCGCGGCCCCTCAAGCGCCCCCCCCGCCTCTCGATGCGACTGACCTAGTCGGGGCGAAGCCTAACTACTGCATATCCCATATTGCATATAGTATGACTCTAGTTCAGGCGCAGATACCGGAGGCGGACTACCGGCTCCTTCGGCAGCGAGCTTCCGACGAAGGAAAACCGATGAAGGAAGTGATTCGTCGGGCAATCCGGGCGTACGTTAGCGACGAGCGAGTGGATGCGAGGGACCCAATCTTCCGGGGTTTCCCGCTCGGACAAGGCGGACGTCGAGGTCACGACAACGCTCGACGCCACGATGAACTGCTGTACGGTTCGGTCCGAACAAGGTGATCTTCGTCGACACGAGTGCCTGGCTCGCTCTCGCCGACTCACACGACCGGAGTCACGGGATCGCGAAGGAGATAGCTCGCCGAATCGCTCAGGGGGAGTTCGGGAGGCAGGTAACCACTAACTACGTCCTAGTCGAAACTCTGACGCTGGTCCGCCGCCAACTCGGGATTCCTGCGGCCCTCGCCTTGGCTAAGCTGATTTCCGGCAGCCGCGAGGTACATGTCTTCTGGATCGAGCGCGCGCAACACGACCAAGCTCTAGGGCTAATGGCATCTCACCCGGACAAACGCTCGAGCCTCACTGACTCCGCCAGTTTCGTCGTCATGCGATCGATGGAGATCTCGGTAGCGTTCTCTCTCGACAGAGGCCTTGTTCAGGCTGGGTTCGATGTTCTTCCCGAGGCGGCCTAGGGCCGGTCCGAAAACCCGACATCGAACTAGTTCGAGTGGAATCGTTCGCCCACGCATGAGCGGCCACCGCCGGCCCCTTGTCCGCCCAGCCCGAAACCCGGACTCCGTCCCATTTCCGTCCCCGAGTCTCTTCTGGAAACGCCTACAGCCGCTCCTACGTCCCTCTGTGACTGAACCGTGCCGCCATCCTCGCTGTTCGGGGGGAGTAGGCCGATCCATGGGGCGTGATCGCAATGCGGCCACCTGAATCCTCACCGACATGCGCATCCGAAAAGCCCGGTGAGAACCGATGTGGAGCCAATAGCGCTTCGGCCGAGGGAAATCTCCAGATCCGGTCGCCTGGCGAGGGTGGGATCTGACGGCGTCCTACGGACCCTACTCAGATGATTGTGATGGAACGAAGATCGAGCCCATTGCCCAAGCCCGAAAGCAAGAAGGTAGAGCTCGCGTTGCCACCCACGACGTAAGCGTATCTTCCGTCAATCTCGGTGTAGGCCGTCCCAATAAAGTAGGAGTTCAGTGTATAATTGTCCCCCTTGACCATCGTCACATTGATCCACGAGGACAGGTTCAAGTGAGAAGGTAGGCCGCCGGGGCCGCCGCCGGTAGAATTGAAAAAGCCTGAGTTGTATCCGGTATTGTTGTGTGTGCTATTCTGCCAGGACGGCCACGGGTTGGTCTGTTGCGCAAATACACCGCTCGTGAGGTCCCAAAGGAATGTCCCAGCGTTGAGACTCAGCATCGCGACTTGAGTACAGACCGAGTAAGAGTAAGGCGGCTTGGTGCTGTTGAAGACGCAGTGCCCGGGCGTGAGACTTTGGGCACTAGTGATGTTGATCGTCCAGTTGGTGATTATAGTGTGGCTCCCAGGATAGCTCTTGACAGGGAGGTAGACCGTGATCTCCGAGGTCACGGCCCCGTAGTTCGCGACCCTGCTCGTATTGATGGCGCAGGGGTTCGTCTTGGTCGCCATTGCGAACCCTCCGAGCCCTGTCTTGGTCTGGAAGAACGGAATCTTGCCCACTTTGGCGATCGAACAACCATAGGATCCGAGATTTAGGTACGGACCCCAAGAACCCCCCTTGTACGGGGCAACCGTCACGATGTGGAAGGCCGCGGCCCCTGCCGAGCCGGCGACCATGAAAACTACCGCGAGCAGCGCGAACAGCCCGGATGTTCCCGCGGGTATGGCCCTTTGATGGGTCCTATTGAGCGGTGTCCTCATTTTCAAAATCCTCCACCGACGGGACGCTCTATGCACTATCAAGGCTCCGGAGGGTGTGGCCTGTACCTGTCAATCGGGATTCGAGGTCCGCCGATATTTAGTCATGTGCTAAATCGGAGGAGCGTGAGCGGAATTCAAGTCGCGGAGCACTTCGGATTTGTCGTTCCCGCTGGACAATTGCCGAACGACTGAGTGATCGAGCAGAAGCTCGAACTCCCCTACATTGCTGGGTCGGAGAAGAGATCCGTGCTGTTCGAACCAAGGTACGTCGCTCTCGGGCGGCTGCGCCCATGCCGGATTATGTACTGGGAGAGCGATGGCGATCCGGACTCGGCCAGTCGAGTTCGAGGAAGCTCAGGAGGGTCGCAGATGGATCAGGAGTCGCGTCGGAGCATGGTCACCGGCACTCGGGTCCGCGGGTGGGGTCGGATTGCGGTCGCGGGAGGGGTGATTACCTGTGTTGTCCTGATTTCCTTTGGCTGCGCGGCGGCGGTCGTCATTCCCAGCTCCAACAATGTTTCGGCCCCCTACCGGGGCGCATTATGGTCCGGGTACAATCAGGCGCAGTACGCCTGCCTGAGCAAGGCGCGTTTCGGGATGACGCCACAGTGGAGCAATGCGACAGGAGTTGGAGGCTGGATTGCGAGTTCGAACTCGAGATCCTGCTCCCCGCTCCTCGGGGGCACCTCGTGGGGGATGGCCTCAACAATCCTGACGATCGCGATCCCCATTCGGATCCCTAACGGGAGCCACAGCGTCCAAGTGACTAGCAGGATTGCGATGGCTGCCTCGCAAGGGGTGCATTTCGGCGGAGCCTGCCCGGCTCCCCATCTCGACGTGAACGGGAATGGCAACAACGTTTGTCGCATCTATGCAGAATGGTGCTTTGCCCAATGCTTCGGGGCCGCGAGCACTTACCTCTTCGACGCGACCAACAGCACTTATTCCTACTCCAATACGAGTTTTCCGAACAGCTACAACTACACCTACGACTACAACTCAAGCTCCTGCTCCTCGTTCAAATGTACCTATAGCAATTTCACCTCGGCAGGATCAACGGCCGTAACAGGCAGCGGATTCAATCTGGCCTTTACTTGGTACTTCAGCACGACCGCCGCCAAGTCGCATCACTATTGGGTCGTGCTGGCATTCAACGGTTACGCAGGATCCATGGTGCAAGGGTACCCGGCATCGACCGCAGCCGCGTACATGAACGTCGGAACTTTCGGTAACCAGTTCAACGTGACGGGGATCAAGATCGTCTAGCGGCCCCAGTTGGGGGATTGACCTCGGGGCCGGCGACTTGTAGCCGACGCTCGAGGAAACCGAACCGACCTGGTGCCCTGCACGAGTCGGACTTCCGCATAGATCCGGGCCGGCAAGCCCGAAGGTTCGGATCGACCCATTCACGGATAAGAATCCGAACTTCCCCCGCAGGTGCGCGTCCGGGATTCATGCCCCATCTAGGAATCTGCTCCGCCTCGTGCTCGACGACAAGGCGTGACGAATCACCGCCGACAAGGGCGGGGTTTCGTGACCGGGATCGGCCGCAAAGCCAGGTCAGAATACGAGGACGCGCCCGGCCGCGACATGCGCATCGACCGTCTCGTATGGAGCTCCCACGACGACTCTGGCGCCGCTGGCCGCAACCGAGTATCCGAAGTCGGACTGGACCCCCGGCCCCACGAGCGTCGAGAGGAGTGTGCCGTTGGAGGAGAACTCGTAGACGCTCCCGGCGGCCGCATGACCGTAGACGGACTCGCCCGGGGCCCCCGCGATGACCTCCGACCCCGCGGCGGCGACTGCGTACCCGAACTTCCCCAAGAACGCCGCACGCGGGCTCCGGAGCGCCGCGAGTGCGGTCCCGTTCGCGGCATCGAACACGTAGGCACGGCCCGCGCCGACCGCCGTCGCCACGTTCTCATTGTAGGCTCCGACGACCGCGAGCACGGGGTCAAGGGCCACGGAAGAGCCAAAGTATCCCCCACTGCGGGGGTGAGAGCTCGATAGCCTTGCGACGAGCCTGCCGCTGCTCGAATTGTACAGGAACGCGTGTCCCGGGCCGTACGGACTATACGCGCTGTTAAACTGAGGCTGGCCGATCAAAAGGCGGGAGCCATTCAGGGCGAGCGCGTATCCGAACTCGTCCGAGTAGAACGGCTTCGGGTCGAGGAACGCCCGGACCAACTTCCCCGTGGTGGCGGAGAACTCGTACACTCGCCCGGCCGCCGAGACGTTCGTCCCGTTGAGCGGGACGGATTCGTAGGGAGCGCCGACAACGACCGTCCGGCCGTCGATCGCGACCGCGCTACCGAAGTAGCTCACGGACTGACCCGACGGGCTCCCCCAGGAATCCAGGAGCCTCCCCGACGAGGCGTTGTACAGATAGGCGTGTCCGAACGCACTCCCTTCGAGCGGCGCTCCGACGACCACCAAGTTCCCGGAGATGGCGACGGCAGAGCCAAACGATCCGGAGTAGCTCGCGTTCGGGCTGACCAACGTGGAGATCAGGGCGCCTGTCGTGGTATTGAGCACGTAGGCGATGCCCGTCAGGGATCCCTTCGATGAGTTCTCGCCCGGCGCTCCGACGACCGTCCGGCCCCCACTGACCGCCACCGCCGCCCCAAAGTTTCCGCTGTCCTGCGGCGCGGCACTCCCCCACGTATGGCACGAGCACGGCGATCCGACCGCGATCATGTTCGCGGCCGAATCTCCTCGGTGGATCGCATCACCGATGTAGGTCCCGATGACAGAGTCGTTGCCGTTCAGGAACGGTGCCGTGTAGACGACCGAGCAACTCGAGCTCGTCGAATTGACCGGCTTGAGGGCGCATGTCAAGGAAGCGAACGAACCGCCCAGGCCCGAATCCGCCCAAAACACGAGTCCGGTCGGAGCGGACGACGGACCGGGGTTCACGTCGGTCACGTTGAGGCGCGCGGTCAGGTTCCCACCGGCCCGGGTCGACGACTTGGAGGCGGTCAAGGTCGCCGACGTCGACCGTCCCCAAACGACCAGGCTGGAGAACGCGGGGCTCGACTGATGGGATAGGTCCCCCAGATACTCCGCCGTCACGTTCCCGGCCAAGCTAGTCGGAGGCGCGTAGGCAACGTGGCATGTGCTCGAGTTGTTGCCTGAACGGGCGAGGGTGCATGTGGCGAACGACGGACCATCTGCGCCGGACCCGAGCGTAAACGTGACGTTCCCTGAGGGGGGCGACGCGGCCTTCCGGCTCGTATCGTAGACCGCTACCGAGAGCGTCAGGGATTGGTTGATGATGCCTATTCCCATCTGCGGGGTCAACACCGCCCCCGTCGGGTGGCCGCAGACGCTCTGAGCGGGGTGGCCGACCACCAAGGCGGTCACGACCCCGCCGCAGCCAGTGTCGACGTTTCCCAAGGTGTCGTCGATGGTGCCTGAACCGGTAAGATTGCCGGAGGCGATCAGCGTGCCCGCCGGGGGAAGGACCCCGTCGTAATCGGCCGGGGGAGCTGAGTTCGCAATCACCCCACCGTTCGAGATCGTTCCGCCGCCGGAGATGTTGAGCAGGTAGGCATTGAACAGCTGCGCCCCCGCGACGTTCGTGAGACCTCCGGCATCGAACAGGCTGCCCCGGTTCACGATCGAGCCACCCGCCGAGTTGCGGACGACCCCTCCGATCTGGTTCATCAACTGCGCATTGGCCGCGAGCGCGATCGAGGCCGACCCCAAGTTTCTAAGGGTCCCGGCGTTCGAGGAGATCCCGGTGAGGTTGAGCGTCGCGTTCGCGCGATTCCAAAAGGTGGCCGCGGCGAGGTTCTGGAGTGGCACGGCGGCCAGCAGACCGTCGTTGAAGACCACGGCCGACCGCTCGTTCCGCAGCGGGGCCCCCACCCCGGACATCAGCTCGCCCCGAACCGTCAGGTTCCCGTAGTTGTCGAAACCTCCGTTGAGGTCCATCACACCGACCGCGCCCTCCACGAACCGGCCCGAGCTCGACACGATCGGTGAGACGGCCCAGGAGCCGTTCTCGACCACCGAGCCCGACCCGACATTGATCACGTAGCCAGAGGACGCGAAGGAGCTCACGGTGTCCACGAGCTCCGCCCCGGCCTGCGTCGCGAAGGACCCGCGGTTGGTGATGTTGCCGAGGACGGTGGGGCATCCGGAGCAGAGGCTCGTCGCGTCATAGAGCACCGCCTCGTTAACCAGCGTCCCGTCCACGAGCAACGGAGACTGGCTCAGCTGGAGGACACCGTCGTTCGTCCAACGAGCTCCCGACGCGATCCAGATGGTGCCGTTGCTCGCGACCGTCCCCCGGTTCTCGGCGGTCCCTCGGACGGTCAAGTTGCCCCACACGCCGAACACCCCGGAGACGTTCAGCGAGAGGGTGACACCCAATGTGATTCCATGCCCGATGGTGAGGGAGGTGTTCGAGCCGACGGTCAGCCCGGCCACCGAGCACGACGAACTGTTCGAGCTCCACGTCCCTCCCAGGCTCTGGCAGGACTTCGACCCAGTCAGGAACTGCGCGCGTGCGGCGCCGACCGTAAGGTTCGCGGTTCCGACCGCCGGGGCGAACCCCGCGGTGAGCGCCCCGTCATTGTACGAGGCGTTGATGGCGACGATGCCGTTCGACATGGGTGCCCGGTAGATCGTGGGACACCCGCTCGAATTGGTCGAAACAGGGACGAGGGTGCAGAACGCGTTCTGTACAAATCGCCCCCCCGCGGCCGGTGAGTTCCAGGTCACCGTCCCGACGGGCGGTGTCGGGGTGGCGCTGGTGTCTACGACTACCGCGTCGAGTCCGGCATAACCTCCCGGCAGCGCCAAGCGCGTCGCCGGGGCGATTGTGACCTTGGTGGGATGACAGCTGTTCGATGCGGTAATCGTCCCCTGGTTTCGATAGGCCGACCCACCGCAGGCGACCTGCACCGAACCGGAGCCGCTGATGTCTCCCGAAATATTCCCCGCGTCGAAGATGGTTCCGGTGTTCGCCACGGGGTGGCCAGGATGGTAGCTACCGCAGTCGAGGTCATTGATTGTCCCTGCCGGGATCAGGAGCGATGGGTAGCCCTGATCGAGCACAATCGAACCCGAGTTCGAGAGGGTTCCGTTGAATCCGACGCAAACGCTCCCTCCCGGGCCGAGAGTGAGAGCTCCGGTATTGGTGAACGTCGCATTGTACGGGATAGAAATGGTGCTTCCGAACGACACCGAGACCGACCCCGAGTTCGTCGCAGAACCATTGGAATTCGCGGTGGCGACGGGGCGGCCGGCAGGGCCGCCTACGGGGCTGAGTGTCACGCAGCCGAGACCCGTTTGGACGTTCTCAGATCCACCATCGACGAGGTCAAACCTCCCATGGTTGGCCCACACGGCCCCACACGTGACGGTCAGCTGGCCGCTGTTGACGATATGGCCGTAATTGACCAACCCACCCCCGTCCTCGACCGACACTCCGGCGAAGACGTAGCAATTGGGCCCGCAGTTCCCAATTGTGAGGGTACCACGCAGTTCGTTGATGAACGTGCTCCGGTTCGAGATCCGCATGTATCCGGCGCCAGTGGAGACGTACGACACTTGGGTCCCGAGTGCGAAGGTCCCCGAGTTCACGACGGCGGATGCCGAGAAAATCAGGAACAAGCAGATGCACGAAACCTGGCCCCCCTTCTCGATCGTCATCACGTTCTTGAGAGAGACAATCGGTTGGTCCTCGTCGGCGCTGGCCTTGAACGCGACGTTGCCCCATACTTTGACGGGCCCACGGAAGGCGACGCTGACACTGAAGACCCATTGACCCCCCGGAAGGAATGTGTAGGCGTTGAAGTTGCAGGTGTAGTTGGCCCACGTCGCTCCGGTACTCTGGCAGCTCTCCGAATCGTTGACGGTGAAAGTTGCCACAACAGGCACCGCACGACCGGGCAACGTGGGTGCTGCGGTCATGGAACCCGCCGGTAGGTGCGGAAAGGCGGGCGGTGCATTGTTACCGTCCCCGGTATTTCCGTGACGGGCCGACGAAGCCCCGGGGGTTGCCGACGTCGAAAACCCGGAAAGAAGGAGGACCGGCAGGAGAAGTAGTACCCAAGGCCGGCACATTCTACTTCGAGGTTCGACCGAATCCGCTGCGCTCGAAGTGTTCGACGGCACTTCGGTCCCGCAGGTGCTCCCGCGATATGAACGAATGGGCCATCGGCAACGATTCGTCGGAACGACCTTCCCGGTGCCCCTCGGCGCGCCACGGGGCCATCGGGACCCACGGATTCCTCCAGCGTTCTTACGGTGTGGTGACCGGCTCATGGGCCTACACTCCAGAGAAAGGGTAGGTAAGTGGGATCGAGGCATGGAGGAGTTCTCAAGAAGGTTCACAGTCCGAACAGTCCACGATAGCCAGCCAGAACACGTGTGAGACCAATCTTGGTAGGCACCAGGGTGGCTTCGATATCGGGCGTTGCTGCGGAGTCGGGGCGTCTGGTCCAGTCCGCAGGCTTGGATCGGGAGTCGGACTGTCGAGCAACGGATCCTTCGAACGCCTACTGACCATTCGATGCCGCCCGAGGACGGGGATTCCCACTTGGGTCAGGTGATCATGTCCCCGGCATGCGAATCTCGAGTCGGTACACTGCAGTCGGCACAACAGGGTTTGAGCTGAATCCGGGTTTGCCGTTCGATTAGGTCGAAGCGCCCAACTTCATTGGATCGAATCTTTCGAGGCCCGTCTGCAAGGGGGTACTCCCCTTCGCCAGAGCTATCGCGTTCTCGCCTCGAGACCAGAATCTCGACTGCATCTCCCCTTGTCCAGAGGGAATCAGGTCCAAGGAGCTCACCGGCAGCCGCCGCCAGAGGATCGAGTAACACCTGTATTGCGTGCCGCGAGCAGTCGACTAGGTACAATCAGAGATACACGCTGAGGGAGCGCGGACGTGCGAACGGACTCGCGGCGGCATCGGTGAACCCTATAGCAACCCGTCGGTGAGTGTCGCATCGCGCGGAGGGCCATGTCGTCATCGAACGCGTCTGCGAGTTCGCCCCCTCGCGGACCGAAATCGCCGGGCCGGGAGCTCCGAACGCAAGCGTTCGTCTCGTTGGACGGGGTGATGCAAGCCCCGGGAGGTCCGGACGAAGACCGGGATTCGGCGTTTCCCCATGGCGGCTGGGGCATGACGCACTGGGACGAGGTCATGGGCCAAGCCATGGCCGAGGAGCTGGCCATCCCTCGGGAGGTCGTCCTCGGTCGCAAGACCTACGAGATCTTTGCGGGATACTGGCCGAAGCACCGGGAGGACCCGGGCGGCAAGGAGCTCAACGGCGCAAGGAAGTATGTCGCCTCCCGCACGCTGCGCGCGCTAGCGTGGGAGAACAGCCACCTCCTCGAAGGCGAAGCGACGACGGCGCTCCAGGAACTCAAGTCCCACTCCGGGCCGGACCTCCACGTGATCGGCAGCTCGGATCTGCTACAGTCCCTGTTCAAGGCCGACCTCGTGGACGAGGTGGAGCTCTGGATGTTTCCCGTCGTCCTAGGTACGGGCAAGCGACTCTTTGGCGAAGGGGTCGCCTCGGGGGCGTGGCGACTGACCCATCGGCAGAGCTCGACGACGGGAGTGGAGATTCTACGCTACCATCGGGCGGGGCCCGTCCTCTACGGACGCCCGCCCGGCGCGTGAATCGGCAGGGACCAACGGTCTTCTGAGCACCTGGCTACCCCCCCTTGACCAGCGACGGGCCCGTAGTACGGCCCGAACCCGCCCGTTGCGAGCAATTCTCCCAGAGATTGCGGCCGCGAACCCCGGCGGAAGTCCGAGCGGGTACGGGCGGCGATCCGGGACATGATGGACGGGCGGCAATCGTTTCGGTCGGGACGGTTTCGAAGAGTCACCCTGGAATCTGAGGCCCGGATTCTCGAACTCCGTGCGGAGAGCCTGCCGTGGAAGTCGATCGAGCGGGTGGCGCAGCTGCCGAAGGAGACCTGCCGGGAGATCAGACCCTGAGGGTCGTAGGAAACCGCACGTCGAAGTTCAGCAATTGACTTTGGAGCAGCAGCCACTAACTCTTGTGGACGACCTCGATGTCGTGCCCATCAGGGTCCAGTACCCAAGTCGCGTAGTAGCCCGGATAGTACTCGAGCCTGATTTGTGGCGGTCGTGTGCTCGTCCCTCCTGCGGCGATGGCCGCCTTGTAAAACAAGTCGACCTCCGAACGGCTGTTCGCAACGAACCCTACGTGAACTGCCTTCGGGTCGGGGCGCCCTTCCTTCAGCCAGAAAATGAAACGACCGCCCTCGCCGAATCCCTTCAGATCCGGGTGCCCATCTTCGTCCTTGAAGTCAGTGAACTCGGTTACCCCGATCGGCTTCAATGCCTTCCTGTAGAAGGCGACCGAGCGCTTGAATTCCCTGACCGTAAGAATGACGTGGTCGAGCATTGATTGCTGGAGCTCTCCCCGGACTCCCGAACAAGGATTCGGGCTATCGCCGGAATGGGTTGGTCTCCCTGGAGGTAGTACTAGCGAGCGCCTACGCCTGCTTCATCCACGGCGGAGTGTACGCGCCGATGTCGGCGAGGATCTTGAGCGCGTCCTCGCTCGCCCATTCCTCCACGATCTTCCCACCCACGACCCTGTACCAATCGATCGCGTCCCAACGGACGCGCCGGTTCGTCGCCGGGAACCCCAGGAGGTTCCCCTTGTGGGTTGCCTCTACGATGGAGCGGACGACCACCATCTCCCCTTCGGCTATCATGTCCTGCTCGGTGTTCTTCAGGTCCGGCAGGGCAGCAATGACACCCTTGAACAGGCCGGCGATGTTCTGAGCGCCCTCGACCGTCCCCAGGTTGCCGCCGTGCCACTTCGCCCCGGGGGCGAGCAGCTCCGCTGCGTTATCGGGCGCGTGATCGTTGAACATCTTCTTCGCGTACGATCGGACTACGCTCTTACTAGCCTCGGATTGACTTCCCGCTGGGCACATGAAAGCAGGTAGGAAAAGGCAAGCTGAAATAGTCTGTTGGCAGAGCGGCCAGTAGGTGTCTCCCATGCCAGTTACGCGAAGGTCACAGCGCGAGCGGAGCGGCGACGGAAGGGATCGTCAGGTTTGTCCATCGATCAAGTCAATTGAGAGGATCGGGAACGAGCTTCGGCTCGTGGTCATTCGTTACCTACTCGACGGGCCGCTGAGGTTTAACGAGATGATCTCGACTATCGGGACGATCGATCCAAAGAGTCTCTCTCGCGTCCTGAAGTACTTGGTCGGCGAGGGAATCGTCCGGCGGCAGGTCTTGGGAACTCAGCCATTTTCGGTCCAATACTCGCTGACGGAGAAGGGGTCGGACCTTCGGCCGGTCATCGACGCACTGGCGGTGTGGGGACAGCGATGGGTGGAATCGCTTCCCGGGGTACCAGCGGCACCTGGAATGGCGCCTCGAGTCCGGAACATACCCGACCTCTCTGAGGACGTGCCCAGCGCGCGGAAGCTCGCCCAGACGACGAGCCACTAACAGTCGACTCGGCCCCCCGCCACGGCTCGCTCTCGGGCCCCACGTCCCCAGCCCGAAACGCCTCTCGGGGTGGGAGGTCGAACGGGGGGTTGCCAACATCACGGACGGCCGGCCCGACGACTGCGCCGCCGCCCCCGTCTCGCATGGCGGCCCTTTGCTCTTGCAGCATGAAGATTTCACAGCCCCGCAGGCCACCTTTGGCGCACCCCGACGGCTCGAATCATGGGCCGACGAACGGATCGAGTTCTGGGAACCGCGCAAGCGGGTTGGCGGTCATCCATGATCTTAGCACCGAACGGCGGGAGGTCAAGGGCGCGATTGGTCCGATCTCTGTTGGCTCGGGCCCCGATGGAATCGCTTCCGAGCGCAGCAAGATTGCATAGAACCGAGCTTGTGCGGCGCAGGACTGGATTTGATCCCCCCCTCCCCAGGTGTTCCCAACGGGGGATTCCGCCTCAGCCGGTTGGTTCGCGTAGCCGCCTTCGGGATGATTGAGGAAGTTCCCAAACGGACAAGCGCCTCTGAAAAGAGTGCCAGGTGCTACACGCGGTCGTCCGCAGGTCGCAAGGGGTGACTCCAGAACCGGACAGCTCCCGCTCGTCGATCGGGGTCGCCTGCCCACTCGCGATCGGTTAGACTTCCGGTCAACTAGGCTATCGAGATTTGAAGCAACCTCGCTCCGTATCCGAGAGTTCCCATGTTGAGATAGGCTGCGCCACTAGCTCCCTTGAGCGGCCCCGCGTTGACGTACACCAAGGCCCAAGCGTTGAAATCGGCTATCAGGTAGTACCGGTGAGTCGCGTTCAACGATGACGAATTGAAGAAGAATGTGACAGGTCCGTTCCAGGAGATCGACCCGTTGACGTTGTGGGTTGACGAGTATGTGTACGTCCCGGAGGTAAAGCCGGTGGAGTTGCTCGAGGAGTTCGTCAAGGGTCCAGCCCCCGGCCAGGTAGTGGGACCGATGGCCCAGAATCCCTGATTCACACTGTCGTCAATGAGACCGCTGTAGAACCAGAACGAAACCCCCGCAAACTGATAGCAGGAGTAGCTCGTGAGGTTCGAGCTGCAGACTCCCCCCGGGAGCTTCTCCGATCCGTAAAAATTGACCGACCAGTTCTCGACAATCGCCGCTTTGCTCGCCTTGATCTTGACGGGGATCCAGATCGAAAGTTCGGTGGCGGCGTACCCGGCGTTGTAGATATGCCCCTTGGAGCAGGTTCGGGCCGCATCCCCGAAGGTGGCGGTGCCTGCGGTCGCGTTGAAGTTGGGGGTTGGGGTGAGCTTGCCGATCCCGCACAGACCCTGGCTCGCGACTTGAGTGCGCTTGGTCAGCACTACACCTTTGTAGGGCGCCTTGATTGTGACCGGGCCCGCGGCGGCGGTGGTCGCCGAAGCCAGGGTCATCAGGAGGGCGACCGCGAGCGCCGAGTTCCCGCCCCCTGCAATCGCCCGCCGGCGGCGCCGGGAAATGGCTCTCGCTCGATTCGACTCGATCTCGCTCCGATGCATATTCCGCTCCGCTTTCACCGACGCAACGAGTCGTGACCGACTCGGCCGCGAAGGTGAGTCCATGAACGAGTTCCGATATTTACCCCTGCTCCGCTCATCGTCATTGAGGATTCAAAATTGGAGTAGTATCGATGTCCCAGAGCGCGGACGGATGTCACTGCCGCAGTTGAACTGCGGAAGGGCCGATTGAGACCTCTTCCGATATGTCCTCCGGGGATGAGCTCGCGGGAGAGATCGTGGTCGTCACTCCTCGCCTGAGAAGGAGACATCAACCGCGAGTGACCGGGGACCCAGAGAGCCCCAAGGAGTTGGGTGATTGGGCGGAAGCCGACCAAGTGGCCCTCGATGAGCCAGATGTTCCGAGTCGTCCTCATTAGCGAGGGACCTGTTCGACCATGAACGTCTCTTTGGCAGCGAGGCAGCCCGCCGGGTCTTTCTGGTGTTGCTTGCACCACCGAGAAGCGTAGCAGGCGTCGTCCAGCGCTCGATCCTCCCCAGGTTGCTGGATACCCAGAACGAGGAGGAGCTGGTTCCCCGCCCGATTCACCCCCCCTCCCAGAACCGCCAACCCAAACTTCTGACGGCGGGGAACGATCTTCTCTCTCCAACCCTCGGTGCAATAGTCCATCCGATCGGGCGGGTAGCGTCGATTCTTGTTCGCGCCAGCGCGATTCTGGGCTGCCTTCTATCGGGACCTGCGCGAAAGGGGATCTCGACGAACTACTCTTGGTCAGCCTCCGAGAGGTACAGGTATCGTGATTCGACGAACCGCTCCGCCCGGGCACCGGTCCACTCGAGGGACCTGCAACCATCGGGCCGTGCCGTGTCGTGGGCGCATGGTCAAAGATCCTAGGTCGGGGACGTCTGGCAATGCGCCGCCCCATAGCATCGCAAATCGCTCCCGAGCGTCGGAGGCTAGGCAACGGGTTTTATTGCCGGACCGGACTCCCAAGAGGTGGCGCTCGGCATTTTGGGGGGGAGCCCGAAATCGCTCCCCAACGTGACCATGGAGGTATAGCCTTGGCCGAACGGGGCACATACGTCGTCATCGAAGGTATTGATGGGACTGGCAAGACGGAGTTGGCGACCCGACTCGTCCCACCCCTGCTGGCCCGAGGCCACTCGGTTTCTAGCTTCCGCGAGCCCACGGACAAGTTCCTGCACGAGCAGTTCGTACGACTCGCGAAGATTGATTCGCTCAGCGCCGCCCTTTGCTTCACCGTCGACCGAGCGATGCTGCGACCGGAAGTGGAACGGGCGCTGGATCAGGGCGACGTCGTCGTGCAAGACCGGTCGTTCTATTCGACGCTCGCCTACCATTCCCCCGGCCTAAGTGCCGAGGCGTTCCGCGAGCTCGAGCGCATCCAGCGCATTCTCGCTATCGACCCGGACCTCGTCCTGTATCTCGATGCTCCCATCGACATCGCCATGAAACGAGTGGAGGGGAGCGGGGAGCGCGGAGCCTTCGAGGATGAGCCCTACCTTAGCCGGGTGAAGCGGAAGTTCGAACAAATGTTTCAGCAACCGCGATGGGTTCGGATCAATGCGACCGGGAACCCGAATCGTACGCTCGAGCAGGCTATGAACGCGCTGATGTCCGCCGGACTGTGACTCGATACTCTCGACCATGCCACTGGGGGGTGCTGCCGCCGTTTCGCTGGGAGTTAGGCGCACGCTGACGAGCTGGCTTCAAAAACCTGCCTTGGACCGGAAGCTGACACCGGGCGGCAGCAGGGGGGCAGTTCAACAGAGCCTGAGCCGACTCGAAGTCGACCTTTCGCTAGGGATCTGATTCGCAAGCTTGGCGATTCGAATCCGGTTTCTGTCCATGGCACCCCGCCCGGACTCTCGGATCTTCAAGTGATTAGGCTACGTGCGAGCCGAAATGCCTCCATGAAAGTCGCGAGAATGAGTCACACGGCGCCAATACCGACCGCCAGCGCAGGATGAGAGTCCACGCACCGCCGTGAGGATCGCCCGCGCCTCCCAACTCATTACGTCGTCAGACGCCTCAAACCAGAGTGATCATACAATCGCGATCGAAGTCAAATTCAGACCATTGCCGAGGGACCCGATATTGAAAGACGCACTGGCAGTGGACCGGGGATAGTTCTGGACCTCAGAGTAGGCGAAGCTGGAGAAGGTTATCACAGCCCAGTAGCGGTGCGTCTTCACCATTGTCGAATTGAAGTACCAGGTGAATACCGTGTTTACGCTGTTCGGGGCGATTCCCGAGTAGGTAGAATTGCTATACGTGCACTTGAATGCGGAACAGGACGTGTAGTTTGATAGATACGTATAATTGTTGCTGACGGGAAACGATGTCCCAGAGTATACGTAGGTATTGTTCGTAGAATCCCAGAGGTATGGAAGGCTACCGCCGATGCAGAACGAGAAACAGAATTGAGCGGAGATCGAGCAGGACTCCTGTCCATTCCCGTTGGCGTCCAGCCTGACCGCTGGGCATGGACCACCTAGATGAATGCTCCGGGCACCAGAATAGATTATGTGGGCATTGACTTGGACGCTGTGAGCGCCGCTGGGAATCCTGAGCGGAATCGCTATTGAGAAAAACGTGCCGGCAAGGCCACCAGACGCGACTCCGATCGCGGGTAGGCAGCTCTTCGCCGTAGCTGAGGCGGTCCAACCGCCCACGCCGGTCGTGTTGCTCCAGTGGGGGAGTATTCCCAGTCGATTCTTGCTAGCGCATTGGGTCTGGACCCAATTGTTCGCGGAATAGGTCCCCCCGGGGTACGGGGCGATGTGGTTGGTAGAGTTGACGATGATTGCGCCCGTCACGGCGGGAAGAGCGAATGCGACTACGCAGAACGTTGCACTCGAACATATTCCCAAACGAGCAAAGGCGAGCAGCCTACGTCGGTACGTGGCTCGGCCACCAGCCGATTCGCCCCCGTCAAGCTCCATCTCTACTTCCCCACTGTGCGGGGTCGGAATCTCCGGGTCCGAATCCCGCTTCGGTCCCCCCCATGAGTTCATACGTAATAAACCCCGGATGTCAGTCTGGGGCACACGCGCTGCCGCCGCGCGCGCAACTGCCAACGGAGCTCGAAGGCGGTTCGAATCTGTTCGGTCCACTAATCCTTCGGCGGACGTCCTCGCTCACCCGAACCCCTGCCCGCCGAAAGCGCGGAGTCGAGCATCTGTACCCTAACGGGTGATCGGGGCGTCGAGAGAGGCTCCGGGCAAGGCCGGCCTTCCCCCGCTGCCGCGCAACTACGAGTGGCGCGACCGCTCGGCGGCTTCCAGGTCGCGCTCGCTGTCCGAGTTGCCGCCAACGCCGACCTTCGCTGGCGCTGCCGCCCGGGGCGGCGGACGTGGCTGGCCGGCGCGCTAGACGACCTTCACCGCGGGCACGCTGAACGAGTTTCCGAAGGTCGCCATGTTGATCGAGGCGACCGTGTACGAGTTCGGATACCCCTGAATCATCTCGTATGCCTGGATGTAGATCCCGAGGAGGACCCAATAGCGGTGGGTGTGGTTGAAGGTCGCGTTGAAATACGCGGTGAACGAAGCCGAGACCGTGTTACCCGGGAAGGAGCTCCCGGCCACCGAGTGATTCGTGTAGGTGCACGTCCCTGACGAGCATGACGTGTCGTTGTACGCGTACGTGTAGTTGTACAGGGCCGGCCCATAGGTCGGGGTCCCCCCGTTCGACATGTAGGTGTTGGTGGTGCTGTCCCACAGCTGGGCCACGGTGATCTGCGAAGAGTACTGGGTGTATTCCGCGCAGTTGCTGGAACCCGAGCCCCCTGCGACGGGCGGGCATACTCCGCCGATGTGGACCATCTGGTTCCCGCTCATTGTCTCGTTCATCGTCGCCTGGACGGAGTGAGCCCCTGTCGGAAGGCGGAGCGGTATGGCGACGGTAAGGGTGCTTGCCACCGCAGACCCGTAGGAGGTCCCGCCGAGTGCTGCCGGGCACGTGGTCGATTTCTCATACGCGGAGGCGACGCCGACCCCTGTGGCATTGCTCCACTTCGGCGTGACGCCCCATCCCCCGTGGGTGTTGCAGACGTTGTTCACGATATTGTTCGACGACCACTTCGCCCCATGGAACGGGGCGACGTGCGTAGATGAGGCAGAAGCAACCGGCGCGAGCAAGACAAGTGATCCCACAAGGACGCTCGACGCCCCGAGATACGCGATCCGCGCCCAGCCCCACGCCCCTTGAATCCGCTCCGACTGAACTCCCGATCTCTTTTTCGCCACGTTTCACTCCTAGGTTTGCCTTATCAATCCCGCGACGCGCCGGCCGCTAGGATTCGCACTCTCAACGGGGTCCCGGGCTTATACCTCGGTCTAGGCGAGTCTTGTTCGTGCCTCCGGAAGCGACGAATCGGACGCGAGCATGCAATGACTTGCGCTCGATTCTGGCCAACGACTTTCCGAACTCACAGCAGTCTGAGGCGATCTTCGATGCTAAAGGAGGGCTCGTGGCGCTGACGAGAAGAATCGTCGAGACTGCTTTCGGGACGGGACTTGGCCAAGAGCGCTCTGGGTCGCCTCAATAGGGATTGAACGCAGACATGGTTACCCTCTCGGCGCCCGGCTGCTCGCGATTCATCCCCGTCCCCGATAGATGACCGAACGGCGGCCCACTCGCTCTACAATGATGGTCCTCGACTCGGGATCGAGAACCGCGAGGGGTCGGTCGTGACCTATCCGAAGCTTGTGCTCATCCGTCCCGACCAATCGAACAAGGAACCGCTGCGAGGCGCGAGCGGACTGCTCGAGCTTGGCGGCGATTCGCTTTGCGATGAGCCGGTCGAGGCGGCTCAGGTCCCGAGCCCCGGTCTCAGTCCACTGGATGGCCTACGGCGTCAGAGATTCAGCCGGCGCTTGAGCGCCTCGTGGGTGGTAGTCCGGCCTTTCAGAACGTCCAAGTGGGCGTTGAGCAACCCAACTCGGAAGGCTTGAGAATAATCTCCTTCATCATCGCCCTTTGGAACCAGGCTAAGGAGCTTGTTCAGTACTTCGTCGTACGTCTCGCGAGGACTTGACTTCAATTCCGAAAGCTTGGCACGATTCTCGGAGGAGAGTTGGATGCTCGTAATCACAGCTCTCCGAGGGCGTAATCCGAGTATTTAGTATGCCATGTGCTGCCACATGACTGCTTCTATGTCTGAACTTAAACTCGGATGCCCACGATCGTATTCCCGGACACCGACCAATACGTCGCGGCCGCCGGATTCCGTCCGAGCGCCTGGATGCACTATCATCTCTTCTCCTGCGGGCTCAGCGGATCAGCCCCTGTCGCCGTATTGCGCAGCATCTTGACCTGCCCTGCTGGGTCCGTTCAACCAGGCTTGAGCGGAGCCGAGAGCACACCATTGCATGGAGAATTCCCGATTGGTGGCGTTTTCGACCCCGCTCGCGCTCGAACAATGAAATGCTCGCGAGCGTGCGCGAGCTAACCTCACACTCAGTCCCGAGTCGGCGCAGCGCGGTAGATCCGCGGTGCAAGCGACTCGAGGTCAAGACGAGATTTGCTTTTCGAGAAAGTCTTCTAACGCGCTCGCGAACGCTTCGGGAGCTTCGACCGAGGGGAGGTGGCCAGCCCCGGGGATGCCCACCCCCCTTCCATATGGAATCTGCGACACCATCGACCGACTCTGCGTCGGGGGAATAAGTCGGTCGTTCTCACCCCAGATTACGAGAGTAGGGACCCGGATTGACGAGAGCACTGGCGTGAGGTCTGGACGGTCTGCGATAGCGCGAAGAGACCCCACGATGGTAGGTGTGGAGACGCTCCGGACGATACCGCGAATCGACTCGAGGATTGGCCCCTTCGTCTCCCATGTTGTGGGGGCAACGAGTGCGCGCACCGACTCCCCGACGTCGAGGCCCTGACCGGTATTTTCCAGACGGCGTACCGTTGCGAGTCGCTTCTCCCGGGCCTCGGGGGTGTCCGGTTCAGACCGTGTATCGACCAGTACAAGCCCCTCGAACAGCTCAGGATGGTTCCGATACAGCTCCAACGCCACGTACCCACCGAAGGAGTGGCCGACGAGAACGACGGGCTCCGAGAGACCTCGGGTCAAAGTCGAGTGCACGCTCTCTGCAAAGCCCGCCAATGTGTCGGGTACCATCCAATCGCGGGCCAGACCGTAGCCAGGAAGGTCGAGCAGGACGATTCGATGACCACCCGACAGGCGTTTCAGTTGCGGCTCCCAGATCCGGTGGTCCAAGGGGTATCCATGCAAGAACACGACAGGGACCCCTTTGCCGAGCTCGCGGACCGGCCACGCGGCGGATTCCCTCTCTTCCATATCGCCTCCCGCAGAACCTCAGGCTGCAAAACTCCGATTCTTGGCGTTCAACAGGACTTGAGCGGAATCCTGGCCTGCCACGAGATTCGGCTCAAATCACCTTCCTCCGTGGGTTCTGAACGAACTTGATGAGATTCGAGGGCAACGCTCTCGGAGAGACGTCTCGTCCAAGCGTCGGCTTCCATCCGACCGCCACTTCCGATGGATCTCTCGACAGGAGACAGAGCAGACCCGAGCAGCTAGACGTATCCGTACTTGATTGTGGGATCGCACACAGGCTCAAATGCCTACGACCGGTCCGGGTTCTCGGGTCATGGGCTTGGCCGTCGCTTTCCGTGCTGTACTTGAACCGAGGGGGAGATCGTGGAATGGACGTCATTGAACATCGCCAAAGACCGATTGGTCGATCTGCAGGGCGCTCGCGTTTCGAGGCCCTTGCCCCGGTACCCGTCGCTGTTGCAATCGCGATGGTCGTGATCGTTTCGGCGACGGCGTCCGGATCAATGTCTCGCGCTACGAACCTTATCGCGCCGTACAAGGGTTCGGCCTCGCCGACCAGGAGTTTCTATCAAACCGGCTGCGGCGGAGTCAGGTTCGTTACGGCTCCGTTCTTCAACCTCACCAACGGCGCCGGAGGATCCAGCGCTACGGGGACCGCGAAGATGTGCGCAAACGCCCGGATCGGCATTGGGACGTACTCTTCGGTCTCGGCGTCCGACCAATTGTACGTCGGAATCGCTTTCCACCCTCAGGCCGGGGTGAAACATGTCCAGGCGAACGTCAGCACTACGTGGTCCGCCTCTACCCGGAGCTCGGACGGAGGCAAGCCACAGTGCAACCAAGGGAATGTGTACGACAATGTGTACTATTCCGACTCGTGGGGGTACACGAAGACCCCTGTTGGTAACTACTACCAGTACAGCAACTACAGCTACTTGGACCGCAACGCGTACACCTCAGGGGTAGTTACTACCGTGACCTACAACAACGGAACGTCACACGGGACCGGCACGGCTCCCTTCCCCCGCCCATTGCAGTTCAACAACACTTCGTCGTTCGGTTGGAGTCACAGCTGGGGTGGGAACGCGTATTGCCAAGCGGGGGCCAGCGTGTACGCCTCATCCTACGCCTATGTGATCGATGAGTCGAATGGCTCGTATGTTCCGATGTCCGCAAACACGGTCGGGGCAAGCGGGTTGTTCTTCAACATGAACGTCCTTACTTACAATTACACCTCGTGGAGCTGCTACAACTCGACGAGCTGGACCGGCCCGAGCAGCTCCTGGAGCAACTCGTCGTTGAGCTGCAACCACAACAACGGTACGGTGACGTCCATCACCAATAATTGCCTTCCGCCGTGCACACCTCAGAGCAACCACAACAACAGCCTCGTCTTGAACAACGCCTCTAGCGTGACTGGCCAATGGGTGTGGAATTACACCTTCAACAGTAAACACCACTACGGACTCTTCTTCTATGTCAACGCTAACGGAAATGCCTACAACACTTGGCCCCAGCGAGGCCTTGCAGATTTCGTGTGGAATATGGCAACCCTCGGTAACGGGCTTAGACTGACCGCGCTATACATGACGTGAGTTGAGATCGAGCTGGGCCTGATCCGGGGGCATCGCTCCGGAAGCTCGGCCCGACCGGGCGACACTCGCTACGGAATCGCCGCCGCTCGCTGGTCCGGGCAATCTGCCTTTCGCGCCGACTGGGAGTTCTGGAACCGTTGCATCAGCTCTGTGGCGCGCGCTTCTGGCCCGGGCGGTCTCCTAGCGCGATACATGCAACGTTACATCATTTCAGACCGGTGAACGCTCAAATCCGGGGGGATCTATGAGCGGGCAACTCTCAACAGAACTTGAGCGGACACGAGGGCGATCCGTCGTTATGAGTCGCAGCCCGTAGACGGCTCGTTTCTATGGATGCCGATCCTAAAACCTTCCCTCGGCTCGCTTCGCGACTATCGCAGGGAACTAACTCACACTCAGGCTTGGGCTACCGAGTCCCGTCCTAAGAGCCTATCCGGAAACCTTCCGGCTTCCTCCCACGATAGGCATTCCTAGTTCCTTCTCCGCGCCGCTGATGAGCTCCTTCGCACAATTGGGGCAGAGGAACATCACTTCCTCGTCGAGCGGTGTCGACATCGCGAGCCAGCCTTTCTGAACGAATCCCCCGGCGGCATACGGGGGAGGCCCGGGGAGAGCCGGGAGCGATTGCGCTCCACAGTCCTCCTCAGAACACTGGATCGGAACGACCGCCCCCCGGAGAGGCGCTCCGGTTTTCCTCGGGGCCGAGCTCGTGCGACGGGCCGCCATCGTGGACGCGGAGGGGTCCGGCCCTTATAGAACTCGGGCCGCTCGCAGCGTGATCACCCACACGCGAACTGGACCGGCGCGAGATAGTTCTCCGCCTTCTTCTCCCATCGAACCAGGAATCGCCGGAACCGGTTCATCCACGAGTGGGTGCGCTCCACTACCCATCGACGGGCCCGAGATCGAAGAAGTTCCCTGCGTCCCTCCGGAGTCTCTCCTCGCCGCCGGAAGTGGCTCTCGAACCAGTACGCGTCGAACACCACTTCGACCTCCGGATAGTCGTACCCCTTATCGAGACAGATCCGTTAGCGAGTCCCCCGCGGTGGACGGAGAGGTCGGGATTCCAGTGTTCCCTCGACCAGCTTGCAGTCATTTCGGTTCGCCGGAGCGATGAGAATCCCGAGAGGCACTCCTCGACCGTCGGTCAGCAGGCTGCGCTTGACCCCCGACTTCCCTCGGTCCGTAGGGTTCGGCCCCCTGCGTTCGCCACCGAGCGGCGCTTTGGTCATGGCGCCGTCCATCGATTGCCAGCCCCATCGAACGCCAGTCTTGTGGTCCTAAAGTTGGAGGGCCTCCTTCCATACGATTTGGAAGACCCCGGTGGAGCACCACTCCTGAAACCGATCGTGGACGGTGCTCTTCGGATCAAAGCGCCGAGGCAGGGCGCCCCACTGAGCTCCGGTACGGAGCAGGTAGAAGATCCCGGCGAGACACTTCCGATCGTCCGCTCGAGGTCGGCCCCCTCGCGGTGAATGTGAGGGGCGAGGGAGCAAGGGAGCGACTTGGACCCAATGCAGCTGCGGAAGATCGAACTCGAAAGGAATCGCTGGGGCGGCGAGCACTCAGGAACTTCGGACCGTCAGTGGGTCAACCTCGGTGTCCAGTCGAAACGGGTTTCCGGAGAGGCTCCAAGCCTCCCTAAACCCAAATCGAGAATCCTCGAATCTCTCGAGGTCTTCGAACGCCTTGCCTCATGTGGGTCTCACCTCGAGGAATCCGAGGCCGACGAGTTCGACCATCAAGTCGGCTGCCTTCGCGTCGAGCCTATCCTTCTCAAACGAGATGTAACCAATGTCGCTGAAGTCTGAGGCAAAGGTGACCCCATCTTCCTTTAGAATCACAATCTTTTCCTCAAAAAGTACCGATGCTGCCCCCAGTTCGAAGACAACATTATCGCTAGGGCGTGACTCCTTGCTCCCTGAGGCGCCTGTTGTCTCCTCATCAGCAGTGAAGATGAAGATCCCTGAGGTGCATTGACGCATGAGCTCCGCGACCTTCTTGCCCACGGGCCGACCCCGGTGAGGTTCTTCAGCGGCGATTTTGTATGGCACCTTAAACTTCGCCAAGATCTTCTCGAGTTGGTCCAAAGGCCGTCGGTTCTTTCCATGAGCAACGAAGACCTGCTTCAGAATCGGAGGGGCTATCCGCGGCGAGCCGCTTGGTACTTGGGTGCCCTCATTTTTCGGCTCTCCAGCGACGGTGGGGGGTTCGGCAGTCGGCGGCCCCGGCTCCGCGATCGCCTCGCCAAGCTGATCCAACTGCAAGAATTCGTTGCCCTTAATCGTCTGTATGAGCCCGTAGTCTCGCGCGTTTTGAATCAACACGTCGTAGCACGTGTCGACATCCTCCGGAGCCACGTTGAATTCCTTCCAGAGGGCGTTCTTCAGAAGGTCTTCGCGCGGGATACTCTTCTTGTTGTAATACTCGTATACCCGCTTGAAGAGGTCGGGTGTGGTCAGCGCTCGTCGCATTCCTTGGCGGGCTTCATCAGTCCCGGTCGGAGCCACAATCTGACTGCCCAATGAGGTCAGGGCGAGCTTGTCTGCTTGATAGCCGCCCTCAGTAAGCCCGTACCGACTTGAGGAAGTGATCATCTGCCGGAATGAGCTGCTGTTGGGGGAAACACTAATTGACCCAGCCAGGTTCAGTCGGTCGTAGGGTCGACCGGCGTTATTGCGTTCGATAGACTCTGCCAAACCAAGCGCTCGCTTCAACGAGTCTCGAGGAAAGACTGCCACACTCGAAGGCGGCCGTCCTTGTCGTGCACCTACCGGCGGTGCCGTTGGACGGGGGTTCTGGGCTGGTCGCTTCGGGCGCATCCAATGCGCCGACTAGTCCGGGGTATTAAAGCCGAGCTGCATGAGTCAAAGCCAGACAAAAGCCTGAGGTGGCTGATGACGGACCGCGCCCGAAAATTCCTCGTGAATCGCGCAGGCGACTCTCCCAAGAGACCGAGAGAGACGGCGGTTCGTGGCTTATCTGGATGCGAGCCGACCTACTCATTTCGGTTAGCCCAAGGCCCAAGGGGCGGAGAACAGCGACCGGCCATTAGCCAGCCATTAATCCCGAACTCGGCGAGATATGCTCGGAGCGTGCGCTTAGAGAGGCGAGCCTTGAACCTAGGACCATCGTATTTGCTGAATCCGTCGCTCCCCATCGAGTACAGGTCGTCTTTCGTTGCAGCGCGTTCCGCGGACTTTGAGACAGATCGGACAGTCCTTCCGAGTTCTACCGCCAGAATCAACGCAAACACCGCGTCTGTCAAAGTTACGGGGTCTGGCCTCCCCGAGTGGCGCGCAAACTCGTGCTTAGCCGGGGTATAGAACTGCTGGTGATAGCGCCGCACATTCGAGAATGGCGGTCGGAGGCCGATGGGGCCAGAGCGCATTAGGAGGCTCGAGTTGGCGCCGAGCGATCTCGCCCTCGCCCGGCCATCCAAGAACTCGTGCGCGGCTTCTTTGGTCAGAAAATCGAGGTGGTCTCCTGCGTAACGGGAAAGATCGCGAGGCCGCGCTCGCACTCCAGGAAGGTAGACCTCTCTGATGTACGACAAAGGTCGCTTCGGTTCGTTAGGAACGCGGGCCGTTAGCTCAGAAAGGGCGTCCTGGAAGAGATTCGGGCATGCAAGTCGAGGGATCACCTTGAGGGCCCACTCTGTGTCCTCGAGGCCGAGAACGTCGCGGGCCAGTCGAGATTTCTCGGGAACCAATCGGGAGGCCGGTCCAGATTCTGGTGTGGGCGGCTCGACTGGAGGCAAGGCACCCGGGTAGACCTCCTCGCCCTTATCGGAACGCACTTCGACAGCTTGGGCAATTCAAATGCATGGACCCGTTTCATCCGCCATTGTCTGACCCCGACTGCTTCGGGTTTGCGTGGAATCGTCCTAGTTCTCGTCGCTCGATCTTGTCCAAGAATTCTGTGCCCGCCCTCTCATAGCCGAGCCCCATCCATGCTGTCCGCGAGTTCGTACTCGGGAGCTCAAACCATCGTGCCTCCGAAGTCCTTGCAACTCGCTGTCGTAGTGGTGATTTCGGTCCCGATGTCGAAGGAAGTACCCTGTGACCGAGTCCCAGGACCAGCCTCGGGGCCTGGCTAGGGACGACGCCTTCGGGCTGGCATCCTCCTGCTCAGCGTCGGTGACCAACCTGCCCCAGCGGCCTCTAGCGTGGGAGGAGGGCTGGACGCGCCCGCCTGTCCTAAGGGTGAAGGAGCGGATTGGGAGAGAATGCCGAACGCGCAATCCTTAACACGACATGGTCCGACTACCGCCGCCCGATGCGTTGTCGCTGATCCCAACCTGCCCTCGAAAAGATCCACCGACCCTCGACCACCACAACACCGGTGGCGATTGATAGCCACCGGAACCACGCTCGCACCGAGGAAGCACGACGACGCGGGGTGGTCCCTCTGAGACCCCGGGTCTCCTCGATGATGCGAGCGATGTCGACGTCGCTGACGCCTTCGGAGCCTCTTTCGCGGCACAGAGCGAATACGCGGTTGATGGTCGGTATCGTTAGGAGTCGGTTGGAGGTCAGTCGGTCCCGATCTGGTGGTTGCAACGACACAAAACGCTTCCCCTCAGGAGTGAGGACGAAAGTACCGTTCTGGTTATCGACCAATCCGAGGGCGGCTGCCGCTGACTCGTAGTAGTTCCCTTGGCGGAGCGCGAACTGGTAATGCTGGGCCCACTTGGCTGCCGTGTCGACCCCGCGCGTTACGAGGAAGGGGAGGGTCGTAACCTTCTCAAGATCGTTTGCTTGTATCTCCGGGATCGATTTGTTTTCCTCAATCTCCGCGAGTTCATCCGTTGGAACGTCTCTCTCGACGATTCTGAATCGCCGCGGGCTTCCAACGAGACGAATCGCCTCATAGTCGAAAGTGTCTGTCCACTCGAACTCCCACATCGAGTAGAGGTCGACGTCTGGGTCGGCGACAAAGATGAAGGATCGAACCCGCTTGTGACCGGTTCGTTCTTGAAACTCTCGTTGCGACCGGAATGGGTAGTAGAGCTGACGGATCAGGAATGTTCCTTGTGGTCGGGCCTTCCCCTCGAATAGCAGAACTTCGTGCTCAGCCTCGTAGCCCTTGTCAATCTCGACTTGAGTACCTTGCTCGACTTTGAGATTCTCCAGACCGGGACGACTATCCATCCGGAAGCGAAATTCTGGGGTGCCGCTTCGACCTGAAAGCGTCTCCCACAGGACTGGGGTCCCGGTGAAGGAGCTAAGCAGGCCGCTATGGAGAGCGTGGTTGAGGAACGGGTTCTCCCCGCGACCATAGGACAGAGTCGTCAATCGGACCGATAGGTTGGATCGAAAGTCCTCAGTCTCACTCGGAGCGTCAAGTGTTTGGTAGCCCTTCCCGTGGACTATCATCCACTCAGTTCTCGACTTGGGCAAGACGAATGCTTCGGAATCTCCGAGGACCTTGGCGAGTTGTTCGCGACGGGTCATAGAGACGAGATTCCGCAGATCGCGCCTTCCCCCGAGCGTCACCTTTATCTCGATCTCATTGAGGAAGTTGACTGGACGTGTGAGGTCAAGTCCCAACTTCTGAATGAGTTCAGCCCAGAGGTCGTCGTTTCGTGTCATGGGTAGTTCATCACCAACAATTCGTCGATAGCCCCTCTGCGTGATCCCACACTATTGATGGCTCGCTTCGCCTTGAGCGTCTCGACGTGGAACCCTGCGTAGAGCGACCTGACTAGTTCGGTCGACGAATTCGACAGCATGAAAGTGGCGGAACAGCTGTCAAGTCGCTTGCACTCCTCTGAGAGATCTCTCTGCTCGCGGCTCCCGAACTCCTTCTTGGTATAGCTTGTGAAGCGAGATGTCTCGCTCAAGGGATGGTAGGGTGGATCCAGATAGACAAAGTCTCCAGCGACGGCACCTGCGCAGGCCTTCCGGTAGTCGGCGACAAGGATTCTCTTCCCTCGGAGTGCGGCGCTTGCGGCTAGGATATTCTCGCGGTCATAGAGCGTGGGGTTCTTGTATCCACCCCAAGGGACATTGAATATCCCCTGGGAGTTCACACGATAAAGGCCGTTGAAGCACGTCTTGTTCAGAAAGATCGTCCGAGACGCTCGCTCGACCTTGGTCAGATCCGAAGGATGCTGCTCGCGGACCCGGTAGAAGTGCGATTCCTCAGTCCTTTGCAAAAAATGGGAGTCGAGTGCGGCCATTAGCGCTCTCGGATCGTCGCGCACAACCTTGAACGCGTTGATCAATTCGGGATTGGTGTCCGCCAATACCGCCCTCTCAGGTCGGATATGGAAGAACACGGCTCCCCCTCCGAGAAAGGGTTCAAAGTACGTCTCGTATTCCGTGGGGAAGAATCGGTCGAGTTGTCTGAGTAGCTGAGCCTTGCCCCCGGCCCATTTGACGAATGGAGTCGCTTTACGCTGAGGCAGTATCGGCACCTCGGGGTGGGAGACGTCCTCGCTTTCTTAGCTCATCCGACGCCCCTAGTTGAATCTACCGGGCCCCTGGAGTTGGGGCCGTGTTTTCTGAAGAGGAACACAGAGCGTACTCGAGTCACCGAACCCGGCTGTTGTCGCCAGACCGATGTCCCCTCGTTTCTTCCCGTCCAGGAATGGATGATGTCCCTCGATCGGATAATGCAACGTCTGCCCCCTACGCGGCTCTAGCCACTCGACCCCTAGGGAATGAAGATGGATACCGCCTTTAGCATCCCGACCTCCACGTTGTGAAGCCCAGAGCAGGGAGTGGGAGCGACACAACCGAGCGACCAACTCGTCTGCCTGGATACTCCACGTGGCTTTCGAAAGCATGGAAGCAATCGTCGACTCGCGGTCGGCGTCTACGCGCGACACTTGCGCTAGCGGATTCTATGTATGCAGAATCACCGTATGCGTGGGCGGGCTCTGTCCTCGGTTTCCCTGGCATTCAAGCTCCTCATCAGCGAATCTACCGACTGAACTACACGGACTGTTGTTGAGAAGTGCACTTTAGCAGTATCGAGAAGGGCATCGGCCCCGTGTTTAGTCACGAATCCCCTCGAGAATTCTTCCACATCCGACGCGCCCAGAGGGAACCGCTCTCCATACCTCTGACCCATCCGGTCGACTGATGTCACGAACTCGTCCCGCGCAAGTACCGATGCCGCCGCAACCACAGCATCCCGCTCGCCCTTCGGAATCTGAAGGAGTTGCACCTGTCTCCCGTTAGTCATCAGGGCATCCTCGATGAATTTGGGGTCGCCAAATTGGTCAGCAATAGCAAGGTGACATGGCTCAGGGAACCGTAGAACGTCCTCTAGGGCTCGAGCGTGCCCCCAACCCAATAGCCGATTCAGACTGCCCATTCTTAGCATTAGCATGTTGTATCGGGTGGGTGGGATCGTGACGACCCGAAACTGACCAGATTGAAGTGCCTCCCTTCGCAGCCAATCCGCGGAGGTTCGAATGGACTCTGCCGAGAGTTCTTTGGAGTCGCGGATCCCCCGGTCTCTCATTCGGACTGCAAGCTGCTCGGTTGCGAGTACTGCGCAAGTCACGAGTGGTCCAAAAAAGTCGCCCTTGCCCGCTTCATCCATTCCGACGCGGGTCTGGTGAAGGTCTTGGGTAGATATCTCGGACGATCGCCGTAGGTCATCTTCGTCTATCTCGCCGCCCTGAGACTGTATGTAAGTCAGAAGAACCGCCCTTTCCTTGAGATCGGAACCACCAAGAACCACCTTTCCGTTGTTGTAGAGATTGACGACGGTATGGTTTAGTCTCGCCAAGAAGACCTGATGGGGTCTCTCTTCGAAACTGTACCCCCGCTCCGCCAGGAAAGTACGAAACTTGGCGTGTGCCTGCGACCGAAGAATCGAGGTCACTTGGAGCCCCGCTCTAGATTTTCCCGACGTCGATGCTGACCCCGGCCTCGTGCATTTCCCGGATCAGGTCGACTTGTACCTCACTCAACGCGGACTTGAATCCGATGTAGATCAATCCCTCGATATCGGAAGGTTTCTCCATGCCTGAGCCCTCCTGCAGCAAGATCGCCACCTTGCTCCGACCCAGTTTCATCAACAGCATCCCGAGTTCGAGTACGACGTTTTGGCGAACCCTTGGATGGACCGCGTCCGGAGACCCCCTGGGAAAACCCTCATCATCGGGGGTGGCTAGTACTATTCCGAAGCGGACATCGTTGATAGCGATGTAGGTCTCGAGCTTCTCGATGACAGTTGTCCCAGCAGACGGTAGTTGATCGAGAATCACTGGTTCGAGGTCCCATCGCCGCAATAGGGCCTCGAGCTCGTGCTTCAAGTTCACATCGTGCCCATACACGACGAAGACTTTCGGCCTCGGAGCGTGGCCGCTTGATACAGGTAGGCTCTCTCTGAAACTCAGTCCGAGGACCTCCGCCACCTGCCGAATGTGCGCCCCTTGGGCGACGACTTTGCCGGAATCATAGACGATGACTATCTCGCCACCCGAGCATTCGAGGCGGTACCCGGAATTGTTTCCGTTTCGGGTTTCACGGACTACCTTTATTCCCGCCTTCTCCAGGAGGTGTCGAACCTCGGCGAGATCCATCAGTGCCCGCTCCGGCAGTGGCGAGCGAGGCTGGGGCCTTCAAGGTTCCGCACTCAATCTCCGGATTGCAATACTGAAGTTTGATGCCGACGAACCGTGCCGACACCGCCAGCCGAATCGCAAGAACCTCGGAAACGGAGGTCAACGATGGCTCTGTCAGGCGCATTTCACGCGCGTTACGTCTCGTTAGTCGGGTGCCTCGAGATGGTCTCCCGCACGAGATCCATCGAGTTCGAGCTCCCTTTCTCCGAGGCGCTACTCGACCTTCTTCGAGGCACGCCCTCTTTGCCATCGAGCCTTCATGGGACGATGCAAAGAATCCGAGCACGGCCCGCCGCTTTGCGGCCGACTCCGAACGACGGCTTACTGTTGGGAAAGGTTGGACCGAGACTTCAGCTCCGCGGTCTCGAGCCCGGGATTCGAAACTTCCGAGGGGGAAACCCAATGAGCGGAAAGAAACTCCAAGGCGATACGGCGCGGCGGTCCGCCCGCGCGGCTCCGCACAAGGAACCTTGAGCGCAGTTGGGTCTCCGAGCTTGGCTGGCCGTTCGCCGCTCGCGGGCCCGCACACGAAATCCGCTGCGGCGCGACTTCCCCCGGGGTTTCTTTTCTGCCCTGGGAGGTACTCGAGGGGCGCGCGGGGGAATTCTTACCTGGGGCCCGAGGACGGCAGCTGGAGTTTCACCCACGCAAGTACCCTCTCAACGCTACGGCGAACGTCCTCGGCTTCCCGTTGCGTGAATCCACGGGACTCGTACTCGACCCGATTCTTTGCCTCCAACACGTGCGATATCTGACGGGTGGCGTGGTCGGTCTCGTGAAGATGAAGAACTCCGACCATGCCAACGATGCCGGCGGGATCTTGACCGCTCCAACGCTGGCCGGTCCGTTGCACGGTTAGCGCGTCGCAGGCCGAGATTACCGAATGGACGCCGAGCAGACCAACGGAGTTCCAGGCGCGCTCGGCAGCTGCCCTATTCATCTGTCCCGCAAATTCTTTTGACCGATCCCAATAGACCGCATATCGACCCTTGGGAACCACCTCGGTCCGGCCCATCGCTCACTCACCCCCAAGAGCGTTCAGCCCCTCGCTCTCGACAGCCCTAATGAGACCCGGATTGCGAGGGCGAGCGACTTCCGCGCGGGTGTAGATCAGGGCGGAAAGGGGATTCCCGAACCGACTCCAGACGCGGGTTCGGATTCTGTCCACCGCCTCCTCGGCCCTCTCTCGGTCGCGGGCATCTCGAATCTGCAGGAAGAGGTCGATGTCGCTGTCATCCCGCTCCTCACCGCGTGCAATCGAGCCGAACAAGCGAGCCTTCTCGACGCGGGCCAACGCGAGCCCCTCCGAGACTTCACGGATCAGGTCCAAGCGGAAGCCCGCCTCTCGACGGAACAAATCGGCAAGGATCGGACTAAGCACGTGTGCTGAATTCAGCCGCCAGGAGTAGGACCTCCCTACGACCTCGCGGATTACGAGGGATGTATCATCGAGCTCGACAAGATCACGCGCCGCCTGCGCAGTTGACACCCGGGCAGCTCGCGCAAGCTCTCGCCCCGTCCAACGTCGCCCCGGATCATAGAACAAGGTTCGTAGAAGTCTGAGCTTCGAGGGACTCCCGAGCACAGGGGTGAGCGCGGCGTGGAATCTCATGTCTCGTATCAGAGACACGTAACCTATCCAAGATACATAATGACTTCGGACGACGGTGGCACCCTCGCGTCGAGATCGCCCATCCGGTGGGTCACCTCGGTCCGCGAGTATGGGTCTCACCCGCAGGCGTTGCGAAAGTACGAACCGCCGGTTCGGCGAGGGATGCGAGCCTCGAGCGAATGCGGCCCCCTTTCGGGGTCGTAGCGCACGACCTTGGACTCGTTCATGCGTCCGCGAGGAGAGCTCGCGAGGACCCCCTAATCGAGCTGAAAGACGGGTCGCCCACGGGGCGAGCTGAACGCGAATCCTTTCGCGCTGAGGTCTCAGGTTCCCGACAAGAAACCTTGAGCCTACTCGCCGAAGCTCAATCCACGCGGTCAGCTGCCATACGTGCCATGAAGATATTCCTTGTATCTTCGAATTACTTCATGATATTCGGCATGCCGCGCGCCGTCGTGGAGCTGTCCGAGCACGCCAACCGGGTCGTGAACGTGGTCAAGGCCCGTGACGGGCTGCGAGGGAAGTCCGAAGCGCTCGAGGCGATTGTGGCCGCCTACGAGGAGTCGGTGCTCGACCCATCCCTTCGACCCCAGTTCGTCGCCGACCTCGTGCGAGTCCGCAGCGGTAAGTTCCGTCGGGTCAACTCGACCGACGAGCTCCTTGCGGAGTCGAAGTGACCTGGGCGTTCGAGGTCTCCGAGGAGTTCGAGCAAGACCATCGGAAGTCGTGCCGGCGGAGCGCCGGATTTCGTCGCGCGGTCGACGCGAAGATCGAACAGATCCTGCAGAACCCCATGCACTTCAAGCCCCTCCGCGCTCGGATGCGGGGGCTGCGAAGAGTTCACGTCGGCGGCTCCTACGTGCTCGTCCTCGAGCCCGATGAGTCGCGATCCGCTGTCCGATTCCTGCGGCTCGCACACCATGACGAAGCGTACGGAATCCAGTGCAGAACCTACCGAACCGGCTCCACGAGGGCGCGTCGGGGGGCCCGTGATTACCTGCGACTCGAGAAGACCGGGAATCGACGAGTCCCACGGGTCACGAGCAATGGGCGGAGAGGCGGAAACCGGCCCGAGAAGGTCCATCACCGTGAGCGTCGAGGGGGAATCGTCGCGGTCTCACATCAGGCAACGAAGGACATGGTGTCGGGGGGGGGATTTGAACCCCCGACCCCAGGATCTCTCCAGGGGGGCTCGATCGAGCGCCCCCTCTATGAGTCCCGTGCTCTACCAGGCTGAGCCACCCCGACGCGGCGGAGCGCCGCGACGTGCGCTCCCGACTTGAACCCTACGGCGCGGCGGTGGCCGTAGGTTCCGGAACTACGTCGGTCCCACCGGGAGGAGACTCGGTCGGCGTCGGAGGGGCGGGGCCCTCCGACATTTCGGGCTCCTCCACGATCACGCCGCCGACGATGGAGCTTCGGATCTCGATCTTCTTCAGAGGGTAGAGATTCTTGAGGCCGTGCGCGAGGAGCTTCCCGAGGTCCCCTTGCAGCATCTCCCGGACGAACTCGGGGGCGCTCTTCCGGGCGGCCTCTTCGGCTAGGAGGCTTCGGAGCTTGTGGCGCACCGCGGTCCGGAGGTGGGTCTGGAGGCGCTGCTCCCCGACGGCGACGGGCTTGAGGACGATGGGGACTCCGTCCTTCGTCGTCACTTGGAGCGACGTGTCGATCTTCGACCGCTTGCGCCGGGCCAACCTTCGGACGTAGTCGCTGGTGAGCTCGTGCCCGACGAACCGCGTCTCGGCGACGTTCTCGCCTGAGACGCGCTCGACCTGGAACCGGAGCTTGATGTGCGCTTTCCCGATGTCCGCCCCTCCGCTCAGCTCCTGGAGGGTCGTCTCGAGCGTCCGGCCGACGAGCTGCTCCGGCTCGTTCGCCATCGTCTCGCCGAGGTCGACGTGCTGGAAGAGGCCGGGCGCGCGGACCTTGAACCAGCGCTTTGAGCGCCACTTGTCCTTGACCGTGCGGGCGATCGTCGACTTCTTCGCGCCGCCTTCCTTCTCAGCCATCGAGCGGCGGCGGCGACCGGCGTCGGCTACTTAAGCCCGGGCGCGGCGGGTGGTGGTGCGCGGGCCGGCCGCTTCCTCCAGCGCCCGAAGGTCGATCTTCGCCATCGTCATCATGGCGGCTTGGGCGCGCCCGGAACGAGCGGGATCCGGGTCACTGAGCAGCTCGAGCAGCCGTTCCGGGACGATCTGCCAGGATACCCCGAACCGGTCGACGAGCCACCCGCAACGGCTCTCCTGACCCCCCTTGGTGAGGCGCGCCCACAGCGCATCGACCTGACCCTGGGACGAGCAGCGGACGAAGAGGGAGAACGCCGGAGTGAGCTGGAAGATGGGGCCTCCGTTGAGCGCTGTGATCGACTGGCCGGCCAGCTCGAACGAAACCGTTTGAACGCGGTCCGGACCCTCCCCTTCCGACCCCGGCACGCGCCCGACGTGGGTGATCCGCGAACCCCGAAAGAGCGAGACGTAGAATCGAGCGGCCTCCTCGGCCTGATCGTTGAACCAAAGGAACGGCGTGATCCCGTTCACGGCGATCTTGGAAGCGGACGCGCGGCCTCTCGATCGAGATTTCATGGGTTCTCTCGGGGCTCTGGGTCCGCCGGGACGGGGCCCTAAGGTGCCGTGCGCTTGAGGGTAGCTGCGCCGCCCGACCCGCGGCCGGGCGAGGATTCGGGACGGGTGCCCGGTCGCGAACCTAAATAAACGAACCGAACTCGCCGCCCCGTGGCCGAAGCCGCCTCCGCGCCGACTCCTGCCGCGTACCCTCCGGCGGGCACGAGGGCCACGGCCGCGGACCTGAAGGCGCGCGGGGTCGGGCTGGAGTCACCGACCGACCGGTTCCGCGCCGAGATCCTGCGGCTCCTGGAAGGGCTCCGCGGGAAGGGGCTCTCCCGCGAAGCGGCGGTCGGGGCGCTGTTCCCGAAGACCGTCCTGACGCAAGCGACCTACGAGGACACCGTCGCGGCGCTCGTCTCGGGCGCCCATGTCCTGTTCTTCGGCCCTTCGGGGGCGGGGAAGACGAACCTCGCGAAGGAGCTCTGGGACCTGTTCCCGAAGTCGGCATGGGTCGTCGCGGGCTGCCCCGTGCTCGACCACCCGCTCTCCGTGTGCGACGCGGACGCCGCCGCGGCCGCGCCGCCGTGCCCCATCTGCCGGCGCCGGTTCGCCCCCGACCAGGACGTCGGGAAGTTCGACCCGTCCCGGGTCAATCCCCGGGAGGTGCCGGCCGAGTCGGTGCGGCTTCGGGAAGGCTTCGGGTTCGCCCGGCTCCAGGGGAGTTCGGAGGTGTTCCCCGATCACCTGACGGGGAACATCAACCTCCGAAAGCTCGAAGAGCTCGGCGACCCGATGAATCCGCTCGTCCTCGAGCCGGGGAAGCTCCTCCAGGCGAATCGGGGCCTGCTCTTGATCGACGAGATCGGCAAGCTCCCGCTCGGGACCCAGAACGTGCTCCTGCAGTCGCTGCAGGAGGGGACGGTGACGCCGTCGAAGTCGCGGGAGAGCTTCCCGGGGAACTTCGTCGCCGTCTGTACGTCGAACCTCTCCGACCTGGACAACATCAACGACCCGCTCTCCGACCGGCTCACGAGCATCCACGTCACCTACAACCCGCACCACGCGGCGAACCGGCGGATCGTGACGATCGCGCGCGGCGAGGACGTCGTGCCGTTCCTCCCCGAGCTGCTCGTCGACGCGGGCGTGCGGGTCATCGAGTCGTGGCGGCAGAAGAGCTCGGACGACAACCCGGACATCGGCGAGGTCGGGTCGAACCGGACGCTGATCGACGTCGCGCAGCGGACCGGGGCGATCGCGCTGCTCGCCGGACGGAGCGTCCCGAGCGCGGACGACCTCAAGGCGGGGCTCCTGCACGCGATGCGCGGCCGGATCCGCGCGCGGAGCGGCGACTCGTTCGACCAGAACGAGCGGCGCGTCCGCGAGTTCGTCGACCGGAACCTCGAGCCCGCCCTCAAGCGGAGCGCCGGGGTCTACTGGTGCCGGTTCTATCGGGACGTCCTCCACGAGAGCAAGGCCGACGGCGAGGCGGCGGTCTCGGAAGGTCGTCGGGTCGCGCACGACGCCGCCCTCCTCGACCAGCTCGCGGGCGGAGGTCCGCTGTTCCCGAAGTTCCGCCCGTTCGTCTCGTTCGTCTCCGAGCGGGAGGCGCCCCGATCGCCCGTCCGCCCGGTGGACGCCGCGGCGACCGTCTTCGGGCTCCTCGAGCAGTACTCGGTGTTCACGTGCGGGGACGCGGAGGCGGACGACGACGCCCCCCTCGCCTGACGGACCGTTCGAGCTCCCCGACTGCGGCCGGTTCTCGGACGACGTCACCTCGAACGACCTGCTCGACCTCATCGACCGCGACCAGCTCGTCCGTGCCCTCGCGGAGGAGGGGATCGGCGGGGCCCAACGATTGCTCACCGCGGGCGCCGCGTCCGACGCGCGCCTGAGGGAGCGCCTCGCGGCGCTCCGGGAACGCGTGCGACGTCAGCTCACCCGCAATCTCGCACGGATCCCGGACGAGTACGCTCGCCGGATCGAGGAGCTCGAGACGGTCGGGCGCAACGAGCAAGCGCTCCTCGATCGGGAGATCGAAGCGCTCGAGGCGCGGCTCCGCGCGGCGCGCGGCCCGCCCTCGAATCTGCTCGCCGACGCTGCGCTCCTCGCCGAGGTGCAGAAGGTACTCGGCGACCCGGACGCCTCTTGGAACCGTCCCCCGAAGCGGCCGGGATTCCTTGCCCGGCTGCGGGCGTTCTTCGCGCGGATCGCCGCCTTCTTCCGCCGCCTCTTCGGCCGCACGCGTCCGGCCGAGAAGCCGGCCGGCCGCCCGGTGACGTTCACGGCGCTCGGGGTAGGCGGCCGCACCCTGGGGCCGTCGGAGGTCGGCGACGCCCTCGCGCGGCTCTCCTCCGGTCAGGTGGACGAGCTCAACGAATCGGTGCGGCGGACCCTCCAGGCGAAGGAGCGCGACCTCCGGAAGGAAGCGGAGGAGAAACGGAGGGACGCCGAGCGCCAACGCCGCGACCTCGAGGAAGAGGAGCGAGCGCGGCGGGAACGGGCCGAACGGGACGTCGAGCGGCGCGTCCGCGAGGCCGAGGAGCGGCGGCTGAACCGGGAGCTCACCGAACGCGGGCTCGCGGCCGAGCGGGGCGGACAGCTCCAGGTGACGTACGGCCTCGTCGAGCGGTTCGCCCGTCTGGTCCTGGAGGAGGAGCGGCGCTCCCTACCGGGCGACGTCCGGCTGTCGTTCAGCGGGACGGCGTCGACCGGCATGTACGAAAAGGCGCGTATCCGTCAGCCCGAAGAGGTCGCCCACCTCGACCTTCCCTCGTCGATGCTCGCCGCGCGACTGGAGGGGCTCCGGCACCTCGACGAACGGACGAGCTACATCTACCGCGAGATCACGAGCGAGCGGGTCCACGTCGTCGTCGCGTTCGACAAGTCCGGAAGCATGTCGGAGGGGGAGAAGCTCCCCGCCGCGAAGAAGGCGCTGCTCGCGCTCTACGTCGCGATCCGCAAGCGGTACCCGGACGCCGCGATCGACGTCCTCGCCTTCGACAACGACGTCCGGGTCCTGGACCTGCTCCAGCTCTGGGAGTGCAAGCCCGGCGCCTTCACGAACACCTCGGAGGCGCTCCGGACGGCCCACCTGCTCCTCCGCGCCTCCCGCGCCACCCGGAAGGAGGTCTACGTGGTGACCGACGGCCTTCCCGAGGCATATACGGCACCGGACGGTCGCGTCCGCAGCGGAAACCTCGAGACCGCGATGGAGCAGGCCCTCGCCCGTGCGGTCGAACTCCACACGATCCCCGGGCTCCGATTCTCGATGATCCTGCTTCGCTCCGAGCATCCGGAGTACGAGATCGCCGCGCGACGGATCACGCGCACGTTGGGGGGCGACCTCATCGTCACCGACCCGAGGCAGCTCGGGGTCGAGCTGCTCGTCCGATGGGCGCGGGGGACGGAGACGACCCGGCGCCCCGTTGCGGCGGAGGGGGGCCCGGCCCCGGCGCCCGTCCCGACGGTTCCCCGTCCGCCTGGCGGTCGGCGGCGGCGGGCCGACCGCCGGATGGGCGGTTGAGCCCCCCGTCGCCACTCCGAGGATAGGTTAATCTACGGCCAGCCCGGGAAACGTGCCGGTTCGATGACGCCGGATTATCACGAAGAGACCCGCTTGCGCGAGCACCTCGCCCTGCTGCGCCGCGGCGCACGCGGGCTCGGGCGGGACGTCGAGGTCGGCATGGAGAACGACTTCCGCTTCGTCGAGCGGAAGATCGAGCGGTTCGGGGTCTCCACGGGCCGCGGGGCGAGGTACCTCGGGGAGGATATCGAGGACGACCTCAAGCGGCTCGGGAAGGCGCTCGACCGCCAGATGACCTCGCTCCCGGGCAGCATCGCGGACGGGTTCAAGAGCGCCGGCATCGCGATCGGCGACGGGGCCCGCCGCATCGGTGAGGGTACCGCCGACGCGCTCTCCTCCGCCGGCCACAAGGCCCGCGAAGGTACCCGCAACGCCCTCGCGGCCGCCGCCGGCGTCAACCGGAAGCCGATGCGCGGCTGGGAAGCCGCGAACGAGGAATCCCGGGAACCGTAGCCCCGCTCCTCCCTTTCGCGCCGATCTCGCCCGATTTGGCGGAGGTCCGGGGGCGCTGGTGGAGCGCACCCTGGCAGTTCGGGCAGACCCATCTGAATCCTTCAGCGCACGAGCGGCACCACGTGCACGCGTAGCCACAGACGTACGCCTCGGAATCGATCGCCAGCGGCGCCGAACATCGCTCGCATTGAGGCTTAAACGGCCCACCTTCGGGCGGCGGGGAGGCACGGCCGCTGGGTAGGTCCGCGGGCAGGGGTTCCGCCCGTCCCGCACCCCCCACGACGCTTCCGGGGTCGGAGGTCACGGTAGGGTAGGGTCCGACGGCGGCTCGGAGCGGAGTCGATCCGGCGTCATCCAGATGTACAGGTCCAGGATCAACCTCCCTTCGCGGATCGCCGGATCGTGGGCGGTCTGCTCGCGGGCCCGATCGGGTGTGACCCGTTCGCTGAAGAGTAGGATTCCGCGAAGTTCGCTCTCCTCGAGGAACGGTCCCGAGGCGAGGATCGTTCCGTCGGCCCGTAGTCGTCGGTTGTTCGCCACGTGGGCCCGCTGGATGCGATCGGCCTCCGCGTCGTCGATCTCGGGCCGACCGGGAACCCGACGGAAGACGCCCAGCAGGTAGGTCCTCATTCCCGGCGGGATCGTATCGTTCGGTTCGGCCATCATGGAGGCTCCCCCCCGAACGGTTCGGCGCACTTTCCCCGGCCCATCGTGGGAACCCTAGCCTTCGCCGCTGGCTGAGGAATGGCTTCGGGAGTCCGGCGATTCATTGCCCGTAGCCCGCTCGAGCTCCCTCGACCGTCGCCGGCTCGAACACGGGGAGCCCGGTAGGCGGCGGTATCTGATAATCGCAGTTCCGTCGGTCGACGAGTCCGGGGAACCGCAAGCGGGGCACGAGTGCCTCGCGGTCGAGGAACGGGGGGAGGCGACCCCTGACGCGAGCCGTTAAGGACTCGAACCCCGACCGCCGACCACCCTCCCGGGGCCTGATGTGACCGCGCGCGCGCTCGCGGAATGGCACCCCCTTCGGCGCGTCGTCGTGCGCCCCCCCGGCATCGAGGCGTTCTTCGGACTGCTCGAGCCGTACACCAGTCTCTACGAGCGGGTCTTCTCACTGAGCCGCGCGCGGCGCGAGCACGAGGAGCTCGTCGAGACGCTGCGCTCGGGATTCGGGGTCCAGGTCCAGAACCTCGACCAGATGATCCTCCAGGCCGCCGGCCGTCACCCCGAGGTCGCCCGCGAGCTCGTCGAATGGGTGGTCCGGACGGTCGCGTTCTCGGGTCCGGGCGCGGCCCGGGCCAAGCGCGAATTCCATGAAACGGCCCGCCTCCTCGACGGCGAGCAGCTCCTCCAGACCCTGGTCGTGTCCCCGGCGCTTCGGTTCGAGCGCGGCCGCGGAACGCGCTCCGTCGCCTCGTTCACGACCTTGAGGGTTCCCCTGACGAACCTCTTTTTCCTCCGGGACCAGCAGGCGGTCACCGACCGCGGGATCGTGGTGGGACGGCTCGCCAAGCCGCAGCGCCGCCGCGAGACGGAGATCACGGAGTTCGCGTGGCGTTCCACCGGGGACCCGCCCGTCGCGACGATCGAGCACGGGACGTTCGAGGGGGGAGACTTCCTACCGGCCGGAGAGTTCGCTCTCGTCGGGACCGGAGACCGGACGAGTTCGGTCGGCCTCCACGAGTTCCTTGACAAGGGCCTCGGGGCCCCCGAGGTCGGGGTCGTCCGGCAGCCCCGGCACCCCCTCCTGCGGAGGCCCGACCCGATGGTGAACATGCACCTGGACACCTACCTCAACTTCCCCGGGGACGGCCTCGCGGTCGGCCACCGCGAGATGCTCGCGACCGCCCATGTCGAGGTCTACGTCCGCGATTCGGGCGCCTACCACCGCTCCCACGAGACGCGCCTGCTACCGTACCTCGAACGGGAACACAAGTTCCGGGTGCTCGGGATCTCCACCCTCGAGCAGCTCTGCTACGCCTCGAACTTCCTGACGATCCGGGACCGGACGATCGTCGTGCCCGACGTGGCACGCAACGCGGAGCGCGTCCTCGCCCACCTCCGGCAGGAGGCGGAACGCCAGCCGGCGCGCTACCATCGGCTCTACCTCCGCGCGGTCCAGGAGTTCGGTCGCCTCCGTGCCGAAGGGGCGTTCTTCCCGAACACGCCCGAAGCGCGGGAGGTCGGTCTCACCTCCGTCCGCGTCCAACTCGAGAACCTGACGGGGGCGTTCGGCGGCGCCCATTGTTTGACGGCGACGCTTGAGCGGGCCTAGGGCGCTACGGCCCGAGCGTCGCGGCTTCGACCCGAGGGTCCAAGTACCGCGTGAGCCCCTGCGACCGGTGCCTCGCGCGCCGCGCGCTGCGGTGGGATCCATCGCCGAACCGGCGACGCGCTCCTGGTCGGCGGGCGGAGCCTCCCCCCGGGCCTCCGTACTGGCCGTCGGCGCCACCTGGCTCGTTCTCCTTCTGCTGCTCACGATGTCCGAGGGTCCGGCGGCCGGGCCCCCTGGCCGGGTACCGGCCTTTGCCGCGACGGCACCTTCTGGAACGCTCGCCATGGTGGGTTGCACGTACTGTATCGTCGGCCGGCTGAACGTCTCGCTGGGGCCCACGGGCCTGACGGTCGATCTGGGGTCCGGGACGATCTGCGTGACGCAGCAAGGGGGGAACGCGACGCTCGAGATCCATGGATACACCGTCGGTCGGGCCTTCCCGGGGGGACCGGCGCCCGGATCGGTAGCGTACGATGCGGCCAACCGCCACCTCTACGTCGCGAACGTTGGCGTCACGAAGGGCGGACAGAGCGTCAGCGTATTCTCCCTGGCCACGGGGAACCGGACCCGGACGATCCGGCTCGGCGGCGACCCCGGGGCCCTCACCTACGACAGTCGGAGCACCCGCCTGCTCGTTTCGGTGCTGTCGGCCGCCCAGATTCTCGCGATCTCGGGGGCGGACGACTCCGTGATCGCTCGCATCAACGTCGCGGTGGGACCCGACCGGCTCGCGTCCGACCCCAGGACCGGCGACCTCTTCGTCGCCGGATACGGGCTCGGCAAGGCCTCCGAGGTGAACGTCATCGACACGACCAATCTCACGGTCGTCGCGAACATCAGCGTCGGCGCCGGCCCCGACGACGTCGCCTACGACCCGGCCGACGACCGCGTGTTCGTGGCGAACAGCAACAGCGGCAATGTGAGCGTGATCGACCCGAACTCGCTCAAGGTGGTCGCCTCCATCGCCCTCGCGGGCAGCCTCACCGGCATCGCCTACGACCCCTCCGACGGCCACATCTACGTCGCGAACTACGGCTATGTGGACATGATGGGTTCCGCCCGTGCGGCGGCGGAAGTCCCATCCGGCGCGCCCCTTGTCCTCCTCCTCGGGGCGCCCTGTGGAGAGTGCGAGTAGTGCCGAGGTCTTCGTCGGATTGGACGTACACCGGAAGAGCATCGTAGCCACAGCTCTGGATGATCACGGCCTTCGGTTGAGCCAAGTCAAGCTCGGCGTCGCACCCGCCGAGCTGATCGAGTACCTCAGGGGGTTGCCCGGCCACAAACAGGTCGCACTGGAGGCCGGGTCGTCGTGGGCACCTGTCTACGATGCCGCGGAGTCGATTGGTGCCTCGGTGGTCCTCTCGAACCCTCTTCGGACTCGGCTCATCGCGGATGCGAGCCTCAAGACGGACAAGGTAGATTCTGAGGCGCTCGCCACTTTGCTCCGAGTGCGGGCTCTGCCCACGGCCTTCGCCCCGCCCGCCGAGGTCCGGGACCTCCGGACCATCGTCAGCGAGAGGATCTACTACAAGCGGCGTGCTGCGGCGATCAAGAACCGCACCTACTCCGTGCTCCTCCGTCGAGGGATGGAGTACGAGGATTCGATCCTAAGTCGGAAGCACAAGCGCGAGGAACTCCGAGCGCTGCATCTATCCGAGATCGATCGAGGGCTCGACACCCTCCGCTTCTTCGAAGACACCTGCAGGGACCTCGATCGTCAGATCCACCGAGCTTGGCTCGAGTCCGAGGACGCTCAACTGCTGAGCACCATCCCGGGGATTGGAGAGTTGACCTCGGTAGCTTTGGTGGCGTTCATCTGCCCGATCGAGCGGTTCTCTACCTCGGAGAAGCTCAGCTCCTACGTGGGGCTCTGTCCCAGCATGCGGCAATCCGGGGAGTCGATTCATCACGGTTCGTTGAAGCAGGATAGCAACGGGCTCCTTCGCTGGCTCCTCGTGGAGGCTTCCTGGACCCACCGTCGAAAGGTCCCGCACGGGGCAGTCGCCAAGGTGGCCCGTCGGGTCAGTCGGCGGAGAGGTAAGCCGCAAGGGACCGGAGCGGCAGCCCACAAGCTCGTCAAGATCATTCACGCAATGTTGAAGCGGAAGGAAGCCTTCCACCATCAGGCTCCAGGGCCGTCGACCTCGGTTGAATCCCTGCGGCGTCCTCGGACGACCGCGCGGCTTTGTGTGAGGCGAGCGACCTTGGAGCTCCCGACCGCGAACCGTCCTCAGGCGCCGTAGAGCGCGGATAGCTGGATGCGGCGGGGGCACCCTAACCTCGCGACGATGTAAGAGGACGAGTCCCGGACACTACCGGCCGGTCGCACGGCCCGGCGGGGCGAAACCCACATAGCTGGGGTTCTGAGCGCCATCAACGCCTCGACGCTGACCGTGACGGCGAACATCACGATCCATCGGGGCCTCGACGTCGTCACGTACACGCCGTGGCGCCACCTGATCGGGGTGAGCGACCCCCTACGCGACCGCGTCTATCTGGTCCGCGGCGGGTAGGATCGAGTCCGCCGGAGGGACCCTCGAGCCTACCGAGCCGGCGTCGCCAGCAAGCGGTCGATCGTAGGGTCAACGGGCGGCGCCCCCGAGATCGCGTTCGCGAGGCGCACGACCGCCCGCGGCGACGGCGACCTCCGCGGGTCGGCGATCCGCTCGTCCACCGTGACGAGGAGTTCGCGGCGGAACCGCTCGGGGAGCCCGGCCAAGCCGTCGACGTTGCCCTCGCGGATCACCTCCCTCAGGGCGGCGAGGAGACGGGGATGGTGCTGACGCGCGACGGTCGGCTCGACCTGGGTCGCGAGGAACCGCAGGAGCTCGCGGTCGATCGCGTCGGTCCGCCGCGGGGGAGCGTTGGGAGGATTCGTAGTGGGCATCGGCTGCGCGTTCCGGGTCCGGTTCGACGGTACGGAGGGCGACCCGCGCTATTTGGAGGTCAGGTCGCGGGCGCGACAGCCGGGGTCCCAACCCCCGCGACCGGCGACACCGGTGTCGCCCGGACGCGACGCTCGGCTTCCGCGAGGTACTCGGGGTCGATGTCGAACCCGACGAACGGAATCCCGAGCCGCGCGGCCGCGACCGCGGACGGACCGATCCCCAGGAACGGGTCGGCGGCGAGACGCGTCCGCGCGACGCCGTGCACCCTAAGGCACATCTCGGGCAGCTCCGGCGGGAACGAGGCCGGGTGAGGGCGGTCGCTCTTCCGGTAACGGATCGTAGGGTACGGTAGGAACCACGTGTTCCCCCGGCTCCGGAGTCCGCCCGAGGCGCCCGCCCACCGGCCGATGTTCGACCGATCCTGGTACGGCACGCCCACGGCGAGCTTGTCCAGGCGGACGTCGCCGCGGCGGCTGAAATGAAAGATGTACTCGTGCGCCCCGTGGAGGAACCGGTCGGAGTTCACCGGCTTGTAGTGGCCGACGGCGAGATCGCGGGCGAGGCCGGCGGCCTCCCCGACCGCCGAGCGCGGGATCGCGATCGACTTCACCCAGTGGATCACGTTCTGGAGCACGAGCCCCTTCTCCACCTCGCGGGCGACGTCCCACGGATGGCCCGGCCGCCGGGGCGGGCCGGCGATGTTCAGGAAGAGCGACCCGTGCTCACCGAGCGCCTCGGTGACGGAGTCGCGGAACGCGCCGATCCAGCCGAGGTAGTCGTGGATCGGCCGGTCGTCGTTGTACCGGCCGTACCGCACGCCCAGGTTGTATGGAGGCGAGGTGACGATGACATCGACCCCGTGCCGGGGAACGCGCCGGCGGAGTCCCGTGAGCGAGTCCTCGTTCCAGAGGACGACGGAGGCCCCTTTCGCGGTGGGGATCTCGGCGAACGGGCCCGGGTCCGCCACACCCGGGCGAACGGGGCGCTGCCTAACTAGTTCGCGGCGGGTGCCGGGGTGGCGGCGCGGACCTTCTCGAGGTCGGCGCGCGCTTCCGCGAGCGCCTTCTCGGGCTCCTTGTAGTAGTAGGCGACGAGCCGGCCGACGTCGCGGTGCGTGAAGGGATGCTGGCGGGTCGCCTGCGCCTCCTTCATCCGAAGGTACTCGAGCATCTCGACGCGGTTCCGCACCTCCCGCTCCATCTCCTTCATCGTCCAGTTCTTCATGATCGCGACGCGCTCGTAGATGTACGAGTGGCCGCTGTAGAGGAACGTGTCGTCCGCCGGGTTCCACGAGTAGACCGAGTTGGTGATCAGCTCGTTCGTCTCGGGGTCGAGACCGACGATCTCGGTGAGCGACTGGACGCGCCGCGTCATCTTCGTGCCGACCTTCACCTGGCGCTGGAGGAGGACCAGGTTGAGCGCGCTCACGAGCGAGCGGGGGAGCGTGATCGGCGGGTTCTCCATCCGGTGGACCATCGCGCTCACGCTCTCCGCGTGGAACGTCGTGTAGCAGGTCTTGCCGGTCGCCATCGCCTGGAAGACGATGAACGCCTCGGCCCCCCGGACCTCGCCGACCATCAGGTACTGAGGCCGCTGGCGGAGCGCCGCCGCGAGCAGGTCGAACATGTCGATCTCGCCGGGCGCCTTGCCGCTCATGACGTTCTTCGCGCCGAAGCCGGCGCGCGTCAGCGACGGGACCCAGTTCTCGTGCGGGAGGTTCAGCTCGCGCGTGTCCTCGATCGAGACGATCTTCATCTGCGGCGGGATGAACAGGAGCGTCGCGTTGAGCGTCGTCGTCTTCCCGCTCGCCGTCCCCCCGCAGACCATCATCGACTGCCCGTGCTCGATGGCGATCCAGAGGTACGCCATCATCTCGGGGCTCATCGTGCGGAACTTCAGGAGGTCGACCGGCGTGAACGGGTTGTCGCGGAACCGCCGGATCGTGAACGAGCTCCCGCGCTTGGTGACGTGCATCCCGAGGGTGGCCTGGAGACGCGAGCCGTCCGGTACGGTGGCGTCGAGCATCGGGCTCGCGACCGAGATGTGCTTCCCCGATCGCTGGGCGAGCCAGACGACGAAGTCGTCGAGCTCCTCGGAGCTCGTGAACTTGAGGTTCGAGCGGATCGAGCCGAACTTGCGGTGGTAGATGTACAGCGGGATGCCGACCCCGTCGCACGAGATGTCCTCGACCTCGCTGTCGGTCATCGGCACGTCGACGAGACCGTAGCCGATGAAGTCCCGCTCGAGGTAGTAGATGAGTCGGCCCTTCGTGGTCGGGCCCGGCGAGATCTCCCACTCCTGGAACTCGTCGTCGACCATCCGGCGGAGCTCGCGGCGGCGCGCCTCCGCGTCGACCTCGGGGAGCGGTCGGAACTTGTCGACGAGCGCGACCTTGAGCCGGTCGCGAAGGTCCCGCTCGATCGGCGTGAGCGGCGGCTCGATCACCTCGTAGAGGTGCTCGTTGCGGACGTTGTGGTAGGTGATGCGGACGAACGAGAACCCCTCGCGGATCGGCGCGGTCTCGAGCTCCTTGAGCTCGGGGTCGTCGAGCGGCGGGATCGGGGTGATCGGCTCGTCGCTCCCCTGGCCCGAGACGCCCAGGCGGGCGAGCTTGACCGCCCGCGGGTCGCTCTTCCCCTTCCGCATCGCGGCACCGACGCGGAGCAGGGTCGGGAACTTCGTGTTCCGCTTCGGGCGGCGCGGGACGTACGTCGCCTCGTCCTCGCTGTACGTGGCGCGGTCGACAGCTTGCGCCAAGGTAACGGCTACGACCCCCCCGTGATCGGCGGGACGACGAACCGCATCACGGCCCAGCCGACGACCAGCAGGATCGTCGCGTGCTGGAGCCCCTCGCTGATCCGCCCGTTCGTGAGCACGCCGGCCATGATGCCGTCCCCGACCGCGTGGACCATGACGGCGACCAGGAAGGCGATGAACAGCACCGGGACGTAGCCGAAGGAGAGGGTGATCGCCCCCGAGTTCGCGAGGTTCCCCGAAGCGATCCGCTGGCCGGCGACGACCATCTGCGGCAGGAACACCGCCGCCATGATGTAGATCGTGACGAGGAAGACGAAGAACGAGATCCAGATGACCGTGACGTAGGTGAGCATCGTGATCCGGCGCTGCTCGCTCGCGAGCTGGACCTCGCGCGTGTCGTGCGCGACCATCGTGAGCACGTCCGCGACGTTCCCCCCCGCCTGGTTCGCGCGGGTGATGATCGAGACCACGCGGCTCACGAGCGGGGTCTTGATCCGCTCCTCGAACAGCGTGAGCGCGGTCGCGACCGGGACGCCCCACTCGATCTGGCTCGCCATCTGCTTGATCTCCTGCGTGAGGAGACCGTAGCGGCCGCGGCTCGCGACGACGATCGCGTCCGGGAGCGTCATGCCGAACCGGCCGGCCTCCGCCACGTCGCGGAGGAAGTCGGGGAGGCGCTCCTCGATCTTGTGGACCCTACGGTACTTCGCGCTCGCGAGGAAGCCGTACGGGCCGATGATCGCGAGGATGCCGATCGTGAGCCAGTCGAGCGCGGGGTTGAGCCCCACGTCCTCGCCCGGCCGGATCGGGAGGTAGAAGACGTTGAGCGCGTTCAGCGCGGCCAGGACGAACATGAGCATCCCCGCGCCGAGCCCCGCGTAGAGGGCGACCATCTCGACCGGCACCGACTTCTTCTCGGTCGGCTCCGCGAGGCTGGGGAGCAGCTTCCGCGACCGCGCGGTCGCGGCGTCGCCCGCGTTCGCCGTCGCCATCTAGACCTCCTGCGCCATGCTGTACATGAAGAAAATGAAGGCGAACTGGGCGACCGGGATCATCCCGCCGACGATCCCCCACAGCACCTCGATCATGAACCCGCCCCCGCCGCCGATGATGGCGAAGATCGCGATGATGATCACGAGGAACAGGGGGAAGGCGACGACGACGGTCACGAACGTCTCGGCGAGCAGCCCCATCGTCTCGACGCGCTTGAGCGCGTCCAGCTTGTTCTCCCGCTCGTACTGCTCGGCCTTCGCGAGGAAGTACGGCTTGAGCTGGCCGCCGCTCGTCGCGGTGGTCACGACGCCCTGCAGGAAGTCCTGGAACCGCTTGCTCGGGGTCCGGGACGCGCCGACCTTGATCGCCGAGAGGATGTCGACGCCCAGGAGCTCCGTGTCGCGCGTGATCCACGCCGCCTCGTCGGCGACCGCGCCGTAGATCGGCTGCTTCCCGAGCTCCTTGAAGATCTGGTCGATGTTGACGTCGGCGGACGCCATCGCCGAGACGAAGCTCATCGCCGAGCTGATCCGGCGGTCGATGTCCTTCCCGCGCGCCTTCGCCGTCGAGCTCGGCCGGCCCTGGAGGACCATCCCCGAGAGGCCGAAGCCGGCGAGCGGGAGCAGGACGAGGGCGACGAGTCCGATGAGCGCGGAGCCGGCGAGGGCGAGGAGGACGAACAGCGCCACCCCCGCGACCGCCCCGGCGATGAGGCCGATGACGCTCGCCGCGAAGCAGACCGCGAGGTACTCGTCCCCGCGGATCCGCATGTGCGCCTTGAGGAGGTTCTCCTCGAGGATCGGGTCGACCGGCTTCCGCGTGACGCGCTGCTTGAACGTCCGCCACGCCCACTGCTGGAACGGCGTGAGGGACGAGTGGGTCGGCTGGGCGCCGCGCTTGACGCGGATCGTCCGCGCGGCGGCCGTCGCGAGCGGGGCGCCGAGCGGGGCGTTGACGGTCGCCATCTACGCCGGGGCCGCCGCGGCGGGCGCCGGGACGACCGTCCCGAGCCGCGCGACCACCCCCTTCGGGTCCTTGTAGTAGCCGCTCACGAGCTGCCAGAGCTGCCGGTGGTCGTTGATCCCGTTCTCGACGAGGTAGTGGATGACGGCGGTCCGCCGCTGGAACTCCTCCTCCATCTCCTCGTGGGTGTAGTTCTTGATTTCCATGATCTTGTCGAAGAGGAACGAGTGGCCCTTGAACACGAACTTGTCCGTGCCGGGGTCCCACTCGTAGACGGTGTTCGTGATGAGCTCGTTCGTTTCGGGCTCGAAGCCGACGATCTCGAGGACCTGCTTGAGCCTGCGGACGACGCCCTTCTCCGTCCGCGCCTGAATCTGGATGATGACGTTGTTGAGCGCGGAGAGGAGAATGCGCGGGGTGTTGATCGGCGGGTTCTCGAGCCGGTTCACCATCGACTTCACGCTGTCCGCGTGCATCGTCGAGTAGGTGGTGTGGCCCGTCGCCATCGCCTGGAACATCGTGTACGTCTCCTTGCCGCGGACCTCCCCCACGATGATGTAGTTCGGGCGCTGCCGAAGCGCGGAGCGCACGAGGTCGAACATGTCGACCTCGCCGGCGGCCTTCCCGTCCGGGCCCCGGTCGCCCGTACCGCTGCGGGTCGCGCCAGGGATCCAGTTCTCGTGCGGTAGGTTCACCTCGCGCGTGTCCTCGATGGAGACGATCTTCGAGGTCGGCGGGATGAACAGCGCGATCGCGTTGAGCGTGCTCGTCTTCCCCGCGGCGGGGCCGCCGCAGATGATGAGCGACTCGCCCTGCTCGGCGGCGAGCCAGAAGTAGGCGATCATCTCCTCGCTCGCGCTCCCCGTCGCCACGAGATCGACCGGCGTGAACGGCTTCTCCTTGAACCGACGGATCGTGAACGACGCGCCGCGCGTCGTGATCTCGCGGGCGTACGTCGCCTGGACGCGGTGGCCCTCGGGCGTCGTCCCGTCCAGGATGGGGTTCGAGACGGAGACCGCCTTCGCGCACCGCTGGCCGAGCGAGACGATGAACGAGTTCAGCTGGTCCTCGTCCTCGAAGGTGATGTTCGTCTTGATCGACTCGAACTTCCCGTGGAAGACGAACAGCGGGACCTCGACGCCGTCGCAGGAGATGTCCTCGACGCGGGGGTCGCGGATCAGCGTGTCGACGGGACCGTAGCCGACGAAGTCGCGCTGGATGTAGTAGACGATCCGCTCGGTCGAGAGCGGGGAGAGCGTGATCTGGCGCGTCTTGAGGTACTGCTCGACCTCGCCGCGGATGTAGGTGAGCTTGTCCGTCATCGAGAGCGTGGCGATCTCGGCGCCCATGATCTTCGTGAGCGTGTCCTTGAGGTGGCGGACGAGCTCCTTCTCGTGCAGCGAAAGCTGTGGCTCGATCACCTCGTAGAGGTACTCCTTCGTCCGGTCGTTGTAGCTCACCCGCGCGTACGAGTACGGAGGGTTCACCGGGGTCACCTCGAGCTCGGTCGCGTCGTCGTCGCCGAGCGCCGGGATCGCAGTGATGAACGTGCCGGGGAGCTCGGGCTCCTCCGCGCCGCGGGCGCGGCCGGGCCGGGCGAGCGGGTTCCTCGGCGTGCCGGCGGTGCGGGGGATCTTGACGCGGAAGTTGCTCGCGCTCATCGGTTCCGGATCACTCCACCCCGACCCCGACCACGATGTTGATCCCCGCGACGACGAGCGTGAAGCTCGTGATGTTGGGGAACGTCACGACCAGGTTCTGCGGATCGATGCCCGGGGAGGAGGCGCAGTAGGAGGCGAGGTTCGGCGCGAGCGTGAAGCCGGTCCCGAGGGCGAGGCCGTAGTGCGGGAGGTTCGACTGGAGGAACGTCCCCCAGGCGCACCGGTAGTGCGTCCCGATCGCGAACGTCACCGTGAGCGGAGAGACGGTCGCGGAGCTCGTAAAGTTCTGCTCGTAGAGGAAATGGGTGAACACCTCCTCGCTGCCGCTTGCGACCGCCTGCGTCGCATTCCCGTACAGCTGCACCATGACCATCGTGAGGTTCGTGAAGCCGGCCGACACGGTCGGCTGGATCGTGGGGGGGTAGAGGAGGATCTGCTGGGTCCCCGATTGGCTCTGGATGACGGCGTCGTTCTCGAACTCGAACACCTGGGGGGTGTAGTACCGGTTCGGGAGGCTCATCGTGAGCGTCCCGAGCGAGAAGTTCTGGTAGAACGGGAGGCCGCCGCCGGGGCCCTGCGAGACGGAGATGTTCGTGTAGACCCCCGGAAGGTGGGGGACGAAGTTGAGCGTCCCCGTCGTCGGCTGCGCGAGGACGGGAACCCCTTGCGAGTTCATCGTGAAGGGGGTCGCCAGGACGGGAGGGGACTGGGAGGCGACCTGGAAGTCGACGTTCGACTTGAGGGTCGCCGCGGACTCCTGGGTCTGCGCTGTGAACTGGGACTCGTTGTCGTTCATCCAGAGCGGAAGGTACTGCGTGAGGAAGATCCCGAACAGCGCGAAGAAGACGAGGAGCGCGAGCAGCGTGCCGACGACCGAGACGACTCCGCGCCGGCCTCCGTGGATCCGACGCGCGCGTCGGTACCTACGGCCCGCGAAACGCCGATCAAGACCCCCCATGCCGAACCGGCCCTAACCGCGAACGATTCGGGCAACGATTCTTGGCCGTCCCGGTATAAGAACATACGCAAATCGCCGGGGTGAATCGCCCGACGCAGCTCCTAGAAGGGGGGTCCACCGAGCCGCCGATCGCGGCGCGAGCCGATCGCTCGCCCGGGCCGGAGTCCCCCGCCCGTCCGAGCGCCACCCTTTTGGAGAGCGCCGCCCGTACTCCGGGGAGGCGGGCGTTCGTGGTCCTGAAGGAGATCGCGCTTCGGCTCCCGAACCGACCCGGGACCCTCGCGGGAGTCGCCCGCATCCTCGCCCAGGAGCGGATCAACCTCGCGGCGATCTCGGTCGACTCCAGCGCCGGGCGGGGACGGGTCCGACTGGTCGTGAGCGACCCGGAGCGCGCGGAGAAGCTCCTGAAGGCCTCCGGCTTCGCGGTCGAGACCCATGAGCTCATCGCCGTACACCTGGAGGACCGATCGGGAAGCTTCCTCCGGATACTCGACGCCCTCGCCCAGGAACACGTCAACATCCAGAGCACGGCGATCCTGATCGCCCGAGAAGGTTCGCAGAGCCTGGTGGCGCTCGCCTGCGACGACACCCGCCGGGCCCGCTCGGTGCTCGAGCGGGGGGGATTCCTGTCGCGGGGAGCGGAGAAGATCGTGAGCAACCGCGACCTGCTCGCGGCCGCCCCGACCATCCCTGGGGAATCGGTCGGGATGCTGCTCTAGTCCACCTTGGGGTGGCCGGGGAACAGGGTCCGGCCGAGATCCCCGCACCGTTTGCGCAAAACGTCATAGCGGGCACCCAATAGCGCGCCCGAGCGGTTGTGGTCTAGCGGTTAGGACGGTAGCTTCCCAAGCTACCTACTCGGGTTCGAATCCCGACAACCGCATCTCGGGGGTCGGACAGCGCGCGGCCCCTCCGGCAGGGTCGAAGCGCCCCGCGACCCCCAGGGGTCGCGGGCCCAAGGGCTCGCTCGCGAAGCAATCAGGCCGCGGCGCCCCCCGGGAGCGCACCGAGACGGGCCCGGATCGCCCCGGCGAGCCGTTCGGGCGCGCGCGGGTGGTGACGGAGGAACAGGTCGGGCTCGATCAATTCTGCCTCGCCGAGGAGCGGTGCTCCGTCCGGGCCCGGAACGAGATCGATCCGCGCGTAGATCGGCTCGGGGCGGAGGACGGAGACGACCCGGCGGGCCAGGTTGATCGCGTCGTCCGTCGGATCGAACGGGTCGGCGTGCCGCAGCTCCAATCCGTGATCGAACGGTAGGCGATAGTGGATGGCGTGGCTGTACTCGCCCGCCAGGAAGATGAGGGACTGCTCCCCCTGACGGGCGACCTCTTCGAGGAACGGCTGGACGAGCGCGCCGCTGTGGGCCTGGATGGCCCGGAGATGGTCCTGGCCGGCGGCGAGATCGCCCCGATCGACGACCTTCGCCAGGTACGCCGAGGCGCCGACGGCTGGCTTGAGCACGACCCGATCCCAATGGCGTCGGTCGAGGACCGCGCGGAGAGATTCGGGCGAATCGGGTGCTAGATACTCGGTCGGAACGACGGCCAGCCCGCGGTCGGCCAGCTCCAACAGGTACCGCTTGTCCGAATTCCACCGGATCAGGGGCAGTGGGTTCCAGACCTGGGTCGCGGCCGGGAATGCGCCGAGCCAGTCGAGGAACCGTACCACCGAGAGGTGGTAGTTCCAGGTCGACCGGACGATCAGCCCGTCCAGATGGTTCAATCCCGTCGGCGGCGCATCCCAGACAATCGGTTCGGCCCCGATCCCGGCGGCATCGAGCGCGGCCACGAGCAGGCGGTCGTCGTCCGTGAGGTTCGGGTACCGGTGAAAGGTCGCGATCCCGACACTAGGTCGTGAATCGAGCTGCGGTCCTTTCGCCGTGTGGATTCACCCCGAGGAACTCAGGTCCCGGCTGCCTGACTCGAACAGGCGACCTGAGGATCTCCGTGGGGACTGCCGCGGACCGGCAGTCACATCTACAGTCCCCCGCTCTACCACTGAGCTAAGCCGGGCAGCGGTCGACGGGGCCGTCGCGCTTAATGGTTTTCGCCGCCAGAGCGGGGTCGGGCGGCCTAGCTCGCGACGGCCGTGCGAACGCGCGCCGCCACGGACTCGAGGTCCCCGCTCGCGTCGACCGTGCGGAGATCGTCGTGCTTCCGATAGTAGTCGATCAAGGGTTCCGTCTGTTCGTGGTACGCCTTCAGCCGGGTCGTGACCGCTTCGGGTCGGTCGTCGCTGCGATGGACGAGGGGGGTCCCATCGCGGTCGCACACGCCCGCGACCCTCGGTGGGAGCGTCTTGAGGTTGTAGACGGTCCCGCACTTCGGACACTGACGGCGCTGGGTCAACCGGTCGATCAGCTCCGACTCGGGGAGCTTGAACGCCACGACCCGATCGATGGGGACGAGTGCCGCGAGCTTCTCCGCCTGCACCAACGTCCGGGGGAACCCATCCAAGATGAATCCCGATGCGGAGCTCCCCGACCGCAGCGCATCGGCCACGATCGCGACCACGAGGGGGTCCGGGACGAGCTGGCCGGCCCGCATGTACTGGTCCGCCTCGCGACCGAGCGCCGTCCCCCCGGCCACGGCGGCGCGCAGAATGTCACCGGTCGAGAGGTGGGGGATGTGCAGTTCGCTGGCGAGCCGGGCGGCCTGCGTCCCCTTCCCGGCACCGGGGGGACCGAGGAAGACGAGGCGATTCACGGCGCGGCGGACTCGGTCCGCGATAAATCGGTTCGTGCGGGCGCTCCCACGATCGTCCCCGCCGCGAACCCGCCCCGGATCGCTTCCCCGAGATTCGGGAGGTCTCGCCCATCCACGATGTAGAGCGGGATCCCGGCCTCCGCCAACGTCTCCGCCCCGAGACGGTCGAACACGTACTCCTCCCCCGGTCGACCGAGGGTCGCCGCCCGGACCCGCTCCAGGAACGCCTCCCAGCCGATCGCATCGATGCGGCGGGCGGTGGGGTCGGACCGGGGATCCCGGTCGAAGAGCCCCGGGACTCGCGTGGCGTTGACCACGCGAAGCGCGCGGAGCCGCGCCGCGATGAGCGCCGCGACGGCGTCGGTCGTGTGACCCGGCTCCGTCCCGCCGAGCAGGACGATCGGTGTACGGCGCGCCGCCCGGACGGCGGCGGCCACCGTCGTGGGGATCGACGTCGGAGCGGGGGCTCCCACCCGGCTCGCGAGTAGCCGTGCGTGGAGGCGGGTCACATCGATGCCGAGCAGGTCCAAGTGATGTTCGGAGAGCCCGAGGGCGCGGCCGACGGCGATGTACTCGCGAGCCGTGCGACCCCCCCCGGTCGTCAGAACGAGGTCGAACTCGCGGGCCCACTTCGGGATCAGCTCCGCCAGCGAACGGTGGTAGCGCGCGTCGTGCTCCCCGGTGAAGAGGACCGACCCTCCGATCGAGACGACGACGTGCCGCCGGGGGGGGGCCGGCGGCGCGACCCGGCGGGCGCGGGCACGCCGCGGCGCCGCCATCGGCCCGCCGACCCGGTCCGGGAGATAAGCTGCCGCGCGAGCCGACGCGAATGCTCAAGCCCCACCGACCATCGGCCGGCGCGGGATGGCAACCGACCCGGCGCAGGCGGGGAAGACAGCGGCGGCGCGGGCCGCAGTGGCGCTCGTCCGTCCGGGGATCCGCCTCGCGGTCGGGAGCGGCTCGACGACCGAGCTCGCGTTGCAGCGCCTCGTCGAGCGGTTCCCCGAGGGCCAGGGCCTCTCCATCGTCGCGAGCTCGGTCCGGATCGAGGAGGTGCTCCGCGGTCTCGGGGTCACGCCGACGCCGCTCACGGCCGAGGCCACCTTCGACCTCATGATCGACGGCGCCGACGAGGTGACGCCGTCGCTCCACCTGACGAAGGGCGGGGGCGGCGCCCTGTTCCGGGAGAAGTTCCTCGCGCGCCTCACCCGTCAGGTGGTGATCGCCGTGGACGACCGGAAGCTCGTGGACCGGTTGGGTTCGCGGTCGCCGATCCCCGTCGAGGTCGTCCCATTCGCCCGCCCGGTCCTCGCGCGCCAGCTTCGGGCGATGGGTTACGTTCCCCGCCTGCGCTCCGCGGACGGAGGGAAGAGCGGGTGGCGCACCGACAACGGGAACGAGATCCTCGACCTCGCCCCGGCGACGCCGCTCGCGGATGCGGCGAAGACGGAACGGGACCTTCGCGCGATGCCGGGGGTCGTCGAGACCGGGATCTTCGTCGGCCTCGCGCATCGCGTCGTGGTCGGGCGCGCCGACGGGACGGTTCGGGAGTTGCCTTCGGGCCAGCCCCAACGCCCGGGCGGCTTTGGTCCGCGCCGCGCGTAGCGCAGGGCTTATCGCAGGGTCCCAAGTCGCGGCCGCTACCCACGGGAAGTACGCGATGAAGGGCAAGTACGTCGAGACGCACGTCGACGACGGCGTCGGCTACATCGAGATCTCGAAACCGAAGGCGAACACCTACGACCTCGACATGATGAACGACTTCGACGTCGCCATCGAAGAGCTACGGTTCGACGAGAAGGCGAAGGCCGTCGTCCTCACGAGCAAGCTCCCCGGCTTCTTCAGCGCGGGCGCGGACATCGAGATGCTGCGCACGAGCCAGCCGGACTTCAAGGCGATGTTCTGTCTCCACTGCCAGGAGACGCTCAACAAGTTCGGCCAGACGCCGAAGATCGTCATCGCCGCGATCAACGGCCACTGCGTCGGCGGCGGCCTCGAGATCGCGCTCGCCTGCGACCTCCGGATGATGGCGAAGGACTCCGGAAAGATCGGGCTCCCGGAGGTGACGCTCGGGGTCCTCCCGGGCACCGGAGGCACCCAGCGGCTCCCGCGGCTGGTCGGCGCGGCCCGCGCGCTCGACATGATGATCACCGGAAAGCTCCTCACCCCCGAGGAGGCGCTCGCGATCGGCCTCGTGAACTACGTCTACCCGAAGGAGTCGTTCATGGCGGACGTCGCGGCGTACGCGAAGGCCCTCGCCCACGGGCCGTCGCGCGCGGTGAGCCTGATCAAGCGGTCGGTCTCCGAGGGGATCGAGATGTCCCTGAACGCCGGACTCGCCCTCGAGCGCGAGCTCCAGAACCGGCTGTTCATCACCGAGGACGCGAAGGAAGGGCTCGCCGCGTTCGCCGAAAAGCGGAAGCCGACCTTTAAGGGCCGCTGAACCCTAGTTCGAGAACCCCGACGATGAGCCCGAACTCCGGACCGGTCGCGCAGAACCTCAAGGACGGCGGCTCGATCGAGCCGATCCGGGAGATCCTCTGGGGCGACCAGGCCGGGGCGCGGAAGTACGAGAGCTCCGAGGAGCTCCCCGAGGACCTGCGGAAGCTCATCATCCGGCTCATGGTCGTCCAGGCGGACACCGAGTTCGCCTCGATCCAGCAGCACCGCCCGTGGCTCGACTCCGCCCCGACGCTCGAGGACCGGTGGATCGAGGCCCGGATCGTGGCGGACGAGGCGCGGCACGGGCTCCAGGCGTGCCGGATCCTCCGCGACTTCGGCGAGGAGGGCCAGAAGTACATCGACGAGCTCCTCACGAAGAGGGAGGGCGAGCACAAGCTCGACGCCTTCAACATCGCGTTCGACCGGTGGAGCGACGTCGGCGCCTTCACCTGCTTCGTCGACCGGGTCGGCGTCTACCAGCTCCGCGCGTTCCAGGAGTGCTCGTACGGCCCGCTCGCGCGGGCGATGCCGCTCATGCTGAGCGAGGAGCAGCTGCACCTCAACTTCGGCTTCAGCGTCCTCAAGCGGATGGCGAAGGACGGCGCGAAGTACTACGGCACGAAGGAGGAGGCCCAGCGGTCCATCCTGAAGTGGTACCCCCGGGCCCTCGACATGTTCGGGCACTCGAACTCGGCGACGAGCCAGAAGGCGATCGCCTTCGGCCTCAAGCGGTGGACGAACGAGGAGGCGCGCGAGCGGTTCATCCGCGAGGTAACGCCGATGATGACGTCGATCGGCCTCGACCTCCCCGCGCCCGAGTTCGACCGCCACATCCTGTAGGCCGGGTCGCGGCCCTCGGCCCGTCGCGGCTTTAATCCCGGGTTCCGGTCCCGCGGCGTGCCCGTCATGACCGGCGCCGAGATCCACCACATCTCCTTCGAGGTCGAGGACACCCGCCGCTCCCGCTGGTGGCACGACCGGTTCCTGGGCCGCCTCGGGTTCCGACGGTTCGCGGACGACCCGACGTACCTCGGCTACTCGAACGGCTCCCAGACGATGTGGCTCCTGCAGAGCAATTCCCCGCGCATCCGGCGGCGGCCGCCGACCGGGGACGAGGAGGTCATCGCGGAGCACGTCGCGTTCAAGGTCGGGAGCGGCGCCGAGGTCGCGAAGATCCAGGAGGACCTCGCGCGCCAGGAGATCTACCCGATCTTCCGTTGTGAGGAGCACCCCGAGTTCCGGCCCGGGTACGTGAGCGCCACCTGGGTCGACCCCGACCGGATCGTCCTCGAGGTCTACTTCGTCCCCGACGCGAAGAAGCGCGCCGCCCGCGCGGCGCACCGCCGCCGTCCGGTCCGGCGCGCGCGGAAGAAACGGTAGCCTAGGCGGCGGCGCTGCGTCCGGCGCGGTGGAGTCCGGGTCCCGGGCGGAGGCTCAGGATCCGCTCGACCCCGGCGACCGCGGCGAGGGCGGCCCGAACGGTTGCCGCGTCCTCGGCGAGCGTGAAGACGTGGACATGGGCCCCCGCATCGTGGGTGTACGCGGCCACCGGATGACCCGCTTCCCGGTTCACCGTGCGGACGGCGTCCAGCACTGCGCGCGAGGCGGGCGTGAGGTAGTCGAGCGGCGGCCGCGTCGTCTCGCAGACCGCCCGGAAGTCGTCGCACTCCTCCATCACCTCCGGGAACAGCCGTTCGGCGTCGCGCTCGGCGATGGCGCGCTCCATCCGCTCGAGCCGCGGTGGAACGGCCCGCTGCCGTCCCGCGAAGCGGGGGGACGTCGCGACGCTTCGTTGCATCGCGTCGGCCGATCGGATCGGCTTGTCCGGTGCTCCGCGGATCACGACCACGAGGTCGACGAGCTCCGGCCAGTGCGTCGGTCCGAACAGCGGTCGCGCGACGCTATCCAGTCCGTCCGCTCGCTGGCCCTTGTCCCAAACGACGAATCCGCCGAAGATCGAGCGCGCGGCGCTCCCCGACCCGACACGGGCGAGCCGCGAGAGGTCGGCCGGCGTCGCATCGACCCCCGCCGCCCAGGCCGCCGCCCCCGCGAGCGCGGCGAACCCGCTCGCGCTGCTCGCGAGCCCGCTCGCGGTCGGGAAGTTGTTCGCCGACACGACCTCGGCGTGCTCCGGTTCCGCGGAGAGTTCCCGGACCCGGTCGAGGAACTTTCGCACCGCGTCGAGCGGGGGCCCGGTGACCCACCGCCCGTTCAGGCTCAGTCGGTCGCGCGCGAAACCGGGGTCGAACCGAACCGTGGTCCGGGTCCGGATACCGCCCAAGGTCACGGAGAGGGACGAATTGTACGGGAGCCGCAGCCGTTCGTCGCGCTGCCCCCAGTACTTTACGAGGGCGATGTTGGGAGCGGCGATCGCGGTCGCAGTGCGCCGCCGACGTCGCCGAGGATCGGCCACGCGTCGCTCCGAGACCGGCCGAGCCATATACTCTCGTGGCGCCGGTCACCCGGATGTCCGCCGCGCCCCGCGCCGCCGAGCCCCGGCCGAGGGCGATGCCGCGCGATTGGGAGACCGTCGCCCGGCTCGAAGGGTTCCACACCGCGGTCGGGTTCGCGATCGACCCCGCTGCGTCCGGCGACGGAAAGTGCACGGTCCGAGGGCTGGTGGAGGCCCGGCACCTCAACATCAACGGGGTGGTCCATGGGGGCGTCTACGCGACGATCCTCGACACCGCGATGGGCGGCGCGGTCGTGACGACGCTCGGGCCCGACGAGGTCACCGCCACGACGTCGCTCTACGTCGAGTTCTTCCGGCCTGCTCGGGAAGGGGTCCATCTCACGGCGCTCGGGGAGCTTGTCCGTCGCGGGCGCCACCTCGCGTTCGTGCAGGGACGCCTGACTGACGACGACGGACGGCAGCTCAGCCAGGCGCACGGCACGTGGTACATCTGGTCCCAATCCGACCCCACCCAGCCGCCGCCGCCCCGGGCGGCCGCCGAGCGGTCGGCCCTCCGGGGCCCGATAGGCGCCAAGGTCCGCGCCTCCAGGTCGAAAACCGAATAGACCCGTTCGCCGTGCGCCTTCCATGGCAACCCGGCGAAGCGGGAGCGAGCGAGCGACCCGCGACGAGTTCGAGGACTTGGCGCGCGACCTCGCCCACGACGCGGCGGCGACGGCCCGTCTCACCTGGAAGATGGCGGAGCGGGTCGGACGGTTCGGCCTGTTCGTGGCCGAGCGGTCGATGCGCGAGATCCGGCGCAGCCTCGACTGAGCGGCTCGTAGGCCGAAGGCCCGGCGCGCGCCGGGCTTATGTACCGAACCCCAGTCGCCGGGTTGGCTGACGGCCAAAGCAGAGGGGTAACACCCGGTCCCATTCCGAACCCGGAAGTCAAGCCCTCCGGCGTTTCGCGTGGTACTGAAGTGCGCGAGCCTACGGGAAGCGCGGAAAGCTGTCAGCCTCCTTGAATTCGGCGAGCGGGCGCGCCGCGCGGGATTAAATCGGGCCCCGATTCGGCTCGCTCGTGCGGCTCGGCGCTCACATCGGCATCGCGGACGGTCTCGCGCAGTCGGCGGTCACCGCCCGTGGCATCGGTTGTGAGGTGATGCAGATCTTCTCGAAGAGCCCGCAGATGTGGGCCGGCACGGTCATTCCCGAGGAGAGCGGCAAGGAGTTCGCCGAGGCGGTCCGTCGGGAGGGGCTCAAGTCGACGGCGGTCCACCACGGATACCTGGCCAACCTCGCCTCGCCGAAGCCGCCCCAGCTCAAGCAGTCGCGCGGCGCGTTCCTGGACGAGCTCAAGCGCGCGGAGCTCCTGCAGGTGGACTACCTCATCCTTCACCCCGGTGCGCACATGGGCTCCGGCCCGGAGGCCGGCATCCTCTCGATCGCCGAGAGCCTCAACGGTGCGTTCGACGCCACGCCCGGGTTCCGCGTCCGGGTCCTGCTCGAGAACGCCGCGGGTCAGGGGACGACGATGGGCTCGAAGTTCGAGGAGCTCGCCGACGTCATCCGCCGGGTCGTCGACCGGACGCGGGTCGGGGTGGCGCTCGACACCTGCCATCTGTTCGCCGCGGGGTTCGACTTCCGAACGCCGACGGGCTACGGCGCGCTGATCGACCAGGTCGAATCGTCGTTCGGGACGAGCGAAGTCAGGGCGTTCCACCTCAACGACGCCAAGGCCGATGTGGGCTCGCACCTCGACCGACACGAGAACATCGGGAAGGGGAAGATCGGCGCCGAAGGGTTCCGCCCCTGGCTCGAGGACCCCCGGTGGGCGGAGCATCCCGGGTTCCTCGAGACGCCCCTCGAGGGCGACGACTACATCGATTACGTGAACGACCTGAAGTCGCTTCGGGCGCTCTTGACCCCGTCGACGAAGCGACCGAAGAAGCGGTCGACGAAGAAGGCGGCCTGACCCCGGGTCGGAACGTTGCCCCGACGCGAACCGACGCCCTCCGTCGCCGAAGCGGGGCTCGACGCACTCAGCGGCGCAACGACCGAGATCACCTCGACGTACCTGGTCGGTTCGGCCCTACCCCGGCGGTTTTCCTCCCGGCTACTGGAGCGCGCCGGCGAGCGATTGCACACGCTCCCTCGATCCCACGCGTTCCGCCGCGCGATCGCCGACGCCCCGACCGGAGCGCGCCCGGTCGTCGTCGTCCCCCGCCTGGGGGTGGGAGGGACCGTCTACCCCGAGATCCGCCGGGCCGCCGCCTCCGAGCGACCCCGGTTCATCGTCGTCGCGCTTGATGGGGGCGCGATCGGCCCGCCCGCCGAAGCGGACGCTCCCGTCCTCGAGGACCTCGGACTGATGTCCGCGCTCCCGTCGCTTTCGGTGTTCGCGCCGGCCGATCCCGGTGGCGCGGGACCCGCGATCCAAGCTGCCCTCGCCCAGGAGGGCGCGGCGTACGTCCGCCTCGCGACGGGCGTGCGCCCCCCGGTCGGGGAGGCCGGGTTCACTCCCGGCCAGGCGCCGGTCCTACGGCCCGGGAACGACCTCACGCTCGTCGCGGTCGGACCGCTCGTGGCCCGCGCGATCGAGGTCGCGGATGAGATCGGGAAGCTGGGCTTGGGCGCCCGGGTGCTCGACGCCGGGAGCGTCAAGCCCCTCGATGCGAAGGCCGTGCTGCGCGCGGCGGGCGAGACCGGGGCGATCATCACGTTGGAGGACCACTCCGCCCTCGCGGGCGTGGGAAGCCAGATCGCGTCGGTGACCGCGGAGCATCGGCCCGTCCCGGTCGTGCGGATCGGGATCCCGGATCTGTTCGCCGGTCCGGTGCCCGACCTCGCCGGCCTGGACCCGTTCGGGCTCTCCCGCGAGCGGGTGGTCGAGGTCGCCCTCGACCTCCTTCGGCAGCGCGGGAAACTGTAATCCCGTCCGCGGGTCGACGGGTCCCGCGATGAAGCTCTTCCTCGACACTGCGAACCTCGACGAGATCCGTACGATGTGGGAGGTCGGCATCCTGGACGGGGTGACGACGAACCCGACGCTCGTCTCGAAGGAGTCGGGGAAGAAGTTCGAGGACGTCATCCGCTCGATCTGCGCCCTCGGCATTCCGTCCGTCTCGGCGGAGGTCGTCGCGACCGACGTCGCCGGAATGCTCTCCGAGGGACGGCGCCTCCGGGAGATCCACAAGTCGATCTATGTGAAGTGCCCGATGACCCCCGCCGGGCTCCAGGCGACGAAGACGCTCGCCCAGGAGGGGACCCGCGTCAACATGACGCTCGTCTTCTCCGCGAACCAGGCGCTGCTCGCGGCGAAGGTCGGGGCGGCGTACGTGAGCCCGTTCATCGGTCGGCTCGACGACATCAGCGAGGTCGGCATGGAGCTCATCGAGGACGTCGTCCGGATCTACCGGAACTACAAGTTCCCGACGGAGGTGCTCGTCGCGAGCGTCCGGCACCCCATCCACGTGCTCGAGGCGGCGAAGATCGGCGCCGACATCTGCACGATGCCGTACGCGGTCATGGAGAAGCTCGTCCAGCACCCGCTCACCGACATCGGTCTCGCGCGGTTCCTGAAGGACTGGGAGAAGGTCCCCAAGTAGCCGACCGATCGGTCGCCGGCGCGGTCAGCGCTCGGTCGGCCGGTTGGGCCCCTTCCTTCCGCGCAGGCCGTAGAAGAGCCCGACGGCCACGAGGCCGACCGAGACCAGGATGGCGATCACCACGTAGCTGTTCTCGAACAGCGGCGGCGCCACCGAGGGACACGGGGGGGGAATCAGATTGACGGTCATCCCCACTCCGGCCATCGATCCGACCCGGTCGGTCACGGAGACGTTCACGTCGTAGCTCCCCCACTGCGCGTAGTCGTGGGTGACCAGCGGGCCAGCGGTCACGTTCGGGGTTCCGTCGCCAAAGCTCCAATTGTACGAATACGGGGGAGCGCCGCCTCCGGCGCTCGCGGAGAACTTGGCGACGATCGGAACGCTGCCGCAGCCGTTCGTGGAGTTGTCGGAAAGCAGCCGAAAGGAGACCGACACCCCCGGGTGGGCGATCGCGGGCGGGCCGGGATGGGGCGCGTCGGCGACCCCGGCCCCCGCCGCGGAGGCGAGGACGATCGCGACGAGGACACAAGAGACGCAGCGGCCTGGCGAACGCGCCCGTGGACCGGCCGCCCTCATACCGGGCTCTCCCCGCCGCGCGACATCGGGCCGCGCCGCCTCATTATATCGAGGAGCGCCGTCGGCGCCGCCCACGGATGGCCCAGGCGACTCCGCTCCTCGAAAAGTACCTGGTCCTCACCCGCGAGGCGCTGGACCGGGTGCGGTCGGCCGTCCCGCCCCGTTCGTTTCTGGAGGGCGCGTCCCACGACTTCCTCGACATGGCGCGGGCGTACGTGAAGGACGCCGACCACTTCCTCGCCCGAGGCGACCGGGACCGCGCGCTCGCCGCCGTGAGCTACGCCCACGGCTGGCTCGACGCGGGGGTTCGTTTGGGCCTCCTCGACGGGGGAGGTGACGATGCCCGGTTCACCCTCTTCCGCTGAACGCGCGGCGGCACCCGGCGGACCGATCGCCGAGGCGAAGCTCGCCGCCATCGAGGCGCACCTGCATCAGCGCGAGGCCCGCCGGGACGATCTGTTCCAACGAGCGCGGAAGCTCCGGCGACTCTCCCAGGCGACGATGCTGAGGTTGCACGAGGCGAAGGCGAGCGAGGCCGAGATCGCCTCGATCCGGACCGGTATCACCGAGCTGACCGAGTTCAGCCGTCGCGCGGGTCGGGCGGACGAAGGACTCGCGATGGACGCCTTCCAGGAAGCGGTCGAGGCGAGCCTGCTCGCCGCCGTGGTCGCCGGGCGCGAGCTCCCGGGCCCGACCGACCTCGGCGTCGAGCCCGAGCCGTACCTGCTCGGCCTGGGGGACCTGGTCGGTGAGGTTCGACGACTGGCCCTGGATCACCTCGCCTCGGGGGACCTCGCGAACGCGGACGCGGCGCTCACGCTCATGGACCGGCTCGTCCGGGTGCTGATGCGGTTCGACACGACGCGCAGCATCGTCGCGCTCAAGCCGAAGCAGGACGTGGCGCGCGCGCTTCTCGAAAAGACGCGCGGCGACGTGACGATGGCCCATGTGTTCCGGGGAGGGTCTCCGCCGCCCCCGCTCCGACGGGAGGGCGAGGCCTGACGCCCGCCCGGAAGTGCGTCGCCGTCATCGGCGGTTCGGGCGTTCGCGGGATCTTCGGCGGCACCGCGACCCAGACCCACCGGCCGACCACCCCGTGGGGTGGGCCCTCCGGGCCGATCGAGGAGGGAACCCTCGGAAACCTGAGGGTCCTCTTCCTCCTCCGCCACGGACCCGGCCACACGATCCCGCCGCATCGAGTGAACTACCGCGCGAACGTCGAGGCGCTGTTCGGCCTCGGGGCCGAGGCGATCGTCTCGGTCAACTCGGTCGGGTCGCTTCGGGAGCACCTGCCCCCGGGGACCTTCGTGCTCCCGAGCCAGTTCGTCGACCTGACGAAGCAGCGCCCGACGACGTTCTTCGATGGAGGGAAGGCGATCCACGTCTCGCTCGCCGACCCGTTCTGCCCGGACCTGACCCGTCGCACCGCGCGCGCGGGCGAGGCGGCGGGGAGCCCGTTCGCGACGGACGCGACGTACGTCTGCGTCGAAGGACCCCGGTTCTCGACCCGCGCCGAGTCGCGCTGGTTCCGGTCGTTCGCGGACATCATCGGGATGACGCTCGTCCCCGAGGTGACGCTCGCCCGGGAGCGCGCGCTCTGCTACGTCTGCCTCGCGATGGTGACCGATTTCGACGTGTGGGCGGAACGGCCCGTCGCCGCGGCGGAGATCGGGGCGACGATGGAGAAGAATCGAACCCGGATGCAGTCGGTCCTCGACCACCTGCTCCCGAGCGTCGCCGCCGAGCCCGAATGCAGCTGCGCCCGCGCGCTCGACGATGCGGTGATCTAGCGCGAGGCGGAGCCCCGCGCGGGGCCGCTCCGGACACTGATCGGGATCACACCGGCAGCGAACTCCTTCTCGCCGATCTCGACCGGATCGATCAGTGTGGCCGGGACGTCGATGAGGATCGGCGCCCCGAGGGAGATCTGCAGTGCCCGGGCCCCGAGGATCCGAGCGCGCTCGAACCGGGTGTAGCCCCGGGGACGTATCGTCCCAGAGGGGCGTTCCGACAAGCTCGCCGACCTCAGGGCCGCGGAAGGTTCCGCGGCCAGCAAGGAAGCGGCCACCTGGGCCACCGTATATAGGGTTTCGTCAGCTCGCGAAGCCGTTGGTCGCCGGGCCGCGCGCGAAGTACGTCGGCCGGGTGTTCCGGCGGGTCTGGAAGTTCGTCGCGCTGTTCGTCGGGCTCAACGTCGGGGCGGCCCTCACCTTCTTCCTGATCGAGAGCCCCCACCAACCGCTCAGCGCGCTCACGGCGTTCTACTGGGCGATCGTCACCATCTCGACGACCGGCTACGGTGACATCACGCCGAAGACAACGGCGGGACTAGGTTTCACGACCGGGCTGCTCTACGCCCAAATCTTCCTGGTGGGATACCTCTTCAGCGTCATCACCGGGATCGTGACGGAAGAGTCGCAGGCGCGGTCGCTCGGCATCCTCGGGACGGCGCTCACGGGCCACATCGTCGTGGTCGGCTACACCCCGGTCGGTCGGGCCGCCGTCCGGGAACTCCTGCTCGCCGAGCAGAAGGTCGCCGTGATCGCCGACACCGCCGACGAGGTGCACAACCTTCGGGCGCTCGCCCCGGAGTCCCAGTTGTACGCGACGTACGGCCGCCCCGCCGAGGCGGAGATCCTGCGGCGGGCGAACGTGCCGGCCGCCCACAGTGTCATCGTCTGCCTCGAGGACGATGCCGCGAACCTGATCGCCGCCCTGAACGTTCGGGCCCTCGGCCCGAACGTCCGCATCGTCGTGTCGATCTCGCGTCCGGAGCTCGAGGAGACGCTCAAGGCCGCCGGAGTGACGTACATCGCCTCCCCGTCGGATATGGGCGGACGGCTCTGCGCCGACGCCGCCTTCCGTCCCGACGTCGCGCAGGCGATCGACGACCTCACCGAGACCGAGCTCGGGGCCGACATGGAAGAGTTCCTGCTGTCCGAGCGGGCGCCGATCGCGCACCAGACGGTCGCCGAAGCGGAGAAGCTCGTGCGGCAGCAGACCGACTGCCAGGTCATCGGCTACGCACGCAAGGGCGGGGACGGGGCATTCCGGACAATCCTCGTGCCGCCGCTCACAACGGCCCTCGCGCCGGGGGACGCCCTCATCGTCATCGGGTCGGTCACCAATCTCCGTCGGCTCTCAAAGTGGCTCGGCGTGAAGCAGGGCCGCTGAGCCCGCGGGTTCCCCGACGGGCGCCGCGCTTCCGCCGATATCCTTAGGCCGACCTCTCCCGCTCTGCTCGGCGAGGCCGGGCGATGGCGACCTCAATCGAGCCGCTGCTCGTGCTGCTGCTCGTCGCGGTCGTCGTCGTCATCGTCGCCCAGCGCCTCCGCTTCCCGTACACGGCCGCGCTGGTCGTGCTCGGGGTCGCGCTCGGCTACCTGATCGCGCCCGGGGGGGCGCTCCGATTCCTCGCCGGGGGGAGCGCGGTCTTCTCGCCGGACCTGTTCTTCGTGATCCTCCTCCCTCCGATCGTCTTCGAGGCCGGGCTCCACATCAACTTCCCGATGCTCCGCCGTCGCGCGGGGATGGTCGTGTTCCTCGTCCTGTTCGGGGTGGTCTTCACGACGATCTTCACCGGGTTCCTGGTGTTCTGGATCGTCGGCATCCCGCTCCTCTTCGCGCTCCTGCTCGCGGCGATCCTCTCCCCGACCGACCCGATCGCCGTCGTCGACCTGTTCCGCCGCCTGAAGGTGCCCGCCGAGCTCTCGACGATCGTCGAGGGCGAGTCGCTCCTCAACGACGCCGTGGGGGTGAGCACGTTCGCCGTCTTGCTCGCGATCGTCGGCGGCGGCACGTGGAGCGCGATCCGGATCGGCACCGACTTTCTCTGGCTCACGTTCGGCGGCGCGGCGGTCGGACTCCTCGCGGCGGGCGGGGTGTACGTCCTCCACCGCCGGCTCCGCGACCCGGCGGTCGAGACGGCGCTCTCGATCGTCGCGGCGTACGGCTCGTACCTCCTGGCCGCGCGGATCGGCGCGTCCGGGATCGTCGCGGTCGCGATCGCGGGCATCGCCGTCGGGACGTGGGTCGCCCCTCGGGCGATGGGAGCCGACGTCCGCAGCGCCGTCACGACGTTCTGGAGCGTGGTCGTCTACGTCGTGAACTCCGTGATCTTCCTCGCGATCGGTCTGCTCGGGGCCACGAACGGCCTATGGCAGAACCTCCCGCTGATCCTGCTCGTGGTCGCGGTCCTCTTCGTCGGCCGCGCCCTGTTCGTGTACGTCCTGCGCCCGCTCTCGGCCGCCGTCGAGCGACCGAACCGGCGGATCCCGCCGTCCTGGTACAACGTCGTCACGCTCGCCGGCATCCGCGGCGCGATCCCCGTTGTCCTCGCCCTCTCGCTGATCTCGAACACCGCGATCCCGAGCGCGACGCGCGGGACGATCGTGAGCGTCGTCGTAGGGGTGGCGCTCGTCACCGTCGTGGTCGGCAATGTGGTGGCCGAGCTCTACGTGACCCGACGCTTCCGTCCATCCTCGGGCCGTCCGGACGGGGCGGGGGCGGCGGCGCCCGGCTCCACCCCGGGCGGTTAGGATCGGTGGGAATCGGGGCCTAGTGCCGCGACCGGAATCCGAGTCTAAGGTTCCCTGAGACTCCGGCGAAAGTACTTTCCCGGGGGAGGGGTTCACCCCTCCCCCGATGTTGCGCGTGCGCGACCTGCCCGCCGAGGAAGGAGAGTCCATCAACCGCCTGATGAATCGCACTCGGGACCCGACGGTGATGCGTCGGGCCCAGGTCGTCCTCCACTCCAATCAGGGGTTCTCGCC
>DASRSV010000004.1:0-218720 GCA_035656255.1 Thermoplasmata archaeon
GGACCAGCGTGCCGCCCATCAGCTCGACCGCCACCGACTCGCTCGCGACCACGTGGCCGCCGTCGAGCTGACCGAGGACGAGCGGCCGGATGCCGAGCGGGTCGCGGAACGCCACGAGGCGGTTGCCGACCAGCATGACGACGGCGAACCCTCCGACGAGCTCGGTGCTCGCGCGGCGGATAGCGCCCTCGAGGTCCCGCGTCCGGCCGTACTCGACGGAGATCATCTGCGCCATCGTCTCCGAGTCGGCGCTCCCGAGGAATTCGACGCCCTGCGCCTGGAGCCGTCGGCGGACACGTTCGAAGTTGACGATGTCCCCGTTGTGGGCGAGCGCCGCGTCCTCCTCGCGGAGCTTCACGAGGAGCGGCTGCGCGTTCTCGAGGTCCGACCGGCCCGTGGTCGAGTAGCGCACGTGGCCGATCCCGACCGAGCCGCGCAGGGAATCGAGCAGCTCCTTCGAGAAGATCTCGTGGACGAGGCCCATCCCTTTGCGCACATGCATCACGCCGTGGGAGGTCGTCGCGATGCCGGCCGACTCCTGTCCGCGGTGCTGGAGCGCCCGAAGTCCCCGGTAGAGCGTGGGCGCGGCGCCCTTGCCCGGCAGCGAGACGCCGACGACCCCGCAGGCTTCTCGCGGTGGCATATGTCGGTCGACTCGCCGGTGGAGGGCCCCCGATAGATGCACCCGGTAGCGGGTCTTAAGCGAAGCGGGACGAGTTACCCGGCCTCAACCGAAGAGGGCGGAGAGACCCTCGGCCGCCTCCTCTTCGGAGACGCCCTTCTCTTCCTTCTTCTCCTCTTCCTTCTTCTCGCCCTTCGCGTCCTTCTTCTCGCCGGCCGGCGCCGCGGTAGGCGCGGCGACCGCAACCGTCTCCGCCTTCGCGAGGACGTCCTTCAGGTCGACCCCGTCGAGCGAGGCGACCAGCGCCTTCACGCGCGACGTGTCGGGGGCGAACCCCGCAGCGGTCAGGACCTGCGTGAGGCCCTTCTCATCGATCGGCTTTCCGGCGGCGTTGAGCAGCAGGGCTCCGTAGACGTACTCCATCGTTCTCGTCCTCCCTAGTCTTCTTCTCCGAATCCTAGGAGCCTGTAAGCTGCGCGACCGCCTTCGCCTCGCGCAGGGCCCGGCCGAGCACGGCCGGGAGGGTCTCGGGCGTCACGAAGCCGGCCGCGGTCGCGACGGCGAGCGCGCGGCGATGGGCCCGCCCGAGGAGGATCGGCGTGGTGAGCTTCGTCGGGAAACCGACCTCAAGGGCCAGGCCGAGGGCTTGGCGGTGGGCGCGCACGAACTCGGCGCGCTGGGCGTCCAGGTCGACGTTGAGCACCTCGCGCGGGTAGAACGTGTCGCGGTCGACGACCGCACGGAGGTCGAGCCCGACCTCGAGCGGGAAGATCTCGAGGCGGGTCAGCATCGTCGCGACCTCGCGCGAGATCGTCTGGCCGGCCCTGACGATCGTGACCTCCTTCTTGAGGACGACCTTCCCCTTCTCGATCGCCGCGGGGAACCCGGCGTGCTGGAGCTCACCGACGATCGGGCCCGGCTTGAAGCTCGTCGGTCCGCCGGGAACGACAATGTCGTTCGGGGCGAGTTCGCCGCCCCGCGCCGGGGTCGGCGAACGCGTCTTCGCGAGCTCCTGGAAGAGGCCGAACGGATTGCCGTCGGCGGCGAGCAACGCCGTCTGGTCGACCACCGAGTCGAAGAGGGGCTTCAGAGACGGCCGCTCCTCGACCGCGGCCTCGAGGGCATGGCGCAACGAGCTGTTGGTCGCGACCGTGATCGGGTGTCCGCGCTCCCGGAGCTCCCGCCGCATCGACTGGAGCGCCGCGGCCGGGACGCCGCGGAAGCCGACAAGCGCCGTCACCGGCTTGGAGAGGATCGTCGACTTCAGAGCGGCGACGCGAGCGAGCTGCTCGGGACGGACCGACCCTCGACCCGGCATCGCCTTCGGCCCTACCAGACCCGGACCGCCGGGCCCATCGTCGTCTTGACGTAGACGCTCTCGACGTTCGTCCGGCCCCGCTCGAGCTTGGCGACGATCCGCCCCAGGACGGCGTCGAGGTTCTGCGCGAGCGCCTCGGCCGGCATCGTGCGGATCCCGAGCGACGCGTGGAACGTGCGCTTGCCTTTCGACCGGATCCGGATCGACCGCTTGAGGGCCGTGATCAGGTTCGTCGGGTCGCTCCCCGGCGGGATCGGACGGGGCATCTTCCCGCGCGGGCCGAGCACGACGCCCAGCCGACGGCCGATCACCGGCATCAGCGGCGCTTCGGCGAGGAAGAAGTCGTACTGCGCGATGAGCTTCTTCGCGGACTTCTTGTCCTTGAACAGCTCGTCCATCTGGGCCGGCGCGACCGTGAGGTCGGCGACCCCCTTCACCTTCTGGCTCATCTCGGCGGAGCCGAACAGCACGATCTTGACCGGTTTCCCCCGACCGTTCGGGAGCGGGATGTCGTCCTCGATCCGGTTCTTCGGGTCCGCGAGGTCGAGCTCCTTGATGTTGACCGCGACCTCGACCGACTCCGCGAACTGGCGCTCCGGCGCCTTCGCGAGGAGCTCGGTCAGGGCTTCGAGCGACGTGCGGTCGGCCATGAGCCACCTCGGCGGGCCGCGCGCACAAGGGAACCGTTCTTAAGACTTCCGTCGGCGCGGGCGCGTCCACCGGCGAGAAACTCCACGTCGACCTCTCCGCGCCGGTCTAACGTCTTATATGGGCGGTCCGTCCGCGGCGGCGGTTCATGCATTACCCGAAGTCGATCTCGACCTACTGCCCGAAGTGCAAGGTGCACACGGAGCACGACGTCGAGAAGGGCAAGAAGCGGGCGGCGAGCGAGCTCAAGTGGGGGCAGCGCCGGTTCCGCCGGGCAACGCGTGGCTACGGGGGATTCCCCCGTCCGAAGCCCGAGGGCCGGGCGAAGGCCGTCCGGCGGGTCTACCTGAAGTACCGATGCAAGAAGTGCAAGTATACCGTCCAGCCACCGAGCTGGCGCGCGGGACAGCTCGAGCTCGTGGAGCACAAGTAGGGGGCCCCGCGGGTTTGACTCCGGCACCGTTCGTCGTCGTGAAGTGCCCCGACTGCTCGGGGGAGCAGACCGTCTTCAGCCGACCCGCGACCCCCGTCGCTTGCTCGGTCTGCGGGGCGAAGCTCGCCACGCCGACCGGCGGACGGGCCGAGTTCCGCGGTGAGATCGTCCGGACGCTACCGTAGGGATCGGCGAACCGAATCGATGCCGCTGCGCGGGGAGTACCCCGAGGAAGGGGAGCTGGTCGTCGGGACCGTCACCTCGATCCGCAACTTCGGTGCGTTCGTGACGCTGGACGAGTACAACAACCGCGAGGCGTTCATCCACCTCTCCGAGGTCGCGACGGGCTGGGTCAAGTACATCCGCGACCACGTGCGCGAAGGCCAGAAGATCGTCGCGCGCGTCCTGCGCCTCGACACCGCGAAGGGCCAGGTCGACCTCTCGCTCAAGCGGATCAACGACCACCAGCGGCGCGAGAAGGTCCAGACGTGGAAGAACGAGCAGCGCGCCCTGCGGCTGCTCGCGCTCGCCGCCCAGCACCTCAAGATCGAGGTGGAGGCGACGAACGCCCAGTTCGCGGACGGGCTCGTCGAGAAGTACGGGAGCCTGTTCCAAGCGTTCGAGCAGGCCGCCGAGGACCCGAAGAAGTTCCAGAAGGAGTGGGGCCGCCAGGGGTGGGTGACCGCATTCCTCAAGGTCGCGCAGGAGAACATCGTCCCCCCGCACGTTTCGATCAGCGGAATCCTCGAGATCTCCGACCTCGGGCCGAACGGGATCGAGTCGGTGAAGTCCGCCCTCATCGAGGCCGAGAGCGTCGACCCCGAGGCGGTGTCCGTCCACTACGTGGGGGCGCCGCGGTACCGCGTGAAGGTCGAAGGGACCCAGTACAAGCAGGCCGAGGAGGTCCTGAAGCGCGCCACCGAGGCCGCGATCGCCTGCATCAAGACGGCCGGCGGCCAGGGGACGTTCACCCGCCAATGACCGAGGCGCGGATCCACCGGTGCACCGGTTGCCATCGGTACACGCTCAAGGAGCGTTGTCCAGAATGTGGCGGTGAGGTGCGCACGCCCCATCCGGCGCGGTTCTCCCCCGAGGACCGTTGGGGGAAGTACCGTCGGGCCCTGATGGACGCTCAATCCGGGAGGTCGTAGACGACCGCCATGGCCTCGACGATGCACCGCATCAAGGTCGTGAACGACATCAGCGAGCTCGTCCCCGTCCTCCGGGCGGTCGATTCGCCCGTGAAGCTCGCCCTCGTCCAGCGTCTCGCCGAGAGCTGGCTCACGGCGGACGACGTGCGGAAGGAGTTCGGCGTGGACGGCACCAAGGCGCTCACGTTCTTCGAGAAGCTCAAGTTGATCGACACCCGCTGGGTCGCGCGGGAGGGGCGGAAGACGCCCGAGCGGAGCTACCACTTCTACTACTCGACCGTCAACATCAGCACGACCGCGCCGCTCGTGGAGATGAGCGAGATCCTCGCCATCGCGAGCATGAACGACAAGGAGTACCAGAAGCTCGAGCAGCGCATCTTCGAGGCGGTCGGCGACACCGGCCGGTTCTTCTCCGACGTCGCCGAGGAGCTCGGGATGACCCCGACGCGCCTCAAGGGGCTCGTGAAGCGATCCGACAAGCTCGAGTACCGCGGGCACCGGATCGAACGGTTCCATGCCGAGCCGGCCCCGGCGTAGCCGGGCGCCGCGGCCCTCGGTCGAGGTCCTGAGGGTCGGCCATCGGCCGCAACGGGACCCACGGCTCACGACCCATCTCGCGCTCGTCGCTCGCGCGTTCGGTGCGGTCCGCCTCCACCTCAATCCGCCCGACCCCGAGATTTCCGACCGACTGCGCTCCGTGGCGCGCCGGTGGGGCGGAGCGTTCGAAGTGGTCGGAGCCGCCAACTGGCGGACCGTCTGCCGAACCTTTCCTGGCCCGGTCGCCCACCTCACGATGTACGGTGTGCCGATCGCCGACGTTGAGACGGAGCTCCGGTCGGCGGACCGCCTCCTCCTCGTCGTCGGCGGAGCCAAGGTACCTCCGGAGCTGTTCGGCGCCGCGACACACAACGTCGCCGTCGGCCACCAGCCGCACAGCGAGGTCGCCGCCCTCGCCGTCGTACTCGACCGCGTCGTCGGTGCTCCGGACGAGACGACGTTCGCCCACGCCCGCCAGCGCATCCGACCGAGTCGGCGCGGCAAGGTCGTCGTGACGGAGCCGGGGGGGGTCGCGTGAGCGACGATGCGATTCCCTCCGCGAAGCTCCCGCTCTCCGCCCGTTCCCCGGGAAAGTGCATCGTCTTCGGCGAGCACGCCGTGGTCCACGGCGGCCCGGAGCTCCTGCTCGCGCTGGACCTGTACACCCAGGTCGGCGTCGCCGTCGGCCCGGAGACGCGGCTCAATCACGACGTGGACGGCCGTCGCTCGAACCCGTACTTCGACCGCGCCCTCGACCGGTTCTGGCGCGACCGCCCGGCGATCGACGTCTCCGTCGTCTCCCGGGTTCCGAGATCCGCCGGCTTGGGCTCGTCGGCGGCCTTCGTCGCGGCGCTCGGGGCGGCGCTCGCCAGCGCCTCCGGCGGAATGTCCCGGCCGGAGCTCGCGCAGGCTGCCTTCGACATCGAGCGAGGCGCCCAGGGTGTGGGCAGTCCGGGCGACACGGCGGCGACGATCGCGGGCGGGTGCGTCACGGTCAACAGTGACATGGGGACGATCCTCTGGCAAGTCGAGCACGCCGAAGAGAGCTGGACGGTGCGTCGTGTTCCCGATCCCAACTGGGTCTGGGTAGTCGGTTACTCGGGCATCCCGCGTAATACGGCCACCGCCGTTCTCGCCGTCGGCCGCCGGCTCGCTCAGCCCGACGGACCGTCGCTCCTCGCGCGCTTCGCCGAGGTCGCGGAGTCGGGGATCCGGGCGTTCGTGAACGAGGACCCGGAATCGGTCGGCGCGGGGATGATCCGCAATCAGGAACTGCTCCGCGAGGTCGGTGTGTCCCATCCTCGACTCGAAGCACTCCTCGCGGCGGCCGAACCGGTCGCCTTGGGGGCGAAGCTCACCGGGGCCGGCGCGGGCGGCTCCGTGCTGGTGCTCCCTCGACCCGGCCGCGAGATGGAGGTGGTCCGGCGGCTCGCCCGCGCGGGGGCCGCCGCGTACGCCGTCCGTTCGGGCAGCCCCGGCGCGGACCTCGTGAGCGCCACCCGAATCCCGAGCGGGTAGTTCCGCCCGCGCGCGCCGCGGCGTCGTCGTTCCGGTACTTTTAGAGGCCATCGCCCATGCCTCGAAGGTGGCCGGCGGGCCGCTGACTCGGACCCACAGCCGCCAACGCACCCCAGGAACCGGCCGGATTCCGATCCTACTCGCGGGATCCGACGCGCGGGCCCTCCTCGCCATCGTCGTGGTGGTCCTCGTTTCGGTCGATCTGCCAGCTCCGGCCGACTCGGCACTTCCTGCCTCGGCTCCGGTCGCGGTGGCATTGGCGGCCGAGCACGCGAACGACGTCCGCGTCTCGAACCTCGCCGCCGCCGGGGCGGGTCCGGTAGCGACGTTGCCGGCGGGCCACAATCTGAGCGTCTTCACGGCCAATCTCTCGATCGGGCTCGGCGCCGCCGACCTGTTCGAGGCGTTCTACCCCGACGGTTCCGCCGCGGTCCGCTACACGTGGACGTTCGGCGACAGCAATCAGACGACCAACACCACGCCGATCGTCGTCCACCGCTACGCGGTCGCCGGGCTCTACGCGGTGTACGTGAGCGCCCAGGACGCCGTGGGGGCGACGGACGACAACCAGGGCCACCTGCTCACGGTGCTCGTTCGAGATGACGACTTCGGCGACGTCAACCTGAATCGCCCCCTCATCGAGGGGGGGAGCCTGGTCTCGGGACAGCCGGTGCTCGACCGCGCGACTCCGATCCTGTCGGGGGGTTCCGTTACGCTTTGGGCCCGGCTCGTGGCCGTCCCGCAGGATGCGCGATACGCCCTCGGGGCACCCTCGTTCGGCCCGACCGCGGGGAGCAGTGCCTGGGCGTCGCTCGGTTCGCTTTCGCCGGGCGCGTCAAACTGGACCGCCACGGTGACGTTCTCCACCTCGACCCCGGCGGGGATCTACGACGTGGACTTCCGGCTTCCGAGCGCCCCCGTCGCGGGCGCGAGCGGCCCGACCGTCGTCGACGTCTTTCGATTCTCGATCCCCGTCGGCGGGTCGTACGCGGTCGCGGGCGGCTGGATGCCGAGCAGTCCCCGCACCGGCCTCATCAACGCGGTCGAGACCGGGCCCGGCGGATTCTCGAGCCTCGACCCGGCGATCGACTACGACACGTTCGGCGCGGACCCGATCTCCAACATCTACGAGACGCTGATCGTTCCGAACGGTACGCGTTCCGGTTCGAACGCGTCGGACTACCTTCCCGAGCTCGCGACGTGCGTAGCGGGCACCCCGCTCTGCCAGAAACTGTACTCGAGCTCCCTCGTGAGCGGCGACAACTTTACGTTCGTGATCGACCCGAAGGCTCGGTTCTACGACCCCTCCGCGAAGAACTCCTGGCCGGTGTTCCCGACCGACGTCGTCTTCTCGGTCGCACGAACCCTCGCCTTCGCGGACCTCCCTTGCTTCGGATGCAACAACGGCTGGATCCTAGCGCAGGCGCTCCTTCCGCAGGGGAATGCGAACTGGGACGGCGGCATGCACGCGCCGTCGAACAACACCCCGAATCGAATCCTCGCATCGATGACGATCAACGGGAGCCAGTGCCCGAAGGTCGGGAGCGTTCCCGCCGGGAACGGGTGCGTGACGTTCTTCGCTCGGGGCGGGGGTCACGCATGGCCGTTCTTCCTCGACCTGGTGGCACAGGCGTGGGGCGGCTCCGTGGTCCCGGCCGGTTGGGCGAGCGCCAACCCCCAGACGGCGGGAATCCCGTACTGGACGGCCGGCAACGTGAGCGGGACGGGCGACCGACCGGTCGTCGGGATGACGTCCGCCCAGATATCCGCCGCCGGGGCAACGGGTTGGGACAACTATGAGCGGGCGGGGGCGAACCCGCCGTTCGCCGGCAACCTCCAGTTCTCGGCGGCCGGCAGCGGACCGTACTACCTGTACTACGTGATGCCCGGCCAGTCGACCGACCTCCGAGCGAGCCCGAGCTACGCTGCGAACGCCAACTGCAAGATCTCGGGATGCCCTGCCGCTCGAGGTTTCTACGCCCAGGAGGTGAATGTGACCTGGTCGACGTCGGACGCGACGACCCTCCTCGACTGGCAGAGCGGTCTGGCGGACGTCGCCGTGCCCGGGAACCTCAGCGGGGCGGCCGAAGGGCTCGAGTCCGGATTGGGGTGGGCTTCCAGCGCGCGAACGAACTCGATCGCCTTCGACGCGTTCAACCTCGCGTTCAACGTCACGAACGCCCGGAATCTGGCCGCTTCCTCGAGCGCCGTCAACGTTCCTTCCACCTGGTTCAGCCACGTCGGGATGCGCCGTCTGTTCGCGGCCAGCTTTCCGTACGCGGGGGCTCTCCAGAACGTGAGCGTTGCCGGGATCCTTCCCGGGGGGTTGTACGGTGGAGTGATCCCCCCCGCGATGGCGGGCTACCCGTCGAACGTCTCATGGCCGACCGGGGATCCGACCAACCAGTCGGCCGTCGTCGGGAGCGCGGGCTGGTGGTGGACGGCGGTCCGTAACTCCTCCGGACCGTTCTACGACCCCGACGTCGCAAGCTGTTCGGCGACCTCCCCTTGCGTCCTTCCACTATTCACGGACCCTAGCCATGCGCTCGAGATGCGGCTGTGGGCGGCCGCGATCAATCGTACGACCGGCGGCGCGATCCAGCCGTTCGCCAATGTCACTTCGTTCTTCAACATCGTCATCGGCGCGCTGTTCACCAGCCCTTACGGGAGCCCCCTGCCGGTGTTCCCCCTCGGCTGGGCCCCGGATTTCGGCGACCCGCGCGACTACGTCTCGCCGATGCTCCTACCCGACTCCACCTACACGAGCAGCGACACCGTCGCGGAGCAGCTCGCCCTGAGCACGTTCAACGCCACCACCTGCCATGCCTGGTCCGACTACCCTGGATGGGCCGCCTCCTCCGCGAGCTTCGGGGTATCGGACGGATGCCAGGGGGCGGCGTGGGCGGCGTTGCAGCGCGCCCTTGCGGCCGCGGCGTTCGCGCCGATCGGAACCGGTCGGGACCTGACGTACGCGGAGTCCGAGCAGATTACCAACGCGCTCGGGTTGTATGTCTACACGCACACCGCGCGGACGATCTCGCTGCTCGCGCCGTGGGTCGACCCGAACTCGACCGACACCGCCCCGATGCTGGGGGGCGCGGGGGTGCCGATCTGGTCCGACCTGAACCTCCGGACCTCCTCCACGAGTCCCCTCGCGGAGTTCGGGCCGGTGATCGTCCCCAGTCCCGTGAACGTCACCGCCGGGACTCCCCTCCGCTTCGCGACGTCGGCGGGCGGCGGCTCGGGGGGCTACACGTACGCCTGGACCAATCTCCCGCCCGACTGTGCTCCTCCCTCCGTCCGCGGGTCGTTCGTGTGCGCGTCGACCGCGACCGGGACCTACCTCGTGACGGTCACCGCGACCGATGTTTCGGGATCGCGGGTGACCAGTGAGCCCGTCCTCCTCCGGATCTACACTCCGCCCCAGCCGCTGACCGTGGCCGCCCGAGCGACGACCCCGCGGTCCGGGCTCGCTCCGCTCACCGTCTCGTTCGCCTCGACGGTCGTCGGGGGCGACCCTCCGTACAGCTACAATTGGTCGTTCGGTGACGGCATGTTCGGCGCGGGCGCCGCGACGTCCCACACCTTCACCGCGGTCGGAAACTACTCCGTCAATCTTACGATCACCGACCAGGCAGGTCGCGTCCGGTCGCTCTCCGCCCCGATCCGCGTCGCGGTCGTCCCTCCCCTTGGCGTTCCCACGCTCCGCCTCGACCGCCCGGCGATCGACCTCGGAGAGAGCGTCCACCTGAACGCGACCGCCGGGGGCGGGGTCCCGCCGTACAGCTTCCTCTTCGCGGGACTGCCGCCAGGATGCGTGAGTCCCGGCGGCTCCGACTGGCTCTGCACCCCGAGCGCAACGGGGAGCTACTCGATCGACGTGATCGTGAACGACTCCACGGGCGCGAGCCACACTTCTCCCGGTCAGCGTTTCCTTGTGCTGCCGGCACCCGCTACGTCGCTGCCTCTCGGCCCGAAATCCATCGACGTCGGCCAGCGAGCCGACTTCACGACCACGGCCACGGCGGGGAGCGGCAGCTACTCCGCCTACGCGTGGCGCGGCCTCGGAAGCGCTTCGTGCACCGGGCTCACGGGTCCGGCCCCCTCCTGCGTCTTCGGGATCCCGGGAAGCTACACGGTCGCGGCCGCGGTGACCGACTCCTTCGGGTTCAGCGGTCCGTGGGGGCCCGGTCTCTCCGTCGCGGTCGCGCCGGCCATCGTCCCCGGCGCCATCCAGGTCCTCGGCGGGACGAGCACCCCGTCCGGCTACGCGCTCACGGCGGGAACGAACGCGACGTTCTTCCTCCAGCCGATCGGCGGTCTCCAGCCGTTCACGATCCGCTGGTCGGGGCTTCCGGCGGAGTGTGGCGTCCCGAGCGGGAGCAGTTTCGCGTGCTCCGTCCGGGCGGAGGGAACGTACACGGTCGCCGTGAGCGTGACCGATGCGAACGGTGGGAGCGCCACGTCGGTGCTCGCGCTCGTGGTACAATCGGCCGCGGCATCGGGTTGCTCCCCGTGCGCCCCGTCGCTCCTCGGCGGCTCGGCAACGAGCTCGATCGTCCTCGGCGTCGTCGCGGCCGCGGTGATCGCCGTAGGGGTCGCCGTAACGCTCCGGCGACGCGGACGGTCGCGGTTGACCTCCGAGCCGACCGTTCCCGACCCCCAAACAGGCATCGACCTCTCGTCGGACGGCGGGGGGCCGGAGAACCCGGGCGAGCCGGCCGCGGGACCCCCCGATTCCGGTCGGTGACCGCCCCGACCGGCTCGGCTACTTCCAGGCAACGATGCGGAGCACCGCGCCGGGTTCCACGGGGTGGTCGGCGGCGAGGGCTCGGTGCGTCCGCCCGTCGATCGCGCGGATGAAGTTCTCGCCGAGCTCCGAGTGGACCCGGTACGCGACCGTGCGCACCGGCGTACCGCGCGGCACCAGGATGGCGTCCGGAAGCACTCGGCCGCGCGAATCGGTCCAACGGCTCTCGTCTTCGACGGGAAAGACGACCACGTAGCCGAGGAGCTCGTACACGAGGCGCTCGAGGGACTGCTGGACGCCCGTCGAGCCCCAACGGGCGAGGAGACTCCGAATCCCATCCAGCGCCCGACGTTGGGGTTCCGTGAGCCGCTCCGGGTCCGGAACGGAGAAACCGGCGGACCCCGGCGCGTAGGCCACCAGCCCGGCCTTCGCGGCGCGGCGCAGGGTGAGCTCGGCTTCGGCGGAAGCAGGGAGCGAGGGTCGCCCGGCGAGCCGCTCCTGAAGGGAGGCGAACGCGGACGGTTCGCTCCGGTCGCACTTGTTCGCGGCGACCAAACGGGGCCGGGCGCTCCCGAGCAGCGTCCGCACGAACCGTCGTCGTTCCTCGGGGCTCCAATGGGAGGGATGTGCCCGGTCGATCCCGGTCGTCCGGAGCGCGTTCGCGACCTGCGGCAGGGTGATCGCGAGCCCCGTGAGCCGCCCAACGACGAACTCTTCGACCTTGGCCCCCTCCAGTTCCACCGACCGGGCGTGGCGGTCGAAGTCGCGCCCGAGGATCCCCGCCACCCATTCGACCAGCTCGACCTCGAGCCAATCGACGGCCGACGCCGGGTCCTGGCTCCCGGGAGCGCCGAGCGTCCCGTCCGGGGCGACCGTCCCCGTGAGGTCCACGATCTGGACGTAGCCGTCCGCGGCCCGGAGGTCATCCAGGAACTGATGGCCGAGGCCTTTCCCCTCGTGGGCGCCCGGGACGAGACCCGGCACGTCGAGGACGCTCACTGGTACCCACCGTACCCCGTCCACGCAACGAGCGTTCCCCGGCGTACACTTGAGCCCCCGTTCCTTCTCGGGGCACGGGACGCGCACCGCGGCGACCCCCCGGTTCGCTTTCGTCGTCGTGAACGGGTACGGCGCGACCGGAACGTCGAGGAGGGTGAGCGCGTTGAAGAACGTCGACTTCCCGACGTTCGGCTGGCCGACGAGACCGACTTCCATGTCGAGACGGCTCAGACCGAGTAGTCGGGCGGGACCTCAGGGGAACCGGCGGATTCATTGACGCTCAGGGCCAGGGCGAACAGCAGATCGCTCAAGCGATTCGCCCACCGGAGAAGCTCGGGGCGGACCGGCTCCGAGGCGTGGAGCTCCCAAAGATCGCGCTCGGCACGACGGGAGACCGTCCGGGCAACGTGCAGGGCGGCCCCTCCGGGAGAGCCACCGGGGATCACGAAGGTGCGGACCGGCGGGAAGGTGTCGGCGAAGCGGTCGATGTCGTGCTCGAGACGCTCAACGTGCCGCGCTTCGATGCGGTGGGCCGGTGGCGGGGACGTGGGGGGTGTCGCGAGTTCGCTCTGGGCCACGAACAGTTCGTGGCCCAAGCGGCGGACCACTGCCCGGACGTCGTCCGCCCCCGGCGCGATCTGGCTCGAGGCCCAGCCGAGGTAGGCCCCCAGCTCGTCGTACGCGCCGAAGGCGCGGATTCGCGCCGCGGTCTTGGCTACGCGGGAACCGCCAACAAGGCCCGTCGTCCCGCCGTCACCGGCGCGGGTATAGAGACGCGCGATACGAGTCCCTCCGCTCGGCCCGGTAGAACGTCCAACCGGCTGTTGAGACCGTGGATCGGGCAGAACGAGATGCGGAGCACCTGATTATGCTTCGCGTCGGTCCCGCACGATTTGCAGACGAACCCGCTGCGGTCGTTCACGGCCCTCGGCCACGCCATCGCTTGCATGTTGCAACCCCCCACGAGGTGTCTAGCGCCCGAGGTACCCTCCTCCCTCGCGCTCCGCCCGTCGCCGGCCTTCCACGCGGTCGAAGTTCTCGCGGGCCGTTCGGCGCAACCGCTTGAACCGCTTCGCGTGGAGCTCGGCGAACGCCTCGAGCCCGAGCTGGTACACCGCGGCGAGCGCGGCGTCCGTGTCCCGGGCCCAGCCGTCCTCGACGATCGTCGCGAGCTCTGCACGCACCTGCAGAGGGAGCTCGACGGCGTCGGGGCGCGACTCGCCGGCCGCGCGGACGAGTGAGCGCACTGCGTCCGATCGGCTCCGGCTTCGCTCCCGCTCGGCGTAGGCGTCCAGGAGCCGTAGCTCCTCGAGGCTCATGCGAACCCCGAGAAACCGGTCCGGCGTCGCCCGCTGAGCGGGGGGCTTTTGCACGGCGTTTTACAGGAATCAACCTGTATTTAGATATTATTTGAGCTTCTTTTTACGTCTGGGGGCAGAATGCCACCGACCCGCCAACCCCGAGCCTTCAACTCGCGCGGAGCTGGCGGCCACCCTGAGAGTGGAACCGGCCCCCGCCCGGCCTCCCGAGCCCGCAATAGCTCCCTGAGGCGGTCAAACTCCGGCGGGACGCCGCGCCCCAGGCGAGTGACCTCCTCACCATCCTGATTGCAGAACGTTCACATCCCCGAATCCATTCGGACCGAGTGTGACGCTGAGGAGGCCGTGGTGGGAGTACCTCCCGGGTGGACTCCTGGTGTCTGCACGGTGGGCGCACACCGCCCACCTCGAGGAGGTGCTTCCCGAACAGGTCCCAGGAGAAGGATTCGGGGACTTGCTCACAAGGAGAAGAGGGTTCGGTACAGCCCGCGGCCACCGGGTTTCGGGGCGACCTTCTCCTCCAGCACCTGAGCCGTCATCTATCCGGATCGAAGTCCTCCTCGTAGTTGTTTGGTTGCTTGGGGCGGCATTTCTGGCTGCGTTCGCTCTGGTTCCGTGGGAGCCGGAGACCTTGCGCTCGACCGCCCTCGGGGGATTCATCACCTGGCTAAGCGGGGTGCCGGTAGGCACTGTGTTGGGGAGGGCGGCGGGGTAGGAGATCCGACTATCCCCGCGAGTCCGGCTTCGGGGATGCGCCAGCGAGGCCCGCGTACCGGCACGCGCCGATAGCGGCGCGGCAACTCGATTGCCGTGCGAGTGGGCCCAATCAGCTGACGATGAAGACCTTGTAGTTCTCCGCCGTGACGTAGACCAGCTTCGTCGCGGGGTCGTACACGGCCCCAAAGAGATAATTGTTCGGTGAGGGGAACGAAGACAACGTTCGCACAACCGAAAGGCCGCTGATTACGGAAACGTTGTTGCTGAGGCGATTTGCGACAAATACTTCCTTCTTAGCGGGGTCAAATGCAACTCCGACCGGGCCGCTCCCAACCCTAATCGTCCCCAGATAGCTGCCGTTTCCGTTGATGACGCTGACGCTCTTGCCTTGGTAGTTCGCCACGTAGACATATCCCGTCGCAGGATCTGAGCCAATTCCCGCGGGCCCATTGCCCACAAGAATGCTCCGGTGGGCACCAGTGAAGGGATGAGACGCGTTTACACCTGTCACGTTGTCATGCGCATAGTTGGTTATGAGCATCTCGTTCGCGCGTGAGTCAAAGGCCATACCTTCGCTATAGGAGTTCCCGACGTGAATCGATCCGTTTATTGAGGTTCCAGAGATTCCGACGAGTAGTCCGTGAAGGGCAACACAGAGCATCATGTTGGCACTGGGGTCCCAAGCGATCGACCAAGTCCCTCCGGTGAACGAGGCGTTATGAATAACATGAATCCGCGTAAGGTTGTGGATGACGTAAACGACGGGGTGGGCACCATCGGTAACGTAAATGTCCTTGTTAGGGGGGTCGTACGCCGCGGCGTACGGTTTGCTTCCGATTGGCAGGGCGATGGTACCTACTACACCGCAGGTCCCGTTGATTACGGACACGCTCGAGCCGTAGAGATTAGGGACGTAGATCAATCGATTCGCAGAGTCATACGCGGGGTACAAGGCGCCGAATCCGACGGTACAGTTGGTCCCAGCGAGGGCGGGGGAGGCCGGGTGTGCCGAATTGCTCGGGAAGCTCCGAGCGCCGCCCGGAGCGAGCAAGGCCAAGACTGAAACGAGCACGAGTCCAATCCACAAGCCCCTCCGTGCGGATACGCGGGCCATGGTCGTCTCGTAGGCGAAGCCCGCCTCCCCCTTAGGCGTGTCGGCTTGGAATCCCCGCGCTCTTGCCGATGTTTCACCCCGGGAGCTGCTGAGACGCGAATCTCCGGCCGACCTTCAAGCCTGGAGGGTTGGACCGAACGTCAGGATGGATGGCCGCGCTGGCAATCCCTTTCACCGTACGTGCAAGCCGAATCAGGTGACGATGAAGACCTTGTAGTTCAAGCCCGTCACGTAGACAAGCTTCGTGTTGAAATCGTAGACCACCCCAACGAAGTAGTTATTCGGGGGGGCAAACGTCAGCGTTCGCACCACCGAAAGGCCCTTGATCACTGAGATCTTGTTGGCGAAGTCATCGGCCACAAAGATCTCGTTCTTGGCCGAATCGACGGCGACTCCCACCGGACCCCCCTTAACTGGAATTGACGCTAGATATCCGCCGCTGCCATTTATCACGGTCACACTACTTGCCTGGAAGTCCGTAACGTAGTCGTAGCCGGTGATGGGATCGGAGGCGATCCCAACGGGACCTTTTCCAACGCGTATGTTGAGGTGGGAACCGAGAAACGGGTGGGATGCGTTGACCCCTGTGACGTTGTCGTACGCTCGTAGCGTCATGAGCATCTCATTCGCGCGCGAGTCGTAGGCCATCCCCTCCGAAAGGCCGTTTCCGATGTGAATCGATCCGTTGATAGAGTTGCCGGATATTCCGACAAGCAGTCCGTGCCCAGAGACGCAGAGCATGAGGTTGGCGCTCGGGTCCCAGGCAATCGACCAGGTTCCTCCGCCAAATGCAGTACTGCGAATAGTTCGGACGAGCGAAAGATTGTGGATGACGTAGACATCGCGCCCAGGGGTCCCCCCCACCGTAGAGTAGCTCGCGCTGTCCGTGACGTAGATCTCCTTGTTCGAGGGATTGTAAGCCGCGGCCCACGGTTCGCTCCCGTTGGGGAGGACTACCGTGCCCATGTTGGCGCACGTTCCGTTGATCACCGAAACGCTGGCGGCGAAGTGATTGGGAACGTAAATCAACTTGTTCGCGGGGTCATACGCCGGAAAGTACGGGTAGAAACCCACCGTGCAGTTGGTTCCAGCGAGGGCGGAGGCGACCGGGTGCGGCGAAATCCGCGGCGAGCCTTGAGCGGCGCCTGAAGTGACCAAGGCCCAGACCGTTGCCAGAACGAGTCCGACCCAGAAGGTCCTTCGTGCATGATTTCGCATCGTCCGTGTCCTGGATCCGCAACCCCCTTATCGGGAGGGTCCACGGTTTCGCGGTGGGGTAGGCGGCCGGCGTAGAAGAGCGCTCCGCTCTGTGCGGTCCTTGTTTCGACTGCTCGGACGACGGGCAAGTCTTGAGGCAGGTGTCTGGAGGACGCCCCGATTACCCCATGAGGTCTCTCGGGAGCTCCGCCCAACCGCGTGCGCCCGCCATTTCGAGCTGGCGTGAGGAGAGTCCGCTGAGGCGGCTTCCCGGCTCGTCCGACAGGTGCCGAAAGCCGCGCTGGCGATCCCTCGTACCGTGCCCGCGGGCCGAATCAGGTGACGATGAATACCTTGTAATTCAGTGCCGTCACGTAGACCAGCTTCGTTGCCGGGTCGTAGACGACGCCAGTGAGATAGTTGTTTGGCGGGGTGAAGGCTAACGTTCGAACCGCTGAGAGACCGCTAATGACGGAAACGTTGTTGCTGTAGTGGTTTGCTACGAAGACTTCGTGCTTGGCGGTGTCAATCGAGACCCCGTCCGGGCCGTTCCCAACCGGTATCGTTCCCAGGGAGCCTCCGCTACCGTTGATGACGTCCACGCTGTTGCCTCGGAAGTTTGTCACGTAGTCGTATCCCGTCGCTGGATCCGAGGCGATTCCCACAGGGAACTTGCCGACGCGAATATTCAGTTGGGGACCAGAAAAGGGATGAGATGCATTAACGCCTGCCACGTTGTTCTTCGCATAAATCGTAATGAGCACCTCGTTCGCGCGTGAGTCGAAGGCCATCCCTTCACTGTAGGAGCTTCCTACATGAATCGATCCGGAGATGGAAGTCCCGTTGATACCGACCAGGAGCCCGTGCAAATTGACGCAGAGCATCAGCTTGGCACTCGGGTCCCATGCGATCGACCAAGTCCCTCCGGTGAAAGAGGAGCTGCGAACGACGTGAATACGCGTGAGGTTGTGGATGAGGTAGACAGCTGGGTGGGCGAGGTCGGTAACGTAGATGTCCTTGTTTGACGGGTCGTAGGCCGCGGCCCAAGGTCTACTCCCGTTGGGCAAGGCAATGGAGCCGATCACACCGCAAGTCCCGTTAATCACGGAGACATTTGAGGCGTGGAGGTTTGGAACGTAGATCCATCGATTGGCTGGGTCGTAAGCGGGGTAAAGGGCGCCGGAGCCTACCGTACAGTTGGTTCCAGCGAGGGCGGAGGAGGCCGCCCGAACCGAAACGCTCGGCGCACCTAGGGACGTGGCCGTTGAGACCAGGACAAGGACCGGAACAAGGACGAATCCGAACCAGAAGGTCCGTCGCGGAGGATTTCGCATTGTTCTTGCCCTTGATCCCAGACCTTCTCGTCGGAAGAGTCTTCAATCCACCCGACGGGCAAGCGGGCGGCGTAGAAGAGGGCTCCGCTCCGCAGCGCTTCCAAAGGGAAAGGACTCCCCTCAGCTCTGGTCTACCATGCTCGCACGGCTGACTCACGGTCCTTGAGCTCCCCACTCGTGGGTGAAAGTTCCCTCTGACAATGCTGACGGGCCTCATTGTGACAGTGAATGACTGCAGGCAGCACCCGCTTTCTCTGCGATAGTCATCCGATCGGGGTGGAAGGATTCTCGATGCCTTGATCGAGGGTGGTTTATGGCGCCCCTCATGAAACATGATGAGCATCCAGGACAGCTCCTCCCCCGACCTCCGGTGTCGCGAGCCCGCGATTCTCCCCTAGTCTCCCCAGTCCCAGTTTGAATCACACGACCGAGGGCGACGCGACCCTGACGGGGTCCTCTCTGAGCTAAGGGGCACTGGCGAAGCAGTAGAATAGCAGCAGACGTACCTAGGCTCACCCGTGCCCCCGGGCCCGGACGCGTCGACTGATTGGACCTACTACTGCTTGGTAAAGACGCCGGCAGTGTAGCTCCACGTGTCGCGATACGCCGTGGACCCGTAGACGGTCGACCCGCCGAAGAGAACCAAATAACCGTCGCCGCCGTCGTCGTCCATCATCCCCGAGTCCCGGGCGGAGGGGTGAGACGTCGGTGATCGCTGCGTCCACTGTCCGGCCGCATATGTCCACGTGCTGCTTGAGTCACCGCGATTCGTGATTCCCCCGAACATCACGACATAGCTGTCGTTCGTATCTTCACTCATCATCGCGCCGTAGCGTGCAGAGGGACGCGACGCCGGCACGAACGTGGTCCATGCTCCCCCCGAATAGGTCCACGTATCGCCGAAGATGAATCCCGTCTGATTGGTCCCTCCGAACAGGACGACGCAGAAGTCCCGCCCGTCGAATGCCATCATGCCGTAAGATCGGTCGGACGGGCTCGTCGTGAGGAACAATTGGGTCCACTTCCCGTGGTAAAACGTCCACGTGTCGGAGAGCGTGGTGTAGCTAGTCGAGTTGAGTCCGCCAAAGAACACTACGTACCCATCCCTCGCATCGTAGGCCATCATCTCCTGCATTCGCGGGGACGGGTGCGGGTGGGGGTGAAGGTGCGTCCAGATTCCGCCGGCGAACGCCCAAGTGTCGCCGAGAGGGCAGGTGTAGGAGCCGCAGCCTCCGAACAATAGGAGATAGCCGTCAGCCGCATCGTACGTCATCGACCCGCCATACCGCGCGGGAGGGTGCGGGGACACGGCGAGCTTCGTCCACGCTCCCGCATGGTACGTCCAGGTGTCCCCGAGGACGTTGCCATAGGGGTCGACACCCCCGAACAGCACCACGTATCTGTCGCGAGCGTCGTACGCCATCATGGCCAACTGGCGCGCTGCGGGTTTCCCGGTCGTCCAGGGAACCACGTGGCTGTCGGACTCGGACGTGAGGGGGCGGTTGAGCCGCTCCTCGACGATTGCTCCGAATCCGGTCCACCCCAATACCCCCATCGCGAGTATCGAGGCAGGGGCGAGCCACCGCAGCTTAGTCGTTCTACTTGCCGGTCGGCGGAAGTATCGAAGAAGCCCTGACCGCGCGGGGGGCATCGTTCGGCCTCGGAAGGCTCCTATGGCTTAAGCTCGTTCGATGCGCCGATTGCCAAGACTGTAGATGGGGCGATGCGGGCGGTCCGGGCTCGGCGACTGCGGACCGTCTGATACGTAGGCGGTATGGTCGGCGGCATTCTGCCCCCCTATTTCTTGCGTCTCGGGGCAGACCGCCACCGACCCGACCTGAATCCCCCTCGAGGACGATTTTAGGGGGCGTCTTTGCCGAGAGCGGGTGGGGACTGAACGAGGGGGCTCACCCGCGCGGCTCCGAACACGACAATCGCCCAGGAGAGCGTGAGGAAGCTGTGGGCGGGCGAACGGCGATAATTCGTTATCGGCTCGACGGGTCGTACGACGGACGATTAGGCTTTTTTCGTCGTCAATGCAGTGCGCTCGCTTTTTGACCCACATCCGGATGGGTCGGAAGCCGGGGGCCGAACGATGAGAGACCGCGGAGACCTTCGCCGGGTCATGCGCCGGGGAACTGCTTGGGCCGGATTCCGATCGCCGTCGGCCGTGGCGGTCTGCCTCCTTCTTGTCACCTCGACCCTCATCGCCGTCGGGGCGCTCGTCGTCGGCAAGGGGATCACCAACGAGGGGAGGGTCGCCGTCGGGCCGAACCCGTTGGCCCTCGCGTACTCTCCGGCGAACCACGACCTGTACGTCGGATACGATGGCTCGAACGTCGTCCAGGCGTTGACAGCAACAAACTCGGTCGCGGCGAGCGTGAGCGTGGGGGCGTCCCCCGCCGCGATGGTGTACGATCCGGCCAACCGGATGATCTACGTCGCCGATGCTGCCTCGAACAATGTCTCGGTGATCAACACGAGCACGAACCTCGTGGTCGCGACGATTCCGGTCGGCACCGATCCATCGTACCTCGCGTACGACTCCCAAGCCGATGCCGTCTACGTGGTCAACTTCATCTCCGACAATGTCTCGGTGATTCCCACCGGCCATTCGACAACCAGCACCTCGATTCCACTTCCCGCTGGGGCCTCGCCGACCTCGATCGCGTACGACGCCAACAATTCGGAGCTTTACGTCGCCGATGCCGGCAACGGCAACGTGAGCGTGATCGACGACACGCTCAACTCCGTCACGTCGACCGTGGTCGTGGGCGGATCCCCGTACGGGGTGCTGTTCGACCCGGTGAACTACCTCGTCTATGTCTCGGACGGCGCCTCGGGGACGGTGTCGGCGATCGACGGTGCGGGGAACACCGTGGTCCAATCTCTCTCGCTCGGGACCGCTCTGGGGTACCTCGGCTTCGACCCCGTCTCCGGCGACATCCTCGTCGGCGAAGTGGGGAGCGGGCACGACGCCGTCGCGATGTTCGACCCTCAGGCGAACTCGGTCGTCGGGCTCGTGGCCGTCGGCAACGGCCCGTTCGGCATCGCCTACGACCCTGCGAACCAGCACATCTACGTGGCCAACTTCTACTCCGCTACTTTGTCGTTCTTCGGAGCGCGAAGCTTCACGGTGGTGGGGACAGCGGGTTTCTTCTTCCTCCCGACCGGGATGACCTACGACCCGTTGATTCACAAGATGGTGGTCGCCCAGAATCTAGTCGGCGACCTTTCCGCGATCAACGGCAGCACGTTCGCGTCCAGCACCGTTGCGACGGGCCTTTCGGGTCCGGTCGCGGTCCTGTACGACCCGGCGACCCTCCAACTCTTCGTCGCCGACTCCTCATCGGCCAACGTGAGCGTACTCAATGCCTCCTCGTTCGCGTCCGTTGCCAACATCACGGTGCAGTCCGACCCGGTGGCCCTGGCGCTGGATCCGACGAGCGGCAGGGTCGTCGTCGCGGACCGCGGAACGAACAACATTTCCGTGATCGATCCGGGCACCGACTCGGTCGTGCGAACGTTCGCGGTCGGCTCCGGCCCCTGCGGTCTCACGATCGACCCCGTCGACTCGGACCTGTATGTCGCCGACTGCGGGGGCGGGAACGTTTCGATCGCTAGCCCAGCCGCCTCGTCGAGCTCCCATGTCGTGGCGACCGTCGCGGTCGGCGGTGTCGCGGGGGGCGTTGCGTACGACCCGGCAGCCCGCGACGTCTTCGTGGCCAACGGAAGCACGTATGCCACGGGCTACGCGGTGATCAGCAGCGTGTCCCACGCAGTGGTGCGCGCCGGAGGCTTCGGATTCTTCGACACGCCCAGCGCGATCGTTTACGACCCCGCCAATCACGCGATCGTGCTGGGTTCACGGTACGGCGTCTTCTGGATCTCGCCGGGCGCGAGTGCGATGGCCGCCGACTACTTTTCGAACGGCGCGACGGCCGCCCTGGCCTACGACCCGGCCACCCAGCAGATCTATGTTTCCGAGCAACCGAACTTCGTCAGCGACATCGCCGCGCTCGCGAGCTAGGCGAGCGGCCATCGACCGGTGGAAGGGTGCGGGTTGAGCGCCGCAGGATTGCACGGAACTGCGATTGGCGCGCTCCCATCCAATCCTCTTCTGGGGGCTACCCGAAGTCGGTATCTGCCGAGGATTGAGAGACGCCGCGCCGTCGCTCGAGGAACAGGAGGGGGCCGAGCGGCACCGACCCGCCACTTGACCTTCTGAACACTCCTTCGAGGGGCGTCCGGCTGGTCTCTCGCGCATCGACCGGCGAGCTCGTAAAAGCGAAAGACGGGGTGAAGAGGTTGGGTCCCGAATCCGTACTTCCCCGCTCGGTCAGGTCGCGTTGCCCGGCAAATTGGCAAAGTTCAGGAACGCGTTCGTGACCACCGGTCCGTACACGTCCCCGTTCAGTTCCGCCTGGGCGAGCGACTCCGTCACGAATCCTCCCGAGGTGACCGGCGCCGAGGTCAGGTTCGCCACCGAAGTGATCCCGTGGCTCGCGGAGGCGCTCGGCCACGCGGCCTGGTTGAACACCAGGACGACCATGATGTTCCACCATACGTCCTGGAAGCTCTCCAGGCTCGCGATCAGGTGATCGTGGCCCGGGAGCGGGACGGTGGTGAACCCGGAACCTCCCCCAAGGAGCGAGTTCGGGACGCCGATCGTGGCCGGGTGGTCCCAGCAGACCTGGATCGTCGCCGGAAGACACGTCTCGTTCGCGGCGAAGCTCGCGTTGTACGCGGGACCGAGTGCGGAGACCAGGCCGCAGGAGATCCCGCCACCACTCCCCGCACAGCCCCACGCCGGGACGAGCACGAAGAACGGATTCACGTCCGAAGCCGAGGACGCGCTCGGGAAGAACGTCGGGGCGACCCCGAGGAGCGCCGACCCCTGTCCGCTCGGGAACGGCGACGGAGCCGGGGACCCGATGAAGAATCCCTGCTCGTACTCGCTCTGCACGACGCTACCCGAGAAGAAGTTCGGCATCGTCTCGTTCTGTTCGAGCTGCGGTCCCTCGTCCTTGGCGGCACCCTGCCCACCCTTCGACGCTGAGGTCAATACCGCGACGAACGCGAGGACGAGCACGGCCGAAATGACGACCGCGATCCCCGCGAGCAGACTCTTTTGTGGCGTTTTCTTCTCTCCTTCCATACTTCACCCTGTTCGACGTTCGGTTCTCCGAAGCACCCTGTTCGGGCGCCGGGTCCCGCGGTCGCTCGGACTCGATATGGTTCTGTGTAGTGTCGGTGTGCGACAACAACGGATCGCCTCGCGCGCCCGAGTCCGTTCGTCGGATCTCCCCTGCGAGCGGCTCCGGACCCGGAGCTTTCCCTTCCACGGGACGCTTCCGGGCGAGCCGGTAGCTCGTCTCAAGAACGGGCGAACCGGTGTTGTTGGTGCTTGTGCCGGACCGCCTCCGGAGGGGGGCGCGCGGGGCGCAGGGCTGGTCTCAAATGCCGAGCCGGGCTTGAGCGGCCGACGCGAGGAGTGCGGTGGAGTGGAACGATGCGATCGCCGCGCTCGGGCGGTTCGGACTTTCCGAACGCGAGGCAGCGCTCTACCTCGTCGCACTACGACGCGGCGCCGCCACGGCCCGCGAGCTCACGGGGGACGCGCGCGTCGAGCGCGTCCTTGGGTACCGACTCTTGGACGGAATGCGAGCACGGGGCCTTGTCCTCATCACGGCCGAGCGGCCGCGCCGCTACACGCCGCTGGCCCCGCGCCTCCTCCTCGAGCGAAATCTCCACGAACGGCGCCTCCGGTTGGGCGAGGACGAGAAACTCTCCCATCGGATAGCCGAGGAGCTCGACGGAGCGGCGGTGACGCTGACGTCCGCAGCCGCCCGCTATCAGATCGTGGGGGGCTCACGTCGAGCCTACGACACCCTTCGCGAGATGGTGGGCCGAGCCGCCACCAGTCTCGATGTCATGCTCACGTTTCGCGGGCTGCGTGAGTCGCTCGACCACGGGCTCGGCGCCAGCGTCAGTCCGTTCGTCCGTAAGGGCGGTCGCGTGCGACTGCTCCTCGAGTCGGACCCCCGGTTACCCGTCGCGCTCGCAAGATTCCGCAGGACCGTGCGACGCTATCCCCATGTCGAGATCCGGGAGGTCACCCCGCAGCCTAGTCGGCTCACCGTCGTGGACCGTTCCGAGGCGCTCCTGTTCGTCGTCCCGGATCTGCGGGATGCTACGACCGAACAGGTCGCCCTGTGGACCGACCACCCGGCCTTCGTGAGCGGCCAGTCTCTGGTATTCGAGCGTGCCTGGAAGTCGGCGCGGGCCGCCCCCGTCAAGCGGCGCAGGATCCGGCGTCCTCCCTGATCGGGGGGCGGTGCCACCCGTTGAGCACCATGTCTCCCCCGAACTCCGCCTGAACAGCACGCCACCGTGGGGGTCCCTCCGTCGTGGGGCAAGCGGCGCGGGAGCGAGATTCGGAGGCGGAAGACTGCTCGGACGGTTCGGTCGCACCCGTTGCGCTCGGGAGTTCGCGCCGAGCCGCCCGCGCGAGGTCGGTCGCGATCGACCTGGCTGCGTTCGCCGGGGGGGGATCGGTTCCGCCGCGCCATCGAAGTCGACTCACTTCGATGGAACTCCGCGTGCTTGGATCGAAACCCCAGGGGCGGTCACGTCGAATGAGCCTTGACGCGGGACGTCACGCGGGGGCACCGAGCCGGTCGTACTCCCCGACGCATGACCGCTCCAGATCGATGATTCCGCGGCCCATCGACGCATCGACCTCCGAACGACCCGGGCGGGCAGGCCCCCGAAATCGAAGATGGCTGCGCAGTCGGTGACCCCCATCCGCGCCAGGTCGGATATCAGGTCCTCGCCGGACGAGCTGCCGCGGAGGACCGCGAGGCCCCGCGCGTCGAGGTCTGCTTCGCACCGGCGCAGGGGCGGTCCTGACCGGTGGAGTTCTCCATCCCCCAGCGGGCGAGTCCGAAGAAATCGAGCGCACGCTCTGCGACCTACAGTTTCGGAGTCCCCGCGATAGACGGGGAGTGCCACCAGCACCCTCGGAGGGACTCCGGGAGGAAGTCCGGAGCGGAACGCGTCGACCAGGCCCTGGACCTCTTCAACGTCCTCGAGCGTCATGCACGGCATCAACGCCACCCCTAGACCCGCGCGGGCGGCCGATCGGATGCTCTCCTTGTGCGCCGCCGCGACCCACACGGGTGGGGTCGGACGTTGGATCGGAAGAACATTGAGCCGGACCGAGCGATCGAGCTCCCGTCGGAACGGAAGCCGCGCACCGCTCAGCGCCGCGATGAATTCGGGCAACCGCTCGGCAAAGTCACGGTGCCGCTCCTTCGGGTCCCTCCCCAAGGCGTCGAACTCGCTCGCGACGTAGCCGGGCCCCACCCCGATCTCCACCCGGCCGCCGGAGAGGCGGTCGGCGAGGGCGAACTCCTCCGCCAGTTGGAGGGGATCGTGCAGGGGGAGGACCGAAACTAGAGACCCGAGGCGGATCGATCGGGTCCGGCCGGATGCCGCTGCGATCCAGACGGGCGGGGAGGGAAGTACACTGCTCGGGCGAAAATGGTGTTCCGTGACCCAAAACGTCGAGAATCCGAGCCGCTCGGCCAGCACACAATGGCCCAGGACCTCCACCGTTCGGTCCTCGCACGGGACGGCGAGCTCCGGGTACGTGTCCAACACGGAGAAGGCCCCGAACCGCACGGGAACGACTCCGAGCGATGGGGACAACTTGGTTTGTGTGTGTCACGGGTTACATCAACGCCGGTACCGAGGACCGACCGAACATGGTCGCACGCTCGACGCCCCCTCCGCTTCCGCCGGCGGCCAAAGTTGTCCACACCCCAACAACACGTCTTGAAATTGAAGGTCAGGGACGGGAGGGCGTGCCGCCGAATGGTCTCGGGGCGATAACGTTGGATCCCGCCCTCCCCCGGACCCCGGATCGATCCGCCCGCCTCGGTCTAGCGCTTCGGGCAGGCCTCGGCATCGTGTGGGCCCTGAATCTCCTCTTTGTGGTACTTCCGGCGAACGACTACTTCGGCAGTTTCGCGGCAACCGCGCGGAGCTTCTCGGCCTATGCGGTCGGGGGCCCAACGCTCCCGGATTTCGTCGCTTCCGGGGCCGAGCTCTTCGCCGCGATCATCGCCACCGTCACCGCATATCTTGCGGCGGCGTTCCTGCTCGGGGCGACGACCCGGCCGGCCTGCCTTATCGGGGCCGTCTTCAACGGTCTCCTCCTGATTACGCAGGTCGGCCAGGTCTGGACGTTTCCCGGCGGGACCGATGTCGGCCCCCAGCCGCTGTACCTGATCGCCTACGCGGCGCTGCTCCTCGGGCCACCCGTGGGTCCGCCGTCAGTCGACCACTACCTACGGAGCCGGTCGGTCCGATCGGCCCATGGGGAGCCCCATCCCATCGGCAGGACGCCCGCGTCGTAGGTTCCCTTCTGTTGTCCACCCCAAGGTAACAACCTTTCATCCTCCCGGATGTGCCCGAGTCTCCGCCGCGGGCCGCGGCGTGAGGGAACGAACATGGGATGTGGAGCGATGAAGGTGGCGTGCGACGATGGCTTCGAAATCGTGACCAAGGACAAGCAGGAGCTCGTGGCCGTGACGAATTGGCACCTCGAGCACACGCACCAGATGAAGAAGAGCGAGGCCGAGATCCTCGGCATGGCGAAGCACCCGTAGGGGAAACCTCCCGGACCTCCAAGCAGCTCAGCGACGAGCCAACCACTTCCCCGACCTGAGGCTGCGCCTCGGGTGGAACTCTCCCGCACCACCCGGGACCGGGTTGGCGGCCTTCCGTCCTCTCGTGTGGCACCTCGGGAGACCCCGTGCCCGTGACCCGGCCATGGATCGATCGGCGATTCACCGCGGGCCCCACCTTCGTGTGCCCTGCCAGAGCTCGGAGTACGCGTGGCGACTGGCGAACCGCGGAATGGAACGGCCGCTAGCTCGGAACTCTAGCTCAACTCCCGAGCCGGTTGGATCCTGGTTGCCGGATCGGCTCACGGAATCGCGTCGAAGAAGAGGTAGACCGACGTGATGCGGCCATCCCTGGCGACGATGAAATCGGTTCCCGCGACGACGGGGGGCTTTCCCGGGGGCCCCTCGACCCAGCGAATCCGCCCCGCATTGCCCACCTCTTCGGGCGGGGCGATGGGTTGATACTCGAAATCTGGATGAGACGCCCTTATCGCGCCCGCGACTCGATCGATCTCGTCGCGCCCACGAAAGACACCTCCGTTCGGGTCATGGAATACGGCGTCCTCGTGAAAGATCTCATCGATCGCCGAGCGGCGTCGCGCCGAATCGCTCTCGCCGAACACGTCAGTCAGGTTCCGAAGCAGTAGCGTCGATATGCTGGCGGACATCCTATTCTCCGTGGCGGGCCCCGTCCCGGCGCTCGCAGGATTCGGAGAATCTCATGACGTTTTTCGACGCTAAGGGTCTGTCAAGCTATCGTAGAGCTCGAACCCACCCGCGGCGGCGCGAGAGAGGCACCCGTCCTCGTGAGGTGCGATTTTCCGTTCGCCGGCGTGCACCCGGATACCCGCAGACCTCACCGCCGAAGGCCGTGGTCAGCAGTGACGGCGGCTGGAATGCCTACAAACAGTCTTGTTCGGAGTCCGGATGGAATCAGACGCCCGCTCCGGCGCCGTTCTGCAGATTTCGTTTCGGTGTGGCATCGCGCGCCGATCGGCTCTCGACGGAGGGAGCAGACCCCCCTGAGGCAAACACCAGGGTGGGGGAATCGGTCACGCTTTCGCTAGGGGTCCCAGCCGAGTTTTAAGCGCCCCATTCGCCAGCCCCGACAGTCCCCTTCAAGGGTGTTTGAGCTGTTCAGAATAGCACCGTCCTCCCCAAAGGTAAAACTCCTTTCCCGGAGACCCGGAACCGGATTCCCTAACGTGCGAATCCCGTTCGTCCGTCGTGATGCCAGAACCGCGCTGGCAACCGATTCTTCCGTGCGTGTGGGCCGAATCAAGTGACGATGAATACTTTGTAGCTTGTTCCTATCCAACCCGTTGCGTACATCAATCTGGTCGACGAGTCGTAAGCGAAGCCCCAAACGTAATTGCTCGGTCCAAGCGCAATCGTTCGCACGACCACGAGTCCCTTGATCACCGAGATGTTGTGCGAGCCCGAATTTGCGACGAAAACCTCCTGCTTGGCAGGGTCGACGGCAACTCCGCCCGGGCCCTTACCCACCTTTATCACTCCCAGGAAACCACCGCTTCCGTTGATCACGTATACGTTGCTTCTCAGAGAATCGGTAACGTAGTCGTAGCCCGTTGCTGGATCGGAGGCGATCACGACAGGTTGATGCTTAATCAGAACGTTTACGTGAGGTCCGGAAAATGGATGCGACGCGTTCACCCCGGTGACGTTCCCGGCCGATGGGTGAACGACAAGGATCTCGTTAGCGCGCGAGTCGTAAGCCATCGAATATGAGAACGCGCCCCCAATGTTATTGGTCGACCCATTTATCGTCGTTCCGGAAATTCCAACAAGGTTCCCCCACCCCGTGGCGCAGAGCATCAGCTTAGCACTCGGGTCCCATGCGATCGCCGATGTTCCTAGGCTAAAAGCTGATTTGTGGAGAGAATGCACTAGCGTGAGGTTGTGGACGACGTATACGAGGGACAAGCTGGCGTCCGTTACATAGATGTCCCGGTTCAACGGATTGTATGCCGCCGCCCACGGCCTGCTGCCGCTTGGGAGGGCGACAGAGCCTACACTGCCGCAGGTTCCGTTGATCACTGAGACGTTCGACGACAACCTATTGGGAACGTAAATCAACCGATTGGCTGGGTCATAGGCCGGGAATTGCGGTGAGTTGCCCACCGTGCAGTTCGTTCCGGCAGCGATGGCGATGGACGAATGAAGCGGAAAGCTCGGCACCCCCCGCGTCGTGCCGGATGTGATGAGGATAAGGACCGGGACTAGAACGAATCCGACCACGAAGGTCCTCCGTGCGGATTCGCGGCGCATCCTTGTCCTCGGTCCCGTATCCTCTTGCCGGAAAGGTCTACGAACTCCAAGACCGCTAAGCGGGCTGCCTAAAAGAGGGCTCCCCTTCGTGCGGTCCTTTACCCGAGTCCCCGGTCCGATCCCACTAGGAGATTGATGCCGCGTCGGCCTGCAGTGCGGGGGGGATCAAGGAGAGAAGGCGTTCGACATACAGTGCGAGACCCCTTCTGCGGCCGATTCCGTTCCAGCCCCCACGGGGGCCCCTGAGGGAATCCTACCCGTTTCCCACACAACGCGTCTTGAAGGGAATCTCCGAGAGCGGGGTTCTCCCCTTCGCTCGATCAGAAGGACCCCGTGATCGCGGTTCGGTCAAGGAGAACCGACGTCCCGGACGATGAAGGAACGATTCCAGCAGTCCCAAAGGCGACCGCCCACCAGGACTGGAAGTCGGCGTTCGGCCGGTCAGTTCGAGCGTGTGAGATTCCACGCAACGCTCGAGCGAGAGCGGAGATTCGTCCGGCTGGGATCCGCGCGTGAGGAAGGCCCGTCCGATTCGGCCAACGGCGCGGAGTTCGCGCCGTCCGGCGCCGGAATCGACCGCCGCCGCCGAGCTTGTCAGGTGGGGGTTTAAGGGGTGGGAGACAGTGGCCAGGGGGTCGAGTTGGGGTCTCTACCGGGGCGACCTCTGATTGGTTCCGGCTCGAGGGAAAACGCATCATGGTCGATTGGGCGACGAGAGTGCTGACTGGAACGATCTTGGTGGCCGGAGCCGTCCTGCTCGGGTCGCTCGCCACGGGATTGGTGGCCGCTTCTACTACCTACACTATCACCTTCACGGAGACGGGGCTCCCGGCCGGCACCAATTGGTCCATTACCTTCAACAGTGTCTCCATGTCGTCGACGACCTCTACCATCACCTTCGGTTCGATCTCGGGCGGGACCTACTACTACTGGTCGGCGACCAATCCGGTCACCATCAAGCCAGGGATCCAGTACGGAGCAAACCCGACCGGGTCGTACATGTACGTCCCTCAGCAGCTGACGCAGGTGGTCGTCTTCCAGAAGCAACTCCAAGTCACGTTCGTCGCGGCTCCTACATCGGACGGATTCACCAGCCCCGGGGGCTCTCCTTTCTTCCCCGCCGGAAGCCAGATCCCGATTACCGCGGGTCACTACACGGGATACGCGTTCCAGACCTGGGTGGCCGGTCCGGGGGTGGCGACGCTCGCGAACGCGAACCTCTCCTCCACGATGGCGACCATCACGGGAACCGGTCGGATCACCGCCCACTTCACGCCGATCCCTTCGAGGGTCGCATTCTCCGAGGTGGGACTCCCGTCCGGTAAGGGGTGGAGCGTCACCTTCGCCGGTTCCAACTACATTTCCGGAAAGTCCGGCCTGACGGCGGGCGCGCATCCGCCCGGGGGTTACTCCTGGTCCATCCCGGCGGTCTCGGGCGGGACCGGAACCCAGTACTCGCCGACGCCCAGTTCCGGGACGATGACCGTCCCGTACCAGACCTCGCAGACCGTCGTCTTCGTCCTCCAATACCAAGTGGCGTTCGCCACCCTTCCGGCCGGATCCGGGTCCACGACGCCGTCGGCCACGACCTACTACAACAACGGTTCCGCAGTCGCCGTGGCGGCCAGTTCCACTTCCACGACGGTCTTTTCCCGTTGGAGCTCGAGCAACGCCGCCATCGGGCTCGCGAGCGCGGCGAACGAATCGACGTTCGCCACCGTGGGGGGCCACGGAACCCTCACCGCAAAGTTCGTCGCCGGAACGCCGTGCAGCAACTGCACCCTCAACTTTACCGAGTTCGGACTTCCCGCCGGCACAAGCTGGGGGGTCACGTTCAACAACCTCTTCTACGGGGGATCCACCCCCACGATTTCGGTCCCCGGCGTGAAGTCGTCCGTGAGTTGGACCGTCAGTTCCCCCCTCTCGTCCGGGAACGCTCTCGTCGAATACGTGGCCAGCCCGTACTACGGATACATGTACATTCCCGGGCAGTCGAGCCAAGCGATCGTATTCACCGAGGAGGCCTACGTTACTGTCCTGACGAGCCCCAACTACTACGCGAGCTTGACCGTCGGCTCCGGGTACGCAGCGGTCGGGTCGACGCTCGCGATCTCGGCCATCAACTCCGACAGCTGGGCGTTCCAATCGTGGAGCACAAATTCCACCGCTCTCATCCTGGCCCATGCAAAGTCGAGCGCGACGACCCTGAAGGTCACTGGACCCGGCGCCTTGGTCGCCAACTACGTCCAACCGTCGAAATCGCTGGCCTTCGAAGAATTCAACCTTCCCAAAGCGACGACATGGTGGATCGACTTCGCGGGGACGTACTACTCATCGAGCACCCCGTGGATCAACGTCACCCAGATCCCTGTCGGGTCGTACAGCTGGTCGGTCCCGGCCCCGATTGCCGGGGCAAGCGCCGGCATGCAGTACGCTTCCGTGTACACGTACGGTGGTGTGAACGTAAATGACGTCAGCGTTCAGGCGATCGTCTTCCAGAAGCAGTTCCTGGTCACCTTCCTCACGTCGGGGAAGAGCGGGGGGTCGGTGTCCCCTACCGGCTCTTCCTACTACCCCGCGGGCTCGATCCTGCCGCTCTCGGCCGACAATGGCACGAACGCTAACTTCACCGCGTGGAGCACCTCGAACGCTCTGCTCGTCATCGGCCAACCGAGCTACGCTTCGACCACGCTCAAGGTGACGGGTTCGGGGAATGTGACGGCGAAGTTCACCTGACCAAGCCGTCGGGCGGGGTCACCTCCCCGCAAGTGATCTCGCGCGACGCGGCCTGGTGTGGCGGGATTCGCGCGAGGCGGGGGCGGACCCAGCGGCACCGAATCGTCCGCGTCCGCCGTGTCGTGAGGCCATGTTGAGGAGGACGTACGAAATCTGACGAGCGCCTACGGGAGGCGCGCAGTGCCCCCCGGGGCCTACTCAATCTCCTTGCGCTGACCGTCGTCGGCTTCGAACGCGAACCACCCGTCGGACGCGCTCATCGATAGGACGCCCTTCAGGTGCCCTCGGCGCAAGCCGCGTTCCGCGGCGAACTCTACATCCAGGGTGTGCTGGAGCACCTCGGAGTCCTCGGCTTCCAGAGCCGCTTGGCGTACCGCCGGGTTGCGTACCCAGCGGATTTCCAAGAATCCCTGGGGATGGAGCACCGGTTCGTAAGCCACTTCGACGCCCGCTAGCTTGGCCCGAACCTCGCGGAGCGGCTCGGGCGCGCAGTTTCTCAGGAAGGCGCGGTGGGAAGCATGGATGACGGCGGATCCGGGAGTGAACGTCGGGTCCAGGGCACGGCGCTGCCGCTCGCCGATCGGCCAGATCCGGTGGAACAGGGGAGCGGTGGGCGAAGGGCCTGCCGAGGAGGCCTGCCCTCGGCGCCAGCGCTGGATCTGGCGGAATCGGGCTCTGAGGTTCGCGGTGTTCTCGCGCCAGTACCCATAACCGACGGGCGCGAGCAGTTCGAGCTCCGCCTCGATCTGGCGTGACGACCAATCCGGATGCTTGCGGTCGAGATCTTGGACCAACTGCTCCAACTCGCGTCGTCCACCGCGGCGCGGCATGGAGCTCACCGCGGAGCGCGTGCCGCCGGTGAACGCCTCATCTCTTGAGTTCAACCAAGAAGCCCTCGAACCGATTCGGGGTCTTGTTCTCAGGGGCGTGGGTCGTCGCCGGCAGATACATGACCTCGCCCGCGGGAACGACGACCTCTTCGGCCTTCCCGTCGGGATACCGGAATGTCCCGTTCATCTCCGTGAGGGTCGCGAGGACGCTGTCGGGGTGGGCGTGCATGGTCCCGTGCTCGAACGGCCCGTACAGAATGCGAAGCACCCGTACGCGGTCGTTGTCGGTCACCACCTGGTACTGCTTCCCTGCGACCACCACGGGATCCAGCGCCACCCTCGCGGAATCGTTCCAGCCGGTTCCGGTGCCGGGGGCACCCTCCTTCGGGGCCGGGGATGCGTGAGAGTCCAAGGCGGACCCGTCGACCGGGTCCTTGAGCTCGATGAAGTATCCCTCGAAGCGGTGGGCGATCTTTCCCTCGGCCTGGTGGGTCACCGCCGGGAAGTAGGCGGCCATGCCGGCCGGGGTCCAGATGTCGTCCGAGGAGCCGTCCGGGTAGGTGAACGTCCCGTTCATCTCCATCAGGCCCACGAACACCCCGTCCGGGTGCGAATGCATCGGCCCCTTCTCGAACGCCTCGTACGAGATCTTGAGCGCGCGTACCCGGTCGTTTTCGAGGACGGTCTTGTAGTTCTTGGATGCGACGACCGCGGCGTCGAGCTCCACGCGTCGCGGGGAGGAGCCTCGGCTCCTTATGGGTTCCGGTGCGGCGTCCGTTGGCGATGGGTTGAGCGCGGGTCGAGCGCTCCGTCGCTCGCTGCAGCAACCCCCGGAAGGCCGGAGCGCGATGCACCGAGCGGTCCGGGAGTCAGCGGACGGGGCAGGGAGAGGTCGATCCGTGCCCCCGCGCTCCGACAGATCCCACCGGCCTCCTGTAGACGAGCTTCTCCCAAGCCCCGGTCGCCGAGTTCGATCAGCGCCGCTCCCGAGCGGCCCAGGTCGCGTGCGCGTTCGAGTTCGCAACCCACGGCTTGCCACGCCGCCGCGGCACGTCCGGAACGATCGGCGGCCTCGCGCACGTTCCCCGTCGCGTACGCGATCGTCGCCTCGGCGCGCAGCACGTGCGCCGTCGCGAGGTCGCCTCCCACGACCCCCGCGAGCCTCAGGAGCTCGTCCAGGTCGGACTGGGCGCGACCGACTTCGCCCACCCGAACTCCAGATTCCACCAGATGGGCCAGCATGAGTACGCCCAGGGCGGCGTCGACTTCCAACAGCCCCCGACGACGCAGCGCGGCCAGACCCCACCGCAACGCAGCATCCGCATCGGAGAACCGACCCACCGACAGTTCGAGCATGCCCCGAAACAGCAAGAGCCACAGGTCCTGGAACCAGCCCTCCTCTTCGCTGAAGGTGGTCCGCGCGGCCGCAATGCACCGCGCGGCTTCCTCGTGGTCCCCCCGCGCATCGGCGACGAGGGCGAGCACCATCATGTTGTGACCGCTCGCCGGTTGGCCACGGCGCCGTAGGGACTCCCGGAACTCCTCGGAGCCCCGCTGGGCGCCCGCGAGATCTCCCCGAAGGAACGCGACCATCGACCCGACGCCCCCTCGAAGAAGCGCGGCCATATCCGGACGGTCGTGGCGGGCGGCATACTCCTCGCCTTGCCGGACCCACGCCTCGGCCGTCGAAAGGTCCGCATGTCCGTAGGCCGCGACCAGCCCCAAAAGATGGAAGGCGCGGAGGGCGACGTCCGGATCGATCTCCCGGCTCACGTCGAGCGCCCGACCGAGCTCGCGGAGGACCTCGGTGCGGCTTCCGATCGGGACGATCTGGGCGCGCGTCAAGTAGACGGCCGCTTCGATCGACCGGTTCCCCAACGCCTGGGCGACCGTGAGGGCGAGGGCGAGCAGGTCGCGCGCCTCGTCCAGCCGGACGCGTTTGAACATGAACGTCGCGTGATCGAGGTAGAGTTGAGCGAGCTGCACGCTCGGCGGGGCGGATTCCAGCACCCGCCGCGCATCGCGCAGCCGCTCCTCGATGCGACGGAACTCGCGCGGGGTGAAGGCACCGTAGAGGGCGGCTTGGGTCATGAGCGACCCCGAACGGGTCCGGTCACCGAGCTGCGCCTGGAGCGCCGACGCTCGGGCCAGGGCGTTCACCGCGCCGGCGTAGTCGCCCAGGATCGCGAGCTGCGCCGACATCTCCTCGAGCGCCTGAGCCGCCTCCCGGGGTTCGGGATGCTCCTCGAAGAGCGTGAGCGCGTTCCGAAAGTGCGCGACCGCGTCCGCCGCCGCGAACAAGCTCACGGCCCAGCGCGCGGCCCGGATCGAATGCGTGAGTGCCGGTCGCCACTCTTCGGCGAGCAGGTAGTGGTAGGCGAGGCTCCCGCTGCCCTCGCCGCCGTCGTCGCCCCGGGCCTCGAGCGTGCGGGCCGCCCGGAGGTGGATCCGGCGTCGTCGCTCGGGGCCGACCTCGCTCGCGAGGACGTCCTGGATCAGCGGGTGCGCGAAGCAGTACGTCGTTCCGCCCGCTTGTCCCGTCGCGGCGGTGACCAGCCGGAGTTGGAGCGCGCGGTCGAGGGCGTTCAGCAGCGGCTCCTCGGCGCTCTGGGAGACGGCCTCCAGCAGATCGACCCGGAACTCCAATCCGAGCAGCGACGCCACGCGAAGCGTTCGTCGGCTCTCCTCGTCCAGTCGGGCGAGCCGCTGGCTGATCACGCCCCGAATGCTCGGCGGCGTGGCCAGGCGCGAGGGGCTGGTCGCGTCGATCGCGCGGAAGAGCGTCCCCTCGTCCGCGAGCGCCCGGAGCATCTCGGTCGCGAAGAACGGGTTGCCTCCCGACTGCCGCCACACCGCGTGCCGGAACACCTCGCTGACCTTTCGGCCCTCGCAGGCCGATTGGATCAGCTCGCCGATCTCGGCAATGCTGAGCGCTCCCGGCACGAGGTCCCCGGCGAGGCGGTCCCGAGCCAGGGAATCGGCGAACCGATCGAGCGGGGGACTCTCCTCCAGGTGGGCATCTCGGTAGGCGGCGACGATCGCGAGCCGTCGGGCTCCCGAGGTTCGCGCGAGATGATCGACCAGCTCGAGGGTCCCCGAGTCGGCCCAGCCCAGGTCGTCGAGCAGTACCAGGAGAGGACGATCCTGCGCGACCGCCGCGAACGCATCGGCGAGGTCCCCGAGGAACCGTCGCCGATCGAGGCTCTCCCCCTCTCCCTCTCGAGGTTCGTAGAGCCAGACCCGGTGTCCGAGCTCCGGGAGCAGGCGGAGGACCGCCGCGCGACGAGGGGCGAATGCCCGGTAGAGCAGGCTCTTCGGTGTACCACGAAGGAGCTCCCCGAGCATCTCCGCCCACGGGGCATACGGCGTCCCTCGGTCGCGCTCCTGACACTGTCCGTGGGCGACCCGGAACCCTCGTTCGCTCGCGAGAACGCGCGCCTCGAGGAGCAGCCGGCTTTTCCCGATCCCCGCCTCGCCGTGGACGAGGATTACCCCCCCGGTTCCGCCGTCGGCGGCGTCAAAAAGCGCCTCGAGACGACCGAGCTCCCGCGTCCGACCCACGAGTCGCGGGAGGGCTTCGGCCCCTCCCCTCGCGCTCGACGGCTCCGCGGTCCCCACGACGGGGGGAGAGCTCCGCGCTACGTTCGACTCCTCCCCCATTCTGCGGCGACAATTGTCGCAGGCCCATTAGGCCCCCGCCCCGCCGGCCTCTCGCCGGGGTACCGCGGAGCCTGCGACACCCGGCTCGATAGTTGGTCCCAATGAGGTATCATGCAGCCTCCGAGGCAGGAGCAGGATCGAGACGACCGAACGAAGCGGACGAAGCGCGCCGGGGCGCTCGCGTTGGTCGCGGTGGGCGCCGCGGTCTTCGCGATGGCGCTGGTTCCGGCGGCGAAAGGCGACGGAACCTTGCCGGTCTGGGAGTTGGGGTTCTCGGGGACCGGGACCCTGGGCGGCCACGGCATCGGGTTCTGGGGCTGGTGCTCGTTCACCGGGAACACCTCGGGAACGAAGGGAGACTGCCAGGTTGAGCACTACCTCCACCTGGGCGGGGGGGCCAATCTCCAATGCCAGGCCCACTTCGACATCGCCCAGTGGTACTCCGCGAACGGGAGCGCAACCCCGCTGACTTCGGCGCCCGACTTCTTCGTAGTGTCGGCGAACCTGACCGTGCACCCCGCGACGCAGACGGCCAACTGCACCGCGTTGCTCGCGGGCGAGGGATACAACGTGACGACGGTCGGATCGGGTGCGATCTCCATGGGGCTGACGGATCTGCTCATTCCGGCGGCCGTCGGCCACTACTCGTACAACGGAATCACGATCGGTCCCGTGACGTACAAGTCGTTGCAGCTCCAGGTAAGCGTGCAGTAGGCAGTCCAGGGCGCGGGGCACGTCGACCCGAGACAGGTAGCGGGCCGGCCGCTGCCTGCCTCGGGAACCATTTCCCGACTTCGAGCTCGGCGCCCGAGGGCCGATTGAAGGGCGGCGGCGCCGTAGCTCTCGACCTGTTCCCTGGGAGATTCCGGACTGCCGATCGGCGAGCATCGGGGTGGCGACGAGCCGGACGTGGCGGAGGTGGGCTCGCGCGTTCGGGTTCTCGTGGAGTACCGGTCGGCACCGACGGTCCCACGGTCCCTGTTCTTCCGCCCCCACGTGAGGACGGGACATACGGGGGCAGCGCCGGGTCCGTTCTCGCGAAATACCCTCGGCCCCTGAGAACCGGCGATGGAGGCGACCCGGACGCCGAAGCTCGCCCCGTACCTGGTCGTGGACGACGCGCGCGAGATGATCGACTTTCTCGAGAAGGGGCTGGGCGGCACCTTGACCTTCGAATCGAAGGGCGAGGACGACCGGGTCCACCACGCGGAGGTTCGGATTGCCGACTCGGTCGTCGTGCTCTCCGAGGGCCAAGGCGAGAATCGATTCTCGGCGATGTTGCACCTGTACGTCGACGATGCCGACGCGGCGCATCGGCGGGCGATGACCGCCGGCGCGAAGAACGTCCGCGCGCCGGAAGACCAGTCGGACGGTGACCGTCGCGGAGGCGTCCAAGATCGCTGGGGAAATCAGTGGTGGTTTACGCGGCCACCGGCCGCGCGTTGACATTCTCGGGGGGCCGCGTCCCGGACGTTGGCCCCCTACGTCCGGACACGCCTGGAGTCTTCAGACAATCCGGCGAGCGAAGGACCGGATCCCCTCGGGCTTCGGGATACGATCGGAGCGACACCGCGTCGAGCACTCTCCGGGATCATGCCAGCGTCCACGTGTCGGCGAGGGAACGCGTCGAAAGACACGCCATCGAGGTGCACCCGATCCCACCGAACAAGAGGGCGGTGCCCGCGCCGGGGTCGAGCGTCAGGGTCGCGAGCTCCCGGGCCGATGGCCCGGCCCCTCCCGACAGGTTGGTCCAGTTCCCGCCGCTCCAGAGCCATGCGTCCCCGAGCGGCAGCGGGGCAAGGCATGAGACGGCGAGACACCCGCTGCCGCCGAACAGCACGAGTCCGCGCAAAGAAGGAAGGTACTCGAGCGACGCGCCGACGCGTGCCGGTGGGGCGAGCGCGACCGAAATCGAGGACCAAGTACCGTTTGCGTAGCCCCAGGTGTCGTTCAGGACCCCCGTCTGGAGGCACTTCAACGAAAGGCATCCGGTACCTCCGAAGAGCAGGACGGTCCCCGTCGTAGGATCGTATCCCATCGACGCACCCGATCGGCCGGTCGGTGCCGAGGAGGGCGCGAGACGGCTCCAGTTCCCGCCGACGAACTTCCAGGAGTCTCCCAACGGCGATGTGTCCACACCTCCGAACAGGAACAGAGCGCCCAGACCAGGGTCGAAGTTCATCGCCGCGCCCGATCGGGGAGCGGGAGCGACGGGAGTGGCCAGTCGGCTCCAGCTCGCGTTCCGGTAGACCCACGTATCGTTCAGGTACGTCCCGTTGTAGCCCCCGAATAGGACTGCGTATCCGTCGGTCGCATCGTAGGCGAGGGTCGCGCCGCTTCGTGCCGGCGGCTCGAGGGCGGGTCGCATCGGCGACCAGTTCCCTCCGACGCGCAGCCACGTGACGGACGAGCGGAAATCGGGGTATCCACCGACCAAGAGTACGCCGCCCGCCGCGCGGTCGAAGGTCGCCACGGCGTCCCCGGCCGGAGGCGGGCTGGGCGATGGGCTGAGCGGGAACCAGAGCGATTTCGCGAAGCCCCAGGTGTCGTCCTTCCAGTAGCCGTTGTACCCGCCGTACAGCACGAGGTATCCATCCGCCGGGTCGAACGAGATCATGGCCGTATACCGCGCGGGCGGCGGGTGCTGTCCGCGGAGCGCGCTCCAGTGCCCGCCCGCAAACGTCCAGGATCCCGAGAGGAAGCCGGAGTCGAAGAACGTGGTGTTGTGGCCCCCGTACAGGAGGACGTACCTATCGACCGGATCGTAGATCATCGCCGGCTGGGCGAGGGCGGCCGGCGCGGTGGCGGCGCTGACGCGGCTCCACTTCCCGGCGGCGAATCTCCACGTGTCGCCCAGGAATCCGCCGTTGAAGCCACCGAAAAGTACCGTGTACCCGTCGCGCGCGTCGTACGCGAGCCCGGCGCCATACCGGGCCGTCGGCCCCGTCGAGGACGCCAACCTCGTCCACTTTCCCCCCGCGAACAGCCAAGTGTCGGCAAGATACCCTGTCGCACCGAGTCCCCCGAAGACGATCACTGAGCCGGTCTTCGAATCGTACGTGAAGCTGGCGTTGCACCGCGGGGAGGGCGTCGCGCCCAGGATAAGCTTGGTCCACGTCCCGTGGACGAACGTCCAAGTGTCGCCGAGGTACGCCGAGCCGTTGTGTCCGCCGAACAGGACCAGGTATCCGTCGGCCGCGTCGTACGCCAGGAGCCCCCCCCAGCGCGGAGAGGGCGAGAGGCTCGGCCGAAGCTCGATCCAGTTCTCGCCCACGTACGACCAGGTGTCGCCGTAGATCCCGCCCCCCCAGCCGTAGACCCCCCCTCCCGCGCCGCCGAAGAGTACGGTCGCGCCGTCGGCGCCGTCGTACGCCATCATCGCGTTGGTGCGCCCGGGGGGGGCGAAGAGGGGGAACCGGTCGGTCCAGTTGCCTCCGAGGAACGTCCACGTATCCGAGCAAGGCTCGGGGTTCGCCCCACCGGTGAGAACCACGTAGCCGTCCGCCGCATCGTAGACCATGCTCGCAAGCCCACGCGCGGCGGGCGAATTGTTGAGGACGAACCGACTCCATGAGCCGGCGACGAACCTCCACGTCTGGTCCGAGTACGCCCCCGCGTATCCGCCGAACGCGACCATGTAGCGGTCGGCCGCGTCGTAGGCAAGCGAGACTCCGTTGCCCGTGAGGGGGTAGGCTGTGGGCTTCAATTCGGTCCAAGTGCCACCGGCGAACGTCCAGGTCTGGTTCTTCGCGCCGGCCGTGGCCCCGCCGTAGAGGAGCACGTAGCCGTCGACCGGGTCGTAGGCGAACCCCGCATTGTCGCGCGCCGACGGTGCGCCGATCGTCCCGATGGTTCGCCAGGTGCCGTTCGCGAACGCCCAGGTGTCGTTGAGGTAGGACGTACGATCGATCCCCCCGAACAGCAGCAGGTAGCCGTCCTTGGCGTCGTAGGTCAGCGCAGCGTAACCGCGAGCGGACGGCGAGGTCGTCGGAGCCAGTCGAGTCCAATGGCCCTGGGAGAACTCCCAGGTGTCAGAGTACGCGGTGTTGCAGGTCCCCAGGATGCTGGTCGAGAAGCAGCCGCCGAAGAGGATCGAACCATTGACGGCGGGATCGTAGGCCAGACTCGCCCCCGCCCGTGGCGAAGGTGCCACCGCTCGATGGAGCGGGGCCCACCGGCCCCGCTGGAAACTCCAGCTGTCGTTGGCGTAGTTGCCGAGGTGGTACTTGTCCACGCCCCCGAACAGCAGGACCGCATTGGCGGCGGCATCGAATGTCGAGCCGGCGCCGTATCGCGGCGACGGCGTCTGCCACGTCACATTCGTCCAGTTGGCCGAAGGAGCGAGGGCGCTTGGGACGCCGGGCGACCGCACGTCGGCCGGGGCGGCGGAAGCGACGCGGGCGGCGAACGGTTGGGTTGCGGCCACGCCCGGACTCGAGCCCATGGCCACGATCCCCGGAAGCAGTACGGCCGCGACCAACCCGAGGTGGACGATCGGGAACCTAGCGGGGATAGAGCCGGGGCTAAACAATGAAGAAATTGGCACGAAGAAAAAAAGCGAAGGGGCGGTAGATAAACCTCGGTGAAATCAAGGCCACCCCCCAAGATTCCGGCCGCCGCCGATGCGCAGCAGGGATGGCACCGGTCGGCGGAAGGTGTGTGCAATCTAATGCGTATTAGTGCGCGTCGGTGGGGCGTCCGCGTCGGGCCGCCTCCCGCACTCTTCGGGGGTTCGTCGCTCTCGCCGGGAGGCGCACGTAGGTCGTGGCCTGTGATTGTAGAGCCGGGGCGGCAGTCGAGTGCGGCGAGCGTAGGATCGGTCCATCGAACGCCCTTGCTCCGTTCGAGCGTTGCCGGGGTTGGTCTTCCGGGCCGTCTGGGAGCCCAAATGACCAACTCGATGGTCGTGCGATTCGGCTGAAGTCACCGCGAAAATCGGCGGTACGTGCTCTCACGGCTGGAACGACGGGCCGACCCACACAGGAAGGATCTTGGCGTTCGTGCCAGGGCAGCGCATCGCCTTCGAACGGCCCTGCCCCCACGTGGGCCTCGAAGGCACCGAGTTCTCACTGTCGGTCCGGTCGGAGGGCGACGGCGACCTCCTCACGGTCCGACATGAGGTTCTCCCGCAGTCCGAAAAATGGACCGACCGGTACGGCGGCGCGGAATGGAGGCGGAGCTACTTCGCGAGGAATCTCACGGGGGGTTACCGAGGTCGGGCACGACTAGCGGCCTCCGAAGGTCGATCGGTCCGACCGCACACCCGGGACGTCGATCCCTCGAAGCAAGCCGACGGAACGGTCCCGCCGCTCTGATCCTGCGGGATCGTCTCGGCTTCGGGACCGCTCGCGACCGGCCCGGAGGGGCGGCTCGACCTCGCGAGCTAGGCCGGCGGGTCGTCCATCCGCAGAAGCTGTTTCCCGATATTCGCCCCGGAGTAGAGCCGGGCCAGTGCGTCCGGGGCATTCCGTAGGCCGACCGCGACATCCTCCTTGGACTTCAGGCGACCGGACCTGAGCAAGGGGACCATCGCGGCGACCGCCTCCGGGTATCGAGGGAGGTAGTTGCGTGCGAGGAATCCCTCCATCCTTCCGTTGACCATGACGAGCGATAGATGATTCGACGGCCCCGGCATCGGGGGGTCGACGGCGTATCGCGAGGTGGCTCCGCGGAGCACCACACGGCCGCCGTTCCGAAGTCGGTCGAGGGCGAGCTCGAGGGTGGGTCCCCCGTCATTGTCGAAGAAGATGTCGATTCCGCTCGGGCAGAGCTCGCTGATCCGTTGAGCGACGTCGTCCCGATGGTAATCGATCGTACCCTCGGCGCCCGCCTCATCGCGGAGCCAGGGCACTTCGCCTCGCTCCCGGCGATCCCCACCACCCGCGCGCCCGCGAGCTTCGCGAGCTGGCAGGCGATCGAGCCGACGCCTCCCGCCGCTCCCGAGATCACGAACGTCTCGCCCGGCTGCGGGCGAGCGATCTCGCGAGCACCGAAGTACGCCGCGAGCCCCGAGATGCCGAGCGTGCCGACCGCCCAGTTCGGAGGGATCCCCTCTGGGACCCGGAAGGCCGGCGCAAACCCACTCCCGTCCGTGAGCGTGAAGTCCTCCCAACCGAAGTGACCGTGGACGATGTCGCCCGGCCGGAACCCGGGATGCTTCGACTCAACGACCTCTGAGACCCCGAGGGTACTCATGACCGCCCCAATCGGAAGGGCCCCGGACTCCGAGTCGCTCGGTTCATCCCGTCCCAGGAGGAATCGTTGCGTCGGATCGAAGGAAAACCAGCGGTTGCGAGCGAGGAACTGACCGTCGTCAGGTCCCGCGACGGCCTCCTCCACCCACCGAAAGTTAGCCTCGGAGATCGCGGCTCGGGGTCGGTTGGCGATCACCCATCGCCGATTCGTCCGCGGTGGCATCTCAGCTTCCGATGAGGAGCGACTCGGCCGGTGCCTCGCGCTTGAAAGAGGTCACTCGGGAAATAGTCGGCTCCCCGAGGGTGGGGGATCGGAACGCCGGCCGGCCCGTCCCGATCCCGACTCGGCCACGGCAGGGCGGCCAAGATTGAACACGACGCTTATCCGCGACCACCAGGTTTCGGCGCACGCGTGCGTATGACAGCTTCCGAGGACGAACGCGCCATCGAGTCCAACCATCGTCGAATCGGCAAGTTGGGGCGCCGCAGCACCGGCGCTGGGGCGGAGGTCGGGGGCCCGGCGCCCCTTCGACCGTGGCTCCGGACACCGGTTCATCGACTGGCCGGGGGCGCCGGCGGCGGGGCGACCGCGATCGCGATCCTGACCCTGCTCGCTTCGGTGTCGGCCATCGCGAGCGGCGCGGTAGTACACGCTCATGCGCCTTACCGCGGGGCCGTGACGCCGAACACCAACACGCAGCAGTCAGGTTGTACCACCGTGCGACTGACACAGCCGTGGGGGTTCAATCTGAGCTCCGGCTCGGGGGGCATCGCGGCGTACGCGAAAGCCGCGGGGTGCAAGAACGCGGCGTACGGGTTCGGGACCTCCTCCTCCGTGGACATCTACGGGAGCGTCGAGGCCGCCCTCACGTTCAAGCCGCCGGCGAACACGAGCAGCGTCCAAGCGAACGTGTTCGCCTCGTGGAGCGCCTCCCTGAAAGCGTCGGACGGAGGTCACCCGGCCTGCACGCAAGGGAACTCGTTCGACGATACCGGGTTCGTCGCCCAGTGGGCGTACACAAGGTCCTCGCAAGGGAACTACTACCGGAACTACAACTCGAGCATCTGGGACCGGACCACCACCACTTCGGGGACCACCTCCTCGACGCAGTGGTCGAACTACACGGCCCAGTGGACCGGGGTTGCGCCGATCCCGCGCCCGTTCCCGTTGAACAGCACCACCTCGTTCAGCTGGTCCCACAGTTACGGGGCGGACACGAGCTGCTCGTCGAGCTCGGGCGTCTCCATGAACGCCTACGGGCAGCTCTACGACGAGACGAATGGAAGCTGGATCTACCTGAGCTCCTCCCGGTTGGGGGGTGGCGGCACGCTCTTCGGCTATTCCGTACAGACCACCAACAGCACCAGCTGGAGCTGCTCCAATTCCACGAGCTGGGACGGCCCGAGCACGTCGTGGTCGAATTCGACCCTCCATTGCAATAGTTGGAACCGAACGGTGACCTCCTACTGGACGGTCGACTGGCCGCTCAACAGGATCTGGCAGAACTCGAACAACTCCGTGAGCTTCGTGAACACCAGCTCGACCGCGGGGGCGTTCTGGTGGAACTACACGTTCAACCACGCCGACCGGTACGCCCTGATGCTCGTCTTCTACGGATACATTCAGGCCGCCAACAACTGGCCGGCCCCTGGCCAAGGTTCGATCCTCGTCAATCTGGCCACGCTGGGGAACGGGCTTCGGCTCACCTCGATCGCATTCAGCTAGCGACCATGATCGCAAGGAAGTCGGAGAACCGCTTGGCAGGGGAGGGAGTTCTCGTGCGCGCGAGCAGACGCAAGATGATCGGAAGCGTGCCCAGGTCCGGCGTCGGCGCCGCCCTGGTCGCGGGCCTCGTCCTCGTCTGTTTCTCGTCCACCGCGCTCGGCGGAACGACCGTGAGCGCCCACCCACCGTACCGGGGAGCGGTCTTCCAGAGCACGGTCGCAGCCCAGTCGGGGTGCGCGTATGTGAAGGTGAACCAGGCGTGGAATTTCAACCTGACTTCGGGCAAGGGCGGTGGCTGGGCGACCGGCAAGGCTCCGGCCTGCAAGCACACCCTGTTCGGATTCGGAGGCTCCTCCACGGTGAACGTTAACGGTCAGACCGAGGTGGCGCTGACGTTCAAGCCGCCGGCGAACACGACGCACATCCAGGCGAACGTCACGGCGGCGTGGAGCCTGGCCGTGAAATCGTCCGACGGCGGTCACCCGGCGTGCACCCAGGGAAGCTCGTACGACCAGACGAGCTACTACGCTCAGTGGGGGTTCGTGAACAGTCGGAGCGGGGGCTACTTCGCCGAGGTGAACCAAAGTCGTTGGGATCGCAGCACGACGACCTCCGGTTTCGCGTCGGCGACGTCGTGGTCGAACTGGACCTACGCCGGGCCGGGGGTCTATCCTGTCCCCCATCCGTGGCACTTCAACGGAACCTCGTCCTTCTCGTGGAACCATTACTGGGGCGGCCAGACGACCTGCTACTCGGGCGCCGAAGTCCAGGCTTCCGCGTACGCCACGCTGTACGACGAGTCCAACGCTACGACGATCTACAACTACAACGGCGGGAGCACGATCGGGGGGTACAGCGGCGGCCTCTTCGATGCGTACGTCTACACGCAGAACGGCAGCTACTGGAGCTGCTCCAACTCTACCTCATGGGACGGACCCCGAGGCTCGTGGTCGAACTCGTCCCAGAGCTGCAGTGTCTACAACTCCACGATCATCTCCCACTGGGGACAGTTCTGCTCGGGGTGTCGGGCCGGCAGCAGCAGCAACAACTCCGTGGTGCTCCAGAACACCAGCTCCGTGTCCGGAGCCTGGTGGTGGAACTACACGTTCAACCACAAGGACCGGTACGCGATGTTCATCTGGATCACGGGTACGGCCAACGCCCAGAACTCGTGGCCGATCGGCAACGGGGCGGCGTTCCTCCTGAACATGGCGACCTTGGGCAACGGCGTCCGCATCACCTCGATCGAGTTCGGCTAGCCCCCTGCTTCTAGCGGCCGGCCCGCCCACTCGCTCTCGAGGGTGCGGCATCGAATCGTCCGACGAGACGGTGCGGTCCGGCGGAGCGTCGGAGGCGTACGGGTGAGGCACGGTAGCACGCGGGACGTGCACGACGACCGCTCCCATCCCAGCGATACCAAGATTTTATACGGTTTCCGAATCATTCGATTTCCGAAGCAATGGGCGACATCCGGAGCGACGCCCGGCTCGGGCCCTCGGTCCGGGCGGATCGCCTCTCGGAGACGGTCGGACAGGTCGCGCGCGGCTGGATCCGCATCGGTCGCGAGGAAGCGCGACGTCTGGGCCTGAGCCTCCCGCAGCTGTTCCTCCTCCGAGGCCTTCGCGAACTCGGGCCATTTCCGGCCAGCCGGTGGGTCGACCTGATGGGGTCCAGTCCGTCGGCGCTCACGGGCCTCCTCGACGGCCTCGAGTCCGGGGGGTACATCCAGCGGACCCACGACCGGGAGGACCGCCGCCAGGTCCTAGTCTCGCTCTCGTCGAAGGGTCGGGCGCTTGCGGACAGCCTGAAGGAGGAGTTCCAGGCGAGGTGGCGGACCTACTGCAGCGGGATCGCCCCGTCGCGTCTGGAGACTGCGGCCGACGTCTTGGGCGTCATCCTGGAGCGGATGGGCCCGATCGCTACCGAGTCGCCCCACCTGCGCGTCGCCCCGCGGGACCGAAGGAGGGCCTCATGAGCGGTCCGTCGCTCGAGGCGGTCAAGCTCACGAAGCGGTTCGGGGCGTTCACGGCGCTCGACGCGCTCGACCTCAAGCTCGAGGGCGCGAAGTGCGTCGGCTTCCTCGGCCCGAACGGCGCCGGCAAGACGACCGCACTGAAACTCCTCACCGACATGATCTTCCCGACGGCCGGGGACTGCTACGTCAACGGGATCCCGGTCCGTGGACATCGCAAGCAGGCGCTCGCCGACGTCGGCGCCCTGATCGAGAGCCCCGAGATCTATCCGTCGCTCACGCCCCGTCAAGCGCTTGAGATGGTGGCGGACCTCCGCGGCGTCCCGGTCTCGGAACGGCAAGGCCGCATCGACGAGGTGCTCGGGGAGGTGAAGATGACCGACTGGGCCGACCGCCGGGTCGGCCGCTTCTCCAAGGGGATGAAGCAGCGCATCAACATCGCCGCCGCGCTCGTCCACGACCCTGACGTGGCGATCCTCGACGAGCCCGCGACGGGGCTGGACCCGCGCGGGATGGCGGAGGTCCGCGAGATCGTCCGCAATCTCAAAAAGCGAAACCGGCTCGTGTTCATGAGCAGTCACATTCTCCAGGAGGTCACCGACGTCTGCGATGAGGTGGCGCTCATCGACCGCGGCAAGTTGCTCTTCTACGACACCCTCTCCAACGTCACGGCGCACTTCGGCAACGGGAGCTCGTCGCTGGACGTAGGCCTCGCCCGAGCCGGCGAGCCCGACAGCATCTCGAGGAAGCTCGGGACCGTGCCGGGCGTCGCCTCCTGCGTGGCGGTCGACGCGAAGCGGTACCGGATCACGTTCACCGGCGGCCCGAACGAGCGCGAGCAGCTCCTCCGCGCTCTGGTGGGGCTGGAGATCGGCGTAGTCAGTGTCGCCGAATCGGAAGGCGTTCTCGAGGAGATCTACCTCAAGCAGATCGCCCGGGGGGACTAGCCCGGTGGCGACCGCCGACGTTCCGGGTGCCGTGGCCGACCGGCCCGCTCCCCGACTGGTCGTCCCGAGTTCCGCGCACCAGGTGCTCAAGCTGACTCGGTACCAGCTCCGCGAGTATCTGCTGTCGCGCCGCTTCGTGATCCTTCTCGGGATCGTCGCGGCGATCGGCGCGATCATTACGGGCGTCGTCGCCCACTTTCGCGGCGCACTCATCGCGACGAACCTTCCGTTCTATGCGACGTTCTGGGGGACGGGCGCCGGGTTCACGGTCGTGCTCGCCGCGGTCTTCTTCGGGGGCGATGCGATCGCGGGCGAGTTCCAGAACAGGACCGGCTACTTCCTCATGGGACTCCCCATCCGCCGCGCGACCGTCTACATCGGGAAGTACATCGCCGCCTTCCTCGCGTCGACCGCGGTCCTCCTCCTCTTCCTCGCGATCCTGGTCGGGAACGGGTTCTACTACTTCGGCGCGGGCGCCGTCCCCTGGCAGCTCGGGCTCTCGCTCGTCCTCGCGGTGGTCTACCTCGCGGCCGTGCTCGGAGCGACGTTCATGTTCAGTTCGTTGTTCAAGACCAGCGCCTACGGGTTCGTCCTCACCGCGATCCTCTTCCTGTTCGGGTTCACGCTCCTGCAGGACCTCATCCAAGGGCTCGTCAAGATCGAGCCGTGGATGGTCATCTCCTACGCCCAGGGGACCATCGGGAACGCGTTCAGCACGTCGATCCCGTGGGGGATCACCGGCCAGACGACGACGATCGGCACGCCCGTCGGGGGAGGCCGGGTCGCCGAGACGACGATCTACACGCCGGGAATCGCCGAGGGCGTCGTGATCATGCTCGCGTACTTCCTCCTCACGGCCATCGCCGGCCTCCTCCTGTTCGAGCGCGAAGAGTTCAGCTGACGCGAGCGCGCGATGTCGAACGGAGCGCCTCCCCCCGTAGCGCCCGACGGCCCCGTCCCGAAGACGGCCGCGACGTTCGACCGCGCCTACGCGATCCGGATCATGGCGATCATGTCGATCCTCGTCATGATCGTGATGTACATCGAGGGGATGCTCACTCCCTCGCTGTACTCGATCGCCACCGAGTTCCACGTCAGCGTCGCCCAGGTGAGCCTGATCCTGTCGGTCTACCTCGTGACCGGGGTCGCGCTCACCCCGATCGCCGGGAAGCTCGGGGACGTCTACGGGAAGAAGCGCGTGCTCACGGCGATCCTGGTCTTCTACGCGCTCGCGGTCTCGGTCACCGGCTTCTCTCGCTCGTACGAGTTCATGGTCGCCTCGCGGGCCGTCCAGGGCGTCGGCCTCACGATCTTTCCCCTCGCGATGAGCCTCGTTCGGGAGGAGTTCCCGCGCGAGATGGTCCCACGGGCCCAGGGGATCCTGAGCGGACTGTTCGGCGCCGGCTTTGCGGTAAGCCTCCCGCTCGGTGCGTTCGTGTCGAACACCTACGGCTGGCGGTTCACCTACCACTCCGCGATCCCCGTGGTCGCGGGGCTCACGGTGGCGGCGTTCCTCTACCTGCGCGAGTCGCCGTACCGGAGGCCCGACGCGTTCGTCGACTACGCGGGAGCGGGGTTCCTCGCGGCGTCGCTCGGCCTCATCGTCCTCGGCCTCTCGCAGGGGCCCGCCTGGGGATGGACGAGCCCCTCCGTCCTCGGGCTCCTCATCGGGGGCGTCGTGCTGCTCGTTCCGACCGCAGTCGTGGAGTTCGTCCAGCACCGCCGCGGTAAGGACGTCATCCTCGACGCGAAGATGCTGCGGCGGAGGAACGTCCTCGTCACGAACCTCGTCGTCGTCGTGAGCGGCTTCGGAATGTTCCTCGCGTTCCAAGCCCTCACGTTCCGGCTCGAGTACCCGGTCCCGGTCGGGTTCGGTCTCGACATCTTCCAGACGGGACTGTCGTTCGTCGCCTTCGCCGTGCCGATGCTCGTCTTTGCGCCGCTCGCGAGCGTCGCAGTGACCCGGGTCGGCACGCGTCCGATGACGATCGTCGGCTGCCTCATCGCCGCCGTCGGCTTCTGGTCGGCGACCCTCGGCTCGAACGTCACGCAGATGCTCGAGAGCATGTTCGTGATCGGAGCCGGCATCGCGGTCATGAACTCGTCCGTGATCAACCTCCTCGTCCTCACGGTGGAACCCCAGGAGATGGGGCTCGCGACGTCACTGAACGCCGTCTTCCGCAACGTCGGCTCGAGCGTCGGCGCCCCGCTCGCGGGCTCGCTCATGTCGACGTTCACCGTCGTCGCCTTTGGCCAGAGGTTCCCGAGCCCGACCGCCTTCCACGACGCGTTCCTGATCGCGGCGGTCGCCTCCGTCCTCGCGGGAGGGCTCGTCGTCTTCGCGCACGAGATTCTCGGGAATCGGGCCGTGCGCGCCGGTCAGCGGCTCGCGGGGCCTACCAGTCCGCCCGCGTCATCTCGGGCGGTGTCGGAGCCTACAGCTTCGGCGACCCCCAGCTCCTGACCCGCGCCGGCCCTGCGACCTCACCCTTGACTTCCGGGCGCGCGGCTGGGCCAGCCGTTCGATGGGTCCCCGAAGCTGGCGCGCACTCCCCGGTCCGATCCAAACGGAGATCCGACCCGGGCCAAGGACGTCGCCCGCGAGGGATCGGAGGCGCCGAGGGGGCCCTTCCGGGCCGACAGGTCGTCGCGGCACGACCCTCGAGCTCATCCGGATGCAGGGAGAACGGGTTCCATATCGCCCACCCGAGCACTCAGGCCACGGTCACGGAGTTGATGCTCCACCCCTTGTTCCCCAGCGTCGCGCCGTTGATGCTCGCGAGCACGGCGTGGTGGGCGCCGTACGAGTAGAGCGACGCCGAGGTGTAGAAGTAGACCGTCACGAAAACCCAGTAGTGATGCAAGGGCACGAGCGTCCAATTCTCCCAGCTGTAGCAGTTCGCCCCATAGGCGTTCCCGCAGTTGGCTCCCGTGTTGACCCAGAGCGTGTGGGTGCCCCGCGCCAGGCCGCCCGACGGAGCGCAGTTCGTCGGTGTAAAGTTCCCCGTCCCACCGCAGCCATAGGAGTAATTGTACCAGTAACAGTTCCCCGAGTAGCAGTAGCTGTAATTCGACTCGTACGAGTAGTTCTGCGGAAGCTGCTGGTAGTCGTTGGATCCGAAGAGACCGGTCTTGTTGGAGGCGTCCCAGAGCTGCATCGAGATCAGGGAACCCGCCTGCACGGACAGGGCGCAGGAATCGTAGGTGAACTGCCCCTTCACCGGCTTGGCGGCGGGACAGCCGACGGATCCCGAGACCGCTGCGACCAGCGTGTAGTCGTAGGTGAAGTTAACGCTGAGATTGTAGCCGTGGCTCCGGCTGACGTTGAACGGGAACGCGATCTCGAGGTTGTCCGCGGCGGACGCGGCGGCGCCCTGGGATCCGAACGGAGAGGGGGCACACCCGCTGGCAGACGAAAGCGCGTATCCGGTGACGTTCCCCGACTTCGGCAGCCAGTGGTTCCCGATCAAGAGGTCCGACCGCTTGCATGGGCCCGAAGACGCGGTGCTGGTCCCCTCGAGCACCGCCGTGTGCCGATACGGCGCAGCAAAAACATGCGGCGTGATGGCGCCCGCAGCCGGTGAGAGCGCCATCAGGAGTGCGACCACGGTCGCGCTCCCGGCCACCGAATTCCTTGGGAATCGCGTTGGGATGACGGGTCCGTCCTCGGTCCTCCGCAGCGGCACGCTGGCCATGATTGCTCCCCTCGCCCGTTCGTGCGACCGAAGCCACGCCGACCGGGCGGGCTTGTGACGGGCGCCCCGTTCTTAGACTTCGCTATCGGACACTCTGCCGCGCGAGCGCAGTTGACCCCGGCCGTATCGTGATCTCGATACGAATCCGGCGGGTCCACTCCCCACGGAAGGGGCGTGGCCCCGCGGGGAGGAGCCGGGAACGGGTTGGCGACTCGAGTGCCGGACTAAGCGATGGTCACCGCGTTGACCCGCCAGCCCTTGTTCCCCAACGTCGCACCGTTGATCGACGCCGTCCCACTGTGGCCGCCGCCGTAGTTGTACAAGGAAGCCCCGGTGTAGAAGCCGATGGCGAGCAGCACCCAATAGTGGTGGCTGTGGATCAACGTCCAGTTCTGCCACTGGTAGCAGCGGCCGTTGTACCCGGAGTAGCAGTTGCTCCCCGAGTTGACCCAGGTGGTGTTGGTCCCGCGCACGTGGGTCCCGGACGCTACACAGCTCGCGACGATGAAGCTGAAGTTGGACTTGGTTGGCGCACACCCATAGCTGTAGTTGTAGGAGTAGCAGCTGTTGTAGCAGTAGCTGTAGTTGCTGACGGTCGTCGAGTTCTGAGGAAGCTGGACCGAGCCCTCAAAACCGTACAGGTAGCTCTTGTTGGTCGCATCATAGAGCGCGACCTGGGCGAAGGAACTGGCTTCCACCGACATGGTACAGCTGCTGTACGTGAACACATTCTTCACGACCTTCGCGGGCGGGCAGTGGAACACGCCGGACAGCAGCGCGATGAGCGTGTAGTCGAAGCTGAAGTTGACGCTGATGTTGTAGCCCCCATTGCGGTACACGGTGAACGGGAAGCCGATCAGGAAGGTGTCCCCGGCGAACGTGGTCGCGCAGCCGGCCCCAGACGGAACGGAAGAGCAGCCTTTCACGTACGATGAGCCAAAACCCGTGATATTCCCAGTCTTCGGGAGCCAATGGGTCCCTCGGAGAGCCTCGCCTCGCTTGCACGTGCCGTACGACGAGGTGCTCGTCGATTGCACTATCGTCGTGTGCCGGAATGGCGCGGCGAAGACGTGCGGGGTGATCGCCCCCGCCGACGGCGACAACGCCATGAGCAGGGCCACGAAGGTGATGGTAGCGCCTCCCTCGAACGTGGCGAGTCGGCCGTTCCTCCCCCGTCGAATGTGGGCGAACACCCCCCCTGACCTCACGGAACCACCCTAACTCCCCCGTCGTAGCCGTGTTCGTACGAGGACTCCCGCCCCGCGGTCGTGCGTGCGAGCCGCGACTCGCTATCAGACCTCGACCGCCGATATTCCGCGGTCATTCCCGAGGAGCGATTCTCCCGGCGCTCGTCCGGCGCGCGCGTCCGACCCTCGGGGTCCGAGGCCCTATCTCGGGGCCGACAATGCCCCGAGCGCATCGAAGGAGGCGGGATAGTGGACCCCGACGTCGCTCGGCCCGTGGCCATCGTCACCGGCGCGACGTCCGGAATCGGTTGGTGGACGGCGCGCGGATTGCTCGAGGGCGGCTGGGCGGTTGTCGTGGTCGGGCGCGATGCCGACCGCCTTCGTTCGACCGAAGAGCGCCTCCGGTCGCTCGTCCCGTCCGCCGAGCTCGAGGTCGAGTCGGCGGACCTTCTCGTGCGCGCCGAACTGGAGGGACTCGGCCGACGCCTCACCGACCGGTATCCGCGCATTGGGCTCCTCGTGAACAACGCGGGCGCGGTGTTCAACCGGCGACGGACGACGAGCGAGGGCCTCGAGCGGACGTTCGCGCTCAACGTCTTCGCGCCGTTCGTCCTGACGCGGTCGCTCCTCGAGGGGCTGCGGTCGGCCGCTCCCGCGCGCGTGGTGATGGTCTCCTCCGAGGCCCACCGCGGGGCTCGGCTCGACCTCGACGACCTCCAGTCGGAGCGTACGTTCTCGGGATTCCGCGCCTACTCGCGTTCGAAGCTGGCGCTGAACCTCCTGACCCGGGCGTTCGCCCGGCGGCTCGACCCCGCGCGCGTCACCGTGAACGGCGTGCACCCCGGGTTCGTCTCGACCCGGTTCGGGCGAGACAACGGCGGGGTGTTCGGGAACGGCCTCCGGCTCGCCGAGATCGCGTTCGGCCGGCGCGCCCAGAGCGGGGCCCGGGCTCCACTGTACGTCGCAACCTCGCCCGAGCTCCGGGGGGTGAGCGGGGCCTACTTTCGCCGACTTCGCCGAACCGAGCCGTCCTCCGCGTCGAGCGACGATGCCGCGTCCGAACGGCTGTGGAACGTGCTCGGGGAGATCGCGGGGGCCCGGCCCGAAGCCCCGGCCTCGCCGGCTTGACGGGAAGCGACCGCCTCAGGCAGGATCGGGGGCGGATGCGGTCCCGGTCGCCCCGAACGACTCGCGCAGGGCGACGACGACAGACGCCTCGAGGAGGGCCGGGTTGACGGGGATGATCAGGAGAGCGTCCCGTTCCCGCGTCGAGCGGTCGAGGTCATGGAGCGCCGTCAGGAGCTTCTCGCCCCCATGGACCCGCAGCAGGTACTCGATTCCGTCCAGGTAGACGACGCTCGCCCCGCCTTCGATCGATTCGTGGAGTCGGCCAAGGAGCGCCGCGAGGTCCCCCGGCCGGATGGCGTTGTCGCGACCGGCGTTCGAAAGCCAGAGGAGCTCGACGTTGCGGGAGCCGAGCAGCGTCCGTAGACGGAAGGGGAACTCACGGCTCACACAAACGCCCGGAGCCCCCTCGGCGGTCAGGTCCAGGAAGCGCCTCCAGACCGGATCCGAAGAGTCCCCTTCCACGATCTCGATCCCGGACGGGGCGGGGGGCGGGGGCGTCGGAGCCGCGACCACCTTCGGCGGCTGGAACCGGGCCGGCGCCGGGGGCGCGGGCGCGGGTGGAGCAGCCGGGAGGTACTCCGGGACCGTCACGAACGTCGGCCGGGACGGCCGCGGGCCGGCGGGGATCCCGAACGGGCCGGTCGGGGCGAAACTCTCGGCGGGGGGCGGTCGGCGTACGGCGGGCTCCACCGGAGGGGCGACCGGAGGAGGCACGGAAGTGGGAACCGGCGGCATCGCGGGAACCTTCGGAGACTCGGTGCGGCCCACGGCCTCCGCATCCGCGAACGAGGTGGGGAGCGGGGACGCGGGCGACTCCATGAGGGGAGCCACGACCGGCACGGCGACGGCCGCGCGGCCCTCGGGAATCGAGGGAAGCTCGAACGTTCGGGGGACCCCGACGCCGACCCGCTCCGCGATCTCGGTCGCCAGCGCCCGGCCGAACCCGGGGACCCGGGCGAGGGAGTCGACCGACACCTGCGTGTACGCGTCGTACGAGCGGAGCCCGGCCTCCCACGCGATCCGCACCTTCCCGGGCCCGACCAGCGGCCGACCGAGGTCGGCGTCCAAGCGATCGACGATCTCGCGCACGGTGCGCTGGCGCTCCACCTCCTCCTCCGCGAGGAGCGGCTCATCGTCGTCCGCTCGCCCGTCGTCGGTCGGGTTCGGGACGCGCCGTCGCGGCGGCTTGCGGGGGCGCAGCTTCGCCGGGCGGTCCGTCAACGTGACCCCCGGGACCCAGACCTTCCAACGCTCGCCGCGACGCGTTCGGCCCGAGGCGGAGGGGGGAACGTCCGTCCGGGTTCCGCCGTCGACGACGATCCGCTCGATCCCGAGGAACCGGGCGATCACCGGTCCTTGCCGCTCGATCTCGTCCCGCAACCCCTCGGGGATCCCGACCGCGACCTCGGTCGCCGGGGGCTGGGCGGACTCGAGCTGGCGGCGTACCGCACGAACGAGGTGGAACCCGTCGAGGGAGAGCGACGGCGCGCGACGGGTCTCTCCGCCGCCGCGCTCGGGAGGGAGCTGGAGGAAGATCTCCCCCTCGTACCACGGCACGGGGACGAACCCCTCGGGCAACGTCTCGATCACCTCCACCATCGACGGGACGATCTGCACCGGCTGGCCGCCCAGCACGAACGAGAGCGAGTCGGACCGGAGCCCGTCGCGGACTCGACGGCCCGGGAGCTCTCGGAGCAGCCGAACGATGCGCGGAGCGAGCGTCGGGTGGGACTTCTGGATCTCGACCAGGATCGGTCGCGCCTCCACGCTCCGACCTTCCCACGGGAAGTTCGGCGATGCGACCTCGACCTTGTCCGCCCCGACGAGGCGTCGGACGGTCGCCTCGGACTGCCTCAGTTGGAGCGCCATCGCTTCGTCGCGGACGAACAGCACGACCGTGGGGAGACGGCGGCCGGCGGCGACGCCGATCTCGTGCCGCCCGTGCCGCACGGCCTCGGCGACCGATATCCATCGAGAGTAATCGCGCTCGGCGTCCGCGTCCAGGCACCGCTCCTGGACCGGGGTGGGGGGATGCTCGAAGACGCTCTGGGCTTCGCCGCGGAGCGACCGGTGGACCGCCTCCGCGAAGAACGGGCCGATCGGCGCGAACAGCTCGGACCAGGTGAACAGGACGTGGAGGAGCGTGCGGAGCGCGGCGACCTTGCTCGGGGGGAGGCCGTCGACCTCGAGCCGGGGGCGGACGAGCGGCAGGTACCCGGTCCTCAGCTCGATCTCCGCGAAATCGCTCAGGAGGCGGTGGACGCCCGCGCTGTCGCAGGACTCGTAGCGCCTCAGGACCTCCACCCGCATCCGCTCGAAGCCGGAGAGGAACCCACGGTCTTCCTCCGAGAGCTCGTCCCGGTGGCCCGAGATCGGTTCGAAGTCGGGGACGAACCCATCGCGTTTCATGACGGTCGTCACGGCACCCGCGATCGTCCAGAACTTCGCGAGCCGCCGTCGCTCACGACGGACCGCGTCCTCCAGCGAGCCCCCCGCTCCGGGGGAGCCCGCGAAGTGGGCCAGGGCCGCACGCAGCGCGTCGGTCGAGAGACCATCGGCCGACGCGGAGAGTTCGGTGAGCGTGGGGACGAGCGTGATCCGCACCTCGCCGGGCGAGGCCCCCGTGGCGTGCAGCCCCGTCAGGAAGTGGACGACTCCGGGGGCCCGCCGACGCGACGGGAGGATGAGCTGCACCGCCTCGCCGCGACCCAGCCTGCGGTGCTGGGCCCAGGCGCTCATCGCCTCCTGGAACGTCGGCAGCAGGGTGCGGCGGACCGCCCGGCGGCTGCCGCCGCACGTGCACCGCCCCGTCGCATCGTGCGGTGCGAGCCGGTCGCAGTCGGAGCACTCGAGGAGCTGCGGCGCGTTCGCCGCAGCGCTCTCGCTCGTCTCGCTGACCGGCCAGGGGACGGGTTCGGGGGGATGGGGGACCGGTTCGTCCGGCAGCAGTCGATGGAACAGCTCGAGCATCTCGGGTGGCAGCCGCCCGGGTTCGAGCGACCACGCCCGGCGGGGGAGGAAGACCATCGCGCCGCCGCAGATGCCGCAGCGAGGGACGCCGCGACGGACCCGAAGCTGGGCGAACAGCTGTCCGCCGTCGGCGAGGTCCCGCAGGATGAACGACTCGGTTCCGTCGAGGGCCAGCCCCGCGTACTTGTGGATCGTCGAGCGTTCGACTAGCCCGTCCGCCCCCAGAACCGGGAGGCCGTGGATCTGGAGCCCTCGAGCGATCACGGCGTCCGAGGCTCCGTGCGCGGGGACGAGCGCCACGAGTCCGGTCCCGCTTTCGCCGACCTCGGAGGAGGCGACGAGCGTCCCGGCGGGCCTAGGCAGGAACCCGACGGGGGGGTACTCCGCAGCGAGGGGATGGTGGTACGCGGTGCCCGACCATTCGGCCCCGGGCCGCTCCTCGACGATGGCCATCTCGGCGCCCGGGAACCAGGCCCGAAGCCGGTCGACCGCCGCCTTCGCGACGAGGAGCTGCTCGTCGACATCGCGTCGGCGGTACCGGACGACGACGTAGGGGAGCTCGGGGTTGAGCAGGAGCGCGCTCGTCCCGAGGAGCTTCCACGCCGCGTCGATCCAGACGAGCGCGGACGTCGGCGGGTTCGAACCGGCGAGCAGGAACTTCACGAGGTAAGCGGGGCCGCTCTCCTCCTGGTAGACGATCCCCTCGGGCGTTCGGGCCGAATGGCAGCGGACGCAGCTGCGGGACGGCTGTTCGCGGACGACGAGGAGGTCGGTCGCCGCGAGGCGGTCGACGAAGCGCTGGAGCTCGTTCGGGTCGATCGTCGACGCGTTCTCCACGTCGCCCCCGCCGACCCAGACGGCGCACCGCTCGAGCGCAGCCAGGACCGCCGGCCGGACGACCTCCCCGCCGGACGCGCGGCTCCTCAGCCGCCCCACGATCGCCCGGCCGAGGGCCATCCGCCGTCGCGTCTCGATGTCCGCGATGACCGCCCGATGAACGGCGGTCTGGTCGGAGTCGATCGACGAGATCGTGCCGATGAACTGGTGCAACGGGGGACCCGAGGCCCGACCGGCGGCGTCGTCGCGGGGGAGCTTTCGCGCGGCCCAATACGCCCGGACCGACGCCTCGACGGCGTGGGGGTCGAACCGGGCCGGAACGACCTCCATGGTGCCGCGGGACCGCGTGCGGTCGAGGGAATCGATGGGGGACCGACCTCGATAAACCCTTCCTCGGCGAGCGGGCCTCCGCTCGGCCGGGGACCGACGCGCGGCGGCGTACCGGCGGGCCGCGCGTGTGCGTGCGAACCCTTATCCTCGGACCGAATTCCCCGCCCTCGGAGCGCAGTTCGGATGGCCTGGTCGCAGGCGGAGGTTCGGGAGCTCAAGGAGGGGCGGTACATCCTTCTCGAGGAGGAGCCGTGCCGCATCCTGAGCATCCAGACGTCGAAACCCGGGAAGCACGGCGAGGCGAAGGCCCGGATCGACGCGGTCGGGCTCTTCGACGGGGCGAAGCGGAGCGTCGTCTTCCCCGTGAAGCACAAGGTCCAGGTGCCGATGATCGGCAAGCGCCAGGCCCAGGTGATCAGCCTCTCCGACGCGGAGGTCCAGCTCATGGACCTCGAATCGTACGAGACGTTCTCGCTCCCCCTGGAGGCCGACCTCAAGGGCCAGTTGAACCCGGGCGGCGAGGTGCAGTACCTGGACGCGATGGGACGGCGGCGCATCACGCGCACGTAGGCATCACGCCGCCGCCGGAGCGGGGGCCTGTTCCGGCATCGTTTTATTACGAGGCCCCGGCATCTTTGCTACCGCCGGGCTCTGACGGCCATTCGCCGGGGTAGCCCAGCCAGCAACCGGGGCGATGAGCGGGTCGGGCGGCATCAGCTCGTTGCCGTCGTCCCGCCTCACCCGAATCCTGCAGGAGAAGGCGGAGCTCCTCAAGAAACGCCGTCAGACGGCCGAGCAGGTCCTCAAGCAGGTCGAGGAGCGCATCCACCAGCTCGAGTCGATCCAGGTCACCCTCCCCGAGGTGAAGGAGCGCCAGACGGCGATCCGCGAGCTGTCGCGACGCTCGGAGTGGGAAGGGGTCGAGAGCCAGGCGAAGTCGCTCATCGAGTACCTCGACGCGCACGGCCAGGCCCCGTTCGAGACCCGGCGTACGGAGATCGTCGACCGCTCCCAGCGCGTGGCCGAGTTCGGGACCGCCGTCCCGGCCGAGCTCACCCGGCTCCAGAAGATCGTCCTGGCGCCCCCCGGTGGGGCGACGTGGGCGGGCCTACTCGACGACGTCGTCCGTCTCGACGCCGCGGTGCGCGCAGTCGAATCGGAGTTCTCCGCCTCGCTCCGGGTCCGCGCGTTCGAGGTCGCGAAGTGGCTCCAGGAGCCGGCCGACCGGACCCCCGAGCTCGAGCGGAAGTTCACCGCCGCGCTCGAGCCGCTCCTGCGTGGGAAGCTCGCCGAAGCGCTCGACCATCTCGACGCCACGATCCGTAAGGAGCTTCCGGCCTCGGTCGAGCGCCGCGAAAAGAGCCGGTCGACGGCGACCGCGGTGCTCGGCGCCGGCCGCGAGCTCGGCGTCCCGACCGAGGCGCTCCAGACCGCGCTCGCGGTGGACGGCGAATCGCCCCCGCTCGACTGGCCGAAGTCGGTCGCCGCGGTCGACGCGGCGATCGCCGGCGCGGGCGAAGCGCTCCGCGAGCGGGTGGGGGCGACGTTGGACGGGCTCCGCGGCACGCTCCGTTCCCTGCCGGACTACGGCGTCGAGCCCGAGGCGAGCCTCACCGGACTCGAGGCGGTCGCCTCGCGCGTGGCCACCGTGCCTCCCGCCGAGCTCCCCGGACTCCTCACGGACGGGCGCGCCGTCGTCGAGGAGCCGGTCGTCCGCATCGTGGCCGGTCTGCTCGACGAGGTCCGCCCGAAGATCGTCGAGGCGCGCCGGCTCGGGCGGGACCCGTCGGAGGTGTTCGCGGCGATGAACCGCGCGCGCGAGGCCCTCCGCCTCAAGATCTACAGCGAGGCGCTCGCCGCGAGCCAGGAGGCGATCGACCGGGTCCAGCAGCTCACCGGCGACCTCGACACGCTCCGCGACGAGGTCGATTCGCTCGAGAACCTCCTGCGACGACTCCAGACCGCGAAGATCCCGTCCGCCCCGTTCGAGGAGCCGCTCCGCCGCACGCGCGCCCATCTCGACCGTGTCGAGGTCGAGCCCGCGCGGGCGCTCCTTCAGGAGACGATCCGGGCCCTCGGGGAGCGCGCCTTCCAGTACCTCACCGACCAGGCGAACAAGCTCGGTCAGGTGATCGACGTCGCCCACGACCGCGGGTTCCTTCCGCGGGGGCTCCCCGCGCGGCTCGCGGAGGTCCGCGGGATGCTCGAGGGAGGACGACTCGCGGACGCGGGCGAGAGCCTGGCGTCGATCGAGTCCGAGCTGCGGATCGCGGCCGCGCCGTTCGTCGCACGGAGGGTCGAGGAGATCGCGAAGGGGTTCGAGGACTTCCACGACGAGACGCTGGTCGCGCCGGTGCGGCGGCTCCTCGCCGACGCGGACGTCAACCTGCGCGTCAAGGAGGACCTCGTCGGGTCGATCGAGAGCCTCCGGCGCGCCGAACGGGAGTTCTCGGCGGTCTTCGCGGCCCACGCTTCCTCCCTCGTCGAGGGGCTCGAGGACGAGCGGCGCACGCTCGACTCGATGGGCGGCCCGGGCGACGAGCTCCAGCGCCAGATCGACGAGGTGCAGCAGATCTTCAACATGGGCGACTTCGTCAAGGCGTCCAAGGCCTCCCAGGAGATCCGTGTCCGGGCGCTCCAGCAGCAGCTCGTACGCAGTGAGGAGGCGGTCTCGCACGCGAAGCTCGCGCTCGTCGAGCTCGGCAAGATGGGGCTCGATGTCGCGGAGCTGAAGGGCTCGCTCGAATCGGCCCACACCGCCGCGAAGTCCCAGAAGTACCTGGACGCCTACCTGCTCGCGACCCAGACCGAGGAGGCCGCGCAGCGACTCCGGTCGACGGCGCAGTCGACGCTCGACGACCTCGCCCGATCGACCGAGCGCTGGCAGTCGCTCAAGCAGGCCGGCGTCCCGGTGGACCCCGCGAAGGAACAGTTGCTCGCAGCGAAGCAGGCGGTCCAGGCGCTCGACTTCGACCGCGCGCGCACGGTCCTGAGCGAGCTCGGGCGGTTCCTCGAGTTCGAGCAGAACCGCGCCGAGGCGAAGCGGCTGCTCGCCGAGGCGGAGCTCCTGATCGAGGACGGGCGACGCCTCTCGGTCCCGACCGAGCCGCTGGAACAGGCGGCCGCCGAGGCGCGGGCCACGCTCGAGGGCGACCGACCTCAGGAGTCGCTCGCCAAGATCCGCAACGCCCACCTCGAGCTCGTCCAGAGCCTTCGACCGGTCCTGGAGGAGAACCTCCGCGCCGTCGAACGGGACCTCGAGGTCGCGCGGAGCGCTGGCCTCGAGGCGACCGACGTCATGGTCGCGCTCGGGGAGGCCCGCCGCCGGCTCGCCCTCCCGGTCCCGACCGGGGTCGCCGAAATCGTCGAGCGCGCGCGGACGGAGCTCATCGAGACCCGCGGATTCTTCGAGCACGCCGAGCGCGCCCTCAAGCGCGCGACCGAGTCCCTCAGCCAGGCCGAGCTCGTCCGGGCGAACGTCGGAGCCGCTCGCGAGAAGCTCGCCGGACTCCAGGAGCCGTTCGCCCGCCGGGAGTATGCCAAGGTCGTCGAATCGGCCTCCTCGATCGACCGCGAGCTGCACCAGGCGACGTACGCCGAAGTGTCGAAGACACTCGCCGGCTTCCAGGGGATGGTCGTCCGCGCCAAGCGCGAGGGGAGCGACACGTCGCTCGCCGAGAACCTCCTCCACAACGCCCGGCAGGCGCTCGAGAACGGCCGGCCGCTCGAGGCGGTCCAGCTCGCCACCCGCAGCGAAGCCGAGCTCGAGCGGGTCGAGCTGCAGCTACGGATCGCGCAGAGCTCCTTCGCCATGATCGAGAAGCGCGTCGCCGAGGCCGAGCAGGGCCAGGTCGTCGCCCCGGCCGCGAAGGAGATGCTCGAGGCGGCCCGCGGCGCGCTCCAGCGGAAGGACTACCCCACCGTCCTCGAACGTGCGATCGGTGCGTCCGACGCGCTCCGTACCGCCGTCGAGCAGCAGCGTCGCGCCCGCGAAGCGCTCGACCACGCCGGTCGGGCCCTCAAGGAGGCCGTCGACCTCGGCGCCGAGGCGACCGAGGCGGTCCCGAAGCTCGACGCGGCACGGACCGCCGCGCAACGCGGCGACTACCCCGTCGCGATCCTGCGGGCACGGGAGGTCGTCGAGGCGTCCCGATGGGCGATCGAGCGGACGTACGCGGGCGCGCTCGCGGAGATGCGCCAGCTCATCGAGACGGCCCGAAGCGGGGGCGATCCCACCGTCCTCGAGGCCGCGATCACCCGCCTCGCGGAGGCGGAGAGCGCGCTCGGGGCTCGCGACTGGGCGAAGGCGACCGAGCGGCTCGAGGGGGCGCGCGCCGACATCTTCCGGGTGCTCGACCAGCTCGTCCGCGGACGCCTCGAGGAGCTCGACCGGCGGTACGGGGCCACGGGGGCGATCGCCCCGACGGAGGCCGAGAGCCGGGCGGAGCTCGCGCGCCGCGTGGCCGAGCTCCGCGACGCCCGCGCCTACGGCTCGCTCCTCCAGGTCGTGGACGAGGAGATCGTCCGCGCCACGGAGGCCCACAAGGCCCAGCTCAAGAAGCGCCTCGACGCGCTGCGCGAATGGCTGTTGGTCGGGGAGAAGCTCGGGGTCGACACGACCCCCGTGATGGAGCTGTTCAGCGAGGCGAAGTTGCACGTCGACGCCGGGCGGCTCGAACCGGTGGAACCGCTCCTCGGCCGAGCGGGCACCGAGCTCGTGACGCTCGTCCAAGGTCGGCTCGCGGAGCGAATGCGCGATGTCGAGACCGAGCTCGTCTACGCCCGGGACGGGCTCCACGTCCACCCGGGGACCATCGCCGAGCGGCTCGACCAGGCGGCCCGCCTCAAGGCCGGGAACCAGACGGTCGAGAGCGCACGGCTCCTTCTGGAGGCGGAGGAGGAGCTGAACCGGCGGAAGTCGGCCCATCGGGAGCTCATGAACCTCCACTACCTCATCGACGCCGCCCTCGTCCGCGCGGTCGACCGTCGGCTCGACGCGAGCGCGGCGCGGAAGCTCATCGACGAGTCGATCCGTCTGCAGGCGACCGACTACGCTCCCGCGCTCGCGAAGGCGCGCGAGGCGCTCCAGATGCTCCAGGAGCTGATCCGCGCGAACGAGCCGACGAGCGGTTTCCTTCCGTTCCGCCGGCCGCCGCCGAAGTCGAACCCGTAGGCTACGGGAACGCCGGTCCGGATCCGCCGATCGGCGGGATGCCGGGGAGCCCGCGGGGCGGCCCGAGCGGAAGGCGGTCGTACTCGACGGCGTGGCGGATGCTCCGACGCCGCAGGAGGACCGAGACCTGCTCGGTCACCTGGACGACCTCCTGGCAGCGGGTCGGTTTCGTGAAGTAGAATTCGGGGCGACCATCGAACGGGATCGGGAAGATCAGGCGCATCCCGAACGCATCCTGCCGATTGTACCCGGCCGGTTTCCGGTCGGAGCGGAGGTCGCGCAGATTCTCTTCGAGCAGTACCTCCGGGAGGAGCGGCTCCGACTCCTTCGTGAACGGACGGTTCGCTTCCACCACCTTGCGGTGGATCTCGGGGTAGACCCGTGTGAGGTCCTTGTAGGAGCGACGACCCTCGAGGATGATGTGGCCGCTTCGGGCCTTGACCGGAGGGGTCACCGTTCCTTGCATCGAACTGGCTTATTTGGCCGTGACCCTCGGAATCGAACCCCCGCCCCGAGCGTCGAACGCCCGACCGGCCGAAGTATAACCTCCTTGCCCCCGGAGCGGCCCCGTCCGGGGCGTGGAGGCGGCACGTTGAGCTCGCGTCGTCCGGCGCGCTTCGTTCGGCGGTGTACCAAGTCGGGCGTCGCCGAGGGTCGGCGGCCCCGCTGCGCGAAAGCCTCCTATACGCTGCCCGATACGCGCGGTTCGGCGCTCCCGTAGTCTAGTGGTCAAGGATAGAGGCCTCTCGAGCCTCTGACGCGGGTTCAAATTCGGACGGCTCGAACGGCCGTCCGAGGGGACTCCCGCCGGGAGCACCTCTCCCACAGGGGCCGGGGGGTCCCCTGCGCTGTTTTCGTACGGCCACTCTCAGGTCCCGCGTGTCGGAGGCTCCCCGGTACGTCGTCGTGCTCTCGGCCGAGGACCCGGTGGCGTCGGCCGTAGCCGATCGGTGGGGACTCGGGGCGGCGACGGGTCTCACGATCGACGGGGCCGCCGTTCGCGACCTCGCCCCGGGTATCGTCACGCTCCGGCGCCCCGGGTTCCACGTGCGCGATGAGCGCCTCGCGAACCTGGTGCCCGAGGAGTGGGTCGCGGAGCGCGTGCCGTTCGTCTTCCCATCGATCCACAGCAGCGCCGCCGGCCAGCGGGGCCTGACGGTCCATCCGCTCGGCAACGTCGGAGCTCTCACGGACGTCGGCGGTCGGCCGCGGAGCCTCGTGCCTTCCGCCCCGCGCCTGATGGTCGCGGCGTTGCGACGCCTCGCCGAGGCCGCGGGTCCCGAAACCGGGCCGGCGTCGTATGAGGCGACCCACCACGGACCGTTCCTCCCTGTTCCGGCGTTCTTCGCGGAGATCGGATTCGCCGATGACCCGGCTCCGCCGCCGACGGCGGTCGGGGCGCTCGCCGAGGTCCTGACCGGGCTTGAGGAGGAGCCCCGCGACCGGGTGGTGCTCGGTGTCGGCGGTGGGCACTACGCTCCCCACTTTTCGGAGCTCGCCCTCGAGCGGCATGTGGCGTTCGGGCACATCATCGGCCGGCACGCGCTCCCCGAAGTCACCCCCGAGATCGCACGGCAAGCGTGGGACGGCACCCCGGCCGTCGAGGGGATCGTCTACGCCCGGGCGGCGGACGTGGCCCCCCCGTGGAGCGAGCTTGGCCCCCGGCTCCGGGACGCGGAGCTCGGTCCGCGCCGCTAGGGCCTACTCGGCGGTCGCGACGCCGCTGCCCTTGCGGCGGTCGGATTTCTGGAACATGATGGCGCCGCTGCGGTAGACCGCCTTGCCGAGCCGCATGTTCTGGACGGACGCTACATGCGGGGCCTTCTCGGCCATCATCATGCTCTCGATGATCTGGCGGAACAGCGCGCTCTGGTTGATCTCGGGGTGGCGCTGGAGGAAGGCGTTCTCCTCCGGTGTGATCGTGATGTTCTTGCGCTGCATCCCCTGATTCTTGAGCCCACGCCGACCGGCCGGCATGGATTGGCCCACCCAAGCGGGCGTATTAATACGTACTGTCCCGGCGGCACGCCGTTTCGAGGTTACTGGCGATTCACGAATCGGCTCGACCCGGCCCGGAGGAGTCCTACCCCGGACGGAGCCCCAGACCGGCAGCGGTCGGCGCTAGGGCCCTCGCGCTGGTCCGCCTCCCGCACGCCTCACCGTTCACTCTCCATGCATGCCCCCTGATTGATGCTCATGGGGCCCGTTTCCCGCCTTGTGCGGACGGTGGCGGTCCCCTACTGCCCTCCTCCGGAGCTGCTGCGTGCCCTCCGAGACGTCCGTTCAATGGTCAGCCGGCTAATTCCCGATTGGCGATCACATCCCGAAGAGTCCCGGTTCGACGCCACCCGGCGGTCATATCCGGCGCTCCGATCTAGCCACGGTCACCTCGGCTCCAAGTGGGCCGTCATCGGTTGCAACGAGACCTCCTCAACGCTGAGCTCGTGGGACCACGCACTGCGCCGAGCGCGCCGCCACGACCCCGAGCGCTTCGAGAGGATGCGCTCCGCCCTCCCGCGCCGGAGCCGACTGAAGGCCAGCCTACACCCTGCACAGTACCGCATTCGCGATAATCTCCTCGACATCACCATTCACCGTCGGCGCCACGTCACGATCGACCTCTCTGCGGTTCGCAATCCCCTCTTCGCCAGATACTTGCGCGAGTCGAAAGGCAAGTTCGGACTGAGCGTCACCGACCGGTTCCTCCTCTTTCACTTCCACACCGCTGAGGCGAAGCTCGCAGCAAGCGGCGCCGTTGGTGTCGACGTCAACATGCCGTCCGCCGATTTCGCGACCTCGGACGGATCGGTCGGGTCGGTCGACCTTCGGCCGGTCACCCGCGTCCAGGGCGCGATGGCCCGCAAGCGGGCGTCCATCCAACGGGCGATCTCGAAAGACCTCCGGCACCAGCGGGCGGTTCTGCGGCGGTACGGGCGTCGGGAACGGAACCGCGTCACCCCGCTCCTCCACGCCGCGGCGAACCAGCTGCTCGGCGCTGCCGGCCCCCGCAACATCATCTTCGAGGACTTGCGAGAGACCACAGAAGAGCTGCTGCAACAGCCCGGTCCCCCCGATCAGCGACGACGCCTCTCCGTCTGGACCCACGGGCGGCTGCAGCGGATCGTGAGGTACAAGTCCCGAACCCAGGTCGTGCGGGTGAACCCGAGGGGGACCTCGAGCGAGTGTCCCCGGTGCGGAGGGCCGCTGGCCCACCCGTCGTGGCGACGCGCGACCTGCGGGCACTGCCAGGTCGACTACCACCGGGACCGGATGGCCGCTGTGGCCATCCTGTCCCGAGGGGAGTCGGTCCTATGGGGAGCGGCTCATCCCCCGAACGCGCTCAACGCGCTCCTGGAGGCGGCGCGGTGGCGTCCGGACGACGAACGTCGGTCGGGCCCCGCTGGCGAGGCGATGAAGGGAGACGAAGCGACGGCGGCTGAATGTCAAGGCATTCGGCCAATCATGAGTATCCAACCTTCTTGAGACCCGGAGAGGGGCCGGCCCACACCGTGACCGCCCGGTCCGGGTCCAGGACGGCCTCGGCCGCAGCGCGCAGCTCGTGAGCGCGCACCGCCCGGATTCGGTCCGGCCAGGTCACGAAGAAATCGTCAGGCAACCCAAAGTACGCTACCTCGACCGCGAGCTCGTGCGCCCCCGTGGTCGTCTCCAGCTGAAGGGGGATGGAGCCGGTCATCGCCCTCCGGATCCGGTCCAATTCGCTCCGCGGAACATCGGTCGAGCGCATCCGCGCCAGTTCGGCCCGGACCAGGTCGATCACCTTCGCGAGGCGCTCCGGGCCCGTACCGGCCTGGGCGTACCAGTAGCCGCCCCACCGCATCGATTCGACCGAGCTCGAGGCATGATAGGCAAGCCCCGCCCCCTCCCGGACGCGCTGGAAGAGGCGCGAGATCGAGCGACCCCCGAGCACCTCGTTCGCGAGGAGCAGGGGCGGGAATCCGGGGTCCGACCTGGGGATCCCGATACCGCCCACCCGCAACTGAACTTCCGTCCGGCCCGGGAGAGGAACGGTCACGACCGAGCCGGGGGGCCGGAGCTTCGGGAGCGGGCGCGACGGTTCGAACTCCGCCGAGCCGTTCGACCAGGCGAACCGGGCCCGGGCCGAGCGGACGACCGCGTCGAGGGTCGGACGGCCGGTGACGACGAGGAGCGCGTTCCGCGACCGCCATCGGGCTCGGTGGAACCTCCGCAGGCGGGTGGGATCGATCCGTTCGACGCTTCCTCGGGTCCCGATCCCGCTCTCGCGGTACGGGTGGCCCGGGGGGTAGAGCGCGCGGAGGAGCTCGCGTTCGGCCCGGCTCTCGGGCTGGGTGAGCTCCCTGAGCTGGCGCTCCTTTACCTGCCGCTGGGTCCGCGCGAGGTCGTCGGCCGCGAACCGCGGCCGCTGGACGACCTCGGCCATCAGGTCGAACAGTCGGTCGAACTTGCGGGTCGGCCCCCAGATCGTCACCTCGGCCGACTCCGCGTCGCACTGGGTGCCGAGGGTGGCGCCGTTGCGGTCGAGCTCGCGGGCAAGCTCGACGCGGTCCATCCGCTCGGTGCCGCTCGTGAGGAGCCGAGCGGCGATCGCGGCCGTCCCCTCCTCTCGGGGGGGGTCCCACGCCCATCCGGAGGGCGCTACGTAGGTCGCCGAGAAGCTTCCGGCGCCAGCGGGGGGCGGCTGACGGATGACGGTGAGACCTGCTTCGGTGACGGTCCGCTCGACGCGGCGCGGGTCGGCTCGCTCAGGCACGAGGACCTCCGTCCGGCTCGAAGTGCACGACGCACCGGTTCTCGTTCCCGAGGAGCTCGGCCCCGGCGGCGCGCACTTCGGCGATCGGCATCCGCAGCGCCTGACGGAGCAACCGTCCCTCGTACGGTTCCGGCCCGAACAGCGAGAAGTAGCCGAGCCGGAACCCCATGAGGGTCGCGCCCTCGTACGCGAGCGCCGCTCCCTGCTCGATCTTCACCCGCGCTTCCGCGAGCTCGCGCACGGTCGGGCCGTGCTTCGCGAAGCGGTCCACCTCCCGGAGGAGCACCTCCTCGATGCGTGCCGCGGGGACGCCGTGGACCGCCTGGGCCCCGACGGAGAACAGGCCCGGGTGCTGCTTCGGACGGTACTCGGAGCTGGCACGGATCGCGAGCCCGGTGTCCACCAGTGCGCGATACAGGCGCGCCGCCGGATGCTCCGGCGTCCGACCGAACCCGAACCCCGAGGAGAACAGTCGACTCTCCCCGCCGAGCACGACGTCCAGGAGGAGCGCGGCGGCCGTCCGTCGATCGCCCCATGGTGGCGCGTGCCAGGCGACCTCCACGATCGGCGTCGTGCCGGGTCCCCGGAGGGTTGCGCGACGCTCGCCCCGTTGGGGATCTTCGTGCTCCCGGACCGTGGGATCGGCACCGGTCGCCGGGAGGGAGGAGAATCGGCGGCGGACATCGGCCGCGACGGAGACCGGGTCGAAGCCGCCGGTCACGACGAGGGTGGCGTTCCGCGGACCGTAGAACCGGTGGTAGTAGTCGGCGAGCTGCGCGGGCGTGAGGGAGCGGATGTCGTCCGGGCGTCCGAGCGGGTCCCAGCGGTACGGATGGTGCCGATACGCGAGCGAGTAGAGCTCCTCGTCCACGCGGAACTCCGGCCAGTTCTCGTTCCCTTCCCGCTCCGAGAGGATGACGACCCGCTCTCGTTCGACCTCCTCGGGGGTGAGGCTCGACCGCGTCATCCGGTCGGCCTCGATATCGAGCGGGACCCCGAGGTGCTCGCGGGGGACCGTCGTGAAGTAGGCGGTGAAGTCGTACTCCGTGAACGCGTTCAGGCTCCCGCCGACGCCCGAGACCGCCCGGTCGATCGCTCCCTTGCGGTAGTGGGGGGAGCCTTCGAACAGCATGTGCTCGACCCAGTGGGAGACGCCGGTGACGCCGGGCCACTCGTTCTTCGAGCCGACGCGGTACCAGACCCAGACGCTCGCGGTCGGGCTACCGGCGACGGGTGCGAGGATGACCGAGAGACCGTTCGCAAGGCGGAACCGGTGGGTTGGTGGCGGGAGGCGGGGCCCGGGCGGCACGCGCGGGGGGAGCGAGTTTGCGATATAATGAACGGGCCGAAGATCAGATCGGCGCGAACGGCCGTGGGGACTGCGTCCAATCGAAGACGCCATCGAGCGGCACCGCGGCGGCGTCGCGAGCGGCCAGCGGCGCGAGCCCGAACCGATCCTCGATGAACCGGAGGATCGAGGTGTGGTCGTACGTTGCGTGGTCGATGAACCCGGCCCGAGCGAACGGCGAGATCACGAGGGCGGGAACGCGGAAGCCGTAGCCGTACGGGTCGACCTGGGGCGGCGCCACGTGATCGTAGAATCCTCCGTAATCGTCCCACGTGATGAACAACGCCAGCGAGCCCCAGTACGGGCTCGCCCCGAGCGGGTTCGCGATGTCGCTCGCGACCGAGTTCGAGCCCGCCGTGACGCTCTGCGGAGGGTGCTCGCTCCCGCCGGGCGCGCCGAAGATCCACGTGACGTCAGGGAGCGTTCCCGCCGCCACGTCGGTCGCGAACTGATGGGACGGGGCGAAGTTCGCCTTGAGCGAGGGGTGGTCGTGCACGTACCCGAACGACTCCATCCACCTCGCGAATCCGTAGACCCGCCACCGGACGCCGATCCCGTCCAGCGACTGGAAGATCGGCGGGAAGTCGAGCCGGGACGGGACGGCGTCGTCCTCGAGGCCGCCCGCCGTGCCCGCGACCAAGTGGAGGTGGTTCGGAGCGCTCTCGCTCATCACCGAGGTGAAGTAGCGGTCGCACAGCGCGTACTGGTCGGCCGCCCTCCAGTAGTGGGGGATCGCGCCGCGGTCGAAGTACTGCATCGTCGCGTTCGACTGTTCGGCGTAGACGAAGCCGTCCATCGCCCCGCTGCCGTATGCGGCGTGGGCCGTCGTCCAGTTGTGCGGCATGTCGAGCGGAGTCGGCGACGGCGCAAGCGTTGGCGCGATGCACTGGCTCGCGCCCGGGGTGACGGGGAGGCAGACGCTCTTCCCGGCGAGTCCGTCCACGTTCGGGTAGGTGCCGAAGTAGTTGTCGAACGTGTGGTTCTCCTGCAGCACCACGACGATCTTCGAGATCGCCGAGTAAGGCGACGCGGCGTCCCGGAGGGTCGAGCCGGGAGTTCGGCGTGATCGAACACTCCTTCGAACCACGGCTCTCCACTCCGGGCCCGAGCTGCGGGACGACGGGCTCGCGCGCCGGAGCTACTGGATGTCGCGGCGCATAGTTCTTCCGCGCGCCGCTCGCCGACTCTGGAGTCCAAGAATTAGTTCACCCCATCCTCGAGGAGGCAGCGTGCAGTGGAACGGGGGGGTCCAGGGGGGGTCGGCCTTTCGGGCGGTGGCCGAACTCCCATCCTTCCGCGACCGAAGCCCGGGGCGTGACCCGCCTCACCGACCGCCAGATCGAGTGGTTGATTCTGCAGGCCCAAGGAGTCGCCCGGCCTCGGGAGACCGTCGGCCAGATGGCCGCCCGCTGGGGCGTCACCCCTCGATGGCTACGTCGACTGCGCCAGCGGTGGCGCGTGGCGGGCGCGGTGCCGCGGCGGAACGCCCAGCGGCGGCCCCGCGCTCCGCCGCTCTCGTCGGAACAGGAGGAGCTGGTGGAGCGAGAGTGGCGACGGTCACCGCGCGGGGCGACGATGATCTACCTCGCCCTCCGCAGTCGCGGGATCGCCCTCCCGAAGATGCGGATCTATCGGTTCATGCGCGCGCGGGGATGGGTCACCCCCAACCTCCGCAAGCAGCGGCGGCGGACGCGGGTCCGCTACGAGCGCGAGCATTCCGGCTCCCTGCTCCACGGCGACTTCCACCGCACGAGCCTCGTCCACCCCCACTGCATCCTCTGGGAGGACGATGCGAGCCGCCGCGTCCTCGCCGGTCGGGAGGCGCCCACCCCGACCGCGGCGGACGCGATCGCCACCCTCGGCGAGGCGGTGGCCCGCGCCTCGGAGTGGAACCTCGAGGTCCGCGAGGTGAACACCGACCGAGGACCCCAATTCTACTGCACGGAGCGGTCCGACGGCCGGTGGGGCGAGGCGCAGTTCCAGAGGTTCCTCGCCGAGCGCGGGATCCGTCACGTCGTCAGTCGGGTGAACAACCCCCAGACGAACGGGAAGCTCGAACGGCTGTGGCGCGAGTACGACCGCCATCGGTGGCGGTACGCCACCCTGGCCGAGTGGGTGGCGTGGTACAACGGCGAGATCCACGGGGCGCTCCGCGTGGACCTGCACGAAACTCCCGATCGGGCGTGGCAGCGGAAACTGCCCGCGGACGTGCTGCTCGGCCTCCACCTGCGCACCGTGGAAGGAGGCCTCGCGTGACTCCCCCCTACAACCCCCCTCGTTCAAGAAGAGGAACTTCTAGTCGGACTCTACACGCGCCGCTCGCCGACTGAAATCGTTATGGACCGGCATCCCGCCCACGTACGCGTGCTGCCGGTCCTTCGCCTCGTCCGGGCCGGCAATCTGGCGGTGGCGTTCGTCGGGACGCTGGTCGGTGCGGCCGCGGGCGGTGGGTTCGGGTTCTTCGACTCGCTCTCCGGAGTCGTGATCGCCCTCGCCGCGGCGGTGTCGACCACGCTCGCGACGGCGGCGGGGAACGTCCTGAACGACCTCGGGGACCGTGAGTCGGACCGGGTCAATCACCCCGAACGGCCGCTCGTGACGGAAGCGGTTTCGGTCAACCGCGCTCGGGGGATCGCCGTCGGGGGCTTCGTCGCCGGCGGTCTCGTGGTCGTTCCGTTCGCGGTCTCTCACTGGCTCCTTCCGGCGATCTACCTCGTCGCGGTAGCGGTGCTCCTTGCGTACGAGTTCCGTCTGAAGACGCTCGGTCTTCCCGGCAATCTGGCCGTCGCGGCCCTCACCGGCGCCGTGTTCCTCTACGGCGGCGCGGCGGCCGGCAACGTCGTTCCGCTGCTCGCGTTCGCGGCGATGGCGACCCTCGCGACCCTGAGCCGTGAGCTCACGAAGGATATCGAGGATCTCGCGGGGGATATCGACCGAACGACGTTCCCGAAGGTCCACGGGACGCGTTCGGCGGTCGTGCTGGCTCGCGCCGCCATCGCCTCCGCGATCGCCCTGAGCGCCGTACCCCTCCTCGGTCTCCTGGCGATCGGCTCCGGGGCGGGGATTATCTATCTCGTCCTGGTCGGCGCAGCGGATGCGATGTTCGTCCTCTCGGTCGCTTGGTTGCCGGGACGGGTCCACTGGGAGCAGACCGTGAGCAAGCTCGGGATGGCGGTGGCGCTCGGGGCGTTCCTCGCCGCGGCGTTCCGGTAGGGGGCGGCGCCGACGGGGAAGGTCAGCGACTACCTTCGGCGCGAACTCGAGGCGGGACCGATCCATCTCACCCTGATCGACCCGGACAAGTCGCCGGGGGAGCGCGCGGGAGCGATCGCGCGCACCGCGGTCGAGACCGGTACCCACGCGATCCTGATCGGGGGGTCGACCGGCATCTCGCCCGAGATCATGGGGGCGGCCGCCCAGGCGATCAAGCGCGCCGTCCACGTTCCGGTGATCATCTTCCCGGAGAGCCCGCGTTCGCTCACCGCGGAGGCGGATGCGATCTTCTTCATGAGTCTCCTGAACTCCCGGCACCTCGAGCTGGTCATCCGGGCCCAGGTCCGCTCCGCGCCGACCGTCCGCTCCCTGGGGCTGGAGCCGCTGCCGGTCGGGTACGTGGTGGTGGCGCCCGGGATGCGGGTCGGGGAGGTCGGTGCGGTCGATGCCGTCGCTCGGGACGACGGCGCCTCCGCCCAGCAGTACGCGCTCGCCGCCGAGTTCCTCGGCATGCGGTTCGTCTACCTCGAAGCCGGCTCGGGGGCGCCCGAGCCCGTGCCCCCCGAGATGGTGCGCGCCGTCCGTGAGGTGCTATCGATCCCGCTCATCGTCGGGGGCGGGATCCGGACCGGGGGGACGGCCCGCGCCGCGCTCGACGCCGGCGCGCAGGTGCTCGTGACCGGTACCGTCACCGAGTCCGACGGCGTGGGCGAGCGGTTCCGCGAGGTCGTGGGGGAGGTCGTTCGTGCCCGAAGGGGATAGCTCGGTCCCGGGGGTGCCCCGTCCGATCGCCGCCCGACCTCGTCGATATTCGCGCGCGATGTTCCGGGCGCCGCCATCGTGGATCTCGGCGGTCCTCGTGGTCGTGCTGACCGCGATCGGGACCGGGCTCCTCTCCTCCGTGGCGGGCGAGGCGCCCGCATGGGTCTGGTTCGCCCTCTTGCTCGGACCGACCATGCTCGCCGCCGTGGCGACACCGGGCGTCGCCGCGGCCCTGCGCGGGCGGTTCTCGTACCGGCGGAGCCTCCTCCTCGCCGTCATGACGTCGGCGTTGCCGATTCCTGTCCTCATCCTCTGGCGGATCGCCGGGTTCTTCGACGGCGGGTCCAACCCTCCGCCGGAGGTGATGCTCCTCTTCGTCCAGGGCCCGATCCTCTGGTTCCGTCACATGACGCTCTTCGGGGTGGCCCAGCCCTCCCACGCGCGCTCGTTGCCGGCTTCGGCATTGCCCCCGGTCGTTACGACGATTGCCGCCCTCGCTGTCCTTGGCTACAGCCCCACGCTCGGGGTCGACGCCGTGCTGTTTCTCTTGACCGGGCTCGGCGCGTCGGCGCTGCTCCTACGCGCGGCCGACCGCCCCCTCCGCCGCGAGTTCACGACCTCCGGGGTCGCCATGATCCGCCCGCTGCTCGACCACATCAATCTCCGCGACCCGGCGGCGACCCAGTTTCTGGAGGGCTTCTTCCGACGGTTCGCGATCGACGCGAACCTGAGCGTCACCACCGTCGGCTTCGCCGCCGGGACGCGGACGAAGGCGACGCTCGTCCTGCCGACCGTCCACCCGGGACCGTTCGCCGCGTTGGGCGCGAGCGACCTCCCGCGGAAGCTCCGCGAGGCGCTGCCCGCGACCGCGGGCACGGTCTTCGTCCCGCATACCCCCTGCACGCACGACCTGGACCTGCCGACGACCGCCGAGGTCGAGCGGGTCGCCGAGCTCACGCGCCGGCTCGCGCCCAGCTCGGCACCGGCCCCGGCGTCCCCCGCGAGCCCGCTCATCGCCCCGTACCCCGGCTCGTTCGCCCGGGCCCAGGTGCTCGGTCCCCTCGCCTTGGTGGTTGTGACCCAGGCGCCCGAGCCGACCGACGACATCGACCGCGCGATCGCCGACCGCCTCGTGCAGGAGCTCCGCAGCCGCGGGGAGAACGCGGTCGCCCTCCTCGATGCCCACAACTCGTACCAGGAGGACCGCGGCGACCTGATCTACGGGACCCCGAGCGCGCGCAAGGTCGTCGAGGACGGGCTCGCGGCCGTGGCCGCGGCGCGCCGCTCGGCCGAGCCGGCGCCGGTCCGGGTCGGCGTCGCGACGCGGACGGGCTATTCCCCGCGGGAGCACGGGCTCGGTCCCGAGGGGATCCGGGTCATCGTCATCGAGGCCGCCGGGGTACGAACGGCCTACGCGCTCATCGACGGCAACAACCTGCTGCTCGGGCTCCGCGGGTCGATCGTCGGGGCGATGACACGCATCGTCGAGGTCGCCGAGGTCATGACCACCGACAACCACGTCGTGCACGAGGTCGACGGAGGGCTCAATCCGGTCGGCGAACGGTACCCGGTCGGACGCCTCGCGAGCGACGTCGTCTCGGTCCTGGAGGCGGCGATCGCCGACCTTGAGCCGGTCCAGGTCGCCGTCGCCTCCGGCGAGCTCGACTCCGTCCCGGTCCTCGGTCCCGGTTTCACCGCTCGCCTTTTGACCTCGCTGGGGGACACGCTCGCGGTGTTCTCGAACGCCTTTCTGACGACGTTCCTCCTCGTGGTGACGACTTCGCTCCTCGTCTACTTCGCGCTGGTGTAGGGGGCGCGGTGACGCCCTCCGAGCCGACTGTGGCCTCGCCGTCGGCCGATGCGATCGGGGAGATGGAGGCGCTCGCGTTCCTCGCGGACCTGGTGCGGATCGCGCCCACCAACCTCGAGGATCCGGCGCACGGCCGATTCGAGAAGCCGAACTATCCGGCGGCGGCCGAGCGGATCGTCGCCCAGGCTCGGGCCTGGGGGCTGCACGCCGAGGTCTTCGACCCGGTAGCGGAGAGCGGGAGCGCGACCGGGCTGCGCGGCATCCCGCGTCCGAACATCATCGTCGACCTCGATGCGGGTGCGGCGTCGACCGTGCTCATCCTCGCCCACTACGACGTGGTCCCGGTCCCCGCCGAGCAACGGAGCCGGTGGCGTACCCCTCCGCATGAGCTGACGCCGGCGGCCGACGGGCGCCTCTACGGCCGCGGTGCGAACGACGACCTGGGCAGCGGCGTGACGGCGTCGTTGCTCGCGATGCGACGGCTACGCGCGCGCGGCCGGATCCCGTCGAACGTCCGCCTCCTCGTCTGTTGCGACGAGGAGACCCAAGGCGAAGGCGGGATCGAGGCGATCAAGCACCACGACGACCAGCTCCCGAGGGGCGACCGACGGCGCCGACTGCTGGGCGACGTGGCGCTCATCCCGGACGGCTCGCCGCATACGACCGTCGGCTCGAGCGGCGTGGCGTTCCTGGAAGCGGGGTTCGCGGTCCCGGTTGCCCTCTCGACCGCGGTGGGCTACGGCCGATTCCTGGTCGGACTGGATGCGGTGGCACGCGATTGGACATCCACGATGGCGTCACCGGATTGGCCGGACTTCGGCGCCCCGGCGCCCGTCATCCTGGGGCGCGCGACGGTCACGCAGATGGACTTCGAGGTCGCCGCGCCGCCCCCCGGTGGGACGCGTCTCGAGCGCGTTCACGCGGAGACGGATGCCGCGAACCAGATCGCCGAGTCGGTGACCCTGGTCTTCGGGGGAGAGGAGCGGACCTCGCGGGAGCTCGAAGAGCGGCTCGCCGCCCATCTCCCCGCACCCTTCCGCGTCGCGGCCGCCGTGGCTTCCGCGTTGACCATCCCGCCCGGGCGGATCGGGCTGCAGGTGGTGGGGAAGAGCGCCCACGGGGGATACCCCCATCGGGGCCGCAATCCGGTCCCGGCGGTGCTCGACCTCCTCGCCTCGACCCTTCACGCCGGGGTCACGCCCGACGCACCCGGCTGTACGGCGACCTACACCGTCGACCTTCGTCTCCCCCCCGAGATGGACCTGGAATCGGCGGTGCGCGAGGTCCGCGGGCGTACCGACGCCTGGATAGAGAGGCATGCACCGGCCGCGCGACTGAGCGCGCCCGAGGGCCGCCGACGGGCCGGCTATGCCCTCGATCCCGCGCATCCCGCGGCACAGCGGCTGGAAGGCATCCTGGGGCCGTTGACCGGCGAGCGGGGGATGTTCGGGGAGTATGGGGGGACTGACGCGAGCTCGCTCCGCGGGATTCCCACCCCGGCCGGCGCTCCCCTCCCCGCCCTCGTCTTCGGCTCGATGGATCGCGCGGCCAACATTCACGAGGCGAACGAGAGCGCCGACCCGAAGCTCATCGGCGCCGTGGCGCAGACGATCGAACGGTTCGTCCTCGAAGGCTGACGGGGGCCGGGGCACTGGTCGACCCTCATCTGCTCGTACCGGCGGGGGTACTGTGGGTCCTCACCTCGACGTTCATCGCGAGCGCGACCGCCACCCTCCCGCGCGGTCGGGGGCCCCCGATGGATTTCGGTCGGACGTGGGCGAGGGACGGCCGTCGACTCTTCGGCCCGTCCAAGACGTGGTCGGGGTTCCTCTGCGGCGTCGCGATCGGTTTCTCCTGCGGACTGCTCCAGGCGTACCTCATCCTGATCGCGCCTCCGTCGCTCCAGCTTGTGCCCCGGTTCGGCCCGACGCTCCTGGGCTCCGTTCCGGTGCTCCTGCTGCTCACCGTCGGAGGAATGCTCGGCGACACGCTGGGTTCGTTCATCAAGCGCCGTCTCGACCGCCCGAGCGGGAGCCGCGCCCTCCTCCTCGACCAGCTTCCGATGGTCGCCGTGCCGATCCTGGTGGGTGCGGTGTTCGTTCCGTCGGTGTTCGCGACGACGTTCTTCTCGGCGGAGGCGGTCTTATGGCTCCTCGTGTTCACGCTCGGGCTGCACGCCGGATTCAACTGGATCGGCTACAAGGTCGGGCTGAAGAAGGTCCCGTGGTAGCGGCGTCCGACCCGAAGGAGGAGGAGCGGTCCGCGGTCGCGCGGATCCTCGCCGACGCCGAGGCGGTCCGGTTCGGTGACTTCCTGCTCGCCTCGGGCCGTCGCTCGAACGTCTACGTCGACGTGAAGCGCGCGTGGACCGACCCGAAGCGCCTTGGCGAGCTCGCGCGCGCCTTCGCAAAGCGGGTCCGCCCTCAGGAGTCGCTCGCCGGCGTCGAGCTCGGCGCCGTCCCCCTGGTCGTCGCGACCGCCCTCGCGACCGGGCGTCCGTACGTGATCATCCGAAAGCAGGCGAAGGAGCACGGCACCCGGCTCCCGTTCGAGGGGGAGGTCGGCGCGGGCGCCCGGTTCCTCATCCTCGAGGACGTGACGACCTCGGGCGGTTCCGTCGTCCGCTCCGTCGAGCTCCTTCGATCGGCCGGGGCGACCGTGGACCGCGCCGTCGTCGTGGTCGACCGGGAGGAAGGAGCGCGGGAGAAGCTCCGGTCGGTCGGCGTCGAGCTCGAAGCGCTCGCGACGCTGGACGATGTCCGCCGCGTCCGGCCATGACGGCGACGGTCCGGGCGGACGCGACGCTGCTCATCGCGGACCGCGACGAAGGCGCGACCGTCTACGGCCGCGGCTTCTTCGGGACGCCCGCTCCGGAGGGCCTGGTCCTGGACCGGTTCGAGGGGGCGTACCTACTCGAGATGGGCCGGCTCGCCGTGGCGAACGGCCGTGGGACCGCCCTCACCTTCCCGCAACTGTTCCGCCGGGCGAACCGCGCCGAGCCCGCGTTCGCGCGACGTTACTTGGTCTACCGGGACCTCCGCCAGCGCGGGTACGTGGTTCGGTCGAGCCCCCTCCCCGCCGTCTTCTCGGTGCTCCCCCGCGGCGGCGTCCTCCACAAGACGCCCGCGAAGTACTGGGTCGACCCGATCAGCGAGCGGATCCCCTTCGACCTCGCGAAGCTCTCCGCCCTCGCCGACCGCGTCCACGGCGCGAAGAAGACGCTCCTGCTCGCCATGGTCGACGAGGAGTCGGACCTGACGTACTACAAGGTCCGCCGTCCGAACCCGACGGGGACGCTCGCGCCGGTCCGGCTCGCCGCGCCGGCGGAAGGATGGTTCGTCGGCGACCGCGTGACGGTCTTCGACCCGGCCGCGGTCGAGGCGTTCGGCCGGGGGCTCGCGTACGGCAGCCGGGTCGGCGACCGGCTGGAGCTGAGCCTCCTCGAGGCGGCCCATCTGATCTCGGAGGCGCAGCTCGTCCTGGTCGACGGCCGCACCGGGCGACGGCTCGCACCGGAGGTCCTGCTCCAGCGCGCGCGGCGGCTCGACCGCTCGTTCGATGCGCGGCTCCGCACCTATCGGACGCTCCGCGACCAGAACCTCGTCGTCAAGACCGGGTTCAAGTACGGCGCCCACTTTCGCGCCTACCCGAGGAATCCCGAGCAGGTCCACGCCCGCTACCTCGTGCACGCGCTGGCACACGATCACGTGGGCGCGTGGCCCGAGCTGGCGGGCCGCGTGCGCGTCGCCCACGGCGTCCGCAAGGAGTTCCTCCTCGCGGAGGTCCCGCCCGCCGGTGCGGTCCGGTACCTCAGCCTCGAGCGCGTCCGCCCGTAGCTCGACCTAGCCCCCGCCGACCGTCACGAGCAGGTCGGTCACGAACGCGACCGTGAAGCCGACCACGACGCCGATCGTTGCCGCCGCCTTGCTCGCCGGGGCGAGCATCGGGCGGGACATCTGCAGGATCACGTAGAGGATCGCTCCCGCGGCGAGGCCGTAGAAGAGGACGGACGTCCACTCCGAGGAGACGACGCTGCCGAGCGCCGTGCCGACCGCGGTGGGCCCGCCTCCGACGAGCCCGAGCGCGCCGAGCCGACGCCAGGAGTACCGCGAGCCCGCCGCCATGCCGGGGCCGAGGATGCCGAACCCCTCGGTCGCATTGTGGATCGCGAAGCCGATGACGAGCACGATACCGAGCTGGAGCGCACCGCTCGAGTACGCCGTTCCGATGGCGAGGCCCTCGGCGAGGTTGTGGAGCCCGATGCCGACCGCGATCATGGTCGAGAGGTGCAACGGGTGGATCGTCCCCGCTTCGCCCCCGGTCGCCCCATCGCCGCCCGCCGCCCGTAGCCGCTGCGTGAAGGCGCGCTCGAAGACGACGAGGACCAGCGTCCCCGCCGCGAAACCGGCCAAGAGGACCGTGGCGAGCCCCCAACCGGTCGGCGGGGCGCTCCTCAGGTCCGCGACGAAGAGCGCTCGGGCGTTCTGGAGCACGTCGAAAAAGAGGAAGATCAGGATGCCGACCGCAAACGCGCTGAGCCCGGCCCGGACCCCGCTGGAGAGGCCCCGGATCCGGGCGACGGGCATCCCGACGAAGATCGTGAGCCCGGCGAAGGTGCCGAGGACCAGGATCTGCCACTCGGCCGGAGTCCCGAGCATCGAGTCCAGACGGCGTCGGACCGGCGCGGGGGGTTTAACCGCTTCGACTGTGAAGGGTTCGCACGCGAATTCTCAGCGTGAATGCTTAAGCGCACCGACCGGTCGACCGCCCGATGGAGCGTGTCTCCCCCACCCACCGGGTGCAGGTGATCCTCGCCCTCGTCGCTCGTGCCCTCGTCGATGAGCACGGCCTTCGCGGGAAGGAAGCCGCGGAGCGACTCTACCTGGCCCCGAGCGCCGTCTCGCAGTACCTGAACGGGCGACGGCTCGGGCGGGAGGTGGCGAGCGTCGGAGCCCTCCCCGCGGTCCGGCGCTCCGTGCGCGCGCTGGCGCGCGAGCTCGCACGCTCGCCGTCGGCTCCGGAGGAGCTGGCGGGCCGCCTCCTGACCGTCGCGGCCGAGACGCTCGCCAGTTCCGCCCGGGGGGGGCACGGGGGATCACCCGCTCCTGCGGGGCGCTCGGCGTTGGATCCGGGATTGGGGCGACGCCTCCGCCGACGGATCGCGGTCGAGCAGGAAGCGGTCGCGGCGTGCATGCGCCTCGCCCAGAAGGCGCGCGATGAGTACACGCGAGCGGTGTTCCGTCAGATCGCCTCGGACAGTCTCCGCCACGCGGAGATCGTCGCGACGCTGACCCCGATCCTCGACCGCGGGGTGCCGACGACCTACGCGACCGGCATCACGCGCGAGGACGTGCTCGACCTGATCGAGCGCGAACGGCGCGCGGAGGAACGGAGCTCCGTCGAGCTCGGGGAGGAGGTCGGCGGGGTCGCGACCCTGTTGACCCAGTCGATGGAGGCGGACGAACGGAAGCACGAGGCGCTGCTCGAGGGGATGCTCCGCCTCGGCTTCGCCCCGCCACGACGCGGGCACGGTCGGTAGTCCGCGCCCCGCCGGCCGCTCGGACCAAGCCCCGTACCCAACGTTCCAGCGACCGCAGCGAGGTCGCCCCCCCGAGTCGTCGCTCGAGCGCGCTGCCGACGACGACGCCCGACGCCCCGGTGCGGCGCGCCCACCGGACGTCGGCGCTTCCCTCGATCCCGAAGCCGATCATCACGGGGAGGCGGGGCGCGGCCGCGCGCGCTGCCCTCACGAGCGGGGCTACCTCGAAGCGTCGCCCGGTTCCGGTCGCCCCGGTGGTCCCGTACTGAGCGACCACGTACAGGAATCCACGGGCCGAGCGCGCGAGCCGTTGCGACCGGGCCGCCGGTGAGTTGGGCGCGACCATCGCCACCCAATCGAGCCCGGCGGAACGGGACGCCGTTTTCCACTCCGCCGACTCCTCCCAGCTGACATCGGGCACGATGACCGCGGACGCCCCTGCGCAGGCGAGCGAGCGGAACGTCGGGAGGAGGCCCCGGCTCCAGAGCGGATTCGCGTAGGTCATCACCGCCACCGGAAAGGTCCGGGCAGCGACCCGGATCGCGTCGAGCAGATGGTCGAACGTCGTTCCCCGATGGAGCGCTCGCGCCGACGCCGCCGCGAGGACTGGACCGTCGGCGATCGGGTCGGAGAAGGGAAATCCGAGCTCGACGCCGGCGGCCCCGCCCGCTCGGAGCGCCCGAACGATCGGCTCGAACCGTCGCGCGCGACCCGCATCGACCAGCAGGTACGGGAGGACGATCCCGCGTCCCTCGGCGTCCGCGCGCCGCAATGCGCTAGCGAGGGATTCCGTGCGCATGGACCACCGAGAGATCCTTGTCGCCCCGGCCGGAGAGCGTCACGACGATCTCCTCGGAGCTCGGCCGACGCGCCGCGGCGCCGACGGCCCACGCGACCGCGTGGGCGGGCTCGAGCGCCGGCAGGATCCCTTCGTCGCGCGCAAGCCACCCGAAGGCCCGGAGCGCGTCCCGGTCGGGCACCGCCACGTACCCCACCCGGCCCCGCTCCTTGAGGTAGGCGTGCTCGGGCCCGACCGCCGCGTAGTCGAGGCCGGCGGCGACGCTCTCGGTCTCGGCGACCTGACCGTCCTCGTCCTGGAGCACCATCGTCCGCGCCCCGTGCAGGATACCCGGCCTCCCCCGGGTCAACGACGCGGCCCCGAGGCTTCGGCCGCCCGCGCCCCCCGCCTCGACCCCGATCAGGCTCGTCGGGTCGTTCAGCAATGGGCGGAACGTCCCGATCGCGTTGCTCCCCCCGCCGACGCAGGCGACGGCGAGGTCGGGCGGTCGCCCGAAGGCGCGACGGCAGTCGCTGCGGATCTCGCGGCCGATCACCGACTGGAACTCGGCGACCATCGACGGATACGGGTGGGGGCCGACCGCCGAGCCGAGCAGGTAGTAGGTCGTGTCGACGTGGGCGATCCAATCGCGGAGCGCCGCGTTGATGGCGTCCTTGAGGGTGCGGGAGCCTTCGCGGACCGGGCGGACGCGGGCACCGAGCCACCGCATCCGGTCGACGTTCGGGCGCTGGCGCTCGATGTCGGTGCTTCCCATGTACACCTCGGTGGGGATCCCGAGGGCGGCGCCGATCATCGCGGTCGCGACGCCGTGCTGCCCGGCTCCCGTCTCAGCGATCAGCCGGCGCTTTCCGAGTCGGCGGGCGAGGAGCCCCTGCCCGAGCGCGTTGTTGAACTTGTGCGCTCCGCCGTGCAGCAGGTCCTCGCGCTTGAGCCAGATGCGCGCCCCGCCCGCCCGCCGCGTGAGGTTCCGCGCGAGATAGAGTGGGGTGGGGCGCCCCCCGAGCGTACGCGACCAGTGACGCAGGTCGGCGCGGAACGCGCGGTCCGCGCGCGCGGACCGCCAACCCCGCTCGAGCTCGGCGAGCGGAGCGACGAGCGTCTCGGGGACGTACGCGCCCCCGTACGAACCGAAGTGCCTACCCATTCCCTTCCTCGAACTTCGTGACCGCTTCGAGGAACGCCCGCATCCGCTCGGGGTCCTTGACGCCCCGCTCCCGCTCAATGCCGCTCGATACGTCGACCCCCCAGGGGTGCACCTGTGCGAGCGCCTCGCCGACGTTCTCCGCCGTGAGCCCGCCGGCGAGAGTGAACTTCCGTCCCGGTTGGGTGTCGACGATCTGCGCGCACGTCTCCCAATCGGGCCGGACCCCGCTTCCACCCGGCAGCGGTTGGCCCGCCGCGTCGAGGTGGAGCCTCGGATAGTCCTCCGCGGGCGGTACCTTCGGCGCTGGCGCGCCGGAGCCGGGCAGCCCGACCGGAAGCGAGGGCACGAGGTGATGGATCTCGAGGAACTCCAGGCCCTCGGGGACGGCCCCGTACACCTGGACCCGATCGACGCCGACCTCGTCGAACAGCCGATGGATCTGGTCGGCGGTGGGGTCGACCACCACCGCCCACGCTTCGGCCTCCTTCGGTACCTGCCCCACGAGGGCCGCGGCGTCGGTCGATGCGAGGTTCCGTGGAGAGTCCGGCACATCGATCACGAACCCCGCGACGCCGCCGGCCGGCACGAGACCGATCGTCGCCGGGTCGCGCAGGCCGCAGAACTTCACGGACGTCTTCACGAGCCCGAACCTCGGACGGCGCGGGCGAGCTCCGCGACGAGACGGGCCGGCTCCGCCGATCGGGCGAGGGCGCCGCCGACCAGCACGCCGTCCGCCCCGCGGTCGCGGAACCAACGGACGTCCGCCGGCCCGGTGATGCCGCTGAACCCGAGCATCGGGCGGAGGGGGCTCGAGCCCCGGAGGGTCCGCTCGGCGACGGACGGCTCGAAGCGCAACGTGTCCAGGTCGCGCAGATTGACCGCGTACGCGTCCGCCGGGACCTCCTCCGCGACCTTGAGGTCGCGCGGGTCGTGGAACTCGAGGACGACCTCGAGTCCGTGCGCGCGCGCTCGCTCGGAGAGGTCGGCGAGGGGCCAACGAAGCCGGCCCTCCCGCTCGAGTCGCGCGAGGAGCAGGACCGCGGCCGCGCCGGCACGCGCCGCTACGGCGATCTGCGCCGGGTCGACAGTGAAGTCCTTGAACAGAACGGGACGGTCGACCCGTCCCGTGAGCTCCGCGACGTCGGCGGGGGAGCCGTCGAACTCCGGCCCGGTCGCGAGACAGGAGAACCCGTCCACGATGCCGTCGGCCCATGCCGCGAACTCGGCCACGCTCCGCGCGGGGCCGGCCCCGGGGTCAGTGCCGGGAGCTCGCCGCTTGTATTCGACCAACAGCGCGCCGTCAGGGCGCTCGATCGCCTGTCGGAGCGAGGGCCGGGGTGATTTCGGACGGGCCGGTAGGTCGCGGCCGTACGCCTCGCGGCGGATGGAACGCTCCACCTCGGGCACGATGCGGTCGAGGAAGCCCACCTCATCCACCCCCGTTCGAAGGGATCTCCGCGGCCAGGGTGCGAAGGTCCTCGAGAAGGCTCAGCGCCCGCCCATCGTCGAGCGCCTCGGCGGCCTCCGTGACGCCCGAACGAAGGCTCGAGGCCGCTCCGCCCACCCAGAGGGCCGCGCCGCTCGTGAGCAGCACAGCACCGCGGCGGGCCCCCCCTCCTCCCGAGAGGAGTCGGATCGTCTCCTCCGCCGCGGCCGGCGGTGGGAGAGGTCCCCACGGCCCCCTCCGGTCGTCCCCCTCAAGGTACTTCCCGGGGTCCACCTGCGTCGGGCGGAGACGCCCCGACCCCCAGACGAAGGCGTGGCTCAGGCGCGACGGCGAGAACTCGTCGGCGCCGTCCTCGGAGACGACCGAAAGCCCCCGGCGGCCCCCCAGCGCCAGCAGCGCTTCGGCGGATCGGCGGGCGTCCTCGACCGAAGCCGCGCCGGTGACTTGGTAGCGGACGCCCGCCGGATTGGTGAGCGGACCGAGGCGATTGAACACGGTAGGAATCCCGAGCACCCGACGGACACCGGAGACCGCACGGGTCGCCGGGTGGAACAGCGGCGCGTGCAGGAACGCGAGGCCGTACTCCTTGAACGAACGGCGGGCGAACTCAACTTGGGAGAGGGCGACGCCGAGCCCGAGCGCCTCCAGGAGGTCGCTCGAACCGGTCGGGGAGCGGGCGCTTCGATTGCCGTGCTTGATGACACGCTGACCGGCCCCGGCGACGACGAACGCGGTGACGGTGGAGACGTTAAACGACGGGGTCGCGGCGCCGCCGGTCCCGCAGACGTCCACGGCGTCCGAGGCCCCGGGGGGGTCGAACGGGACGGCCGCGCGGCGCATGGCGCGCGCGAACGCCGCGAGCTCGGCGACCGGGGCTCCGCGGGACTCGAGGGCGACCAGCAGTCCGGCGCGCACCACTTCCGGGGTCTGGGGGTTCGTGAGTTCGCTGAAGAGGGAGGCGACTTCGGAGTCGGTCAGGGGGGCGGGTTCGAGGAGGCGGCCGAGCAGCCCGTCGCTCAACGTTTCGCCTCCGCGAGGAAGTTCTCGAGCAGCTTCGTCCCGGCTTCGGTGAGGTACGACTCCGGGTGAAACTGGACGCCCACGGTCGGGTCGCGAAGGTGGCGGATCGCCATCGGGGTCCCGTCCTCCGCGGAGGCGGTGATCGCGAGCGGGGACGCCACCGTGGCGCGGTCGATGATCAGCGAATGGTACCGCGCCCCGGCGAACGGCGAGGGAATACCCGCGAAGACGCCCGTCCCCTCGTGCGTCACGGGGCCGGCGACACCGTGCACGGGGTCGGCGGCCCGCACCACCCGCGCACCGTACAGCTCCCCGAGCAGCTGGTGCCCCAGGCAGACCCCCAGGATCGGGACCCGACCGGCCGACTCGGCGACGAGCTCCCGGGCGAGGCCGGTCACCCGGCGGTCGCTCGGATGACCAGGTCCCGGGGAGAGCACGAGGGCGTCCGGCCGCTCGCGCGCGACGTCGCCCCGGGGCACGGTGTAGCGGAGGGTCGCGACCGAGTGCCCGAGCCCGGCGAACGCCTGACGCAGGTTGTAGACGAAGGAGTCCTCGTGGTCGATGACGACGACCTTCACGACGTGTCCTCCCCGAGGAGCACGGTCTCGATGTGGGCGAGCTTCGACTCGGTCTCGGTGAACTCGCGCCGCGGCTCGGACGGCCAGACGATCCCGGCCCCCGCGGCCGTGTACAAGTACGGTCCCGCGACGAACCCCGAGCGGATCGCGAGCGCCCAGTCGGTGTGGTCGTCGGGGCCGATCGACCCGATCGCGCCGCCGAACGGACCTCGCCAGCTCGCTTCCGCCGACCGAAGCAGGTGCGTCGCCCGGATCTTCGGCGCCCCGCAGACCGTCCCGGCGGGGAACGCCGAGGCGAGCATGCGGAACGGTCCGACGCCGTTCGGAATGTCGGCGCTGACGCTCGAGACGAGGTGCTCGAGCCGCGCGAATTTCTCCGCGCGCTCCGTCCACTCGATCTGGACCGTCCCGGGTTTGGCCAGGCGCCCGAGGTCGTTCCGCGCGAGGTCGACGAGCATCCGATGTTCGGCGAGCTCTTTCGGATCCAGCTTGAGGGCCGGGCGGCCCTTCGCCGGCTCCCCGAGGGGTCGCGTCCCCGCGATCGGATGGATCGAGGCGCGATGCCCCGCATAGCGGACGACGCCTTCGGGGGTCGCACCGACCATCGACCGGTCACGGAACTTGAGGTAGTAGAACGTGCGGAACCGCTCGGTTCGGCGCAGCACGGCCGCCCGTTCGGGGAGGTCCCGCGGACGGCGGAACGTGCGCCGACGGCTCAGAACCACCTGGAACGCCTCCCCGTCGCGGATCGATTGGCGCAAGCCCGCGACCCTCGCCTCGAACTCGCGGACGCCGAGGGTCTCGGTGATCGGATCCGGCACGACCCGCTTCTTGAGAGCGGGGGCGAGCGCCTGGACGGGGGGCACGGCGATCCGGGTCGGCTTCATCGCGCGAACGACGGCGAGCTCGCCCAGCGGGAAGGGGGAACCCCCCGGGAACCGGTGGAGGAGCGGCTCGAAGATCCCGGCCGCGTCGAAGCCGACGTAGCCGACCAGCATTCGGCTCCGGTCGGGGCCGATGAACTCGCGCGCCGTCGACTCGAGCTCCTCCACCGTGTCCTCCGGTCGCAATCGCAGGATCGCGTCGGCGTCGAGGAACATCTGGACCGAGGCGTGCTTCGGGTCCTTCGGGTCGACGCGCTCGATGTAGCCGGCACAGTTCGCGTCGTCGACGCGCTGGACGAACTCGGACCACGGGTCCGTCATCGGCCGGCCTCCAGAACGATCGCCCGGTGGACCGCCTCGAGGGCCGCGCGCGATGCGCCGAGCGGCACCGCGAGCGAGATCGACCGCGGTGTGGCGCTGAACCCCTGCGACGCGCCGAGCACCCGACGGGGCATGCGTCCGAGGTCTTGGAGGATTCCCTCACCGATCCCGGTCACGAGACCGACCGGGTGGGGTCCCTCCACGACCGCCGCGCCGTCCGTCACCGGCGCCAGGGCCGCGCGCGCCGCGGTGGTGTCGTCGGGCCGGACCACGAGGCTCAGGAGGGCGGAGGAGGTGAACAGCGTCACGAGATTGATTCCGGCCTTCGCGAGCGCCGTCGAGACCTCCGCCACGACCCCCGGCCGCTGCCGTCCCCCGGGCACGCGTACGCGGAGCAGCCGAAGGGGCGCGAGAAGTGTGACCGCGCGGGCGCCGTGCCGGCCGCCCGCCGGCCCGATGACCGTCACCAGTTCCGGCTCGTCCACGGAGCGGATCCAGAGCTCGAAGCCGGCGCGGCGCGCGGGCTCGATCGTGAGCGGGTGGAGGACCCGTGCGCCGAACTGGGCGAGCTCCTCCGCCTCCTCGAAGGAGAGACGGCGGATCGGTCGGGCCGCACCGACGAGCCGAGGGTCCGCGGTGCGGACCGACGAAGCGAGCTTCACGAGCTCGACCCGCTCCGCCCCGAGGATCGCCCCGATCGCGCTCGCCGAGTAGTCCGACCCGCCGCGGCCGAGCGTGGCGACGCGGCCCTCGAGGCTGCGTCCGAAGTAACCGGTCACGATGGGCAGTCGACCCCGGGCGAGGAGTCGCTCGAGGTACGGGCGGAGCCGCCGGGTCGATTCGGTCAGGAGCACGAGCGAATGCCCGTAGGCGTTGTCGGTCACGAGGCCCGCGCGGTCCGACTCGACAGCGACCGCGGGGAGCTGCTCCCCCCGCAAGAGCTCCGTGAGCCAATGCGCGGCGAGCCGTTCCCCGCAGCTTCTCAGTTGGTCGGCCGCCGGGCCGTCGACGCTGCCCGAGCGCTCGACGCCGGCCACGAGGTCCTCGAGCCGACGCAGGAGTCGACCGCCTTCCCCGGGCAGTCCTGGATGGGCACGACGAATCCATTCGACGGCCCGGTGGTGGCCGGAAACGCGCGCGGGGTGCGCCAGGATCGCTTCGAGCCGGTCGGTGACCCCCCGCCGTGCCGAGACGACCACCACGACCGGTCGACCCGACTTCCGGCTGTTCCGGATCCGCTCAACGACCGAGGCCGGTCGTCCGAGGGCCGCCCCCCCGAACTTCAGGACGATCGGCCGGGGATGCCTCATCCAGCCCCCGCAGCGATCGGCGGCCCGAGCAGCCCGCGGGCGAGCGCGAGCTCGGCGTTCAGCACCGAGCCCCCCGCGCCGCCGCGCACGGCGTTGTGCGACAGGAGGAAGAAGCGGAGGAACGGAGGGGTCCACCGGATGCGCCCGACGACCGCGGCCATCCCCCTCGCCCGCGGCGGACGCCCGGCCCACCGATCGCGAACCGGCTGGGGCCGGTCGCTCTCGGGGCGAACCTCCACGGGCGGATGAGGGGCCATCGGCAGGTCGAGCGCCCGGAGAGGGTCGAACTGCGACCACGCCCGGCCGAGCTCGGCCTCGCGGGGCCGATCCCTCGCCTCGACGGTCACCGCTTCGAGGTGGCCATCGCGCACGGCGACGCGGGCGCAGTTGGCGTAGAACTCCGCACCCCGTCCCCCGGTCATGGCGATCCACGGCCGAAGGAGCTTCGTCGACTCCCGAGCGATCTTCTCCTCCTCCTCGGCGATGTACGGCAGGACGTTGTCGCCGAGGCTCAGGGCGGGCACTCCGGGTAGACCCGCCCCCGAGATCGCTTGGTAGGTGGCGACGTGCACGACCCGGGGCCTCAATAGCGGCCAGACGGGGGCGAGCGCCAACACGAGGCCGGCCGCACTGCAGTTGGGATTCGTGACGAGGCGCGCGCGCCGTCTCCCGGGACGTGGGCCGCGGAGCTCCCCGCCGTTCACCTCGGGGACGAGCAGGGTGCCCGCACGATCCAACCGATGGTCCGCGGCATTCGAGAAGACGGAGACCCCGCGCCGGACCAGCTCACTCTCGAACCGGCCCGCGGACCCCGAGGGGAGCGCACTGAACGCCACGCGGACGCCGCTCCCCGCGAGCGCGCGCGGCGTGGAACGAACGAGGCGTACGGGAGCGAGGGCGGCCGGCGGCTCCTCGGCGAGCTGCCATGCCTCCTCGAGCCGCTTGCCCTCCGAACGGGGACCGGCGACCAGCAGCGGCGGCGCGAACCACGGGTGGTCGCCGAGGAGGCGTGCGAAATGCTGACCGATGTAGCCGCTCGCGCCGAGGATCGCCGTCGGGATCCGCTCCTCGGTCACGTCAGGAACCCTCCCCGGAGCGCGAGATCGGCGACGGCGATCGCGGCGATCGACTCGACGACGACGACCGCCCGCGGGACGATGCACGGGTCGTGGCGACCGGTGACGACGATCTCGACGTCGGTCTTCTTTCGCAGGTCGACGGTGCGCTGGGGCCGAGCGATGGATGACGTCGGTTTGACGGCCGCACGGAAGACGAGGGGGGCGCCGGTGGCGAGCCCCCCGAGGATCCCGCCGGCGTGGTTCGATTGGGGGACCACGCGGTCGTCCGCCCAGCGATACGGGTCGTTGTGCTCGCTGCCGCGCATCCGCGCCGCCCGGAACCCCGAGCCGAACTCGAGGCCCTTCACCGCCGGGATCGAGAACGCGAGGTGGGCGACCTCGCTCTCGACCGAGTCAAAGAACGGTTCTCCCAATCCGACGGGGAGACCCGTGCCCCGGCACTCGATCACCCCTCCCACGCTGTCGCCGCTCCTCCGGGCTTCCGCGATCGCCTCCGCCATCCGCGTCGCGGCCGCGGCGTCGGGGCAACCGACCTCGTTCTCCGCGGACGCCGACCGGATCCGGTCGAGGGGAACGGCCACGGGCACGTCGGCGTCAATGCTCGCGACCGAGCGCGTGAACGCCACGAAATCGATGCCTCGGGGTCGCAGCAGTTGTCGCGCGAGGCTGCCGGCGACGACGAGGCCGACGGTCATGCGGCCCGAGAAGATGCCGCCTCCCGAGAGGTCCGCGGAGTCACCGTACCGGATCCGTGCGGGGAAGTCGGCGTGGCCCGGCCGTGGCGTGTCCCGCAGTCGATCGTACGGCCCGCGCTGCACGTCCTGGTTGGCGACGTGGGCCCGGATCGGGCCGCCGGTCGTCGCGCCCGAAGCGATCCCTTCGTCGACCACCAGTCGGTCGGCCTCCTGACGGCGCGTCGCGAGCGCGCGCCCGACCGGACTGCGTCGGTCGAGTTCGCGCTGGGTTTCCTCCAGGTCGATCGGAACGCCGGCGGGGAGACCGGTCACGACGGTCCCCACCTCCGGCCCATGGCTGGAGCCGAAGACGGTCACGGTGAGCGCTGTCCCGAAGCGCATCATCGGGCGCTCCCGATTCCGGCGCCGAGGAGTCGGAGCGTCCTCCAGAATCCCGGATACGATTTCCGGACCGCGTCCGCGTCACCCAGTTCGCTCGCCCCCCGGGAACGCAGCGCCCCGACGGCCGCGGCCATCACCACGCGGTGATCGAGCAGCCGGTGGCGGTGCACGGGAGTGGGGTCCGATCGGCCCTCGACGCGGACGCTCCCCTTCCGCGCGGTGGCGCGGCCACCGAGCGCGCGGACGAGGTCGACGGCCGCCGCGAGCCGGTCGGACTCCTTCAGTCGGGCGTGGGCCACTCCCCGGATGCGGCTGACCCCGGGGATCGTCGCCGCGACGACCGCCACCAGGGGCACGAGGTCCGGGGCGTCGGTCAATTCGACGTCGATCGGTTTCTGGGCGAATCCCCGGACCTCGATCGACCGGGAGGCGACTCGGACCTCCGCGCCCGCGCGCTGAAGGATTTCGAGGATCGCGAAGTCGGCCTGTGGCCACCGCCGGTCGATGCCGACCACGCGGACCGCGCCGCCGGTGACGGCCGCCCCCGCCCAGAGGAACGCCGCCGACGACGCGTCCGGGGGAACGGAGAACTCGCTGCGCCGGTATCGCTGGCCCCCGGGAATGACGAATCGCCGGCCGTCGGATTCGACGCGGACCCGGTAGTGGCGGAGCAGCCGGAGGGTGGCCGCCACGTACGGCCGCGAAACGGGCTTTCCGCGCAGGCGAAGCATCGAGTCCGGCTCGGTGCACGGGAGCGTCATGAGGAGCGCCGAGGCGAATTGGGAGGTCGCCCCGGCCTCGATGGTGACGCGGCCGCCCTGTACGGGACCGACGATCGTGAACGGGAGCCTCGGGCGGGACTCGGGAGGTCGGAGTTGCGCTCCGCGACGAACCAACGCTTCCAGTAGCCCGGCGACGGGTCTCCGTCGAAGTCGCGGATGCCCGTCGAAACGGGTCGGTCGGTCGGAGAGCGCTGCAACGGAGGTGAGCAGCCTCAGCGTCGTGCCGGACTCCCGACAATCGATCGATCGGGGCGGGACGCGGGCGTCGCCCCCGTCCGCCTCGGAGGTCCACCGATCCGCGGACTCCCGTATGGCATGGCCGAGTCGGCGCAGGCCGGAGACCGTGGCCGCCGTGTCGTCGGAGCGGAGCGGGTTCCGGAGCACGTGCCGGCGCCCGGTGAGGGCGCCGGCGACCAACGCGCGGTGCGTGTAGCTCTTCGAAGGGGGGACGACCGCCCGCCCTTCGATCGGGCCCCCCCGGAGACGGAGGATCCTCATCGGGAATCGACCTCGGGCGTGCGCGAACGGAACGGGGTCGTCAGCACCTCCGCGGTCCCCCGGGGGAGGGCGGCGGCGATCGATCGAGCGTGGCGGCGGTCGGCGACGGTCGCCAGCGTGGGGCCGAGTCCGCTCACTCCGCTCCCGAGGGCGCCAAGCTGCCGAAGCGACGTCCGAAGCCCTCGGTAATCGTATCCCACGAGCCGTTCGACCAGCTCGGTGTTGTGGCGCATGGCGTCCAAGTACGAACCGGACCGGGCGGCGTCGGCGGCCCGGCGTCCTTCGCCGGCCGACGCCGCGAAGCGGTCCGCCCAGACGACGGAGGGACGGTGGTCGCCGCGCGGAATCCAGAGCACGGCCTGCCATTCCGGGTCGGGCGGATCCCACCGCAGGACGGTCCGCCGGGCGTTGTCGGTGACCACGACCCCTCCTGCGGTCGCCGCGAGCGCGTCGTCGAACGCACCGGTGGCGCTGAGTCCGATCGACTGGGAGACCGCGGCCGACCGACGGGCGATCTCGAGGGCCGATTCGCTCCGCCCCGCCGCCGCGGCGACGGCGCTGAGGACCGCAGCGCTCACCGCGGACGAGCTCTTGAGCCCCCGCGCGGGCGGGATGCGCGAGCGGACGACTGCTCGAACGTCCACATCTTGGCCGGGGAAATGCGTCCGGAGGCCCTCCGAGATCGCCGATCGGACCAGGGGCGTATCGCCGGGGGGGACGACGTCGATCCGTCCCCCTACGCCGCCCACGGACGGCTCCACCTCGACCTCGGCCTCGACGGGAAGCTCGACCGCGGCCGCCGAGCCGACGCCGGTGGCAAGAGCGTTGACGAACGTGACCGCCGCGGTCGCCGTGCCTACCCCCCGCATCCGAGCTCCTTCAGCACGGAGTCGACGCGCTCCGCCGGCGGGACCGCGCCCCAGCCACGGGAGAACGTCTCCGCGGACTGGTACACGAGGAGTCGGGTCCCGTCCTCGTACGTCGCGCCGGCGCGCTCGGCCGTCTCTCGGAGAGCGGGATCTCCCGGGGCGTAGACGGCGTCGAGCAGGTGCGCCCCGGGTTGCAACAGAGGGCCGAGAGACACATCGAGCTGTACCCCCGGGATCCGGCCGACGGTCGTCGTGTGGACGATCAGCCCGGCCCGCGTCCCGTCGGGTTCGGCGGCAACGGCCTCGAACCGACGGGCCGTCTCGGCGACCTTCGCCGGGGACCGACCCACCACCGCGGCGCGCGCGCCGAGCTCGCGCGCCCCGTCGAGCGCTGCGGCGGCCATCCCCCCGGTACCGACCACGAGCACGCGGCCGTCGGTCCAACGCCCCGAGGCCTGCAGCTCCCGAAACCGCCGCACCACTGCGTCCCGGTCGGTGTTGTCGGCCCACGCACCATCGGGGTGGAACACGAGCAGGTTCGCCGCCCCGCACCGGCGGGCGACCTCCGATGCCTTACCGGCGAGGTCGAGCGCCGCGCTCTTCCACGGGTGCGTGACGTTGACCCCTCGGAAGCCGCGGCGGGGAAGTTCGCGTGCGAGCTCTCGGAGCTCGTCCACGGTCTGGACCTCGAGAGGGACGTAGACCCCGGGGAGCCCCGCATCCTCCGCCCACCGGCGGAACAGTTCGGGGGACAGGGAGTGGGCGACGGGTCGGCCGAGGAGCGCCGCATCCGCGGGCGGTGAACGCGGGCGGTCCCTCTTCAGCCGGTCGACGGGGATCTGGGCCGGATCGGCGGAGGTGCCCAGCTCAAGGAGGCGGTCCCCCAACGGCGGAGCGCAGTAGACCGCCGCGAACCCGAGCTCGTCCGCCCACAGGCGCAGCAGCGGGCCCGAGGGTCCGGTGGTGTGCACCGTGAGCCGACCGCCCGCGTCGCTCGGGAGCGCGGGCAGAATGCGATGGAGCAGCTCCGAGACGGTCGCGGGGACGACGACCTTGCGGAAGGCGATGGCTCGGCCGGCAGGACCGGGCTCGAGATCGGTCTCCGCCCACTCCGCGATCGACAGGCGGTGCCGCGACACGATGAGGCGGGGCCGGGTCGACGCGGTCGAAAGGGTATCGGCGAACGGAAGGTCCCGCTCCGCCTCGACGTCGACGAGCGCGAACGGCATGGCCGCAAGCTCCGTGAGCACGGTCGAGCGCTCGGCCGGACGGTCGGCCCCTTCCCCGCCTTCCGCGCGCGAGCGGTACGTGGCCACGAGGTCGATCGGTGCGGGGAACAGCGACCCCAACCGGCCGCGGTCGTCGGCGCCTATCCGGTCGACCCGTACCTCCACCGCGTCGGCGCCGGCCGCACGGGATTCATGGATCGTCGATCGGATGCCTTCGATCGTCCGCTCGGGCGACGTGACGATCCGGAGGGCCCGTCCGTCCGTCATCGCTCGTCGATCCGTTCCTCGACCACGACCCCGACGTGGCGCGCTTCGGCCATGCGGACCCCGAGCACCTCATTCCCGGGCCGGAGCTCGGTGACCGGGATCCGCCCCGCCGGGCCGACGAGGCGCACTGTCTCCGCCTCCTGGAGGAATACCGTCCGCGCTCGACCGTCGACGCGTGCCTCGATGAGCACGAGCGGACGACGTTCGATCTTGAGGCGGCCGACGCGTACGGACCGGGCCGTGCCGTCGGCCCGGACCACGGGGAGCGCGTCGCCGGGCGTAAGCTCGCTCAGGTAGCGGGTTTCACGATTCGCCAACGGAGTGTAGAGATGGGCGGCGCCGGCGTTTACCCGGAAGGGACGCGGTCGCGTGTGGACGGAGCCTTCGGCCTCGCTCGCGACCAGGAACTGGAAGGCGGCGGCGCTGCCGACCAGCAGACCTTCGTCGGGCTCGAGCATCGAGGTCGTGTCGACCAGGACTCGGTCCCCGAGCCCGACAGGTTCGACCCGCTGCAACGTTGCTGACGTTAGCGGACCCGGAGCCTCGCTTACCTCGACCGCGTACTGCTCGAGCCGTTGGAGGTCGGTCGTCCCCGAGATCGGCACCAGAACCGCGTCGGCGCCGCGCTCGAGCGCCCCGAGCGCCGCCGGCACCTCGTGGGGTGCACCGGCCACGACCCAGACCGAGCGACGCCGGGCGGAGTTCGCGAGCAGATTCTCGAGGGGGATGACCCGGTCGCGGGTCCACCGCACGGCGATCGGCGTTCCGGCCTCCGGTCCGGCGTCCAGGAGCCGGGCCAGCTCCTCGGCATTCGCGATGGAATGGATCCGGATCGACGGCGAGGCCGGGTCCGTAGTGAGGCGGAGTTCGTCGCCATCGAACCCGATCGCCTCCGCCCCGGCCGGAACCGACGCGAGCGTGTCGCGCGGGACCGCGAAACGACGAAAGCCCATCGATCCGGCCCGGTCGATGAGCTCGTGGCGTTCGGCCTCGGTCGCTCCGCCGGGAGCCAGGATCAGGCGGGCGCGGTTCATCGACCGACCGGGACGGCGGCATGGACGATGCGCGCCAGTCGCTCCGCCAAGGGTCGGAGCGGGCGCCGCTGGAACAGGTTCCTCCCGATGCAGATCCCCGCGCCGCCGGCGGCGAGGCTCTGCTCGACGAGGTTCAGGAACGCCGCATCGTCGTCGAGGCGCACACCGCCGCCGATAAGGACCGGGACGGGGGTGGTAGCGACCAACCGTCGAAACTCCTCGACGGAGCCTGGGAAGCTCGTCTTGACGATGTCAGCCCCGAGGTCCGCCGAGGCGCGCGCGGCGTGCCGCAGCTCGTCGGGTGTCCCGCCCGAGGCGCTCTTGACGTACGACATGCAGAGGAGCGGCAGCCCCAGCCGGCGGCATTCGTCCACCGCTCGCCCGAGGTCGACGAGCATGTCGCCCTCCTCGGGAACCCCGAAGTTGACCTGCACGCTCAGCGCGTCCGCCCCCAGGGCGACCGACTCCTCGGCGGAGCCGACGAGCCGCTTGTGGTGGCTCGCCGGGCCGAGGGAGGTCGACGCGGAGACGTGGACTGCGAGGAGCGTGGTCGGAGCAAGGATCGGGGCGATCTCCCGTACCGCACCCTTCGTGACGATCAGGAGATCGACGCCGGCGTCCTGGAGATCGAGCGCGACGGCTCGCGTCGCTTCGAGCCCGTCGATCGGGCCCATCGACACGGAGTGATCGAGCGGGACCGAGAACAGCCGGCGGCCGGCGGGCGGGAAGATCCGCCTCAGCCTCAGCTCCTTTCCGTACATTCCCCCACTTCCATAGTCCGAGGGGGAGGCGGCCGGGAACGGGCCGGTTCGGTCGCTACCAAACCGGAGCGGCGCCGTTCCGGCGCCCCCCCGTCACCAGAGCCAGGTCGCGGCGGAGCGGACCGAGTCGAATGTGTCCGTCGCCGTCATCGCCTCGACCACCGCCCCGCCCGTATTTATCCATGCGCATCAGAACCGCGCACGACGCCGTCGACGAGGAGCCGATGGAGCGCAAAGCCGCGGAGCATCGCGTCCCACATCTCGCGCCGGATCTCGGCGGTGTTCGCGAACGCCGCGACCATCTCGCCCACCCACCGGCTGTGGTCCTCGTCGGCGGTCACGTGCAGCCGGTAGTACTCAAGGTGCTCCTCGTCGACCTGATACTTTGAGCGGAACGCAGGGAGCAGGCGCTGGCACAGCTCAACATTCGGGGGCTCCGAAGAGCCCGCGGCCGACACGTAGAACGGGACCTCGCGGTTGATGTAGAGAAAGTCGTCCATCGCGACGAGCGTGCTCGGGAGGAGCGGAGCTCCTTGGACCTGCGCGCGCGTCATTCCGAGCCCTTCGCAGAACCGAAGCCAGAGCTCAGGGTGACCTGGCGCCTTTCCGTGCGGGTCGCCCGCCTCCTCCACGAGCTGGTCGAGGATCATGCGACGGAACGGGTCGAACCTTCTCTCCCACGAACAGCGCGAGAACCGCTCGGCCATCGCGATCGGGACGCAGGCGAGCCACGGGTAGAACTGGGTCGCCCATCGGTGGACGGTCTCGCGCGGGACCGTGCCGCGCTCGAGCTCCGCGAAGAACGGATGCGTCTTGAACGGGTGGTTTGCCATCTTGTAGGCGACGAGCTCGCGGCGGAACTCTTCGCCCGCCCACCGGTCCCACGGAGCTTCGGCCATCGGCCGCCGGACCAGGAACTGGTATTTCCGCGCAGGGGTTTCGGGGTGAACCTCCCCCGTTAAGGCGAGAACCGCGACGTTCGGCCCGGTGACGACGGCGCCTACTCCCGGTCGACTCGTTCCTCCGTTCGGTCCGCTCACCGGCGTCCGGGTAGTCGACTCCGGACGGTTCGTCGCGGGTCCGTGGGCCGCGACGTACCTGGGCGAGTTCGGGGCAGAGGTCGTCCATGTCGAGGGTCCCCCGTTCCGCTTGCCGTACGCGGACCCCACCCGGACGCTTCCTCCCATCCTCCCGGAAGGCGCCCCCGAAGGGACCGGGGTCTCCGAGTCGTGGGTCCAGTACGGTCGCAACAAGCTCTCGCTCGGCCTCGACGTCCGACGTGCGAAGGGACGCGAAGTGTTCCTCGACCTGTTGAGGCGTTCGGACATCTGGGTCGAGTCCTCGCGACCGGGGACCTACCCCCGACTCGGCCTCGACGACGCGACCGTTTGGGAGGTGAATCCCCGGCTGACCGTGGTCCATGTCTCGGGGTTCGGGCAGACGGGGGTTCCCGAACGGGTCCGGGCCCCTTCGTTCGACCTGGTCGGCCAGGCGTTCAGTGGATACCTGTCGCTTCAGGGCGAACCGGATCCCGCCCCCCCCATGCGTGCCGGCACTGCGCTCAACGACACGGTCACCGGGATGGCGGCGGCGGCCGCCGCTCTCATGGGGTACATCCATGCCCAACGCACAGGTCGGGGCCAAGCGGTCGACGTCGCGCAGTACGAGGTGTTCTTCGGACTTCTCGAGAACCTCGCCCTCGACTTTTTCATGCGCGGCGTGGTTCGGGCTCGGCATGGGACGGGCCATGCGCGTCTCCACCCCTACGACCTGTACCGTGCCCGGGACGGCTGGGTCGTCGTGGCGGCCCCGACCGAGGCGAGCTGGGCGGTCCTCCGGGGCGTGGTCGGGCTCGACGGTCCCGAGTGGGGGCGGCCGGAGTTCCGGCGGGCCCACCGCACCGAGGTCGACCGCCACCTCGCGTCGTTCTGCGCGGAACGCTCCGTGACGGAGCTCGAAACCCTTGGCACCGAGCGGGACCTCGCGATCACGAGGATCTACGACATCGCCGACATCGCGCGCGACCCGCACTACCGGGAACGCGGTATGTTCGTCGAATGGAACGATCCCGTCGCGGGGCCCGTGAAGGGCGCCGGGGTCGCCCCCAAGTTCAGTGCGACCCCGGGAGGCGTCTGGCGCGGCGCACCGACGGTGGGGCAGGACAACCGCACGGTGCTCCACGAGCTCCTGGAGTACCCGCTCGAACGAATTCAGGAACTCGAGGGTTCGGGGATCCTCGGAGCCGACACACCGCCCGAGAACCTGCCACGGCCCACGCCCTACTATCGGCGGGATGCTCGATGAGCGAGGTCCCGGGAGCGGAGAACGATCCGCTCCTCGCCGAGGTGCGGAGGGCCGTCGAGGCCCTCGGGCTCGCCCAAGTCTATCGGCAGCTCGACGCCCGACCCCGATTCCCGTGGGAGGAGTTCCGGTCGCTCGGGGCGCACGGCCTCCTCGGGCTCACGCTCCCGCCGGAGTTCGGGGGCCGGGGGATCTCCACGCTCCGTGCGGCGGAGGCGTTGCACGCCCTCGCGGCCGCCGCAGGAACGACCTTTGCGAAGCTGGCGATACAGCCCGAATTCTCGAGCGTGCTCGCGCGGGAAGGCGCCCCCGAACTGCGGGCCGCGTACTTCCTTCCGATGATGCGCGGCAAGCGTCTCATCGCGAACCACGTCACGGAACCGGCCGCGGGCTCCGATCTGCGGGCGATCGCCACGACGGCGGAGCGGACCGGACCCGTCTACGTCGTGAACGGGACCAAGAGTCAAGCAGCGTTCGCGGTCGACGCCCAGGCGGCGATCGTCTACGTTCGGGTCAAGGGGTCCGCCGCCTCCGGGCTCACGGCGCTCCTCGTGCCCCAGGACCTGATCGGGATCCAGCGTCGGGTCGTCGACGACCTGGGAGAGCGTTGGATGCGGCGCGGTACCGTAACGTACTCCTCCGTCGAGGTTCCCGTGGACCACCGCCTCGGGGACGAAGGCCGAGCGCTGGAATACCTCAAAGAAGAGCTGGTGCACGAACGGGTGCTTCTCGCCGCGATCTATCTGGGGGTCGCCGGTGCCTCTTGGGAGGAGACGTCGGCGCACGTCGGGCGGCGCGCGGTCTTCGGAAAGCGCCTCGCCGACCAAGAAGCGGTCGCGTTCCCCCTAGCCGAGGATCGAGCGCGTTTGGACGCGGCGTGGTTGTACATTCGAGAGGTGGCGGCCCAGGCGGATGCCGGAACCGTTTCGGCCGGTCGCGCCGCCCTCGCCAAGTGGCTCGCGGTCGACGTTGCGCTCCGGACGCTCGACCACGCCATCCAGTTCCACGGGGGACAAGGTTACTCGAAGGAGCTCCCCCACGAACAACGCTGGAGAGATGTCCGGAGCGGAGCGTTGGCCCACGGCCCGTCGGAAGTGATGCTCTGGATCGCGGCCCGCGAGCTCTGGCCGACCGCGCCCCCCGCCGGGGCGCCCACCGGCTGAGGGGCCGACCGAGGACGTCGGTCGCCTTCGCCCAGAGGGCAACAGCCTCCGGAGTGGCGCCGACCGACGATTAATGAGGGTGGCCGCGTGCCGGTCTCCGCAACGACGAGGTAGGAGATGGAGATCGTTTGGGTGACGTACCCGGGGGGCCCGGCCGCGAAGACGACGCCCGAACTGTTAGGCTCCGTGGAGAACGCACTGGGGCTGCGCCCGATGGTCGAGGGCCGGGGCCACAAGCTCATCGCCACGTCCGAGACCGGCGCCGAACTCGACCGCTTGCTCGCGACCGCCGACGTGCTCATCGCGACCCCGTTCTGGCCCGCCTACATCACGAAGGAACGGATCGCGAACGCGCCGAAGCTGAAGCTGCTCCTCACGGCCGGAGTCGGCTCCGACCACTTCGACCTTGCGGCGGCGGCCGCGCGGGGGATCACCGTCGCCGAGGTCACGGGGAGCAACGTCGTGAGCGTCGCCGAGCACGTGATCATGCAGATCCTCGCGCTCGTCCGCAACTTCGTCCCGGCGTACCTCGACGTCGTCCAGGGGGGGTGGAACATCGGTGCGATCGCGGCGCGGTCCCACGACCTCGAGGACAAGACCGTGGGCATCGTCGGGTTCGGCCGGATCGGCCAGCGGGTCGCCGTGCGGCTCCGACCGTTCGACGTGCGTATCTATTACTACGACAACCGGCGCCTCACGACGGCCGAGGAGCAGGTCCTCGGGGCGCGGTACCTCCCGCTCGACCAACTGCTGCCGGCCTGCGACGTCATCAGCATCAACGCCCCGCTCACCCCGGCCACGGACCGGTTGTTCAACCGCGAACGGCTCGGTCAGATGAAGCGGGGCGCCTACCTCGTGAACACTGCCCGCGCGCGCATCGTCGACACGGACGCCCTCGTCGAGGCGCTGAAGAGCGGCCACCTCGCGGGCTACGCCGGCGACGTCTGGTACCCGCAGCCGGCCGCGAAGGACCACCCGTGGCGGTCGATGCCGAACCACGCAATGACCCCGCACGTCTCCGGAACGACCCTCGAAGCGCAGAAGCGGTACGCGGACGGGATCCGCGACTGCCTGGAGCGCTACTTCGACGGCCGTCCGCTCGACCGCGACTTCCTCATCGTCGAGGGCGGGAAGGTCGTGAGCCCGAGCTACAGCTACGCGTATTCGTGACGGCCCCACCCTCGCTGACCGGTCCGACGGCGCGGCCGGGGCGCTGACGCGGGACCGATCGGCCCGGACGACGCATCGGGGGGACCGGTGTATTCGATCAACGACATCCTGACGTTCCTCTCAGCCCTGAGCTCGATCGCGGTCATCCTCGGAGCGCTGTTCATTATCTTCCAGCTTCGGCAGAACGCGCGGCTCATCCAGGCGACGTTGTCCCAGTCCCGGTCGAACGTCGCGTTGACGCTCCTGGAACGGATCACGCATGAGTCGTTCCCCCGTCGCCGCTATCAGATGCACCAGATCCTCCGCAGGTTCCGAGAGACGAACTGGGAAGGTGCATTCGAGTCCGAGGACGACTTCCAGGTCCGGAACTTCGCCTACATCTACGAGCTCATGGGCCTCATGGTGAAGAACGGCGTCGTCGACCTCGCCCTCGTGCTGGACACGCTCCAGTACATCGTCGTCCGTGACTGGGAGCTCTTCGCGCCGCACGTCGCGTTCATCACGAAGCGCTACGGCGTCACCTACGACGCGTACGGGAACTTCCGGTGGCTCGCCCAGGAGGAGCGGGAGCATCTGGCACGCCGAGCGCCGGCGTCGGCATCGGGCCCGGCCGCCGCAGGCTCGTGAGCCACGCGCGTCGGGGGGCTCGGTTCCCGGGCCCCCGTGAGCCGCAGCGCTGATGGCGGCGCACATCGAGCGCGGTCGGCTCGAGAGCCTCTCCGACCTGGTCTTCGGCCTCGCGCTCTCGATCGGAGCCCTGATCCTGATCGGACAGGCACCGAGCTCCGCCCCGAATCTCATGAGCGACGTGTCGCAGTTCGGCTACAGCTTCCTCGGGCTGATCACGGTCTGGTACCGCCACACGCGGACGATGGCCGTCTTCCAGGTCGAAGCGGCCTGGGCGATGCGTCTGAACTTCGCCCTCCTCTTCCTCGTGAGCATCGAGCCGTTCCTGTTCAACCTCCTGTTCACCGAAACCAGGAGCACCTCGCTCACGCCGTTCGGAAACGTCTCTACCGCCGCCCATGGTCTGGATCTCGCGGGACTCCTCGGGATCCTCGCGGCGCTCACCTACGTCGCAGAGCAGCAAGCCCACCGGCGAGGGGACGTCGCCGTCGCGGGCCGGTTCGCCTCGGAATCCCGGCTGCTCGCGATCGGGGCCCTGATGTTCGGGGTCTCGATCGTACCCCAGTTCTACGTGTAGGTGGTGCCCGGCATCGGGCTGAGCTTCCGATTCACCCTGTGGCTCACCCCGGCGATCCTGCTGCCGGTGAGCCGCTTCCGAGCCCGGAAGCGCGGGCGGGTGGCGGAGCCCGCGGTGCGGCAGTCCGCGCCCGAGGGGATCGGAGCGGCGGGCGGGTCGAACGACGCTCCCGCGAAGTAGCGGAACGACGCGGGGCCGGTTCCTTGCGGAGACTCCAGATCGCCTCCAGCGGCCAGCGGCGGCCCCATTCCCGTTGGGCCTTCGTGAGGTAGGTGCTCCGCGTCCCCACAGGTGCTCGGGGCTCGACGAGCCTCTCGAGAGTAAGTCCGGACGCCCGGAACAGTTCCACCCATCCCCCGAACGGCAGTTGGAAGTTCACTTCGTTCCCGTACCGGATGCGACCGAGGTCGAAGTAGCTCCATCGAAGCCGCCGGCCGATCGGCCGACTCCCTCGGTCCTCGACGACCGAGCGGAGCGGGTTCGCGGTCGAGAAAACGAGCCGACCCCCGTTCCGCAGCACGCGCGCCGCCTCGGGGATGGTCCGCCGCGGGTCGGCGAACGTCAGCGCACCCCAGTCGCAGAACGCCAGGTCGAACGACGCGGCCCGGAACGGCAGCCGCTCGGCGTTCGCGCGCAACAGCCGTACGGGCACCGCCCGCTTCCGGACCTCCGTCGAAGCCTGGCGGAGGCGAGCCGCGGAGAAGTCGAACGCGACGACGCGAGCCCCACGGCGCGCGAGCGACGCCGACCAAAGAGCGGCGCCGCATCCGAGCTCCAGAAGCCGCCGGCCTCGAACCGGTCCGAGGAGCTCGAGGCGGCGTTCGGAGATCCGGTAAAGACCCCAGCTCTCGGCGGGAACCCGACGGAGCGACCGTTCGTGGGAACGCTCGTACGACCGCGCGACCCGATCCCAGAGTCGGCGGTTCACCCGTAGGTGGGTTGTGTCTCCTCCCCGCGATCGACCGGACATCGGCGCGCGGGCGGCGCGAGCGGGCAAAAATCGGCTCTGGGGAGACGGCGCTCGAGCCGGAAGCCCTACGCGCCGGGAAGATAGCCGGTTTGGAGGGAGACGTCGACCTCGGGGGCAGGCGCGCAATCGGCGCACCACTCCTGCCCGTGGGTCATGAGTGCGTCGAACTCGCACTGGCCGCAGACCAGCTCCCCGCATCGGCCACAGTTCGACCGCCGGGTCCCGGGCTCGATCGCCACCGCGCAGGTCGCACAGAAGACGATCGACACGTCGGGAACTGGGGGCAGCTCCTTGTCGAACGGGTCCGATGCCAGGGGTTCAGCGACCGAGCGTAGGTGGGGAGGGAGCGGCATCAGTGCCTCCAGCTCCACGGCGGTCAGCGGAATCGGGCGAGGGATCGGCCGTGCCTCCTCGGCGATCGGGGGGGTGAGCGGCATCGGGATGTCGGCCTCGCTCGGGAACGGGTCCGAGTACGGCAGCGGACCCTCCAGAAACATGGGGGGCTCGGGGTCGAGCTCGGGGAAAGGAGCGAACTCTCCGTCCTTCGGGGGCACATACGCCGTCTGCGCGACCGGGCCGACCAGCTCCACCGGCAACGACCCCACATTGTCGCCCCACCCATCCCACATCGCGGCCACGAAGTCAGCCTCAGGGGCGGCCATCGCGGCCAGCGGTGGAGAGGAAGCGACGGCCCTCGAACGCGACGGGTGCGGTGCGATCGGATCCGGGGACGGGACAAGGTAGCTGTCGGATAACCGAGTGCGGGCGTACGGCGCCTCGGCGAGATGCGGGCGGGGGGTCGGGTGGTGCGCTAAGCCGGGAGGGCGGCTGCTCCCCAGGATCGAGAGAACGCACGTGAGCATGCCGACGCCTCCGACCAGCAGCACCCAGGGTGCGTAGACGTTGAACGCCCCCGGGACGCCAAGGAACCATCCGACCCCGAGCACCACCGAGGCAACGCCGACGACGGGGAGGAAATACCGGTGGAAGAGGTGGGTCCAGAGCTCCACATGGCTCCCCGTACCGCTCGACCAAAACGCGACGGCGTGACCGGCCATTCCGGAATCCGCGGTCGTCTCGCCGAAATCGGGAGATAAACCCACCCGTTGGCAGGAAACCCATCGCCAGGACAACCGGGTTCGACCCGCTCGTGGCCGCAGGACTTCAGCCCGCGGTCGTTTCGCTCGCGAAGCCCGCCCCTGGCGCCCACCCTCCCTCCGGGTCCGGATGAACGTTATGGGTCAGGGGGACTACCTTCGTCGTGGGATCCGAATCGACGTCCGCCTGGCGCAAGCTCACACCCGCCGAAGAGCGAGTGATTGTCCACCGCGGGACGGAACGGTCGTTCTCCGGTGAGTTCGAAGACCACCACGAGCGAGGGGAGTACGATTGCAGGCGATGCGGCGCCCCCCTCTACCGCTCGGAGAGCAAGTTCGACAGTGGGTGCGGATGGCCGAGCTTCGACGATGAGATTCCGGGGGCGGTCCGGCGGTTGCCCGACCCGGACGGCCAACGCGTGGAGATCCGCTGCGCCCGATGCGACGCCCACCTCGGTCACGTCTTCCTCGGGGAGCGGTTCACTCCGAAGAACACGCGCCACTGCGTGAACTCGGTCTCTCTGGTGTTCCGCCCGGGAGAGCCCCGAGCGGGCGCCGCGTAGGCGCCCTCCGTTTCCCTATCCGCGGGCGAGGCTGCCCACGATCGCCTGATTGATCCGCTCGTCGAACCAGCCGCGGTAGGCGCGTTCGCCCCCGGTAAAATACGAATCGACGCGGTCGATCCCGCTGACCTCGAGGATCTGCCGGATCGACGTCTCGATGGCGGCCACGGTCGGGACCTCCTGCCAGTAGATGAGGTCCTTCGCCGGGGCGCGGGGAGCCACGTCGAGGCGGGGCACCTCGAGCAGTCCCGGGATGCGCCTCTCGGTCGAACGCGCCACCACTCGGGAATCCACGCCTGGGGTGATTCGCAGAACGTAGCTAGCGACGGTTCCCGGGAATCCCGAGAAGTCTTCGACGATATGGGACAGCATGGCGTTCGCCCGGCGCAGCGCTCGGAGGCGACGGGAGACCGTCTTCGTGGACGAGCCGACCGCCGTAGCGAGTTCGTCGATGGAGCGGGAAGGATTTTGGCGCAGCGCCGCCAGGAGGCGCCACTCGTCCCGGGACATCTGCCGTCGGCAAAGCGGGAGACGGACTCTCCCCGTAGGTCCCACGGTCGAGACCCCTCGCAGCCGCTCGATGCTGCGGCGTCGCCGATCCTGGGACTCGGGAAGGTCGGTGACGACGACCAGGACCACCTTGGGACCGACGTCGTACGAGGCCAGGAAGACCCCGTCGACCAGATCGAGTTCGTCCAGGAAACGCGGCTTGTCGCGGGGATCGGGGAGCGTGACCACGCACGCCCCCAGACCGACCCCGAGAAGGCTCGGGTGCGGTATCACCTCGTATCCACGGACGAACCCGGACTCGGTCCATTGACCCATTCGGCGCCAGACGGTGTTGCGCGTGACGTTCAAGCGGGCCGCGATGCGGGCGAGGGAGGGATGCGGAAACATCCCCCAGACCGGCTCTTCGCTCGACGCGTACAGTTCCCGGTAGAGCTCCCAGTCGACGGTCATCCCAGGTGAAGTCGGGGGGAGGTCCCACCCTCCCGGTTCTCATAAGCCTCTCGTTAGGTGACGAATCGGACTCCCGTGGTGGTGCGCATCCGCACATCACCGGACGCGGGACCCCGACTCACTGGGTTTCCGTGGACCTAATCTCTGGAGGTGTCGGGGGAGCGACCGAGCCTCCCTCTCTTCGAGCCGACGAGTTCTCGCGGGCCGGGGGCCCTCCGCAGATTCAGCGCCTAACCGCAGTGCTGCCTGGGCGGGCGTTCGTTTTGGGAGGAGGTCTCCGGCCGGTCCGGGTCGGCCGGAGGCCTCCATTCGGCCGAGTCTATGAGGCGTTGATGGAAACGAGACGGAACCCGTTTCCGAAGGTTGCCATGTTCAGAAGGAACGTGGCGTATCCCTTGCCGGCCCAGTTGTTGTAGGCGTACCCGCTCGCGTACACGTAGAAGATCATGATGTACTTGTGCAGGTTGGTGAACGTGTAGTTCCAGAACCACATCCCCGACGACGTGCTGACGTTGCTCAGGGTCTGACTGTTGTTGTTGCTCGACCCGTGCGTGTATTTGGGCGAGTAGCTGTACCAGGAGGAGGTGACCGTTCCGTTGTTGTGGCTGCACGTGAGGGACGTGTTGCCCCAGGTGGCGGACGGTCCGGTCCAGCTGGTCGAGTTGTAGCAGCTCCAGGACGTGTAGTTTGACACGCTGACGTACATGTTGAACATCCCGCCGACGAACGCCGTGTTCGCCGACTGGGGGATGTAGCTGTTGTTCGCCATGTCGAACATGTAGCTGTAGGCCTGGGCGTAGACCTGGGCGCCCGACTGGCAGTAGAAGTTCGCTCCCCAGCTGTGGGACCAAGTGAACGAGCTGGTGTTGTTGAAATTCCATGGGTGCGGGACCGGCGTCTTCGCCGGGGTGGCACCGGTGCCGTTGCTCCACGCGGTCGTGTAACCGTTGTAGTTCATGTCCCAGTAGCTGTAGTTCGTGTCGGCGTAGTAGTTCCCGATCTGGGTCTTGGTGTAACCCCAGCTGGCCGAGTAATAGGTGTCGTCGTACTTGTTGCCGTTGACGGAGCACTGGGCGTGCCCGCCGTCGGTGGCGACGAGCGCGGCGTTCCAAGTCGCGCTGACGTTGGCCGCGATGTGCGTCGTACCCTTGGGGACCTTGAACGTGACCCCCGTATAGAGCTGGCCGTACCCCGAGATGCTCGAGTACGCCCCGATGCCGAAGGTCACTCCCTTACAGCGCGACGCCTTTCCCGTCGTGAGGAGCGACCCGATCCCCGATGAGAAATTGAACGTCGGCACTCGGGTCTTGATCACGCCGCATCCGGATTGGTAGTTGCTCATGTACGGTTGCGACACGCCCTTGTACGGCGCACCGATCATGATCGAATTGTGAACGCCGGCGCCGGCCACGGGCGCGAGCACCATGAGAAATGTCGCCAGCGCAAGTCCGCCGGCGCTCCCCAAGGTGCCGATCCCAATCATTCGGCGACGGTCGCTCTGGAACGCCGCTCGACCCATTTCTGATCCCATTCCGGTGCCTCCGAACTCATGACGGGCGAACCCGTCCGTTCCTCGACCCCCACCCCCACGCCCGACCATAAGCCGGTGTTCGAGCCCCGTTCGAAAATCGCCGACCCGAGCCGCTGTCGGTTCCGATTTGTCACTCAAATCAGGACGTTTCGGAATGGGGTGCGGAACGCTTCGTTAGGGGAACGAGCAGGCGGTCCGTCAGACCATGACTCTCGAGTCGACGAGCGCCCCCGACCCTGGGCCGAGGCGTACCCCCGCCGGGCTCCCAACGGCTCTGGCGTCTGGCCCGATCTGCGGTCGGGAACACTCCCGGACAGCACCGTGGGCCGGGCCGGCTCACCATGGTCGATATCCTAGCTCGAACCCGACTCCTTTTGGGCGTGAGCACTCTCTCGGGTCACGGGGGTCTGGAGATGGGATTCGCGTTGCCGCTCCCGAAAGAGCTCGTCGAATTCCTGAAGCTGCCCGTCCCGCAGTCGATCCTTGTGCGCGGCCCACCGGGCTCGGGAAAGACCACCCTCTGCCTCGCCCTGCTCGAGGGGTACGCGGGAGAGCGGTACTTCGTCTCGAACCGCGTTCCTCAGGAGGAGGTTCTTCGCGGATTCGAGTGGCTCGGGGAGAACGGCACCCGCGCCATCCAGGTGATCGACAACACCCGCGAGAGCCCCGACGCGCTCGCGCTGAGCCGCACCTTGCTGGAAGACCAGGCGCTGGTGCGGTCGGATGACCCCGCGACCGCCCGCGACCTGGCGGAGTTCCTCTGGCTGCCGGAGCCCGTCCAAGAGACATGGAGCCGCCTAGACGCGGCGATCCCGTCCCTCATGGTCTTGGACTCGTGGGAGGCGCTCATCGAGGGGTATCTCGGCGGACCGGCCGCCCGGATCAGAGAGCACCGGCCGTCCCGCGACGACGTCGAGCGCGCCCTCCTCCGGCGGATCACGAAGGCGAAGACCCACGTCGTCTTCGTGCTCGAGCGCGAGGAGCAAACCCACCTCGACTACCTCGTGAACGGGGTCGTGACCACCCACCGCGACGTCGTCAACGACCGACTCGAGCGATGGCTCACGATCCAGAAACTCCGCGGGGTCCGTATCGAGAACGCGTCGTATCCGTTCTCCCTCGAGTCCGCACGGTTCGAGTGCATCCTCCCTGTTCGCCCGTACGGGCAGCTGCGCGGCGGACGGTTTGACCCGTCGGCGGACCCGCTACCGAACCACCTGTGGCCAGGGTCAAGCGCGTTCGCCGACGCGTTCGGGCGGTTGCCGTTCGGAGGGCTCACGATGATCGAGCTCGAACCTGAGGTACCTGCCCGGCTCCCCTACGTGATCGTCACTCCGATGGTCGCCCAGACCATCGAGCAGGGCGGTCACGTCCTGTTCGTCCCGGATTCGAGTACACGGCCTGAGGAGATCTGGGAGGCGCTGCACGGCGCGGTCCACAAACGCCGATTCCTCGAACAGGTCCGATTTCTCGTTCCCGGCCGGCGCCCGGGCGAGCGGGTCGGGGAGCTCGAGCCGACGTTCCTCCGCCTTACCCCCTCCGAGTGGGCCGATATCGGCCGACAGCTCGACGCCGACCGCGTCACGCAGTTCGCACGGGAAGGCGCGACGCCCGAGCGCCCTGGCTTGATCGTCGCGTCGGTACAGGGGCTGATCGCGATCACGAGCGTCGCCGAGATCGCCGGATCACCCGAAGCGGCCCAACGGATCCCTTCGCTCATCCTCGACTCGGCCCGGTCCTCCGCGGTCGCGACGGTCGCCCTGGTCCGCACGAAGTCTCCGCTTCTCGACCGCCTGACGGCGGGCGCGAACCTCCGGATCCACATGCGGCAACGGCAGGGCCGCATCTTCCTCTTCGGCACCGATCCGTGGACGCCCGGCTTCGTCCTCACCGAAGGCCATGAGACGACGCCCTACGGGCTCCTTCGGATCGTCTAGGGTGCGCCGGCCCCACGGCGTCGCCGAGGTCGGGAAGGACGGGCTGCGCCTCCGCCGAGAGCCCGGGGATCGGGGGTGTGGGCCCGATCGATCCCCGCGCCCTGGCCTACTGCACCGTGATCGAGACGACCTTCCAGCCGGTGTTCCCGCCGTTGGCGGCGTTGACCGACGCGGCCACGGAGTGCGTCGCCGAGTACCCGTACATGTCGGAGTACGCGTACATGGAGAACGAGATCACGACCCAGTACTTGTGGGACGAATTCAACGTCCAGTTGTGCCAGTAGTAGCAGTGGCCGCTGTACCCATATCCGCAGTCGTCGCCGCTATTGATCCAAGTGGTGTTGGTCCCGGTCGCCTGGACCCCCGAGGGGGAACAATGCGCATAGTAGTACGTCGACGAGCAGGAGTTGTTCCCGCCGTTGGAATAGCAGCTTCCCTGCCCGTTGCAGGAGGAGTAGTTGTAGCCACTAGTGTACCACTGCGGACCCTGCACGTTGTCGGTCATGCTGTAGAGGTAGCTCTGGTTCGTCGCATCCCAGAGCTGCATGTACATCGACGTGCTGGCCGACATGCTGTAGGAGCAGTCGCTGTAGGTGTACGTGCCGGTGATGTAGGGCGCGCTCGGGCAGATGTACGAACCCGCGATGGCAGTCGTCAGGGTGATCGCGTACGACGACTTGACGCTGAAGTTGTGCCCGCCGGTGGCCACCTTGACCGGGAAGTAGAGCTGGATGTTGGCCCCCGCGTTGGCGTAGGCGTAGCCGTTGCCCAGGAGACCCGTAGAACAGCCCTTCGCGCTCGTCGATACGAGCGCGGTAACATTACCGGTGGAGGGCACCCACGCCTCGGACTTGAGCGACGCCGTCGACTTGCAACTTCCGCTAGCGGAGACCGAGTTGCTCGGGATCGCGAGCGTGCCCGTGAATGGGGCGACGAACACCCGCGGCTTGAACGCACCGGCCACGGGGGACCCGGCCATCAAGACCGCGATCGCCACAGCAGACGCTGCTACCCCGAACCCGACGATCCGTCCCCGGCGCGACCCTCTGGCCGATCCCTCCCGACCCCATTCGAACCTCGACATTGCGTTCCCCGCCCCCGGCCCGCCTGAACCCCTTGCCCCGACTTCAGGAACCTTCGGCACCGGTTGCATCGGGTCGAGGTATTTAGACCTCAATCGAGGCGGTCTCGCAGCGCAGGACACTCTATCATGACCGCACAGGGTTTCTGGGGCGGGTCGACATCGATGCGGGCGTGGGGTCGAGAGATCCGGCATCTCGGCAGTCGGAGGCGAGGGTCGGCGTGCGCCCATCCGGCTTCGGCCTCGTCGGATCCAGCCCCCGAACCGAGCTAGCGGGTCGGACGCGAGATCGGTCGCGGGCGAGTTTCCGCCAGTCGGTGACCGCTGCGGGCTCGGGTTCAAACGCTCGCGCGCCTCGACCCCGCGACCCCCACATGGCGCGAGGAGCCGGGAGCATCCTGCACCAGCAGGCATTGACCGTCTCGGCACTGTTCACCGGTCTGACCCTAACGGCGCTCGTCCTCGTGCTGAACTCGCCGCACCCGTTTCACATGCCGTTCGGGCCGCTCCCGGGGGAAGACTACTTCGAGGTCGTCGTCACATACATGGCGCTCCTCGGAGTGATGAGCTCCCTTTCGATGCTCTCTTATCTCGAGATCGCCGGAGGAATGGCGGAGACCTACAGCCTGCTCGACTCCTTGGGGACCGCGTTCTTTCTTTCGAGCATCTTCGGATTCATGGGCGCACTGCCGCTCCTCCTCGCGCCGTTCACCCAGGTCGGAGCGGCCGTCGTGGTAACCCTTGAGGTAATCCTGGTCGGCACCTATTTTGTCGTCCGCCGTCGACCCGGCAGGCGGCGGGTGCCGACCCCGTGACGTAGGTCGTTCGGGAACCCTCGCCTACACTCCACCCTGCGCAAGCCGGACGGTCGGTTCCCCGGGACGCTTCGGCCCGACACTCGACGGTTGGGATCCGGACCGATTGCGCGGGCCCCTGACCGCCGTGTGAAGCGGACAGCATTCATGGAACCTCACGATCAGGTGCCGGGCCCTGGGATGATTCCCGCCAGCAACCCCCTCCCTGGTCCACAGTTTTTTTGACGGCCGGTGGGCCCAGTCGGATTTGAACCGACGACCTCCCGGTTATCAGCCGGGTGCTCCAGCCAAACTAAGCTATGGGCCCGTGCGTCAGAGGATCGCCCTTGGTGGACCGGCTCCTGCGCGGCCGACCATGGCTGGGCTACAAAACCCCTTCTTCGAGGGCGGCGAACCCAACCGACAACCGTTCGAGCCTGGCCACTCGAATCACACGCGGATTCTGAAGTGCGGTTCAGTGGGCCCGGCAAACCGCGGCGGCTAATTCTCCGATATCCGAGCGAGCACGCGGTCGAACAGCTCGTCCCGCGTGCCATCGGTGGGCAGACCGAATTCTCCCGATACCTCGATAAGCTCCCGGTGATCCAGGTACTCGACCACCTCGGCCGGGTCGAGATCCTCGATCGCCATGATTCGATCGACCAGATCGGACTTCCCACCTTCCGTGGACGCCTCGTGGTCATCGCATAGCTCCCGGAGCTCGTCCGGTAGCAGGTATCGATCCAAGACATGCAGGAGACGCGGGCGATTCATCGGCTCGTTCCCATCCCTCGGGCGTCCTCGACTATCCGCGTTTCGGTCGAAGGGTCCGAGAGCCGTGGGGCGCGAGAAGGATGAACGGCATTCTCTCGCCCGAGGACCGGTCGGGGGTTGTCGGGCTCGCTACTTGCCAGGAGCGGGCGCGGTCTGGAGTGCGTTGAGAAGAGGCAGGAACTCGTAGGAGCCGACGTGCATCCGACCGTTGACGAACAGGGTCGGGGTCTCCTCGACTCCGGCTTCTTCTCCGCTCTCCTTGTCCTCCCCGATCCGACGGGCGGGCGCCCCAGAGGCCAGGTCCCGGTCGTAGGTGGTCATCTCGAGGGGAAGATCACGGGCTAATTGGCGGATGAACGCGTCCGAAAGCTCGCTCTGATGCGCGAACAGTCGGTCGTGCATCAGCCAGAATTTCCCCTGCTGTGCGGCCGCCTCCGCCGCCTCGGCCGCCCGGACCGCATTCGGATACTCGTTCGGTAATGGGAAGTCCCGGAAGACGAAGCAAAGCTCGTCACCCAGCTCGCGCACGAGCTCCTGAACGATCGGATGGAGGTGCGCGCAGTGGGGGCTCGCGAAGTCGCCGTACTCGACCAGCGAGTACTTGGCGCCCGGGGATCCGAGGCAGTGGTCGCGGCCCTCGACCGGTAGGACGAGCTCGGGAAGCAGTTCGTCCCCCAGAGGGCTCTCGCGAGAATCCATGGCCTACTTTCCCCCACGGCGGGAGTTCCCGGCGTCCACCAGTCCGTCCTGGAACATGACCGAGGCGTGGCTGCCGTTGCAGAACGGCATGTTCGTCGAGGCCCCGCATCGGCAGAGCGTCATACGGTTGCGCAGTTCGTACGCCTTCCCGTCCGCCGACTCGACGCGAATCCCGCCGCGGACCCAGAGCGGACCGCTGCAGCCCAGCACCGGGTCCTCGACGAGTCCGATCGAAGGAGGCAGCTCCGGCTCCGTGACCTTGCCCGTGCTCTTGTCGCGAAGGACCAAGCGGCCGGCCGGGCAGTGCGCGGCCTCGCGGATCACGAGCTCACGGACCTCTGGTCGGTCGGTCTGGCCGATGAGCGCCCAGATCTTGCCGCCAGGATCGCAAAACCGGGCGAAGGCGCACAGCTCTTCGTCGTCGCTCAGCACATGGGTGGGTCCATCGAAGTGCTCCGACTGCCGTTCGATGGGCCGGCGCGAGGCGGTCTCCTTCCCCTCGAACCCGGCCTTGAGGTGGCTGTTGTCGCAGAACGGCTTGTTCTTCGATTGGCCGCATCGGCAGAGGAAGTACTCATCGTGCACGTCGAACTTCCGGCCTTCCGACCACTCCCACGACTCCTCCCGAGCATTGGGTACGATCGATTGAACGGAGAGCGGAACCTTCCCCACCACGCGGTAGGGGCCGTGCGGGTGGACGACGATCTTCCTCTCGTTATCCTGCGACATCGAGTAGCTCCGGAGTCGCTGACGCTCCGAAGAGCTGAGCCGGGCAGCGGGTTTAAGCCGGACGGCACCGAGCCCTCCGTCTTCCGCCGTTCGCGGATCCGTGCCCGTCCGCCTCCGCGGTCCTGCGACCGCGCGCGAGAGCTTCGGCGACCGGACTCAATCCGGTTCGCCATCAAGACTATCAGGCCGACCCGGCATTTTCGCTCCGAACGGCGGGGCAGACTTCACAATGGACAGCTGGACGGGGCCGCTGGTCGAAGCCGTTACCTTGGGTGCCGGGCTTCTCCTCCTTCTGTTCGGGGTCTTCCTCCTCTTCCACCTCCGGCGACGGGGGGGACTCGAGATGGCCCTCGCCCACGTGCTCGCCGACGCCCGCCATCGGACGGTCTTCCTGGTCGGACTCTGCATCAGCCTCGCGGCGCTTTTCGCCATCGGACTCTCGGACGGTCTGGAGACCCTCGTGGGCACCACGGCGGAGGTTACCTACGACCTTGAGGCGGCGCTGTTCCTTCTCGGGGCCGGCGGGATGATGATCCTCATGATCAACTCGCTGCGCGCACCCTCGCCCAGTCTGCAGGAGGGCTGGATTCTCGAAGAGACGGCCGGCCGCGTCACGAATGCCGCGACTCCGTTGACCCCCGGCGGAATGGCGGCGATACCGCCGGAGCCTTCTTCGCGCCGTCAAGGGAGAATCCGGTCCTGATCCCCGACCTCTTCGAACTCCCGTGATCACGCTCGTTGCGACGCCACATGCTCGATTTGATGGCGACTCGGGGGCGGAACGGCCGATCCCCTCGCCGGTCCCCTGGGCCCAAGCCCTCAACGCTCCGTTGAGGCGGAACGACGGGTAACCCCGCAGGGGCCGGGGCCATGACTGCCGCCCGGAATCCACGACTCCGGCCCTCGTCACGCTAGACCCGGCAACGTGGCCCGTGCAGAAGCCGGCGCGCTTATCCGCGGTGCCCGGTCGCGCGTGGATGGCCCGCCGCCGTGTCCCAAGGATCGAGTTCGCTCGGACCCGATCGCTGGTCCGGAACTTCCCGAGATCGTGGCGATTCTACCGAGACGTCCTCGGGCTCGCGCCCGTACAGGGGCATGGCGCCCCTCCGTACGGGGAGTTTCGATCGGCCGGGGCGCTGGTCTCGCTATTCGAGCGCCGACGGATGGCGGACGCGCTCGCGCTCGCCCCGGGACGGTACTCGACGCGTTCGGTCGGTCAGTCGGCCCTCATCTTCGAATCGCCGGACGTCGACGCGTTCGCCCGGTTCCTTCGCTCACGACGGGTCCACATCATCAGCGGTCCGGTCGACCGGCCGGACTGGCAGCTCCGGACGATCCATTTCCGAGATCCGGACGGCTATCTGATCGAGGTGTACTCCCGACCGCGTTCGGCGCCCGGGAGCTAATACCTCCATGCCGGGGCGTCGGGAGCTCCTGTGCTCGATATCACCGTGGCCGAGGCTGGGGCTCGATCGACGCGCGCCGGAGCGACGGGGCTTCGGCTTCCACCGCACTAGAGGAACTCGTGGCCGGTCTCTCCGCGTCGACGTACGTGACGGTAATCATCACGGTCATCATCGCCCTCATCGTCCTTCGTCGTTAGTACCTGACGAGCAAGGGCGTGCCGTACTCGCCCGGCCGCCTGGTCCTTCTGCCGGCGCTCCTCGTGATCCTGTGGGTGATCAGCGAAGCGGGATCGACCTTGCTCGCCCCCTGGAGCCTTCCCTACCTGATCGTTGCCGACACGGCGATCCTGGTCGTCACGTCATACCTCTTCACCGGATCGCCCAGCGCGCGACCGAGGTGTACAAGAACGGTCCCGGGGTCGCGAGCTACCGAATTGGATTCTCCACCGGGCTGTTCTTCCTCGTGGCCTTTCTCTCCCGACTTGCCGTCGCTCCGTTTCCCGCGTCGCTCAACTTCGGCGCGCGGCCGGGGGGATACCCGCCCACCGCCCAGAAGGCGGCCCTGGCCGCCATCGGCGGCCTCTACTCTCTCAGCGGCGGGATGATCATCGGGCGTTCCCTCGGTGTCCGTCGAAAATGGGCGGAGGTGGCGGCCCGCGCGAACGAATCGATCGACCCGCCGGTCCCGGGGACGGCCGATAGGGCCGAGTCGATCCCCGCGCCGCAGGTGGGCGGCGCGAGGTGGAGGATGGGGACCGCCTTCCGTGCCTAGAAGAGCCCCTTGAGCGCCGGGAAGCTCGCGGTGTCATGATGCGAGAGCGCCGGGAGGCCGAGCAGCCACTCCACCGTCGTCACGAGATTGAAGTCGGTCACGTTGCTCGTGATCACTTTGGCCGCCGGGGAGAGCGGGGAGATCGCCACCAAGTAGACCGGACCCCCGGTCATGGTGACCCCGCCGCTCGTGTACCCGCCCGCCTCCTGACAGCCGCAACTCTTCTTGTACGCCTCGTCGAACAGGACGATCACGGTCGTGGTGGACGAGTAGGTCTTGGAGCCGTGCACGCCGTTCAGGATGTACTTCGTGAGCCAGGCGGAGGCGGCCGCCAGTGTTCCATCGTGGGCGTCGTGGAGCATGTTCGGGGCGATGAACGTGAGCGCCGGCAGCGTCCTGCCGGAGAGCTCGGACTGCAACCGCGAGGTGCCGTTCGCCGCGAAGAACGACAGGTCGTGGGTCTTGCACGTAGCCTTGAGGTCGGAGTAGTAGACCCACGGGTTATGATGCGCGATGTACGGGTACGCGTCGGATCGGTCGCACGCTGAGGGCATCGATTCGAACAGGCCCTGCCACGAGAGCCCGTGCGCGGCCACGTCCGAGGCGAGATTCGTATCGGTGTAGTACGACACCCCGTCGGAACCGCACTGGAGCTTCGTCGCGGAGGTGGCCGCCAGGTAGTTCGGCGCGGACGGGTGGCAGAGGGCATAGGCCTTCGTCGCATGGGCGTTGTTCTTGTAGATCGATGCGAACGCCGGGTCCGTGAGGGTCCAGGCCAGGTCGTGATTCTCCTCCATCACGACGATGACATGGGAAAGCGAGGTCGGAAGCTTGAGCTGAGGCGCGGAGACGGGGGCTTCTCCCGCCACCGGTCCGGTCGAGGCCGGCCCGTCTAGAGAGGCGGCGAGCGTTCCGCTCGCGACGGACGAGATGGCGAACGCCACGAGCAACGCGATCGAGAGGCACCGCACCTGCCCCGGCGAGCGCGCGGGAGGTGCGTGAGTTCGGCCGTGGCCCGACCCCTGATGACCGAGTGCGAACATCGTGGGCAGACCGAGCCCCCCGCGGGGTGTCCCACCGGGACCCCGGTCCGCGCCCCCCTGGTTCCGACTCATTCGGCCGGCGATGGGGTATAACTCCGTTGGTGATGCCGGATTCCGAGACGAAGAAAAGTCACCGACGCGCCGTCAGATGTTCCTGATTGCGCGGGTTTCCTCGGAGTATTGCCGAGAACCGGGAGGACGACCCACGGCTCGGCCGGGGCGCGAACGAGAGGTCGGAGCGTTCAGGTACCGGCGGGAGGCTCTTCCGCGTACTGGTACTCAGGTACCGTGCCACTGTAAATGTCCGAGGAGTCTCCCGGGCTCTCCTCGACGGGCGGCGTCGCATCTCCGCCGCCGTACGTCGCGCCCTCCTCCTCGGCCGGGGGCGCCTCATCCGAGTACTCGTCGTCCGAACGGGGCGGGCCACCGCCCCCTCGCCGGCGGAGGGCGATCGCGGCCGCCGCGCCGGCGATCGCCACCACGACGACGCCGATGATGATCCACATGAGCGGGAGACCGGAGGCCCTCCCGCCCGTGGGCGTCGTGTTCTGCTTGGGCGGTGGCGGGGGCTGGGTGACGGAGATCGAGAACGACGCATTGTTCCAATCCCCGATCGTGTCGTGCACCGTGAGCACAATGGTGTAGTTGCCCGCCTGGGTCGGGGTGCAGGCCAAGGAGCTCGAGTTCCGGGTGGTGCACCCGGGGGGCAGACCTCCCCACGTGTAGGTGATCTGGCCCCCGCCGCCGGTGGCGGCGGCCGTGAGGATCACCGTGGAACCCGTCGTGAGCCGGGTAGCGTTCCCCCCGAGGCGAACGGCGAGCGGTGGAACGACCGTAATCCCGATCGACTTGCTGAACGTGTCCCCCGCCGTGTCCGTCACCGTGACCGACGCCGTGTAGCGCCCGGCTTTGGTGTAGGTGTGCGAGATCGCCGCCTTCGCGTTGGACGCGTTCGTATTGTCGCCGAACGTCCAGTTGATCGTCGGGTTGGTGCCGAAACCTCCGGTCGGTACGGTGGTGAAGCCAACCGTGAGCGGGAACGGCCCGCTCGTGCGGTTCGCGGCGATCGTCGCGGTGAGCGGAGCGATGACCGTCACGTTCCCGGTCGCCACCGTCTGGTCGCCGGCGCTGTCGTTCACCGTCGCGAACACACGGTAGACCCCCGGTATGGTGTAGTTGTACTGGGCCGCCGTGCCCGAGCCGGTCGCTCCCGGCGGACCGAACGTCCAGTTCGCGGAATACGGCGTGAAGCCGCCGGCGGCGGCAATTGAGAACTGCACGTTGAGCGGGGCGACCCCTAGGGCGACGGACTCCTGGACCTGAGCGGTCACGGCGTAGGCCGTCTGGATGGTCAGGGTCCGGTTGACCCACTGGTTCCGGCTGTCATGGATCGAGAAGCGCGCGGTGAACGTCCCGACGCTCGTGTAGGTGTGCGACGCGGTGTAGCCGCTCTGGTTCATCGAATTGTCGCCGAACGACCAGTTGGAGAAGTACGGCCCGTGGCCGCCGATCGGCTGCGCGACGAACGCGACGCTGTCGGGGATCGAGTGTCGGCTCGGAGTGGCGAAGATCGCGGTCAGGCCCAGCTGGGGCGTGATGTTGACGTAACCGGTCACGTTCACGTAGTCCCGTTGTACGTCGACCATCGAGTAGTTCCAGGTGTAGTTCCCGCCCTTCGCGTACCGGTGGGTGATGTTGACCGTCGACGAGTTCGAGTTGTTGTCCCCGAACTGCCAGTGGACCGTGAACGGCGCGACCCCCGCGTACGCGGGACTCGTGAACGTCACCCAGATCGGGGCGTCACCGTTCAAGGGGGTGACGTTCGGCAGCCCGAACACGTTCACAAAGCCGGAACTGATCGTCGCCTTCGACTTGCTGTCGTTGACCCGGAGGATGACCGTGTCGCGACCCTGCGTGAGGTAGGTGTGCGTCGTGTTCTGGGTCTTCTGGACCGTCGTTCCGTCGCCGAACGTCCAGTTGTAGGAGTACGGCGCCGTCCCGTTCGATGGGGTCGCGTTGAACGTCACGGACAGCGGGATCGGTCCCTGCGTCGGACTGAACGACGCGTGGTCATCGAACGGGATGGTGTAGTTCCACGTGTCGCGCGGGAAATTGAGGGTCCCCGAGCTGCCCGCGTTGTTCCCACCGAACATCACGATCGCCCCCACGAAAGAGTCGTAGGTCATGCCCCCCAGATACTGGCCGCCCGGAGTGCTCCCGACGAACCCTCGGACCAGATGCCAGGAACCCCCGCTGAAGACCCACGTCCCCGAGTTCAGGTTGCAGCTGTCGTCGAGCCCTCCGTCCATGAACACGCCGTGCGCGTCCGGGTCCCACGCCATCACCCCCCCCGAGCCCTGCGTCGCCCCGGGCAGGATCGTCCCGGTGATCTTGCTCCAGACGCCGGCTTTGTACTTGTACGTGACATTGAGGCCCGTGCAGGCCGAGGCCGGCACCTCGCCGCCGAACATCACCACGTACCCGTCGGTGCCATCGTAAACGGTGGTCCGGTAGGCTCCGCCCGACTTCGGGTACCCTCCCGTGACGTTGGAGGTGTTGTTCGTCCAGATGCATGCGGCAAACTTCCAGGTCGTGTTGTAGTCTACGGCCGAGGCGAGCGCCGCGATCGGATACGTGGTCCCGCCCGTGAGCAGGACATAGCCGTCGGCCGCGTCGTACACCAGGTTCGCGGCGTTCATGGCGGGAGGGGTTCCGTTCTGCGCGGGGCACTTCGACCAATTCGTGCCGTTGAACGTCCACGTGTCGCCGTAGAGGGAGTTGCTGTACCCACCGAACAGTACGACGTACCCGTCCGCTGCGTCGTACGTCATCCCGAAGCCGACCCGCGGTGAGGGGGCCGGAATGTTCGTCCCCTTGGACGTGACGAGGTGTGTCCAGTTGCCCGACTTCCATATCCACGTGTCGTTGAACGGCACGAGGAAGTTGCTGTAGCCGCCGAACATCACGTCGCCGTGGATCTTGGGCATGTAGACCAGAAGATTGCCCGCCCGAGATTTGGGGAGAACGTTCCCTAGGGAGGCCGGGTCGACGTCCTTCCAGATCCCGACCTGAGTCATGTTGACCCGCTTGTTCACCGCCTGGTGGACGGACACGGAGAGGATCCCGCTCGACCGATAGGCGCCGCTCGGGACCGGCGCGAGGGCGACCGCGCCCGAGCCTGCGGCGTGGGCGAGCCGATGCGGAGCGACGGCGAGTCCGTGGTTGCCGCTCGCCGAAGCGAACCCCGGAATCAATCCCCCGACGGTTGTTACGACGACCACCGCGAGCAAGGCCGCGCGGCGGGTCCGATGGGCCCGGTCCATCTCCAAGTGGGTGGCTCCCCACGAGGGGGGTGTCCAAATACCTTTGCTGGTCGCTATTCCCTGCTTCTTCGTCCCTTGTATAATCCGGGCCGAAGGCCCGATGCCGGGGCACTCGCCCTCTCCTCAGGAAGCCCCTCGGCCCGATGAAGAGGACCCCCCGACGTCGAGATCGGATCGGAACGATTCGGGTCCGCCGCCAGCCCCACGCTACGCGGAGCGTCGTACCCGTGGTTCGGTGGGCGGCTTCCCTGGCGCGCCCGCTCGCGGTCTCGCTAGCCCCACCAGCCCCGGCAGCTCGGCCCAGGAGCGGAAGCGAGGAACCTCGGGCGGGATGGACCGGAGCGGCGTGAGAACCGAGCGGGGGGAGAGCGACCGGAGTCCCGTGTAGAAGATCGGCTGAAGGCCCGCCGCGCGAGCGCCCACGACGTCCGATCCCGAGTTCCCGACGTGCGCGGCGTCGTGCGCCGGAGCCCCGAGCTCCGATAGGCAGCGCTGGAACGGTTCGGGCTTCGGCTTGCCGGCGCCGACCTCGGACGAGAGGACGATCGAGCGGAAGTACGGCAGCAGGCCCAGCCGGTCGAGCAGCTTTCGGATCGCCCAGGGGGGCTCGTGGACGATGTTCGAGACGAGCCCGCACCGGAGCCCGGCGCTCCGGAGCGTCGCGAGCGCGCTTCGGGCGCCGGGGGCGAGCTGGAACCCTCCGTCGGCGACGAGCGCCCCGAGGCGCGACTCGAGGTACCCCGTATCGAAGCTTCGACCGGTCCGCTCCCGAAGCCAGGCGACGAGGTCGGAGATCTTCGGCGCTTCCCCCGTGACTTCGAGCTGGTCCGAGGTGATCTCGAGCTGACGGACCCAGGTGTGGGCCTTCTCCGGGGCGAGTCCGGCCGTCGTCAGCGCCTCGGCCCAGATGCCGCGGCGTCGGGCCTCGAACGAGCGCCGCTCGTCGGGTCCAAGGTACACGAGCGTGTACCAGAGGTCGAAGGTGACCGCGGAACGCGGCCCCCCGGGGGCGCCGCCGGCGCTCATAGGAGGAGGCGCCGGGGGGGGACGGTGCCGCCGCTGTGGTACGCCTGGATCGCCCGGGCGAAGATCTCCTTCAGTCGCGCCGTCGCGCGGCGTGCGTGACAGAGCCGCGCCGTGAGCGCTCCCGAGTCGCCCATCGACCGGGCGAGCTCGGGGTGGGCGAGGATGTAGCCGAGTCGCTGGGCGAGCGCCGGCACCGAGCCGGGCGGAACGATGCTCCCGTTCACTCCGTCGTTTACGAGCTCGGAGACGCCGGCGCCGCGGCTCACGACGACCGGTAGGTGGTGGAGCCACGCTTCGACCACCACGAGACCGAATCCCTCCCACGGTGCTGGGTGGGCGAAGACGGACGCCCCATCGTACGCCGCGCGTAGGTCCTCCGACGTCAGGCTGCCGGTCAGGACGACCGAACCCTCCAGGTGGTTCCGTCGGATCGTACGCAGGAGCTCGTCCCCCCACTGGGCGGCCTTGTCGGTACGTGTCGCCCGACCGAGCTCGCGGGTCGAGAAGCTCCCGCCCCCTGCCAGGACGAGCTTCAGCCGGGGGAACCGGCGTCGGAGGGGTCGGAACGCCGCGATGAGGAGGTCCTGCCGCTTCACCGGGTCGAGCCGGCCGACGGAGAGGACGTACTCGCTCTGCTCGAGTCCGAACCGCGAGAGGAACCGCCGGAGCACGGGAGCAGGGGCCGGTTGATGTTCTTCGGGGTCGAGGTACGGATAGACCTGGAACGCCCGGCCGTGGAACCCTCGACGGATCAGCTCCTCGAGCCCCGCCCGGGTGCTCACGACGATGCCGTCGAACCCCTCCATCGACCGGAGGAAGAACCGCCGGACCGGCTCGGGGTAGCCGCGGAACTCGAGGGGGATGTGCCATTGGAGAACGGCGGGCGCGGCCGACCCGATGAGTCCGCCGACGAGGATCTGCTGGAAATCGTTCACGTAGAAGATGTCGTACTCGCCGGCGTGACGGAGCAGGTGCTCCGCCGTACGGTGGTTGTACTGGACGAATCCGAGGTAGTCACGGGTGGCTACCGTGCCGAGCCCCCACGGGCCGTGGAACGACCGCCAGACCGCCTCCTTGAACCGGGTATACTCCCCCCGGGTCGCCCCGTCGAGCGGTACGGTCTCGAGGACGTACCCCTCGTCGGTCCGGATCTCGGCCGGAAGGTCGGGCGCCCCCAGCGCCACCCACCGGGGGGACGGAGCGACCCACCGACCCGTGGTCGTCCGGAGGAACGACCGCATCATCGGGATGACGCCGCCAACGTTCGGATCGTACTCCTTGTCGATCCGCCAGATCCGCTTGCCGCGGGGGAGGACCCCCGCCCGCGGTCGGAGCGGCGGGGTCTGGGTGTTGATGCAGACCCGAATCATGAACGACTCACCCGGTCGGTTCCCGGCCTTCCGTGCTCGGCTTGAGAGCTTCCCCGGCTCCCCTCAACCGGCCGGGCGAGGGATCCCGCCCCGCGTACGACCCAAAATGGAGCGCCGAGGGCACAAAAAGGGTCGCACGGACGGAGCGGCGTCCTAGGGGCCTGGGGCCGGCCGCACGACCGGGGCCGGGGGCGTCGCCGCCGACGTATCGGTCATCCCGATCGCGAGGGCGCTGCGGAGGAGCGCGATGTGGGTGAACGCCTGAGGAAAGTTCCCGAGCCCTCGGCGGCTCTTGGGATCGTACTCCTCGGGGAACAGCCCGAGCGGTCGCCCTGTCGCCAGAAGCTCCTGCCAGTGCGCCACGGCCCGGTCCCGCTCTCCGGCGCGCACCTCACATTCGACCCACCAGAACGAGGCCGGGAGAAAGACGCCCTCCGGTCCGGGAAGACGATCGCCGGAGCGATACCGGTACACGAAGGCACCGGCGGACAGTCGCTCGCGCACGGAGGCGAGCGTCCCTCGGATGCGGTCGTCGTCGAACGGGAGGAAACCGGAGAGCGGGATCCGGAGGTTCGCGGCGTCGACCTCCGAGCGGCCGGCGGCCTGGCGGAAGTACGACCGGCGTTGGTCGTACCCCTCGTCCAGCATCCAGCGCCGGACCTCCTCGGCCGCCGCGGTCCATCGGTCCCGGTCCGTCGAGCTCCCGAACCGGGCGGCGAGGCGAACGGCGCGGTCGAGCGCGACCCACGCCATCAGTTTCGAGTGGACGTACTGGGCCTTCGGACCGCGGATCTCCCAGATGCCGTTGTCCGGGCTCCGCCACAGCTCGACGACCTGCTCGGCCAGGCCCGCGAGCTCCGCCCAGTGCTGCGCGACCGGTTCGGGCTCGAGGTCGGCGAGCAGCGCGACCGCGTCGAAGAACTCCCCGTACACGTCGAGCTGGAACTGCGTCGCGGCGCCGTTGCCGACGCGCACCGGTCGGGAGTCCCGGTACCCCGTCAGGTGGGCGAGCGACCGCTCGGTGAGGTCGCGCTCTCCGTTCGCCCCGTACACCACCCCGAGGCGGCCGCCGTGCGACCCCCGGAGCCGTTCGAGCACCCAGAGGAGGAACGCCCGCGCCTCCCGCACGTGGCCCAGGAGCAGGAACGCCTGGGCGGTGAACGCGGCGTCCCGAACCCAGACGTACCGGTAGTCCCAGTTCCTCCGGCCGCCCGGCCATTCGGGAAGCGACGTGGTGGGCGCCGCGACGAACGCCCCCGATTCGGCGTAGGTGAGGAGCTTCAGCAGGAGCTCCGAACGCGTCACCGATTCGTGCCATTCTCCGGAGAGGGCGTGGAGCGGCGTGCCGGGGCCGTGGACCCAGGCACGCCAGTACGCCTCGGTCGCGCGGAGCAGCTCGTGCGGGGCCTGGACCGGCGGCGGGGTATCACCCCACCGGAGGGTGATCGCGATCGGCTCGCCCACGCGCACAACGCCGGTCGAGCGCGCGGCGCCGTCGTCCGCCTCCTGTTCCCAAGGGTGGTCGTACGAGAGGTTCCCCACGTGGTCCTTGGCGGCCCACGCGCGGTCATCGAGACGCCACTTCGGAGCGCGCCGGCCGTAGTCGAACCGAGGGGCGCAGGTCGTCGAGACCGGGACGTCGGCCCCGAACGCGCTCAGGATGCGTACGATCGACGTCGTCGCGTGCGGGGCTTTCGGGTCCGCGATCGGCATGAAGTCGACGACCTCGAGCCGCCGCCCTGCCGGGAGCTCGAAGAGCGTCTCCAGGATGTTCGTGTACGGGCGATACCGTTGGGTCGATCGGGACGGGCCCCGGGGACGGATCCCATGGTACCCCCCGCGCTGCGCGTCGAGGAGCCGGCCGAACACGCTCGGGGAGGCGAAGCTCGGCAGGCACGCCCAGTCGATGGATCCGTAGCGGGAGACCAATGCGGCCGTCTGAAGGTTCCCGATCGCCCCGTAGTCGGTGTACGGGTGGAACCGATCCGAATCGCGACCGACCGGCGACACCGCTCGGGCGCCGCCGTGCCGGGGCGCCGCGCCGGTGGCCGGGAGCCCCATCGTCTCCGGAGATTGGGGCGCCACCCCCTTTTATGAGTTGACTCCGGGCCCCACGGCCGACCGAGCGCCGTTCCGGCTCCTATCGGGTGTCGCGGGCCGCCATCCGCGCCGAAGCACCCGGCGACGGGGCCTCCTCGAACCTGTCGCCCGCCCGCACACGCCCCTCCGCTTCGACGGCCGCGTACCACCCGCGTCGGCCGAGCATCACCTTCAGGAATTCGGGTCCGCGGGAAGCGCCGACGTACGGGAGCACGTACAGGTTGGTGCACGGGTCGCACCGTCGCGTGAGCCGGAGAACGGCGGTGCCGGTGCGGAATCGCTGGCCGGAGGCGAGATGCGACGGGGGGATGCCTCGGATGGTGAGATTCTCCCCGAGGTCGGCCCGGTCGACCGGCCAACCCTCCGCTCGGAGCTCGAGGAGGGTCTCTTCCGGGATCACCAGGACCGCGCTGTCCGGGTCGCCCTGGAGTTTTTCGGCCCGGTATATGTTGAAGTCGCCCTCGAGACCGTGGACCGTGATCCGGCCCTCCTCGATCGGCCGTTTCGGGAGACCGCGCTGGCCGGGGACGGCCGGCTTCACGCTCACCTGGACGATCGTGCCGTGCACGCCCGGCGAGGAGCGGTGGCGGCTCATCTGCATTGCGCGCGGCCCGGGGGAGCGCCCTAGAAACGCGCGATGCTCCCGGTCGCGAGCGCCCGCCGTTCGAAGATCCGCCAGAGGACGATCGCCATCGCGTAGCTTACGAGCCCGGCGATCGCCACGGCGGCCCAGTCGAGGTAAAGGACCGACGGTGCCGCGGCGCTCAGGGAGGCGCGGACGGCCGAGGTGGCCCAGGTGAGCGGGAGCCCATCGCCGACGATCTGGAGGGGCACGGGGAGTTGGGACGCCGGGAAGTTCGTTCCGGATAAGAGGAGACCCAGGAAGAGGAAGATGTTCCCCAGGACGATCGAGGTCCGCAAGTAGAGCGCGACCCCTCCGAGCAGGAGCCCGAAGCCGACCATCGAGAAGGCGGCGAGCACGACGGAGATCGTGACCGGGACGATCGCGCCCACCGAGAACGGGGCGCCGAAGACGGCGATGGCGTAGGTGAGCCCGACCGCGACCGTCGCGAGCGACACCAGGATCGGGACCAGGCCCCGCCCGAAGTAGAGCGCGAAGCGGTTCGTCGGCGAGACGAGGAGGTGCTCCATCGTCCCGTTGTTCTTCTCGTGGTCGGTCGTCTGGCAGACCGAGAAGATCGAGGAGTACGTCACGGTCGCGACGGCGTTGCCGACCGCGACGTACGCGATCTGCGCGGCCGCTTGCGCGGCCGTCGTGCTCGCGAGCTGCGCCACGAAGGCGAAGAAGAGCATCTGGGTGAACGGGATGATGAAGACCGTTCCAAGGACGAAGTCGATCCGCATGAACCCGAGGCTCGTGCGCGGCGCGAACACCGCGTTCGTCCAGAGCGTCCGCCAGAACGACGCGCGGTTGGCCGGAGCGAGCGCGGTCGCCATCCTCTACCAGTCCGAGAGGTCGCCGACCTCGAGCACGTGCTTCTCCACGCGCTGGAAGACGGTGCCGGCGACACCGAAGTAGACGGCCGTCGTCGCGATCGCGCCCGCGATATCGCCCCAGAACCCCCAGCCGAATCCGGTCGTGCCGGGGATCAGGGCGAGGCGCAGGGCGTCGACCGCCCACGTCGGCGGGAACGCGAGCGAGATCGGGTTCGACCAGAACGGGAGCAGCACGACCGGGAACATGCAGCCGGTCCCGACGTAGAACGCGAACTCCCCGACGTTCTGGACGAACCCGGCGTAGCGCGTGTACACGTACCACGCCGCGAAAACGATACCGACGGACGCGAGCGTGACCATGACGAACACATAGAGCAGGACGAACGTGAGCGGATTCGGGATCGGAACCGGCGCGCCGTAGCTGACGGCCACCACCGCGAAGACGATCGCTCCCCCGATGAGCCCGCTCACGACGTTCCAGACGACCCGACCGAGGACGACCCAGAGGTACGGGGTCGGGGCCGAGAGCGTCGGTTCGAGCGTGCCGAGCTCCCGGTCCTGCCCGGTCGCCCACCCGCTCCCGTACAGGGTCTGTCCCCAGATCGCCATCATCCCGGCGCCGATGATCGCGTTGAGGACGAAGTACGGACCCGACCCCCGGAACAGCTCGAAGGCAACGAGCCCGAAGATCACGGGGGCGATCATGCTCGGGACCAGCCATTGGGGATCCGCGAGGAACTGGAGGACCGAGATGCGGAGCGCGGCGGCGAGCGACCGGCGGCCCGAGTACTGCGGAGGGGACATCTACGCCGCCTCCTCCTCGACAAGGTCGAGGTAGACGTCCTCGAGGCTCGTCCGCCGCTCCCGCACGGTGAGCTCGGGATGTCCCGGCAGCTCGGTCGCCAGACGCTCCGGGGTGAGCTCGCCGGTGCGCAGCCGAAGCGTGAGACGCAGTCGCGGTCCGAACTCTTCGGAGACGACCCGGCTCACCCCGGGGAGCAGCTTGATCCGGTGGACCTCGGGGTCCTCGAAGCCGTACGCCTCGACCTCGATCGTCCGGTCGCCGCCGACGAGCCTACGGAGCCCGGCCACCGTATCCCGCGCGACGATGCGACCCTTCGAGAGGACCGCGATCTGCCGGCACAGTTCCTCCGCTTCGAACATGTAATGCGTCGTGAGGAAGATCGTCACCCCCTCCGCGACGAGCCCGCGGATCAGTTTCCGCGTCTCGCGCGCGCTTTTCGGGTCGAGGCCGATCGTCGGCTCGTCGAGGAAGAGGACCTTCGGCTCGTGCAGGATCCCGCGGGCGATGTGGAGCTTCTGCTTCATCCCCCGGGAGTACTCCTCTACCCGCCGGTCGGCCGCCTCGGCGAGGCCGACCCGTTCGAGCACCTCGGCGATCCGGCCCGTCCGCCGCTCGACCGGGACCCCGTACAGGTCGGCGAAGTAGCGGAGGTTCTCCCGCGCGCTGATCCGATTGTAGAGCCCCCGCTCGCCGCCGAGGACGAGGCCGATCTGCGGCCGGAGGCGGAGCGCTTCCCGCGCGACGTCGAGCCCGAGCACGGTCGCGGTGCCGCTCGTCGGGAGCAGCAGCGTCGCCAGGATCTTCGTGAGGGTCGTCTTCCCGGCCCCGTTCGGGCCCAGCAGCCCGAAGATCTCGCCGGCCGGCACCTCGAGGTCGACCCCTCGAAGGGCCTCGGTGGTGACCCGTTCGTTGAAGAGGAACCCCTTACGGGAGGTGAACGTCCGGTGGACGTTGCGGGTCGCGATCGCGGTATCCTGCGTCATCGAGCACGGGGGGGCGCGCGACCCCCCTACCCATACTAGTAGTTTGGGCGCTGCGCACGGGAGGAACTCACCTGAGGTGAGGTAGGGAAACGGTTGGCGCTCGTCGGTCGCCGGACTACGGAGGCGAAGGGGGAGTGGGTCCCGAGGGCGGCTCCTCCGACCAGGGGGTCGGCGGGCCGCCCCCGGGCGGCGACGCCGGAGGACCGAGGGTCGCTCCGGCCGGGGCGGCCGAGGCGCCGGTCGGCGGCTTTCGCCGGCGAGCAACCATTACGACCGCCGCGATGACCGCCACGACGACCACGGCGATGATCGCGTACAGGAGCCAGCTCCCCGTCCCGAGAAGTGAGTTTGGCGAGGACTTCGAGGGCGCCGCCGCGGTCTTGAGCTCGACCGTGACGCTCGGGTTCGACGCGCCCTTCGCGTTCCACGCCACGACGTACGCGGAGTAGTTGGTGGACGCCTTGAGACCGCTCAGCGAGTAGGCGAGCACCGTGCCGGCATTCACCGACGTCCAGCTCGAAGCGGCGGTCGCCTTCCAGTAGATCGTGTAGTTGACGACCGGACTCCCGTCGGTCGCCGCCGGCGAACCCCAGGAGAGTCCGAGGCTCGAGGAGTTGACGGCGGAGAGCGCCACGGCGGTCGGGGGGAACGGGATCCCGCTCGGCGTGGCGTTCGCCTGCGGGGAGGCGGGACCGGAGCCGACCACGTTCGAGGCGGTGACTTGGACGTAGTACTTCGTTCCGTCCGCGAGTCCGGAGAACGTCGCGGCCGGGCTCGTAACGGACTGGTTCGTCCAGGGCCCGTTCGACGAGGTGCCGATGGAAGCGGTGTACCCGGTGATCGCCGCGCCGCCGGACGGTGGCGCGCTCCAGGTCGCCGCGATGGTGTCGTTCGTCGGCGTGAGGACGAGCCCCGACGGCGCCGACGGGGTCGCGACCCGGCTGATCAGGTCCACGCTGCCCGAGAACACCTCGAGCGCGACGAACGTTCCCGAGCCCGCGTCGAAGTCGCTCGCGAGGATCGCCGCGCCGGTCCGGTGCGTGTAGACGACCGAATCCGATACCGTGCTGATGAGCTCGTACGACTCGTTCGCGACGCTCCCGACAAGCAGGAGGCTGTCGGTCCCGTCCGCCGAGATCGTGGTGGCACTCGTCGGGCGGATGCCGATCGTTCCGACCTTCGCCCCCAGCCCGACCGAGATCTTCGTGATGTTCTCCGTTCCCGAGTTGAGGGCGTAGACGAACCCGTTGCCGTCGTCCACCACCCGCCCGGTGCCGTTGCCGGCGAGGTAAACGGCGCCCTTCGTGTAGGTGAGACCGCTCACCGTCGTCACGTTCCCGGGCGTGCCGCAGTTCGCGAAGAACGCGACGTGGGTCGCACCGGTGTCGGCGACACCCGAACACGAGCTCACCCCGGGCGTGGCGACGTTGCCGAGCGCGTTGTGAAGGGTCGTCGAGAAGACCTGGACGTGCTGGTTGCTCTCCGCGGCGTAGAGGAGGTGCGCGACCGGGTCGACGGCGAGCGCCGTGGCGTTCGCGGTCACGGTGAGGGCGATCCGGGTCACCAGCGCCCCGGTCGAGGCGTTCAGGACGACGATGTGACCGTCGATGGTCGGGACGTACAGTTCGCCCTGGACCGGATCGACGGCGAACTCCTCCAGTCCGACGCTGATCGGGGCGTATCGGGTCCAGAGGGGCGCACCGCTCGCCTCTGAAAACGCCGTGATCTTGCTCGAGATGAACGAGCCGACGTAGTAGTCGCCGAGCGCGGAATCGACCGCGACTCCGACCTGCTCGAGGGGGATCGAGGGGTAGACGATCTCGGGGGTCAGCGTCGGGAGGGCGAAGGCGTAGGTCGAGTTGTTGTAGATGCCCGCGGCGATGACATGGTGCGTCACCGAGTCGACCGCCTGGACGATGAAGATCTGGGGGAAGGCGCTCGATTTCGAGTAGACCGCGGTCTGGGAGCCGGTACCCTCGTCGACCGCAACGATCGACGTCGGCGACGAGTTCGTCGCGAGGAGCAGGTGGTCCTGCTCGTCGGCCGCGAGGCTCTGCAGGAACTTCGGGTCCCCGCCGATCGTGCCCGCGAAGGCGTGGGTGGAGGCGTTGAAGCTGAAGAAGACGGTCGCCGCGCCCGAGGAGTTGCCGAAGAACAGGCGATCCTTCGAGCCGTCGTACGCCGCCCCGACGGTATAGTACGGCCCCGTTCCCGGCACCGTCAGCGTCGCGTCGACCGTATTGGTGGTGGAGTTGTACAGCTCGACCGACCCGGTCCCGGTCGCGGCGGCGATCTCGTGGTGGCGGGGAACCGACGTGATGTGGGCCGACTGGCACCCGGTGACCGGGCAGCCGATGTTCGCCAGGACGGACGGACCCGAGGTGCCGACGACGACGAGCTCGCCGCCGCTCTCGTTGCCGAAATAGACGTTCCCCGACGCCGGATCGTAGAGCGCGTCGACCGGCTCGAACGTGTTCGTGGGGTACGTCGGGTCGGTGAGGTTCGCGACGACCGCGAGCGTCGTGGAGTTCAGGACCAGGACCGAACCGTGGCCGGGGGCGACGACCCCGACGTACACTTCGTGGTGCACCGGATCGAACGCGACGCCGGTGACGTAGTAGCTCGCGAGGAAGTCGACGACCGGCGCGTAGTTCAGGAGCGCTCCCGTCGACTCGGAGTACTTGGAGACCGCGCCGGCGTAGAACAGGGACTGGTAGACCGTCTGGGTCGCCGGGTCGACCGCCACTCCGTAGGAGTAGCCCGAAACACCGTCCGGCGACGTTGTCGACGTGTTGAAGTATCGCCCATTGAACGGGCCGATGAGCGAGAGGGGTCGGACGAGCCCGTGCGCGGCGAACGTCGGACGGCTCGGTGCCGCATGCACCGAGGTCGGGGTCCGGAGGACGGAATGGACGACCGTCCCGGGGGCCGACGGGATCGCAAAGATCACGGCGAGCGCGACCGACGCGATGGCAACAACGATCGGCGAACGGCGGGCCGCTTTCGATAGTCCCGGGACGCGCATGGGAACGGCGTAAACCTGCTTTGACCTCCTATATCGAAGTGTCGCGCGAGCGGGGGCGAAGGAGGGAGAGAGAGCACCGGAGTTCCGCCGAAGTTGGGCCGGTTCTCCGCGACTGGCTTGCTCCGCCGGCGGAACGTTAAATCCCGACCCCAACTCGAGCGGCGGTACCGTCGATGCCATCGTCCGGCGCCGCACCGAAGCCTCACGAAGCCCCGACGCCGTCCGACCCGGCCCGGCCGGACCTGCTCGCGGCGTACCGCACGATGGTCCTCGCCCGGTCGGTCGACGAGCGGTGCCTGACGTTGCAGCGGCAGGGCCGGATCGGGTTCTACGTGCCGATGCAGGGACAGGAGGCGGCGCAGGTCGCCTGTGCCTCGGCGCTCGCGCCCGAGGACTGGATCTTCCCGGCGTACCGGGAGCTCGGCGTCGCGCTCGTCCGCGGGATTCCGCTCAAGCTGCTCCTGGACCAGTTCATCGGCAACGCTGGGGATGAGCTCAAGGGGCGGCAGATGCCGAACCACTACGGCTACCGACGGTTCCGCTTCGTCACCGCTTCCAGCCCTGTCGGAACGCAGATCTCGCACGCCGTGGGCACGGCGATGGCCGCGCGTCGGGCCGGCGAACCGGTCGTGACGGCGACGTTCTTCGGCGACGGGACGACGAGCTCGAACGACTTCCATGCGGGACTGAACTTCGCCGGCGTCTTCCGCGCCCCGACGATCTTCTTCTGCCAGAACAACCAGTGGGCGATCTCGCTCCCGCGCGAGCGGCAGACGCACTCGGCGACGCTCGCACAGAAGGCCGACGCCTACGGCTTCCCGGGCGTGGTCGTCGACGGGATGGACTTTGACGCGGTGTTCGACGTCGTGGCGCACGCGCGCGCCCGGGGACTCGCCGGGGAGGGCCCGACGTTGATCGAAGCCCAGGTCTATCGCCTGGGGCCCCACTCCACCTCGGACGACCCCAAGCGGTACCGGACCGACGCCCAGCTCGCCGAGTGGAAGGAGAAGGACCCGGTAGCCCGCGTCAAGCACCGGCTCATCTCGGACGGACGACTCGACGAATCGTCCGACACGAAGATCTGGGACGACGCCAAGGAGGCGATCGGCCGGGCGATCAAGGAGGCCGAGGCGACCCCGCCCGTCGACCCGATGACGATCTTCGATGACGTCTTCGCCACGCCCAGCCCGGCGCTCGAGGCGGAGCGCGAGCAGCTCGGGGCGTGGATCCGCGACGGGGTCGTGAAGCCGTGACCGAGCTGAACCTCGTGCAGGCGGTCAACCGCACCCTCGCCGACGCGATGCGCGCCGACCCCGACGTCGTCGTGATGGGCGAGGACGTGGGCGTGAACGGCGGCGTCTTCCGGGCGACGGACGGCCTCCTCAAGGAGTTCGGGTCGGAGCGGGTCATCGATACCCCGCTTTCGGAGACCGGTATCGTGGGGACCGCGATCGGCATGGCCCTCTACGGCCTCAAGCCGGTCGCCGAGATCCAATTCATGGACTTCATCTATCCCGCCTTCGACCAGATCGTGAGCGAGCTCGCGAAGTTCCGGTATCGCTCGGGGGGGCAGTATCCGTGCCACGTGGTGATCCGGACGCCGTACGGCGGCGGGATCAAGGGGGGATTGTACCACTCCCAGAGCTCCGAGGCGTACTTCGCGCACACTGCGGGACTCAAGGTGATCGTTCCGTCCACGCCGGCGGACGCGAAGGGCCTGCTCACCACCGCGATCGCCGACCCCGATCCGGTGCTGTTCATGGAGCCGAAGCGGATCTATCGCGCGATCACGGGGGAGGTCCCCGACGGCGAGCACCGCGTACCGTTCGGGTCCGCGCGCACGGTGCGCGAAGGTTCCGACGCGAGCGTCTTCGCCTACGGGGCGATGGTGCCGGTCGTCGAGCAGGCCGCGCGGACGCTCGAGGGTGAAGGGGTCCACTGCGAGGTCGTCGACCTGCGGAGCCTGGTCCCGCTCGATGAGGCCGCCGTGGTCGCATCGGTCGAGAAGACCGGGCGCTGCGTGATCGTCCACGAGGCGCCGAGGTTCTGTGGGTACGGAGCGGAGCTCGCCGCGCTGGTCGCGGAGAAGGCGTTCTACTCGCTCAAGGCCCCGATCGCCCGGGTCACCGGGTTCGACACGCCGTTCCCCTACGCCCTCGAGCACCTCTACATGCCGAACGCCGAACGGGTCGTCCAGGCGGTGCGCGCCGCGGTCCACGCGAGCTAGGTCGAGCGGCGCATGGCGTACGAGTTCCGGCTCCCCGACATCGGGGAAGGGGTCGCCGAGGGGGAGATCGTCGCTTGGTTCGTCAAGGAGGGCGACCAGGTCAAGGAGGACGCCCCGCTCGTCTCGGTGCTCACCGACAAGGCGAACGTCGAGATCCCGTCGCCCCGCGGCGGTCGGATCGCCAAGCTCCACGCGCGCGTCGGCGAGAAGGTGAAGGTCGGGGCGACCTTGGTGACGTTCGAGGGCGACGGCCCCACCGGGGCCGACGAGGTCCCTTCGACCGCCCCCTCGTCCCTCCCGCCTCCGACCCCGGTGGCCACGATGCTTTCGACCCCTGCCCCGCCGCCTTCCGCCGCGCCGACCGGTCGAGTGCTCGCCTCCCCGGCGGTCCGACGGATGGCCGCGGAGGCGGGAGTGGATCTTGAGCGGGTCCACGGTACCGGTCCGGGTGGACGGGTCACCGAAGCCGACGTCAAGTCGGCCGGCGGGGACGCCGCACCGTCCCCCCCCGAGGCTCCCGGCGCCCGGGCCGAAACTCCGACCGCACCTTCGCCGCCAGCTCCGAAGCCGGCCGCGCCCATTTCGGGTGAGGTGGAGCGGGTCCCGATCCGGGGCATCCGGCGAGTGATCGCCGAACACGTGAGCGAGGCGGTCCACCGGGCGGCGCACTTCACCTACGTGGAGGAGGTCGACGCGTCGGAGCTCGTCCGACTTCGGGATCGGATGGCCCGCCATGTCGAAGCCCGCGGAAGCAAGCTTTCCTACCTCCCGTTCATCCTCAAGGGGGTCGTCGCGGGCCTCCGCGTCCATCCGTGGATGAACGCCACGATGGACGACGCGGCGCAGGAGCTCGTCGTCCACAAGGAGTACCATATCGGCATCGCGACCGCAGCCCCCGAGGGCCTGATCGTCCCGGTGATCCGGAACGCGGACCGGAAGAGCGTCGCGCAGCTCGCCCACGAGATCCAGGAGCTGAGCGAACGCGGCAAGGCCGGGAAACTCACCCGGAACGAACTCACCGGGAGCACCTTCACGATCACGAGCCTCGGCGCGCTCGGAGGCCTGCTCGCGACGCCGATCCTGAACTACCCCGAGGTCGCGATCCTCGGGGTCCACAAGATCGCGAAGCGCGCGGTCGTCCGACCCGACGGCTCGGTGGGCGTCGCGGACATGATGAACCTCTCCGTGTCGCTCGACCACCGGGTGCTGGACGGGATCGTCGGGGCCCAGTTCCTCGCGGTGGTGAAGGCGCACCTCGAGGACCCCCACCAGTTGTTCGTGGACGCCGCATGAGCGGGGCGACGGCCACCGTCCCGCTCCCGTACACCCGCGAAGAGCTCGAGGCGACCCTGGGCGCGGACGCGCCCGCGTTCCTCGAGCGCGCGTACCGCTGGATGCTCCTCGGACGCACGCTCGACCAGCGCATGTTGGCGCTCCAGCGGCAAGGCCGCGTCGGCTTCTACGGCCCCGCGACCGGACAGGAGGCCGTCGGTGTGGCGGCGGCTCTCGCCTCGCTGCCCGACGATTGGGTCGTCCCCGGCCTTCGGGAGCAGCTGGTCGCGCTCGTGCGGGGCCACCCGCTCGCCCGGTACATGGATCACCTCTTCGCGAACCGGGACGACCCAGCCCAGGGACGCCAGATGCCGTGCCATCCCACCGCCCGCGAAGTGAACTACGTCTCGATGTCGTCGGTGATCGGGACCCAGATCGCGCACGGAGTGGGCGTCGCCCTCGGCATGCAGCGGCGTCGGGCGAACGCCGCGGCCTTGGTCTTCTTCGGCGACGGAGCGACGAGCGCGAACGATTTCCACGCGGGACTCAATGTCGCCGGGGTCTTCGGCCTCCCCGCGGTGTTCGCCCTCACCAACAACCAGTGGGCGATCTCGCAACCCGTCGCGAAGCAGAGCCGTGTCGCCCGCCTGGTCGACAAGGCCGCCGCGTACGGGATCCCGGGCGAGCGCGTCGACGGGACCGACCTGGTGGCGAGCTATCTCGCGTTCCGCCGCGCCCTCGACCAGGCCCGGACGGGAGGCGGCCCGTCGTTGATCGAGCTCGTCACGTACCGTCAGACCCCGCACTCGAGCTCGGACGACCCGACCCGGTACCAAGCCCCCGGGTGGGTCATCGAGGCCGCGACGCACGACCCACTGCTCCGGCTCGAGGCGCTGTTCGACCGCTTGGATCTCCTTCCGGCACGCGCCCGCGCGGCCGCGCGGGAAGCGGCGGACGCGTCGGTGCGGTCGGCGATCGCGGCGGCCGAGCCCACATCGCCGCCCGGGCCCGGGACCGTGACGAAGGACGTCTTCGCGGCGAGTGAAGCGCCTGCCCAGGGGGCGGCGTAGACCGATGGCGGGCACCTACGCGCGCCGATCCGAGGTCCTCGTCATCGGCGGAGGACCCGGCGGGTACATCGCCGCGATCCGGGCCGGGCAGCTCGGGAAGAAGGTGCTGCTCGTCGAACGGGAGGAGCTTGGAGGCGAGTGCCTCAATCGCGGCTGCATCCCCTCGAAGGCGCTGATCCATGCCTCGCTCCTCTTCCGCGAACTGCTCCGGGAAGGCCCCGAGATCGGAGTCATCGCCGACAATCCCCGCCTGGATGCGGTGCGAATGCAGGCGTGGAAGACCGGGGTCGTCGCCAAGGAGCGGCAGGGTGTCATGACCCTCCTCAAGTCCGCCGGCGTTGAGGTGCTCAAGGGCACCGCACGGTTCACCGGCCCGACGACCGCCGACGTCGTCGCGCCGGACGGCGGGCACGAGCGGGTCGACTTCGCGAGCGCCGTGATCGCGACCGGCGCTCGGCACGCGACCCTCCCCGGGTTCGAGCCCGACGGGCGGCGCGTAGTGAACGCGGCGCAGCTCCTCGATTGGACCCAGCTGCCCAAGTCGACGATCGTGCTCGGGGGCGGCGTCAGCGGCTGCGAGCTCGGCGAGTTCCTCGCGAACGTCGGAACGCAGGTCACGATCGTGGAGCTCATGGAGACCCTCCTTCCGGGGTTCGAACCCGACCTCGTGCGCGAGCTGACGTCCACGCTGGAGAAGGCGGGGATCCGGATCCGCACCTCCACTCGGGCGACGGGCCTCGAGCGGAACGCGGACGGGGTCCGGCTGACGATCGCCGGATCCTCCGCCGCGGAGGTCCTCGAGGCCGAGACGCTGTTCCTGACGGTCGGGAAGCGGCCCGACACCGACGACCTCGGGCTGGAGGAGGCCGGCGTCGAGCGGGAGAAGGGGGGCTTCGTCCGGGTCAACGACCGTCAGCAGACGAACGTCGCGACGATCTACGCCGTCGGCGATTGCGCCCGCCCACCGATGCTCGCGCACAAGGCGTACCGCGAGGGCGTCGTGGCCGCCGAGGCGATCGCCGGTCGGCCCACCCGCTACCAGTTCCAGGCGATGCCGTCCGTCGTTTTCACGACGCCCGAGCTCGCGAGCGTCGGCTGGTCGGTCGCGGAGGCGTCGGCCCACGGCCATGACGCGCGAGAGGTTCGGTTCCCGTACGCCGCCCTCGGCCGTGCGCATGCCGCGCACCGGACGGGGGGCTGGGTCAAGATCGTGGGCGACAGCTCGACCGGCCTCCTGCTCGGGATGCACGCCGCCGGCGAGGCGGCCGGCGAGCTCGTGGGCGAGGTCGCCTTCGCGATCGAGATGGGAGCGACGGTGACGGACCTCGCCCTCACGATCCATCCGCATCCGACGTTCTCCGAGACGCTCCAGGAAGCGGCGCTCCTCTGGCTCGGCGAGCCGATGCACGTGGCGATGCGGAGGGCCTCCGGTGCCCGCGACCGTTGACTGGGGCCTCCGAGAGTACGGCGACGCGCTCGTCGCGATGCGTGAGGAGCGGCGCCGGCGGAGGGCGGGAGCGATCCCCGATACCCTTCTGCTGGTCGAGCACCCGTCCGTCGTCACGGTCGGAGTGCAGGGGGACGACGGAGGGGCGCCCCCCGACGGGATCCCGGTGTTCCACGTGGAGCGCGGGGGCAAATCGACGTACCACGGCCCGGGACAGCTGGTCGGCTACCCGATCGTGGACCTCGAGGCACGCGGCCGGGACGTGCGCCGCTTCGTTCGGCAGCTCGAGGAGCTCGTGATCCAGGCGGTGCACCGCCTGGGCGTGGACGCGGGACGCGCCGAGGGACGTCGGGGCGTATGGGTCGCTGGTGAGCGCAAGATCGCCTCCATCGGGATCGCCGTCGAGGAGTGGGTCACCTTCCACGGCCTCGCGCTCAACGTGGCGAACGACCTGACCCCGTTCCGGGAGCTCCGCCCGTGCGGGTTCGACGGGGCGATCATGACGTCCGTCAGCCGCGAGCTCGGCCGGACCGTTACCGTGGAGGAGGCGAAACCGGCGATCGTCGAGGCTTGGAATTCGATCTTCGCCGCCGACTCCACCGTACTTCGGGTACTGCCCGAGCGCTCGGCGAATTCGGCGGCATGACCTCGCCGCCGCGCCGGCGGCTGCTCCTGGTCGGGGGAACGGGCGGACTCCTGGGCCGTCACGTCCGTGCAGCGTTCGCGAACGAATTCGCCATCCGCTCGTTGCACCGGCGTCCATTCCCCGGTGAATCGTCGGCCGAGGTCGAGGTGGTTTCTGCAGACGTCCGGGCCCGTGTCGATTGGGACGCGGCGCTCCGGGACGTTGACGTGGTGCTGAACGTGGCGTGGTACCGTTGGGCGCCTGCGCAGACGTTCGCCCTCCTCCGCGGCGGCTTGGTGCGTTTGGTGGACGCCGCTCGGAAGGCCGACGTGGGTCGGTTCCTCCAAGTGAGCGTACCGGCGGCTCCGGAGTCGCTCGAGAGCTCCCTCCCCTACCTCTTCGAGAAGCGGGCCGTCGACCGGGCCGTGGAGCGCTCCGGGCTTTCGTACGCGATCTTGCGGCCGAGCCTGCTCTTCGCGGAGCGCGATGTGCTGCTGACGGTGATGCTCCGCTCGATCCGGAGATACCCCTTCTTCCCGATGTTCGGGGACGGAGAGTACCGCGTCAGCCCGCTCGCAGCGCGCGATCTCGCAGGCGTCCTGCTCCAGCAGGCTCGGGCTCGCGCGAACGGCACCTACGACGTCGGCGGGCCCGAGACGTTCCGGTTCCGTGAGCTCACCGACCTGATGTTCGCGCTGGCGGGCAAGCCGCCCCGGTACTGGCGGATGACCCCCGCGAACGGAGTCCGCCTCGCTCGCATTCTGCAAGCGTTCCGGAGCCGGCTCCTCTACGCCTACGAGGTGGAATGGCTCGTGAGCGACCTCCTCGCATTGCCTCCGCCTGCGGACCCACCCGCCCCGCTCGGGCGAGTTCGACCGTTTCTCGAGGCGCAACTCGCCGCCCACTGACACGGTCCCAGGGTCCGCGGGAGCCGAACCCGGGAAATCGGCCTGATGGTTTATGTATACAGACGTATGCGCCTCGTCAATCACCAGTGGTGCGGATCCGGGTTCGCGCCCCACCGACCGGGCGGATCGCGACGTCAGCCGGGCTGCTCAGCCCGGCGGTTCTCGCGGGGGCCCTAGTGACGCTCTTGCTCTCGTCGGGCCTTTCGACCGCCGCGTGGACCGTCGCCCCGGGCCGGAGCGCCGGCACGTCCCGCTACTACCCGAACGTCCCGCCGGGGGGAGATCTGAGCACCTACCTCTCGGGGGTGACCCGGCACGCCAACAACCCGAACGAGACCGTGCTAAACGTCACGGACGCCCATTCGATCAAGCAGCTCTGGTCGTTCTATGCGAACAAGTCGGTCTTTTCGCAGCCGGCGGTGGTGAACGGGGTCGTATACTTGCCGACGTGGAGCGGATACCTCGACGCGATCAACCTCACGGACCGGGCCCTGGTCTATCGAACGTTCGAAGGCACCCAGGTGGGGTGCTCCGGACGGGGAACCGCCGGGTCCGACTCCTCCCCCACGCTCCGGGCCGGGTCGCTCTACTTCGGTGCGGCCGGACCGCTCTGGCTGGCGGTCGGGGCGCGGAACGGGACGACGCTCTGGAACGTGAGCGGCGGGCCAGTGAGCAAGGGGTTCTTCAACTGGGGGAGCCCGCTTCTGGTCGGGACCGAGGAGTACGTCGGGCTCGCGAGCTTCTGCGATCGGCCGCTCGTCCCCGCGGCCCTCCTCGCGATCAACACCACCACGCACCACGTGGACGCAGTGTTCAACACCACCCTCAATTCGACGCTCGGCGCGTCCATCTGGAGCTCGCCCAGCTACGACCCCGAGCTGAACGAGGTGTTCGCCACGACGGGAAATGGGGGGCGCAACCGGACCTCGCATCTCTACGCCGAGTCGATCCTTGCGTTCACGCCCGGGACACTCACGCTGGTGGGCCACTGGAGGGTCCCCAGCGGCCAGGTCGTCATCGACGGAGATTTCGGGGCGACTCCGACGATCTACGACCAGGGCGGGACGCCGTTCATCGCCGCGCTGAACAAGGACGGCTTCGTGTACGCCTGGAACCGGACGAACGTCACGGCGGGTCCGGTGTGGTCGACCTCGGTCGGTGCCTCCGACCACGACATCGCCTCCATGTCGTACGACGGGAGCCACCTCTACGTAGGCGTGGGGGCGCCCGTGTCGCTCAACGGGAAGTCGTTCAACGGCTCGCTCTGGGCGCTGAACCCCGACACGGGAAGTCCGGTGTGGGAGACCGGTCTCCCGGCCCCGGTCTTCACGGCCCCGTTCTCCGCGAACGGACTCGTCGTCGTGGCGTCGGGGGGGGCCGTGTTCGTGCTCGCCGCGAACAACGGTACGGTCCTCACCAAGCTCTCCCCGGGCGTGGGCTATTTCGTCAACGCGCCCGAGATCACCCACGGGATCATCCTCGCGGGTTCGAGCGACGGACGATTGTACGCGTACGGACTGCCCCCCGCCCTGGTCCCGGGGTCGGTGCCCGGCGGGGTGCCGCGAACCGGTGCGCCGGCCACGGTCGTTCCGCTCCTCGTCGCCCGTTGGTCCTGAATCACGAGAGGCGGCCCGCCGCCTATCGAGGGTAGATTTATCCATCGACCTCGACCATTGAGACCGCGATGGACGCGGCCGACCTGACCCGGCGCATGGGCGACTTCTACCTCGTCGCGAGCGAGGTACTCAGGGACGTTCCCGAGACGACCGACCAGCAGGTGAAGCACTGGATCCTGAATCCGTTCCTCGTCTCCCTCGGATGGGACCCCCACGACAAGAAGCAGGTGTTCCTCGACTTCCCCCTGAAGGGGGGCCACGGCAAGGTCGACTACGCCCTGCTCGACGACGGCGGCGAACCGCGAATGGCGATCGAGGTTCGCAAGCCAAAGGCGCCGGATGCGGACTCGGACGCGGTCGCCAAGCTCGCCTCGGCGTCGGGCGCCCCGCTCGTCCTCGTGACGAACGGCCAGGAGTACGCGCTCTGGTTCGCGGACGGGTCGGAGTCGCCGACGCCGCTGTTCATCCTCGGGCTCAAGGAGCTCAGCGAGAACGCCGAGGCGCTCCTCGGTCTCACCGTTGAATACCGGCTCTCCGACACCGGCATCGGACAGCTCCGCAAGTCGGCGATCCGTCAGGCCGTCCTGCAGATCCTCGAGGAGAACTCCGAGAAGGTGTTCGACGCGATGGTCGGCTGGGTCCAGGGACAGGTCGCGACCGGCCCGCTGGACGACACGACCGGCGACGCGCTCCGCGAGGCGACGATGCTCTGGTTGAACGAGGAGCACCACCTGCTCCCGGCGTTCGCGCCGACGGGGGACGCGAAGAAGCACCACGAGCTCCGGCCGACCACCGCCCGCGACTGGGAGCCGTTCCCGCGCGGGCCGCCGGGGACGTTCCAGTACAAGTTCGATACGAAGAAGACGCTCGACATCCGCCAGGGCCCGAAGGAGGTCAAGGAGTCGCTCCGGCTCCAGGGGCTGCGCACCCCCACCTCGACGTCGTTCGGCGGGTTCTACTACGCCCTCCGCCAGCGGGGCGGGCTCGGCGGCGCGAAGTAGCCGCCCCGTTCAGCCCGCGACCGCCCGTTCGCGGTCGCGCACGATCAGGTGGCTGTCGCCGAACTCGTGCCAGAGGTACCCGCGGGCGACCGCCTCAGCGTACGCCGAGCGGACGGTCTCCGCCGGCAGGAAGGAGTACAGCATCGCGAGGTGGCTCGTCCGGGGGTCGTGGAAGCCGGTCAAGAGCCCGTCGACGACATGGACTCCCCGACCGGGGTGGATGAAGGCGCGCGTGAACCCGCGGGTCGACCGCAGCCGGCCCTCCGTCCAGGACGCCTCGAGCGCCCGGACCACGGTCGAGCCGACCGCGAAGACCCGGTGCCCACGTTGGCGGGTCCGCTCGATCGCGGCCACGGTGTCGGAGCCGACCTCGAACGGTTCCGGATACATCGGGATCTTTTCGACTGGATCGGTCTCGACCTCGAGGCTTGAGACACCCGTGTGGAGGAGGATGGAAGCGAGGCCCACCCCGCCGTCCCGCAGCGCCGCAAGTACCCGAGGAGAGAACGGGCGAGCGGCGGACGGCATCTCGACGCTCCCCGGCACGTCTCCAAAGATCGTCTGGAAGTCCGCGATGGGGTACGGGCCGTCCAGGTAGCCGTACCGGATCGGTTCGGCGAGGGGTCCGATCACTGGAGGGCCCCCCAATCCGAACTCAAGAAAGACCAGACGCGGGAGCCCCGGATACGTGCCGAGGACGGTCGCGGGACGACCTCCCACCGTCAGCCCGTCACCGAGCGCGAGCGGGAGCGGCCCGGGGTCGGCGAAGCTTCGGCGGGGCTCGGCGAGCCACACGCCGTTCTGGTAGTCGGTGCACAGGTTTACGCGGAACGACCCGAACCCGCCCCGAGCCGGAAGACTCGCCGGGATCGTCGCGCTGCGGTTGACGACCAGGAGGTCCCCCCGTTCGAGAACCTCCGGGAGATTGCGGAAGGCGAGGTGTCGGTGCTCTCCCGACGCCGTGACGAGCAACCGGACGTCGTCGCGCGCTCGGCCGTCCGCCTCGGGAGGCCGACGGGCCTCGAGGTGCTGGGGCCGGTCGAATTCGATCTCCGCAAGCCTCACGAGGCGATCTCCCACGTTTCCGCCTGCGCACGGAACCGTTGACCCGACACGTGGCCCGGGGACTCGCCGAGCAGCCAGGCCCAGAACGGGAGCGTCACCTCCGGTAGGGGGCGGTCGGAGATGTCCTCACCGGCGAACGCGGCCTGGTGCATCGCCGTTCGCATGTCGCCCGGGTCGACGCTCACGACCGATACACCCGAACTTCGGAGCTCCGCGGCGAGCGTCCGGCTGATGAGATCGAGCGCCGCCTTGCTCGCCCCGTACGTCCCCCACCGTTCGTACGCTGCGACCGCGGCGTCGCTGCTGATGTTGACGACAAGCCCGTGCGCCCGCTCGAGCTCGGGCCGCACCGCTCGGACGAGGGCGACCGGGGCGAGGACGTTCACCTCGAGAACGCGCCGAAAATCATCGAGTTCCACCTCGGACAGCGGCCGAAGGGGCGAAGCTCCTAGCTCCGAGGCGTTGTTGACGAGGAGGTCGAGACGGCCCGAGCCTGCGACGATCTCTGCCAGACGGGCTCGATGCGCTGGGTCCGCCACATCCCCGGGCACTCCGCTCGCCGTCGCTCCAAGGGCTCGAAGCTCCCCGACCACAGCATCGAGGTCGGGCCTTCGGCGGCCGGTGACGGTGAGTTCGAACCCGATCCCGGCGAGAAACCGCGCGACGACGGCGCCCAATCCGTGGCTCGCCCCCGTCACGAGCGCCGTCCGGCGCGGTTGGGCCGTGGGGAACCCGTCGCCGGTCACGGGTCGGCTCCCTTCGGCCGGATCAGGAATCGGCACACGTGATCGTTCGCGACGACCCGATGGGTGGTGTCGACCTTCGCCCGAAGGAGCGTTTCGAACATCCGTCGCTCGACGTCGCACGCCTCGGGGAACTTCTGCGCGATCGCGAGGATCGGGCAGTTGTGCTCGAGGAGTTCTTGGGTCGCGCCGCGGCGGCGTCCCACCTCGGCCATGTAGCCGCCCTCGTCTCGGATCTTGGCGAGCGCTCGGACCCGTTCGCCGAGCTCGGGTTGCTGCATCCGACCCCGATGCTCGTTCACCAGCTCGTGCGTCCGTTCCTGGAGCAGCCGGACGACGGCGTCCCGCCCCTGGCCGCGCTCGACGAAGTTGAGGGCGAAGATCGACATCTCGGCGTACGCCTGGGGGAAGAGTGTGCCGGACTCGGCCGTGAGGCGGAACCGGACCTTCGGCCGGCCGACTCCCTCGGCCCGGTACTCGCGCGCGACGAGCCGGTCGGTCTCGAGGCTGGCGACGTGGCGCAGGGCGGCGACCTTCGAGACCCCCAAGGAGCGGGCGACCTCTTCCAGGGAAGCGTCCGGGTGTTCCTTGAGGAACAGCAGTACGCGCCGCCGCTGCGAAGAGAAACCGGGGGGCTCGCGGACCGCCTCGCTCATCCGAGGGGGCCAAGCCCCGAGGATTAATAAACCTGAATATTAACAAATATCAGAAATCGGCCGCGGCGGGTCGTTCAGATCCGGCCGAACGTTTCCTGAAACCAGGAGACCCATCGGGCGGGGACGCGACGCCCCACCGGCCAGTTCATCAATCGGACCGCGACGAGCGACAGGAACATCACCGGTATCGCCCGCCCGATCGGCATGCGGGTGTTTGGGTCGTGGGCCCACGTCACCGGCGCTTCTCGCACCCGCCGACCGGCCTTCCGGAGGTGGTACAGGACGTCGACGTCGAACGCCCGGTTCGTGAGCGCGACGGCCCGGAGCGTCGGCTCGACCAGCGACCTCCGGAAGAACTTCGCGCCGCACTGCGTGTCCCGAAGCGGGAGGAACAGCGTGGACCGGACCAAGAAGTTCCACGCGCGGCCCGCGAGACGATTGAAGAGGGGTTCGCGACGGACGACGCGACTTCCCCGCAGCCAGCGCGAGGCGATCACACAATCCACGTCGTTGAGCGCCTCGGCGAGACGCGCGATCTCGTGCGGAGGGACCGGGCCGTCGGCGTCGATGTAGCCGACGAAGTCGTACCGGACCTCCCGCAGCCCTGCGAGGACCGCCCCGCCTTTCCCGAGCTTGCGCGGGAACTCGAGCAAGCGAACTCCTCGGTCGGCGTAGCGCCGCGCGACCTCCGCGGTCCGGTCGCTCGCGCCGTCGACCACGACGACGATTTCGAACGGCCCGGGCCACGTGGCGAGCGAGGGAAGATACCGACCCAAGGTGGAGTCGAGACGGTCGGCTTCGTTCCAAGCCGGAATGATCAAGCTGAGGCCGTTGGACACTTGGGCCCGCTCGAACAATCTACCATAAACCCGGTACTAATACTATCAGTCACGAGACGGGCCGCACCCCGGCCCGGACACGTTCCCGCCAGTAGTCGAGTAAACCCTGAAGCGTTACGGAAAGGGGGAACCGGCGCCGCCAGCCGAGCGCCCTCAATCGGCCGTTGTCCGCGAAATGGACCGGCTCGTCCGCGCGGCGGAACCTCGCTCCCTCCGATCGATAGATCAGCGGTCGGGCCGCCCGCGAGATCAGCTGCGAGAGCACCTCGCGGATCGCAACGGCGTCCCCCGACCCGACATTGTACGCTTCTCCGGGGTTCCCCCGTTCGGCGATCGTGCGCATGGCCTCGACCGCGTCGCGCACGTCCGAGATATCCCGCCGGCGGTCGAGGCGGCCCACGCGCACGGCCCCCGACCCCGCGTCCGACTCGGCGAGCGCGATCTGGCTCGCGAAGTCGTTGCAGGCGTCCCCGACCTTCCCCGGCCCCGTGGTTCCGAAGATACGCAGTCGGATGGTGTCCGCCCCGTAACGGCGCGCGTACTCCCGGCAGAGGAGATCGCCTGCGGCCTTGCTCGCCGCGTAGGGTGTGGACGGCTGCAGCGGCGCGGACTCGGGCGTCGGTACTCGCGTTGCAGAGCCGTACTCGGTCCCGCTCCCGGCGAAGACTACACGGGCCCTGGGGGCTGTCCGCCGAACGGCCTCGAGCAGATTCCAGGTCCCGAGAAGGTTGGTCCGCATCGTGGCTGACGGATCTCGCCACGATGGTTCGACGAACGCCTGCCCCGCAAAGTGGAACACGAGGTCGGGCTTCGTGCGGGCGACCAGCCGCGCCGTTCGGGGCCGGTCGGTCACATCGAGGACGGCCCCTCGCCGGGAAAGAGAGGGCCCCGAGACCTGTGTCGTCGATCGCCCCCAACGGGTGGGCGTGACCTCGTGCCCGGAGGCGAGGTACGCGCTCACGACATGGGAGCCGAGAAACCCGCTGCCGCCGGTGATTAGAACCCGCATCGTACCCCTCCCGGGCTCCATCGATCCGGCGCACTCCGGGGGACCGGTCCCGACGGCCGGTCCGCCGGGACGGGCGAGCGTCCGATCGGTGGGCGGGTGGGTCGAATGCAGCTCATCTCGGGAACCGAGGGCGCTTGTTCGCGTTCTTCAATACGTCTGTTGTACCCGGGCTCCGCGCGCCGGCACTGTTTTCTGTTCGGCGCAGGATGTTCGTCGCCGGTGGAGGCGGCCCGACTCGGCGTTCGGTCGGAACCAGCCCCGAGCCCCGCCCCCTTTTCGGAGACCGCAGATAGGATCGACGCGAACGCCGGCGGGGCGGATCCGACCTTCTCCGTCATCGTGCTGGTCAACCGGCCGGACATCGCGGCCCGGATGGCCCTCGCGAACCAACTCCCGAACTCGGGCCCACCCGTTGAGCGTGTGGTCGTCGGTAACGTCGGAAACGCTCGATTCACCTCGATCTCAAAGGCGTACAATCACGCCGCCCGGCGGGCTCGAGGCCGGTATCTCGTCTTCCTGCACCAGGACGCCGCGTTCGAATCCCCTCGATGGAACGTCGAGCTCGACCGATGGCTTGCGGGCCGCTCGTTCGCAATCGCCGCCGCGAGCGGCGTCGTGGGTCACCGCCTCTACTACTGCGACACGGAGGTGCTCGCGACGAACCCGGAGCTCGAGGTGAACGAGCCTAGGACCGCGGACCTGGTCGATGAGGCGCTGTTCATCGTGCCGCGGGCCGAGTGGCTCGCAGCGCCGTTCGACGAGCAGCTTGTCGACAGCTTCCACCTGTGCGCCGGCGAGTACTCCGTACGACGCCGAATTGCTGGCGCAGGGGTCTTGCTCGTCCCGATCCGATACGCGCATCGCAATCTCGCCGCCGCCGGCTCTGATTTACAGCCGATGGCCGCCGCCAAGCAGCGCCACGGGATCGCGTGGGTGCGCGCGGCGGAAAGGATTCGACGCGCGTACCCTAGCGAGACGATCGTCACCTCGATGGGAACCCTCTCGACCGCCAACCTGCTGCTGTACCGCATGTACTACGGCATCGCGATGCGTGCGTTTCCCCGGGCGAGCCTGTGGGCGATTGAACGACTCCTTTCGGGCCCGGCTGCGCGGTTGCTGAATGTCGGCCTCAAGCGCCTCGATTACGGGCCGGGACCGTCGTGACTCTGCTCCGGAGGTTCTGGCCCGTCGTCGCCGTGCGGGCTCGGAGCCAGTGGCCGTGGGCGGCTACTCTTGCCCTCCCTGTCGTCCTCACGGTCGTCTGGTTCCGGTTCGGGAACATGGTCTACTTTGTGGACAGCTTCTACCCGTTCTCGCCGCTCCGGAACCTGTTCGAGTTCTCGGCATCGTGGGCGAGCTACAACGGACTCGGGACCGTCAACGTCACCAACTTTCCACTACTGCCAATCGTCGTCTTCGAGCTGGTGGTGCGAGGACTCGGGGCCCCTGCCCCCCTCGGCCAGGCGGTGCTCTTCTTCGCGGTCCTCGCGACCGGCGCCGCGTTCATGTTCCTGCTCGTCCGAGACATCAGTTTCCTCGCTCCCCGCAGCGCCGAGCTCGCCGGAGTATTCGCGGCTGGATTCTACGTCCTCAATCCGGTCTTCCTTGAGCTCTACTGGTACCTGAATTTTCCAGGGGCGGCCGGCGTCCTTGCCGGTCTTCCGGCGTTCGCCTACTTCGCCGAACGAGCCGCCCGCGCTTCGGCCGAGCGGCGGCCGATCGCTCGGCCCCTACTTGGGATCGCGGTCTCTTCCGTCGTTCTGAGCACCTCGGAGGTGCCGTACATCGGAGGCGCCGCCCTCGTAGCCGGCGCGATTCTAGGTTGGCATCTGTTGCGGGGGGGACTCTCTTGGCCGGTCCTTTCCCGGCGGGCGTCGCTTGTAGGGACGATCGTGGCCGTCGCCTTCGCCGCCAACCTGTTCTGGATCGTTCCCGAACTGTTGGCGATCCCGTACACGACGGGGGTGAACGCATATGGCCCGAGTATGGATCTCGGGATTCTCACGGGAAACAGCGCAGGCGCGAGCCCGCTCAATGTCCTGACGGGTAGATACTTCCCGATCTCGAACGGGTTCGCCCCGTGGGGCTCCTGGTACTCCCAGAATGCGGTGCTGGCAGACCTGCTCCCGTGCATCATTGTCCTCGTCACGTTCGCACCGCTCCTGGCACGCCGAACCGGCGCGGGATCGATCCGGTATCCGGGGCTTCTTCTCGTCCTGGCGGCGGTCGATCTGGCCCTCGTCGGCCTCCTGATGGGGTCGAACCCGCTCAGCCCCGCTTCGCGCACATACCTAGGCCTGTTCTACCTGAACGGGACACTGCAGGCGTTCCTGCGGGGGCCCTACCTCACGTTCGGCGCGGCGTACGCGTTCTCGAGCGCGGCCCTGTTCGGGGTCGGAGCGGCGACCGTCGTTCGCTGGGCGGCCCGCCCCATGCCGCGCCCGACCGGAAGGTGGGCCGCGGTACGACCCCTCGTCCTGCGAGGGCGCTGGCGCGGGGTCACGGTCGCCGTTGCCTGCGCGGCCGTCGTGCTGGGATACGGTTGGCCATTCTGGACCGGTGCGGCCGTCGACCAACTCACGTACCCGGCGACCCCCGTTGTCCCTCCTCCGCTCTTTGCGGTCTCGCAGTACCTCTCCACGCATGTCGGCGCTGGAGCGGCCGTCGTGTACCCCGGCACCGATGGACTCACGGCCGGGAACTGGAGCCGGGGGTACGTCGGGCCCTCGATACTCGAGTTCTCGACAGGCGTCCCCACGTACCAATACATCTACCCACCCATCGGAGAGGTCCAGGGCTGGGAGCTCCCGATGGGCTTCGCCTTGCCGTCGCTGAACAGCACCCTTCCGGTCGCCAATCTTCTCCGCGGCCTAGGGGCGGGATACGTCGTGCTCGACGGGTCGTCGGGATTCTACCCGATCACGAGCTGGGCGAACCTATCGAACGAGAACTGGTCGCTGCGGCATTCGCCGGACATCGCGCCGGTCGCTCAGATCGGGCCCTATTCGGTCTTCCAGGTGTCGGACCCGGTCCCGAGGATCTACGCCCCGGTGAACACTGAACGTCAGACCGCCGCGCTCGTCCCCATGGAATCGATAGCACGGGCGTACGCGATGACCGCGAAGAACAACACCGACCTCTCCCAGTCCGGACTGTTCACGAGCTCCGCCACGGTCTCGAACATCACGAACTCCTCCTTCCACGTCACCGCGTATTGGCCCTCGCAGGCGCAGCGTGCGAAGAGCGGAACGGGGATCCACTACCCGGGCTGGCCCGAGGTCGTGAACGCCGGGGCGCTCGACATCCGCACCGGTGAGACGCCGCTCCTCTTCGTCAACCTCACGACCCAGGGAAACGTGACGCCGATCGTCGCGGTCGCCGGGACCCCCGTCCTGCAGGTGTTCGCGAACGACTATCCCAGAACCGTTCAGCAGTTCTTCAGTGCCGACACAGCGGAGGTCGCGACCGCCGCGTCGGGCTCCAATTGGACGTTCGTGTTCGACCTCGCGACCACCACGGGGGCAACCCGGCTCCGGGACGGAGTCCTGCGCCACGTGCTGATCGAGCTGCAGCCGCAGGGGAACTACTCGGGGTTTCTCAACGCGACCGTGCAGATCGCGCTCGGGGCCCCGACGCTCCTGACGCCGGAGTTCGACCCAGCACGATCGATCCTTGTCCCCGATGGGCTCGGAGGACCTGGCCCCGACGCCATCCCCGGCCTCGTCCGACCGTCGTTGACGTTCACCGAGACGAACGCCGCGAGCTACTCCGTCCACGCCACGAACGCGACCGGACGATTCATCGTGGTCCTTACCGAAGGGTACGACGCGAACTGGGGTTTCGCCTCCGCGAGCTCGGAGGTCCACGCGACCCACTTCGAGGCCGACGGGTTTGCGAATGCGTGGCTCGTCGACTCTTCCCGTTCGACCATCGGGTTCAACCTATCGTTCGCGCTCCAGGTCGCGGTCCTCCCGTCGGCGGTCATCTCGGTCGCGTCGATCAGCCTCCTCTTCGCCGCGAGCGTCTCTCCCCAGGTGCGCTCGGTTCCGCGGGGGCTCCTGGTCCTGCTCCGCCGAACGCGTAGCCGCAGTCGGGTCGGACCGTAGGCGGCCCCGTCGTGGCGCGGCTACCGTCGGAACGGGGGAACCTCGGGGCTGGCGGCGACCGGCCCCTTCGCGTGGCGATCCTGATCCGGTCACTGTGGCCGGGCGGATTCGCTCGGATCGCGATCGAGGAGTCCGCGGCGCTCAACGCCTCGGAACCCGACCGCGCCACGCTCATCGGTTTCGCGACCCGCGAGAACGGCTACCGGTTTGACGACCTCATTCGTTCGAGAGGCGTGCGGGTCCGCCTGGTCCAATTTCGACCGACGTTTCGCCGAGTCCTCCGTCGCCTGCTCCTCCCGCTCGTCCCGACGATCCGAGACGAAGAGAGCAGCGTGCCCCTGGTGGAGATCGTCTGGTGGGCGCTGTTCAACCGCGAGCCGTACGACATCCTCCTTTGCGAGGATCAGTTCGTCGGGATCGCGGGGGTCGTGCGGTCCGTCCTGCGCTCCCAGCCGTACGCCCTCCTCGTCGCCGAGCCGATCTCGGACGTCGAAGGGGTCCGTGCGCTCCGGGTGGGGAGGAACCGGGCGCTCGCCCGCGCGTTGTCCCGGATCCTCTACCGAGCAGAGTCCCGCATCCTCCGTTCCGCCCGCGAACTCCTCTTCGTCTCGACGCGCACGGAACGCCTCGTCCGGGAACGGTTCGACCTTCGCGTGCCTCCGCGAACCGCCGTGCTCCATCCCGGCTGCGAGGTCGACACGTCGCCGCCGCGCGCGCCCGCGAATCCGCCGTTCCTCCTCTGCGCCTCGAAGTGGGACCTTGGGCGTCGTCCCGAGACCGCGATCGCGATCGCGCGTCTGACCGGGATCCGGTGCGTGCTTGCGGGCAGCTGGGCCGCGCGGTCCGAGGAGACGCGGTTTCGCTCGAAGATCCTTGAGACGATCCCGGCGAGCGGCGATCCGCCGGCGGTCGTCGTGACCGGACCAATCCCCCAGGGGGAACTCGACGATCTATTCCGCACGGCCTACGCCTACGTGCACTGGACCCCCGAGGGGTTCGCCATGGGGGTGGTCGAGGCGCTCGGTCACGGAGTTCCCGTCATCTGCACGTCCGAGGCGGGCGCCTCGGACCTGCTCGTCGACGGCGTCAACGGGGTCATCGTCCGGGGGACGGAGCCGGAGGCGTTCGTGCCCGCGATCCGGCGCCTTGTTGACGAGCCCGATCTCCGCGAGTCTCTGGCCCGCGGCGCCCGAGCTTCGGCGGTTGGGCTCGCATGGCCGAACCACGCCGGGCGGCTTCTACACCGGCTCCGGGCGGCCGTCGGAGCATGAGACCTATGGACGTGCAGGGACCGGACGTGAACCCCGACGGCGCGGCGGCCGAAGACCCCGGGTCGGGCGGTGCCGAACCGCGGCGCTGGAGCCTGCTCACGCGCATCGCCTACGCTGAGGAGGTCGACCGCCCCCTCGGTCTCCCGGTCGTGGGGCTTCTTCGCGGTCTTTCGCGAATCCTTGAGATCGGGACGGGGCCACCCGGATGGAGTTGGCGGCGGCTGCTCCCCCAGGGAATCCTATCCACCGGCGTCGGCCTCGATGCCTACCGGCCGTACCTCCTGGCGGACCCGATGTCGTGGGGGGCGCGAATCCTCGCTCGCGGAGAGCGGCTTCCCTTCCGCGACGGGGCGTTCGACGGGGCGATCGCGCTCGACGTGCTCGAACATCTCGAGAAGGAAGACGGGCTGCGCCTCATCGGGGAGATGGAGCGAGTCAGTCGGATCCGGTGCGTCATCTTCACGCCGAACGGGTTTCTTCCCCAATCCGCCGAGGGGGTGCCGACGCAGGTGCACCGCTCGGGATGGACGGTAGGCGATCTCATGGACCGAGGATACCGGGTTCGGGGTGTACGCGGGTGGCGCCGCCTTCGGGGCGACCATGCGAAAGTCGTGATCCGCCCGGCTCTCTTTGGGCACCTCACGTCGGTGCTGACCGAGCCCGCGTTCTGGTGGTTCCCCGAGCGGGCGTTCCAGCTGCTCGCGGTCAAGCAGTTGCGGCCGGGGGCCCGCCGTTCGGGACTACCAAGTCAGCGATCACCCGCGACGGCGAGCTGCTCGTAGTAGTCGTCGGCCGCGCGCTGGCATTTCGCTCCGTCGAAGTTCACTTCGACGAACGCCCGGTTGCGGCGGCCCTGGAGGGAGCGGAACGATGGATCGAGCACCGTCTCGAGCGCTTCCCTCAACCGGTCGGGGTCCCGCTGCGGAACGAGGGCGTTTCCGTCGGCGAGCAGTTCACGGTTGGCCCCCGACTCCGTCGTGACGATCGGCACCCCGCTCGCTTGCGCTTCGAGGAGGGGGAACGTGAACTGCCCGTCCTCCTGGACCAGTTGCCCGGCGAACCGCGTGTCGCGGGCGGGATTGCAGAACGCCCACGCGCGTCGATACTCCTCCGCCAACCGATCGTAGCTCAATCGTCCCAGGTACTCCACTCCGTGATGGTCCGCGGCGGCGCGGGCGAGCGGGGCGAGCGGACCGTCCCCGGCGACGGCCAGAGTCACGTCCCGGGGAAACCCCGGAAGTCGACGTACGGCACGGAGGAGTTCGGGGAGGCCGTTCTTCGCCTCGAGGCGTCGCGCGTAGAGCAGGCGGCACGGCCCCCGCCCGCCATCCTCGAGTGGGTGGAACAGGTCGAGGTCCACCCCGAGCGGCAGACGTCGGATTCGTTCCGGTTCGACGCCGACGGACCGGAGGTACTCCTCGGCGCGCCCCGTAAAGACTCGGAATCGGGCGGGGCTGGAGCGGATCCGGCGGATCCGCCCGAGCATCGGCGGCAGCCGATCGATGAGCCGATGCGGGACGGTCTCGAGCGAGGTAATCGAGATCGGGACCCGGCGCGCCTTGGCGGCGCGGACCAGTTGCGCGCTGAACGGACTGGCCACCTCGGCGACGTCGAGGACGTCCGAGGTCGCGAGCGGGTCGGGCGCGAGGAGGCGCCGTCCCATTCCCAAGGGGAGGAGGGGTCGGGAGGTCGTCGGGACACGGGTCTCGATCGGGGCCACCGCCCCGAGCGCGCTACCGAACGCGACCGCCGGAGTTTCGGTCAGAACGGTTCCGCGAAGCCGACTGAACCGGCTGAGCGAGCGAACGAGCGCGATCGAGCCCCCGCCCCCGTACGGGTACGGTCGGACGAATGTGACACGAGTCGGCATCTACGGGAGAGGAACCCCGACCCGGCCCAGGAGGTACCCAACGCCGTACGGGACGCTTTTGATCGCGACCGATAGGTTGGCGCGGCTCTCGGCGCGCCTAAGATCCCGGCCGCCCCCGTGGCCGCGTTCCGGTCGTCGACCCGCGAGGGCGGGACGGCGGAGGAGTTCATCGTAAAGGTGCGTCGCCCGGAGGTGGCCGGCGCCGACGCCCCATCGGAACGACTTCGCCATCAGCTCGGAGAGGGTCGCAGGCTCATCGTGGACGAGCGCATCGTCGACGACGGCGACCCGAGGGTGGCGCTTCCAGACCTCGTAGTACAGGATCTGGTGGTCGCGGTCCGTCACCACCTCGAGCGCCTGCGCAGGGATCTGCCCGGCCGCGGTCTTCAGTTGGTCGGTGCGGAACCACCGGGGCATGAAGAGGCCGGAGAACGGGGTCAGGAACTCCGTCGGGTTGCTTTGGACGATCCGTTTCGAATCGTCGAGGAGCCGTTGCGTCCACGTCGATCGGTGTTCGGCGCGCTCCGAGAGGCAGAGCATGTCCACCTCGGGGGCTCTACGGAGCGCTCGGCCGATCGACCCGGGGACGATCCGCTGGTCCGCGTCGAGCAAGAGCGAGAACTCGCCGACCGCACGCAGTATTCCGGTCACCCGGGCTGCGAGGAGCGGCCTCGATTCGTGAACGACCGTGGCGCCCGACCGGCGCGCTAGCTCGACGGTTGCGTCGCGGCTTCCCCCGTCGACGACCAGGACCTCGCGGACCGGCGGCCCCTCGGCCGCGACCGACGCCAGCGCGGGGCCGAGGCGCCGGGCGGCGTTGAGCGTCGGGACGATTACCGAGACTTCGCCGCTCATGCCGCCTCGACCGCTGCGAGGTACCGCCGGGCCAGGTGCCGCAGGTCGAACTCCCGCGCTCGGCGCTGGGCCGCGTTCGCCTGGGCTCGGAACGTTTCGGGTGACGTGAGCCACGGCCCGAGCACCCCGGCGAGCGCCACGGGGTCTCCGGCGGGAAAGGAAGCCCCCGAGACGCCGTCCTGGACCAGATCGCCTACCGCATCGACCTCGACGTGGCGCGGGCGGGCGACGACGGGGCAGAGTCCTGCGGCCATCGCTTCCAGAGTGGCGATGGAGAAGCCCTCGCGCTCGGACGGAAGGACGAATATCCGGGATCCCCGTAGGAGCCTCCAGCGATCCGCCTCCGGGACGTACCCTCGAAACGCAATCTGGCCGCTCACGCCGAGGCGCCGCGCGAGGGACTCTAGGTTCCGCCGCTCCGCACCATCCCCTACGATCTCGACTCGCGGACGGGCGCCGGAGCGGGCGAGCTCGGCGACGGCTCGGATGAGATCGCCGACCCGCTTGTACGGCTCCAACCGGCCGACGTAGACGATGTCGCTCTCGGGTACGTCCGGGCGATCGATCGCTTCGGCGGCTCGGACGTCGACCCCGGGGGGAACCACATGGATTCGGTCCGGGGCGACACCGTACCGCTCGTGCAGCGTGATCCGTGTGCGCTCAGCGCCGACCAGAACGGGATGGCGACCGGAGACCGTCGCTCTCAGGAAGACGCGGAAGCCTCTCCGAGCGAGCGGGCCGAACGGCCCGTCGACGTAGGAGTAGTCGTACCACGCCTCCCAGACGGTCACGACGAGGGGCCATCCCGCCCACCGCTGCCGCAGACGGAGACCCGGGACCTGGAGATACGGTATCCCGAGGAGATCGACCGAATCGTATCGGCGCAGCGCCGGGAGCCGGGCGAACGCCGAGAACGCATACGCCGCCGCCCCTCCCATGCTGTGGCCCCCCGCGCGCCGTGTGTAGTCCCACGGGGGAGCAATCCGAACGAACTCCACCCCGTCCACCTCCACCCTCGGTTCGGGAAGGGAGGTGAACACTGTCACACCGTGCTCGCGCGCCAGCTCGCGCGCGAGCGACCATCCATGGTGCTCGTAGCCGCCGGCGTAGAAGGGAGCGCAACGGTCCATGACGAAGGCGAGCGATCGGCTCTCCACGTTGGGCCGCGGAGCGCGCTGACGGCTTGAACTGTTTTACCGGGGGGCGCCCCCGGCGCGCGTTCCGCTCGTCCCGGGCGATGGGGTCCGAGGGCCGTCGTGGGAGCTTAGAGCAGCACCTGGCAAGAGTCCCCGAGCGTGAAGCTCTGCCCGGACGGAAGCCGGCTGCGGGACAGAACGCGCGCGCCCCGACCAATGATGCTGTCGACGACACGGATCGGGGCGTCGACCTCCGCGCCTTCCATGAGAATACTCCGATCGACCTCGGCCCGCCGCACCACCGCGCGGTCGCCGATGGCAGTGTACGGCCCAATGTACGCACCGTCGTCGATGCGGACGTCGCGACCGATCACGGCCGGCCCGCGGACCCCGCATCCCGCGCCGACGTGGCTCCGCTCGCCCAGGTCGACCGAGCCGCTGACGTGCGCCCCCGGATCGACCGTGCCGCGGAGGGAGAATTCGGCCCGCGGGCGCGATGCGAGCACGCGCTCGTTGGCTTCGAGCAGGTCCTCCTGGCGCCCGGTGTCCTTCCACCATCCTTCGAGCCGCACGACGCGGACCGACCCATCCGTCTCGTGCAGCGAGCGGATCGCATCGGTGATCTCGAGCTCTCCGCGCGCCGACGGAGCGAGGTTCTTCACGATGCGATGGATGGACTCGTCGAACAGGTAGACGCCAACGACGGCGAGGTTTGTCTTCGGCTCCGCGGGTTTCTCCACGATCGAGACGAGCCGGTCCTGCCCGTCCAGCTCGGCGACACCGTACTGCTGGGGGTTCTTGACCGGGGCGACGCCGATCACCGCGTGGGCATCGCCCCGCTTGAACCGCTCGACGAACGGCTCCGCCCCGTGCTCGAGCATGTTGTCGCCGAGGTACATCAGGAAGGGGTCGTCCCCCAGGAAATCGCGCGCGCACCGGACGGCGTGGGCTAGGCCCCGGGGTTCCCCCTGTTCGATGTACTGAACCTTCACGCCGAAGAGCGAGCCGTCCCCGACCCGCTCTTGGATCCCCTCGCGGATTGGACCGAGCACGATCCCTACGTCCTCAACGCCGGCGCGGCGGAGGTGCTCCAGGCCGTAGAAGAGGAGCGGCCGATTCGCGATCGGGAGCATATGCTTGTTCCCCGTGAAGGTGAGTGGACGGAGGCGGGTCCCATGGCCCCCGGCGAGGAGCAGTCCCTTCACGTACGGTCCACCTCGACTTGTTCCCACGCGAACGGCTGCCCTCCGAGCGACGCGATCGGGCGCTCGACGAACGGTACCCGCCCTTCGTCGGCCGCGTCATAGAGCCGGGTGGGATAGTTCTGGAGCACGAACGGGTCCCGGGGGTGAAGGTTGCCGATGCAGTGGTACACCCCGGGAGGGATCGTCACGAGGTGCGTGGTGATTGACTCCCCCCCGGCCGCTCCGACGACACGGTCGAAGGGGAGGCCCGCCATTCGGATCGCGGCCAACCGCCCCGCCGTTGGCGACTCGGTTCGCCCGTCGTAGAGCATCAGGATCATCTCGCCCATGGGGACGACGAATCGGTCGCTCTGGTGCCGGTGAACGTGCCACCGGTCCCGGTCGCGCATCTGTCCGGGGATCGTGACGGATGTGTAGCTCATCGCAAACTCCGATCCGGCGACGGCCCAGTCGTCGGAGCGCATCGTCTCGACAAGGAACCCGCGCGGGTCGGCATGGAGGGTCCGGGGGAGAGTCACCGCCCCGTGGATCTCGAGTCGATCCGGTGAGATGGAGCGGATCATCGGCCGGCGGGAGGCGGGCGGCCGTTCCGTCGGTCCCGTCACGCCCCGCCCCCCGCCGGCGCGCCCTATGAGTTCTCCGTCCGTTGCCCACGGCCCGAGAGCATCGGACCAGAGTGGGCTCCGTTCCCGCGACGTTCAGCGAGGATCGGCTCCCACCAGCCTCGGTGTTCCTGGTACCAGCGGACGGTGGAGGCGAGCCCCTCCTCGAACCCAACAGTCGGCGTCCATCGGAGGGCGGTGCGGGTCGCCCGAGAATCGATCGCGTACCGGGCGTCGTGGCCCGGTCGGTCGGCGACGTGTTCGATGGCGGAGCGCTCGCGTCCGAGGAGATGGACGAGCCGCTCGACTACCTCGGAGTTCGACATCTCGCCGTCGGCGCCGACGAGGTAGGTGGCCCCGGCTCGACCGTGGCGAACGATCGCATCGAGGGCTCGGCAGTGGTCAGAAACATGGATCCAATCACGCACGTTCGTCCCGCTCCCGTAGAGCGGCACTCGACCGCCCTGGAGCAGGCGGGCGATCGCGAGCGGGATCAACTTCTCCGGGTCCTGGAACGGCCCGTAGTTGTTGCCGCAGTTCGAGACCGTGGCGGGGAGCCCGTACGTGTGGAAATACGACCGGACGAGATGATCGCTCGCCGCCTTGCTCGCCGCGTACGGACTCCGAGGCGCGTACGGGGTCGCCTCGGTAAACCTCCGGGACGGGTCGTCAAGGGGTAGGCTGCCGAACACCTCGTCGGTCGAGACGTGGTGGAAGCGGACTCCGTCCGCTACCGTCCGGGAGGCCTCGAGCAGGGTGTACGTCCCGAGGACGTTCGTAGAGAAGAACGGCGCCGGATCGGCGATCGACCGATCGACGTGGCTTTCCGCGGCCAGGTGGGCGATCACGTCCGCCCCTTCGACCGCGCGCCGTACGTCCGCCGGCACTCGGATGTCACCATGAATGAATTCGATCTTCCGCGACTCTTCGAGATCTCGGATCGATGTCCGATGGCCCGCGTACGTCAGTGCGTCGAGAACCACGACCTCGTCGTCCGGATGCGCCTCGACCCAGTGCCGCACGAGGTTCGCCCCGATGAAACCGGCCCCGCCGGTGATCAGGATCCGCATCGGGCTACGAGCTCCTTGCCCCGGCCGGGCTTCGCCGTCGTCGACCGTCGCCGTGGGTGCCTGCCCGAGTCGAGGTCAATCGTTTCCCGACACGGCGCACCTCGTGCCCCTCCATAGGGCTTGTGTCGGGGCGGGAGATCGCGCCCTACAGATACCCCCACGATTCGAGCCGCTCCTCGACCTCGCGCGAAAGGGGGGCGACCGGCCGACTCCCGATCTGTTCAGCGACACGGGCCGCGGCATCCCTCAACGAACCGAGTTCTGGTCCTTCCTCGGCCCAGACGTCCCGGCTCTCGAGGGGGTCCTTGTCGAGGTCATAGGCCCGGGTCGCTCCCGTCTCCGACTGGACGAGGACCTTGAACCGACCCCCGTACGCGATCCCCCAGACCCGATCGAGCTTCTCCAACGCGGCCGGGGTGAAGCGATTCCGGTCCCGTCCCCAGATCACCCCGTCCGACATGGCGAGGACGGGTTCGGCGCGCTCCGGTTCTGCCGGGTCCTGGAGAGGGATCCCGTCGAACGTCATCCCGTGCACGCCGGCCGCTTCGGCGATCGTCGGGGCGAGGTCGACGAGGCTCGCCCACCGGCCCGAAGTCGAGCCCGAGCGGGCCCCGTGGGGGAACTTCACGATCATCGGGATCCGGAGCAGGGAGTCCTGGGTCCCGAACATGTGGAACAGGAGCCCGTCCTCACCGAACGCCTGCCCGTGGTCGCTTGTGAGGACGAAGAGGGTGTCGTCCCATCGATCGGCCCGTTCGAACACCGATCGGATCCGACCGATCCGCTCGTCCGCGACCGTGAGCGATTGGCGGTAGAGGGCCCGAAGACGGTCGAGCTCCTCGCGGGTCGGGCGCCACTTCCCGCCCGCGACGTTGAGGTAGTCCTGCCGGACGCCCGCGTACTTCCACCACTGCGCGACTCCGCGGGCGCTTCCGTCCGCGGGGTAGTACGGTTCGTGGGCGTCAACGAGGTTGATGAAGGCGAACAGCGGCTGCCCAGGGGCCAGCGCCGCGAGCTCGCGGCCGAGCGCGGACTCGATCCACGGAGCGACAGCGAGCTGCGTCGCCTTGCCCGGGACGCGTAGACGGTTCGCGACCCGATTCGCCGCGTCCGCGAGAAAGACGAACCGGTACGCGTAGTGCATCCCGCGTCGCAGGACGGCACCGAGCTGGCCCTCCTTCGCCCGGTCGAGCCGCGAACGGACGCCGGTGTCCTCCCCGTCCCGGCTTTGCGGCGCTTCGTCGCGAGGAAGACGAACGAACGACTCCCACCACCCGGCCCACTGCGCGGAGTCGAATCCACGGACCAGGTCGAATTCGGGGCTGATGAACGGGTTCGCCGAGAGGGAGACGGTACGATACCCCGCGCGTTGGAGCGCGCGGGGCAAGCGCTCGAGCGACGGGTCGAGCTTGAGCGCGTTCCTCGCGTGGGCGCCGTGGACCCAGGGGTAGCGACCCGTGAAGAGCGAAGCGTGCGAAGGGATCGTCCACGGCGCCACCGTAGCGCTCCGGGAGAACTCGACGCCTTCCTGCAGCAACCGTTGCGTGTTCGGGAGCGCGGAGCGGGCGGCGGGGGGACCCGGGAACTCCGAACCGCGGGCGCAGTCCAGGAGGACGATGACCACGTCCGTCACGATCCCGCGGCGACCTCCCCGCGGAGCACGCGTTCGTACCCGTCGATCATGGCGTCGACCCGGAAGAGGCGCTCGAACCGTTGCCGACCCGCGCGGCCCATCGCCCGCGCCCGCCCCTCGTCCGCGATCAACTCCGCCACTCGGGCCGTTAGCTGCGCCCGGTCGCCCAGGGGTACAACGAACCCGGTCACGCCGTCGTCGACGATCTCGGGCATGCCGCCTACGCGGTACGTTACCACGGGCTTGCCGGCCGCCATCGCCTCGAGCGGCGCCAGGGCGAACGGCTCCTCCCAGAGGGAAGGGAGGACGACCATGTACGTTCGGCGGACGAATTCGACCGCTTCGGCCCGGGGCAGATACGGATGGCCGACGACCGGTCCTTCGCCGGGGAAGTTCGTCGCCTCGAACGTGACGGAATCCCGCGGCGTGAGCGCGCGCGCGACCGCGACGAACTCCCGCACCCCTTTTCGCTCGATCGGCGAGCCCGCGGTGAACGCCACCACCTTCGGGCCCCCGGCCCACGGGCTTTCGGTCCACTCGCCCGCCGGAAGTCCGTTCGGGACGACCTGGATCCGTTGGAGACCGCTCGCCACGAGGATCGCCCTGAACCGTTCCCCCGGCACGACGATTGTCCGGGCGGACCGGAGGGCGCTGTGGATCGATCGGTACTTGCTGTAGGCTAGGGCTCCGAGGGGCGCGGGAAGGAAGGGCAGTCGAACTCCCAACCGCGCGTCCGGAACCGCGGTGCTCATGTGCCGCAGACACCGGGATACGGAGGCGCCCGGGCAGATTCCGAACCCATCGATGTAGAGGGTGCCGATCGGGCAGACAGGCCAGAAGATGTGGGAGGAGACCACGACCGGGATCCGCTCGAGCCGACCCGCCGCCAGCATCGAGCAGTCGTAGTCGTAGAACGAAAGGACGACCTCCGGACGGAGGCGGCGTAACTCCGCGCGGTACCGTGCGACCGCCACCGGGTCCCACGCGCGCGGCGTAGCGGCGAGGGCGACCAGTTCGGCCCGTGTCCGGCGATGCGGGGCGAGAGTGACGGTGTGCCCCTTCCGACGCAGGCCGTCGGCGACGGTCCGGCCGACGAGCGGCTCTCCCCCAGTCCATGCCCGAGCGAGCACAGAGCCGCTGACGAGGACGTTCACGAACGGACCTTGCGGGGGAACCCGGCGGCTCCCGGTGTTTCACGCGGGGGCGCTCAGATAATACTCGCGTATCGGCCGGGGACGGGTCGGCCGCCGCCGCGACACTCAGGGAACCTGCGAAGTCGCTTCCGCGCTCGGCACCGATCCCGAGGCGATCTCCCGGGCGAGCGTGCGGAGCCCTTCGCGGAACGAGGTGGGCTCGAAACGCCAGTCCCGCACCTTTCGGACCCGGAGTCCTCCGCGGAGCGGTCGCGGAGCGCGGCCGGCCGGCGGGGGACCGTTGCCCAAGGTGCTAGGGGTGATCATCGCGGGATCCCGACCCGCCGCGTCGAGCGTCGCCCGCCCGAACTCGAACGGCGAGGTCGCTTCGGGGGAAGCGACGTGAAATACCCCGGGTTCCGGGTCGAGCACCAGTCGGCGGACGGCTCGGCTAACGTCGGGGATCCAAGTCGGCGTGATGACTTGGTCCGTGTACAGCGGGGGAAGCGTCCCCGTCGCGCTGCGGGCCAAGATGGTCCTCGCGAAATCGAGCTTGCGCGGGAAGTGCGATCGGTACGGGTGGGCGATCCGGAGGATCGACGCCCGCGGGTGGACGCGACGCGCCTCCCGCTCTCCAAGGCCCTTCGTGAACCCGTACCAGGAAAGGTGTTCGGAGAGGGGATCGGGCTCGGCGTCCTCGGGATATGGACCCCCCCCGCCGTCGAAGACGTAGTCGGTCGAGATCTGGATGAACGGGGTGGAGGTGGCGCCCGTGGCTTCGGCGAGCCAACACGGCAGGTGGGCGTTCAACGTCAGCGCGGACTCCGGATGGGCCACGGCCGTCTGCGCCTCAATGGATGCGGGACGTTCCTTCTCGCATCCGTCGACGTCCGTCCGGGCTGCGAAATTCACCACCGCGTCGGGCGACGCCTCGCGGACGAGGGAGCGGATGCGAGACTCACCCGAGAGATCGATCGGTTCGAACCGTGAGACCGCAGCGCCCACGGTCCGGGGGTCGGAGCGGCCGGCCGCAATGAGCTCGGCGTCCATCGCCATCGTCGCCAGGAAGTGGCTGCCGACGAGCGACGCACCGCCGAGCACGAGGATCCGGCTCCGGCGGTGGGCGCTCACGAGGGCGCACGGTACAGGTCCGTGCTTGAGAGTGATTCGGCTCGGGGCCCGAGGGGAGTCCTGCGGCCCGTCGTCGAGGAGAGAGCGCGACTTGAAATACCGAGGTCGACCAGTCGCTCCGGAACACGCCGTGAGCGGTCCCGTGGTCCTTCGTCGGCCGCCCGGCGCACAACCTCGTTCCCTCCATCCCGACGCGGGCCGGCGGTAGGCCGACCCACCGCGACCTCACGATCCCATGGCCCGAGCTTTCGTTTGGATCTTCCTCGGCACGGTCGGTTTCGCCGCCTTCACGGTCGTGCTGGGATTGGTGCACCTCGTCCGGGACGTGTGGGTGGGACTGCGGTTCCTCGTCCCGGGGGGGGGGATCCCCGCTCCGCCCGGGCTCCCCCACCCGCTCCAGTGGAACGGGCCGTGGCTAATCGCAACGGTGTGGTACTTCGACATCGTCGTACCGGTGACCGTCCTGATCCTCCTCTCGGTGAACTACGCCCTCCGGCGGCGCCCGAACCCGTGGCGGCGGCCCGACCCGCTCGATGTCGATGCGCAGAAGGTCGCCGTGGTGCTCACGGCGTACAACGACGAGCAGTCGATCGGTCTCGCGGTCGACGAGTTCCGCAAGCTCGCCCGCGTCGATCGCGTCATCGTGGTCGACAACAACTGCACGGACCGGACCGCCGAGGTCGCCCGGACGCACGGGGCGATCGTGGTACCGGAGCCGCGGCAGGGGTACGGGTACGCGTGCCAGCGGGGGCTTCGCTACGCCCTCGAGTCGACCGACGCCGGCGTGATCACGCTCGCCGAGGGCGACATGACGTTCTTCGCCGAGGACCTCGAAAAGATGCTCCCGTACGTGCGGCACTGCGATCTCGTGCTGGGCACCCGCACGAACCGGCCCCTCACCCGCCCCGGCTCGCAGATGGACTGGTTCATGTCGTGGGGGAACCTCTTCCTCGCCTTCCTCATCCGCCTGAGGTACTGGGACTGGACGTTCCTGGGCCGCGTGCAGCTCACGGACGTCGGTTGCACGTTCCGCACCATCCGGCGCAGCTCGCTCGCGCGGATCATCGACCGCCTGACGGTCGGCGGGATGTACTTCTCCCCACACATGATCCTCATCGCGCTGCGCGACTTCGACGATATCGTCGAGGTGCCGATCCAGTTCCGCCAGCGCGTCGGCGCGTCCAAAGGTGCCGGCCACGGTCGGGGGCGCGCGATTCGGATCGGGCTCGAGATGGTTTGGGAGATCGCGGTCCACTGAAGCGGAGGCGCGGCGGGCCGCCCTCCGGCCCCCGCGCGGACCCTTACAGGTAGCCCCAAGCGCGCAGACGATCCTCGACGTCCGTCGCGAGCTCCTGGGCGCTGGACTTGAGCATCCGGCGGGCCGCGTCGCTCGCCGAGTGCTGCAGGAACGCCAGCTCCGACTGCTCCGGGCCCCAGAGGTCGCGCTGTTCGGCGGGATCGTTCCGCACATCGAACGCCGCGGTCGTCCCGTCGCTCGCATCGACCACGACCTTCCGGTCGTCGGAGTAGGCGGCCCCGAAGACGCGGTCGAAGCGGCCTCGGTTCGCCTCCGTGAACCGATCCTGGAAGTGCTTCCAGACGATCCCGTCCGACGCCGCGAGCACTGGCTCGCCCCGGTCGGCGTCGACGAGCGAGAGCAGCGGGCGAGCCGAAGGCGCCGGCGCGGCCTCGGCGCCGCAGGCCGATGCGACCGTCCCCGGAACGTCGATGAGGCTCGCCCACCCTTTCGCCTTCGCTCCGGCCTGTTCCGACCTCGGCAGCCTCACGTACAAGGGAATGCGGAGCAGCCCCTCGTCGAGCCGCAGCATGTGGTAGAACATGCCGTGCTCCCCGAACGCCTGGCCGTGGTCGGACGTGATCACCGCGAGGCTGTCGTCCCATCGGTCGTGCTTGCGGAACGCCGCAACGATCGCGGCCAGTCGGGCATCGAGCCCGCGGATCATCGCCCGATACAGGCGGCGGAGGAGCGCGATCTCCTCCGCATTCGGCACCCGCTCTCCCGTCAGGTACGACAAGTGATCTTGGCAGATCCGCGCGTACCGCCACCAGCCCAGCGCCCCGTGGACCTCGGCGGAGTTCGCGAAGTACGGCTCGTGGCTATCGAGCAGGTTCACGAAGACGAAGACCGGCTCGCCCGCGGCCCGGCGCCCGAGCCAGTCGTCGAGCGTCGGCTCGATCCATCGCGCCATCGAAGCGGACGCCGCGCCCTGGGGGTCGCGGAGCCCCTGAGCGAACCGGCTCGCCCCCTGCAGGAGGACCGGGTACCGCGAGAACAAACGCCGGCTTCGCTGGATGAGGTCCTGGCGGCCGCCGCTGCGCATCTTGGCCAGTCCCGCCCGCGACGAGCCGCCGTTCTCCGTCGAGAGGGGCGGTCGCTCGGGGTGGCCGAAGCGGAGGTACGGCTCCCACCACCCAGCCCACGCGGCGGTGTCGAACCCGTCGACCAGGCGGAAGGTCGGGCTCAGCAGCGGGTTGGCGGAGAGCGAGAGCGTCCGGTACCCGGCGGCGCGGAGCCACTGGGGGAGGCGGGGGATCGACGGGTCGAGCGTCACCTGGTTCCGCCAGTGGGCGCCGTGCTCCCACGGATACAGCCCGGTGAACAGGCTCGCGTGCGAGGGGATCGTCCACGGCGCGGGCGCGACCGCGTTCGGGAACTGGATCGACTCGCGTCCCAGCGACTCGACGAACGGCATCGGCGGGGCGGTCGGCCCGCCCGGGAAATCCGACGCCCGAACGCAGTCGAGCACGACGACGAGCACGTTCGGTCGGCTGGCCGCGCTCACGGTGCCTCGTCCGTTCGGAGCGGGACCGCCCCCCCGGCGCACGCGCGACTCATCGTCCGGCCCTCACACCGAGAGCTGCGTGACCACGACCGCGTAGAGGATCGCCGACATCCCGCCCGCGACCTCGGTCGCGGTCGCGGAGAAGTACCCCGGCTCGAGCCACGGTATGTCGAGCGTGACGTTGCTCGAAGCGAGGTTCCCGGTCGATGCCACGACGGCGGCGAAGGCGAGCGTTGAGCGGTTCGCCGAGTCGGGCGCGACCGAGTAGGTGTAGTGGAACCCTCCCGGGGAGAAGAGGCCCGGGGTGGCGGTGATGATCGCCGGGGTGTACGTCACCTTCGCCGCGGCCTGGGGGCCGGTCCCCGAGCCCGTCACGTGCCACCAGTAGGTGACGGCGTAGTGGCCGGGCGGAAGGTAGGTGTACCTCGGTCCGGCCCACAGCACCGAGCTCGGCTTGCTGTCGGCGTGGTGGTACAGCGCCGGGCCGTACTGGGTCGTCTGCCCGAAGTAGACCTGCGCGTCGACCGGGTTCATGGCGTCGCCCGCGAACGCCTGCACGTACGGCGACCACAGCTGGGGCGGACCGGTGTACCCCCGTTCCCACAGGTACGCGCCGTTGACCGCGGCGAGCACCCCGAAGCCGGTGAGGTTCGCGTAGTACTGCATGAACAGCGCGTTCTGGGCGTCGATCTGGTAGTCGACGAGGACGTACTGCGAGGCGTTCAGGAACTCGTCGACCTCGCCCTGGTAGGTGGAGTTCCCTCGGAAGATCGTCCCGACCGGGAGGAGGTAGGCGTTCGTCCGGTCGGCGACCTGAGGGAACAGATGCATCGTGGTGAACACCGCGGCGTGGAGCGGAATGAGCGAGATGACGGCGGTGAGCTCGCCGTCGTGCCCGGTCACGAGCGGGACGCCGTGGTTCGTGATCGCCGCCGTCCCGGCCGGGTTGTCGAGGAGCGGGGAGGCGATCGCGCTCGTCGTGATCGCCGCGATGACGATCACGAGCCCGACCGCTGCCGGGACGCTCCGGCCGGCGTTCGCCCGGGTCCGCCGGGGGGTCCACGGCCGGCGCGGGAGCGCCGAGCGGACGGCGTGGACGATCCGGATCGCGGTCGGAATCCCCGAGACCATCCCCGCGGCGAGGAACGGGACGACGTAGCCGAGGTAGTGGGTCCCGAGGTGGTAGTAGCCGCCGCCCTGGTCGGAGAACATCGCGAGGACAAGCCAGACCGAGCCCGCGACCCAGAAGCGGAACCGCCCGAGCAGTGGAAGGAAGGCGAACGACCCGAAGACGAGCAGAAGGTAGGTGATCTTGTCCACCCCCGCGAAGGCGAGCGCACTGAAGGCGAGTCCCGGGTGCGCGGCCGCGATGACCGGGACCTGAAGGATCGAGTTCGCGCCGAGCGTCTGGAAGTGGCGGGAGTAGCCGCTCCCGTACCCCCCGCCGTACGGGAACACCTTCGTGAGCACGACGAACGACACCGCGAGCGAGGCGACGGCGGCGATGAGGCCCGCGAGGAAGAACCGCCGCTCCCGGGCGATCGGCAGCTCCGGCGAGAGGGGACGCTTCCGGAACGTGGCGAGGAGGCCGAAGCCGGCGAGGGCGAGCAGCGGGACCGCGGCGGTCTCGATGACCCCGAGGGCGATCAGCCAGAACGCCAGGAACGGCGCGAACCGACCGCGGTAGAGGAAGTAGATCGACGTGAGGATCGGGGCCGGGAGGAGGACCTCGAGGTCGAAGCTGTTCCAGCCCAGTCCCATGACGGGCGGAGCGATCAGGTACGCCCCGACCGCGAGCCAACGCAGGGGTTTCGACCGGATCTGGAGCGCCGCGAGGCCGTAGAGCGGGATCGCGCCGAGCGCGATCGCGAGCTCCTTCACGACGAGCAGGGTCACCGGGCTCGGCGCGAGCGCGTAGACCGGGACGAGCGCGAGGAAGTCCGGCGTGAAGTGGACGGCGAACAGGTTGCCGTTCGTCCCGGCGGGGAGGTTCGTCGTGAAGTACAGGAGCCGGTGGTCGAACGCGGTCGTGTAGAGCGCTTGGCTGTACGCGCCGAGGTCCTGCGCTTGGGTGTAGAACGCGTTGAACCCCTGCGCCTGGATGTAGCCGAGGATGTCGGTGTAGGCGATGATCACGATTCCGAGCCAAAGCAGGGTCCAGCGCTTCGACCACAGTTCGCCGACCGTCCGCCCGAGCTCCGACCGGATGCGGGCGAGTGCGGATTCACCGGCGGGGACGATCGGGGCGGTCGGCAACTCTGGCAACGGCCCGACCGAACGGTCGGCCGGATCGTCCACGGAGTCCATGGCTTGCACGTTCGGCGCCGGCCCGACGGGAACCGGTCGCATCAGACGAACGCCTCGGAGGTCGGATGAATCTCTCGGTCGGTGCCGGAGTGCCCGGACCGCGCCCGATGCCGGACAAGGGCGGCCGACCCGAGGGATTCCCGTTCGGAGGCCCGGCGGCGGAGCCGCCGATGAGCCACGCTACCCCCCTCCCGCGGCCGGCCGAACCGAGCTGCCGATCGAAGCTTGCGTCTGGCTCAGGGTGATCCCGTAGACCGTGAACGAGGCGCTGCCCGAGAGTTCGACGCCGGTCGTCGTAAAGCTGGCCAGGGTGTCGAAGGCGAACGACACGGTCACATTGAGGTCGACCCAGCGCGTGGTCCCCGCGGAGGTCGTGACGTTCGTCGTGGCGAGCGTCGCTCCCGCTCCGCCGGCCGGGACGATCGTGAAGGAGTACCGATGGTTCGTGGACGTGTTCAGGGTCTGTGCCGCAGTGACGTGGATCGGGAGCTCCTGGAACGCGATCTTGAGCTGGCTCCCAGCCGACGGGGCCTGAAGCTTCAACCAGACGGTCGCTCGGTAGCTCCCGGGAGGTATCGGGCTCTCCCGCGGCCCGGTCCAGACGGTCGCTCCGGGCTGCTTGTCCGCCGCATGGTAGAGGCTCGCGCCGAGCTCCGTGGTGGCCGCCGGGTTCACGCGGGCATCGAGGGGCGTCAGGGCGCCCCCGGCGGTCGCGATGCTCGCCGGGACGAACTGACTCGGTGCCCCACCCCACCCCCGTTCGAAGACGTACGTCCCGTCCGCCGCCGCAACGAGTCCGAACCCGGCGAGGTTCCCGTAGTACTGCGTCAGGAGCGCGTCGGTCGGGTCCAGGGGGTAGTCGATCGCGACGAACTCGGAGCTGTTGATGTACCGCTGCATCCACCCCCAGTAGGAGGTCGCGCCGGCGAACGCTCCGCCGCTCGAGAGCGTGTAGACGGAGCCACGGCTTGAGAGGTACGGGTAGAGGTGCTCCGTACAGTACACCGAGGACGTCGGAGGAATCGCGTTCAGGGCGGCCATGGCCTGCGTATCGTGGGGGGTGGGGGAGGGCACTCCGTACGTGTTGAACGGGGTCGCGGCCGCGGGCGCGGACAGGAGGGGGTTGGCGGCGATCGTCGCGACGAACGTGCAGAACACCGCGAACGCCAGCGGCGCCCGCTCCCGCCATCGTAGGCGACGCGATCGGAGCCGCAGCAGCGCGGGCGGGGGGCGCACCGCCGAGCGTTCGCTGGGCCCGGGGGCGGGCAGGCCGAGGAACCAGCCGCGGGCGCGAGCGACCCCGGCGATGAAACCGGCGACCAGGAACGGGCTGACGTAGCCGAGGTACTGCGTCCCCAGCGTGTAGAATGCGACGGAGTTGCTGAGGACGGCGAGGGAGCTCCAGGCGACCGCCGGGAACAAGTTCCGCGCGGAGCCGACGAGCGGTAGGAAGCCGAGGCCCCCGAACAGGAGCAGGAGGTACGTCGTCTTCGTCTGGCCGTCGTAGCCGAGCGCGGCGAGGGCGAGGTCCGGGTGCAGCAACGCTTGGGGACCGACGCTCGGGATCGTCGGCGCACCGAGCACCGTGAACCGGCGGGCGTACCCCGGACCGAAGGTGGCGCCCTGGGGGTTGAAATGGACCAGTACGGCGTACGCCATCGCGAGCCAGAGCGCGGCGGAGACCGCGCCGAGGACGAGGAGCCGTCCCTCCATGTCCTTGAGCGGCCCTCCGGTTCGGCGCGTCTGCCACGTCACGCTCGCCAGTCCAACGGCCGCGAAGACCAAGAGGAGCGGTGCGATCGTCTCGATCACGGAAAGGGCCACCACCCACGACGCCACGAACGCCCACGGCTTCCGCGCGGCGAGAAAGTACACGGCGCTGAGGACGGTGACGGGGAGGAACGCCTCCGGGTCGAAGCCGTTCCAATCGAGCGTGAGGGTGAGGGGGCTCACGAGGTAGACGACGCCGCAGGCGAACGCCCACCACCGCGACGGAAGCTTCAGCCGGGCGAGGGCGTAGACCGGGATCGCCCCGAGCGCGATCGCCGACGACTTGATCGCGATGAGCGTCCCGGGTCCGGGCGCCGCGGCATAGAACGGCAGCAGGAGCGCGAAGAACGGGACGAAATGGGTCCCGAACAGCGCGCCGCTTCCGCCGCTCGGCAGGTTCGTCGTGTAGTAGAAGAAGGCGCCCGAGTGCACCGTCGTGAAGAACGCCTGATTGTACGAGGCCAGGTCGTTCGGGACGGACTGGAACGCCAGGAACCCGGACCATTGGAGACTCGCCAGGGCCACGGCCTCGACAACGACGAGGACCCCCAGGAGGAGGAGGGGGAGCGACAGATGGCGGGCGAGCCACGGGGGGATCCACCGCGGGAGCGACCGGATCGGGGCGGCCGGCCCGGGAACCGATGGCGCCGCGAGCTCGGCGTCGTACCTCGCGGTTTCGGGTCGGGGGCGGGCGCGGGGAGGCGCGGCGTACGGTGCCTCCTCATCGGCCACGAAGCCGTCGCCGACCCAGTCGTCCGTCATCGACCCCCCTCGGGGTGGAGCAAGTTAGATAAATCCCCACGCGTGTGTATAAGTCCGAAATGGCCCTCGGCGCGAACCCCGACGAGGGGATAGCGCCGCCCGGGGAGGAGCCACCCTCTCGCCTCGAGCGGCCGGCGGTGCTCGGCACGGCAGGACTCTTTGCGGTCGTGCTCGCGCTGACCGTGATCGCCGTGCCCACCCACTTCGCGGCGCAGGTCGGCACGACCCACCTCGTCGAGGAGTTCCCGACGAACGCGGTCATCTCGATGACGTGGCACTCGTCGGACGGCTCGCCGGTGACCCTCTCCGTCCACAGCATTTACCAGAACGTATCGCTCGAGGACGGGATCGCGAACGAGAACCAGGTCGTCTACAACCAGACCGGCACCTCGGGAACGCTCGTCTTCGTCGCGACGGGGGCGCAGTACTCCTTCGTCTGCGGCTGCGGGGCGGACGTCAATTCGGGCACGACGATCGTCCTCTCGGGCTCCGTCGCCACCCCGCTCGTCTGAGCCCCGCCAGGGGACCGTTTCTCTCGCCGCGCTCGGGCCCGGCGTCGTCGTGCGAACAACGGTTACATAGGGGACCCCGCTCCGCGGCGGAGTCCTCACCGATGGTCGCCGGCGCTCCCGAGCATCCCGCGGCGGCCCTCGTCCAGGATGTTCGGCTGTTGGTCGAATTCCTGGATACGCTGCGGACGGAGCTCGACTGGGTCGCGACCAACGCCGAGGACCTGTCGGGGATCTTCCACTCGGCCGTCCCCGCGTACCTCCCGCCCGCCTGGGCGGAGGTGCGGCCCCACTGCCTGGACGCCGCGCGGGACCTGGTCGCCCGGAGCCGCGACAGCTCCCTGAGGCTCTCGCAGCTCGGCCTCCGCGGTCCGCTCCTCCATCTGAAGCTCCATGTCGTCTCCGTGCAGCGGGAGCGGTGGTACAACCTCCGTCGCTCCTCCGCCCCGCCCGGAGCGAAGGGGAAGCAGCTTCGGCGGTACTTGGGCGCGGTCCGTGGCCCCGTGGGGGCGCTCGCCCCCGCGATCCCGAACCTCCGTCGACTGCGGGACTTCTTGGACACCTTGAGCATCGGACTCCGCGACGACTTCGCATGATCCGACCCCCGTTCCGCTCCTACACGATCCGATAGAGGGAGAGGCTCGGGCTGGCGTACTCCGGCACAATGATCCCGGCCGCGAGGAGCGCCGCGACCGTCTGGAAGACGAGCGCGTAGCTCTGGGTCGCCCCGTGGCTCACCGTGCTGTCGACGAGCACATAGTGGACCCCGAGCGATTGCATGAGTGGGAGCCAACCCGGCTGCACGACGCCCGTCGCGATCCCCCCGAGGTCGAGGGCACCGAACGGGACGTACGACGACGAGGCGATGTTCTGCTCGAGGACGAGAACCTCGCTCACGTTGTCCGGGTTGTAGGAGACGTTCGTCGACGGCTCGCCCACGAGCAGGTCGACGAGCGGTTCGGTCGATGACGAACCGTTCACGACCGCGTTCGACCCGCCGCCGACCGAGAACCACCCGACGTGGTTCGTCCCGTTCGACGCGAGCCCGATCGTGAGCTCGCCCGCGGCGGCGAGCTGGTCGACGGCCGCGGTGTTCGTGTTGTGGAACGCGAGCGCGGCCCAGGCGAAGGAGGAGAGATTGTACGTCGCGCCGAGGTGGTAGATCGTGACGATCGCCCCCCGCTGGTTCGTGAACACCTTCGGCGTCGCGCTCGCGACGATCGCGGTGGTGTTGGAGCCCGGACCGACCGCCGTGGTCGCGTTCGCGTACAGGCTCTGGGTCCGGTTGAGGTAGTACGAGTACGGGCCCCAGAACCCGGGGACGACGACCTTGGACGGGTAATTGAAATCGAGATAGAAGGAGTTCGCGCCCTGGAACCCCCAGCTGGTCGTGATGTACAGCGAGAGGGCCGGAAGCAGCAGGGCGTCTGAACGCGTCGATTGGAGGGTCGAACGGACCTGGAAGTACGGCCCCGGAATGAAGAACCCACTGCCCGACGTTCCGACCTCCACCTGCCCCTCGAAGATCGGGAGCGCCGCGACCATGAGCACCCCGGTCAACGCGATCGCCACGATCATACCGAGCTCGACCCGCGCCGCGCGCCGCGGGCGACGGACCGCCGGCGGGCCGTTCGCCCCACCTCCGGTCGCGCCCGGCGGGGCGGCATAGTACTCGCGGGCGGACTCGACCTCGCGCTGCCATCGGTCGACGGCCCGGCCGACCATCCCGACCGAGAAGGCGATGAGGACGGGGTACAGTTTCGAGAGGAGGAGGAACGAGAGGAAGTAGGTCGGGACGAGCACCGACCCGAAGGGGAGGACGGAGAGGATCGCGGAGTTGATCCCCCCGAACGGCGGGTTCGTTCCCGTATCCCAGATCACGCAGAGTACGACGACGAGCACCAGTCCGTAGAGCAGCCGGCGCTCGCGGATGCGCTCGGTGTAGGCGAAGAAGACCGGCACCGCAATCGCGAGGAGGGGCCAGAGGTAGGAGGCGAGGACGACCCCGGCATTGTAGGTGTAGAGCGGGGAGTAGACCAGCGAGCCGAAGCTCCGCTTGCCGAGCAGTCGAACGACCTGTGGGAGGGTGTTGTAGCTCGTGTTGGTGAAGAGCGGCGTGTACGCGCTCGCCACCTGACGAAGGGCGGCGACGTTGGTCGCCCATTGCGTCGCCACGAGATAGAGGTCGTACGAGAGCAGGAGGATGGCGACCGGCAGGGTATAGGTGATGATGTGCCGTCCGGCGCGCCGGAGCGCCACCCACTGCGCCTCGGTGCGGTAGGTCAGCGCGAAGCCCAGGAAGATGACGACCAGGGCCACGGCCGTGAGCCCGAGGATCCGGACCTGGTTCGGGAACGAGTCGGGGGCGGCGAGGCCGATGGCGACTCCCAGAAGGAGCGCGTCCTGGCGGCGGAATACCCACCCGCGGTCGATCTTGCGCGCGACCCGCACCACCAGTGTGAGCGTCAGGAGGAAGGCGGTGGCGCTGAGGAAGACGATCGCGATGAGGCTCTTGAAGCTCGTGACGAGGGCGGCCGGGCTGAACACGTAGAGCGCCGCGGCGGCGCCCTGGACGACCGTGAGCTCCCGCTCGGAGAACGTCGAGGAGAACAGCTCGCGGGCGAACAGTTGGACCGCGTAGGAAGCGAGGAACGCCTCGGCGAGGAGCGCGAGGTAGAAGCCGACGTAGACGTTCCCGAACGCCACGCCCACCGCGGCCGAGGGGATCAGGAAGTCGACGATCGGTCGGTAGGCGAAGTCCGACGCCGAGTAGACCCCGGGGTAGTCCTGACCGTAGAGGAGGCCGCCCCGCGTGTAGACGAGGATTACCGAGACGAACGAGAGCGCGAGGAGCGCCGATAGGAGCAGACGCCGTTCGCGGGTCGGCTCCTGGAGCCACTGCTGCAGGCGACGAACGACCGACTCGGCCGTGGAACGGACGGATCGGGGGGGTGACCCGGGCAACCCCTGCATCAAGGGACCGAAGTTGGCCTCCGGAGGGCGTGCGAGCGGGAGGGGGTATTTGAAACAATATTCGGGCGCAAGGGAGGGACGGGTAGCGCGTCGCAGCAGCCCGGTCGCGCCGGCGGCCGCCCGCGGCGCCCCACGCGCTTCGGCCGCCACGCGCCCCCGCGGGGCCCCGACTTTAGGAACGGTTTATCTACGGGCGCTTTGAGTACTGCCGAGCGTGCGAGGTTTTCCTCGCACGCGTCCGTATCAATACACATTTGGCTGTATTGTCGGAATCGCGGCGGTCCTTAGCATCGTCGGCCCGGGCCTAGCGGTAGCTCCGTCCCACTCCGGAGTCGGGGCGACACCAACCCACCCTCCTGGCCCCGGGTCGGTCGAGGTTGCGACCCAACCCTTGGTCCATTCCTCCCTCGACGGAAACCCTTCGCCGTCCGGCGGGGGCGCTGCGGCCTGCTATCTCGGCGCCACGCTCGACGGCACCTGCGCCGCCCTGAACGCGAGCCGCGGCTGGACCAACCTGACCCATCCGATCCCCTCGGTCCGGTACGGCGCGGCCTCCACCTACGACGGCGCCCGCCATGCGGTGTTGATGTTCGGGGGGGTGAACAAGTACCACAACTCGGGATTCCTCAACGATACCTGGTCGTACTCGGGGGGGTACTGGTCCGAGCTGTCGCCGGGGGCGGCCCCGAGCCCCCGATCGGGCGCGGCGATGGCCTACGACGCAGCGGACGGCTACGTCGTCCTGTTCGGAGGTTGCTTCACCGTCCAGGTGCTCGGAAACTGCGACATCGTGAACGCGGACACGTGGATCTTCCAGAACGGTACTTGGCGGGCCTTGACCGCCGTTCCTTCGCCCCCCGCCCGGGGGTTCGCGGCCATGACCTACGACACCGCGGACGGCTACGTGGTGATGTTCGGCGGGACGAACGGCCCAGCGAGCTTCCTCAACGACACGTGGACATTCACGAACGGGGCGTGGACCCACCTCACGACGTCCGTCGCGCCCATCCCACGCGACGATGCGGGGTTCACCTACGATGCGGCGGACGGGTCGGTCCTCCTGTTCGGGGGCGCCCAAGCGGCGGCGATCAACGAGAGCTGGACGTTCGTCCATGGCCGCTGGACCGAGATCGATCCAGCGTCGAGCCCGACGGGTGGCAACGGTCCCGCTCTCGCCTACGACCCGATCGACGGCTACGTGCTCGAGTTCGGCGGCTACGGAGGCGCGTATATCGACCAGATGTGGACCTACCGGGCCGGCATGTGGTCGCGCGCCGCCGCGCCCGCCGAGCCGTCGCCCCGCAACTACGCCGTCATGACGTTCGACCCGGGGGACGGCTACGTGCTGCTGTTCGGCGGAGCCAATCCAGAGGCGACCGACGACGCGTGGGCGTACTCCAACGGGACGTGGTCGTCCATCACCCCCATCAACGCGCCGCCCGGCCGCGTCTCGCCGTCGTTCGCGTACGACCCGCTCGACGGCTACGTCCTGCTCTTCGGCGGCGGGGGCGGCGGGATCTACGGTTGGGGCGGCGGGTTCTACCGCGACACCTGGACGTTCGCCGAAGGCAACTGGCTCCTGCTGGAGGCGGCTGGAGGTCCGTCCGCGAGGGCGGGCGCGGCGATGGTCTTCGACCCCAGCGACGGCTACGTCGTTCTGTTCGGAGGCAATAACGGGTCCTCGGTCCTCGGCGACACCTGGACCTTTGTCCGCGGGGTGTGGACCGAGTTGAGCCTCGCGGTCGCCCCTCCCGCGCGGACCAATGCGAGCATCACGTGGGATGCAAAGGCGGGCGCCGTCCTTCTCTTCGGTGGCACGAACGGTACGCCCCTTGCGGACACGTGGGAGTTCCGTGGAGGCACATGGCACGCCGTCAACCCGACCGCGGCTCCGAGCGCCCGCTACGGGGCCGGACTGGCCTACGACGAGAAGGACGGGTACGCCGTGCTGTACGGAGGGTATGGCTCCGGCTACCTGAACGATACCTGGACATTCTCCGGCGGAACCTGGACGTCGATCGTCTCCCCCGGCGCGCCGCCGCCCCTTGCGTTCGTTGCCATGCAGTACGACCCGATCGACGCGACCGTGATACTCTACGGGGGATTCAACGGGATCTTCGTCGGAACCACCTGGTCGTTCGCGGCGGGGAGCTGGTCGCGCGTGGTGACCGGGGGTGACCCGTTCGCCCGATACGCGTCGGGCATGACGTTCGATGCGCGCGATGGTTTCGTCCTCCTCTTCGGGGGATACTCGGGATACTGGCTCAGCGATTGCTGGTCGTTCGCCCGCAGCGAATGGAACCACATCGTGACCGACGTGGGAGCGCTCAGCTCTCTGGGGACGACGGTGACGTATGACGCGGCCGACGGGACGCTTCTCGCCGTGGGTGGGTACCCGGAATATGCGACCAGCTCGACTTGGGCGTTTGATTCCGGGGTGTGGGTCCCGCAGCGCCCCGCGGTCGCGCCGCCGTCCCGTCTCGGGGCTGCGGGCGTATACGACGAAGCGGACGGCTACGTGCTGCTCTTCGGAGGGTACAACGGCACGTTCCTCAACGACACATGGGCCTACGTCGCGGGGAACTGGACGAAACTGTCGACTTCCCCGGCGCCCCCTTCCCGCGCCAACGCATCGATCACCTACGATGCGCCCGACGGCTACGTCGTCCTCTACGGAGGCACCGACGGTGGGTCGATGGGCGATACGTGGATCTTCTCGGGTGGAGGGTGGCGGCAATTGGCCCCGGCGTCGAGCCCGGCGTCCCGTTCTGGGGCGGCCCTGACCTACGACGTCTCCGACCGGACGGTCGTCCTCTTCGGAGGGAGAGCGGGCTCCTCGGTCCTCTCGGATACTTGGACGTTCCAGTCCGGCAACTGGAGCGTCGCCTCCCCGGCGATCTCCCCCCCTGCCCGGGATCGGGCCGGGTTCACCTTCGATCCGGCCATCGGCTCGACCGTCCTCTTCGGGGGCCACGCCGGGAGCTACCTCGCGGATACCTGGGCCTACGGGAACGGAAGCTGGCGTCAACTTGCCGTTCCCAACGACCCGGCGGCGCGTGCCGACGTCGGCCTATCCTACGACGCGACGGACGGGATCTTGGTGCTGTTCGGTGGTTCGAGCCCGATCGGCCCCCTCAATGAGACCTGGGCGTTCGTCCTCCCGCTGCACGGGTCGACTCCCGCCGTGCCGCAGTTCGCCGACATCGGACTCCCGATCCATGTCTCAGTGTACGGTTCCGGCTCGATTCCACCCTATTCCGCCGTCTGGCCGACCGGAGCGACGGTCTCGGCCGAGGGCCTCGACGCCGAGCTCGCCTTCGCGAGCTCGGGCCTCGTCAACCTATCCGTCACGGTCACGAGCCGAGTCGGGGCGTCGTCCGTCGTCGCGAAGGAGCTCTCCGTCGCGCCGGACCCGACGGTCACCCTGACCGTCAGCCCGAACACGACGACCCCGTCGACCCCGGTCCAGATTGCGGCGGCGGTGGCGGGCGGTGTCGCGCCGTTCGGCTTTGTCTACTCCGGACTGCCCGCCGGCTGTTCGGGCAGCGGCCCGACCGTGCGTTGTCCGTCCGCCGCTCTGGGATCGTATCTCATCCAAGTGAACCTCACCGACGCCGCCGGGTACTCTTCGTACTCCTCCGCGACGCTCACGGTTCAACCGGCCGGGTCGTCCTCGGGGGGAAACTCGAGCCCCGGCCCCGGTTCGCACGCCCCGGGCTCCGGAACGACCGCGTCGCCGAACCTTCTCGGAAACGGCCTCTCGCGGCTAACATGGTTCCTCGATGTAGCGCTGCTCGGGACGCTCGCCCTCCTCATCGCGGCGCAGTTCGCCGCCTGGCGGCGACCTTCGGTCCGGCCGAGCCCGCGGGACCGGTAGGGCGATCGGTCCGGTCCCAAGGCGCCGGAGGTCGATGCGCACGGGCGCGCATGGCTACGCCTACCTCCGATGGTGAAATCGGAGCCTTTAAGACCCCGACGGACTCCGTGCCGCCAGCACCATGGTGTTCGCTCGAACCGGGTCCCGGGCGCGCCCGATCCTCGGCATGGTACTCCTCGCCGTAGCGATCGTCGCTCTGGCTTTACCGGCCGGCGGGGTCGTGGGCGGCCACCCGTCGTCGGTCCGCGGCGCGCAGTTCTCCCCAGGGTTCACCCGAACAGGCACCTGCTACGCCGCGGATGGCCCGACCCCCGCGGGGGTACTGATCGGCGAGCCGGCCCCGAGCATCGCGCTCACCTCGGGCGACCGAATGACGGTCGCCTACGAGCTGCAGGCCCGGAACTACACCTCGGCCGTCCTCGGCGAGGTGGTCCACGTTCCAAGCCTGTTCGCGAAGTTCACGCTGAAGAACCACACGGTGATGGAGTTCTTCCTGCTCCACCACAACCTCACGATCGCCGGCCCGAACTGGACCGACCCGAACCTCACCGCCTACGCGAAGACGATGGGGGGTCCGGTCGTCTTCGCCCGCAATTCGACCGCGACGCTCACGAGCCAGAAGCTCGCGGTGATGGCGACGAACCTCTACTACGGGAACCTCACCGTCGCGATGCGCTGGCAGTGGATCATCAACCGGACCGCGAACGGCGGCAACGTCACGGTCGGCGCGTGGAGCCACCTGCAGGCGAACTCCCAGAACCCGAGCGTCTTCATGCCCGCGCCGTTCGTGGCCCAGGTCGCCCACAGCGGCCCGACGGTCGTCATCGGCTCCACCTACACGGCTCTCCTCACCGGCGCGACCAACGGTACCGTATTCAATATCGAGCTCGAGGACAAGTACGGGATCCGCATCCGGCAAAGTGACGTCACCACCCCGACCGTCCCGCCCAATCCGTTCAACCTCTCGATCTACGTGATGGGCGACAACCATTCCCTCGTTCCCGAGAAGGCGCTGGTCCACATCCACGACCACTGCGGGGCGATCCTGTACAGCACGTCGATCGTGCTCGTCTACGCGCCGATGGTGACGGTGAAGGTCGGCTTCGCACCCGTGGGGTGTGGGCCGCTCACCTTCAATGGGACGGCGTACAGTGGCTCGACGAACGTCTCGATGGTCCCTTCCTCCACCGTCTACAGCGCGAGCGTGCCTTCGTGCCAGGGACATGCCTTCTACCACTGGCTCACCCACCTCGGAGTGATGGCGTTCAATTCAAGCAGTGGCAACACGTCTGTCATCGTCAGTGGCAACGGAACCCTCGCGGCGATCTTCCGCTAACGTGGCCCGAGCCCGGCGGCCGCCTCCGCTCGGCCCCGTGCTGCTGGCCGCGCTGTTCCTCCTCTCGATCACGGCCGTCGGCGGTGGAGCCCCCGTGGTAGCCGCTCGGCCCCACATGGTCCCTTCCATCGTCCTCGTCGGCGTGCCCGCGAAATCGGTCGCAGCCGTGCTGGGCGCGAGCGACTGGCCGATGTACATGCAGAACGTCGGGCGGACGTCAGCGAACCCGAACGAGACGATCCTCTCCTACACGAACACGAGGGGCATCATTCCCCTCTGGACGGCGACCCTCGGCGGGGCCGTCGAGGGTTCGGCGGTGGCCGTGAACGGCGTCGTATACCTCGGCTCGGGGCAAGGGTGGTTCTACGCCCTCAACGCGACCAACGGGCGGACCCTCTGGCACGCGTTCCTGGGAACGAGCACGGACCCGCGGTGCACCAGCGGGGGGGTCTACGGAAACGGAAGCGCGGGGATCGCCTCGACCGCGACGGTCGCGGGTGGGGTCGTCTACGTGGCGGGCGGCGACGACTTCCTCTACGCCCTCAACGCGGCGAGCGGCGCGATCGAATGGCGGACCCAGGTCGGGAACACCTCGAACGGCTACTACAATTGGGGGAGCCCGCTCCTCGCCGACGGCTTTCTCTACTACGGGACGGCGAGCCGCTGCGACAACCCGCTCGTGCCGGCCGCGCTCCTCCAGATCAACCTCACCACGCACGCGGTCGGCCGTCAGTTCAACATGACGAACCTGAGCGCCAACGGCTCGCGGATCCTCGGTTCGAGCCTCTGGGCCAGCCCGGCCTGGAACCCCGTGACGAACACGATCTTCGTGACGAGCGGCAACCCGACCGCGCTCACCGCCTACTACCAGCAGCACGACGACTCGATCGTCGCGCTCAACGCGCGGACGCTGACCCTCGTGTCGTCCTGGCGGATCCCGATCGCGAACGCCACCCCCGACGGCGACTTCGGCGCCTCGCCGACACTGTTCACCGGTGCCAGCGGCCAGCCGATGGTCGCGGCCATCAACAAGAACGGGAACCTGTACGCGTGGAACCAGTCGAACCTCGCGGCCGGCCCGGTCTGGCAGGTCCGGCTCGCGAACGCCAGCCAGAACGGCTACAACATCGCGACCGCGAGCTTCTCGGGAGGCGTTCTGTACATCGGGGGGGGACCGGGGACGATCGCCCGCGTCCCGGAGAAGGGGACGCTCGCTGCGCTGAACGCGACCACGGGATCGATCCTCTGGCAGATCTCCGCGCCGAACCCGGTCTACCGGGCGGCGGCGTACGCGAGCGGCCTCCTCGCCTCGACGTCCGGCCGCGCGTTCCAGGTCGTGCTGGCCGCCACCGGGAAGGTGGCGCTCCGCAGCCAATGCTCCGGCCCGCTCCTCTCGGACCCGACGATCGCCGAGGGGAGGATCTTCGTGGGCTGCGCCGGCACCCTCATCGCCTACGGCCAACGGCTGTCGGCGTTCGGTTCGGCGACGCCGTCGACGGGAACGGCGCCCCTCACGGTGGCGTTCACCTCGACCCCGAGCGGGGGCGTCCCCCCCTACAAGTTCGCGTGGGTATTCGGGGACGGAGGGACGAGCAACCAGCCCAACCCGGTCCACCAGTACCTCGTGCCGTCGACCTATCCCGTCGAAATGTGGGTCAACGACTCGCTGGGGAACGTATCGATCACCAACCTCACGATCACCGTCAACGCCCCGGGCGCGATCCCGCACTCCTCCGCGCCCGGATTCCTCGGGCTGCCGGACCACGTGGGATACGTCCTGGTCGCGGTGCTCCTCGGCGCGATCGCGGTCGTCGGCTTCGTCCTCTGGCGGCGGCGGGAGAGACGACGGGCGCAGCCGAAGTTCCCCCCGCCCCGACCGTACGTCGCGACGCCCGTTCCCCCACCCGGCCCGCCGCCGGGAGGGGGCGGTGCCGGTCCTAGTTCGTAGGCCGCGGGCGGTCGACGCCCGCAAGCCGCTCGACCGACGCGAGCGTCCGCTCGAGCCGCGCGCGGAGACCGTCCCGGCCTTGGTCGGCGCCGCGCCCCCGCGCGAGCTCGGCCCCGAGCGCCTCCCGCATCCGCCCGAGATCCCCCGCCGGCACGAACTGCGCCACGATACCGAGGTCGTCGGCGAACTCCCTGAGCTGGGGAAGATCGTAGGCGACGATCCCGATCCCCGCGAGCGCCCCGAGGTTCATCGCCCCGGAGTAGCCGCCGGTGGCGTGGTACGGGAGGATGAGAACATCGTGGTCGAACGTCAGGCGGAGGACGTCGGTCTCCGGCACCGCTCCGAGGAATCGGATGCTCGGAGGGAGGGTGGTGACCCGCAATCGGTCGAGCTCCTGGGCGTACTCCGGAAAGCTCGGATTGACGCTCCCCGCCACGGTCACGTCGAGCGGCATCCCCGAGCGGATCAGTCGATCCAGCACCCGGACGACGCCGACGAGGTCCTTCTGCGGCCCCCACGTCCCGAAGAGGAGCACCCGTAGCCGCCCCGTCCCGGCGGCTGCCGCGTCGGTCGCCGGGCTCGGCTCCCTCTCGAGCAGCGTGTACGCGCCGGGCAGCGACTCGATGTACGGGAGGAGGAGCTGGTCGACCTCGAACCCCGCCACCCGCCGCAACGCCGCCTGCTGGCTCTTGAGCGGGACGGCGACGCGCGTGGCGCCGACGAGCCACCGCTCGAGCGTGCGGACGCTCCACCGCACGAGCCGGCTTGGGCGGTACCCGAGCTGCTCCACGTCCTGCGTCTCAAGGAAGTTGTGCATGTAGACCCGTACGGGCCTCCGCGACAGCTTCGCGACCATCGACGGCAGCAGGAGGCCGAGCGCGTTCGCCGCCGGCGAGCGGCCGAAGGAGGTGACGTACATGTTGAAGAGCACCTCGTCCGCCGACCGGGCGGCACGGAGCATCCGCACGTACGTCAGCGCCAGGCCGACCACGCTGTCGTGCTGCCACGTCATGCGAAGGTCGATCCGGTCCGCCCGCGCACCGGGCGGGACGCCGGAGCCGTGGGGGGCGAACACCACGATGCGCTCCACGCGGTCGGAACGGGAGAGCGCGGTCACGATCCCCGTGGACGAGTTGCCCGCGCGGTAGTGCCTCGGGTAGAACGTCCCGAAGAAGACGATCCGAGCACCCGGCTCCGTCACCGACGCACCCCTCCCCGCCCGCGGTGCGCCCAGCCCCACGCCGTCTGAGCTAAAGATAGCCCCAGGAGCGGAGCCGGTCCTCGACCTCGGGCGACGTCGCGCCCGTGGCACCGCCCTTGAGCTGCTCGCCGATCCGTCGCATCTGCTCGACGATCCCGCCGAACCGATCCGCCGTGGTCGACCAGATGTCGTGCTCTTCCCCGGGGTCGCGCGCGACGTCGTAGGCCCGGACCGATTGGTCCGCGAGGTCGAGGACCAGCTTCGTGTCGCCCTCGTACGCCCCGACGTAGAACCGCTCCCACTGCTCCATCTGGGCGGCGGCGGCGAACTTCTTGACGTGCATCTTCTGATGGATCCCGTCCGCCATCGTGAACACCGGGGTCGGTCGGGGGCGGTCGACGAGCTCGTCGAGCGCGACGGCGTCGCGGAACGCCGAGGCGGAGAGTCCCGCCCGTGCGGCCACGGTCGGTGCGACGTCGATCAGGCTCGACCACCCTTGCCCGGTCGCCCCCCCGCCCTCGCCGTGCGGGGCCCGCATCCACATCGGCACCCGGACGAGCGGCTCCCAGAGCCGTTGGCCGTGGAAGAGGCAGCCGTGCTCGCCGAACGCCTGGCCGTGGTCGCTCGTGAGGACGAGGAGCGTGTTCTCCCAGCGGCGCGCGTCCCGGAGGGCGGCGACCAGACCGGCGATGCGGCGGTCGATGAACCGGACCATGTCGCGGTAGAGGCGGTGCAGCCGTTCGCGCTCGCGCGCGCTCGGCGTCCATGCCCCGGCGAGGACGCTCGTCTTGTCCATGCGGACGTTCGCCGTCCGGAACCAGTTGGCGAAGCCGTGCACCAGGTCCGGGTCCGTCAGGTACGGCTCGTGCGCCTCGAGCAGGTTCACGAAGGCGAAGACCGGCCGGTCGGGGGGCTGCACCGCGAGCCAGCGACCGAGCGTGGCCTCGATCCACGGAGAGACGGCGAGCCGCTGGGCATCGTGCGGGAAGCGGACCTGCTGCATGAGGCGGTTCGCGGCATCGATCAGGATCGGCAGGCGGTGGAAGTACCACGCCTTGCTCTCGAGCTGGTGCCACTGCGGGCCGTTCGGCAGCCGCTGGGTCGGGCCGAGGTTCGTCGCGCGGGGCGGGATCGACCGGTTCGGGAGGCGGACGTACCGCTCCCACCAGTCCCCCCACGCCGCGGCGTCGAACGTCTGGGTGAGCCCCATCTCCGGCCCGATGAAGCCGTTCGCCGAGAGGGCGATCGTCCCGTAGCCGCGCTCACGGAGGAGGGTGGGGAGCGTCGGCACGCTCTCGCTCAGGCGGACCGCCCCGCCCATGTTGACGCCGTGCTCCCAGGGATAGAGGCCGGTGAAGAGGCTGGCGTGGGAGGGGATCGTCCACGGCGCGGGACTGACCGCCCGCGGGAAGACGACCGATTCGCCCCTCAGGGACTCGACGAACCGGAGCCCTTCGACGGGGTTTCGGCCGCCCGGAAAGTCGTCCGCGCGGACGCAGTCCATCACGACGACGAGCACGTTGGGGGGCGGGCTGCCGCTACCGTTCGGAATGGACCTGCCGCCTGCGCGAGCTCCCCGGTCGCTCGACGGGAGTTCGTGCGTCAGACGACCTGATAAAGTTGCAGGTTCGGGCCGGCGAAGACGGGCCGCAGCACCCCCGCGATCTCGAGGACACCGAGGGTGATGACTACGTATTTGTGCGTCTCGACGGCCCCGTGGACGATCGTCGTATCGATGAGCAGGTACTGGACATGGTTCGCGCTCAGCAGCGACGTCCAGCCCGGGCGCAGGACGCTGTTCGAGATGACGGAGAAGCTCGCGGGGCCGAGGGCGACCCGGGCCTGGGTCCCGTTCACCTTCTCGATCGCGAGGAAGCTCGTGACGTTCCCCACGTCGTAGCGTCGCGAGGAGCTCGGCGTCCCGACGAGCAGGTCGAAGCTGATCCCGCGGCCGCTCGTCGTGTTGACGAGCGCGTTGAACCCGGAGCCGGGGTAGTAGTAGCCCGTCCCTCCGGTGTCGTTGCTGTGGATCCCCAGCTTGAGCTGGCCCGCCCGGACCATCTGGAGCACGCCCGAGACGTTCGCCTGCGGGAACGAGAGCCGGATCCACTGGTACGCGGAGACGTTGACCGGCCCCGGGAGGTGGTACTCGTAGCTCACGCCGCCGCGGGGGGTCGCGGTCCCGGTCGCGTTCACGTCGGCGTAGAACGTGTGGAAGAGCGGATTCGGCTCGATCGGGGAGGTGAGGTTCGCGTACCGCTGCTGCGTGGCGGGGAGGAGGTAGGCGTACGGCCCCCAGTAGCCCGGAACGACCACCTGGGACGGATAGTTGAACACGATGTAGAACGAGTTCGCGCCCTGGAACCCCCATCGGGTGCTGAAGTAGACCGCCAGCCCCGGCAGCAGCACGGCGTTGGCGTGGTGTCCCTGGAGGATGCTCCGGACCTGGAAGTAGTCCGACGGGATCACGTACCCCTTGCGTACCCCGGAGCCCTCGACGGAACCGGTGAACACCGGAAATCCCGTCACCAGGACCAGCCCGGAGGCGACGACCACGATGGCGACCGCGAGCGGATCCGGACGACGACGACGCACCGCTCCCCCCGGCGACCAGGCCCGCGGTGGGGCCGGGCCGCCCGAGGGGGCACCGCTGCCGGCGGCGGAGTCGGGCGCCTTCGTCGGGGCCCCGGCGTTCCACCACTTCCGGAACCGGATCGGTAGCGCGACCGCCGAGACCACGATGACGTAGGCGATGAGCACCGGGAAGAACTTCGCCAGGAACATGAACGTCACCGAGTAGGTGGGGAGGACGACCCGCATCACCGGGATCGCGCGCAGGATCGCCTCGTTGAACCCCCCGAACGGCGGGTTCGCCCCGGTGTCCCAGGCGATCCCCAGGAGGCTCAAGGCGACGAGCAGGTACACCCAGCGCCGCGCCTTCGGCCGGAAGTAGTACGCAGTGACCAGGGCCCCGACGATGGCGAGGAGCGGCCAGAGAAGGGAGGAGAACGTGACGAGCGGATTCAGGGTGTAGGCCGGGGCGTACTTCAGGCTCGGGAACGAGCGGCGTCCGAGGAGTCGCGCGACGAACGGGAGCGTGTTGTAGGTCGTGTTGCTGAACAGCGGGACGTACGCGGCGGCGACCGTGCGCACCGCGGCGGGGTTCGACAGCCATTGCGTCTCGATCGAGTAGAGGATGTACGCCAGGAGCAGGACGGCCACCGGGACCGTCACCAGCCCGAGCGAGCGGAGGGCGCGGCGGAGGGCGGCCCGGTGCTGCGGCTGGCGCCGGAGGACCGCGGCGAACACGATGATCACGATCGTGGCGACGAGCGCGAAGCCGAGGACGCGGATCTGGTTCGGGAACGAATCCGGAGCGGAGAGCCCGACCCCCACACCGAGGAGCAGCGCGTCGTACGGGCGGAAGGTCCAGCCCAGCGAGAGCCGGCGCGCGAGGCGGACGAGGAGTGTCAGGATCAGAAAGAAGGCGCCCGAGCTCAGCAGGACGATCTGGACGAGGCTCTTGTAGCTGGCGACGATCGTGACCGGACCGAACAGGTAGAACGTCGCGGCGAGCCCCTGCAGTAGGAGCAGGTGCGACTCGCGGAAGCTCCGAGCGAACACCTCGCGCGCGAACAGCTGGCAGCCGTAGGTCGCGACGAAGGCCCCGACGGCGAGCGAGAAGTAGAACCCGAAGTACGGGTTGCCGAAGCCGACGCCGGTCCCGATCGACGGCAGCAGCCAATCCGGAATCGGACGGTAGAGGAAATCCTGGGCCGAGTAGATCCCCGGGTAGTCGAGCCCGTAGAGGAGGTGACCGCGCGCATAGACGAGGACCAGCCCGACGTAGGCGCCGGCGAGGATCGTGGAGAGCGCGAGGCGGCGACGACGCGCGGGCTCGCCGAGGAAGCCCAAGACCCGGGCGACGAACCGGTTCCGGGTCCGCTCGGCGGCGGGCCCCGGGGACGTGGGCGGAGGAGACGCGGCCGGCTCCGCGGTACTCACTGGGGGGCCGGCCTCCGGTCCACCCGAATCGTCCGGTGCTCCGCGCTTGTCAAGGTTCCGACGTTTCCGCAGTTCGCCCTCGGCGGGGGTGGACGACCGATGGCTCGGAACACGATTGCCTCCCGGTCGGGGACCGAGGTTCCGTGCTCATGTGAGCCCGTGCGATAAATGAGTGGCCCGGGCGAACGTACGACACGCGGAGACGTAGGACGCGACGCGGCGTCCCGACGGTTCGAAAGAGAGATGGACACCGGCGGGAGTGCCGACGCTCCCACCGGGTGGGGCGCGCGCGTGGACCGAGGGTTGGATCGTGGCCGGACTCTCGAAAATCGGCCCCGCGCCCAATACGCATTCAATACGTATGGACACGCAGAACCTGCGTATTACCGATGTTTATGTTCCGGACCCTCTACGGCGGGCCCACCGGGTGTCGCTTCTGGTGAAGGGCGTCAGCGTCGTCATCCCCGCATGGAACGAAGAGCACCGCCTCGGTGCGACCCTCGGGGAGTACCTCCCCGCCCTCGAGAGCCTCGGCCGCCCGTTCGAGGTGATCGTCGTCACGGATGGGTCGACGGACGGGACGACGCGCGTCGCCCGGAGCTTCGAATCTCGAGGCGTCCGACTCCTCGAGTTCCCGACGCGTCTCGGAAAAGGTGGGGCGACGATCCGGGGCCTGCTGCAGGCTCGGTACGAGGACGTCGGATTCGTTGACGCGGACGGATCGCTCGCGGTCGAGGACCTGGTCTCGATCATCGCGCGGCTCGGAGACGCCGACGGCGTCATCGCTTCGCGTTGGATGGCGGGGAGCAAGGTCCCGGGGCGGCTCCCGGCGGTCCGCCGGTTCGCGAGCCGGTCGTGGAACCTCATGGTCCGCCTCCTGCTCGCCCTTCCGTACCACGACACTCAGTGCGGGGCGAAGTTCTTCCGGTCGTACGCGTTGCAGGACGTCCTGCACCGAGTGGAGGTGATGAACTGGGCGTTCGATGTCGCGATCCTCTTCCACCTGCGCCGCGCCGGTTTCTCCATCATCGAAGTACCGGTCACCTGGCGGCACGACGACCGGAGCAAGCTCCCGCTCGTCGAAACCATGGCGGACATGTTCGTCTCGCTCCTCGCGATGCGGATCATGAACCTCCCGTTCGCGCACCGGTTCCCGCGGCGCGTCATGGACTGGGTCGTCGAGCAAGCCCAGCAGGTGTGATCCGCCTCCGCGCGCTCGTCGCGACCGCCGTAGCGGGCCGGGAGCCGGCGCGTTAGGGTCAGCTGCTGACGCCGGACACGTACCAGAGATAGTAGGTCGAAACGCCGGCCACGAGGACCGACCACCAGAGCACGAGCTCGGTGCGCATCCACAGCTTGTAACGCCGGAACCTCCACCGCTCGGGGAGCCACGTCGTGCCCGCGACCAGGAGGATGTAAACGCCGAGCGCTTCGGCGGTCGCCCCCGCGATGAGCATCAGCGTGGGAACGAGGTAGAACGGCTGCGCGATCTCGCCGGGAAGTCCGGGAAGGACCGAGCCCAGATACTGCGGTAGCATCCAGAGGAGCACCACCGGGATATTGACGAGCACCATCGAGCTCTGGATCAGCCGGTGCCATCGGACCGCCCCGCGCCGCACGACGAACATACCGACGAGCAGCATCCCCGCGACCGCGAACTCGAAGACGAGCACTAGGTCGGAGGTCGAAGGGGCACCCGTCCCCAGGATCCCCGACATTGTCCGCTGCGCCCGGCCCTCGGTCCCTGAACGCCCGCCCGTGCCCCTCCGCGTTCAGAAGTCGTTCGGAGGGATGAGATCCGAGACCGTCTTCTGCAGGCTCTTCACGTAGAACTCCTCCCAGAGCCGGCGTACCTCCTCCTCGGAGAGGCCGGTCAAATAGACCGGCGAGGCGAGAGGTGCCGCATGGGCGACCCGGACGAGCGCGATTGACCGGACGCGGCGGATGTCCGCCCCTTCCGCACGATACCGCTCGAGGATCTTCCAGTACGGGTCCCCCGAGCGGAGGATCTCGGCCGTTCCTCGGAACCGGAACCCCTTTCGCGAGAACGGGTCCACGACGTTGATCTCCGTGTTCGGGTTGCTCGAAAGGTTCCGGATCGTCCGGGGTGACTCGATGTCGGCGAAGATGAGGTGGTCGTCGTCCCAAACGGCGAGCGAGCCTTTCGGCGAGACGTTCGGCGTGCCATCGGCCGAGACGGTCGCGACGTAGCCGAGCCTCTGCTGCCGCACGACCCGTTTCATCTCGTCGGTGAGGGCGCCCATCGGCTCGGGGACGAACGGGCGTGGCTCATCTGGGTTGTGTCCAGATTCGTCCAGGCGAGGGCGGACCGTCGGCCGTCACCGGGGCGGGCTCAGTGGCGCGCGAGCAGGTAGAGCGTCGGGGCCCGGGCCGACCGCGAAGGCTCGTCCCGGTGCCAGACGGTGAGCTCCCGGGAGGGGTCGTTCGCCCGGAGCAGCTTCAGTTCGCGGGGGCCCCCGGAGTCCAGGATGGCCGTGAGCTCGCGGAGCCAGTACGCGGGGCGAATTCGTCGGCGCGGAAGCTCCTGGACCCACGGTTCGTGCCGCTCGTCGGAGCCCGTCCACGCCACTTCCGGTTGCATCGAAGGCGCGTCCATCGCGAAGGAGGCATCGTGTCCGACGTAAACGACCCGGTTCGTCGAAGGGAGCATGACGACCGCTCGCGTACCCGAGCTTGTAGCCCCGGGATCGTCGGACGGAGTCGGGGGAAGGACGGTGAGCCGCGGCCGGATGCCGGTCCCCTGGAACCGGGCGAGGAGGGCGGCCGCGTCCCCGGCCCGGCTCGCGTCCGCAACCACCTCGAGCTCCATCGCCCCGTTCGCGAAACAGATCGCGAGCACCTCGCGGAAGACCGCGAGCGGGTCGCCGTCGGCCTCGACCGCCGGCGTCACCCGCCTGCCGCTGCGGAGCACCGTCAGGAAGATCCGGGCGCCGTCCGGCACCGTTCGCAGCTTGGGCTCGCCGACGCGCTTTCGGTAGAGGATGGGGATCTGGGTCACCGTTCGCCCGGCGCGGTACGCCGAGAGGAACAGTTCCGCCTCGATGTCGAACCCCTCGGCGCGGAGATCTCGGTCGAGCCCGGCTTCGAGGTCGACACCCCAGAAACCGCTGCAGAGGTCGAGCACGGACGCTCCCGAAAGCCGGGACGCCGTGTAGTTGAGGAGCGCATTCCCTACCCGATGGGCCGCATCCCGCCATCCCTGTAGGGGGACCTCGAGCGGGCGGCGTACGCCGATGACGAGGTCGCTTCCTGAGGCGAGCAGTGAGAGCGCGGGGCCGATGGCTTCGCCCGGATACGTGTAGTCCGCGTCGAGGACGATCGCGAACCGGACGAACTCGGCCCGAAGCCAATCGAGCGCCTCGCGGATCGCGGCCCCCTTACCGCGGCCCTTCTGTTGGAGGACCGGGACGCCGGCCCCGCGAGCGACCTCGATCGTAGCGTCGGTCGACCCGCCGTCGACAACGATCGGGCGCACCTCCCATCCGGCCGACCGGAGCTCGACGAGCGGGAGCGTCGCGATCGTCTGTCCGAGGCCGGATTCCTCATTGAGCGTCGGAAGGACGATCGCCGCCGTGGGCCGCTCGAACGGACCCGCGGAGTTCGGCGAAACACTGCGCGGGCCGAGCGCGGGCGGGTCGACGTTGCTTCTGACGGCCACGCTGGCCACTTCCGGGACCCGGTCGGGGGCGGGCGGATACTGGTACGTGTGTATTGTATAGGTTTCGATTCACCCGCACGGACCTCGGCGACCTCCCTGCGGCGCGGAAGCGCCCGGCGGATGGCACCGGAGCGCCGGACTCCGGATTGCTCGGGGAGCAGTGACCCGGACTATTCTGAGAGAACGCCCTCCGTCCCCGAGAGGATCGCGGCGACCTCGGGTCGGATGACCTCGGTCGGGAGCGGCTCGCGGGCCGCGAGGGCCTCACGGATCCGGGTCTGGCTCGTGGCGATGCGGTCGGTGGTGGGGTGCGCACACGTCTTCGTCGTGGCCATCCAGCCACATCGGCGGCAGAAGAATGTCTCCTCGTACCGGAGCGGCGTCACGCCGACGTCGACCTCGTCGAAGATCCGATGGCAGGCGTACGGGTCGTAGAACTTGCCAACCCCGGCCTGGTCGCGACCCACGATGTAGAGGCCGCAGCCGAAGTTCTTGCGTACGATCGCCAGGAAGACGGCGGCCTTCGGCCCGGCGTACCGCATCGTGATCGAGAAGCCCGCGAGGAGCACCCGCGTCGCCGGATAGTAGGCGCTCACCAGCGCCTCGTAGGACCGGAGGATGACCTCGGGCTTGTAGTCGCCCCGCTTGAGTCGCCCGACGACCGGGTGGATGAACAGACCGTCGACGTCCTCGCGGTCGAGCGTCAGCCGTTGAAGGTACTCGTGCGCGGTGTGCGGCGGATTCCGGCACTGGTAGGCGGCCACCCGCTTCCACCCCATCCGGGCGAACGCCTCGCGCGTCTCCTTCGGCGTGAGCTCGAACGCCCCGTGCGGGTAGTCGAGCCGTCGCAGGAGGTCGACGCGGCCCCCCCACCCTTCGGGGCCGAGCTCGACGATGTCGGCGACGTTCGGGTGCGCGGTGTCGGTGGTACCGTACGCTCCCTTCGCGAACTTCTGATGGTCGAGCCGGAACTTCTCCTCGAGATGGAAGAGCGCGAAGAAGTGGCCGGCGCGATCGAGCAGGGCGACGTCGTCCCCGGACTTGAGGCCGCTCGGGACCGGCCCCCACGACTTCGGGTTCGGGGCGAGGACGATCGGGATCGTCCACGGAAGGCCGCTCGAGAGGACGCCCTTCTCCGCGACCGAGTCGAACTCCGCACCTCCCATGAACCCCTCGAGAGGGCTGTACGCCCCGATGGCGATCTTTTCGGCGTCGTAGACGGCGTCCACATGGGGGGTGAGCTTCGGCAGGTCGGCGAGCTCCGATTCGCGGCGCCCGCGCTCGGCGTCGCCCAGGACCCGATCGACGAGGCGACCGCCGTGCGGAGCGACCGACATGGTTACGTTGCGCGCCCATCCGGCCGCGTTCTTAAGCCCGGAGGTCCGCGCCGATCCGATACACCGGCGTGCGCAGCCGCGCCGCTCGGCTCATATAGTCGGCGACGCGACGAGGTCTGCCGATGGTCACCCCTCCTCCCCGGGACGACGTCCCGCTCTCGTTGATGATCGACTTCGACGGCACGCTCGTCGAGCCGAACGTCGCGATCGTGCTCGTGGAACAGTTCTGCCCCGACGGGGCCCGGGTTGCGAACGAGGTCGACCTGCTGCTCCACTCGGGGAAGATGACGCTCCGCGAGGCCTGGGAGCGCGAGGCGGCCCTCATGCGGGCGGACCAGATCCCCGAGATGATCGACTACGTCGTGCGGCACATCCCCTTGCGCGAGGGGGCGCACGAGCTCCTCGGGCTGCTCGCGCGCCACCGGGTGCCGACCCAGATCGTCTCGGGCGGGCTGGACTTCTACATCGACCCGGTACTGAAGCGCGAAGGGATCGACCTCCCAGTGCGGAGCGACACGTCGACGACGGCCCCGGACGGCCACTTGCGCGTCCTCCACCCCCACGGCCACGCCACCTGCCGGCTCTGCGGGATCTGCAAGGCGCAGGTCGTGCGGGGGAGCGGGGGCAACGGGACGCGCGTCGCCTTCGTCGGCGATGGGAGCACGGACCAGTACGCGGCGGAGGTCGCCGACATCGTCTTCGCCCGGCGGCGGTTGCTCGACCTCTGCCGGAAGCGTGGGATCCCCGCCTACCCCTTCGAGGCGTTCCCCCCGGTCACGGAGCGACTTCGGGGGTGGCTGGAGGAGGGCGAGCCGCTCCCGCCCCCGCGACCGCTCGGGCTGGCCGACTCCGCGTGCCCGATTTCGCGGGACCTGTCCGGCGCCGATACGTAGGCATACGCACCCGAAACCCGCGCGGACCGAAATCCTTTAAACCCCGCTCCGGCCCAGAATCGGCGTGAACGGCGCCCGGCCCCGCGTCCTGCTGCTCGGCCTCGATTCGGTTCCGCCCGCCTTCCTGTTCGACCGGTTCCTCCCGTTCATGCCGAACGTCCGCGCCCTCATGGAGCGTGGGAAGTTCGGGACGCTCCGGACGATCGACCCGCCGATCACCGTCCCGGCCTGGGCGGTGATGTTCACGGGGATGGACCCCGGGAGCCTTGGGATCTACGGCTTCCGCCACCGGCGCCCGCGGTCGTACTGGGACACCTATACACCCACGCCGCAGATGATCCCGCACCCGCCGATCTGGGAGACGCTCTCCCGGGCGGGTCGGCGCGTCTGCGTCGTCGGGATGCCCCCGGGGTACCCGCCCCCGAAGGTCAACGGCGTCTACGTCTCGGACTTCCTCACGCCGTCCGCGGCGAAGGACTTCTGCCACCCCGCGTCCCTCGGCCCGGAGATCCAGCAGGCGAGCGGTGGGTACAGCTTCGATGTGACGTTCCGGGCCGAGGACCGGGACCGGATCGCCGACGAGCTGTTCACCATGACCCGCCATCGGTGGGCCGCGGCGCGCCATCTCTGGGCGAAGGAGCCGTGGGACTTCTTCGCGCTCCACGAGATCGGCCCCGACCGCCTCCACCACGCGTTCTGGAAGTTCTTCGACACGACCCACGGCCGGTACGAGCCGCATCCCAGCTTCGGCACGCTCGCCGACCGCTACTACACGATGATCGACGAGGAGATCGGCTCCCTCCTCGAGCACGTGGGGGACGACGTCTCGATCGTGGTCGCCTCCGACCACGGTAGCCAAGCGATGGAGGGATGTTTCTGCATCAACGAGTGGCTCGCGGCGAACGGATACCTGGCGCTGAAGGACGCCAAGCCGCCCCGGGGCACCGCCATCGAGAAGGCCGCGATCGATTGGTCGCGCACCACGGTCTGGGGCGCCGGGGGGTACTACGCTCGGCTCAACTTCAACGTGAAAGGCCGGGAGCCGAACGGCATCGTCAAGCCGGGCGATGTCGAGGAGCTCACGCGCGAGCTCACGCGCGACCTCGAGCGGGTCAAGCTTCCGGACGGTCGACCGCTGAGCCCCGAGATCCGCGCCCCCCGGCAGATCTACCGTCAGGTGCGCGGCGATGCGCCCGATCTCATGGCGTACTTCGGGGGCCTCAAGTGGCGGTCGGCGGGAACCGTGGGCCACGGTACCATGTTCCTCGACGAGAACGATACCGGCCCGGACGACTCGGTCCACTCGTTCGACGGCTTCTACCTGGTCGCCCGGCCGAACGACGGCGCGCACGGCCCCCGGCCCCAAGAGTCGATCCTGGACGTCGGACCGACGCTCCATGAGATGATGGGGCTCCCCGTCGGTGCGGCGATGCAGGGCAAGCCGATCACGAACTGGCTCTGAGCCGTCCGCTCTCGGCCCTCCGAGCGGGCCGCGTGACGACGCTTTTCTGGCGTGGGGGATGGCGGCCCGCGATGGACAGCCCGACGGAAGGCGCTCCGCGCCCCGACGCGCCGACCGAGCTTCCCCCGGGCTGGCGCCTGAACCGCGGGCATCTGTTCCTCGGCCTCCTCCTCGTGGTGCTCGGGACGGTCGCGCTCGAGTGGGCGTTCACCGGGGCTCCGGTGCCCCCCGGTTCCGACCCGGGGGACTGGATCTCCCGCTCCTACGCCTACGTCGGGCTCCCGCCTCCCCCCATCCAGGCGGTCGGCTCCCCGTTCCTGTACCCTCCGTTCCTGTTCCCGTTCGTCGGGGCCGTCTACCTCGGAACGGGGAGCGCCACGCTCACCGGAGCGTTCATCGCCGGCGCCCTCCTGTTCGTCTACGGGCTCAGCGTCTTCCACCTCGGCGCGCGGTTCCTCCGGACCGGGCCGGTGCTGGTCGGCTTCGTCGGGCTCGCGGTCTTCAACGGAACGACCCTCTCGATGCTCTTCTGGGGCGCCTACCCGAACTTCCTCGCCTTCATCCTGTTCAACGAGGCCCTCGTGTTCTTCCTCACGTACGCGGAGCGCGGTCGGGCCGTCGACGGCGTGCTGACGTTCGTGCTCCTCGCGCTCTCCTACCTGTCGCACTCCCTGACGTTCGTGCTCCTGGTGGGCGTCGTCGCCTTCGGATTCCTGTTGCTTTGGGCGGCGCGGCGCACGCCGCTCCGACGGCTCTGGTCGTACCCGACCTTGGGGGGGGCCGCCCTGCTCGGGGCTGTGGTCCTAGGGTACAGCCAGGTCACGGCCGCGCTCGGCATACCCCACCCGAACTATCTCTCGGCGAACCCCGCCGCCTTCACCATCGACAACATCGGGGAGATCTTCGTCCCCCTGGCCAACGCACCGTCGATCGCCCCCGCCGGGGCCCCCCTCGTCCTCACCCCGCTCGGCGCCGTGGCCGTGCTCGTGGGGGCGGCCCTCCTCACGTTGCTTCTCGTCGCCGCCGCGACCTCACGTCGTCCCCGCGCCGTCTCCTCGGCTTCGCTCGTGACCGCGGGGTGGCTCGTCGTGGCGCTGCTCCTCCCGGTCGCGGGCTACTTCGCGCACGTCGACACCGACTATCCCCGATTCCTGTACTACGTTCCCCTCCCGGCGTTGCTCCTCCTCGCGCTCCTCGTCGAGCACTTCGCGATCGCGCGGTGGCGAGCGCCGACGGCCGACCCCGTGCCGCCCGCTCCCCGCGCCGGGGCGGCGGGCCGGAACCCGCGGCGTCTCACTTCGGGGACGGTCGCCACGGTCGCCGTCCTCACGGTGATCGTGGTCGTCGCGGCGAACCTCGCCGCCCCGACGCTCGCCCGCAGCGAGCAGCTGAACACCGGCACGAGCCACGACGGGCTGTTCTTGGACGCCGTCGCCTGGCTCAAACGAAACCCGACGGCCGGTGCGGTTCTCACGCTCGACCGCACGATCCGGTGGACCGAGGCGCTCACCGACCGGGGAGCGTACGACGTGGGACCGACATGGCTTCTGTTCGAGCCGTGGCAGATCACGAACGCGGAGGAGACGTACTGGGCGCTCAACTCCCTCGATGCGGTCACCAACAACAACGGCGTCCTGTCGTTCTCCGGCTTCGGCTCGCCGGTGATGAGCCAGGCACCGATGTACTCCGTGATGCTCGACGGGGTGACGGTCTCCCTCCTTCGGATTCTGCCCGGTGCGTCGTACCTGAACGAGAGCTCGGGGAACGCCACGACGCAGGCGAACCTGACCGACTACTCGACGCCGATTCTGACGGTCCCGGGGAGCGCGCCGCTCTCGTCGGAGGTTGACTACTCCGGACCCACGTTCGCCGTGCGCGAGGTCGCGACGCTCGCTCCGACGTCGGCGACCTCCTGGATCAATTTCACCGTCACCCCCGCCCCGCGCGCTGGGATCCAGCAGTTCGTGACCACGCTCGCCGACCCACCGCACCCGAACGCGAATCTGCATACCGGCAGCCCTCCGTCGGTCTCCGTCCTCGGGAACCGGGTCGCATGGAACATCACCTCGGTCGTCGGGCGCTTCCCCGGCACGCCGAGCATCGATTCGACCCTCTTGCTCTCACCGGCCCCGAGCGCCTGGTCCGCGGCCAGCTCCGTCGCCGGGACGCACCTCGTCCTCACGTTCACGAACCCGGCCCCGACCCGACCGTTCGAGGTGTCGATCGAGCTCGCGACTCCCGGAGCGAGCAATCCGGCGGTCGTCCTGCCCACGTACCTCGCGACGCGCGCGTTCCTCGCGCAGACCGGCATTCACTTCCTCTTCGTCCCGAACGACGCCGGGGACGCTGCGACGATGGCGTTCTACGAGGCGAACTTCGGCTACACCGTGGGGTACGCGAACGCCGAGTGGGCCGTCCTCCAAGGGTAGCTCGGTGGCGACGCTCGGTGCGCCGACCGCCCGCGGGGCCGCCCCGCCGCGCGACCGCCCCAATCTCGTGGTGATCGTCCTCGACACGGTGCGCCTGAGGAGCGTCGACCCGCGGTTCGGCGGCCCCGTCGCGGCGACGCCGGAGATCGGCAGGCTCGCCGCATCCGGGACCACCTTCGACCGGGCGATCGCCCCGGGCAACTGGACGGTCCCCTCGCACATGTCCCTCCTGACCGGGACGTACCCGTGGGTCCACGGTCGGCGGTCGTTCGAGACCGGTCCCGCGCCGCTCCCCACGATCGCGGAGTGGCTGCGCGACCGGGGCTACGCGACCGCGGTCTTCACCGAAGAGACCCACCTGGTCGCGGGCTACGGGCTCGAGAGCGGCTACGACGAGCGGTTCGCGCAGCGGCTCGCCACCAGCGACGAGGAGCGGACGATCGTCAACCGGCTCGTGGGCCACTCCGGGGTGCTCTATTCACCGGGGATCCTGCGCCTCATGCACCGCCTCCCCCCGCTGGCCATCCCGATCACGGCGGTGAACTTCCAGCAGGAGCTGGCGTTCAAGCGCGAGGTCTGCGGCCCGTTCATGACCGCCGCGTTCGAGCGGTGGCTCGAGCGCCGCCCCGCCGACGGTCGCCCGTTCCACGCGCTCTTCAATTTCGTCGACGGCCACGAACCGTACGCGCCGGGGCCGGGAATCGCCGGGTGGGTTCGGCTGGGATACAGCCAGATACCGCGATTCTATCTGCTGGCGGTCCCGGGGCTCGCCGACCGCGTGCGCTGGACCGAGGTCGAGCGCCGGTACCTTCGCGCGATCGAATCCGCCGACGTCAAGGTGGGCGCGGTGGTGCGCGCGCTCGACCGGGCCGGCGCCCGGTCGAACACCTGGGTCGTCGTCACGTCCGATCACGGCCAAGTGTTCGGCGAGAGGGGGTACGTCTACCACGGCTGCGGAGCGCAGGATGCGGTCGCTCGCGTCCCCCTCGTCATGGCCGGCCCGAGCGCGACGCGGGTCGCCTCGCGCATCGAGGGGTGGACGAGCCTGTGCGAGGTACCCTCGTTCCTGAAGTCGGTCGCCCTCGGGCAGCCGCCGTTCGGCCCGGACGGGAGCGCTTCGGTGCCGTTCCCGGCGGCGCCCCCACCGTCCAGGCCGGTCTTCTGCGAGGGGGGTCCAGCCTCCGATCCGAATTTCTCGCTGCGCGGCCTACGGCCGGACGCCGAGTGGAACCATCGATTGATCGCCGCGTACGACCGGGACACGAAGTGGACCATGGACCTCGCGACCCGCACGGTCCACCGGTCGGCGGCCGAGCCGGACGCGGACCGCGCCGAGCGCGTCACCCTCTCCGGTGTCGAGTCGGTCGAGGCGCTGGCTCGGGTGTACGGCATCCGTTCGGCCGACGACTTCGCTCGGTTCAAGCCGAGCCGCGCCACCGAACGGCGGCGTCCCCTCAAGGATGAGCGGATGCGCTCGTGGGGTTACGACTGACCGGCAGCCCCGCCGCGCCGAGCGCCATCGGCGCCCCTTGGACGTGCGGCGGGATCGGTTCGCCCATCAGCTGGAGGAGGGTCGGCGTCACATCGAGGATCGACTGGGGCGGAAGGTCCCCCCCCTCGATCCAGGCGCCGCAGAGCGCGAAGATCCCGTCGAACGTGTGGACGGCGTCGTCCGGCCCGGTGTCGTTCTCCCGGAGGAACAGCGACGGGTGGCCGAGCGTCCCGGCCGAACGCCACTTGAGGTCGCCGAAGTAGACCATCAGGTCGGGTGGGTCCCCGCGGACGGCCCGGTAAACGGTCGCCGGGTCGAGCACCTCGGTTCGCATCGGTCGCCCGTCGGGGCCGATGAGCCGGGCGAGCGCCTCGGTCAGCTCGTCGCGAAGCCGGGGTACGTCCGCCGCCGCGACCACGCCGTTCGGTTCGCGACCTCGAACGTTGAAGAAGATCCGCGCGTAGTAGCCGCCCGCACCCCAGATCCGTGTCCGCCCCCAGTCAACCGCGGTCTTCTCGAGCGCGGTTGGGCGGTCGGGCGTGACGCCGAGCGCAAGGTAGCCGCGCTCCGCGAGCCAGGAGTTCACGCAGAAGCACCCCTCCATCGGCATGCTCCCATGGTCGGAGGCAAGAACGATGAGCGTCTCCTCGTCGGCGTTCGCCGTCAACCGCGCGATCGATCGGTCGAGCCCGCGGTAGTACTGTTCGAGGACGTGGGCGAACGGATTGTCCGCCCGGTAGCTGTGGTGGCTCGGGTCGAAGTACTGCGTGTACGCATGGTGGAGGCGATCGGTCCCCACCTCGTGGATCGCGAAGACGTCCCACCGTTCCCGCGTGTAGAGCTCCTCCGCGACGGCGAAGTGCTGCTGCGTCATCGCGACGAGGTCGCGGAATAGCTGTTCCCGTTCCTGCGCGCGGAACGTCACGTCGAACACGTACGGACCGTATCGCTCCTCGAGCTCGGCAAGGAGCGGTCGGGGGTACGACGCCTCGGTCGGCTCCGGCGGGGTGAGGAAGTCCGAGATGTAGACCCCGTTGACCTTGGGGGCCGGGTACCCCGGGGGCATCCCCACGACGCCGACCCGGCGACCCCCCTGCGAGAGGAGTTCCCAGAACGTGGGAACTGGGAGCCGGTCCGACGACGGTCCGTAGGTGTCGGTGTACGAGTGGTTCTTCCGGTGCCGAAATCCGTAGAGGCCGAGGGAGCCCGGGTCGACGCCGGTGAACATGACCGCCCAGGCCGGGATCGAGATCGGTGGGTCGGTCGTTCGAAGGGTCGCCCGCCGTCCTCTCTCCAGCAATCCGCGGACCGTGGGCATGAACGGGAGGCACCGACCGAACAGATACTCCGGCGAGGCCGAATCGAGGCCGATCACCAGCAGGCGCTGCGACAAGGGGGTCCCTCGTTCCGTTCGCCTCCGAGCGCGCAGATAACCGTTCGTCGCGGTGTACCACCGACAGCCTCCCGCCGGGGTGGGGACGTGCCCGCGATGCGGGCTCGCAACGAATCACGACAGTCTTAGGTACCAGTACGATTACCGCCGACCGCCCCGCACGGCGGGCGTACCGACGACCGTCCCGGACCGCTACGGTCCGGCCGGTTCCCACCGCGCGTACGCCGGCGGCCGGCAAGAAGCCGATGAACGGACGCGGGCGAGGAGGAACCGCACCCACCCCGGCCGTTTTTCCCCGGGGAGTGCGCGTGGTCGCCCCGGGGATCGAGGGCCTATGCGTGCGTCGGGGGCTCTTGCGGCTCGAACACGTCCTCGGTCGACGCGGGGCTCCGAACTTGCTCTGGTTGGCTTCGGTCGGGGCTGTGATTCTCGTCGTGGTTAGTTCGACACCCTCGACGACGAGCTCCGGATTCGCCTGCGGTCCCCCGGGATGTCCCGCCCGGGAGGGGATCGCATCCCGGCTCGCTTCGAATCCGGGCAACTGGCAGAACATCACCGCGGGGCTGGTCCCCAGCCCATCCCCGCGCGTGGGCGCGGCGGTCGCATACGACGCGAACGACGGCTACTTCGTCCTGTTCGGGGGCCGAGCGCCGAACGGCTCCCTCCTTACGGACACCTGGGTGTTCCAGTCGGACCGCTGGATCTCGCTGACCTCCAAGCTCGGAGCTTCCCACACGCCGCCCCCGACGGCGTTCGCTGCCATCGCCGACGACCCCCGCGACGGCTACGTCGTGATGCTCGGAGGGACGACCGCGAGCGAGATCAGCAACTCGATGTGGGCGTTCTCCGGGGGCGTCTGGACGGACCTCGACGGGACGATCACGGTGAGGCCGCCGGCGCGGACCAACGCGAGCATGACGTTCGACTCGAACCAGAGCGAACTGGTCCTCTTCGGTGGGGCGAACAGCACCCGGTCGCTCCGCGACACGTGGACCTACCGCTCGAGCACCTGGCTCAGCCTCACTCCGGCGAACCTCACCGGCACGAACTCGCCGTCGCGGCGCACCTGGGCGTCGATGGCCTTCGACGTGACGTCGGGACTGGTCGTGTTGTTCGGCGGGTTGGGGAACGGGGCATCGCTGACCGGCGTCGCCGGCGACACCTGGTGGTTCAACGGGACGGCGTGGAAGCTCGACAACGCCACGGCATCCGCCCCGGCGAAGCGGCTGGGCGCCGCCTTCGCGTTCGACAACGTCTCCGGACGGCTGATCCTCTTCGGGGGACAGGGCAGCGGGGGCGCTCCGCTCTCCGACACGTGGAGCTTCAGCGGGGGGCTCTGGACCGACCTGACGCCTCTGGTTGGATTGCCTCCGGCGGCGCGGTGGGAGCCCGGCGCCGCGGTCGCGTACTCCACGCCGGGCCACCCCGACCAGCTGCTCCTCCTCTTCGGGGGGGCGGCGACCGCGAGCGGGTATCTCGCCGACACGTGGTTGATCGACGCGGCGCCGCTCCAGGCAACGCCCGTGGCAGTGCCGCATGGGGGGACCGACGTCCTCGTCCCAGTTGCGGTCTCCGTCGTGGCGTTCGGGGGGATCCCGCCGTACTCGTATTCGTGGAAGGGACTCCCGCAGGGGTGCTCCGGGTCGAACAACTCGACGATCGTCTGCACGCCGACGGCTCCGGGAGCGTTCACTCCGACGGCAACGGTCGCCGACGCGACCGGCATCGGCTCGATCCGGACCTCGGGCACTCTTCAGGTGAACGACCGTCCGACCATCACGGTCTTCGTGGTCTCGCCCTCCGCCCCGGTCGCCTACGTCACGACGATCACGATGTCGGTGACCGCCTCCGGCGGCACGGGGGCGCTCGCCTACTCCTACGCGGGACTCCCACCGGGATGCGCGAGCACGAACACGTCAGAGATCAACTGCACGGCGACCCACGGGGGCACGTACTCGGTCGTCGTGACCGTGACGGACGGGATCGGCGTCACCGTGAACGCGAGCACGCTCGTCCTCATCGCGGCCTCGACGCCGGGGCCGTTCTGGACGTCGACGCGGATCGCGATCCTCATCATCGGGATCGGCGCGCTCGACGCGGTCCTGATCGGAGTCTACTATTGGTATCGGAGGAAGTCCCGACCACCGGCGCCTCGGCCCCCTCCGCCGCCGGCGAAACCGCCCTCGACCGCTACCGCCGCGGCCCCTTCGAACGTTCGTTCGTGAGCGCCGACTAGCCCACCGCCCCCGGCGGCGGCCCCGGGGGATCTGATGCCGCCGCGCTTGCCGCAGGCGGTGGCGGCCGCGACCGGGCCCGTCGGCCGGCGTGATCGACCCACGCCCAAACGCCGACCAGCGCCCCGACCCCGATCGCCCCCGAGTTGAGGACCCACAGGAGCGGGATCGGGGTCCCGGTGCCGTTCTGACCGGCGACGGGGAGGGAGCCCACCAGCGTCGCCTTCACGATGTAGAGGAGGAGGGTCACCTGGTTGTAGTCCCAGATGTGGATGAGCAGCGGTTGCGGTACGATGTAGAACGGCATCGTGATCGTCCAGCAGGCGGGCATCGGGGTCCCAGCAGCGACCGCGCTCGTGTTCTGGACGAAGTCGTTGAGGGGACTCACGGTCTCCGCGTGCAGCGAGAACGTGCGCCCGACGACCGGGCCCGACAGGCACGCGGTGAGTGCCGAGCCGCGCGCGAGGACCAACGGTCCGATGCTGACGAGCTGCGCGGTCTGGGCGATCGACACGCTCTGGCCCGGCGAAGGCGACCATGAGCCGTTGGTTGTCGATCCGTCCGGCGCCGTGAGCCGCCACTGCCACTGGGCGATGACCGACATCTGGCCGTACGGGAGTGGCCCTAGGATCGAGGCGAGCTCGGTGCTGAACGTCGCGAGCCCCCCCGGCGCGAAGGAGGTCGCGTTCGGCAGAAGAATGGAGCTCGTCGTGAGATTGGAAGCGTAGTATCCCCCTCCCGAGAGCGTCAGGTTCCGCGGGACGTCGGCGACGTACACCACCCCCTGGGTCGTCTCGAAGACGGCTTCGACGCCGGGGACGCGGAGCGTCACGAGCCCGAGCGATCCAGTGTAGTTCACCACGGCGATCCGGTACTCGGCGGTAAGAACCGAGCCCGGCGGCGCATTGCCCTGGGGGGCCGCGCTGTGCACGAGGAGGTTGCCGTGCGGTGAGGTCGTCACCGAAGGATCGACCGCGGCAGGTCGAGGAGTCGACGCCCCCGCGGCCCTGAGCAGCCCCGCCGTCGGCACGGCGAGAGCGATCACCAGGATCGCCGTCGCCGCGACCCAGAGAGCGATCGAACCGCGCACGACCCACCGTTCGGCCTATCCCGTTTGCACTTAGGTCATCGCCCTCGAGGTCGACGCGTTCGGGGCGGGGCACCTCCGCCCTCGTCCAATGGCCCCCCGGCTCGGGCGGCGTCGGAGACGCCGATGCCCGAGCGAACCTCCGTCCGAATTCATCAATACGTATTTATACGTATCATTGAGTCGGGAGCATCCTGCGCTGTGAGTTCGCGAGGCGGGGCGGGGGCGTGGAACGGAACACGCTTATGGGACCCCCTCCTTGGCCCGGCGCGTCGACTCGTGCGAACGGGTAGTTTCGATCCGGGGGCCCTCATCCGCGACGCCGCGCGCACCGCCGGGCCGCGCCTCGGGATCGTCCTGGCCTCGATCGTCATCGCGATTCCCCTCCTCACGACGGTCCCGGCCGCCGCGGCCGTTCCGATCACGTCCCATTCTTCGGCCGCCCCGGCCCTCCCGCTCCACGCGGCTCCCGCGCCGAGGACCGTGAGTCCGCCTCCCGGGAACTCCGCTTCGGGGTCGGCGAATCCGTGGGACCGATCCGGGCATACCCTCGGGGGCGACTCCGCGCTTCGGCTCCTCCGCCCGTCCGTGGCCCGTGGGATGCTCCCGCCTCCCCCTCCCGGTGCGTCCGGCTTCGGACAGTGCGCCGGCCCCCGACCCGCAGCGATCGCTTTGGAGGCCGTCGCGAGCTCGTGCTTCGCGTACGACGAAGCGTCGATGAGCTTCTACTCGACGGTCGCCGGGGGCGGGGGCAACGTCACTTGGACGGTCATCCTCCCGACCGACGCCGGCGCCACCCACAACCAGTCCGACCTCTACTCCGCGGTCTGGTTCGGGCTTCCCGCGGTCGCGCCCACCGGTTGGCTCGACGAGTGCTACATCGAGCTCCAACTGTACCCGGACGCCAGCTGGTTCGCTCCCGGTCCGGGCCACCCGTCCGCGACGGTGGCCGGGAACTGGGTCGGACAGGTCGTGGGGTGGGAGATCTCGACGGCCACGGGCAGCGAGGACGTCTGCTTCCAGGCGCACCTTCTCCGTACGGGCGGCGGTGGACTGCCGCTCAACCTCACCCAGGGCGACACGCTGCGCATCTCGTTCAGCGGGTACGCGAGCAATCCAGCGGGCGAGCTCGTCACGGTCGACGACACCACGAGCGGCGCGACCGGCTCCGTGACGCTCTACAACGCGACGGGGCACTTCCCTGTCGACCCGGCCTCCAATGTCAACGCCGGCACGGACGCACTGCTCTGGAGCACCGGAGGCGGGGGCGGGGTGAGCGTCGGCTTCGAGCTCGGGCGCGGCGGGAACCCCTCGATCGTCGCGAACAACTCGTTCGGCGGCTGCTCCCCGGGCGTTCCGCCCGCGACCGAGTTCGACCCGTCCGTCCCCTGTCCCAGCTACGACCCGGTCGCCTGGACGAACGACACCGGCCGCCCGTGGGAGATCCAGCCGCCGGTCTTCGGCACCGGCTCCGGAGCCGCCGCGCCGACTCAGGTGGACTTCACGCAGAACGCAGGAGGGGCCGCCGCGGTCGTCGCGTACAGCAACGGGACGTGCGCTCCGCGTCTCGGGAGCTACGGCTGCAGCTACCCCTGGTTCTCCTACTCGTGCCTCAAGTCCGCCTTCGAGTTCGGGGCGACCGATTTCGCGGGTGTCGCGGCCGACTTCGGCGAGTACCTCGAGTATGCCCAGCTCCCGGTCGCGAACGCGCTGGGCCTCTCGTACTACGGCCCCACGAACTACTCGATCCCCGCGTGCGGCGGTGCCGCCTTCACATTGGGCCTCAGCGTGGCGAGCGGCTCCGGGGGAACGATCGAGTTCCTGAACCAATCGGTAGGGCGGAGCGCGACGTTCCGCGGACTTCCGCCGGGCACCTACGCCGTTCACGCTCAGGCGAACCGCGGGACCTACTTCGCCGGCTGGCTACCGGGCGGCGGCGCCACCGTCGGCTCGGCGACCTCGGCGTGGACGACGGTCGTCCTTGCATCGAACGGGAGCGTGAAGGCGTCGTTCGCGATCACCCCCGAGACCGAGGAGGTGTGGTTCAACGCCACTCCGAGCCTCGGCGCCGTGGACGTGATCCCGTTCCTCGGTAATGCCAGCAACGCCGTCACCGTCCCGGCCGGGGGTCATACCGTTCTGGTCGCCGAGCGGTTCACGATCCAAGCCGCCCCCCCGCCGGGGTACGTGTTCGGACACTGGACCGTCACCGGGGCCGGGGCGGCCGTCGATGCGCGGAATCTTCCGGTGACCGGTCTCCTCATCACCGGCTCGGTGCCGACCGCTGGGATCGTCGCCCACTACGTTCGCGTCGCGACGCGGGCGACCGTGGAGATCCTCGGCATCGGGAACGGGACGATCACCTTCAACGGGAGCGTCGTCCCGTACTACCCGTCGAATCGGACCTCGTTCGCGGTGGTCGCGATGGCCCCCGGAACGTACGCGGCCTCCGCCTCCCCGGCGAGCGGATGGACGTTCTTCGGTTGGAACTTCACGCCGAGCGGCGTGCTGACGAACTTCTCGCTCGCGACGAACCTCACGCTCGAGAACGGAACGACCACCTTGACCGCGACCTTCGGGGCCCGGGTGACGTTCCTGGTCGGTCCGGCCGGGAGCGGGCTCATCTCGCTGAACGGTCGTCCCCCCCTCGCCAATGGGACGGTCGAGATCCTGCCCCCGGGCGCCTACTATCTGAACGGCGTTTCGCTCGGGGGGTACGCGTTCAAGCGCTGGAACGCGAGCGACCCCGCGGCGGCGTGGGTCCATCGGCCCGGTGTGGCCGTCTCGCTCCTTCAGCTCAACGCTTCGGTCACGATCGACGCGACGTTCGCGCGCCGCACCCTGCAGAACGTGACGTTCCACGTCGTCCCGGCCGCCGCGGGAACGATCCAGTTCGACCTCATCAACACCTACCACGACAACGCGACGAACTCGACCGTCACGAACGGTTCATTCATCATCGGGACGACGCCGGGTTACGCCTACCGGTTCGTCGCCTGGAACACGACGGGCCCCGCGACCGTGGGCGGCGGGCTCGCCGCGATCGCCGGCAACGGCAGCACGATCACCGCGATCTTCACGCTCCGGCTGTTCTCGGTCACCTACGTCTCGACGTCGTCGAACGGCGCGTCCAGCGCCACCATCAACGGGACCGTCATCCAGAGCGGGAAGTCGGCCCATCTCCCCGTCGGCACCTACCCGATCTCGACGACGCTGCCGGCGAACACGACGTTCCTAGGTTGGACCAGCTCGCTCCCCATCGGCAACCGGAGCGCGGGCTCGTCCCGCGCGACGGTGACCGTGACCGGCGCCGGGACGCTCTACGCCCTTACGGTGAACTACGCGATCACGAACGTCACAGCCACCCCGAGCACCGTCGACGTCGGAGTTCCGGTCACGTTCCAGACCTCCGCCCTGGGGACAGGCCCGTTCGTGTTCGGATGGCGCAACCTCCCGAGCGGATGCGGTGCGGCGACCGGCCCGAACGTGTCGTGCCGGCCGGTATCCGCGGGCAGCTTCCCCGTCCAGGCGAGCGTGACCGGCCCGGCGGACGTCACCGTCACTACGCCGGTGCTCCCGTACGCCGTCGTGACAGGCCCCGCCGTGACCGCGTTCACGGCGAGCCCGGCCGTGTTCGACCAGGGCAACGCCACGACGCTCACCCTCGCCGCCACGGGAGGCCTGGGAGCGTACACGTTCACCTACCCGCTACTCCCGCCCGGCTGCATGAGCGCGAACGCCTCCTCCCTGCCGTGCACCCCGAGCGCCGCGGGAACGTACCCGGTCACCGCCGAAGCGACGGATGGCCAGGGTCAGAGCGGCTTCGCCAACACCTCGATCACGGTCAACCCTGACCCGTCGATCGTGCAGTTCACGGCCAAGCCCTCGGAAGTGACCGTCGGCATCTCGACCACGCTCACGTTCCGGACCGCCGGTGGTACGGGCGCCCTGGCCGTCCGGTTCACCGGGCTCCCGGCCGGGTGCTTGACCGTGAGCACCACCACCCTCTCGTGTACGCCGACCTCGGCGGGCGCGGACTCGATCTCCATCACGGTCCGGGACGCGGACGGAAGCTCGGCCTCGCAGTCGCTCGTGCTCACCGTGAATCCGGCGCCTACGATCGCGTCGTTCGCCGCCGCCCCGACGGCCATCTTCCTCGGCAGCCCGGCCAATTTCTCGGCCAGTGCGGGCGGCGGTACCGGCGGGCTCACGCTCAACTACTCGGGTCTCCCACCGGGTTGCGTCGCCGGGAACGTCACTTCGTTCACCTGCGTCCCGGGGCAGACCGGTGCGTACTCGGTGACGCTCCGGGTCAACGACACGTACGGCGTCAGTGCGACCGCGACCACCAACCTCACGGTCCAAGGTCTACCGACCTCGCCGGGCGGGAAGTCGACCAGCATCACGGAGAGCCCGTGGCTGCTCTACGCCCTGATCGGTGGGATCGTCGCGGCCGCCGCCTTCTTGGCCTACCTGCTCCGACCCCGTCGGCGCTCGGCCGGCCCGACCCGACCTACCCCGGGAGCCCCGAGATCCCCGCCCCCGCCGTGGCAGGAACCGTAGCGGGGCCGGCGCGGGGACCGGCTTAGGGCGTCCCGATCGGACCGTCCGCGAGCGCCGAGGGCGCGGGGTGCGCCGTCGCCGGGGCGGCACCTTCGGGGGCGATCCACTCGAGACGCTCGAGCTCGCGGAGGATCCCGTCCGCCGAATCGTCCGGCGTTCCCGAGAGCGTGTCGACCACGATCTCCGGATGCGTCGGAGGCTCGTACGGGTCGTCGACGCCGGTCATCTCGTGGATCAGACCCGCGTGGGCCTTCTTGTAGAGGCCCTTCACGTCCCGTTGCTCGCAGACCTCGATCGGGGTCGTGACGTACACCTCCACGAACGCGCCGATGTCGGCGCGGGCGCGCGCCCGTGAGCTGGCATACGGCGAGATGAGCGCGACGATCGGGATGACGCCGTTCCGGGCGAGGACCTTCGCGACGAACGTGACCCGGGCGGCGTGCATCTCGCGGGACTTGCGGTCGAAGCCGAGGTCGGCGCTCAGGCCCATCCGGACCTCGTCCCCGTCCAGCAGCTCGACCGGCCAGCCGCGGGCTTTCAGCTTCGGTGTGATCGCGCGCGCGATCGTCGTCTTGCCGGCGGAAGGCAGTCCCGTCAACCAGAGGCAGAATCCCCGTCGTGTCATTGGCTCCCTGTGAACGCGCGGTCGCAGCAGGCGGAGGTAATGAACCCTTCTATGCGCATAAATGCGGTGCCAAGGCTCGGGGGCCCGGTCCCACCTCCCCCGCGCCGGTTCCCACCGCTCCCGGGCCGGGGAGCGCGCCCCACGGCCCTCAATCCTGCGCGGGCGCCTGGAGCCCGAAGTAGAGCGTGAAGTTGGACGGGGGGTAGTACGGGGGCAACGCCCCGATCGAGGTGCCGTTCTGGAGCGGCATCGGGTAGTGCATCACCGAGAACGTCGTCGGGAACAGCATCGGGGGGCGCGCGGGCTGGGTGAAGTTGAAGAACTCGTACGGGAGCGGCGCGGTGCAGTCCGTCGCCGTGACGCAACCCAGGTCGAACCGGACCTCCATCAGGTGGAGGACGGACTCGAAGTAGTACGGGTTGTGGCTCACGTACCCCTGCGGCGTGTACGGGCTCACGACGATGAACCCGACGCGGAAGCCGAGCTGGTGGCCGGTCACGTTCGGCGGAGCGACGTGGTCGTAGAAGCCGCCGTAGTCGTCCCACGCGATGAACATCGCGGTCGAGCTCCACTGGGGCGACGATTCCACCGCGTTCACGAGGCTCGCGGTCCAGCTCTGGGCGATGGTGGAGTTGTCGGGCGGGTGGTCCGACCAGTTGTTGGTCGGCATCACCCACGAGAGGGATGGGAGCGTCCCGTTCCGGGCGTCCGCGTAGAACTCCGTCGCGTTCACGAAGTGGTTGATGAACGTCGGCTGGTAGCTCTCGTACTTCGCCGCCTGGGGATTGAAGTAGGCGAACGCCTGGCCGGTCTGGTTCGGCAGATCGATGATCGCGTGGTTGTACGTGCCGAGGGGCCACTCGTAGTACGACCACGGGGTCGACGTCCCCGCGAGCAGGTCCTCGATGCTCTTCGTCTTGTTCGCCTGGTTGAGGTAGGTCCGGTCGTCCTGGAACCAGTTCGGCCCGGTCGATTCCCGGGCCCCGGTCTTGTGGGTGAGGATCTCTTTCGGCGCCTGACCGGCGACGATGTGCCAGTGGTTGGGGAGGGAGTAGTCGAGGAGCGAGCTGTAGAAGTTGTCGCCGAGACCGTACTGTTCCGCGAGGTCCCAGTACAGGGGGGCCGTCGTCCCGTTGTAGTAGCCGAACGGGTCGAAGCCGGACTCTTCGGCGCTGTAGAACCCGTTCATGAGCCCTCCGTTCCACGCCTGGGCGGACGAGTTCCAGTTGTGGGGCATGAGCGAGGTCACCGACCAGTTCTTCGCGGTGAACGGGAACGGCCGCACACACGCCCCGGCCGGTTGGGAGACGTTCAGCGGAACGCAGGTGCCCGCGGGGAGGCCGTTCACCGCCGCCGCGCAGTAGGGGCCGGCGGCCCGGCAGTACTGCCCGAAGTAGTTGTCGAAGGCATGGTTCTCGAGGACGACGAACACGATGTGGCTGATCCGCGAGGCGAACACCTGGGCCGGGGACGGATGGTACGCCGACAAGGTCGGCGGAGGACCGCCTGCGTCCAGCGCGATCGGGGCGACGAACGCGGCGACGACCCCGAGGCAGAGGAGGAGCCAGCCAAGTCGCTCTGAGCTCGCTCGGGAGCGTCCTCGCCCCAGGGGGTTCGGCACGGTGGAGACGGCCGGCCGGGCTGATGCCGACGAGGAGACAGCCGACAACGCTCCCGAATCTATCCTATACCCTCGCCATTACCCTTGCCCCCGGGACCGGCGGAGGCCCGTGAAGTCGGGCCGCTCGGGTCGTTCGTGGGGGGGCGAGTTCCGGAGATCGTGAGCTCGCGGATCAGCCCCGCATAGTCGTCGGCGACGTCGGCCCAGGTTCGGATCCGCGGCGCGCTCGACCGCCGACCGTCGCGCAGCAGGCGGACTATTCCCGTCTCGATCGCGGCCACGTCCTTCGGGGGGACCAACAGTCCGCGCACTCCGTCGTTCGGAAGACTCTCGGACGCCCCGGGCCAGTCGGAGCCGAGCGTCGGAACGCCAAAGCTCGCGGCCTCCTCGAGCGACGTGGGCGTCGATTCGAGCCGACTCACGGAAGGGCAGACGGCCAGGTCGGCGCCGCGATACAGGGCGCCCAGTTCAGCATCCGGAACGAATCCGAGGAAGGTGACCGAACTCCGAAGGTCGAGCCGCTCCGAGCGCCTGCGGAGACGTTCCCGCTCCGGTCCCCGTCCCGCGACCAGGAGATGGAGCGGAACCCGTCGAGCGGCCAGCCGGGCGACGGCGTCGAGCAGGAGCCGGAGGCCCTTGTATCGGACCAGTCGGCCGACGAACAGCAGCCGTTTCTCCCCCGGTGGGACCGGGGTCCAGTAGGGCGACGGAGCCTCCGGCAGGCCGGGCCGGACCTCGGCGCGGGCCCCGCCGAGCCGGGACGGATCGATGCCCTTCGCGATCACCCGGACCTTGGGCAGAAAGTGGCGAAGGACCGGAGAGGCCTCGGCATACCCTCGGCTGTTCGAGACGACCGCTTGCGACCGTTCCAAAGCGGGCCGGGCCGACAGTCGACGGTACAAGGCCGTGATCACCGAAGCGGCGGGGTTGCCCGTGGCGGCGCCGAGGTCCGCGTCCATGTGGTAGGTGAGCAGCAACGGGATGCCGCTCGATCGCGCCTCTTCGGCGACCCATCGTTCGACCCGGGGGAACGGCATGTGGAGGTGGACCACCGAGGAGGAGCGGACGAGGGCGCGCAGACGCTCGCGGGCGCGTGCGGGGACGACCGGGCGCTCGAACCGCTCGTGCGCTTCGAGGAGCTCGAGCGTCGCCCGACCGAGCGGGAGGTTCGCGGGCGAATCGGTCCATCGCGCCGTGGTCGTGGCGACGCGGACGGGAAACCGGTCGGCGAGCCGACCCGCGACGCGATACGCGTACTCCTCGGTGCCTCCGCGGTACGAGGGCGGGAGCGGGACGAAGACCGTGAGCGGCGCCTCGGCCGCCGGGGAGTCGGACACCGCCACTACGGAGGGGCGGCCGCGCGCGGGACGCCCTCGGTACGTATGAACCGCTCGAGGAACTCGCGAAGCCGGGGGAGCGGTCGCCCGAGGATCCGCTCCACGGCGGAGGCGGCCATGAGGTCGCCGGAATCGACGCTCCGCGTCGCGAACATGCTCAGCAGGAACACCCCGACCCCGACGAAGTACATCGGGAAGACGACCCACGCGGGCAGCGCGAGCAGGTTCACGAGCGCGAAGAGCGGGATCCCGATCGCCAGCGAGAGCGTGAGCGGAGCGAGCAGGCTCCGCCGGGCGGGCGATACGCCGGCTGTGGTGTAGAGCGCGTAGAGGCCGAGGGCCGGGTAGACGACGCGGGCGACGGTCCACGCGACCGAGGCGCCGATGATCCCGAACCTCGGAATGAGCGTGAAGCTCAGCACGAGATTCGAGACCGCGGACGCCGCGGTGCAGACAAGGAGGAGCCGGGAGCGCCCCAGGCCCGCGAGCGCCGCGTTCACCGGCCCGATCGCCACCGAGACGAGGGAGCCCCACGTGATGATCTCGAGGGCGGCGGCGCCGTTCACGAAGGAACCACCGAACACCGCGGAGAGCGAGGCCCCCGGCATGAAGGCGAACAGCAGGAACAACGGAACAGTCACGACGAGGATCCATCGGGTCGACGTGACGTACGTCGAGCGGACCGACTCCAGGTCGCCCTCGGCGGCGAGCCGTGCCGTGACGGGGAGGAAGATGTACGTGAGGGCTCCGCTGCCCACCAGGAGCAGGCGCGCCAGGACGATCGCCGACGAGTACCAGCCGACGACGTTGCTCGGGTAGTAGATCCCGAGGATGATCGTGTCGACGTACGCTGTCACGAAGGCGAGCGCGCTCACGCCCCAGAGCGAGAACGAGAGCTCCCAGAGCTGCTTCGGCGGCCGCGTGGGGGTCGGGGTCGTCGGGCGGGGGAGATGTCGCGGCAGGCGTCGCCACGTGTAGAGGGCGAGGGCGGTCAAGGCGAGCGCGTTCGCGAGGACGTAGGCGAGGAGCGAGCCGAAGAAGTGCAGGTGGAGGACGATGAAGAGGAAGACGAAGACGACGAACAGTCCCGGGTTCAGGGCCTGGTTGAACCACCCGTTCGGGGTCGCGTCCTCGAACCCCTGGAACAGGGCCGCGAGGAACAGCGACATCAACGAGAATCCGATCGTGATCGAGAACATCTGGAAGACGACCGTCAGCTCCGGAAGCTGTCCGGCGTTCGCCCCGTTCGCGAACAGGCCCGCGAGCTCAGGGGCGAAGACGAAGGTGAGGACCGAGCCGAGGACAGCGGCGAGCATCGTCAAGCTGAGCGTCCATCGGACGATCGTCCAGCGGACGGCCGGGTCGCGCTCGAACGACAGCATCCGGGCCGACGCCTGGTGCAGACCGAGCAGCCCGACCAGGACGAAGACCTGCGTCAGCGCGAGCCCGAGCGAGAAGAGCCCCCAGTTCGAGTCGCCGAACGCCCGCGCGACCGCGACCCGCCCGATGAAGTTGAACAGGAACAGGAGCGCGGTCGTGACGACGAGCGTCATCGTCCCCCGCCCGAGGCTCACGAGCGCCTTCGGTTTCGGCGGGGTGCCGGTTTCGCCCATTCGTACTGCGGTTCCGGCGCCGGTTCAGGTCAATGCGTATATGAACGTATGGTCGCAGGGTGCAGTCCGGCGCCGCGGCATCTTCGTTCGGCGCACCGACCCGGCGCGACGGCTCAGTTCGCCGGGCCCCGGACCGGCCACGACTGGACGCCGTCCGTGGTCAGCGTGAAGTCGACGACGTCGCCGCCCGCGTCGTGGACGGCCCGGGCGACGTTCGCCCGGCGCTCGAAGTCGCAGAAGAGGAGCAAGTACCCCCCTCCGCCGGCGCCGACGAGCTTCCCCCCGAGGGCGCCGGCCTCGCGCGCCTTCGTGTAGAAGCTGTCGATGTGGGGGTTCGAGATCCCGTCGGTGAACTGCTTCTTGAGCTCCCAGCCCTTATCGAGGAGCCGGCCCATCTCGTCGATGTTGCCGCGGAGGAGCTCGTTCTTCATGTCGAGGGCGAGCTGCTTCGTCGCATCGAGGGCGGTGACCGTGTCCGACCTCCGGTCCGCGTAGCTGCGCTGCTGCCGCTCGATGATGTCGTTCGAATACCGGCTCGTCCCGGTGTAGGTGAGCAGCAACCGGTACGCGAGCTCGTTCAGCACGTCGGACGGGATCTTGAGCGGGTTCACGATCGTCTGCCGGCCGGTGAACTCGATGAAGTTGAAGCCGCCGAACGCCGCCGCGTACTGGTCCTGGCGTCCGCCCTTGATGCCGAGCTCGTCCCGCTCAATGCGGTAGGCGAGCTCCGCGACCTCGTACTGCGTCCACGGCTCGCGGAGATACTTCTGGAACGCGCCCACGAGCGCCACGGCCATCGTCGAGGAGCTGCCGAGGCCCGTCCCGGGGGGTGCGTCCGAGTGGAGGAACAGCTCGAGGGAGTCCTTCGCCCGCCCGTCGTGCTCCCCAGGGCGGAGAACGCGGACCGCCGCCTTCACGAGGTCCAGCTCGCCGTTGTAGACGAGGTCCTCGGGCTTCTCGTAATGGACGCTGACGTCGTAATCGAGGGAGCGGACCGTCGTCTGGTGCTGCCCGTCCACGAACACCTTCAGGGTGGCGTAGGCGAACTTGTCGATCGTGCAGTTCAGCACCGCCCCGCCCTTCTCCTCCGGGTACGGCGAGACGTCCGTCCCACCGCCGGCGAAGCTCACACGGAGCGGCGCCCGGCTGCGGTAGGTGTTCATCCGATCCGGGGATGGGAATCGGGACGCATAATACGTCCCGGGCGGGGGGAGACGGGGCGTCCGAGCGAGAGCTAGCTCGACGACGCCACCGCGGCGGGGGCGTAGGCCCGGAGCGTGAGCAGGTGGCTCCCGACGACGACCGCCCAGAGGAGGATCGGGGCGATGATGATCCGTTCCGCCCCGCCGGGTCCGATCAGGGGGGGATTCGCGATCGCGACGAACAGAACGAGCGCCACGATCGTGATGACGCCGGAGAAGAAGGTGTACCCCCGAAACCCGTCCCATCGGGTATCGCGCATCATCCCGGGCCCGAGGGTCAGGAGCGCCACGCCGGAACCCAGGAACGTTACCAAGGAGACCACGGAATGGATGCTCCCGTTCAACTGGGGCGACCCTTCGGGATAGGAGCCGACCAAGAACGCGCCTACCGATGCCACGACGAGGGCGGCGATTCCGATCCGGTTCGACGTGCGGGGTGCGAACGCGGGGCGAATGAGGAGCGCCGCCAGGACCCCCAGCACCCCCAAGATTCGGATCGAGTCGTTGAACAGGAACGCGAACGGAGAGCTCGAGCTTCCAAGGTCGCTGACGTAGTTCGAGATGTCCGAATAGCCCGGATAGCGAAGCTGCGTCACGATCATCGCGACGACGAACTGAAGCGACCCGAAGATCAGTAGCGGTCCGGCCCAGCGGGCCGACCTCGGCACCAACGGGCCTAGCGAGGTCATGCTTCGGCCGACGCAGCGCGCGCCGCCGGCCCGACGCGGTTACTCTTGACGAGCATTCCGCTCGTACGACGCGTCGCTGGTGCGCTTGAGCCGGGCTCCGTCCCGGTCGCACGTCGGTCGGGCGCTGGGGGGAACGTCGATCACGTACCCTCCCCCGCACTTCGGACACTCGTAGTACGGCATTTCAGGAAGGACGCACCGGTTCCGGGCATATATAAGGCGCCCCGCGGCCGCTCCTCCCGTGAGTTCGCCCCCGCCCGGAGGTCGCCACCCCCGGTCCGCCGCCCCGCACGGACGAGCGGAGGCCGGCCAATCCGCGCCCACGGCCCGAGCCCGATTCCGCGCCCTGGACGCGTATCGCGTCGACCGGGAATGGAAACGGTACGAGGGGACCCCCCTACGTCGACTGTTCCGCGAACTGCGGGAACGGGCCCTGGCGGGGTGGATCCCGCCCGGGAAAGACGTCCTCGAGGTCGGCCCCGGACCCGGCCGATTCTCGCCCGGACTTCGCGCCCGGGCACGCGCCCTCACCTTGGTGGACCTTTCGCGAACGATGCTCGAGCGGACGAGGAAGCGCCTCGTCGCTCGACCGCAAGGAGGCGGCATCGCTCGGTACGTTCGGGGCGATGCGACGAGGCCTCCGTTCGTAGTCGATTCGTTCGATGCCGTGGTCGCCCTCGGCAATATCGTGGGTTTCGCAGCCGGTGACGCTGAGCGCACCATTGGCGCGATGGCGGACGTGGTCCGGCCCGGCGGATCGTTGATCGTGGAGGTCGCCCCCGCCACGGGCGAGCGCTCTCGGTACCTCGCCCGGCTTCCACCGTCCGCCGTCGGCCGGCTGTTCGAGTCACCCCCCTCGCTGGTGCAGCGCCGGGTCGAATCCGAAGGGTTCGATGCCGCCGGCCCTGACCCGAGCCACGGGGACCGATTCCGCCGGTTGAGCACGGAGGCGACACGGCAGATTCTCGAATCGAACGGCTTCGAGGTCGTGGCAGCGCGGGCCGTGGCCCCGTCCTTGGCCAGCGACGAAGAACGCATTGCGGCGATCGCCCGCTCCTCCCGCGCGTGGTCCCGGTTCCTAGAGATCGAAGAACGGCTGGGCGACGATCCGCGCCGTTGGATCCGCGCCGCGGCGGTCCTCATCGACGCCCGACGGCGCGGGGAGGGGCCGGCGACCCGACCCTGAAACCGAGAAACTAAGTAGCGGACCCTCGCCTAGATTGGACGCCTGGGGGCCGTCAGTGGCACGCAGGAAACAAGCACCAACGAGCCTGAAGGCCCGCGCCGGGCTTTCGCGAGCTCGGAAGGCCGTGATGGACCCGGCCGTCGCTCCCACCGCGGCAGAGCTCGACCAGGCGCGCGAGGATGCCCTCTTCCAGCTCGAGATCGGCCGCTCGGCCCACTACTACACGGTCATCGTCTTCGTCGCGCTCCTCGTCGACGGATTCCTCGTGCTCTTTTTCCAGCCGTCGATTTCGGCGGCGACGCAGCCCCCGTTTGGCTCCCTCCTGTTCCTCGCGTTCCCGGTGCTGGCTGCCGCGGCCCTGGCACTGTTCGGCCTGCGGGTCAAATGGGAGGCGTACCAGCTATGGCCGTGGGAGCGGCACTTCTGGGCCACGCTCGCCTCGCTGTTCTTCGCCGGGTTCCTGGTGTTCCTGTACTTCGCCCGCCTCTTCCACTACGGGCCGACGGGGGCGTGGCCGCTGCTCCCCTGGTTCTACCCGCTCGCCCTCGCCGGGGTCGGCCTTCCGCTCGCGGCGCTCGCCATGACGTGGACGGACTGGTCGCCGTGGAAGACGGTCTCGGTCGCGACCGCCCTGCTTCCAATCATCCTCGCCCTGGTGCTCTACCTCCCGGGGTCGGCCGTCCAGGGCATCAATGCGATCGCCCTCACGCTCCTGGTCTCGGGCGGGCTGTACCAGACGTCCGGTTCGTTTCTGCACCTGATCTCGAGCGGCACGAAGCCGCACGAGCGCGAGGTCATCAGCTCGAACCAGAACCGCCTCGTCCTGATCGCTCAAGACGCTCAGGCCCAGTTGGAAGCGCTCCGGTTCCGCGAGGCCGCGCTCGGAAAACGCGAGGCCGAAGTTGAGACGTCGGAGGCGACCCTACGGCGGTCGAGCGAGGCGCTCGAGGACCAGCGGCAACGGGTCGTCGCCCTCGCGGACGAGGTGGACAAGCGCGAGAACGAGCTCGGGCAACGCGACCGCGACCATGAAGTGCGGACCGCGGAGACAAACGCGCGGCAGGTGACGCTCGACAACCGGTCGGCCGAGCTCGACATGCGCGAGCAGGAGCTCGCGACCCGCCTGCCCCGGTTGAACGTCCGCGAGCAGAAGGTGACGGACCGCGAGAACGCGCTCGTGCAGCGGGAGGCGGGCTCGAGTCAGCGCGCCCAGGAGGCCGAGCGGCGGAAGGGAGAGCTCCAGGAGCTCGAGCACCGGCTCACGAGCCGTCAGGCGGAGATCGACCGCAAGACCGGGGACCTGCTCCAACGGGAGAGCGAGCTGCGGTCGGCCGCTTTCACGAGCGGCGCGACGCTGCCCACCGCGGACGCGGGGCGGCTCAAGGAGCTTGAGCAGCGCGAATCGCAGCTCGCCCGTCTCAAGATGGTCCTCGACGAGCAGAACGTCACGCTCGGTCGCAAGTCGAAGGATGTGGAGCGGGTCGTGCTCGAATCCCAGCGGGCCGCCGGCGAGGTCGCGCGCCGCGAGGAAGCGCTCACCGCGCGCCAATCGGCGCTCGAGCGCCAAGAGCTCGAGTTCAAGGAGCGGTCGGAAGTCGGCACCGCCACCCGGGACCGCCTCACGTCCGCGCTCAAGTCGGTCGAGGACCGGTCGAAGGATCTCGAACGACGGGAGGCGGAGCTCCGCTCACGCACCTCCGAGATCGGCCTGCAATCGATGTCCGCCGAGAAGCGCGAGGCCGCCGCCAAGTCCCTCGAGGCCAAGGTGGCGATGGACCGCGCCGCACTCGAGAAGCTCGAGCGGCAGCTCCGAGAGCGGGAGAAAGCGGTGGACACTCGAGCCGCCGAGACCGCGGTCCAGCGGGCCGCCCAAGGGCCGGCGGAGGGAGGCCCGAGTGCGACCATTTCCGGCGGGTTCTCCGCGCCGGACGAGCTGTTGCGGCCCGCGTTGAACAAGCTGGCGGACCGGATCCCGAGCGGAACGCCGCGGCTGGACGAACTGATCCTGGGCGGACTTCCGCCCCGGTCACACATTCTTCTCGTCGGTCCCCCGTTCACGGGGAAGGAGACGGTCGTCCACGCGTTCATCGCGGAAGGCCTTCGTCGAGGCGACCCGTGTGTGATCGTGACGGCAGCCCAGTCGCCCGACGAAGTCGAGGCGAAGGTCGGGGTGATCCTCCCGCAGCTCAAGGAGTTCACCCAGAAGGGGAAGATCACATGGATCGACGCCTCGAACCCGGAACCTACTCCGGGGGCCAAGGGCCCGACAGTGAAGGGTCCGTCCGACCACGCGGGGATCCTGAGCGCCCTCGTCGCCGCCGCGAACCGCGGCGGGACGACGGCGTCCCCGCTGCGGATCGGTTTCCTGGGCCTCTCCTCCTGCCTCGCCCACGCGGACGAACGCGCCGGCTACGTCTTTCTGCAGAACCTCGTGGGCATCCTGAAACCCCGCAACGCCATCGCGATGTACAGCGTCGACAAGGGGGCGATCGGGGAGGCCCAGACGCAGACGATCCAGAGCCGGGTCGACGGCTCGATCGAGTTCAAGACCGACCGGGGTAAGACGTTCCTCGCCGTCCAAGGGCTCGGGGACGTCCAGAGCCGCGACTGGATCGAGTACCGCGCGACGGGCCGGGGCCTCGTCATCGGCTCGTTCTCGCTCGAACGGATTCGGTAGGCCGCGCGTCGTGGCGGCCGAGGCCTTCGCCCCGTCGGTAGCGGCGGACCGGAAGGGGCAGCCGGTCTCGCGAATCCGAGCCGCCTGGACGGTCCGGATAAGGAAGCTCGAGGTCACGCCCCGCGAGGCGATCGTGGTCGGGGTGGCGTTTGGATTGCTGGTCTTCGGATGGTCGGGGATCACCTTTCTCGTCGAGCTCGCCTTGGGCTACTCCGCGCGGGCCCCGTCCGCGCCTTCGCAGAGCTTTGCGCTGCTCGACGGGATCTGGCATGTCGCCACCGCCTTCGCGGTCGCCCTTCCCGCGCGTCGGCGACTGTACCTCTGGTACGCCCCTGCGGTCGGCCTCGGCGCCGACCTCGACCACCTCTTCGGCGCGACCCTTCCCACCGTCGTACTCCGGCCTGCCCACGACCTGATCTTCCTGGGGATCCTCGGCGTCGCGCTCTTCGCCCTCTTCGGTCGATTCGCGGCCCTGAGCGCGCCCGGTCTGTTCCTCCTGCACATCGGCGTCGATGGGGGACTCTTTCCATTCTTTGCGCCCGCGACGCTGACGACCGACTCGCTGACGTTCCCCGAGCAAGTGGCGCTGATCTCGGCCGGGGCCTCCTTGGTGTTCATCGCGACTCGGAGAGCGCGGGACCTCCGGAGTCCCCGAGCTTGGCTGTCGATCGTAGGGGCGGTGGCCGTCCTCGCCGCGGTGCTGGCTCTACTCCCTGCGGGCTTCTCCGGGTTCACGTCGAACTGACGCGGCGCCCCACGTGGCCACGTGCCACCGGCCGCCGATCGACGCGCATCGCCCGCGTTGATGCTTTATCGGCGTCCTCCCACCGCGCGTTCGAGCCACCGTGTCGGGACGGCACTCCACGGCTCCCGTTCGCGTTCGCGTCGCGCCGCTGATCGGTCAGGGTCGGGCCGGGTGACTTCCCCGGTGCGGCGCGGCACGGTCCTCCTCTGCACCCTCGGACCGAGCTCGCTCCAGCGGGAAGTGATCGCTCAGCTCGAGCACGTCGGCGTCTACAGTTTCCGACTGAACATGTCGCACACCGAACTCACCGAGCTGGAGCGCCATATCGAGCTCATCCAGAGCTCGAGCCACGTTCCGGTCTGCATCGACACCGAGGGCTCCCAGATGCGGACGGGGGTGATGCCCCCGGGCGCCGCCGTGCGCGAGGGGTCGACCGTCCGTCTCGTCCCCGAGACGGTGGAAGGGACCTCGACGACGATTCCGCTCACGCCGGGCTCCGCGATCGGACGACTCGCGCCCTCCGCCCGCATGAGCATCGACTTCGACTCCGTCGTGGTGCAGATCGACCGGGTCGCCGACGGCACCGCCGAGGGAACGGTCGTCACCGGCGGTGAGGTCGGCACCCGGAAGGCCGTCACGGCGTACCCGGCGCCGCAACTCCCCGCGTTCTCGGAGAAGGACCTCCAGGCGATCCGCGTCGGGGTCTCCCGCGGGGTCCAGCAGTACGCCCTCTCGTTCTGCGAGCAGCCGAGCTCGCTCCATCAGCTGCGCGAGCTCGTCGGACCCCACGCCACGATCATGGCGAAGATCGAGAGCCGGACGGGAGTCCGGAACCTGGCCCGGATCGCCGAGGCCGCGGACGCGCTCCTGATCGACCGCGGGGACCTCTCCCGCGAGGTGCGGCTCGAAGCGATCCCCTTGCTCCAGAAGACGATCATCCGGAAGGCGAACGCCCTCGGGGTTCCGATCTACGTCGCGACGAACCTGCTGGAGTCGATGGTCACCCGGCGGACGCCGACGCGGGCCGAGGTGAACGACGTCATGAGCACGCTCCTCGACGGGGCCAACGGGCTCGTGCTCGCCTCCGAGACCGCGATCGGAAAGTATCCGGTCAGCGCGGCGAAGATGATCCGATCGCTGATCCGCGAGTACGAGCAGTCCATCGACGGGTACCGGGTCGACGAGCTCCTGGGCGAGCATCCCCTGGCGACCGCATCCGCACGACGGCTCGGTGCGGACCACGACTAGGCGGCGGCCCTTCGCGGTGTCCGCTCAGCTCGCCGTGCCCCGTTCGAGGGTGAGGCCGGCCTCGACGGCATGGGCGGCGCGCTCCGCTGCCCGACGCGCGTCCGCGACGGTCGCAGACCGCGCGACCGCGACGCCCATCCGTCGGCCCGGGTACGCCTCCGGCTTTCCGAAGAAGAAGAGGCGGACTTCCGCGTCCGACCACGCCGCGTCGAGTCGTCCGAACCGGGCCGCGCGACCATCCGCCGACGCGAGGATCACGTGGGCGGCCGCCGGAACGACCGGTTCCGGTCCCTGGTAGGGGAGCCCGAGGACGGCGCGCGCGTGGAGGGCGAACTCGGAGTTCCATTGACTCCCGAGGGTGACGAGCCCGGTGTCGTGGGGCCTAGGCGAAACCTCGCTGAAGTATACCTCTCCGCCCTTGACGAAGCATTCCACTCCGAAGACTCCCAGGCCGCCGAGCCGGTCGGTGACGGCGGTCGCCGTGCGGGTGAGCTCCAGAACGGTACCGTCCGGGAGCTCGGCGGGGTGCCAGCTCTCGTGGTAGAGCGTCCCCGGGCGGGCGTGGCCGATCGGCGCCAGGGACGTGGTCGACACCTTCCCTGACGGGTCGTAATGGCGAACGACGAGGACGGTCACCTCGAGGTCGAACGGGAGGAACTCCTCGATCATCACGCGCGGGTCCGGTACCCGCCCGTGCTCGGTCGCTTCGCGATAGGCGGCCTCCACCTGGTCGCGCGCGCGCACCACGGTCATCCCGTGTCCCGAGCTCGACACCGTCGCCTTCACGACGCACGGGAGGCCGACGGCGTCGGCGGCCCGTTGGGCTCCGGCGGCGTCGTCCGCGAAAGCGTAGCGGGTCGTGCGGACGGCGGCCGATTCCGCCGCCAGCCGACGGATCCGTTCCCGATGCATCGTCGTCCACGTAGCGCGCGCGGTCGGAACTACGTGCCAGCCCTCGGACTCCAACCTCAGGAGCTCGTCCGTAGCGAGCTGCTCGATCTCCGGGACGATCACGTCGGGGCGCTCGACCTCGACGACCTTTCGGAGGGCCGCGGGGTCCGTCATCGCCAGGACGTGGTGGCGATGGGCGACCTGCATCGCCGGAGCGTCCACGTACCGGTCGACGGCGATGACCTCCGCGCCGAGTCGCATGGCCTCGATCGCGATCTCTCGGCCGAGCTCTCCGCTTCCCAACAGCATCATACGAACAGCCCCGGATTGAAGGGGGGTGCCGAGTTCGGTCCGGAACGGGATCGACGGCTCGGTCACGATCGAATCTGCCCGATTTCGCGACGCGCGCGCGGACCAGGGGACCGGCCGCCGCCGGTCACTCCTCGCCCATCTGGCGGGGCTTAGGGATGACCCTCGGCTGATCGGCGTCGGTCGGCATGCCGGTCTTCCCTTCCACGATGTCGCAGTCCTGCCAGTTGACGCCGACCGTCACCTTCGGGAACGCCACCTTGAGCGTGTAGCTCGCGAGCTTCCCGACGACGAGTCCGGACGCGCCCGGAATGAGGTTCGGGTTCATGACCGAGAGGTCCCGGACGAGCACGACCCGGGTCGTTCCGAACACGATGCGCCCAAGGTCGCTCCGGTCCTTCACGCCCCGCCGCCACGATGGGTTCGGGTGATAGGTTTTCTCCCAGTCAGCGCCAACGGGTCACGACTGCGAGCCGATTGCCCCGCGGCGACGCCGAAGGTCGCCTCCGGGTCGGGCGACGTCTGCCGAGCGGCTCCCACTCCAGGTCAGTGGATCTGAGAGAAGATCCGGGCCACGTTCGGGTCGTTCGCTGCCGAGGGCGGGACACTCAAGCCGGCCTTGAGCAGCGCGGACTCGATGAATGCCTCGAGCGTCCACGCGGCCACGCTGATGGCGTTCCAAGCGCCTCCAGACTGGTTCGCGATCTGACCGGCCACCTCGGCGGTGGTCAGCCCTTGGAGCGGCGAAGGATCGACCAGGCTGCCAACGTGGAAGTAGATCCCGCCGACCACGACGAACGGGATGCTCCGCGCTGCGTCGTACGTGTTCACCAACGCCTGCTCGGTGCAACCAGGCAGCGCGGGTTCCACAATGTTGTTCGGGTCGGTGCTCTCGACGACCTCCCAGGAGATGTAGCTGCCGGGCAGAGAAGTTCCGGCCAGGATCGTTTCCGGAACGTGGGAGGGCGTGTCGCCCGTTTTCGAGTATCCGTACACGATCGGGCCGAACACTCCCTTATCCGCGAACCGCTCGAGCGCCATGGCGACGGCCCAGCTAGACGCCGAGCAGTACGGGCAGGCGATCGACCCGTAGAAGAACACCTTCGGCTGGCCCTGCGACGTCCACGCTGCGTTCGCTGCCTTCTCCCAGTTCCCGGGCTCCGCCGTCACGTTCGACGACAGGCTCGGACACCCCGCC
>DASRSV010000005.1:0-63018 GCA_035656255.1 Thermoplasmata archaeon
CCCTTCACGATGAGCGACCGGCCGCCCCGCCCCGACAGAAACTCCAGCACCTCGGGCGGGACACCCATTCCGGCCCGCCCCCCGTTCTCGTCCGCCATCGATGGATGTTTTGCGCGACGACCGAGCGTACCTTGCGTGACCGCTCGGCCGTTACCGATTCAAAAAGAGGGTCGCGGGGGGGTGTATACTTTTCGTAGCTGACGGGGCCGTCAGTCGTTCACCCCGACGTTTTACGCCGTCGCGCCGCTGCGCGCCCACTGCGTCGCCGCTTCCCGGGCTTTCTGAAGCTCGGCGCCGGTCGCCCCGACTCCGGTCGCAGCCGAACGGTCGCCGCCGCCGCGGCCGTCGAACAGCGGACGGGCGCGGGCGAACGCCTGATCGGCCGGGACGGCCGACTCCGATGAGCCGACGAACAGGAGACCCCGGCCGTTCCGTTCCGCCGATAGGATCGCGACCCGGCCCGGCGACTTCGTCAGGATGCGGGCGAGCTCCTGGACACCGCTCCGGTCGAGGTCGACGTGCGCGGAGACGACGATCGGCGGGCCCGGCGTCGACGCCGCCGGATCATCGATCAGCCGCTGCGCGACCGCCTTGAGGTCCTCCTTCTTCTCGGAGCGCAGGGCGCGCTGGGCACCCGAGACCTCGGCCTGGAGCCGTTCCACCGCCTTCGGGACCTCCTCGGCGGCGACGCCGAGCGACCGCGCCGCGGCTTCGAGCGCGGCCGCGCGTCGTTCGTATAACTCGAGGGCGCGGTCGCCGGCGGCGAAGTGGAGCCGGACGATCCCGTCCTGGATCCGCTCGGAGCCGAGCACGGTGACCAGCCCCACCTCGCTCGTGTGGGTGCAATGCGTCCCGCCGCACGCCTCGACGTCGAACCCCTCGACCTCGACGATCCTAAGCTCGCGGCCGGGGACCGCCCCGCCCTGGTAGAGCGTGAATCCGAACCGCTTCTCCGCCTCGTTGCGCGCCTCGAAGTAGCTCTTGACCGGTCGGTTCTCGCGTACGACGCGGTTCACCCGGCGCTCCACCTCGGAGACCTCGGATGGGGCGAGCGAGCGGAAGTGGGTCACATCGATCCGGGCGCCCTCAGGACCCTTGTACGCTCCCGCCTGCCAGACGTGGGGTCCGAGCAGGTGGCGGAGCGCCCCGTTCACGAGGTGGGTGGCGGTGTGGTGCTGCATCAGCTGCGTGCGGCGCGCCTCATCGATCCGACCGTGGACGCGCTGCCCGACCTCGAGGGAGGTCGGGCGGTCGAGGCGGTGCACGACCCATGGCCCGCGGCGGCTGACGTCGACGACCGGCACGTCCTCGAGGTGCCCCGTGTCGCTCAGCTGGCCCCCGCCGGTCGGGTAGAAGAACGTCCGGTCGAGCACGACCTCGTTCCCCCTCGCGTGGACCACGTGCGCCTCGAACGTCCTGGTGTACGGGTCCAGGTAGTACAGTACCTCCGTCGGCGCCGTTGCCGGCGGGATCTCGGTCCCCGCCGTCTCAGCGGCCGGATAGTCCCCGGCCGGAGCTTCGGCGGCGTGGAGCTCTGCGACCTGCCGGTAGAAGTCGTCCGGGATGGCGGGAGGGTCCGTCAGCTCGGCGGTCGACACGTCGGGCGGCACCCCGAGCGAATCGTACCACTCGATGAGCTCGGCGACCCCGGGCTTCTTGCCGTCGGCGGCGAGGCGCTCCGCCTGGCGCCGAATCAACGGCCGTGCGCGAGTGATCGCCTCGTCGTACCGTTCGACCTCGGCCGCGAGCACGCGGTGCAGGTCGGCTCGGTTCTCCCCGATCTCGGGAAACGCGTGGACCAGGTCCCGGCCAACCCGGTCGACGACGTCCGCGAGGCTCGGCGCCTCGGGGACCTTCGCGAGCAGCCGAAGCATCCGGCGGATGACGAGCCGCGCGTAGTACCCCGCCTTGCTGTTCGACGGGACGACCCCGTCGACGATGAGGAAGTTCACCGAGCGTGCGTGGTCGACCAGTACGGCCGCGTCGGGGGCGGAGAACGTCCGGCGGAGCTCGTCCAGCGCACCTCCGAACACCGCCTCGTAGGTCGACCGCGTCCCCTGCGCGAGCCAGGTGAACCGCTCGAGGCCGTAGCCGGTGTCGACGACGGTGAGGGGCATCGGCTTCAGCCGGTCGCCGTCGCGCAGATACTCCATGAACACCAGCGTCGCGACCTCGAGCCCGAGCACGCCGACGCTGAGGGACGGCCCGAGGTTCCCGCCGCCCTCCCACGTCTCCTCCTTGTACGTCACGAGCCCGGAGTCCACGCCGAGCTCCCCCGTGAGCAGGTCGTGGCACAGCTCGGCGCAACGGTCCTTGAAGTAGACCTCGTGGTCGGGACGATTGAACGCGTGGTGTGCCATCATCTCGAACATCGTGTGGTGGCGACCCGAGCGTCCGACCTCCTCGAGGTCGTTGAAGCGGAGGCACGGTTGGCTGATCGTGAGCGGGTTCGCGGGCGGCGGGATCGCCCCGCTCGTGACCCACGGCTGGAAGTCGTAGATGCTCGCCTGCGTGAAGAACACGTCGTTACGCCAGCGTGCGACCGTCGGATACCGGCGCAACCGCGTGTGCCCGTGCTTCTCGAAGTAGCCGAGGAACGTGGAGCGCATCTCGTCGACCGTGTACGGGCGCCGGACCGGCGAGCGCCCGATGAACGAGTACGGCGTGCACGGCTCCTCCGCGCACCGCTCCAGCGGGCCGGTCGTCCAGAACGGGGTCCCGCAGCTGGCGCAGACCCGCCGGTGGAACCCTCCCGTTCGGAAGAATGCGAGGTCGTACTCGCCGGGGTCCATCGGACGCCGCTCGAGGGAGCCCGAGCCTTAACTCTAGGGCGTGGGCGCTCGGGCCACCCGGGATTTGGGCTGCGCGGGACGATCCTCGCGGCGAGGAGTCCGGCCTCCGTTCGCCCGCGCCCAACCCGTGGGGCAGAACTCCTGGATGGGGCATTCCCCGCAGAGCGGGTTCCGTGGGCGGCACAGATTCTGCCCGTGCTGGACGAGCATCGGGTTGATCGGGATCCAGTACTCCCGGGGTAGCACCCGGCGGAGCGCCGCTTCGGTCGCCTCCGGGGAATCCGTTCGCACCACCCCGAGACGGTTGGCGATCCGGTGGACGTGGGTGTCGACGGGAACGGCCGGGATCCCGTACCCGAAGACGAGCACACAGTTCGCCGTCTTCGGTCCGACGTGGGGCAGCTCGAGCAGCTCCTCCATCGAACGAGGCACCGCCCCACCGTAGCGCTCGAGGAGGGCGCGTGCACAGTCACGGACCCCCCGGGCCTTCGTCCGGTAGAACCCCGTCATCCGGATCCTTCGCTCGATCTCCCGGAGGGGCGCCCGGGCGAGGCGCGGTGCGTCCGGGTACTTCGCGAAGAGGAGTGCCGATGCGCGGTCGGTGTTCGCGTCCCGGGTCCGTTGGGAAAGGATCGTACCGATCAGGACCTGGAACGGGTCCTGCGCGTGGTCGCGAAGGTACGGGACCCGCCAGTCGCCGGTCCCGTAGAGCGCGGCCAGACGGTCAAGCACGACCGGCCAGTCGATCGGCCGCGCACCGTTCACGGCTCGGCCGTCCCGCGTCCGTTCCCGGGAACCGTGCCAGCCGTCCCGGGGTCCGAGAGGTCCGGCTCGTCGTCCGTCGCGCCGTCGATGAGGTCGAGCGCCTCGCCCACGAGGTAATCGCTCCCGACGACGAGCGCGTAGCCGTCCGGGCCCGTCGCGGCGCGAGCGAGGGTCAACGCCTGCACTAGCGAGGGCGTTTCGCACACGCGGGAGAACCGGCCGGTCGCCACTCTCCGCACCTCGGCGGCGGTCGCCGACCGCTCGGAGCGGACGGGCACGGCGATCAGCGTCTTCGCGAGCGGGCTCAGCGCTTCCAGCATCTCCGCCACGCGCTTCTCCCGCAGGCAGCCGAAGACGATCGCCGACTCCTCGGGCGGCGCCATCGGCCTCAGCTCCCCCAGGGCGTGTGCTAGCGCCCGCATGCTCCCGGGAGTGTGCGCCACGTCCACGAACAGTTCCGGACGCCGCTCCACGAGCTCGAGCCGCCCGCGCCAACGGACCCGCCCCAATCCGCGGCGGACGGAGGCGAGCGAGAGGGTGAACCCTATCGCCTCGGCGAACAGCTGCGCGCCGGCGACGGCGAGCCCCGCGTTGCCCGCCTGCACGAGGCCGTGAAGGGGGACCTCGAGCTCGGGCATCGCGCCGGCGGGGGTCCGAACGTCCAAGGTCTGACCCGACGGAGTGACCGCGCGGTTCGCCACTTCGATCTCCTCGTCGAGGTGCCAGACCGGCACGCCGGCGACCGCGGCGGCACGGTCGATCGCCGTTCGGGCCTCGCCACCTTCCACCCCGCTGACCGCGCGCATCCCCCGATGGAGGATCCCGGCCTTCTCGCCCGCGATGGCGGCGAGCGTCGTCCCGAGGAGCTCCGTGTGCTCGAGCTCGATGCTCGTGATTACGCCGACCGGAGCGTCGAGCACGTTCGTTGAGTCGAGCCGGCCCCCGATGCCGACCTCGACCACCGCGGCGCGGACCCCGCGCTCGGCGAAATGGGCGAACGCCAGGGCGGTCGTCGCTTCGAAGAACGTCGGCGGCCGGTCGATCGTGCCCCGATCCTCGAGCCGCTGAGCCGCCTCCTCGACGCGCGCGAGCCCCCGCACGACGGCCGCGCGGCCGATCGTCCGGCCACCGACCCGGATGCGCTCGCGAAAGCTCTGGAGGTGCGGCGACGTGAAGAGACCGACGGGGCCGGTCTGCTCGTTCAGGATCGCCGCGATCATCGCGGCGGTCGATCCCTTCCCTTTGCTCCCGGCGACGTGGACGGACCGGAAGCTGCGTTGCGGGTCGTCGAGCTCGTGCAGGAGCGCCGAGATGACCTCGAGCCCGGGCCGGATCCCGAAGCGTCGCCGCTGGAACAGCTGCTCGAGCGTCGCGCGGTAGGCGTTGGCTGCCACCGTGGCCCACCCGAACGAGAAGTCGCCCAGATAAACGTGGCCCGGGGACGATCGTCCGAACTCAGTAGGTCGAGCGCTCGCGGTACGGACCGAACACGTCCTGGAAGGCGTGGACGATCTCGCCGAGCGTCGCCTGGGCCCGGAGCGCGTCGAGCACCGACGGCATGGTGTTCTCGTCCGGCTGCTTCGCGGCGTCCCGAAGTCGGTCGAGCGCCCGACGATGCGCCTCAGCCGAGCGCCGGTTCCGTAGCGCCCGGAGCCGCTTCGATTGCGCGAGCCGGGCCTGCTCGGTGATGCGGAGCCGCGGGACCCTGATCGGCTCGTCGACCGTGTAGGCGTTGACCCCGACCACCTGGCGGGCGTGGCTCTCGACCTCGCGCTGGTAGCGGAACGACGCCTCCTGGATCTCCCGCTGGAAGAAGCCGCGCTCGATCGCCGGGACGACGCCGCCCATCCCGTCGATCCGGTCGAAGTACCGCTGCGCTTCCTCCTCCATGCGGTCGGTGAGCCACTCGACGTAGTAGCTGCCGCCGAACGGGTCGACCGTCTCCACGACGCCGCTCTCGTGCGCGAGGATCTGCTGGGTGCGCAGCGCGATCCGAACCGCGTCCTCGGTCGGAAGCTGGAGCGCCTCGTCGTACGAGTTCGTGTGGAGCGACTGCGTCCCGCCGAGCACACCGGCGAGGGCCTGGACGGTCGTCCGGACGACGTTCAGCTCCGGCTGCTGCGCCGTGCACGAGCAGCCCGCGGTCTGGGTATGGAACCGAAGCCACGTCGACCGCTCCTTCGTCGCGTGGAAGCGGTCGCGCATGACGCGCGCCCAGATCCGCCGGGCGGCACGGAACTTCGCGAGCTCCTCGAAGAGGTCGTTGTGCGAATTGAAGAAGAACGAAAGGCGGGGGGCGAATTCGTCGACGGGGAGGCCGCGGCGAAGCGTCTCCTCGACGTAGGTGAACCCGTCGGCGAGGGTGAACGCGAGCTCCTGGGCGGCGGTCGAGCCGGCCTCCCGAATGTGGTAGCCGGAGATGGAGACGGGGTTCCACTTCGGCAGCCGCTGGGTCGCGTACTCGATCGTGTCGACGACGAGGCGGACGGCGGGCCGGGGCGGGTAGAGGAACTCCTTCTGGGCGATGTACTCCTTCAGGATGTCGTTCTGGGTCGTCCCGCCGAGCCGTTCGAACGGGACCCGGTGGTCCTCCGCGGCGAGGAGGTACATCGCCCAGACGATGTTCGCCGGGCCGTTGATCGTCATGCTAGTCGTGACGCGGTCGAGCGGGATGCCCCGGAGAAGGCGCCGCATGTCGTCGAGCGACGAGACGTTCACCCCGCACTTCCCCACCTCGCCGAACGCCTCGGCGTCGTCCGCGTCGATCCCGTACAGCGTGGGGTCGTCGAAGGCGATGGAGAGGCCGCTCTCGCCGTGCTTCAGCAGGTAGTGGAACCGCCGGTTGGTGTCCTCCGGCGTGCCGAACCCCGAGAACATGCGCATCGACCAGACGCGGCCGCGGTACATCGTTGGATGAACGCCCCGTGTGTACGGGAACTGTCCGGGGTAACCGATCCGGTCGGCGAACGAATCGACCGGTCCCGGGGTGTAGAGCCGACCGACCGGAATCCCCCCCAGCGTCGAGAACGAGTCGGCGCGCTCCGGGGACCGGGCCAAGGCGGGTCCGAGCGTCTCCGCTTCCCATGCTCGACGCGCGTCGGCGAGACGACCCTTCGCCCCGGCGCCGGACGTCGGGGGTGCACGCGGCGCCGACGTTCGGGAGGCGGCCACGTCCGATGAAGCCCGGGTCGCGCCATAACCGTTCCGGACGTGAGCTCCGGAATCGACTCGCCCGGCGGCGTCCAATCTTCCTAGCCGTTCCGGTCCGTGGGGTCCGTGGCGGCCCGCCACAGCGCCGATGGTCCCGACGATCACTCCGCGGAGTCCGGGACCCGGAGCCCCACGAGGTCGCTCCGCCGGCGGCGGACGACGGGCGCCTCCAACGAGGCCGCGAACCGGTCGAAGGCGTTCCCGGTCCACTGGGTGTTGTCGGCCATCACGATCGCCCCGGGACGGAGCCACGGCCGCACCGTCTCGAGCTCGAAGGTGAGGTGCTTCGGAGTGTGGTGGCTATCGTGCAAGAAGATCGAGACCTCGTCGAGCTCGCTCACGAGCCCGGGCAGGAGCCGTTCGCTCGGGCCAAGACGTAGGTCCCACCCCCGGGAGAGCTCCGCCGGTACGGCCCACCCCGGTTGGCGGCCCGGTGGCAAGGAGACCGGAGACTCGGACGCGGCGAGCGTCGCCCCGCGCTGACGCGTCGGGAGGTCGACGGAGTGGAGGCGCCCCGATTCGTTCGCCCGCAGCCCGAGCAGGAAGTGGGCGGACGAGACGCCGGAGGAGACCCCGGTCTCTACGACCTCGGCCGGCCTTCGGAGCCGGACGAGCGCGTATATGTCGAACGGCGCCCGGAACTGCGCGTAGAACCTCCGGCCCCCCTCGGCGTGGGCGAGCCGGATCGTCCGTTCGATCTCGAGGAGGTCGTCGACCTCCCGGAGCGTGCGCTTCACGTCGGCCGGGGCGGCGCCCGTCAGCCGGGCGATCCACCGCACGTCCGGGACGCTGCGCCGGTCGCCGAGCGTCCGGGCGGCCCGGCTCCCGGGCTCCGCGACCGCGGGTCGGCTCACGAGGCACTCCACCGGCGCGGGCGCATAGCGATGGCGAGTTGGCGTTCGGTCAGCTTCCCTTCGGGACGAGCCGGGCTTCCTTCACCACGAAGGTGGTCGCGGCGCCCGACGAGACGACCTCGGTCCGGACGAGGTCGATGCGCTGCCGGAAGAACGGCGCATCGACCACGAGCGTCTCGAACTCGCCGCCCTCCCCGGCGAGGTGGATCGGTCGCCGCTCCGCGCTGCGCCGCTCGAGGTCCGCGAGCCGGGCCGCATCGAGCCGCGCCCCGGCGAGGTCGGCCCCGAGCGGCTCGGCCGAGAGGTGGACGAGCCGGATGTCCAGACCGGAGGCGATCTCCTCCCGCACGACGTTCCCCGCCGATTTCCCCCAGAGGGGGGCGAAGACCCGGCGGCCCGTCCGGAACGCCGCCCGGTGCAGCCGCGCCCACTGGTACGACGAGGCGATCGCGCCGGCGCTGACCCAGTCGGAGCCGGACGTGAGCGCCGACTCGACGGCGCGGGAGTCGGCGACCTCGCCCGAACCGGGGGCGTCGACAGCCCGGAACTTCTTCCCCCACGCGGCCGCCTGCAGCTCGACCAGGTGGAGGTTCGGGGTGTGGAACATCATCGACTCGGGGTCGCTCGGCTTCACCGTCACGAGCTCGTCGACCGTCCAGCCCTGGATCTCCGCGAGGTGCGCCGCGAAGATCGAATCCTTGCCGCCCGAGACGAGCGCGGTGAGGTTCATGGACCCGGCCTACGGGATGCCGACCCCGATCCGCCAGTGCTCGTACAGCGCGGCGAGGTCCAGGTCGGCGCGGACCCGACCCTTCCAACGGAACGCGCCGCGGCGAGCGGCCACCGCGCCGATCTGGACGAACGGCGCCGGAGCGACGATACGCTCGAACGCCTTCACCTGGGCCGCCGGGACCTCGACGATCCATCGGGAGGCACCCTCCGCGGCGAGCGCGACCGCGGGTTCCCTGAGGCCGGTCGCGCCCAGCTCGACGTCGAACCCGAGTCGGCCCCCGAACGCCATCTCCGGTAGCGCGACGGCCAGGCCGCCATCCGACACATCGTGCGCCGCACGAACCGTTCCCTTGCCGATCGCCCGCAGGAGCCGGCCCCCGTCCCGTGCGACCCGGGCGGCCCCCGTCGGGGGGAGCGGGCCCGGCGCGACACCGTACACCCGGGAATAGAGCGAGCCTCCGAGCTCGGACGAGCTGCGGCCCACGAGGTAGAGCGGATCGCCGACCGCTTTCAGGTCGGACGTGACGCACGTCGCCACGTCGTCGACGAGTCCGGTCGCCATCAGCACCGGCGTCGGCGGGATGCCGGCGCCGAGTCCGGCGTTGTAGAAGCTCACGTTGCCCGACGGGACCGCGAACCCGATCGCGGTCGCGGCCGCCGTGAGACCGCTCACGACCTCGGCGAACGCGCCGAGGATGGCGGGGTCCTCGGGGTTCCCGAAGTTGAGGCAGTTCGTGAACGCGTCCGGACGTGCCCCGACCGCGACGAGGTTGCGGGCCGCCTCCTCCACGATGAGCTCGGCGCCGCGCCGCGGCTCGAGCGCGCACGCCCAGGGGTTCGCGGCCACGGTGACGGCGATCCCTTCGGGGCGGTCGGCGCGGGCGCGGAGCACGGCCGCGTCCCCGTGGGACGCGGCCCCCGGCCGGCCGTGGAGCGGCTTCACCACCGTACGCCCCTGCACCTCGTGGTCGTAGACGCGGAGGACCGGCTCGCGTGAGACGCTCGACGGGGCGAGGAGCAGCCGCTCGACGAGCCGCACGAGGTCCGGCTCGTCGACCGCGGCCGGCCGACCTTTCGCGGGGCCGGACGGGCGCCGGACCCGGCGCACGGGGAGCGGGGGGCTCACTCGGAAACCGAGATCGAGGTCCGCGACCGGCTCGCCGCGGAAGAAGAGCCGCTCGTTCCCCCCCGGCTCGACGCACCCCACCTCGGTCGCCGGAACGTCGTACTTCCGGAACACGGAGAGGAGCTCCTCCAGGAGGGCCGGGTCGACCTCGAGGAGCATCCGCTCCTGGGACTCGGAGATCCAGATCTCCCACGGCCGGAGGTCGGGTTCGCGGAGCGGTACGCGGTCGAGGTCGATGCGGGAGCCGAACCCGCCCGCGTGGACGAGCTCGCCCGAGGCGGTCGCCAACCCGCCACCCCCGAGGTCCTTCACGCTCGCGACGAGACGGCGGTCGTACGCCTCGACGCAGGCGCGGATCAACGGCTCCTTCATGATCGGGTCGCCGAGCTGGACCGCGCCCCGTGACTCACGCTCGCTCCGCTCGGTCAACTCCCGCGAAGCGAACGCGACACCTCCGATCCCGTCGCGCCCGGTGAAGCCCCCCACGAGGACGAGCCGGCTGTCGGCCTTCTGGGCGCGGTTCGGGAGGAGCCGGTCGCGGGGAAGGAGGCCGAGGCACCCGACGTTGACGAGCGGATTCACCGCGTACGCCGGGTCGAACAGGACGGCGCCCGAGACGGTCGGGACCCCCACGCGGTTGCCGTAGTCGCGGATCCCCGCGACGACCCCAGCCATCAGGTACCGCGGGTGCTTCACGCCGGGCGGGACCGCGTCCTCCTTCGTGTCGAGCGGTCCGAAGCACAGCGGGTCCGCGAGCGCGATCGGCTCGGCGCCTACGGCGAGCACGTCCCGAAGGATCCCGCCGATCCCGGTCGCGGCTCCCCCGTACGGCTCGACCGCCGAGGGATGGTTGTGCGACTCGATCCGAAGGGCGTACGCCCATCCGTCGGCGAACTGCATCACCCCCGCGTCGCCCGTGCCGAGCACGCGTCCGCCGCTCAGGGTCCGGCGGAACGCCCGGAGGAACGGTCGGGAGCTCTTGTAGCTGCAATGCTCGCTCCAGCTCTGCGCGATCCCGGCGAGCTCGACCTCGGTCGGGTCGCGCTTCCGGCGGCGGAAATGTCGCTGAAGATGGCCGAGCTCCCCCTTCGAAAAACCCCAGCCGGAGCTCTGAGCAAGCCTCGCGAGCTGGGCGAGCGTCGATCGCGTGAACGGAATCCGCGGCGACGTCGCCGAAGCTTCGGGTGCGGCGGCTCGAACAGCGGGCCGCGCCCGCTTCATGGCGGTGCAGGACCGATCGTCACGCGGTGGACGACGGGATTCGCGAGGAGCCGGTCGACGGCCCGCTCGGCGAGGGCCCGCGCTTCGGAGCTCGAGACGCCCTCGAACGTCAGGTGGTAGACCCGCGCCGTCCGCACGCCGTGCACGTGGTCGACGCCGAGGTGCCCGAGCGCCTTCTGGACGGACTCGGCTTCGGCATCGAGGATGCCCGGCTTCAGTTCGACGCGGACCTCGACCTCGACTCGGGCGCCGGGCGCGTCCACTGCCGAATCCTCGCCCTTCGAGGGGGTGCGGCTCATAACGGTGTCCGGGAGCGGAAGATCCCCGGAGACGGAATCGCGGCTACCGAAGGACGCCGAACCGGTCGATGCGGTCGACCCACTCGTGGAGGCGGCGATCGACGTCGATGCGGAGGCCGTACTTCCGGAAGTGCCGTTCCAGCGTCCGGAGCCCGTGCTCGAGCGATCGGGACGCCTCCGAGAGGCGCTGCCACGGGGAGGTGCCGAGCCGATCGACGCGGACACCCGCCGCGAGGTCGATGAACCACGGCGCGTCGCGGTGAACCAGAATGTTGAACGGGCTCAGGTCCGAGTGGACGATGCCGGCTCGGAGCAGCGCGTCGATCCCCGCGAGCGTGGCTTCCAGGAACGGCCCGGGGCGGCGGAGCGGAGCGCGGTTCAACGTCGGCGCGGGTCCGTCGGCCGACCCGAGGTACTCCATCGCGAACATGTTCTCGAAACGTTCGCCGGGCTCGGGGACCGGCGCGCCTCCCCGCCACGCGTAGTAGAGGAGCTCGAGCTCCCGGGAGGCGAGCTGACCCGTGCTCTCCGGCTTGACGGTGCCGCCTCCGCGATGGGAGGTCCGGTACAGGCGGTAGAACTTGACCGCCAGCGGTTGTTCCCGGTCGACGCACAGGTAGACGTCCGCCTCCTTCCCCGAGCCGATCCGGCGCTCGACCCGCTCGGCGATCCCGCTCGCGACGATCGCCTCCGCTACCTCCTCGAAGCCGGGCTCGTGGAACGGGACCCGGCCGGCGCGGATGCGCCAGGCGACGCTGCTGTCCAGGTACGGTTGGTTCGGCACTTCGAGCCGGCCCACGGCGGACAGGAGCTCGGAGCGAAGAGGGTCGATGCGGGGGACGACGCCGAGGCGGATCAGGGGATTCCCGGTGCCGTGAACCCTGCAACGAACGTCATTGCACCGAGAACCTCCTGGCCAAGGGCCGAACGGGAGAAGGGGTTCTCGATATCAAGCCACCGCGGCGCGCCCACGACCGCCGGGCCCGAAGATTGTCGAACCCGGCGATCGACCTCCGTCCTTCGATGACCGCGTTGGCCCCCTACCGGAACAGCCAGGTCCCGGCCTGGGCCGAGTAACCCCCCGCGTTCAACGTCGCGGTTCCGAAGAAGACGACCGCGTGGAAGACCGGGTCGTACGCCGCGACGGGATATTGGGTCGGTGTGGGATGGGCGCCCGTGGTGTACGTCGTCCAGTTTCCTCCGGAGAACGCGAACGGGTGCGCGGACGCCGTGCAGCTCGTCGACGAGGGATAGCACTGAGCGTACCCGCCGAAGAGGACCACGCCCACGCCGGGCAGGTCGACGAGTACTCGGCCGGTGACCGCGGGCGGCGCCGGCGCGACGGCGAGCTGGGTCCACGTGTCGTTCGCGAACGTCCAGGTCTCGTTGCCCCGGGCGATCATTACCATCTCGCGGTCGGCTGAATCGAAGACGAGGCTGTTGTACGGGCCTCGAGCGTTCACCGGTGTACCGTGCGGGGTGAGCTGGGTCCAACGTCCTCCGGTGGGCGTCTCCTTGAACAGCCAGGTGTCCGAGAGGTTCCCCCCGTTGTTCCCGCCGAAGAGCAGGAGTCCGCGCAGGGCCGGGTCCCACGCCATCGTCGCTCCGAAGCGCGGGCCCGGGGCTCCGGTGATGCTCCCGCGAACGGAGGTGGAGAGGTTGTGCCACGACCCGTTGTACATCCACGTGTCGTTCAGGAGGAGCCGGACGGTGTTCGCCCCGGACTTCACGTAGCTCGCGCCTCCGAAGAGGACGAGACACGACTGCAGCGCGGGGGGGCACGGCACGCGGTTGTACGCCATCGTCGCGGCGAAGCGGGCCGACGGTGCTCCGGCATTCTGGGTCGCGTTGACCCAGCGGCCGGACGCATTGTACAGGTAGGTGTCTGCGAGCAGGGCGGTTGCGGTGGATCCCGCGTAGCCGTCCACTAGCACGACCGCCCTCTGCGGCGGGTAGTAGGCGAACGTCGCGAGGTTCCGCGCCGCCGGGACGAACGGCTTCGACGCCTTGTGCGTCACGTTCGACCACGTCGGGATCACGATCAGGGGAGTGAGCGAAGCTCCTCCCCGATTCCCGGCTACCGAGCCGTTCGTCGCGGAGGCGGCGATCGCAAGCCCGGGCACGATCGCCATGGACAAGGCGAGCGCAATCCCGAGGGCCACCGCCCACCGGCCTCGTTTCGTCGCCGTCTCCACTCGTGCGTCAGCCATGTTGGGCTCCGGATGCCGTGGGGCTCGAGTGCACGGATAAAGGACCTCGAACGTTAGGCTGCGTCTGTTCCGTCGTGCGGAATGTCGCGCCGGGCCGGACGGAATATTCGGCCCGGACGGGGCGACCCGGGCCCGTCGGTCGAGCGGGTCGGTTCGCCCCGAACCGGGCCGGAATCGCCGACCCAAACGCATTAATAGTAGACGTTTTTCCGCACCCCCGGCGCGAGGGGGGGCGTGCCGTTCATGGAGGAGCTCATCTGCAGTGTCGAGTTCCTTCGGGGGCCGGCCGAGCTCGTCGCCCGGGTGTCGAGCGAGGCGGGCGGGGTCCGCGAATACAGGGCCCCCAGCGCCAGCGCGGTCATCGACCAGGTGATCAACGACCTCCAAGAGGAGTTCGAGTCGGCTCCCGCCACGTAGCTCGGGCGGGAGTGGGGCATCCGATCGTCACCGTCGAGGTGGAACGTCACGTTCGCATCAGCGAGGGGAGCATCATGGAGAAACCGCAGGGAGGCAAGGCGCCGGTCAGCCGAGCCGTCGAGAGCGCGTTCACGAAGGTGTGGGGCGACGAGCACGTCGCCGCCCTGATCGCCCTCAAAGTGGAGACATCGGAGGCGGACGCGGTCGCGAGCGAGGTCGCGAAGTTCACCGAGGTCGAGGACGTCTTCCTGGTGACCGGCGACACGGACATCTTCCTCAAGGTGAAGTTCCCGCATTACGAGGAGCTCAAGGAGTTCGTGCTCCACCGCCTTCCGGCGGTCCGCGGGATCCGGGAGACGAAGACGCTCCTCGTCGTGACCGCCTACAAGGAGTCGGGGGAGTCCCGTCCGGCATGAACGACATCTCGGGCTCGAGCGGTCCGGCGTCGGCCGACCCCGGCGCCCCGTCGCCGGCCGCGACGGGCGGGGTCGCCTTCTCGCCCGAGCTCGCGAAGATCGTCGACTCGCTCGTCGAGCTCGCCGAGGACGTGTCGGTCCCGCGGAACGTGCGCCGCGGCGCCCAGTCGGCGCGCGACGAGCTCGGCAAGCCGCGCGTCGCCCTGGACGTGCGGATCGCGAGCGCGGTCTACGTGCTCGACGACCTCGCGAACGACCCGAACCTCCCGACGCACGGGCGGACCGCGATCTGGTCGATCATCTCCACCCTGGAGAGCCTTCAGTGAGCCGACCCAAGAATAACGTGAAATACGGCGGCCGGGTCGAGACGGGTCGGAGCGGGTCAGGGCCCGTAGCTCAGGTAGGTTGGTCGGCGCCTCACCGCGGCGGCCCTACAAAGAGCAACTGGCTTTTAACCAGTTGGTCGGGGGTTCGAACGCGAGGCGGCCCGCGCGCCGGTCCACCTTGCCGGATTTCCCCCCGGGCCCGTTCCGTTCCGCCGAGCTGAACCGATGCCCACCGCAAAGCGTCCCACGAAGAGCCGCCCCGCGAAGGGCGCGAGCGCCGTCCCGAAGCCGGCCCCGCGGCCGTTCGTCGCCCCCCAGCTGGTGCCGCCGCACGAGATCCTCGGCGAGGACGAGACCCGCCGTGTCCTCGGCGAGATCGGCTCGGGGATCGAGCGGCTGCCGAAGATCCTCACGAACGACCCCGGGCTCCAGACCGACCCGAACTACGCGAAGCTCAAGGAGGCGGGCGAGGTCCTTCCGGGCCGCCTCGTCCGCATCCGACGGCCGTCCGCGACCGCCGGGTCGTCGGTCGGCTATCGCGTCCTGATCCGGTCCCTGGGGGACTGACGCTCCATGCGCGAGATCGTTGACGCCTTTTTCCGCGAGCGGTCGATCGTGAACCACCACTTGGCCAGCTTCAACGACTTCCTGCCGACGAACGACAACCCGAACTCCCGCATGCAGCGGATCGTCGACGAAGCCCGGGTGAGCGAGGACTCGACCGAGCGCGGCGTGATCCGCCTGGACGTGCAGAAGACGAAGAGCTCGATCTACGTGCGCGTGGGCCGGCGGCGCGACCCCCGCACCGGCCAGGTGAGCCCGTCGTCCGAACCGACGATCCTGGTCGGCCAGCCGTTCGTGAAGGAGCCGGTCGGCTCGAAGCCGACGCTCACCCCGATGGAGGCGCGCCTCCGCAACCTCACCTACCAGGCGCCGATCTTCCTCAACGTCACGGTCGTCGAGAACGGCGTCGAGCGCGCCCCCGAGCAGGTCCACATCGGGGACCTGCCGATCATGGTCAAGAGCCGCCCGTGCAACCTCCATCGGGCGAACATCGAGCGCGACTCCGGATTCCCCCTCTCCGACGAGGAGTACCGCGCGAAGCTGGTCGAGTACGGCGAGGACCCCCTCGACCCCGGCGGCTACGTCATCATCGGCGGCACCGAGCGCGTGATCATCAGCCTCGAGGACCTCGCGCCGAACCGGATCTTCGCCGAGTTCAACGAGCGGTACGGCACGCCGATCGAGAGCGCGAAGGTGTTCAGCCAGCGCGGCGGCTACCGGTCGCTCACCGTCGTCGAGAAGAAGAAGGACGGGATCCTCCAGGTGAGCGTCCCGACGGCGAGCGGGCAGATCCCGCTCGTGATCCTGATGAAGGCGCTCGGGATGAAGAACGACGAGGAGATCTTCCAGGCGGTCCTGGGCGAGCTCCTCCCGCTGGACGAGCCGTTCGTCCAGACGATGAAGCACCTATTGAACGTCAACCTCGAGGAGTGCATCTCGAAGAAGACGTACCCGCCCGAGGGGATCCTCACGACGGAGGACGCGCTCCTCTTCCTCGAGAAGAAGTTCGCGACCGGCCAGGCGAAGGAGTACCGCCAGCGGAAGGTCGACGGGATCCTCGACCGCTCGCTCCTCCCCCACCTCGGCGACACGAAGCAGGACCGTCTCAAGAAGGCCCTCTACCTCGCCCGGATGGCGCGTACCGTCCTCGAGCTCAACCTCAAGGTCCGGGGCGAGGACGACAAGGACCACTACGCGAACAAGCGGCTCAAGCTCGCCGGCGACCTCATGGAGGACCTGTTCCGGGTCGCGTTCACGCTGCTGCTGAAGGACCTCAAGTACCAGCTCGAGCGGTCGTTCGCGCGGAAGAAGGACCTTCGGATCGCGAGCGCGATCCGGCCGGACCTCCTCACGCAGCGGCTCGTCCACGCCCTCGCGACCGGCAATTGGGTCGGCGGCCGGGCCGGCGTCTCCCAGGTGCTCGACCGGACGAGCCACATGTCGACGATCTCGCACCTGCGCCGAGTCACGAGCCCGCTCACGCGGAGCCAGCCGCACTTCGAGGCGCGCGACCTACATCCGACCCAGTGGGGCCGGCTCTGCCCGAACGAGACCCCCGAAGGCCAGAACTGTGGCCTCGTGAAGAACTACGCCCTCTGCGTCGACGTTTCGGAGGGGTGCGACGAGGAGGAAGTCGCCCTGCTCCTGCGCGACCTCAACACCCGCGACATTGGTCCCGAGGTGTTCCAGGAGTCGGCCGCGAGCCGCGGCCGCCGCGCCGCGCGCGTCTACGTGAACGGGAACCTGATCGGCCTCCACTCGACGCCGGTCGACCTCGTGAAGGAGATCCGCGAGCGCCGACGGTCGGGGACGCTTTCGCCGACGCTCGGCGACAAGACGTACGAGATCAACGTCCGTTACGACGAGGAGATGAACGAGGTCATTGTCCACTGCGACCCCGGTCGCCTCCGCCGTCCGCTCATCGTCACGAAGTCCGCCGTCCCGCGCGTCACGCGCGGCGACCTCGACGAGCTCGCGCAGGGGACGCTCGCCTACGTCGACCTGATCCGCCAGGGGAAGGTCGAGTGGGTCGACGCCGAGGAGGAGGAGGACGCCCTCATCGCCGTCGAGCCGTTCCCGACCCCCGAGGTCTGCCCGAAGTGCCACCGCGCGCTCTCGCGCGGCGACGTACGGTGGGTCAGCATGGGCGAGCGCGGCGACGACGCCCAGGTCGCGTGCGGCCGGTGCGGCAACGAGTTCGGGACGCCGCTCATCTTGACCTCCGCGCAGACGCACCTCGAGATCGACACGAACATGATGCTCGGGGTCTGCACGGGCCTGATCCCGTACCCCGAGCACAACTCGACGCCGCGCAACACGATGGGCGCGGCGATGGCGAAGCAGGCGCTCGGCGTCGAGTCGGTGAACTACCGCCGGCGCCCCGACACGCGCGGCCACCTGCTCCACTACCCGCAGGCGCCGCTGCTCCGCACCCAGACGATGCGGTACGTCCACTTCACCGAGCGGCCGGCGGGCCAGAACTTCGTGGTCGCCGTCCTCTCCTACGAGGGGTACAACATGCAGGACGCTCTCGTCTTCAACAAGGCCGCGATCGAGCGCGGCCTGGGACGCTCGTCGTTCTTCCGGACGTACCGCGGGGAGGAGCGGAAGTACCCGGGCGGCCAGGAGGACCGGTTCCAGATCCCGAGCCCCGACGTCGCCGGCGCGCGGATCGACACCGCGTATCGGAACCTCGGCGAGGACGGGCTCATCCATCCCGAGCTCGAGGTGGTGGAAGGGGACGTGCTCATCGGGAAGACGTCGCCGCCGCGGTTCCTCGAGGAGAAGACGGACCTCCTCACGCCGCAGAAGCGGCGGGAGACGAGCGTCACGGTCCGGTTCGGCGAATCCGGCTGGGTCGACAACGTGATCCTGACCGAGGGGGAGAACATCTCGAAGCTCGTCAAGGTCAAGGTCCGCAACCAGCGGATCCCCGAGCTCGGCGACAAGTTCGCCTCCCGCCACGGCCAGAAGGGCGTGATCGGGCTCATCGTCCCGCAGGAGGACATGCCGTTCACGCGCGAGGGCGTGACGCCGGACCTCCTGATCAACCCGCACGCGATCCCGTCGCGGATGACGGTCGCCCACGTCCTCGAGATGCTCGGCGGCAAGGTCGGCGCGCTCGAGGGTCGCACGATCGACGGCACGCCGTTCTCGGGCGAGCGGGAGGAGGCGCTCCGCGAGTCGCTGAAGGCGGTCGGCTTCCACCCGTCCGGCCGCGAGACGATGTACGACGGCGTCACGGGACGGAAGTTCGACGCGGAGATCTTCACCGGCGTGATCTACTACCAGAAGCTCCACCACATGGTCGCCGGGAAGATGCACATGCGTTCCCGCGGGCCGGTGCAGATCCTCACGCGGCAGCCGACCGAAGGGCGCTCGCGGCAGGGCGGTCTCCGGTTCGGAGAGATGGAGCGCGACTGCCTGATCGGCCACGGCGTCGCGATGGTGATCAAGGACCGGCTCCTCGACGAGTCGGACGGGACGATCCAGTACGTCTGCGGCAACCCGGAGTGCGGCCATATCGCGATCCCCGACAGCCGCGCGGGGTCGCTTCGGTGCCCGAGCTGCGGGAACACCTCCTCGATCTACCCGGTCGAGATGAGCTACTCCTTCAAGCTCCTCCTTGAGGAGCTGATCTCGCTCGGCGTCATCATGCGGCTCCAGCTCGAGGAGATGCGGTAGGGAGGCGGACGATGGCGCAGGGACTTTCGAAGCGGATCAAGAGCCTCCAGTTCGCGTTCCTCTCGCCGGACGAGATCCGGCGGATGAGCGGCGTGAAGATCATCACCGCCGACACGTACGACGACGACGGCTACCCGATCGAGATGGGGCTCATGGACCTCCACCTGGGGGTCATCGAGCCGAACCTTCGGTGCCGGACGTGCGGCGGCCGCGTGAACGAGTGCCCCGGCCACTTCGGGATCATCGAGCTCGCGATGCCCGTGATCCACGTGGGCTACGCGAAGGAGATCAAGCGGCTCCTTCAGGGCACGTGCCGCGCCTGCGGCCGGCTCCTGCCCGACGCCCCGAGCGTGCGCGGAGAGGCGGCCGCGGACTCCGACGACGCGGCACCCGTGAAGGTCCGCGAGCCCAAGGAGGAGCGCGTCTGCCCCCACTGCCACGAGGTCCAGCAGCGGATCGTCCTTGACAAGCCGACGACGTTCCGTGAGAACGGCCACAAGATCACCCCGAAGGAGGTCCGCGCCCGGCTCGAGCGGGTCCCCGACGACGACGTCCGCGCGCTCGGCTTGAACCCCCGGTTCGGCCGCCCCGAGTGGATGGTCCTGACCGTCCTCCCCGTCCCGCCCGTCCAGGTGCGACCGTCGATCACCCTCGACAGCGGGGAGCGGAGCGAGGACGACCTCACCCACAAGCTCGTCGACGTGCTCCGGATCAACCAGCGGCTCCGCGAGAACCGCGACATGGGCGCGCCCCAGCTCGTCGTCGAGGACCTCTGGGAGCTCCTCCAGTACCACGTCACGACGTACTTCGATAACCAGACGAGCGGCATCCCGCCCGCGCGCCACCGCTCGGGGCGTCCGTTGAAGACGCTCGTCCAGCGGCTCAAGGGAAAGGACGGCCGGTTCCGCTCGAACCTCTCGGGGAAGCGGGTCAACTTCTCCGCGCGGACGGTCATCTCCCCCGATCCGCTCCTCTCGATCAACGAGGTCGGCATCCCGACCGAGGTCGCCCGCGCGCTGACCGTACCGCTCGAGGTGACGGCGCACAACCACGATATCGCGAAAGAGCTCGTGAAGCGCGGCCCGACCCCCGTGCCCGGGGTCGCCGGCGTCTACCAGTGCGGCGTGAACTACCTCGTCCGCGAGGACGGCCAGCGGATCAAGGTGATGGAGAAGAACGCCGAGGCGTGCGCCGAGCTCGTCCAGCCGGGCTGCATCGTCGAGCGTCAGCTCGTCGACGGCGACATCGTCCTGTTCAACCGACAGCCGTCGCTCCACCGGATGAGCATGATGGCACACTTCGTCCGGATCCTCCCGCACAAGACGTTCCGGTTCAACCTCTGCGACTGTCCGCCGTACAACGCCGACTTCGATGGCGACGAGATGAACCTCCACGTCCTCCAGAGCCAGGAGGCGCGCGCCGAGGCGAAGGTGCTCATGAAGGTCCAGGAGCACATCCTCTCGCCGCGGTACGGCGGCCCGATCATCGGGATGCTCCACGACCACATCACCGCGGCGTTCCTCCTCACCTACCAGAACCCACCGTTCAACCGGGCGGAGGTCACCTACCTCCTCTCGAAGCTCGGCTACCCGATGCCGCCCCCCGCCGGAGTGAAGGACGGACACGAGTTCTGGTCGGGGAAGCAGCTGTTCTCGCTCACGCTACCGAAGGAGCTCACGCTCGAGTTCCACTCGAACATCTGGAACCGGTGCGACTGCGCGCCCCTCAAGTGCGAGCACGACGCGACGGTCGTGATCGAGAACGGCATCCTGCGCGCCGGTGCGATCGACAAGAAGGCGATCGCCTACGAGAAGGGCGCCGTCCTCGACGCGATCGCGCGGAACCACGGGATGGAGCGCGCGCGCCAATTCCTGGACGAGATGAGCCGGCTCGCGATCACGGCGATCGGCCTCAAGGGCCTCTCGACGGGGATCGACGACGAGGACGTCCCCGACAACGCGCGGAAGGAGATCGACGACGCGCTCACGAAGGCGCGGCTCCGCGTGAACGAGCTCGTCGAGCAGTACCGCAAGGGCGAGCTCGACCAGATGCCGGGTCGTTCGCTCGAGGAGACGCTCGAGGTGAACGTCCGCCGTGAGCTCGGCCGCGCGCGCGACGCCGCGGGCGACATCGCCGGACGCCACCTCGGGCTCGAGAACCCCGCCGTCATCTTGGCGAAGTCCGGCGCCCGGGGCTCGATGCTCAACCTCACCCAGATGGCCGGCGCGGTGGGACAGCAGAGCGTCCGGGGCGAGCGGCTGCTGCGCGGATACTACGGACGCACGCTCCCGCACTACGCGCGCGGCGACCTCGGCGCGGACGCGCGGGGGTTCGTGAGCTCGAGTTACAAGCGCGGGCTCTCGCCGACGGAGTACTTCTTCCACTCGATGGGCGGGCGCGAAGGACTCGTCGATACCGCGGTCCGAACGAGCCGCTCGGGGTACATGCAGCGGCGGCTGATCAACGCCCTCGAGGACCTCAAGGTCGCCGAGGACGGGACGGTTCGCAACACGGCCGGGACCGTCATCGAGTACCGATACGGTGAGGACGGGGTCGACCCGACCCGGTCGTTCCAGGGCCAGGCGGTCGCGCTCGACGAGATCCTCACGAGCGTCCTCGGACGCCGCGTGCGGCCCTCCCTCGAGCGGAACGCCGACGGCACCGTCGGCGCTCCCCCGGTCAGCGAAGAGGAACTCGACCTGCTCGCGGAGGCGCAGCTCGAGGAGGAAGGCGAGGAGGAAGAGGCCGAGGAGCTCGGCGCCCCGGAAGAGGGTCCCGAGTTCGGGGGCGAATAGCGTGGCCGAGGAGAAGAAGGCCGCCGCGCCGCGACCGGTGCGTGAGCGGATCCAGGAGCTCGCCCGCGCCGAGGGGGTCACGCTCCCCGATTCGCTCGTCGACGAGCTCCGCGAGCGGCTGCACAGCCTCAAGGTCACCAACCAGGAGCTCCCGAAGGTGGTCCGGGCCGTCGTGGAGCGGTACGCGACCGCGCTCGTCGACCCGCACGAGTCGGTCGGGATCATCGCGGCGCAGTCGATCGGCGAGCCCGGGACGCAGATGACGCTCCGAACGTTCCACTACGCGGGGGTCGCCGAGATGAACGTCACGCTCGGGCTGCCCCGGCTCATCGAGCTCGTCGACGCCCGCCGCGTCCCGTCGACGCCGATGATGACCGTCTTCATCGAGAAGAAGCTCCGCGCCGACCGCGCGGAGGTCGAGAAGATCGCGCTCCAGATCGAGGTCACGAACGTCCCCGACGTCGCCTCGATCGGGACGGTCGTCGAGGAGCTCCAGGTCACGGTGACGCCGCAGGCGGCGGCGATGACGTCCCGCGGTGTCAAGCGCGCCGACCTGGAGGCGGTCCTGACCGAGGGCGTCGACCTCAAGCAGTTCAAGCTCTCGAACGGGAGCGGCTCGGGCGAGACCCGTTCGTTCGAGATCCACCTCGCGGAGAACCCGCCCGCCCCGGCGAAGGCGAAGAAGGATGAGCCCGTCGAGGAGATGCCGTTCAAGCGGCTCTTGGAAGCGAGCGACGAGGTCCGCGCGATCCGGATCAAGGGGATCAGCGGGATCAAGCGGGCGCTGATCAAGAAGGAGAAGGATGAGTACGTGATCTACACCGAGGGGTCGAACCTGGAGGGGGTCCTCGAGATCCCCGGGGTCGACGCCGCCCGGACGACCACGAACTCCGTCTTCGAGATCTACCGTGTCTTCGGCGTCGAAGCGGCGCGCGCGGCGCTCATCCTGGAGGCGAACCGGACGCTCGCCGAGCAGGGGCTCGCGGTCGACATCCGCCACATGATGCTCGTCGCCGACGTGATGACGAACGAGGGGGACATCCGCGCCATCGGTCGGCACGGGATCTCGGGCAAGAAGACGAGCGTGCTCGCGCGCGCCGCCTTCGAGATCACCGCCGCCCACCTCCTCCGCGCCGCGATCATCGGCGAGGTCGACGAGCTCAAGGGGGTCGCCGAGAACATCATCGTCGGCCAGCCGATCACGCTCGGGACCGGCGCGGTGAACCTGGTCTACCGACCGTCCGTCGCGGCCGTGGCGGCCGCTGTTCCGAAGAGCCCGGCGCCGCCCGCGGTCCTGGAGCCGCCCGCCGCCGACCGCGTCGCCGAGGAGGCGTAGGCCCGATGGACCTCGCGCACGCCCTCAAGGTGGCGCTCCAGACCGGCCGCGTCCGGATCGGCGTCCGCGAGACGGTCGAGAGCGCCGAGGCGAAAGCGACGAAGTTGCTCGTCGTCTCGCAGAGCTGCCCCGAGGAGCGGCTGGTGAAGAGCGCGAAGTTCGACCGGATCCCGATCTTCCACTACCCCGGGACGAGCGTCGAGCTCGGCGCGGCGTGCGGAAAGCCGTTCCCGATCAGCGCGCTCGCGGTCCTCGAGCCCGGGTCGTCCGCCATCCTCTCGGTCGAGACCGGCTAGTTGTTCCCGTGCCGGCCGCGAACCCGTTCCCAGGCGGCTCCCCGTGACGGAGATCGCCTTCGACACCGAGACGCTCGCCTACCTCCGGCTCTTCGAGGAGTGGACGGGGGCGCGCGTCAAGGACTGCCTGGTCGCCGAGGACAAGATCGTCTTCCTCGTCTACCCGGGAGACATCCCAAAGGCGGTCGGACCGGGCGGGACCGTCATCGAGCGGCTCAAGGAGCGGCTCAAGAAGGAGATCCAGGTCGTCGAGTACTCCGACGACACCGAGGTGCTCGCGCGGAACGTCTTCTTCCCGTTCACACCAAAGTCGGTCGAGTTCGCGCCGAAGGGGAAGGGCCGTCACGTGACCGTGACGGTCGACCCCGCCTGGAAGGCGCGGGCGATCGGGAAGGCCGGCAAGAACCTCAAGATCGCGCGGGCGATCCTGATGCGGCACAGCGACGTCACGAGCGTGAGCGTCGCCTGACCGTGGGCGCGCGCGGCCGAGGGTCCGACGGCACCGCCGTCCGGGCCGTCTTCTTCGACCTCGGCGGGACCCTCATGGACTTCCGCGATTTCGCGGGGTGGAGCGAGGACGCACGAGCCGCGGGGGTGGACATCGACCCCGAGGCGATCGGTCACTGGTACGAGGAGGCGATGACCGCGACCGACCGGGCCGAGCCGCCCCCGGTGCCGTTCGAGGAGTTCTGGCGGCGGATCCTGGAGGGGGCCGCCGGGCGTCCGGTCGCTGCGCCCGAGGCCGCGGACTTCCTCGAGCGCGTCGGAACCCGGGGGATCCCCGGCCAGCTGTTCTCGGACGTCCGGAAGTGCCTCGAGGAGCTCGGCCACCGGGGTCTTCCGCTCGGCGTGATTTCGAACACCCAGCGGACCGCCGACGAGCTGCGTTCGTTGCTCGCAACGGCCGGGATCGGGGAGCGGTTCGGACTGGTGGTCTCCTCCACCACCGAGGGCGTCTGGAAACCGGATCCCGAGATCTTTCGACGGGCGGTCGGGCGCATCGGCGTCCCTCCGGCGCACTCCCTCTACGTGGGGGACCTCAAGGAGATGGACGCGCGGGCCGCCCACCATGCGGGCCTGACCGGGGTGTGGCTCAACCGGCGGGGAACTGGCTTCGGCATCGACCCTCCCGAAATCACTTCGCTCGCCGAACTGCCGCGCCTCGTGGAGCGGGGGCCCGCGCGACCGTAGCCCCGGGCCTACGCTCGGACCGACGGGAGGCCTTCCCTCGGCGCGCCGGTCCTCGAAGTCTATGACGCGGATCGGGGGACGGCGGGGCAGGCCCGCCGGCCGCCGAGGGATGAGCGGTCGATCTGGGACCCAGGAGATCGAGAAGGATGGGAGACGGGAAAGAGACGGAGACGAACGCCCCGCGGGGGTACGCCCGTGTCGCCCGATATGGGGGGGGCGGGAGCGGCGACGGCGGTGGCCCTACTGATGGTGCTCTCGCCGCTCGCCGGCGCGTCGACGACCTGCAGCGCCCCATTCGCCCACACGCACACCTCCCCGACGAAGCTCCATTACGTGACCGCCTCCTGCCTCGCCCAGGGGCTGATGTACGACGACCACTGGAACGCCTCCACCGGCAACGTGCGCGGGATCGTGTCGGGGTACGGGAAGTCGTGCCAGGGCGTGCCCGCCGGCTACGGCTACGCGCTCGTGGACACGGTGGAACTGTTCACCGTGCTGTTCCCTATCGCCGTCACGAACGGGAACCACAACGTGAGCGTGTCGACCTCGTACGCCCTCACGCTGATGGGGAAGTTCTCCGGATCACCGACCTGCGCGCCGGCACCGAAGGTACCGGGGCAGCAGAGCTACCACGACTGCTCGTACGGGATCTCGGCGTTCACCTACCTCCAGGAGTACCTGTATGACGCGACGAACGGGACGTTCCTCTACAGCGACCACAGCTTTGTCTCCGGACCGCAGAACAACTCGTACGTCGCCGACTACTCGTACTGCACCACGTCGGGCACGTGCTCGTGGGTGAACTACAGCACCGGCTGCAACTCGAACTACTCCACCTGCGTCCCGTGGGGCTCGAAAGCGACCGGTATGACCGCGACCTGGATCAACACCGGCGCGAACTGCCTCTACCGGTACGCCGGGCAGTGCTACTACTGGTGCAACCAGACCCTCAACAGCAAGCACCGGTACTTCGTGGACATGACGTTCGAGATCTCCTCCGACACGTCGATCAGTGGCTACGCGCCCGGCCGCTCGGCCTCCACGGAGGTCAACGGGGCGACCGGTGGGAGCACCGGCTGGACGGTGAACTCCATCACGGTCACTTAGGCCGGCGACCGGCCGGGACCAACCACTTCCCTCCGGCGCTCCTCGATTGCGGCTGCGGGAAGGTCGCTTTTTCCGGGTTGGATCCGATCGCAGGTCGGGGCTTGGTGGCCCCGCACGATAGACCGCGCGCCGCTATCAAGAGTTTCGAAAATGGGGCTCCCCCTGCCACGGGGTCGCTATCCGGCAGCTCGAGGCATCTCTTTCGGAGCTCAGTAACGGGCGGCGGAAGCGATGCTCCGTTCGGCGGTACGTGCTGACCGCCGAAGTCTAAATGGTACCTCAAGGTCGCGCCGCCGTTCGCGGCGGTACGGTCCCTCGGGGATTCCGTCGCGGCGGAGGAAACCGAACATCATGCGAGAATGGGGAGCGACCTCGCCGAACACCGCGCGACGGGTCACCCGGTTCCTGGGGGCCAGCGCGACCGCGGCGACGCTCGCGGTCACGCTGCTCATGCTGACGGCGCCGCTCGCCGGCGCGTCGACCACGACCACGGCGCCGTACGCGCACACGCTCTCGTCGACGTTCAAGTCGAAGTCGTCGTACGGCTACTGCCTCACCACGGCGTCCAGCCACGGTACCCAGTGGAACCCGACGACCGGCCACGTCCGCGGCGTGGCCTCGTCCTCGGCGAAGTCGTGCGTGGCGCCGCCGCTCGGCGCTTCGTACTCGAGCGCGAACATCTACGATTACATCACCGTCTGGATCCCGATCGCGGTCGGGAACGGGGGCCACAACGTCAGCGTGACGACCTCGTACGCCTATACGCTCACGGGGAGCTTCCCGAGCCTCGCCGCGTGCCCGCTCGCCGCGAACCTCCATGGTCAGCCGACGTCGAGCTTCTGCTCGTACTCGATCCTGGCCGGCGCGTACTGGCAGCAGGCGCTCTACGACGCGACGAACAAGTCGAGCCTTTACGGCGGGAACAGCTACGTCTCCGCCCCTGAGAACTACGCGTACGCTCTCGACTACTCCTACTGCAGCGGCAACGGCACGTGCGGCACAGCGAACTACACGTACTCCTGCGGGTCGCCGTACTACTACGTCCCCTGCTCGGCGTGGGGTACCCGAGCGACCGGGACGAACACGACCTGGATCGACACCGGGGCGAACTGCCTCTACCGGTACGCCGGGACGTGCTACTACTGGAGCAACTGGACGCTGAACGCCAAGCACCACTACTACGTGGAGCTGTCGTTCGAGATTTACGCAGGCGCGTACATGCAGGGGCTTGCGGGCAAGACCGCCGCGGCCGGGATCGACGCGGCGATCGGTACGAACACCGGGTTCAAGGTGGCCTCGGTCGCGGTCGCGTAGGCCGACCCGTCCAGCGGCGAACCCTTTCCCCTCTCTCCCTCGAGGGAGCGGCGACCCTCCCCTCCGAGCGAACAGGGCCCGACGTGCCCGGCTTGATTCATCGAGGTCTAAATACCGTCACCCGTCTCGCAGCGACCCGTCGGGGCTGCGGGTCCGTCCGGGACCGGGCACTGCGACGGAGGGAACCGAAAACCATGGGAGAAGGAATCGCGAAGACGTCGAACGGATATCGTCGCCGAGGCCGGCTGGCCGGCTATGGAACCATCGGGGTCGCCGCTGCGGCGGCGCTCTTGATGGTCCTGAGCCCCCTCGCCGGAGCGTCGGTCACCAAGACCCCACCGTTCAAGGGGACGGTGTATGTGATCGCGCCCTCGACGAGCACCGGCGGCTCCTGCAAGAGCGCCGCGCTGGCGAAGGCGCTGCACTGGGTTCCGAAGACCGGGAATGTCACAGGCTGGGTGGCGGCTGGCGGCAAGAGCTGCACGACCTTCTTCGGGAACGGCTACTCTAGCGGCTCCGCCTACGGCAACGTCATCGTTGGTCTCCCGTTGCACTTCAAGGTGAACGGGGCCCACAACTTCTCGGTTGCGACGTCGCTCGCCGCGACGTTGACGGACGCATGGACGGGCACGCCGTCGTGCCCCTTGGCTGTGCTGCATTCGGGGACCTACACGTACAGCAGTTGCTACGCGGACATTGCAGCGGGCACCTCGATGGTGATGTCGATTTACGACAAGACCAACAACTCGTACCTCTACGGGAACTACAAGAACACCGAAGTGTTCTGGAACAACTACTCGTACATATCGAACTACTCGAGCTGCTACTCCTCGTGTTCGAGCTACAACTACTCCTACAGCTGCAGCAACGCCTACGGGTACAACGGCTGTGTCCCCTCGGGAACGGCGATCTCGGCCACCAACACCTCGTGGCTCAACACCGGTGCGAACTGTGGGTACAGCTACGCGGGGCACTGCTACTACTGGACCAATTGGACCCTGAACGCTAGCCACAGCCTTTGGGTTGTGCTATCGTTCTCGTTCGACGCGTACGTCTACGAGTACGGCTACCCGGCGGGCCTCGTCGGCGTCGCCTCTCTGAACGCCGCGACATTGGGCAATGCCGGTTGGAAGGTCACCGGGCTGACGATCGCGTAAGCGGGCAGAGGCGTCGGGTCAACCTTTTCCTCCTTCTCCAAGAGTTCGTTCCGATGTGGGGGGGAGCCGCGGCTCCGGGCGGAATCCCACGGCGGGGTGCCGGACCGATCGAGGGTACGACACTGGATCGCCCTCGCATCGAGGTCTAAATAGCCTCCATCGGTCCGTCGGAGCGCCGGCTCGCTGCGTTGCATGCGTGGGGAGCCGCGCGGCAGGAGGAAACCGAGCATCATGGAAGGCCGAGCAAGACACGGACCGAACGAACCTCGAAGCTACCGCGGGTTGGCCGCAGCCACGACAGGTGGGGTCGCGGTGGCGATTGCGCTGCTGATGGCGCTATCCCCGATTGCGGGAGCCCTGAAGCCCCACACGATCTCCCCGCCGTACAAGGGCACGGCGGCGAACGTCTCGAAGAACGTATACACCTACGGGAACTGCAAGAGCTCCGGCGCTCTGACGGCTGTCCACTGGATCCCGAAGACGGGGAACATCACCGGCTTCGCCTACGCCGCGGCGAAGGGTTGCACCGTCGTCCCGACCGGACCCGGGTCGGCGTCGATCAGCAACGGGGCGTCGGTCGGCGTTGCGATCCCAGTCAAGGTGTACACCAACACGGGGCACAACTTCAGTGTGAACTGGAGCTACGTGTACAGTCTGATCGCCTCGTTCACGGGTGGTTTCAACTGCCCTGTCGCGAAGGCGCCGGGAACGTATAGCGACTGCTCGATCGACGTGAGCACCTATGTCGAATTCTCGATGGAACTGTACGACCAGACGAACAACAGCTACCTCGGCAGCAGCCACAGCTACGTACAGGGACCGGAGAACTACAGCTACATCTCCAACTACTCGTATTGTTCGACCACCGGAACGTGCTACAACTACAACTACAGCAACTTCTGCGGCCAGTACAAGTACTACTACCAGAACTGCGCGCCGTCCGGAACGATGGCGACCGGGACCAACACTACGTGGGTCAACACCGGCGCGAACTGCTACTACTTCTACGCGGGGAAGTGCGGCTACTGGCACAACTGGACGCTCAACACCTCGCACAAGTACTGGATCCTCAACAGCGTGTACTTCAGCGCCTATGCGGGCATCTACGGCTACAACCAGACCCACACCGCCACGGCGAGCGTCAACGGCGCGACGCTCGGGAACACCGGGTGGAGGATCACCTCGGTGACGGTCACCTAGGCGGGTCAGGCGAAGTCGGACCAACCGTTTCCGCGACCATCCCGAAGCCGGATGGGGGGTGCCCCCTCGATGGAGGGCGCCGACTGGGGAGGGCCCTCTGACGCGCATGAATGCGCATCCATACATCCTCAAGTCTAAATACCGGGAGAGGTTCCCCCGTTCCGAAGCGGAACACGGCCCGACGGGTCGGGTCGCCCGCACGGGAGGAAACCAAACGCATGGGAGCGATGAAGACGATGAAGCCGAACGGTTATCGACGGATCGGGCGCTTCGCCGCCTACGGGTCGGCGGGGACGGCGATCGCGGTGGCGTTGCTGATGGCGGCCATGCCGATGGCGGGCGCCCTCAAGCCGCACACGATACTCCCGCCGTACAAGGGCACCGCCGCCTCGGTCTCGAAGTATCAGTACTCCTCCGGGAACTGCAAGAGTTCCTCGGCGCTCACCGGGATGCACTGGGTGCCGAAGACCGGCAACGTGACGGGCTTTGTGTACGCCGCCGGTAAGGGATGCACGGTCGTCCCCACAGGGAATGGGTACTCGTACGTCTCCAACCAGGCAACCGTCCAGGTCGGAATCCCGGTCAAGGTTTACACCAACACCGCGCACAACTTCAGTGTGAACTGGTCGTACGCTCTCACCATCATCGCGTCGATGACGGGCACGGCCAGCTGTCCGGCGGCGAAGCCGGTCCCGGGGACCTTCACCTACAGCTACTGCTCTCTGGACGCGAGCGCGAGCTCGTTCGTCTACCAGTATCTCTACGACGCGACCAATAACACCATTCTCTCGGGTGGCAATTCCTACGTCAATGGCCCGACGAACTACACGTACGTCTACAACGACTCGTACTGCTACTCGACCGGCACGTGCTACAACTACAACGGAACGTCCTTCTGCGGACAGTACAAGTACTACTACCAGAACTGCGTCGCGTCCGGGTCACAGGCGTCCGGGTCGAACACCACGTGGGTCAACACCGGAAGCAACTGCGGCTACAGCTACGCGGGCCACTGCTACTACTGGCATAACTGGACACTGAACTCCTCGCACAAGTACTGGATCCTGGCCCAGGTGTACTTCGATGCGTACGCCTCGGTCTCGGGGTACGGGGCGGGGCATGGTGCGATCGCGAGCGTGAACGCGGTGACACTGGGCAACACCGGGTGGAAGATCAACTCGGTGACGGTTACCTAGGCGGGAAGCATGAACATCGGTCCAACCTCTTCCCCCTTCGGGGGCGTTCTGTTAAGTGGGCCAACTCCGCGGGGCGTACGCGCGCTCGTCGGCTCGTCCGGAATCGAGGTCTAAATACTGATAGCAGGTGGAACGCCCCGCCGAAGGCGCCCGGGACCGGGCGGCCGACGGATAGGAGAGGAAACCTCAGGCATGGGAGCGATGAAAACGGGATCGCCGAACGGATATCGACGTGTCGGCCGCTTCGCCGCGTACGGGTCAGCGGGGACCGCGATCGCGATCGCCCTCCTGATGGCGGCGTCGCCGATGGCGGGCGCCCTCAAGCCGCACACGATCGTCGCGCCGTACAAGGGTACGGCCGCGAACTTCTCGAAGTCGGTGTATACGTACGGCAATTGCAAGTCGACGGGCGCGCTGACCGGGATGCACTGGCTCCCGAAGACGGGAAACGAGACGGGGTTCGCGTACTCGTCCGTCAAGGGCTGCACCGTCGTCCCGACAGGGGGGGGCACTGCGGACAACGGCAACCAGGGGACCATCAGCGTAGCCTTCCCCGTCAAGGTATTCACGAACACGGCCCACAACTTCAGCGTCAACTGGTCGTACGCGTACACGGTGATCGCGTCGATCACGGGGGTTCCCACGTGCCCGGCGGCCAAGCCGGTGCCGGGGACCTACACCTACAGCTACTGCTCGGTCGATGCAAGCACGTACGTTGAGTTCTCGATGGAGCTCTACGACCAGACGAACAATAGCTACCTGTACGGGCAGCACGACTACGTCCAAGGGCCGCAGAACTACACCGACGTGTACAACGATTCGTACTGCACGAGCACCGGGACGTGTTACAGCTACAACGCGACCTACGGCTGTGGCTACTACAAGTACTACTACCAGAATTGCGTCCCCTCCGGGACGATGGCCGCCGGGTCGAACACGACCTGGATTAATTCCGGAAACAACTGCGGGTACAGCTACGCGGGCCACTGCTACTACTGGCACAACTGGACACTGAACAGCTCGCACAAGTTCTGGATCCTGACGGCCCTGTACTTCGACGCGTACGCGTACGTCAGCGGCTACGGCGCGGGCCACGGGGCGATCGCGAGCGTCAACGGCGCGACCCTCGGAAACACCGGCTGGAAGATCAGCTCGGTGACCGTCACCTAGGCGAGCGGGAGCACGGTCGGGCCAACCCCTTCTTTCCCCACCCGTTCGCAGCAGGACCTCGAGCGCAAAGCGGGCGAGGGAGTGCGTACCGATACGCATTCGTACGACGCCGAGGTCTAAATACTGAGATCAAGTCTCTGGCGGGTCTGCGGACCCTACCTCGAGGGGGCGTTCGAGACAGAGGAGGAAACAAGCGCATGGGGGAGAAGAATCGACGCGAGACGATTGGGTATCGCCGGTGGGAGCGGTACGGAGCGTACGGCTCGGCCGGCGTTGCCGTGGCGGTTGCCTTGGTGATGGCGGTGTCCCCCATGGCGGGCGCGTTGAAGCCGCACGTGATCCTGCCGCCGTTCAAGGGGTCCGCTTCGACCATCTACAAGAGCATCTCTCAGTCCGGGAACTGCAAGTCCACGTCCGCCCTGACGAGCCTGCACTGGGTACCGAAGACCGGAAACGTGACGGGGTTCGCCTACTCCGCAGCGAAAGGTTGCTTGGTGGTCCCGACCGGGTCCGGATACGCGTCCGCCTACACGTATGCCCAGTTCCAGGTGGCGATCCCGGTCAAGGTCTACACCAACACGGGACACAACTTCAGCGTGGACTTCTCCTACGACTACACGCTGCTCGCCTCGATCACCGGGGCCGCGGGCTGCCCGCCCGCGAAGAACGTACCGGGGACGTACACCTACAGTTACTGCAACTTGGACGTCTCCGCGGGCTCGTTCCTCTCGATGGAGCTGTACGACCAGACGAACAACACCTACCTGTACGGAGGGCACGATTACGTCTACCCGCCCGAGAACTACTCCTACGTCTACAATGACTCGTACTGCAACGGAAGCGGGACCTGCTACAACTACAGCTACTCGTACTCGTGCCACAACTCGACGTACAGCACCTGTGTGCCGTCCGGCACGATCGCGTCCGGGACGAACAACACGTGGATCAACTCGGGCAGCAACTGCGGGTACGGCTATGCGGGTCACTGCTACTACTGGCACAACTGGACCCTGAACTCCTCGCACAAGTATTGGGTGATCTCGTACATGGAGTTCTATGCGGATGCGTACCTCTACGGTTACGGGGCGGGACACAGTGTGCTCGCGAGCGTGAACGGCGCGACGCTCGGAAACAGCGGGTGGAAGATTGTCTCAGTGACGGTCACCTAGGCGGGAAGTGATCCGATCGGACCAACCCTTTCCCTCGCTTTCCGGGACGAGCGGGATGTTCGGGACGTCCTTGTCGAAATCACTGCGCATCAATGCGTATCCTCCCGACGCCGAGGTCTAAATACCATGGGCGTCTCCGTCGTGCGACCGAGGGCGCTCCCGGGGGGAGCGTTGCCGGTCTTCGGAGGAAACTAGAGGCATGGGAGCGATGAAGACGAGCACGCCGAACGGGTATCGACGGATCGGGCGCTTCGCGGCCTACGGATCGGCCGGGACGGCGATCGCGATCGCGCTCTTGATGGCAGCGTCGCCGATGGCGGGCGCGCTCAAGCCGCACGTGATCCTCCCGCCCTACAAGGGCACCGCGGCGAGCCTTTCGAAATACTCGTACACCTCAGGGAACTGCAAGACCTCTTCGGCGCTTACGGCATTCCACTGGATCCCGAAGACCGGTAACGTCACGGGATTCGTATATGCCGCCGCCAAGGGATGCACGGTCGTACCGACCGGCTACGGCAATGCCTACGTCTCCCAGCAAGGGACGCTCCAGATCGCGATCCCCGTCAAGGTCTACACGAACGCGGCCCACAACTTCAGCATCAACTGGTCGTACGCGGTGACGATCATCGCCTCGGTGTCCGGTGCGGTGGGTGGGTGCCCGGTGGCCAAGGCGCCTGGGAGCTACAACGACTGCTTCGTTGAGGCCGGAGCCTCCACGAGTGCGGGTATCCAAGATCTGTACGACCAGACGAACAACAGCTACCTCTACGGCGGCTACGGCGGCCACGCTCAGGTTCCCGGCCCTCAGAACTATTCGTACGTCCAGAACTATTCGTACTGCACGACGGGGGGTGCCTGCTACGTGTACAATTACACGGGCTTCTGTGGCCAGTACAAGTACTACTACTACAACTGTGTCCCGTCAGGGACCCAGGCGGCCGGGACGAACGTGACGTGGGTCAACACCGGCAACCACTGTGAGGACATGTTCAACAACCACTGCTACTACTGGCAGAACTGGACGCTCAACGCTTCGCACAAGTTCTGGATCCTGGCGGACGTCTACTACAGTGCCTACGGCTATATCGCCGGGTACAGCGGGGCCCACACCGCCACCGCGAGCGCCAACGGCGCAACGCTCGGGAACACCGGGTGGAAGATCGCCTCGGTGACGGTCACCTAGGCGAGCTGAGATCCGCCGAGGCCAACCTTTTCCTTGTTCTTCACCGGTTCGGATTCCGAAGTCCGCTGGTTCGCCCCTCGTCTCGTTGGGGAGCCCGCCGTCTCACGGTCGCCGACCGACCGATTGGAGCGATCCCCACGACGAACCAAGGCTCCAGAAACGAAGTCTAAATACTGACAGCAGCTCTGGAGGCCGACCGTCGGCGTTCTCGACCGGGACGTCGAACGGGCATGGGGAGCACCGTTTCGTATGGCCAATGGATGCGAGAGGACCGTAGGCAGTTACCGACGCGGGGGCCGGCTCGGAATGTATGCTTCGGCGGGCGCCGCGGTAGCGGTCGCCTTGCTCATGGCCGCCTCACCACTTGCGGGCGCGCTGAAGCCGCACGTGATCGTCCCGCCGTACAAGGGCTCGACGTCGGTCGTCTACCGATCCGTATCTTCGTACGGCAGCTGCAAGAGTTCGGTTGCGCTCACCGGTGTCCACTGGGTCCCAAAGACCGGCAACGCGACGGGATTCGGGTACGCCTCCGCGAAAGGCTGCGCGACCCCGCCGATCGGAAACGGGAACAGTCAAGGGTACACATCGGCCGAGTTCGAGATTGGAATCCCGATCAAGGTCGCCACGAACTTGGGGCACAACATCAGTGTCGACGTTTCGTATGTCTACACGGTGATCGCAACGGTTACCGGCAAGGCGTCTTGCCCGGTGGCAAAGAACGTTCCCGGCGTATACACGTACTCGGATTGCTCAGTCTATGCCTCGGCCGGGTCGTCGGTCTCGATGGAGTTCTGGGACCAGACGAACGGCAGCTTCCTGTACGGTCAGAACGACTACGCGTACCTGCCCCAGAACTACTCGCAGGTCTACAACTACTCGTACTGTAACGGCGCCGGCACGTGCTACAACTACAATTCGACGTACGCGTGCCATAATTCGACGTACTCCGTGTGCGTCCCGTCCGGGACGAGGGCGACCGGATCGAATACGACGTGGATCAATACCGGGCGAAACTGCGAGTATGGGTACAACGGGTTTTGTTATTACTGGCGCAACTGGACGCTCAACAGCTCCCACAAGTATTGGGTGATCGAGTACGTGAATTTCGACGCGAACGCGGACATCTACGGGTACGGAGCCGGCCATGGAGCGCTGGCGACCGTGAACGGCGCGACCCTAGGGAACTCGGGATGGCGGATCGCCTCGGTGACGGTAACCTAGCGGTGAAGAGGGTGGGACGCGCGGGGATCCGAATGGGCTTTCCCCGCGAAGTCTCCCGTTTGGAAGCTCGCCAACCAGCCATAGGCCCCGCGCCGACGCACCCTAGTACATGCAGACGACACAACGGAATCAGAGCCTGAGTAGCTACCCTCGGACTAGATCCCCAAGAAGGCCGTCCTGGATGGCTGGTGCGGAAGTCTAAGAGGGATGGATTCGTCTGACGCCTGCCCCTCCGGCCCGTGCCGGGACGGTCGAGCCTGAGGACGCAAGGAACCACGGAGGAATGGGTATATGGAACGAGGAACAGGCAAGGTCGGAACCAGCAATCGGCGGGGGCGTTGGACGCTGCGCGGCGGGGGAGCCGCGGTTGCTGTCGCGATGATCTTCGTGCTTTCGCCGCTCGCCAGTGCGGGGACGCTCAAGGCGCCGTTCACCGGCGTAGCCAACACTCTCTACAGCCTCCAAAATTACAACTGCAACGGCCATGCTAAGCTCACGACCCCACCATCTTGGAATCACACGACGGGGGCGGCGGCCGGCGCCGGCACGGCGAGCCAAAAAGCATGCCCCGGCGTAAGCTTCGCCTCCTCGAGCGTCGAGCTCATGGTCGGATTCCTGGGGGGCAACTTCAAGGTCGCGAAGAACGCTTCCCACACGCTCAGTATCAACTGGACCGTCGCCGTCTCGGGCGTCATGTCGGTCGTGAACAACACCAAGTGCAACTCGACTGGCGGTGGCAGGCCGACGAACTACTGCAATGAGGCGTTCATTTACGCCTTCGATGAGGGGTACATCCGTGACGCGACGAACCAATCGTACTGGTACGCCCCCGGTTACATCGTGTTCCTGCTTCAGAACTACACCTTCTCGCCAACTACGCGGACGACCACGGTGGCATACTCGTACAACTTCTACACGATTTGGTCGATTACACTGAACCTGGTCGCGGGGCACCACTACCAGTTCGGGTGGCAGTTCTACGCCCTCGCCGACACGTTCGTGTCCCCGAACGGGAATGGTGTGGCGCAAGGATCGGCGACCATCTCGATGTCGCTCGCGGGCTCAGGGCTGAACAGCCTGACGATCTGAGGAGATACTGGCCAGCTGAGGAGACCTGCCGGCGGAGCCGGCGGCCGGGGCGACCGCATCGCCCCGGCCGAACCTCTTCCCCGATTTTCGACCGGAGCGGAACTGGGGGACACTCGCCCGTCCGCCCCGTTAAATAGAGCGGCGTGCTCCCATACGGCACCGCCGATCGGGCGCCCTCGGGCGCACGGTCGCGGGGCGCCGCCACGGCGAGCCGGGGAGACGTGATCCGGTTCTTCCAGGGGGCGCCACAGATGGCCCGTCGGGGCGTGGAGCTCCGAGAACCCCTCCCGGGAGACCGGGAGCGACCTCTCGGGACTGACGAGGAGCGAAAGTAATCGAATACGCTAGTCAGCTCAAAATGTAGAGAGCAAACGATTCCGCCAACCATGCGAGATCGGTCACGACAGAGTACGCCCGCGAAAGGATACGTGTGCCAGAACAAATCCGGTTGATCCTGCCGGCGGGCACCGCTATTGGAGTTCGCTTAAGCCATGCGAGTCGAGAGGGGTAAGCCCTCGGCGCACTGCTCAGTAACACGCGGACAATCTGCCCTCGAGACGGGGATAACCCCGGGAAACTGGGGATAATACCCGATAGATCCAGGATGATGGAACGCCCCTGGGTCGAAATCCTGCGGGGCTCGAGGATGGGTCTGCGGCCTATCAGGTCGTAGGGGGTGTCACGGACCCCCTAGCCGAAGACGGGTACGGGCTTTGGGAGAAGTCGCCCGGAGATGGGTTCTGAGACACGAACCCAGGTCCTACGGGACGCAGCAGGCGCGAAACCTCCACAATGTGGGAAACCACGATGGGGGAACTCCAAGTGCCTACACTAAGTGTAGGCTGTTCTCGAGCCCAAAAAGCTCGAGGAGTAAGGGCCGGGTAAGACGGGTGCCAGCCGCCGCGGTAATACCCGCGGCCCGAGTGGTGCTCATTATTATTGAGCCTAAAGCGTCCGTAGCTGGCCGGGCAAATCCTCGGGGAAATCGGACGGCTCAACCGTCCGAATTCCGGGGACACTGCTCGGCTTGAGATCGGGAGAGGGAGAAGGTACTCCCGGGGTAGGGGTAAAATCCTGTAATCCGGGGGGGACCACCAGTGGCGAAGGCGTTCTCCTAGAACGAATCTGACAGTGAGGGACGAAGCCCTAGGGCGCAAACGGGATTAGATACCCCGGTAGTCTAGGGTGTAAACGCTGCAGACTTGGTGTTGGGGGTCCTGCGTGGGCTTCCAGTGCCGGAGCGAAGGTGGTAAGTCTGCCGCTTGGGGAGTACGGTCGCAAGACTGAAACTTAAAGGAATTGGCGGGAGAGCACCGCAACGGGAGGAGCGTGCGGTTCAATTGGATTCAACGCCGGAAAACTCACCGGGGGCGACGGAGGGATGAAAGCCAGGCTGAAGACCTTGCCCGATTCTCCGAGAGGTGGTGCATGGCCGTCGTCAGTTCGTACCGTAAGGCGTTCTGTTAAGTCAGATAACGAACGAGACCCTCGCCCTCAGTCGCAACTTCGTGCGCGAGCACGAGGGCACACTGGGGGGATCGCTGCCGCTAAGGCAGAGGAAGGAGAGGTCTACGGTAGGTCCGTATGCCCCGAATCTCCCGGGCAACACGCGCGCTACAAAGGTTGGGACAATGGGCTCCGACCTCGAAAGGGGAAGGCAATCCTGAAACCCAATCGTAGTCTGGATCGAGGGCTGTAACTCGCCCTCGTGAAAATGGATTCCGTAGTAATCGCGGGTCAACATCCCGCGGTGAATGTGCCCCTGCTCTTTGCACACACCGCCCGTCAAGTCATCCGAGTTGGGTCGGAGTGAGGGTGTCTCATCTGGGACGCTCGAACTTCGGTTCAGCAAGGGGGACTAAGTCGTAACAAGGTATCTGTAGGGGAACCTGCAGATGGATCACCTCCTAGGAACGCCCCGCAAGGGACGCTCCGTAGGTCGTGTCGGTCTCGCCGCGTGTATCGACCGATCGCTCCTCTCCCGCGGGCCATCAACTCATTCCTGAGTAACTACGCCGTCATTATATCCCGGCTCGCGGCTCGTTCGCCGATGATCTCCCCGCGGGTCGCGCGGCTGCCCGCCACGGTCGCGGCGGCCGGCGATAGCCTCGCGCACGGCGAACCGGTGCTGATCTTCGACGCGGTCGACCGGGAGGGCGAGACCGACCTGGTGATCCTCTCCGAGCGGGCGACGCCCGAACTCGTCCGGCTGCTCCGTCGGGACGGCGGGGGGCTCATCTGCGCGGCGCTCCCCGAGGAGATCCGCCGACGGATCGGGCTGCCGTTCTACTCGGAGATGCTCGCGGTCGCGGAGGCCGAATACCCGATCCTCTCGGCGGTCCGCCAGCAGCGGCTCCGCTACGACCGCCGCAGCGCCTTCGGGATCACGGTGAACCACCGGACCAACTTCACCGGCGTGCCCGACATCGACCGCGCGGTCACCATCCGCGTTGTCGGCGAGCTCGCGGCGCACGCGCCGAAGCTGTCGGACGCCGACCTCAAGGAGCGGTTCGCCGCCGAGTTCACCTCACCGGGGCACGTCCCGCTCCTCTACTCCGCGCCGAAGCTCCTCGAAGAACGGAAAGGTCATACCGAGCTCGCCATCACGCTCGCCCGGATGGCCGGGCTCTCCGAGTCGGCCACCGTTTGCGAGATGCTGGGCGATTCCGGCGGACCGCGCTCGCCCGAGGCGGCGCGGCGGTACGCCGAGCAGCACGGGTTCGTCTTCCTCGAGGGACGGTCGATCATCGAGGCGTGGGACGCATGGTCCGGGTGATGGCGACGGGGGTCTTCGACCTCCTGCACCCCGGACATCTCTACTACCTCTCCGAGGCGCGGAAGCTCGGCGACGAGCTCGTGGTCGTGGTCGCCCGCGACCAGACCGCGCGCCGGCAGAAGCACGCGCCGTACGTCCCCGAGCACATCCGCCGCGAGATGGTCGAGGCGCTCAAGCCGGTCGACCGCGCGATCCTGGGGAGCGCGACCGACATCTACTCGACCGTGACCGAGGTGAAGCCGGACATCATCGCCCTCGGCTACGACCAGACGTTCGACCCGAACGAGGTCGAGGCCGAGTGCCGGCGGCGGGGCGTTCCGGCGAAGGTCGTCCGGCTCGGGCCGCTCCCCCACGACGAGATCGCGACCCGGAAGATCGTCGCGCGGATCCTCGAGCGAAATCAGAAGGGGGACGGAGCTTAGGTGAAGCGGATCGGCATCGCCGACACCACGTTCGCACGCGTCGACATGGCGTCCGCGGCGATCGCGGCGCTGAAGGGCGCCGGCACCGGCTTCAAGATCGTCCGGCGGACGGTCCCGGGGATCAAGGACCTCCCGGTCGCCTGCCGCCGTCTGTTCCGCGAGGACGGGGTCGACCTCTGTCTCGCCCTCGGGATGCCGGGCGCGGCCGAGTACGACAAGGTCTGCGCGCACGAGGCGTCGACCGGTCTCATCTTCACCGGGGTCCTCGAGGCGAAGCCGATCGTCGAGTGCTTCTTCTTCGCCGACGAGGCGAAGGACGACGTCGAGCTCGAGCGGTACGCGCGCCGGCGCGCCGAGGAGCACGCGCTGAACGCCTACGCCCTCCTCTTCCGGCCGCAGGACCTCGCACGACGCGCGGGCGAAGGGCTGCGCCAAGGGTTCCGCGACGCGGGGCCGGCGCGGCCGACCCACTAGAGGGCGGTCCGATTCACACGATCTTTCAGGAGAACCAACGATGGCGAAGCGAACAGGGGCGGCGGACGGAATGCGGATCGCGCTGGTGGCGAGCGAGTACAACTTCGACGTGACGCTCCTCATGCTGGAGCGGGCGAAGGAGGAGGTCGCCTTCCTGGGCGCATCGCTCGGGCCCGTCGTGAAGACGCCGGGGGTCTACGACATGCCGCTCGCGGTGAAGGCTCTCTTCGGGCGGGACGACGTCGACGCGGTCGTGACGCTCGGCGCCGTCATCGAGGGCGAGACGAACCACGACGAGGTCGTGATGAACCAGGCGGCGCGAAAGCTGACCGACCTCTCGGTGGAGTACGGAAAGCCGGTGGGACTCGGCATCTCGGGACCGGGCGAGACCCGGCTCCAGGCCCAGGACCGGATCGAGAACGCGGCGAACGCGGTGCGGGCCGTCGTGAAGATGGTTCAGCGGCTGCGGGAGCTCAACTCCTAGGGCCCTTCGCCCCGCCCCGGCGCCGCCACGGAACCGGCTGGAGGAACCATTATCGACCCGGCGCCGGTTCGCCGGCGGCCAACATGACCGGATCGGTCCCGCCGACCCCTCCGCCCTTCGGGGCCCCTCTCCCCGGGAGCTCTCAGTGGTGGATGGGCCCGAACCCCGCCGACGAGCGCCGGCGGGCGCTCGGCGAGATCCGGTCGTCGATCTCGGTATACCGGATCGCGGTGATCCTCCTCCTCCTGGTGGCGTTGATCGACGGGGGGTACGCTGTTCTGACCGGCGTCGTGGTCTCCGGGTACTTCGGGAGCGTTTCAAGCGGGAGCGCCACGACCGCCGTCTCGGGCTCTGCGCTCGGGCTCGCTGCGCTCGGCGGCGTGCTCGGCTTCGCCGCGTTCATCGTGACCCTGATCGCATGGTGGAAGTGGCGCGGGGGGGTACGCCGACTGGACGATCCGGTGGTTCCGTACGGCGAATCCCCGTGGGGAGCGACTGGGGCCAAGCGGTACTACAGCTACACGGTGTGGACATTCATCATCTCGATCCTCGCCACAATCGGGATCGTCATCGCGTTCGCCGCCGTTCTGCTCACCAGCCTCAACGTCCACGTCAACCCGAACGGCACGGTGACGCAACCAACCCAGGCGCAGATCCAATCCGCGATCCACTCGGCCTTCGGAGTGCTCATCGCCGCCGTGGTCGTGGCGGCGGTCCTCACGTTCCTGCAATACTACTTCGCGACGACCAGTCTCGTGCGGGGAGCACGGCCCGGTGCGCCCGCGGGAGCGGTCGCCCAACTCGAAGGCGGTCAGCGGTACGTCCTGATCGGGGCGGCGGTGTCGTTCGTCGCGATCGCCGGATTCGTCACGCCGTACGCGACGTTCGCCGCGGCGATCGCGCCAGTCCTCTACCTCGTCGGCTACACCTCGATCCTCCAGGGATACGATGCGGTGATCCAGGCACCGCCCGCGGGCTCGCCTCCCGCGGCGCCCACTGGTCCCCCGAGCGCCCCGCCCTTGCTCCCGGCCTGACCCCGCCCGCCCCAGGGACGGACACAGCTCCGTCCGGCGGGGAGTGCGGAGCGGATTCGGATCGTGACGGACTCGGTCCGCGCCGGGTCGACCGTGCAGCGCCGGTTCTTCGAGACCGTCGATTCGACCCAGGGCGAGGCGAGGCGGTGGGTCCGCGCCGACGGCCCGCTCCAGGGCCTCGTCGTGGCGGCCGCTCAGACCCACGGAGTTGGCCGGGCGGACCACCGGTGGGAGTCCCCCCGCGGCGGGTTGTACCTCTCATCGATCATTTCGGTCGGGAGCGCGCCCACTTCCGGCCTCCTCTCGCTCGCCGTGGGGGCCGCCCTCGCGGACGACCTCGCCGCGCGTCTTCGTTTCCAGCCGGCGCTCAAGTGGCCGAACGACCTGGTCGTCGTGCGACCGGGCCGCCTCCCGGCCAAGTTCGGCGGACTTCTCGTCGACTTCGTGACACTCGGCGCCGGCGAGGGAGCCGTGATCGTCGGTCTCGGAATGAACGTAAGGACCAGCCGTAGTGAGTTCCCGTTGGAGCTTCGGGATTCGATCACGAGCCTCGCAGAGGTCGACCCTTCGACGCCGGAGCTAGGCAACCTCGAGCAGCGGGCGGATTCCGTGATCCGGGTCGCAGTCCGGGACCTCGAGACCGAGGCCGGAAAAGGGCGGGCCCTCGCTCGCGTCCGCGCACTCCTCTACGGCGTGGGACGCACCGCGTGCATCGATGGGGTAGTGGTCGGTAGGATCCAGGGCGTGGAGGAGTCGGGTGGGCTCGTGGTCGCGCACGGCGGCGTCGAGTCGATCGTGCTCACGGGGGACCTCACGTTTGAAGCGGAACCCGCGGCGCCCTGACATCCCGTGGCCGATGGGGTCCCGGCCGCGGATCGCGATCCGCCGACTCCGACGGGCGGACGCCCGCGAGTGGCATCGGATGCGGCGCGCACTCTGGCCGCGTCACTCGGCACGTGACCTCGCCAAGGAAGAACGGTGGTACCGGACCTCCCCTCGGGTCGTCGTGTTCGTCGCCGAGCGACCCGACGGGCGACTCGGTGGGTTCGTCGAAGCGACCGCGTTCCGTCGCAGCGGCGGATGGGAACCGCAGCCGGACGGGTACGTCGAGGGCTGGTGGGTGGACCCCGATCTCCGACGGCACGGGGTCGGCCGGCGACTCATCGGAGCGGTGGAAGCCTGGTGCCGGGCCCGGGGGCTGGCGTGGATCGGGTCGGACACGCATCCCACCAATCGGGTGAGCCGATCCGCGCACCGTGCCCTCCGCTATGACGAAGTCGAGGAGTTGGTGATCTTTCGAAAGCGCCTGCGGCGACCCGTGCGAACGAGAGGTTAAACTCGGCGCCCTCTGGCCCCGCCCGATGCGCGTTCCCGCGCCGGGGGATCCGTGAGCTCGGCGTTCGACCGCTGGCAGCTCCTCAAGAAGAAGGCCGGGGAGGGAGGCGGCGCCGACCGCGTCAAGAAGCATCGCGCCGCCGGAAAGCTGACCGCCCGCGAGCGGCTCGAGGCGTTCTTCGACCCGGGGACGTTCGTGGAGGTCGGCCCGTTCGTCACGCACCGGGCCACGGCGTTCGGGCTGGAGCAGCGTCGGATCCCGGGCGACGGCGTCGTCACCGGCTGGGGCGAGGTCGACGGCCGACCGGTCTGCGCCTTCGCCCAGGATGCGACCGTCTTCGGAGGCGCGCTCGGTGAGGCGCACGCGGAGAAGATCGTCCGGATCATGGAGACGGCCCAGAAGGCGGGCGTGCCGATCGTCGGGCTCGACGACTCCGGTGGGGCCCGCATTCAGGAGGGGGTGATGAGCCTCGGCGGGTACGGCGAGGTGTTCTTCCGTAACGTCAACCTCTCCGGGGTCGTCCCGCAGCTCTCCGTCATCCTAGGCCCGTGCGCGGGCGGCGCGGTCTACTCGCCCGCGATCACCGACTTCGTGGTGATGGTCCAGGGTCAGGCGCAGATGTTCATCACCGGCCCGGACGTGATCCGCGCGGTCACCGGTGAGGACGTCTCGGCCGACGCGCTCGGGGGGGCGGAAACGCACGGGTCGGTGAGCGGCGTGTCGCACTTCACCGCGGCCGACGACCGCGACGCCCTCGAGCTGACGCGCCGGATCCTCGGCTATCTCCCGCTCAACAACCTCGAGGAGGCGCCGTCCGCGCCCGCCCCCGGGCCGCACCCCCACGACGGGGCCGAGCTCCTCCAGATCGTGCCCCAAGATTCGAACGCCCCCTACGACGTGCACGGCGTGATCGAGCGCGTCCTCGACGCCGGGAGCTTGCTCGAGGTGCATGCGGCGTGGGCGACGAACCTCGTCGTCGGGTTCGCCCGACTGGATGGACGCGCGGTCGGGGTCGTCGCGAACCAGCCGTCGTCGCTCGCCGGGACGCTCGACATCAACGCATCCGTGAAGGGCGCCCGCTTCGTGCGGTTCTGCGACGCCTTCAACCTCCCCCTGGTAACGCTCGTCGACGTCCCGGGGTTCCTTCCGGGGACCGCCCAGGAGTTCGGCGGGATCATCCGCCAGGGGGCGAAGCTGCTCTACGCCTACGCCGAGGCGACGGTGCCGAAGCTCACGGTGATCCTCCGCAAGGCGTACGGGGGCGCGTACGACGTCATGTGCTCGAAGCACATCGGCGGCGACCTGAACCTCGCCTGGCCGACCGCCGAGATCGCGGTGATGGGGGCGGAGGGCGCCGTGAACATCCTGTTCCGGCGCGACCTGGACGAGGCGAAGCCCGAGGCACGCGAGGCGCTCCGGGGAAAGCTCGTCGGCGACTACCGCGCCGAGTTCATGAACCCGTACCTTGCCGCGGAGCGCGGGTACATCGACGACGTCATCGACCCGAAGGAGACGCGCGACCGGCTCGTACGGGGTCTTCGCATCCTCGCCTCGAAGCGCGAAGAGCGCCCGGCGCGCAAGCACGGCAACCTGCCGCTCTGACGAGCGCGCGAAACGTCAAACCCGACGGCATCTGAGCGGCGCCCGTGGTCGGCGTCACCGAGACGGTCCTCCGGGACGGTCACCAGTCGCTCATCGCGACCCGGATGCGGACGCGGCACATGCTGCCGGCGGCCGAGCGCCTGGACGCGATCGGCTACCGCTCCCTCGAGGTGTGGGGAGGTGCGACGTTCGACGTCTGCCTCCGCTACCTGCACGAGGACCCGTGGGAGCGTCTCCGCGAACTCAAGCGGCGGATGCCCCGGACGCCGCTCCAGATGCTCCTGCGGGGGCAGAACCTGGTGGGGTACCGGCACTACGCCGACGACCTCGTCGAGAAGTTCGTCGCCGTGGCTGCCCGCGAGGGGATCGACATCTTCCGGGTGTTCGACGCCCTCAACGACCCGCGGAACATGGCGACGTCGATCCGTGCCGTCCGGAAGGCCGGGGCCCGGGCGCAGGGAACGATCTGCTACACCGAGTCGCCGGTCCACACGCTGGAGGCGTTCGTCCGCCTCGGCAAGACCCTCGCCGAGCTCGGCGCCGACGAGCTGTGCATCAAGGACATGGGCGGGTTCATGCCGCCCCAGGCCGCAACGTCGCTGGTCAGCTCCCTTCGGAAGGAGGTCGGGCTGCCGGTCGTCGTGCACACCCACTCGGCGAGCGGCCTCTCGACGCTCACCTGCCTCGCGGCCGCGGATGCAGGTGCGACCGCCGTGGACGCGGCGCTCTCTCCGTTTGCGGGGGGAACGTCGCAGCCTCCCACGGAGACCTTGGTGGGCGCGATGCGCGGGAGTCCCCTCGACCCGAAGCTCGACCTCGGTGCCCTCGCCGACCTGGCGGAGTACTTCCGCGGGGTGCTCGAGCATTATCGCCCGCTCCTCGATATCCGGTCCCTCCAGACCGATCCCGGGATTCTGCTCCACCAGATTCCCGGTGGAATGCTCTCGAACCTGATCAACCAGCTGAAGCAACAGGAGGCCGTGGGCCGGCTCCGCGACGTCCTGGCCGAGGTACCGCGGGTGCGAGCGGACCTGGGGTATCCGCCCCTGGTCACCCCGACGAGTCAGATCGTCGGAACGCAGGCAGCGATGAACGTGCTCACCGGACAGCGCTACGGCACGATCACCCGGGAGGTCCGCGACTACGTGCGGGGTCTGTACGGCGCCCCGCCGGCGCCGCTCGACGCGGGCCTCGTGCAGAAGGTCGCCGCCGACGGGCCGACCGTGACCGTGCGCCCCGCCGACCTTCTCCAACCCGAGTTCGCGGGTGCGCTCGCGGACGTGCGCGCGTTGGTCCCGGCCGCGGACGACGCCGAGGCCCTCGCCTACGCGCTGTTCCCCGAGGTCTACCGGGCGTACCGAGCAGCGAACGACCGCGGGCTGACCGCGGAGGTCCTAGCGGCCGCCGCGGTCGGGGTCGTGGGCGCCCTCCGGGCTCCTGCGCCTCCTCCGTCGCCGACGCACCCGAGCGGTTGGTCGACCTCCGGGGCGTCCAGCCCCTGGGCGCAGCAAGGTCGTGCCCATCTGCACGCGGGTCGGAGGTGGGTCGACGCGGCTCACGGTCGAGCTCGACGGTGAGCCGACCCTCGTCGAGGTGGACCTCGACGAGGGGACGATCACGATCGCCGGTCGAAGCTTCCCGTTCCGCGTGGCCAGCGAGAAGGGAGTTCGGATCGAGCTCGAGATCGACGGGAACCCGATCGTGGTCGAGGGCTGGCCATCCGGGGTGACCCCCGCCCCCGCCTCCCTCGCCGTGGACGGCGAGACCCGGGCCACCAATCTCTCGGTCGACACTGGAGGCCCCACGCCGAGAGCCGCGAGGACGGCTCCTCACGCCCCCACCGGCGCACGATCCCCTTCGGAGCCGACCCGAGACACCCTCCCACCGGGCAGGGGCGATGTGCTGCCGCCGATGCCGGGGCGGGTCGTCGAGGTTCGGGTCAAGGCCGGCGACCGGGTGGTGGCCGGCCAGGTGCTGCTCGTCCTCGAAGCGATGAAGATGCGGAACGAAGTCGCGGCCTCGCTCGCCGGACGCGTCGTGGAGGTCACCGTCCAGCCGGGATCCAACGTCCGGGCGCGTGAGCCGATGATTCGGATCGACCCCGAATCGTAGCGGGGAAATCCGCGCGCCCCGGGTTCGTCAGAGCAGAGGACGTGCACGGCCGCACGCCGAGCAGGCCGCCGCGCCCTCCGCGAGGGCGTGACCGCAGTAGATGCAGAACCCAACGGACGGGGCGCCCGATCCCCCCGACGACGGGAGCGGCGGGGCGGACACCGGACGCTTCGGTCGACCGATGTCACGCGAGAGGATCGGGGATCGGACGAACAGGAGGCTCGCGACGAAGTAGGCGAGCAGGGCCCAGAAGGCGTACGGCTGAATCGGCGGATACACGAATTGCAGCGCGAAAATGCCGACGAATACACCGATGTTGACGAACGTGATGATCGTGCGAAGGCGCATGCGTGGAGGCGGTAAGGCCGCGAGCGGATACATAGCCCGTCGGAGCCCGACGACCGGCCACGCGGTACCTCGGGCGTCCGCCGGTCTCCGTTATTACACTAGTCGCAGCGCGTGGGGGAATCCCGATGTTCCGCGCGCCGCCCCCTCTCACCCCGGTCGATCCGTTCACGTACCGGATCGAACCGGATGCTGTGCCGGGAATGCGCGTTCCGGGGATCCTGTTCTCGAACCCCGCGCTCCTCGGTGGCGTATCGGGTGACCCGGCCCTCGGGCAGCTCGCGAACGTCGCGACGCTCCCCGGCATCCAGCAATGGGCCCTCGCGATGCCGGACATCCACTTTGGCTACGGCTTCCCGGTCGGGGGCGTCGCCGCGTTCGACCTGGACGAGGGGGTCGTCTCCCCGGGCGGGATCGGCTACGACATCAACTGCGGGGTGCGGCTCCTCCGGACGAGCCTCACGCGCGAGGAGGTCGGCCCGCACCTGAAGCCCCTCATCGACGCGCTCTACCGCGAGGTTCCGTCGGGCGTCGGCTCGAAGGGGGCGACGCCGCTCTCGGCATCGGAGCTCGACGCGGTCCTCTCGGGCGGCGCTACCTGGGCCGTCGAACGGGGCCTCGGCCGCCCGGAGGATCTCGAGTTCCAGGAGGAAGGGGGTCGCCACCCGGCCGCGGTCCCCTCCGGGGTCAGCGATTCCGCGCGCCGTCGGGGCTTGAAGCAGCTCGGCACCCTCGGTTCGGGGAATCACTTCCTCGAGGTCCAAGTCGTCGACGAGGTGTTCCACCCGGAATTCGCCCGCGCGATGGAGCTCGAGCCCGGACGCGTGGTCGTGATGCTCCACACCGGTTCGCGGGGACTCGGCCACCAGGTCGCCACCGACTACATCCAGCTCATGGACCGGAAGCTCGCCGAGCGCGGGGTCGCGCTCGTCGACCGGCAGCTCTCCTGCGCGCCGATCCGTTCCGACGAGGGGAGCCGGTACCTCGGGGCGATGGCCGCGGGTGCGAACTTCGCCTGGGCGAACCGGCAGGCGATGACGGCCGCCGTGCGCCGGGCGTTCGCGGCCGTGTTCCACCGCCCGGAGGAGGCGCTCGGGATCGACGTCGTCTACGACATCGGCCACAACATGGCGAAGGAGGAGGAGCACGCGGTCGACGGCGGCCGCCGCCGCGTTCTCGTCCACCGCAAGGGAGCCACCCGGGCCTTCCCGGCGGGCCGGGACGAGGTGCCGGCCAAGTACCGCGCGTACGGGCAACCGGTGCTGATCCCGGGCGACATGGGCACGGCGAGCTACGTCCTCGGGGGGCTCCCGACGTCGATGGAGCGGTCGTTCGGCTCGTCGTGCCACGGCGCCGGCCGCGTTCTCTCCCGTCACGCGGCGAACCGCCGGTTCCGCTACGAGGACGTCACGCGTCGTCTCGCCGAACAAGGGATCGTCGTCCGGGCCTCCTCCTGCGAGGGAGTGACGGAGGAGGCACCCGGGGCGTACAAGAACGTCGAAGAGGTCGTGAAGGTCGCCGAAGGTGCCGGCCTCACCCGCCGGGTGGCCCGGCTTCTTCCCCTCGGGGTGGTAAAGGGGTAGTCTCGTCGTCCGGGGCCGTTCCGTCGTTCGACGGCTCCGGACGGGAGCGCTCGCGGCGCCGGACGGTCCACCAGGCGGCTGCCCCGATCACGACGCCCGCGGTGAGCGCCACGAGCAGGATCGCGCTGGGGTTGGCGGGGCGGGCCGGGTGGTTGGGGCAGCCGCAGACCGCCACGATCGTGAGGGTCGCGGTGTCGTTGCCCGAGTACGCCGAGCCGGTGGTGGTGAGGAAGAGCTGGTACACTCCGGCGTGGGTCGGGGCGGTGAGCGTCGTGTTCAGGTATCCGAGTCGAGTGAACGAGGGAAGCGGCGTCGCGCCACTCCCGTTGGACGGGAGGGTCGAGCCCGTCGGGACGAACTCGAAGCCCGTCGAAGCGTTCGCCGCGGAGCAGCCGGGAGGCGCGAGCTTCCCGCAGATCACTTCGGCCTGGATTCGCGTCACGACCGGCCCGCCCGCGGGTAGCGCGTACGTCGGGACGGTGAGATTGAGGAAGATGAGAGGCACGAGCTCATAGACGGTGATCGAGTACGTCGCACTGACCGGGACCCCGAGGTGGTCCGCCGCCGTGACCCGCGCGGTGTACTGCCCCGCGTTCAGGTACAGGTGCCAAACGTTCGGTCCCGTAGCGCTGCCCCCGTCCCCGAACGACCAGGAGTACGAGTACGGGGCTCCGGCCCCGCCGGCGGCCGTCGCGGAGAAGTGGACCGGGAAGGGGGCGGTACCGTTCGCGACGAGCGGTCCCCCCGAGACGGTCGGGACCGTGCGGACCGGGCCGCGAACGACCACGGCGTGGCTCCGAATCAGACGGTCGCCGACCGCGCTCGTCACGGTCTCGACCGCGGTGAAGTTTCCGGGGGAGAGGTACCGGTATGCGATCGATGCTCCGGTGGTGTTCCCGCCGTCCCCCATGTTCCAGACGAGCCGCGACGGAGGCACCGGGCTCACGCTCGTGCTCCCGTTCACGAGCAGGGGCGTGACCCCGGCCAGCGGCCCGAACGAATCGGTGAAGGAGATCGCGGAAGCGAGACCGACGATCGGCGTCCCGAGGGCAAACGTCGCATTCGCCCGGTGACCGGCCGCGTCGGTGACGTTCACCCGGACGACGAGCGGGCAGGTGCCGGCGCCGATGCAGCCGAGCCGCGAGTACGTCTGCTGTACTGAGGGCCCGAAGGCAGAATCGTTGTCGCCGAGCGTCCATACGAACTGGTAGGGCGCGGTGCCTCCGGAAGCGAGCGCCGTGAAGTTCACCAGGGTTCCGGCGGGCACCCGCACCGCCGGTACGATCGAGGCATTGACGAACAGTCCGGGCGTCGTCCCCGTGAAGGCGTGGACAACGAACGCAGCGCTCGAGTTCCCCCCTCCCGCGTCGGAGAGGTCCGCGACTGCGGTATAGGTCCCTGCCGCGAACGTGTGCACGACCGACGCGCCCGTGGTGTTCGAGCCGTCCCCGAACGACCAGAAGGTGTTCGCGGCGCTCGCCAGGTGCCCGCCGAGGCTCGTGGCATTGAAGGTCACCCGGAGCGGCGCCGTCCCGCTTGTCACCGAGGCGGTGAACGCCCCGCGGAGCGCGGGATACATGGTGACGTTCAGCTGGACGACCGCGCCGTCCGTCAGACTGTCGTTGACGTACGCGGTCACCGTGTGGTTCCCCGCGCGCGTGAAGATCCCGCACGTGCAGGCGCGGACGTAGGCGTCGTCGGTCACGAACTGGACGGAGTAAGGGGCGACGCCGCCCGACTCGGTGACGGTGAGCGGAAGGTCGCCCGGGAGGTCCGCCGCGACCGCGACCGACGTGAGTCGGGCCGAGACCGCCGAGCCGGCCTCGCACGTGCGAGCGACCGCTCCGCCCACGGTCAGGGCGACCTGGTTCGTGACGGCCCCGTCGGGACGGGCGGTGGTCGTCCGAACGATGACCGCGGCGCACGTCGCCAGCCGGGCGCCGAAGGTGTGGTTGAGGGTGAATTGCGTCGCGTTGTTCTGGGAGGTCCCGTCGCCGAACGCGTAGTTGAAGAGGAACGGTCCGGGGCTCCCCGTGACGGTGACGGTGAACGCGACCGGGGCGCCGATGGCCGGCGTCGAATCATTGACCGCGAGCGTCACATTCAGCGCCGTGCCGCCGCCGATCACGATGGCGATGGGGGGCGAGACGGAGGAGTTGCCGGCGGTATCGAACGCCACGGCCTCGGCTTCGAAGACGCCCATTGAAGGAAACTGGTGGGAAACCTTCGCCGAAGCGACGGTAGATGCGTTCCCGTCCCCGAAGCTCACGTCGCTCCAGGCGACCGGGCGGGGGTCACCGGTGACGTTCAGGTAGAAGGTCACCGTCGTTCCGACCGGAGCGAATCGCGGGGTCGCGTGGAGGGTGACCACCGCCGGCGACGCGGAGGGGCGGGCGACCGCCAGGCGAGGAAGCAGGGATCCGACGTTCGGCGAGCCGAGGCCGGTCACGGGGTCCCAGCCGGAGTGCGCGGAGTAACCGTTCGAGCCCCGCAGGATGTCGTGGAACGACCGGTTCGCGAACGGTCCACGGGCGACGGCGTACAGCGAGGGCCCCAGGTCGCCGAGCGGCATCCCTGACGCTTGGTCGGCGACGGTGGCGATCCCCGCCCATATGGGGGACGACTCGCTGGTTCCGGAGGCGCCCGTCGAGAACCCCGAGTACACGATCGACACGGCCGTCCCGCCGCTGATCGAGACGTCCGGGATGCCTCGGGTCGTCGGGGAGGTCGGGAGTCCGGGTGCGGCCTGCCAGGCCGGCCGTGGGAACGGGGAGAAGCCGCCCCCGCTGCCGCCCTGGTTCTGGCAACCCGGGGAGGCGCTCCCGGAGGCGTTGCCCGACCAGGCGGTCTCGGCCGCCCACCCGTTCGACGCGTTCAGAGTGAGGTCCGTTCCACCGACGCCGACGGCGAACGGGTCGGAGGAGGGGTAGCCGGTCGAGACGCCGTTCGTCCCGTAGGCGGCGCCGCAATCGCCCGTCGCGGCGAAGACCCCGATCCCCTCGGCCGCCGCCGCCTCGAGGACCGGATGGAGGAGCAGGTAGGACCCGTCCGTCGACGCGTTGCAGCCGATCGAGCACGGCCCGGCGTAGCTGTTGTAAACGCCGACGTCCGGCTCGCCCCAGCTCAAGGAAAGCACGTCGACCGCATGGTGCGCGACGAGCCAATCGACCGCGGCGTACAGCCCGACGCCCGCGTCCGGTGCGAACGTCATGTCGATCGTCGCCCCCGGGGCCATCGCCCGGCTCCACTCGATATCGAGGCTCTCCTCGAGACCCCACCCGGTCGACGTGGTGTTGAGGTTCTTCGTCGTGGGAACGGGGTAGAGGAACCGAACCGGATTCACCGCGAGAGAATTGTTCTTCGCGAAGGCCCGGAGGTCCGCGGCGAGCTGGCTCTGGGGTTCGGTGCCGTCGTAGGCGTCCACGACTCCGAGGCGGAATCCGCTTCCGTTGGTGCCCGCCTTGAGGAGCGGGCTCTCGTTGTACGCGGTCCAGATCTGGCACGGGGTCAGGAAGTAGCTCGCGGCGCAACCGGCGCTCGGCGACGTTCCGGCCGGGGGCGGCGACGACAGGCGGGCGAGAGGTCGGATCTCAGTGACGTTTCCAAGCCCCAACGCCCCGTACCAGGGGATCCCTGAGGGGAGCTCAGCGGGGGTGGTATGGCTGAAGAATCGTCGCCCCCCGGACTCGAACGTCTCGAATGACGTGTGGAAGGCCCGCGCGACCGAGCTCGCGTTGCCCGAGACGGTGGCGAGCAACCCATCCGGGCTGAAGGCGACGTCGAGCCCGAACGGCCCGAAGTATCCCTGGACCGATCGTCGGGTCGGCTCGGGAGCCCCGAACCGGACGGCGATCTCGTGGGGAGTCAGGAACTGATGGTAGAGCGGGGAGCCCGGGGTGTACTCGAGCGTCGCAACTGGCCCCAGGCTCGAAAGACGGCTCGGGTCGACCGCTATGGCGACCGTCATCGGAGCGCTTGGCGGCACGGCTCCCAGGTCGACCGTGCCCGATCTGGGAGTGAACGACGTCGCGACGACCGTCAAGCCCTCTGAGATCGAGCCGCCCTGCTCGCTCGTCGTCCGCGAAGCCGGATTGGCGAACCCGATAGGGAGCGCGGCTAGCAGCGACGTTGCGAGAGTCCAGAGAAGGACGCCGCGACCGCGATTGCCGCGCCGTCGGAACGCGTCGGGGCGCACAGTGGTGGGGTCAGTAACGTCGGGGCGGAAGATAAAGCCCGACTCGTCCCACGCGCGGGAGTAGGGGCGCATCGGGGTGGACTGGCGGAAGTTCGGAGCGCTCGCGACCCGAGGACAGCGCCAGCTTCTCGATTCGGCGTCGGGATGACGCTTATGGGCTGACGCGTTCGACGCGTGAGGTAGTCCACCACCGGATCGGATGTCGCTGACCCTCCTAGATGGCGTCGCCATCACGCTCGCGGCGGTCGCGGTCTATGCAATCGTCGTGTACCTACTGTACCGCGCCGGCCGTCTCGGGCCGGAACGGGCGCTCCAGCTGTACGGCCCCGCGCTCCTCGTCAAGACCCGACGGTTCCGCGGTTGGCTCGACCGGATCGGGCGGTTCAAGCGGTTCTGGTCCGTCGTCGGCGACGTCGGGATCATCGCCGCCGCGGTCGCGATGATCGCGATCGTGGCGGTGCTCGCCCTCGACGCGGTCGTGATCTCGCATGTGCCTGCGTCCGCGGCACCTCCGCCGCAGGAAGCGCTCGGGATCCCCGGGATCAACCCGATCATTCCGATCGGCTACGGCCTGGTCGCGCTCGTCGTCGGGATCGTGCTCCACGAGCTGTTCCACGGCGTCATCGCCCGCAGCCAGAACGTCGGCGTGAAGAGCGTCGGGATCCTCTGGTGCGTGATCCCCGTCGGCGCCTTCGTCGAGCAGGACGAGGAGGAGATGACCCACGCGCCGCGGCGGCGACGCGACCGGATCGCCGCCGCCGGGGTGCTCGCGAACTTCGTCCTCGCCGGGCTCTTTCTCGGGGCGACCGCGCTCGTCCTGACGACGTCCATCGCCCCGAACGCGAACGGCGTGGGGATCAGCTACGTCGTGCCCGGGGCACCGGCGGCGAACGCGACGCTCGTGGCCGGGGACATCATCACCTCGATCAACGGGACCCCGACCGCGAATGACGCCCAGCTCCTGAACGTCCTCGACGCATCCCACGCCGGAGCGACGATGCCGCTCACGTACTACAGCGCCCCGAACCATCGGCTCGTCACCACCAACGTGACCCTCGCGCCGCTGTCGAGCTTCACGGGAAACCCGGCCGACGCCAAGCACGGATTCCTCGGCATCTCCCCGACGTTCCTCACGCCGTCCCAGCTCACGACCGTGCTCGGGACGCCGTGGGCCGGGCCGGGGAGCCCGCTCCTCGGGGTGACCGACTGGATCGTGCTCCCCCTCGCGGGGCTCGAGCCGGTCCAGGGGACGACCGAGTCGTTCTACCACACGACCGGACCGCTCGCCGGCGCCGACCCGAACTCGGTCTGGATCGTCGTCAACCTCCTCTACTGGCTCGCCTGGATGAACCTCCTATTGGGCCTCTCCAACGCGCTCCCGCTCGTCCCGTTCGACGGCGGTCTCCTGTTCCGTGACTTCGTCGGCGGCATCGCCGCGCGCGCACGCACGTCGTGGGATGCCGCCCGCCTCGAGCGATTCACCGGTCGCGTGACCGCCGCCGCGTCGGTCGCGGTGCTCTTCCTTCTGCTATGGCAGTTCGTCGGACCGCGCCTGTAAGCGAGCGCGACCTGCTCGCGAGCCACCCGTACCTTCCCGGCGCGGAGCGCCTGGTCGAGGAGTTCGCCCCCTCGCTCCGCGAACTGTTCACGGACGGCGCGTACCGTCGGGCGCGCGAGCTCGGGCGCGCGCGGGTGCAGTCGGCCGTCGACGACCCGACCGGCGCGACCGGGATGGAGGAGCTCGCGGTCGCGACCCCGGAGGAGAAGTTCCTCTCCTTCCTGTTCGCCCGCCTCCTCCTCTCGGTCCCCGCCTCGGGGGGCGCGATCCGTCGCTGGGCGGTTGCGGAGGCAAAGCGCGGCTCGGGGCTCCTCGAGCGGGCCGATGTCGAGGAGCTCGCCGACGTCGCCCGGCGCCTCGGCTTCGAGTTCGAGCCGGACGACAGCGGCGTCTCCCTTCCGGTGCCGGACTACATCCGGCTCGCGACCCCGATCCGGGAATCGGACTTCCGCCTGGTCCGGCAAGCGGTCGCCGCCGGCCGCGTTCGGGTCCCTCGTGAGCGGGCCGCTCGACTCCTCCAGGAGGCCGTGCGGCTGAGGCTCACCCTTGCGATCCCGCTCTCGGACGCGGTCCGCGACGAGCTGCGAGGTGGGGAATCGGGCTTCCTCGAGGAGGTGGTCCGCCGTGTGCCGGCCCCGGCGGCGCGGGCGGGCGCGGCGGGTCCGCTCGCACCGGCCGCGTTCCCGCCGTGCATCCGCAAGATGCGGCGGATGCTCGAGGCCGGCGAGAACCTCTCGCACTCGGGCCGGTTCGCGCTCGCGGCGTTCCTCCACCGCGCGGGTGCCTCGACCGAGACGATCGTGGACGCGTTCCGAGGCGCGCCCGACTTCGACGAGGGAACGACGCGCTACCAGGTCGACCACATCACGCGCCGCGACGAGGGCCGCGGGTACGATCCTCCGACGTGCGACACGCTGCGGAGTCACGGCCTCTGCTTCCGCGACGGCGACCCGTCGGCGCCGCAGCTCCTCGACCGCCAGCGCGACGAGCGGTGTTTCGACGAGAAGCTGCGGCACCCGATGCAGTACTACCGGTGGTTGGGTGGTCGGCCGGTGGAAGTGGCGCCTAGGGGATCGCCGGGGGCGCCGCGTCCCCCGCGGCCGTGAGCTTTCGGTACAGCCACCGCGCCCGCAGTACGGCGGTGAGCTGCCCCGCGACCACGAAGTAGACCATCGCGACGTCGAGGACCGTGAAGGAAATCCCGCCGTACTGGATCCGCGAGAGCGGCGCCGTCGGTGCCCACGGCCACGGGAGCGAGAGGTCGAATTCGAGGAACGCCGCCAAGGTGAGGACGAGCATTCGGTCGGCGCGGCCGAGCAGCCCAGCGTAGATCCGCCCGACGCCGAGCGCCTGCCCCTGCGTTCCGAGGTAGCTCACGAGGAGGAGGCCCACGAGCGCGAGAAGCGCCACGATCGGGTCGACGTACCCCGAGGCCGCGATCCCGAGCACGATCGCGACGTCCGCGTACCGGTCGAGGACGTGGTCGAGGAAGTCCCCCCGTCGACTCGCGCGATGGGTACGTCGGGCGACCTCGCCGTCCAGTGCGTCGAAGACGCCCGAAGTGAAGACCAAGACCGCGACGGCGAGGAAGAGGAGCGGGGTCGTCCATCGGACGAGGGCCGCGAGCGCGCCGGCCGCGACGCTGAGTCCGAAGGCGACTCCGCTCAGCTGACCGGGCGTCCAGCCGAGGAATGGGGTGGCCAATCTAGCGAGGTAAGGGCCGACGCGATCGCGGTACGCGTCGGCGACCACGGCTGCGGGAACGGGGCTCCCCAACCAAAAGATGCTCGGTGACGCGGGGATCGGCGAGCCAATCGACGCGGTCTGTCCGGCCGAGCGAACGATGGAGGAAAAGGTCTAGCACCCGGCGTGCCACCGCTCCGGGCGACGACCGTGTCGTGTCGATCGACCAGACGCGTCGGCCGAGACTCTTCGCCTCCGCAAAGACGATGTCCACGGTCTCCGCGAGGACGTTCGCCCGGACCGATTGTCGTGACAGGGTTCGGGCGCGCTGCTCTAATCGTCGGCCGAGCTCGAAGGGATGGCACCGAAGGACCACCACGTCGCGGATCGGGAGGAGGTGCGCAAGGTGCCCGACGACGAGCATTGGCGGCGAGCGCGGGTGACGACGGAGTTCGGTGGCGAGCCGCGTCAGGTCCACTTCCCGCCGCCGTTCGGATCCGTGGAATGCGCTCCACAGCACGGCGAGGTCGCCGACCTCGGCGGTCGGAATCGAGTTCTCGAGGTATCGATTGACAGCGCTTTTTCCCACGCCCGGAGTGCCGGTGAGGGCCAGCCTTCGAACGACTGGGGGCCGCTGAGGAGTGGCGACCACTTTCAGGCCAGGACCCTCTCCCATCGGCGAGAACGGAGCGTTGTGGAGGCTTCGGGGTCTTATTCAAAGCGTGCCCTTGCGAGGGCTGGCTCTGAATTCCTTCCCTCCCTCCCCCTCCGCTCCGCCCGTGCTGGGCGAGCTCGCCTCGCCCAGTAGAGGGGCCTCATCGCATCATTGAGAAGGGCGTCGGGGTGAAGTCGGACACCCCCGAGCTCCTCGGGATGTTCCCGAAGAACGGTCGTTGCGAGGTTGATGCCGGCGTTGAACTGCCGGTCCATCGACCAGCCGCAGTTCGGGCAGTCGAACCTCGCGCCCACCCTGCTTCGGTGCTTTTGGATATCACCACATTTCGGGCAGGTCTTGGACGAGTAGCGTGGATTCACCCAGTAGATCGGGACGCCGCGTTGCTGAGCTTTGTAGGCGATCTGTCGATGGAGCTCGCCGCGCGGCCAGCTCGAAAGCCGCCGTCGCGTCGAGGGCCGGGCGCGCCGCTTCGCCGGCATCCCTGTGAGGTCCTCGAAGGCGAGGGCGGCGTGGAGGCGAAATGCGCGGGCGACGAGGTCGGCGGAGATCACGTGGAGCCGCGAGCCGACGCGGTGGCGTTCCCGCCACCCTTCACGGCGGAGCAGGCGACGCTTGACCCGGGCGTCGTGCGCCTTCTTGCGGGCTAGGCGACGACGTCGGGCGAAGTGGCGACCTTGGACGGTTCTGATGTCCGGGAACTTGACGCTGACGATGCGGGGAGGCGAGGGGACGGGTGGCGAAGTAGTGGTTGTCAAGGTCGTGATTGGCGTCGGGTTCAGCGGCTCGGACGTCCTGCAAGGGACGAATGCGCCATCCATCGAGCTCTCGTTCGTGTCGAGGGCGATGAGAGCGGTGGCAGCGTACTCCTCGGGAATGGGGACCCCTAGGACGAGCGTCAGGCGGTCGGGGAACACCCAGATCTGGCGAACTACAACCCCAGTCTCGGCGAGGCGGCGGCGATGATAGGAGGAGAGTGAGAGGGCGAGGGAGGTCCACTCTCCGGAGCGGAGGGAAAGCCGGAGTCGACCGGAGACGGGGTCGAGGTGGAAGCACCCGGACGGGACGCGAAGGTGTGGCTTGCGAACATAAGGTACCCGAGAGGGCAGACCGCTGCGAACCCTCCTACGGTGCCCCTTGAGCAAGCTCCGGGCGAGATCGGCGGCGGCGAGGCCGTAGAGGCAGTTGACGTTCGCTTCGCGAGAGGAGTCGAGCGCGAAACGGAAGAGGGAATGGCGCGCGGTCAGTCCACTGCTGAGGGCTTGACGAATGCATAGGTTGGTGAGGAGGCGGAAGTCAAGGAGGAGCCCGGCGACCTCGACCGGCAGCGGCGAGGCGAGTGAAGTGACGAGCCGGCGGTGGACCAGCATCCCGACGGAAGAATCGCGTCGACCTCAAGGGAGACGTGGAAGTCTCGAACGGTGAAACGTGAAAGCGGGACCTCACCGCTGGAGCCGGAAGGACAGAGTCCCAAAGCACGTCGCTGAGAGAAGTCTTTAAGCGGAGTCTCCCCTCGCAGACCGACCCTCGCCGCCCGGCGGGGAATCGCCGGAGCGCGAACGATGGAGAATTCGCCCGCAGGAGCGCCTTCCCGCTTGCCGAACGTACGGTATCGAGGCGGCGCCCGCGCCGCGATCTTCGCGATCGCGGTCAGCACGATCATGGTCGGGTCGTCGCTGCTCCTCTTCCCCTTGGCGTCGGGGGCGCCGGTCGCGGTCACGCCCCGGCCGTTCTACGTCCCTTCGAAGGTCCCGACGATTCAATCCGGCGCCGCGCTCCAAAAGTCCCCGTACCTGACCCAGCCCGGAACCGCCGCTCAGCAGTCGCCTACCGAGAAAGTACTCGGTCTGGCTGCGCCCAATGCGCCGGTCACCTTCACGGTCGGGTTCTCGCTACGGAACTCCAAGCTCCTCGAGCAGATCCTCCAGGGCCAGGCGACTGTGGGTTCCCCGTCGTACCACCAGTGGCTCACGCTCCAGCAGGAGCAGCAGATGTTCGGGGCGGACCCGGTCGAGGTCCAGAACACGATCAACTACTTCACGTCGCTCGGATTGAAGGTCCAGACCCAGGGCCCGCTTTCGGTATCTTTCACTGGATCGGCCCTACAGGCGGACCTCGCGTTCCGGACCCAGATCTCGACCGGCACGAACGGCGGCTCCGCCCCGATGATGCTGAACACGGCGCCCCTCTCTCTCCCCGCACCGATCGCGAGCGGCGTCACCTCGGTGAACGGGTTCGAGGGCGAGTCGCTGTTCCACCCGACGAACATGGTGAACTCCTTCGCCGCCACGGACCTCCAGAATTCGCTCGCCTCGGGGAATGAGCTCCAGGCGCCGCTCTACTCGACCCACTACACCAACTTCTCGACCGCGCTGAACTACACCAACCACGCGTTCCTCTGGTACGAGTGGTACTCCAAGTTCTACAAGCACTACGACCTCTGGCAGACGATCACTCCGCCGGTCCTGAACTACCTCTACAACGCGGAGCCGCTCCTCAACGCCGGGTACAACGGCGTCGGAAACGGCAAGCCGATCAACATCGCGATCGTCATGGCCGGCGGGATCAACCCTGACGACCTTCGATCGTTCTCCCAGATGGTCTGGAACAACCCGAACCAGATCCTGAGCCGCCTCTCCCCCACCCCGGTCGACGGGGCGTTCACCGACAACGGCACGGTGTGGTGGACCGACGGCGCCTCCGGCGAGATGGCGCTCGACATCGAATTCTCCTCGACGATGGCACCGCGGGCGCACATCACGCCCGTCTACGGACCGTGCCTTTGCACGAACGTGCTGGACGACGTCTACGCGACGATCGCCGGAATGGGGGCGGCGACGTTCCCGAGCATCGTGTCGAACTCGTGGGGCGGGGACGAGGACCAGGCGGCGAGCCTCTACGGCCCGAACTGGCAGAACGATCTGACGATGCACAACTACTTCATGCTCCTCGACGCGCGCGGCGCGACCGTCATGGCCTCGAGCGCGGACGGCGGCGGCTTCGACAAGTCAACGGGCGAGCTCGCAGCGAGCTTCCCGGCGGCCGACCCGTACGTCGTGTCGGTGGACGGGATCCAAACGGCGGTCAAGGACCTCTCGGGCCAGAAGTACCCGACGAACCCGAATCTCGGCGTCGTGAACGAGACGACGATCTTCAACACCCACTTCAACATCCCGATGTACATCTCGACGGCCGCGTCGATCGCGCAGCAGTCGTACTGGTACGACGCGTACACGAACACCACCATCCAGAGCCTTCCTCCGGACGGGTCGGGCGGCTTCGGGACGAGCGCCTGGTTCAATCAGAGCTGGTGGCAGCACGCCCCCGGCGTTGCGGACTTGGGCCGCTCGCTCGGCAGCACGGTCTCCGGAGAATCCGACTACAACCAGTCGATCTACTTCGACGGGACGTTCCAGTTCCTGTACGGCGGAACGAGCTTCGCCTGCCCGACGACCGCGGGCGAGTTCGCGCTCATCGACGACTACCTTGCGGCGCACGGCCAAGGCGCGTACCTCGGGAACGGGAACCCGGCCGTCTGGCGCGTCGCGAACGCCTGGGAGAACGGGAACCTCTCGCTCGTGCCGTTCTACGACATCGTGAACGGGACGAGCTACTGGGGCAACCACGGTGTCAACATGCACTGGCAGTTCCCGGCCGGCCAGAAGTTCCCGTACGACTCGAAGGGTCAGACGACGTACGGCAACACGCTCCCCGGCTTCGACTTCCCGACCGGCTGGGGGAACCTCAACGTCTACAACTTCGCGGCAGACTTGCTTGCGCTGGACCAGCTACCGGGTCAGTTCCAGACTCTGAACTCACTTGGAACGGCTTGGAACCCCGCGGCATGGGGGAACATGGCCCTGAACTCGACGTACACGATTCACGTCAATGCGACGGCCTCGGCGATTTCACTGAAGCCCCACGTAACAATCAAATTCCTGCCAGAGACTGGTCCCACACCTCCCGCCTACCAGCCAGCACTTTCACCATCGGTTTCGCCATCCGTCGGGTACACGTTTACCGTCGACACCTCGACGGGAATCTACACTAACCCGGGTTTGGTGATCTTCGAATTCGGCAATTCGTCTAGCAGCCCAACTCTTGGGTTCGCCTACTCGTGGATCGCGGCTGACCAGCCGAAGAGCGGCAGTCTGGTCGTCTCGGTTGTTTCCCCGACGACCCCGTCGATGGTGGGCGGCTTCGCGGAGTTCAACACCGCGGTCGTCCTCGCACCGCCCCTCGTGGTCATTCCGTCCGGAATCCCGGGTTTCCTAGGTCCGCAGTACCCGAATTCGTTCACCGTGAAGGTGACGTTGAACGGAAACCCCGTGTACGACGCGCTCGTTACGGCGGCCATCAAGGACCCGACGAAGCTCGCGTTCGGCGGGAGTCGCGCCGAGCTCATCTCGAACTCGTACGGGAACCCTCACTGGGCGAGCACGAACACCGTGTCCTGGTCGTACACGAACCTCACGGGTGAGGCGCTCGTCTACACCTGGAACGTCATCCAGCCGACGACCTGGTACGTGAACGCGACGTACGGCGGGGCGACCGGCAACACCTCGTACAACATCATCCCTGGTCCGGACATCGGGACGACCGACTGGTACGGCGGGAACTACTCGGAGTTCAACTCCATCGCCTACCTGCTGCTCCTCACGCGCCAGCGGATCAACGGCGCGACGGTGAACGCGGAGCAGCCGAACATGCTCAACAACAGCAACTACTACGACCTGCTCTTCCTCTGGCAGGGCGAGATCCTCAACGTCACGACGAACGATTGGCAGGGGAACCCGCTCGGCGGCATCCACGTCTGGCTGGGAAACATCGACCGTGGAGGCGAGAACCGGTTCCATCACTACGCCGAATCCGACGGATTGATGGGGGTCACGAACACCTCCGGTACGGCCAACACGACCGGATTCAACGGCCGGGCGACGATCCGGATCCCCGACAACCAGAGCGATTCCGGGTTCATCAACTACCCCAGCGGCGCAACCGCGGGATACGCGTTCGTTGCCTCGGACGTTCCCGGCGAGCAGAACCGCACGTTCTCGTATACCGAGCCGTGCTTCCCGACCCGCTCGTCGACGATCCTGGTGACCCAGAAGATCAGCTGCCAGTTCAACAACTCGTACCAGCGCAACTACACGGCGGTCCCGGCGATCGTGCTGGCGAACCCGGTCGACGCGTGGACCGAGACCCCGCAGCACGTCCACCGCGACTTCTTCACCTCGGGCTCGAACATCACGTGGGGCGTCAACGTCTCGCTGCCGATGCAGAACCCGTTCCTGAACGGGATCGGCACCGCGTGGATCCCCGGCGCGGAGCACATCACGACGATCCGAGCGTACGTTGACGGGAACTTCGCGGGGACGAGCTTCGATGGGACCCCGCCGTACTACCAGTTCTACAACATCAACGCGAACCTGACGGGGTCCTACGCCCCCGGGATCCACACGCTACGGGTGGTGGTCACCGACTCCGTCGGTCATGTCTTCACGAACGACCACATCTTCATCGTGGGGTCGATCGCCATCACGGACCTCCCCGCCGGCCAGTCGTACACGCAGCTCCCGTACAACCTCACCTGGCAGCTCAACATCCCCTCCGGCCAGATCAACAACCACACGTTCAACCAGACGCTCGAGATCCGGTACATCTCGGGCGGATGCGGTGGACCGGGCAACCCGTGCGCGGTCGTCGTGAACCTCTCGGTGAAGATCCATGACGGCGTGGTGGGCTACCTCCAGAACCTCAACACGACGCTGCTCTCGCTCGACCACTTCTACAGCGGGCTCCCCGAGCCGCCGCCGGGCCAGTATCAGATCACGATCTGGCTCAATGCGAACCATACGGGGAGCATCATCACCGCGGTCACGACGTACTTCGTCTTCGACCCGCTGGTCGGGTTCATCAACGGGCCGACACCGAACGAGGTCGTTCCGCTCGGGAACATCACCATCTCGTACGCCTACGAGGGTCAGTACGTCACGAACGCGACGCTCTCCGTCTTCCCCGACGGCCCATCGAACGTCCCCGCGGTCTTCACGACCCAGGCGTTCGTCCCGGGCGTCGGCCTCGGGATCCGCGGGAGCGCGGCGACGTGGACCGCGGTCACGGCGGGGAGCTACATGGTCGTCCTCGCGCTCGGGACGCCCGACAGCGCCGCGAATACGACGGTCTTCTTCAACGTCAGCGCCGGCCTCGGGCAGGTCTACCTGAACCAGACCCACGGGAACTCGCCGCTCCAGATCATGAATCCCGCGACCACCGCGACCGTGCTCGCGCTGATCGCGGCGATCGTGGGACTCCTGGTCGGGCTGTGGGTCGCCCCGGCGCTGCGACCGAAGTCGGTCAACGGGAACGGCGGACCGCCGAAGGCGTGGTCGGAGGCCGGGATGGCGGGACGGACGGAGGCGACGAAGCCGACGTGCCCGGCCTGCCACGAAGAGTTCGAGTCGACGTTCGCGCTCGCCCAGCACCGGAAGGTCGTGCACGGGATCGAAGAGTAGCCTCCGCCGGTTTTCCGGCGGTCGGAACACGCCCCGGCGCTGTCGGCGTGGGGCGTGTTCCGCGATATTTAAGTATTGAAAGTCGTCACCGCCGGCATGCGCCGGTTTTCGGGAGCAAACGTGGGTGCGGTAGCGGCTCTGTCACTGCTCGTGCTAGCAGGAGCGGCGGTCGTCGGCATCGGCTTC
>DASRSV010000006.1:0-73658 GCA_035656255.1 Thermoplasmata archaeon
GCGCCGCTACTCGTCGAACGTCACGACGCTCTCGGCGCCGTGGGGGCAGCACATCCCGCTCGCAGCGGCCGAGACCGAACTCGAGAAGGGCGACGTCGGCGCGGTGTGCGTAGTCCACAACGAGACGAGCGTCGGGCTCGCGAACGACCTCGCCGCGCTGGCGCCGTCCGTGCGGAAGTCGGGAGCGCTGTTCCTGGTCGACGGGATCTCCGCGGTCGCCGGGATCCCGGTGGCGATCGACGCGTGGGGGATCGACGCGATCGTCGCCGGGAGCCAGAAGGGACTCGCCGCACCGGCGGGTCTCGCCATGGTGCACCTCTCCGACCGCGCCGCGGAGCGGCTCAAGCCCAAGACCTTCTACCTCGACCTCGCCCAGCACCTGAGCCAGATCGAGAAGAACGACACCCCCTGGACACCGGCGGTGCCGCTGTTCCTCGCCCTGCGCGAGGCGCTCGTCCTCCTCAAGGAGGAGACGCTCGAGGGGCGGCTCAAGCGGACCCGCGCGCTCGCCGAAGCGACGCGGGCCGCCGCCGACGCGCTCGGTCTGGAACTGTTCCCCACGCGCGCCCACGCGTCGGATACGGTGACGGCGATCCGGAATCCCGCAGGCCTCGACGACACGGCGGTGCGCAAGACCCTGCAGGACCGGTACAACGTCCTGGTCCAGGGCGGCCAGGGCTCGGTCAAGGGCAAGATCTTCCGCATCGGCCACATGGGGATCGCAGACTGGCCGGACCTCCTCGTGACGTTCGCCGGGCTCGAGAAGATCCTGAAGGCGCACGGCCGCGACGTCGCGCCCGGCGCGGCCGCGGCCGCGATCGAGCCGTTCATGCCGTAGGCCGCTCGCCCCCCCCGGCATATCGGCGGCATGGGCGCGGTGCTCCCCCAAATACCCGGACGCTCTCGGACCGGAGAGGGCCGGCTCTCGGGCGGTCGTTCGATGCGGCGCGGTCGGTGGCGTGAGGTGCCGGGCGATTCCCGGGGGCGTGCCTCGCGGTCGCTCGGCGTGCCGATCGCGGTTGCGATCGTGGCCGTGATGCTGCTGCCGTCCTCCGGGGTGATCGGGACTGCAGGCGGCACGTTCGGGTACGTGCTCGCCTCACGGATCGATCGCGGACTGCCCACGCTTCCGCTGAACGGAGCTCCGGCCTGGCTCTCCCTCCCTCCCGCGCTCCCCCCTCTCCCGAGTTCGGGGGTGGGCCACCCGTGGACGTGCCACGGCCTCCGGGCGATCGGTACGCCCGCGTGCGGAGTGCCTCCCCCCCTCGCGCCACCCTCGGCCCCTATCTCGGCCTCGGCGGGGGCGCTGGCATGGAGGCAGTATCCGACGTGGCCGAGCCCTCCCGCCCAGGTGACCTACGACTTTGAGATGACCTACGATGCAGCCGACGGGTACGTCGTGCTGCTCGGCGCGCCGGCCGGGGCGAACGGCGGCTTCGGCCCAACTCAGATGTGGAAGTTCCAGGCGGGGACGTGGAGTCTGCTGCACCCGAACAAGCTCCCGATGAACTGTCCCGGGTCGGCGCTCGCCTACGACGACACGGACGGCTACGTCCTCTACCTGGGCGCGCCGAACTGGGGATACACGGGCGCGACCAAGTGCACCAGCGCGAACCAGACGTGGAGCTATGTCGGTGGCACATGGACGCATCTGCATCCGGCCGCTTCTCCGGGCGGGCGGTACGGGGCCGCGGTCGCCAACGACACCTCGGACGGCTACGTGCTCCTGTTCGGCGGGAGCACTCCGAAGTGCCTCTGCAACGACACGTGGACGTTCAAGGGCGGCAACTGGACCCAGCTCAAGCCCGCCGTCGCCCCCTCCGCTCGGGACGAGGCGGGGATGGCGTTCGATACGGCGGACGGTTACGTCCTCCTCTTCGGCGGGGTGAACGGGGCGCTCGGTCCACCGGGCCTGAACGACAGCTGGACGTACCATGCCGGAAAATGGAAGAATCTCCGCATCGCGCACTCGCCTCCCGGGCCCGAGCCCGACGCGTTCAGCTACGACGCCGCGGACAAGGAGGTCCTCTACACAACGGCCCGGAACTGGTCGGGGCCGGCGCACGAGATCTCGTGGACCTACCGCGGCGGTGTGTGGACCGAGGTGACGACCCTCGGGACGAGTGGCCAGATCGCTCCCGTGGAGCGCATCTCCGGGGAGAGCGCCTACGACTCCGGCGACGGGTACGTGCTCTTCTTCGGCGGGGACGGGTCGACGCTCTTGAACGACAGCTGGTCGTTCCATGCCGGCCGTTGGGCCGAGCTGTCCCCGAACGGGGGCCGGAGCGGGGCCGCCTGGGCGTACGACCCGTCCCTCCGGGCGAACGTCCTGTTCGGGGGTTATGCTGCGTCCGTCTACTCCCCCACCTTCCTCAACGACACGTGGACGTGGACGAATGGCAGCTGGTCGTTCGTGCCGGTCGCGTCCGGTCCGTCGCCGCGTGCGTACAGTGCGATGGTCTACGACCCCGCCGTCGGCGCCATGATCCTGTTCGGCGGTTACTTGGGCTACCCCGCGGGATGGGGAGGACCCCAGCGACCGACGAATGAGACGTGGGAGTTCACGGGCACGACCTGGAAGAACGTCACGGGTGCGAGCGGACCGCCGCCCCGCGTCGACGCCGGCCTGGCGTACGACGCCGTCGACCGCTACCTGGTCCTGACGGGCGGACTCGGTCCGGGCGGCTTCCTCAAGGACACGTGGAAGTTCGCGGGGGGGACCTGGCATCAGCTCCGGCTCGCCGCGGCTCCTTCCGCCCGAGCCGGGGCCGCGGTCGCGTACGACCCTTCGACCCAACAGGTCCTGCTCTTCGGCGGAGTGGCCCGGTCGAAAGGCGGCGCGACGTTCGCCCTCAACGACACCTGGACGTTCACGGGCGGGACGTGGACGAACGCCTCTCCCGCCGTTGCGCCCGCGCCTCGGACGAATGCGAGCCTGGTCTACGACGCGCGCACCGGCCAGACGTTGCTGTTCGGCGGGTCCTCTCCCGCTACGGGGGCGCTCAACGATACCTGGTCGTACTCCCTCGGGGCCTGGCGCTCGGTCGCGATCTCCCCGACGCCCGCGCCGCGATACCTGGCCGGCTGGGCGTACGACCCCGCGACGAGGACGGCGGTCCTCTTCGGGGGAACCGATGGGTTCCAGTACTTCTCGGACGTCTGGCGGCTCGTCTGATCCTCAGCCGCCGCCGTTCCGACCGCCCGCCGAATCAGATATCGACGATCACCCGCGCGCGTCCATGCACGAGATCGACCTCGAGGTCATGGAGCGTCGCGGCCTTCACCTGGATCTTCTGCGAGTGCCGACTCGGGTCGAACCGCTCACCGCGGACCGTGGCCAGCGCCGCCGTGGGCGGTGAGCCGACCAGCTTCACCTCCATCTCCCGGGCGAGGAAGTTCTCCGCATCGTGAAGCACGATGAGCTCGCCGAGGAAGGCGACGGCGAGCGCCGCGGGATCCCCGGCGGAGGCGGCGATGGCGCGCTCCTCTAAGGGACGGACCTTCCGGAGGTCCGTCGTCAGGGAGAAGAGGGCCCGGCCGAGCGCGGCGAACAGTTCGCCCGGGGAGCCGGCCGTCGCCCACACCCCGACGTCCGCGGTCGTCGGGAACGTACCGTAGCGAGGGGAGGGGTGTCGCATAACACGCCCGACGGGGCCGCGGGGCAGTGAAGTATGCGTTGGAAGAGGCTTAAGGCGTAGGTGCTAGTCGATAGCACGGTGCGCGTCACCCTAATTGTCCCGACGCTCAACGAGGGCTCCGGCATCGCCCACGTTCTCGAGGAGTTCGGGACCGCGACACGGACCGCGAACGCGACGACGTTCGCCCGCGACCCCATCGATTGGCGGGTCCTCGTCGTCGACGGCGCCTCGACCGACGACACGGCCGAGCGCGCCCGAGCGGCCGGGGCGACCGTCCTCGTCGAGCCCCGCCGCGGGTACGGGCGCGCATACCTCACGGGGTTCGCCGCCGCGGACGGGGAGTTCCTCGCGACCCTGGACGGCGACGGCACGTACCCGGCCGCGGAGGTGCCCCGCTTCGTGGCGCGGCTGAGGGACCAGAACCTCGACTTCATCACCTGCAGTCGTCTCGAATCGGTCGACCGCCGGGCGATGACGACCGAGCACCGGATCGGGAACTGGTTCCTGAACTTCCTGGCGCGCGTGGCGTACCACCGGTTCCTGAAGGAACTGCCCGGGAAGGGCTTGGTCGACAGCCAGAGCGGGATGTGGATCTTCCGCCGGGCGATCCTGCCCCGGCTTCGCCTGACCCAGGAGGGGATGGCGTTCAGCGAGGAGCTCAAGCTCGAGGTGCTCCTGAATGGCCTTAGGTTCGAGGAGGTCCCGATCCACTACGCGGAGCGGTGGGGCGCCCCCAAGCTCTCGAGCTGGCGGGACGGCTACCACAACATGCTGTTCCTCGTCCGCAAGCGCCTAGCCGTCGCGCGCGCGCTGAAGGACGGCTCGATACGGACGGTCCCGTCGAACCACGCCGCGGGGTCAATCCCCCGCTGACACCTCCGGCCGCGCGGCGGCGCGCCGGGATGCGATGGTTACTGCGTCTTGCCCGACCGCTCGCGCGACTTCACGCGGAGACCGTGGTAGCCGCACTTCCGGCACTGGACCGCCTTGATCGGGTTCCGCGCGGAGCAGTTCATGCAGACCTTCTTCACGAGAAGGCGGTTGACGGCCTCCGGGAACGGCATCGGGGTCGGCCGCAGCCTCGGTCCTGAATAAAAGGTGGGTGGGAGCGGTCGGTAGGGCCTTTGAGGACGGGACCGGTCCCCGGCTCGTGGAGACCCGAGAACGCGAGCTCGCCGTCCGATTGGCGCGTCGGTCGCTCGAGGCGGCGGTCCGCGGTGAGGATCGAGCTCCGACGGAGCCGTTGCTCGCCGGGCTTCCGGCGGTCTTCGCCGAGCCGCGGGGCGTCTTCGTCACCCTGACCCGTCACCCGTCCGAGGAGCTGCGGGGCTGCATCGGCTTCCCCCTGCCAACGTACCCGCTCGGGGAGGCGCTCCAGCGAGCGGCCGCCGGGGCCGCGTTGGAGGACCCTCGCTTCCCACCCGTGCGGCCGCCCGAACTCGACCGGATCTCGCTCGAGGTGAGCGTCCTCACCTCCCCCGAGCCGATCGGGGCCCGGGGGCGCGGGGACCTCCCCGCCCGGATCCAGGTCGGGCGCGACGGGCTCGTCGTCGAGGGGCTCGGTTCGAGCGGTCTGCTGCTCCCGCAGGTGGCGCCCGAGCAGGGTTGGGACGCCGCCGAGTTCCTCTCCGAGACCTGCCGCAAGGCCGGACTTCGGAGCGACGCGTGGCTCGATCTCCGGGTACAGGTATTCCGATTCCAGGCCGAGGTGTTCGGCGAAGAGCGGCCGAACGGGCCCGTCGTCCCGCACGCGCCGGTCCCGGCGCCCCACCGCTAGAGCGCGGTCGCCGCCCGTTCGACGCGGGCGGCGAGTGGCTCGCCATCGACGTCCCAGGCGTGAACGGTCGGCCCTTCGTCCGCGCGCGTGTCGGTGATCTCGACCTCGAGCGCGATGAGCTCGCGCTGGATCCGCTCGCGCGCGGCGTCGAGGGCGTCCTTGAGCGGGCCCTGGGCATGGATCGTGACGCGCACCGGGTCGGTGTAGGCGAGCCGCATCTCCTTGCGGACGCTCTGGAGCCGCCGGAGCGCTTCGCGGACCCATCCCTCGCGCTGGAGCTCGGGCGTCGGCCGGCGGCTCAACGCGACCTGGAGCCGGCCGTCCCGCTCGCGCCAGACCCACTCCGCGGGGTCGAGCGACGGCGCCTCGCTCTCGCGCCGCACGTCCCGGACGTTCAGCTCCGCCTGGAGGAGCTCCTCCCCCTCGGGTCCCAGCGCGGCCGTCGCGGCGGGGTCGCCCACGATGACGAGCGTGGGGAGCGGCACGCGCGACTTCACCTGCGCCCGCTGGCGGAGCTCGCGCCCGGTCTCGACGAGCGCCCGGAGCTCGGCCATCGCCGCGGCGAGCTTGGGGTCCGAGGTTCCAATCGGGCCCGGCCAGTCGAGCGCGTGGACCGACGTCGCCCCCGGGGCGAACCGCCCGCCCCCGACCTCCTGGTGGAGCCACTCGGCGAGGAACGGCGCGAACGGTGCGGTGAGGCGGGCGAGCGTGAGGAGGGTGAACGAGAGCGTGTCGTTCGCGTCGCGACGGCTCTCCTCGCCCGTCTCCCCCCAGAAGCGGGGGCGTGAGCGACGGAGATACCACTGGCTCACGTCGTCGACGAACCCGGCGATCGCGCGCACGGGCCGGGTGAACTCGTACTCCTCGATCTCGCCCGTCACCGAGCGGATCGTCTCGTCGAGCCGGCCGAGCAGCCAACGGTCGAGGATCGCCTTCGGGTGCGGGAGCTCGGTCGACGGGGCGAGCCCGTCGGCGGTCGCGTTCTCCCGGTAGAACGTCGCGACGTGGACGAGCGTCCCGAGCGAGCGGGCGCCGCCCTGCTCGAACGACCGCTCCCCCATCTTCATCGGCTCGGTGAAGTCGGTCGCGTAGAACGTCCATCGGACCGCGTCGCCGCCGAACTTTTCGAGCAGGTGGGACGGGTCGAGGACGTTCCCGCGCGACTTCGACATCTTCCGCCCCTCCGTGTCGAGGACGAGTCCGGTCGCGACGCACGCGCGATACGCCGGGCGCTGGAACAGGAGCGTGGAAAGGACGAGGAGCGCGTAGAACCAACCTCGGGTCTGGTCGAGCCCCTCGGCCACGGCGTCGAGCGGGGCCGCGGGGTCGAACGGGCCCGGCGCGAACGGGTAGTGGTACTGCGCGTACGGCGCCGACCCCGAGTCGTACCACGCATCGATCGTGTACGGCTCCCGCCGCGTCGGGGCCCGGCACGTCGGGCAGGGGAAGGAGATCGTGTCGACCGTGACCCGGTGCGGGTCGAACTCGGCGGGGAGCGGGGCGGCGGTCAGGGTGGCGAGCTCGTCGAAGCTGCCGACGCACGCGGAGTGCCCGGACGGGCACCGCCAGATCGGGAGCGGGGTCCCCCAATACCGGTTCCGCGAGAGCGCCCAGTCCTTCGCCTCCGTGAGGAAGTTCCCGAACCGCCCGGTGCGGAGGTGCTCGGGGACCCAGCGCACGGTCGCGTTGTTCTCTACCAGGTCGGTCGTGCGCCGGGACGTTCGGACGAACCACGAGTCGAGGGCGCGGTAGATGAGCGGGTTGTCGCACCGCCAGCAGAACGGGTACGTGTGTCGGAGATGCGAGCGGTGGACGAGGAGGCCCCGGGCCTCGAGGTCCGCGATGAGGATCGGGTCGGCCTCCTTGAACCGCTTGCCCTCGACCGGCGGCACGGCCGCGGTGAAGTGGCCCCGCGAATCGAGCGGGTCGAAGACCCCCACGCTCTCGCGGCGGCCGATCCGCTCGTCATCGCTCCCGAAGCTCGGCGCGATGTGGACGAGCCCCGTCCCCTCGGTCGCCTCGACGAACGGGTCCAGCACCACGCGGAATCGCCCCGGCCCTTCCCCCGCGAACGGGAACGGCGGCTCGTACTCGCGCCCGGCGAGCTCCCGCCCGGGAAACCGGCGAAGGATCGGCGCGTCGGGGGCGTACCGGTGCGCGGCCGACTCCTCGAGGATCGACCGGCTCCCGTCCGGGGCCCCGATCTCGACGTAGGTGAACTCCTCGCGAGCCGCGACGAGGAGGTTCGCGGGGAGCGTCCACGGCGTCGTCGTCCACAGCAGCAGATAGAGCGGCGGCGTGGCGTCGCCGCCCTTCAGACGGAACCGGACGGTGATCGCGGGGTCGGTCATTTCCCGGTATCCCTGCGCGACCTCGTGCGAGGAGAGCGGCGTTTCGCACCGAGGGCAGTAGGGGAGGACGTAGTGGCCGCGCTCGAGGAGCCCCCGCTCGAACAGCTGTTTGAGCGACCACCAGACGCTCTCGATGTACGGTGCGTCCATCGTCGCGTACGGGTGGTCGTAGTCGAGCCAGTAGCCGAGCCGGGCGCTCATCGCCCGCCACTCGGCGACCGATTCCAGGACGCTCGCGCGGCACGCGGCGCTGAACCGGTCGACGCCGTACGCCTCGATCTCCTTCTTCGAGTGGAGGCCGAGCCGCTTCTCCATCTCGACCTCGACCGGAAGGCCGTGGCAGTCCCAGCCCGCGCTCGGCGAGACGAGGTGGAAGCCGCGCATCCGACGGTATCGTAGGACGGCGTCCTTCACCGCGCGGGCGACCACGTGGCCGAGGTGCGGCGGGCCGTTCGCGGTCGGCGGGCCTTCGGTGAACCGGAAGACCGGGCCGGTCGGCCGGCCGGCGGCGAGTGACACGGCCACGCGCTCCCGCTCCCAGAACGCGGCAACCGTCCCGGCGATGCGGACGAGCGACGCGGAGGGGGGCTCGGACGCCGGCTCCGCCATGGGGGCGACCGACGTGCGGGGGCGCATTAATTCGCCGCTCTCGAGGGGCGCGCTACCGCGAGAGCCCATGCGGCCGGGGCGTGCGCGACTCGGGGCCGACGATGGCGGTGCGGTGGCGCTGGACGACGTCGCACTCCAGTCGGGTCACGCGTGAGTCCGGCCCGAGCACGGCGGCGTTCGCTCGGACGAACTCGGCCTCGACGCCGGAGAGCTCGACACGGTCGGCCTCGATCCGGTCGACCTGGATCCGCAGGCCCGATGGGCCCCGACCGGCCCGACGCACCACGAAGCTCCGACCGGTGGCTCGACCGATGCGGGACGGCACCTCGAGCATCGCGGTGAGGTCGGTGGCCTCGACCGCCCCGCGCACCGTGAGGTGGCCCTCGAGTCGTGCCGCACCGGCCCTCAGGTCGCCCGCCACCTCGAGGCGGAGCTTGGATACGATCGCACCCGAGACCGTGAGGTCGCCTCCGACGCGCACCGGACCCCGCGCGTCGATCGATCCGGCCGAGAGCGCGCCCCCGACGGACACGACCCCCGCCGCGCTCCACGCCCCGGCCACCGCGACGCGTCCCGCCACCTCAACGGTGCCGTCGCTGCGGATCGCTCCGGCGACCAGCGTCCCGCCGACCGTGACGACACCCGAGAGGTCGGCGTCGTTCACGTCGACGTTCCCGAGCACCTTCGTCTCACCCCGGACCGACCACCGGACGGCCCGGAGCTGTTCGTGACGGACCGGCCCCCGGTCGTCGACAAGAGGCACGGGCGGCGGCGCGGTGGGTGTCGGAGGGACTGACGGGGGCGCGGTCGCGGGAATCTGGAGTGGAGGTGCCGGCGTCGCCATCGCGATCGGATCTACGTGGCCCCGGCGAGCGGCGGAACGCGCAATCGCCGGTGTTGGACGCGGATGCAGATGTCCTGGTAGATCAGGACGCCGCGGGCCCGGGCCTTCTCGGCGGCCGCGTCGTTCTGGACCCCGAGCTGGAGCCAGAGCGCGCCGACCCCCCGCGCGAGCGCCTCGTCGACGATGGGGGGCACCTGGTCGCTGCGCCGGAAGACATCCACGATATCGATCTTCACGTCCGGGGGGATCTCGTGGATCGAGGGGTACGACCGCTCTCCCAGGACCTCCGTGACCATCGGATTCACCGGGATGATCCGGTAGCCCTGCTGCTGAAGGTATTCGGCGACCGTGTACGAGTCACGGTCCGGCTTGTCGGAGAGCCCGACGACCGCGATCGTCCGCGCCCGCGTCAGGAGCGCACGCATCGACTCGTCGGCGGAGTCCATCGGCGAACCGAGCCGGTGCGATAGAAGAGGTCGACGCGCGGCCCCGCCTCATCCCCCGGGCGGAGGGGGTGGCGGTGGAGGGGGCGGCGGTGGAGGGGGCGGCGGGGACGCCGGGGCCTGCCACGGCTCGAGGGGGAACGTGCTCCAGGGGGCGACCGACGTCGCGGTCGGGGGGATCCGCCCCGGCAACTTCCGCCGCCACGGGGGGCCCCGCACAAAGTGGAGGAGCGCGAGGAGCAGCCCCGAGAAGATGATCCCGAAGAGGTACAGGCCGGCGAGGCTCGGGGTCACGAGGGTGCTGAACGCGGAGGCGTCCTGCAACCCGTGGAGCAGCGCCACGACGACGAGGTTCCCCCCGGTCAATCGAACCGTCTGCGCGTAGGCGACCCCGAGGAAGACGAGCTCCGTGACCTGGACCGGCGCGGCGATGCCGTAGGTCGTGCCGTAGTAGACGTGCAGCCCGGCGAAGAGGGCGCTCGTCCAGACGACGTGGACGGTCGCGCGGGAGCTCCGCCGGGCGATCCAGTAACCGAACACCCAGCCGCGGAAGATCGTCTCCTCGACGGCCCCGATGACGAACGAGAACGCGATCCAGAAGTACGGGTCGCCCCGCGCCCCGGTGAGCACCGGGTTCTGCTGGTTGAGCAGATTGAGGGCGGAGCGGTCGACCAGGTAGTAGATCACCAGGAGCACGCCGACGACGACCAGGGCGAGCGCGAGGAGCGACCCGGTCCATCGGACGCCTTCCCACGCGGCGCGCTGAGGTTGAGCACGCCAATTGCGGAGCGGGCCGAGCCCGACCAGGGCGGCGAACGCGACGACCGGGATTCCGTAGACAATCAGCAGCCCCCCCGCGAAGGAGTGGTACGCCGGAGTGACCGCCGGGAGCAGGGGCGGAAGAAAGTACTGGCTCAGGATCGCGAGGACCGTCGCAAGGAGGGCGGCGGCGTAGCGAGCGATCGGGACCGACGACGGCGAGCGATCCGCCGGAGGGACGGGGTCTGCGCCGGGGGCCGTCGGTCCCGTGCTCATGGATCACCGCTCCGGCGCGTTTCCGGATCTCCGACGGGGTGACTTCGACGGGGCGAGGGTCGTCGCCCGGTCCGCGGCGGTGAGGCAGGCGAGCAGGTCGTCCGCCGTGGCCCGAGCGCTCCCCGCACTCTCTGCTTCGATGACGAACGTGACCACACGGCCGCGCCGCACCGCCCGGACGAACCCCTGCTGGTCGGGGCCGACCGCTTCCGTGAGTCGCCGCGCTTGGTCCGCGGACGGCGCGCGATGCACGAGCCGGACGACTACCGCCGCCGTTCGCCGCTCCGGCTCTTCCCGCCCGACGGGGATGCGCCCCCACCGCCCGACGCCCCCGGACCGTGGTCGAGCGCGCCGGGGACGATCGGTGCCGTACGGCTCCGTCGCTCGACCTCGGATTGGGCTCGTTCCTGGAGGTAGTTCAGGATGGACGGCCACGCGGTCCCGTCGGTCCGAGCCTTGTTCTCGAAGTTCTGCTCGTTGAGGAACTTCGAGAACGCGGCCTGGGCCGGCGCGCCCCACGCCGGGGCGATGCCGCCGGTGTAGTAACCGAGCACCTTGAGCTGCTGCTGGACGACCTGGGCGACCTCGCCGTCCAGACGCACGAGCGAGTCCGGGTCCTCCCGCGCGAGCAGGGTGAGGTCGTAGAGGGCGAACACCCGCTGGAGCTCCTCGATCGGGGACGGGTGGTCGTCGACCCGGATGTCGATCCACCGGTCGTTCCCCTCGGAGTAGCCGCCGCTCGGGCGCACGACCAGGAGCGCGGCCGACTGCATTCCGCGCCGGTCCCCGCCCTCGCGCTGGCCGGCGGCGAGCGACGCGAGCAACCGTTCGGGGAGGTCGCCGGGGGTCGTCTCGAACGTCCGCGCCATCGACTCGACGACGGGCTCGCCGAGAAGGATGTTCCCCTGCGCCGCGAACCCGTCCCCGACGCGGTGGCCGGCGAACGGCAGGCATTTCGATCCGGTGAACGCCGCCGAGCCCCCGTGCCGGTCGACGACGCCCACCTGCCGGTCCTCGCGCTCGGGGTCGGCCGCGGTGAGCTTCTGGACCACCTGGGGCGCCCGCGCTCCGTCCCGCAGGAGCTCCAGACCCCGCGGGCCGTAGGTCACGTTCGCGAGCGCCTGCGTCGCGAGCGCGCCGACCTTCGCCTCGGCCCACGGGACGACCGCCCCGACCGCGATGAACCGCGACTGGACCGCTACCCCCCACTCCGCGCGGTCGCGATCGACGGCGACGATCGAGAAGGTGCCGAACCGCCTCGAGGTCATTCGCGGGCCGACCGATCCCGCCCGTTTAAACATGGCCGGGGAGGATCGGCGCGTCGTCCTCCCCGGTCGCCGCCTCGAGGCCGACGTCGCGGTCGAATCCGAGCGACCCGCTCGGCATCCGCGCCCGCTGCGCGGCGATCCGGGACCGCAGGTCGCGCGCGATCGCCTCGCCCTGCGCCGTGAGTTGGTAGACCTTGAGCCGCTGCGGTTGACCCTTCACGTGCTGCTTCAGCTCGAGGACCGCACCGCCGTCGATGAGGCGCCGCAGCACCTTCGCGAGCGCGGGTTGGGCGACGTGCAGCACCTTCGTCATCCCGCCCTGCGACACCTCGAACGGCGCGAGCTCCCCGTACGCGAGCCGGGGCTGCCGCGAGAGGTGGACGATCACCCGCTGGGAGATACGAAGCTCGCCCGATGGGCGCGTTCGCTTGCGCGCGGCCGGGGCGGGAGGCGCCAACGGCGACGGGGCCGGGTCGGGGGACTCCCCCCCGACGGCGTTCGGAGGAGCCGAGAGGGTCGCGCCCGCGGGAGCCTCTGTCGGGCGGGACGCTGCGGCCCGTCGGGCGAGCTGCAACCAGACCCCCCACGCCACCGTACCCGCGGCGACCCCCGCGGCGAAGGCGAGGATCACGGTGACCGCGTCGAGGCCGCTCATCGGAGGCTCACCCCCGGAATAGTCGGGTGGGAAATCGATGCACGTCCGCGCGACGGGCGCCGCCGGGCCCGCCGGGTGCGCGGCGGGCCCCCGGGCGTCGGATCAGTCCCCCTCGTCGAGGTCGAGGGGTCCGCCGCGGTCGCGCTCGAGCTCGCGCACGAGCTCCTGGCCCTTCTCCCGCTCCGACTCGCGCCGGGAGGCGAAACCGAAGACGACGGCCGTGCCGATCGTCGCGGCGACGAACACGCCGAGGTACGGCAGGAGCGTCGCCCAGCCGACCGCGCCCGAGTTCGGCTGCCCGGGCTGGGGGCCGGGGACAGGGACGACCAGCACGGAGGTGGTCCGGTTCGTCGAACGGCCGAGCGCATCGCTCACGACCACCTTCGGAGCGTAGGTGCCGGTGACGGTCGGGGTGCAGAGGAGGACCGGGGTGTTGTTGGTGGCGCAGCCGGTCGGTAGGTCGGTGTACGCGAAGCGGATCGGAAGCAGGCCACCGGCCACGGCCACGACGAGCGTGAGCGGGCTCCCGACCACGACGCGGTTCGGCGAGGCGGTGAATCCGGTGACGGAGGGGCCCGGCCCGACGGAGGAAGGGAGCACCTCCAGGTCCAAGCGGACCGACGCCGCGTGGCCGGCCGAGTCGGAGACGCGGACCGCGACCGCGAAGGTGCCGTTGGCCGTGGGCATGCAGGGCAGCAGCGAGAGGTTCTGCGAGGCGCATCCGGGCGGGAGGCCCCGGTAGGCGTAGCCGATCGGACCGACCCCGCCCGCGGCGACGACCTGGAGGGTCGTCGAGGCGCCGATCACGAATTTCGCCGGCGCGGCGGAGAAGGCCGAGACCGTCAGGCCGGCCCCGCCTCCGACCGGGAAGACGGTGACGTTGGTGGCCACCGAGGTGGACCGGTGGTTCGTATCGACCACGACGACGGTGACCGAGCTCGTTCCGGCGGAGGTCGGGGTGCAATAGAGCGCCGAGGAGTTGTTCGAGCTGCATCCCGAGGGGAGTCCGGAGTACGCGTACGTCAGCGGACCGCCGGAGCCCGTCGCCACGACCGAGAAGTTCGTGGAGTTTCCGAGCACGATCGCGGGCGGAACCGCCGCGAACGAGCTGATCCGGGGATGGCCGGCACTGCCCGCCGCGGTCACGACGAGCCGCACCGAGGCGGTGGCCGTGGCGTTCAGCGCGTCCTGCACTACCGCGCGGACGGTGAAGTTTCCCGCGGCCGTCGGGATGCACGGGAGGATCGGCACCGACTGGGAGACGCAGCCCGAAGGGAGGCCGGTGAAGGCGTACCCCCAAGGTCCAGTCCCGCCGGAGGAGTTCACCGTGAAGACGGCGCGGCTGCCGATGACGACGGCGGTGGGGGTGACCCGGAACCCGGTGATCGTCGGCAGCGGATTCACGAGCAGCAAGGTCACGGCGGAGGTGTGGTTCCCCGAACCATCCTGGACGCTCACGGTCACGTTGCCGACCGACGGGAGCGTGGGGGTGCACGACAGGGACGACGTGTTCGCGCTGGTGCAGCCGGTCGGAAGGCCGGTGTACGTGTAGGCGAACGGCGGAGTCCCGCCCGCGACCGCGACGCCAAGCACCGTCCGATCGCCGACGTCCACGCTGGGAGGTGAGGCGGCGAACGACGTGATCACCGGGGGGCCGCCCGTGACGTTGACCCAGGTGAACACCGGATTGACACCGGCCGGATACGGCGCCGCGGGCGGCGACGCCCCGAACGTCCCGCCGACGAGGAGCGGCCCCGCGTTCCCGTCGTCCGCGACGGCTTGGGCGACGACCCGGGGGAACGGCGCCGCGGAGAGGTTGTGCCAGAGGCCCTGCGCGAACTCCCAGGAGGCGTCGAACACTCCCGCCAGACCGGCGCCCACACCCCCGTTCTCGGAGCCGAACCAAAGCACTCCGCCGTGGCTGGGGTCGTCCACCACGCTCACCGCGAACCCATGGGGCGGCTGGGTCGCGAGGCCGGCCGTGAGGTTCGACCACCGGCCGCCTTGGAACTTCCAAGTGATCGAGGCCGTGGCCCCGGCGGCGTCCATGTACTCATCGTAGAGGAGCACGTAGCCGGCGGTCGAATCGTACACCGGCTGCGGGTCGATCCCTCCGGGGGGAGTACCCGCTCCGGAGGAGAGGTTCGTCCAGTTCCCTCCGTGGAATTTCCACGTGTCGTCGCAGAAACGCGCCGCGCTGCCGGCGCCGGGGCATGCACCTCCGTACAGCAGGAGGTAGCCGTCCCCTCCGTCGTACACGAGCCCCATCCCCGTCCGGTTGGATGGGCTCGACCGGGGCGTGAGGCGGCCCCAATGCCCCGCGACGAACTCCCACGTATCGGCGCACGGGCTCAGGTTCGTCGTGCTCCCGCAGAGGCCGGTCGAGGAGCCTCCGAAGAGGACGACGTAGCCGTCGGCCGCGTCATAGGCGAGCCCCTCGCCCTGCCGGGGCGACGGGGAGGTCGCTGACGTGAGGTTCGACCAGACGCCGGCGCGGAACGACCAAGTGAGCGTGGTGTAGCTCGAGGTGGAGAAGGCGAAGTGCGCCACCGTTCCGAAGAGGAGGACGTACCCGTCCGCCGCGTCGTAGGTCAATGCGAAGTCCCAGTTCACCGACGGCGGCCGTGACGGCGTCGCGTTCGTCCAGACCGAACCGTTGAACTGCCAGGCGTCCGCCGGCACGCCCGGCTGTGCTCCCGAGGTGTAGGTCGTGGAGGGGACGCCGACCAGGAGCATCGGTCCGCCGCTCGTGTTGAGGTAGGCCGAGCTCCAACGACCGTGCGGCGGCGCGGGGGACACCGGTCCGGCCCGCCAGAACCCCGCCGAGAAGGTCCAGCTGTCGTTGAGGGTGGCGGGCCCGAGCTGGCCTCCGTACATGGCGAGCCCCCCGGCCGGATCGACCGCCATGGCGGCGAACGTTCGTGCCGGCGGTTCGACCGGGATCGGAGGCTGGCTCCACGTCCCACCGGAGAAGGTCCACGTCTGGTTCGTGGTTCCGTTGGGGTAGCTCGTGAGGTCGCCTCCGAACATCACGATCGCATGCGACGCCGGGTCCCACGCGGCGCTCGCGCCCCACCGGCTCGCCGGAGAGCTGATGGCCAGGACGGTCCAGTTGCCCCCGCGGTACGTCCACGTGTAGTTGCACTTCCACTTCGCGCAGCTCCCGTTCGTCCCTCCGAACAGCACCATATAGCCGTCCTTCGGATCCGACGCGAGGGCCGCGTAATCGAGGGCCGGGACGTTGCTCGATCGCTCCGTCCACGCACCCGCGGAGAAGGTCCAGACGAACCCGGGCCCCGACGCGCCCGTGCAATTGCCCGCCCCCGGGGTGTAGAGGACGTACCCGTCGATCGAATCGTAGGTCATCGATCCCCTCGGGCAGAACCCCGGCTCCGGCCCCGCGGCGACCTCGCTCCACGACCCCCCGCGGAACAGCCAGGTCGACGTCGGCGCGGGGCCCGACCCCGAGTCGTACGCGAGGAAGACCGCGTAGTGATCGAGCGGGTCGTACGCCAGCCATCCGAATCCGGGCGGACTCAGGTGATACGGTACCCACGCCGCCGACCCGCCGGCCGCCGGCGAAGGGGCCAGACGGGTCGACGACATCGAGCACCGGGTCGCCGCACCGGCCGGTCCCGGAGCGCAGGTCGCGGCGCGGCCGGCGGCCGGCCCCATGCCGTCGGACAACGAACGCGCCGCGGTGGCGACCTGCGACCCCGCGGGCTCACCCGGAGGATCGGGTCCTATCCGTCCGGCGTTCCCGACCGGGGGCAGGAGGGTCGACGCGACGGCGAGGAAGGCGACGAGCGTCGCGACGGCGGCGAGGAGGAGGCGCCCCCTGGGAAGGAGGCGGGGTCCGAGTCGGTGCACTTGCCCCCAATCCTCGTTCGCGGCTTATCTCCCTTCTCGGGGTAATGCCGCCCTTATGGCGTCCGAGCCCCCCGGTTCCCCAAGGCCTCCAGGTCGGCGTGGACTCGGTCCACGAGGCGCCGGGCGACGGGCAGATCGCCGGCACGTCTCGCCTCCTCGGCCGCGCGCAGTTGCGCGACCCACCGGTCGACCTCCCAGCCGTCCGCCTTCCGAACGGCGAGCAATCGCTGGACCAGCAGGATCCGGTTCGTGAGAGGGTCCTCCTCCGGGGCGGGGGGTCCCTCAGCGGGGCCCCGAACCGTGTAGCTCACCAGCCCGCGGGGCCGCTCGCGGAGCGCCCCTTCGGGTCGGAGCATTGCGAGCTTCTCGTCGATCTCCACAAGCCGTTCGTGAGCCCCCGACCAGTCGCGACGCGCGATCGCCGCTCGGACCTCCTCGATGCCGCGGCCGATCGCGACGTCGTCCGGCGCGACCTCCCGGCGGCGGTGCTCGACCCCCTCGAGGAACCCCTGGATCTCGGAGGGCGAACCGGGCGCGCGTCGGCGGCTCACGCCGCGTCGGCCTCGACGGCGGGCGCCGCGCGGGCGCCCGAAGCGGCCGGCATCGGGACCCGCGCGCGAACCACGCTCCAGAAGGCGTCCAGGTGGGGCCAGAGCTCCTCCGGGGCGGCTCGGGCGGTCAGCGCCGACCGCGCGTCGAGGACTCCCTGCCGGGCGTCGTCGAGCGGGACGGAGTGCTGCGCGGCCCACTCGAGCACGCCCTCCGCGAGGGCCACCTGAAGCTCGGCGGATCGTCGGACCTTGTTCGCCTCCCGCGCTTCCGGCGCGAGGGCGAACTCCGGGTCCCATTGGGGCGGCTGGGGCGCCGGTATGGAGACCCGCAGGTCGCGGAACGGCTTCGGCATCGTCGGCCAGCGCGGCTCGGCGAACCGGACCGCGAGCTGGTCGAGGGCGCTCTCGGCTCCTGCGTAGTCACCGCCCGAGAAGGCGGTCTCCGCGCGCTCGAGCGGCACGACCATCTCGCGGGACGGCGCGTTCTTCCAGACGTCGAGCCGGAGCGCGACCCGCATCGGCGCGAGCCGCCGTTGCGCCCGACGGGCCGCTTCGTCGGCGGGAGGGGGCGGGGCCGGGGTGACGGGGCCTGTGTCGGGGGGACGGTTCGGGGCTCCGGGCATCGGCCGGGCAGGCGTTAGAGGAACGCCTCGAACTCCTTCGTGACTTCGGGGTACTTGTCGTGGACGGCCTTCAGGATGTTGTGGACGCTCAGCTTCTCGAGCTTGACGCCCTGCAGCGCGTCGATCACCTTGTCGAAGGTCGCGTCGCTGAGGGTGACGAGCTTCTCCTTGGCGAGCCAGTTGCGGTAGAGCTTCTCCTCGAGCCGCCCCCGCCATGCCTTGTCGTACGCCATCAGGAACGCCTTGCTCGCGTCGTGCTCGGCCGCCGCCTTCGCCCCGACCTCGCCGCAAATCTTCCCCGCGATGCAGCCGTTCGCGATGCCGCCGCCCGTGAGCGGGTCGATCATCCGCGCGGCGTCCCCGACGAGCATGAACCCGTCCGTGACCGTCTGCTTGAGCGGGGGAGCGATCGATACGCCGCCCCCGACGACGTCGATCTTCTTCCCCTTCGCGTACCCCGGGTGCTCGGCGATCCACTTGTCCAAGTAGAACTTCGCCTCGGCGGTCGTCTTGATCTGGCTCACCTGGACCCCGATCCCGACGTTGGCGAGCCCCTCCCCCTTCGGGAAGATCCAGACGTACCCGCCCGGGGCGCACTTGCCGAGGAAGAAGTCGCAGTACCGGACGTCGCAGTCGACGTTCGTCATGCGGTACTGGAGGCACGTGTCCATGTCGCGGAGCATCAGGTTCGTCGGGAGGCCGGCCCACCGACCGATCTGGGACTCGAAGCCGTCGGCACCGACGGTGACCGGGGCCCGGATCTCAAACGCCTCTCCGCCCTGCTTCGCATGGATGCCGACGATCCGGCCGTTCTCCTTGATCACGCCGGTCGCCGCGGTCTTGAGCAGCACATCCGCGCCCGCGTTCGCCGCGTCGATGGCGAGCTGTTTGTCGAACGCGTCGCGCTCGACGACGTAGCCGACCTCGTTCCCCGCGTGCTTCTCGTTGATCTCGAGGACCTTCTCGCTCGGGGAGTAGATCCGGGCGCCCTCGACCTCGACGTTGATCCACCGGTTGGAGGGCGTGATGCCGACCTCCTTGAGCCAGTCCTTGCTCATCCCCTCGCCGCAGCGGACGGGGCTCCCGATCTCCTGCCGCTTCTCGATGAGCAGGACCTTCGCGCCGCTCTTCGCCGCCCACTTCGCGGTCATGCTGCCCGCGGGGCCGGCGCCGACCACGAGGACGTCGGTGCGGAGGTTCTCGACCATTCGATCCGGTGGAGCGCGGAGGGACGGCTACCCGATCGCGATCGCCCCGACGGGGCACGCCTTCACGCAGATCTCGCACCGTGTGCAGACGTTCTCGTCGAAGGTGATCCGCGTCTCGTCGAGGTAGATGCAGTTGAGGGGGCAGACGCCGACGCACGCCCCGCAGTAGATGCAGAGTTGGCCGCTCGATTCGATGTGGAGGTGCTTCTTTCCGGGCACGCGACCCTCGCCGGGTTGGAGCATGGGGACCGTCTATAAAGAAAGCGACCGAGAGGCGGTCGGGCTAATCCACGGCGCCGCGGTTCCCGGTGGCGGTGACCGTGTCCTGGGTCCTTCCCCTCGGTCCGCTCGAAGCCGCGGTCACGGTTGTCGTCCTCCTCGCGTGGTTCGGCTCCGAGGCGTACTTCAATCTCCGCTCCCGACGGCGGGCGGGGGCGACCGCGACCGTCGGTCGCCGGGACCGCCGGTCGTTCGAGGTCCTGATCCTGGCGATCTTCGCGTCCGTGTTCTCGACCGACGGGTTCGTGATCAACCGGGTCGGTGACTTCCCGTTCTCCACGTTCTGGCTCGGTGTCGCCGTATTCGTCGTCGGGATCGGATTCCGCGCGTGGGCGATCCGCTCCCTCGGGCGATTCTTCACGCTCCACGTCGAGGTCCGCGCCGACCAGCGGATCGTCCAGGAGGGACCGTACCGCTGGATCCGGCATCCGGCGTACACGGGCGCGCTGCTCTCCCTGCTCGGCTACCCGATCCTCCTGAGCAGTGCGTGGGGCCTCGTCGTCGTGGCCGGGATCGCGGCGGTCGCCTTCGGCTATCGGATCCGTGTCGAGGAGCGGGCGCTCCTGGCCCGCTTCGGCGAAGCGTATCGAAGCTACGAGCGCCGGACCTGGCGGCTCATCCCGTACCTGGTCTAGTACGGTTTCGCGCGCGGTCGCGCACGCCGACGGACCGGGGCGGGAGCGGCCTCCTTCGGGGACGGGGCGGGCTCGTGCTCCGCGAGGTACCGTTCGGCGTCGAGCGCGGCCATGCACCCGAGGCCGGCCGCCGTCACCGCCTGCCGGTACCGCGGGTCGTGGACGTCGCCCGCGGTGAAGACCCCCTCGACCGACGTCCGCGTGAACTCGTGGGTCACGATGTAACCGAGCGACGAGAGCTCCAGCTGGCCGCGGAACGGCTCGGTCGCCGGATCGTGCCCGATCGCGAGGAAGACCCCCGCCACGGGGAGCATCTCGATCGCGCCGGTCGGGTTGTGGCGGAGCTTGACGCCGGTCACCTTGTCGTCGCCCAGGACATCAACGACCTCCGTGTCGAACCGGAAGGAGATCTTCGGGTGCGTCCGGGCGCGGGACTGCATGATCTTGCTCGCGCGCAGCGCCTCCCGGCGGTGGACGATCGTCACGTGGCGGGCGAACTTCGTGAGGAACAACGCCTCCTCCATCGCGGAGTCGCCGCCGCCGACCGCCACGAGCTCCTGGTCGCGGAAGAAGAACCCGTCGCACGTCGCGCAGGCGCTCACGCCGTGACCGCGGAGCCGTTGCTCGTTGGGCAGGTTCAGCCAGCGCGCGTTCGCCCCCGTCGCGACGATGACCGCGTCGGCGGTGATCGTCCCGTGGCCGCCGACCCTCAGCTCGAAGGGGTGCTTCGCGAAGTCGACCCCGGTGACGTTCGCGTCCAGGAACCGGGTCCCGAACCTCTCGGCCTGCTCGCGGAACTTCGCGACCAGCTCGGGACCCTGGATCCCTTCGGGGAACCCCGGATAGTTCTCGACGTCGGTCGTGATCATGAGCTGGCCGCCCGCCGGGACCCCGCTGAGCACGAGCGGGCCCAGGTTCCCACGGGAGAGGTAGATCGCGGCGGTCAATCCCGCCGGGCCGCTTCCGATGACGGCCACGCGGACGTGGCGGGGGGGCGGGGCATCGGCCACGACCGACTAGTGAGGGAGCGGGCTTTAGCGTCTGTTACCCGGTCGTGAGGGAGATCCGCCCTTCCCCGTCGGCCTCCGCGTAGTGGCTCCGGTGGAAGACGAGCGGGGGCGCGTCCTCGCCCATCTTCGCGGAGCGGACCCGGCCGACGAACAGGAGGTGGTCGGCCTCGGGATACTCGTGCTCGACGACGCATTCGAAGGTGGCCACCGCGCCCGGTACGAGGGCCACGCCGGACGCTCCGCGCTCCATGGGGAGGCCCTCGAACTTCGTCTCCGGGTGCTCCTTGCGGGCGAACCGTTCGCTGATCGCCCGCTGGGATGCGGACAACACGCTCGCACCGAACGACCGGGTCCGCTGGACGACCGGGGTCGTGTCGGCTTCGACCATGAGCGAGACGAGGAGGAGGGGCGGGTCGAGCGAGACCGACGTGAGGCTGTTGACGGTGAGCCCGTGGTCCCGCGCCCCCTCCCGCGCCGTGACGACGGCGACGCCGGTGACCCAGCGGGCCGCCGCCCGCCGGAAGGCGTCGGGCGGTGCGGGCGCCCCGCTCACTTCTCGCGCCAGCGGAAGGTGTAGACCGCGAAGGCGAACAGGATCGCCCCGAGCACGACGACGATCGCGAAGTCGCCGAGCGCGCGGCCGAGGTTCCCGAACAGCATGACCTGGTTCATCCCGTCGATCACGTAGTACAACGGAAGGATCTTCACCACCCCCTGGAGGAACAGCGGAAAGCTGCTCACCGGGAAGAACGTTCCCGACAGGAACATCATCGGGAACGTGAGGATGTTCGACACGACGGCGGCCGACTCCGGGGTCGGTGCCGCGGAGCCGGCGAGAAGGCCCAGCGAGACGAACAGGAACGGCCCGAACACGAGGAACGGCAGGATCGCCGGGGTGAACGTCACGTGGGCGTGGAAGACGAGCGTCCCGAAGGTGAGCATGATGAACGCGGAGATCAGGGTGAGGATCGTGTACCAGATGATCTTCGAGACGAGCCACTCGGCCCGGGTGAGCGGCGTGAGCGAGAGCTGGCGGAAGAGGCCCTCCTTCCGGTAGGTCGAGACGAGCTCCGCGATCGAGAACATCGGACTCGTCAGGATCGCGAAGCCGATCAGCCCCGGAACGAGGAAGTCGATGTAGGAGTAGACGGCGCTCCCGACCGTCCCCGAGGTGGTGCCGACGATCTCCGTCCCGCGCGCCGCCTGGAGGTTGAACCCGTTCGCCACGCCGTTCACCGCGCCGACGACGACGCCCGAGCTCGACGGGTCCTGCGGGTCCGTGATCACGGTGACGTTCGTATGGCGTCCCGCGAGGTACGCCTGCTGGAACCCGGCGGGGATGACGAGCCCGACGGGATGGTTGTTCTGCCCGAGCCACTGGGTGAAGTTCGCCGGCGGGGTGATCACCTGGACGGAGATCGCCCCGGTCTTGTTGAGCGCCGCGAGGAACTGCATGCTCACGTTCGACCCGTGGTCGAGGTTCACCGCGTAGAGGTTGACCGCCGTCGGACCGCTGTTGCTGAAGATCAGGCCGAAGATCCCGATGAGGATGATCGGGAAGATCAGCGTGAAGAACAGGGCCGCGGGGTTGCGCAGATAGTTCCGGGAATAGATTCCCAGGTCGGCCAGGATCCGGCGCGGCCTCACGGTGTCGCCCCCGCCCGGACCTCGCCTTCGTCCATCTTCCCGACCAGGTGGACGAAGACGTCCTCGAGGGTGTCGGTCTTCGTCCCGAACCCCTTCCACGGGATGCCGCTCGCTTCAACGGCCGAGAGGACGCGGAGGGCGTCGCCCTTGTCGTGCATGACGACCTCCACCCGGCCATTCGCGGTGGTCACGGGGAGGTTGACCGTCCGCTTGAGGTGCTCCGCGAGCGACGAGGGCGCCTCGATGGTGAGCCGCTCGGGGCCGCCGTGCTTCTCGATGATCGCCTCGGCTGTGCCTTCGGCGATGATCGCCCCGTGGTTGATGATCGCGACGTGGTCGCTCAAGAGCTCCGCCTCCTCGAGATAGTGGGTCGTGAGGAAGACCGTCCGACCCTGGGCTTTGAGCGCGCGGATGACCGACCAGATCGCCCGCCGCGCCTGCGGGTCGAGCCCCGTGGTCGGTTCGTCGAGGAAGCAGACCTTCGGGTCGCTCACGAGGGCGAGGGCGAGCCCGAGCTTCTGCTTCTGCCCGCCCGAGAGCGTGTCGAACCGCGCGTTCGCCTTGTCGGCGAGCTCGACCTGGTCGAGCAGTTCCTTCGGGTTCGGGATCGTATGGAACAACGCCCCGTAGTAGCGGATCGCTTCCGTCGGGGTGATCTTCTCGACGAACTTGAACTCCTGCGGAATCACGCCGATGAGCGGGTGAAGCTTCCGACCTTCCGACCACGGGTCGAGGCCGAGCACGCGGACGTCCCCGCTCGTCCGGCTGCGGAGCCCCTCGAGGATCTCGGTGGTCGTCGTCTTCCCCGCGCCGTTCGGCCCGAGAAAGGCGAACACCTCGCCCATGCGGACGGTGAAGTCGATCCCGCCGACGGCGGTGAGCTCACCGTACACCTTGGTGAGCTTCCGCACCTCGATGGCGTCGGCCACGTCTTCCCCTCGCGGGGGGGCACCGTCGGCGTATTAGGGGTGTTCGGGGCGGACCCGCGCTACGTTGACCGGACTTCGCCGTGGTCGGTCACCATGGTGTTAGCGGTGGCGACGAAGGGCGTCGTCGTCCCGGTGTACGGATTGACGTACGCCTCGAACACCACATCGTAGATTCCGCCCGGCAGGAGCCCGACGGTCGAGCTGTTGTTGGTGAATCCCGCCTCCAGGTAGTCCGTCGTGGGCTGGATGAGGGTGAACTGATCGAGGAACACCGGGGCGTCGTCGGGCAGGTCGCGGATTACGACCACCCAGCAATCCGGGCACGACCGGTTCATCCGGACCGTGAGATTGATCGCGGATTCGGTGTTCGGGTCGCCCGGAATCACCACGTCCACGACCCGGTTGCCGGCGGTCGCCGCGGTGCAGTTGCTCCCGAAGGTCGCTGTGCACGTCCTCCACGATAGGGCGCCGCCGAACAGGACCGTCGGGGTCGACGGGTGGGCCGAGGGAGCGTAGCCCGGTACCGCGTACGGCAGGACGAAGGCGGTCGCGCCCAGGACCAGCCCGACGCTCCCGAGCGCGATCGCCGCGACGAGGTAGCGGCGCTGACCCCGGATCTCGCGGAGAACGTCGCGGTCGGGGGTCCCCGTGCCTGTAGGGGCCGTGCCCGCGAGCCCGACCGGGAGTCGTCGCGCGCAACTCTCGCAGAACGTCGCGGACGGCGGGTTGGGGTGGCCGCACGTCGGGCAGACCGTCCCCTCCATCGAACCCCGATCCTTCTCGACCGCGCCCCCGCCGGCCGGTCCGCGGGGGTCCGATGCACGGGCGCTATTTGGACGGTTGCGCCGCCGACAGGGCGACCCGAGCCCCGTTCGGAATGGTGGCCGGCCCGAACGCCCCTGTCACGTGGAGGGGGGCCGGACCCTCCCACGCCACCGTGAGCTCCGCGGGGCCCCACGCGAGATCGGCGCGACCGGCCCCGACACGGAGGCGGCGGAGGCGGGCGCTCTTCCACGAATCGGGGAATCGCGGACGTACGACGAGCCCCGGGGTCCGTCCGTCGACCGTGAGGCCCCACAACCGTTCGAAAAGGACGGTGAGGAACGGCCCGATGCTGAACCCGAGGAGGAAGCAGGAGTCGTACGGCTCCGCCCGGTCCCCGCGGTAGCACTCGTGGGCGTACCCGTGCTCGGCGAGGTACCGATCGGCGAGCGACCGGAGTGCCGACATCGCGCGCTCGGTCTCTCCTCGGGCGAGGGCCGCATCCGCCGCCCACGCGGTGGCGATCGACCAGACCTGACCGTCGTGGTACGCCGTGGGGACGTAGCTGGGGTCGCGGCTCGAGAGCGTGCGGAGCCCCCATGGGGTCGCGAGGTCGTCCCGCCCCGCGCGGGCGAGGACGCGTGCGCTCTGGGCGTCATCGAGCAGCCCGAGGCTCACGGCCCGCAGAGCGTTCGGCCGGACCTTCGCCACGGGCACGACGGCAGTGCCGCCGTCCGAAGGGAGATGCCGGACCGAGTCGTAGAGGAACCCCTCGTCCTCCCACCAGTACGCGGGAAGGAAACGGCGACGAACCGACTTCGCGGCGGCGGTCCACTGGGCCGCATCCGCACCGTGGTCGAGGGAGGCAGCCGAGCGGGCGAGCGATTCCATCGCCTGGACGAACAGGGCCTGGACGTCGACGGCGTGGTCGCGCCGGTCGGTCGAGTCCCAGATCGTCGTGTCGAATGCGTCGAACCCGTAGTGGATCTTGCCGAGCACCTGCGAGGTGGCGCGCATGCCGGCGAGCTCGTTCCCGTTGGTGAACAGTCCCGAACGGGGGTCGACCTTCGCGAGGGCCCACGCGCCCAGGCGTTCGAGCGACGGGAACAGCTCGGCGACGAGCGCCGCATCCCCGGTGTGGGCCGTTAGGCGCTCGACGATCGCCGGGTAGTAGAGCGACGTATCCGAGGTGCCGTAGAGGAAGATCGGCCCGGGGGAGATCTGCATGGGGAGCTCCCCCGGCTCCGCCGCCACGATCGGCAGCCGGGTCCGGGCCTGGAACCGGAAGACCGATCGGATCGAGCGGGCGGCCCAATCGAAGTCGCCGAGCCAGAGCACGGCGGGCAGCATCCATGCGAGGTCCCGGCACCAGATCGCGGAGTACCAGGGGAACCCGGCGACAAGCCCGGTCATCTCGGGCGAGGGAGCGACGTAGAGCGAGCGCAATCCTTCCCGCGCGGACCGGTAGGCCTCCTCGAGCCACGGGGCATCCGGGAACGACAGCTCCGGCGTGCCCGCCCGCCAGTCGATCCACACCCGAGCCTGCCGATCCGCATGCTCGGGGAAGTCGGAGACGACGGGGTGGCCGGCATGGGTCCGGCCCTCGAGGGCCCGACCGAGACCGCCCCAGACCATCTGGGTAAGCGTGGACGTCCGGCCGGGCTCGACGAGGAGTTCGCAGTCGGTCATCAGCGACTCGAGTTCGCCGGTGAATTCGCCGCCGAGCCAGGAGGCTCGATTCAAGTAGAGATGGTCCGGGAGCGGGTTCGAGGCGAGTACGAACGCGAGACCGTGGGCTTTGACCGTCACGATCGACGGGCCGGTCTCCACCCGGTAGTCGTACGGCTTGATCCCTTCGATGAGGACGGGCGCGAGGAACGGGGTCAGCTCCGACTCGACGCGGATCGACCGGCTCGCGCCGGCCGTCGGGCGAATGGCGAGCCGACGAGCCACACCGGGAGGATCTGGGACCGGAAGGACCGTCTGTCGGATCTCGAGATCCTCGGCCCGGTGGACGCTCTCCGCGTACCACCCGGCCGTCTCCAGCCGCGCCAGGGTGGGCGGCAGTTCGACGACCCGGTCGCCGACGACCAAACGAAGTTTCCACGGGCCGGTCAGTCGAACTCCCTCGGCGTACACCCCCGCCCACTCGAGGTCCGCGCCCCGGGTGTCCTGACGGAGGGAGAACTCGCCGTTCGATCCGAGGACCGCCGCCGAAGCGAGCGAGGTCACGAGCACCGGGGCGGTCGGGGACGTTGCGTCAAAGACCCGTGTGGGGAGGGGCGTAGGCCCCGGCGCGCCGCTCACGCAGCCGTCTCCTCCTCCCGCACCATGTCCTCGAACTCGAACCAGACGAGCGGAGGGATCGCGACGTTCTGGAACTCGAGCCGCACGTGGTGACGCCCGTCGTCGACCGGCGGGTGGCGTACGGTGATCCGGGTTCGTCGGCCGATCGGGATCTCGACCGGGTGGGCGGCGGAGAGGGCGGAGAACGGGATGGCGTCGGGCCGGCCTCCGGGCTGCAAGAAGGCGGAATCCGGCGGAACCGGCACCCCGTCGAGCAGCAGCCGGAGCGCGGAGAAGGCGCCCATCCTCAGCGGGGGGTTCCGAAGGGTGAAACCGAATCCGTCGGCGGTCCGCCGGAGCGACGCGGGCTCGTAGACGCTGTGCTCGATCAGCTCCGCGAACGAACCGAGCACCTCCAACGATCGAAGGCCGTACTGGACGCCGAGGCTCACTCCCTGGCGCACGAGGCCGAGGTCGAGCCGGAGGTGGACCCGGACCATCCGCGTCGGCGTATCGGACGGCGGGGATATCCTTCGCGAATCGGGGAAGGGCCTTAGGGGCGACCGGTCCGTGGGCCGTTCGTCGGAGCGTTGAGCGTGAAGGCGGTCGTACTGGGGGGAGGCGGGCTGACCGGCCGGGTCGCCGTACGGGATCTCGCCCGCGACCCGCAGTTCGACGAGATCGTCTGCGCCGACGTCGATGCCGGCCTGGCCGCCGCCGCGGCCCGCGCGGCGTCCCGGACAGGGGTCCGCGCCGAGACGGTCGACGTCCGAAACTCCGACCAGGTCGTTCGCCTCCTCCGCGGCGCCGCGGTCTGCGTCAACGCGGTCCAGTACACGTTCAACCTCGACGTGATGGGCGCGTGCCTCGAGGCCCGCGTCCCGTACCTCGACTTCGGGGGACTGTTCCATGTGACGCGACGCCAGCTCGAGTGGGACGGCCGGTTCCGGGACGCGGGGCTACTCGCGATCCCGGGCCTCGGCCAGGTGCCGGGCCTCTCGAACGTCCTGATCGCGGACGCGGTCCGGGACCTCGACGAGGTCGAATCGGTCGTGATCCGCGACGGATGGTGCGACCTCACCCAAGGCGGCCCAGAGATCGCATTCACCTGGTCGCCGTCGACCTTCCTCGACGAGATGAACCTCCCGGCGATGGTGTGGGAGGACGGATCGTACCGCGAATACCCGCCGATGAGCGGCTCCGAGGTGTTCGACTTCGGCGTCCCCGTCGGTCCAACGAAGGTCTACCGAACGCTCCACTCCGAGCCGGCGACGATCCCCGCCAGCTTTCCCGACAAGCGGATCCGCCGCTGTGAATGGAAGGAGGGGGGCCCCGGGATCGAGGTCCTGAGGGTGATGGCGAAGCTCGGCCTCGGCTCGGACCGTCCGATGGAACTGCACGGGAGTTCGGTCACTCCTCGCGAGTTCCTGCTCGCGCTGCTCAAGCGGGAGCAGCTGCTCGGCTACCCGCCCGGGGTCGTCGTCAACGACTGGGAGATCCTCGATATCGAAGTGGTGGGAGCCACGGCCGGCGCCCCGATCCGTCGCCGCGCCACGGCTCGGTTCCCCCCGAAGCCCGACTGGTCCGCTTCCGCGACCGAGTACGCGGTCGGGGTCTGCGGCTCGGTCGGCGCCGGACTGCTCGCGCGCGGGCGGGCGATCGGCACCGGCGTCGTTCCCCCCGAGCGTTCGATCCCGAGCACGCCGTTCCGTGCGGCGCTACGGGAGCGCGGAATCCCCAGCGCAGTGACCCCGCCGGAACCCCCCCTCCCTCCGTTCGAGCCACCTCGAACCGGCACGTGAAAAGATGTTTTTCGTGCTCCGGAAGTACTCTTGGAGGGGTTAGCGAAGCCAATTTCAATGCTCAGGGCCACTAGACTTACGATATCGTGAAATTGGGTTATCGTATGCGTCTACATTGAACACTTCTGGTCCCACGCCATCTATATATAGGGTCCTCAGGGTCCGAAACCCACTTGGATGTGTTCTAAATGGCGGACCCAGAACCCGCCCTCCCGCGCTCCGTTCCGGGGCGGGCGGTCGACGCCGCCGGCGGGGTGATTCCCGCCCCGAACGCGGTCGCCCGACCCGAGGTCCGAACGGCCGAGGGCGGCGCGATCAAGAAGGTCGACGCGGCGGCGATCCCCCCGGCGACCCCGTCCACGCCCGTCGTACCGAGCGCCGGGCCCGAACCGGAAAAGCCGGCGACGGGGGCCGAGGGCGAGGCAGCTCCCCTGCCGCTGCCGATCGCACGGCTCGTTCCGAAGCTCAAGAAGAGCGCCAAGCTGTTCGAGGAAGGGAAGAAGTTCATCCCGAACTCGACAAGCTCGCTCATCCGGGTCGCGTCGTACGACCCGGTCCCACCGTTCATCACCCGCGGTAAGGGGTCGAGGATCTGGGACGTCGACGGGAACGAGTACCTCGACTTCAACCTGAGCTACGGCTGCCTCATCAACGGCCACGCGCACCCCGATATCGTCAAGGCGGTTCAGGAGCAGGCGGAGCTCGGGCTCCATTTCGCCTCCCCGACGGAGCTCGAGATCGACGTCGCGAAGACGTTCCGCAAGCTCGTCCCGAACGCCGAGCGGGTCGCGTTCTGCTCGAACGGCTCGGACGCGACGATGAACGCCATCCGCATCGCCCGCGCCGTCACCGGGAAGGACGGGATCCTGAAGTTCGAAGGCCATTACCACGGCCAGCACGACTACGCGCTCATTAGCGCGGAAGCGCCGCCGATCGTCGCGGGCCTCGACGAGTACCCCCGGCCGCTGCCGAACTCGGCGGGGATCCCGCCGGGCGTCACCGACTACGTCATGGTCGCGGCGTACAACTCGGTCACTTCGGTCGAGCGGATGGTCCGTCGGTACCGCGACCGCCTCGCCGCCGTGATCCTCGAGCCGATCATGGCGAACGCTGGCATCATCCCCCCCGCCCCCGACTTCCTGAAGCGGCTGCGCGAGATCACGCAGGAGAACGACCTCCTGCTGATCTTCGACGAGGTGTTCACCGGCTTCCGCGTCGCCCCGGGCGGCGCCCAGCAGCTCTACCACATCGAGCCGGACCTCTCCTGCTGGGCGAAGGCGCTCGGGGGCGGCGTCCCGATCTCCGCAGTCTCGGGGAAGGCCGAGTACATGGACCTCATCGCCCCGGGGCGGATCTCGTTCGGCGGGACCTACTTCGCGAACAACCTCTCCCTCGCGGGCGCGCTCGCCAACCTCCGTCTCCTGATCCGCGGCGGGGTCGAGCAGTACGCGCGGTGGGCGAAGCTCACCGAGCGGATGGAGAAGGGGATCGAGGAGGCCGCGCGGGACGCGAAGGTCACCGTCCTCGTCCAGTCGGTGAACGGGATGCTCCAGTTCTTCTTCACGCGGCGCAAGAAGATCACGAACTACCGCGAATCGCTGCAGATCGACTGGAACCTGTACCTGCGGCACCACCAGCTCCTGCTCGACCGCGGCGTGTACATCCACCCGGACAACTACGAGCGGCTGACGTTCTCGACGGCGACCACCGAGAAGGACGTCGACCGGTTCCTCGAGGTCGTCCGCGAGACGTTCCAGGAGCTCCGCACGCTGCCGCGCGACTACCTGCCCTGAGCCCGCGCCGGGCGCTCGCCGAGCTACGGCGTGCGGGAGGGGGGCCACGGGTTCATAACTCGGTGACCGTTCGGGATTCCGCGGCGTCGCCCGCTCCCGCGGGGCGGCCGCCCGGGGAGGCTTAGTCCAACTTGGGACGCAGCCCGAGCGACCTCGCCGTCTTCGTCGCGAAGCGGATCGCCCAGCTGGTCCCGGTGCTGTTCGGCGCGGTCACGATCACGTTCATCTTCGCCCGCCTGTCGATCAGCAACCCGTGCGTCGCCTGGGAGGGGTCGAAGGCGACCAAGACCTCGCTGCAGGCGTGCACGCACTACTTCGGGCTCAACCTGCCGCTCTACGTCCAGTACGGGAGATACTGGCAGGGACTGCTCTCCGGAAACTGGGGGATCGACCCGAACACCGGACTCGCGGTCCTCCCGAGCCTCCTGCAGGCGTTCCCCGAAACGCTCGAGCTCGTCCTCGCCGCCCTGCTCCTGATGGTCGTGATCGGGATCCCGCTCGGCGTCATCGCCGCCAACTCGAACGGGCGCTGGGCCGACCACCTGGTGCGGGTCTTCTACCTGAGCGGCTGGTCGACCCCGACGTACCTCGCCGCCGCGCTGCTCGCCATCGGGGTCGGTAGCTCGGTCGGATTGGGCTCGGGGGCGTTCAGCACCTTCCCTCCGCCGTTCTCGGAGCCGACCCATGTCTCGGTCCTCGACGCAGCCCTCTCCGGGAATCCGCTCAACATCGGCGATGCCCTCGGCCACCTCATCCTCCCGGCGATCGCGCTGGCGTTCCTCAACATGGGGATCGTGACGCGGCTCACTCGATCGGCGATGCTCGAGTCGCTCCCGATGGATTTCGTGAAGACCGCCCGCATGAAGGGGCTCAGTGAATTCTGGGTCCTCTACAAGCACGCGCTGCGCCAGTCGCTGATCAGCACCACGACGGTCCTCGGACTCACCGCCGGCTACCTCCTCGGCGCGACGGTCGTCGTCGAGGAGATCTTCCAATGGCCGGGGATCGGCCAGTACGCGTTCACCGCCGTCCAGACGTACAACTTCCCCGGGACGATCGGCGTCGTGATCTTCCTCGCGGTCGCCGTGGTGGTCGCGAACCTGGTCGCCGACATTCTGTACGGAGTGCTCGACCCCCGCGTCGAGTGGAGGTAGGTCGCTGCCCGAGCCGAGCGCGCCGGTGTTCCCCGTCCTTTCGATGGGGCCCGAGGAGCGCCCGACCGGCGCGGCGCCACCGGGGGGCATGCGGGCCGGGGTCGGCCTCTTCCTCCGCGTCCTCCGGGCGAACCCCCTGTCGTTCGTCGGGTTCATCCTGGTGGTCCTGATCGTCGTGACGGCGGCCCTCGTCGTCATCATCCCCGCGGTCTCGGGAGCGCTGGGCCACTCGGTGTCGCTGCTACCGTACGACCCGAACGCGCCCAATCCGGCCCACATCTTCGCGCCCCCCAGCCTCGCCCATCCGATGGGGACCGACGACGTCGGCCAGGACCTGTTCTCGCGCGTCCTCGCCGCGCTCCCGACCGACCTGTTCATCGGCGTCGTGATCGCCGGAGGCGCGCTGCTCGTCGGGGGCGGCCTCGGTCTCGTCGCCGGCTACTGGGACACGCCGCGGACCCTCGGGGGGGTCATGTCGGCCGGGATCATGCGGGTGACCGACATCTTCCTCGCCTTCCCCTCGCTCCTGCTCGCCCTCGCGATCGCCGCCTCGCTCGGGCGCGGCGAGATCCCGTCGCTGATCGCGGTCTTCGCGACGTGGTGGCCGTACTACGTCCGCCTGACGCGCGGGGAAGTGCTCGTGATCCGGCAGCAGCCGTACATCGTCGCCGCGCGCGCGGCCGGCGTTTCCAGCGGACGGATCCTCGTTCGCCACGTCGTCCGGAACCTGATCGAGCCGCTCGCCGTCTACTTCACGCTCGACATCGGGACGGTCATCGTCACCTACTCCACCATCTCGTACGTCGGGATCGGCGTCCCCCAGTCGATCCCCGAGTGGGGGAACATGATCGAATCGTACCAGACGTACCTCCTCTCCGATCCGGGGCTGATCGGCTTCGTCGCGCTCGCGATCTTCGTCACCGTGCTCGGCTTCAGCCTCATGGGCGACGGGTTGCGCGACGTGCTCGACCCGCGCAGCCGACGGACCCTCGTCACGAGCACGGCGTCCACGACGACCACCCCGTCGGCGTCCGCCCCGCTTCCGAGCGCGGGCGAGCCGTGAGCGAGGGCGTCGGGGACCGGGAGCGGCGGCGGTGACGGAACCGATCCTGAGCGTCGAGCATCTCTCCGTCGAGTACCGGGTGGGCGCGGGGAACTTCCGTGCGCTCCGGGACGTCTCGATCGAGATCCACCCCGGGAAGGTGCTCGGGATCGTCGGCGAGACGGGGTGCGGGAAGAGCACCCTCGGCCACTCGATCCCTCGGCTCCTGCCGGAGCCGCCCGCCGTGACGACCGGCGGACGGATCGTCTTCCAGGGCGTGAACCTGCTCGAGCTCCCGAAGTGGAAGCTCCCGACGATCCGCGGGACCGGGATCGGGATGATCTTCCAGGAGCCGATCAACTCGCTGCACCCGTCGTACCGGGTCTACGACCAGGTCGCCGAGGCGTTGCGGATCCGCCACCGAAGGGAGAACGGGAGGGCTGCCGCCCCGGCGCCCGAAGTCCGAGGGACCGACTACTCCCGGCCCCCGGCGGGGCCCACGGCCGGCGAGGTACTGGCCCGGCCCGTCGTCCCGTCCTGGGCCGGCTCGAAGGAGCGGCCCAAGGTCGCCCGCTCCGCCGCGATGCGGGAGGAGATCACCGAATTCCTGCGGCTCGTGCGGATCAACGACCCGGAACGGATCCTCGACCGGTTCCCCCACGAGCTCTCGGGCGGGATGCGCCAGCGGGTCATGATCGCCATGGCGCTCAGTGAGCGACCATCGCTCCTCATCGCCGATGAGCCGACGAGCGCGCTCGACGTGACGATCCAAGCGCAGGTCCTGACGCTGATGAAGGAGCTCATGGAGGAGGTGCGGACGTCGATCCTATTCGTGAGCCACGACCTGGGCGTCGTCGCCGAGATGGCGGACGAGGTCGGTGTCATGTACGCCGGCACGGTCGTCGAGCACGGGCCCGTGGCCGAGATCTTCGAGCGACCCCGCCATCCGTACACGAAGCTCCTCCTCCGCTCCGCCCCGAGCCGGTACAAGGACGAAGGCGCGCTCCCGGCGATGGCCGGCTCGGTCCCGAACCTCGCGCGCCTGCCGTCGGGATGCGCGTTCCACCCCCGGTGCCCGATCGCGCGTCCGCGATGCGCCGCGGACCCGGCTCCGACGCTCGCCGACGGGGCCGCCGCGGGCCACGGCGCCGCTTGCTTCTACTCCGACGAGATGGAGGCGCGCGTCTGACCGCTCCGCTGGTCGCGACCGACGGGATCTCGAAGGAGTTCCCGCTCACGCGCTCGGTCGGCGAGTTCTTCTCCGGCCACGCGCGTCTCGCCGTGCACGCGGTCGACGGGGTCTCTCTCCAGATCGCCGCAGGCGAGACGCTCGGCCTGATCGGCGAATCGGGCTCCGGCAAGACCACGCTCGGATGGATCATCGCCCGGCTCCTCGCCCCGACGGCGGGTCGGATCTGGTTCGGCGGCGAGGACGTGACGGAGCTCTCGGGCCGGGAGCTCCGGCGATGGCGGCGCAACGTGCAGACCGTCTTCCAGGACCCGGTTGGCTCGCTCGACCCGCGGATGCGGGTCTGGGAGATCGTCGGAGAGCCGATCCGCGCGCAGGAGCAGCTCTCGCGTCCCGAGCTGCGGCGACGCGTCGCCGAGCTCCTCCCGGACGTCGGTCTTCCCGCCGACTGCCTCGACCAGTACCCGCACGAGTTCTCGGGCGGGGGACGCCAGCGGCTCTCCGTCGCCCGGGCGTTGAGCGTCCGACCGCGGCTGGTCGTCCTGGATGAACCGACGAGCGCGCTCGACGTGGCCGTCCAAGCCCAGATCCTGAACCGGCTCGTGTCGCTCCAGCGGGAGCACGGCTTCGCCTACCTCCTCATCACGCACAACGTCGCCGCCGTGCGGTACGTCGCCGACCGGGTCGCGGTGATGTACCTTGGGAAGATCGCGGAGAGCGGCCCGGTCCGCGAGCTCCTCCAGCACCCCCTCCACCCGTACACGAAGGCACTGCTCGCGGCGCTCCCCGTCCCCGATGTCCGGCGACGGCGCGCGCGGTTCCGGATCAGCGGGGACATCCCGACGCTGGTCTCGCCTCCCCCGGGGTGCCGGTTCGCGAGCCGCTGCCCGTACGTCGTCGACGTCTGCCGCAAGGTCGAGCCGCTCCTTCGGGAGATCGCCGGCCGTCCCGGTCATCCCGTCGCGTGCCACCGCGCCGAGGAGGTCCAGGACGTGCCCCCGGAGGCGCTCCTCACGACCGTTCCCCTTCCCGCCCCGGTTACGGGGACCGGCTAGCCGCGCGTGCCGGCGGCCGGCCCGACCGGAACTAGGACGAGTACTCCGTGTTCTGCACCATCGTGAACGGCAGCGCGCTCCCCATCGGGTTCGGGACGACGCCCTGGAGGAGCGTACTGTGCACCGAGAAGGCCGTCGGCACGAACAGCCACGCGTCGGTGTAGTTGTAGTACATCGCGTTGGTGATGTTCGCGTAGGCCTGGCTCGCCTGGGCCGGGTTCGTCGTCGCGAGCGCGCTGTACACCGCGCCATCCGTCGTCGGGTTGCCGTACCGCGACATGCACCAGTTGTAGCTCCCGAACGTGAGCGTGTTGAGCTGCGTCGCGTCGTCCGGCGCGACGTAGTCGGCGGTGTAGTAATCCTCCCCGATCGGGAACGGGCCGCCGTTCGTCGATTCCTCGGTCGTGCAGACGTGCGTCGCCGGGTCGGGCGCCTGCTCGGTCGCGAGCTGCTGGAGGTTCATGCCCACCAGGTTCAGGTTGATCCCGATCTGGGCCAACTCCGACTTGATCAGCTGGGCCGCGGCGTAGAGGTCGGGCCCGACGTTGACGTACTCGAAGTTGAGGGTGTTCGGATATCCGGTGGGCCACGGCGACTTCGCCATCTCCTGCTTCGCCAGCGTCAGGTTGAACTGGTACGGCGCGAGGTTGGAGGGGTTGTAGTCCGGGTACCCCGGCGGGACCGGGCCCACCCACTGCTGGGCGTTGCCGGCGTACGCGGTCTGGACGATCGTTCGGTAGTCGATCGCGTGGACGACCGCCTCGCGGACCGAGAGGTTCGTGAACGGCTGCTGGTACTGGTCCATGTAGACCCACCAGGAGGCGGAGACGGCCCCATACACCGGGGGAAGTGACTGGACGGAGACGCATTTCGCCCCCTGGAGGTCGGAGATCGTCGACGGCCCGACGTAGGCGAACGAGGCGACCGCCGCCGACCCGGTCTTGAGGTTGTTCACGTCGATCGCCTGGTCCTGCTGGAAGTTGATCTCGACCGACGCCTTCGCCGGCTGGATCGCGTTGTTCCACGGCTGGGTCGCGGCGATCCCCTTCGCCCAGTAGTTCGGGTCGGGCGCGAGGGTGTAGCCGACCGACGGGTTGTAGGTCGTGAGCGTGAACGGCCCGCTCCCGAGCATATTGCCGCTCATCCATGTGTTCGGCGCGCCGATCCACAATCCCCCGTGTCCGGAGGAGAGGATCGTGAGCGGGTCGACCGCGCTGAACGGGGGCGAGGCGATCTGGTCGAGGAGGAACGGGTACGACGTGACCCCGAGATAACCCGCGCCGACGGTGAACTCGAGCGTGAGATTGTTGATGATCCGGAACGACTGGTTTGGGGCCTCCATCGTCGCGAGGAGGGTCGGACCCGGGGTGGTGACGTTCTTGAGCGTGGAGAACTCGTTGAGGGTCGCGTTCAGGCTGGTGTTCGCGGCCTGGATCTGGGCAAGGGGCGAGTAGTAGGAGACGTTCGGGGCGTAGAAGTTCTCATCCAGGAGGAAGACGATCGGCTGCGCCATGGTGAGGCCACGGTAGAGCGACCACCACATCACGTAGGCATTGATCGGGTCGCCGTTCGAGAAGTGCTCCCCCGGCCACATCGTGAAGTTCCAGTGCGTCGAGGTCGCATCGTGCGACCAGTTCTTCGCGAGCTCCCCGTCGAACGTGGTCGCGTTGAGGGCGTTGTACTGGGAGCCGTTGTACATGACGAGGTTCTGGTAGACCTGCTGCGTGATCGCCCATCCCGGCGTCGTGAAGACGACGCCCGGGTCGAGCGAATCGGGCTTCTCCGGCTGGTCGAGGATCAGCGGGTTCTTCGACGAGAGGGAACAGGAGCTCGATCGGGTGGAGACGTAGTAGTAGACCCCGACCCCGGCGACGACGACGACCAGCACGACCACGATCGCGATAATGCGGACCTTTTTCGGATCCAATCCACGGGCCCCCGGCGCGCGGGAAAGCGGCGACCCCGTGATTAAGCCCTAGCACGACCGGTCGAGCCTGTGCGCTACACGACCCGGCCGTCCCGATTCGACAATCGCCGAACGCGGGTGCCGCACGAACGTCTTTACCCGGGCCGGAGTTGACGCCGGCCTCGGGAGCGACGATGGCCGAGTCGATGTTGATCGAGGGCGAGTGGGTCCCGGCGAAGGGAGGGGCGACCCAACTGGTGGTCAACCCGGCGAACGGGGAGACGATCGCCTCCGTGGCGACGGGAGGCCGAGAGGATGCGAAGGCGGCGATCGACGCGGCGCGACGCGCGTTCGACCGAGGTCCGTGGCCCCGCCTGCCCCCGCGGGCCCGCGGTGACGTGTTCCTGAAGGCGGCCCAGATCCTCCAGACGAAGGCGGCGGCGATCGCCGAACTCGAAAGCCGCAATCAAGGCAAGACGATCAAGCAGGCCGCGGACGCCGACATTCCGTTCGGGATCGACAACCTCGTCTTCTACGCCGGAGCCGGGCGCACCCTCGACGCGAAGAGCCCCCAGGAATTCACCGGGGACGGCACGACCATCTTCCGTCGCGAACCCGTCGGCGTCGTCGGCTCGATCACCCCGTGGAACTACCCGTTCATGATGGCGGTCTGGAAACTCGGCCCCGCCCTCGTGGTCGGGAACACGGCCGTCCTGAAGCCGGCGTCGTGGACCCCGCTCTCGACGCTCGAGCTCGCGAAGGCGTTCACCGAGGCGGGCCTGCCGCCGGGGGTCCTCAATGTCGTCGTCGGTCCGGGCGAGGAGGTCGGCCACGAGCTCGCGAGCAATCCCAAGGTCGACCTGGTCTCGCTGACCGGCGATACCGCCACGGGCCGCAAGGTCATGGCGGCGGCGAGCGGGACCGTGAAGCGGGTCCAGCTCGAGCTCGGCGGTAAGGCGCCGTTCATCGTCTTCGAGGATGCCGACGTGGCGGCCGCCGTGGAGGGAGCGATCGTCGGCGGGTTCGTGAACGGGGGGCAGGACTGCACCGCGGCGACCCGGCTGATCCTCCACACCGCGATCCGGGAGAAATTCCTCCGGCACCTCGTCGACCAGACGCACAAGATCCGGATGGGCGACCCGCTGTCCCGGACCACCGACCTCGGGCCGCTCGTCCACCGCAGCCACCAGAAGAAGGTCCTGGACGCCGTCGCGGAGGGCGTGCACGCCGGCGCCAAGGTCCGGACCGGCGGAACGGACGGCGGCCCGAAGTTCACCCACGGGGCGTACGTCGCACCGACCATCCTGGACGAGGTCGCGCCGGACATGGCCGTGGCCCAGAAGGAGGTGTTCGGCCCGGTGCTCGACATCATCGAGTTCAGCACGTTCGACCAGGCGATCGAGATCGCCAACGGCGTCGAGTACGGCCTCGCCGGGAGCGTGTGGACCTCGAACGTGCGGACCGCGCTCCGGGCGGCGAACGCGCTTCGGTTCGGCGACGTCTGGGTGAACGACCACCTCCCGCTCGGCTCGGAGACCCCGCACGGCGGGTTCAAGCAGTCGGGGTTCGGAAAGGACCTCGGGACCGATTCGCTCCTCGACTACACGGTGCTCAAGAACATCTACGTCGACCTCACCGGGCAGGCACGGAAGAGCTGGCACTACACGACCTACGGCGACCCAGCCTAGCGAGCCCGTCCCGTGTCGGTCGCCGGCATCCCGGACGACGCCCGCGCTCCCCTCCTGATCGGAGGGGCGTTCGTTCCGCCGTCGTCGGGATCCTGGCGTGACGTAATCGATCCTTCCCGGGGCACGCCGCTGGGCCAGGTCGCCGTCGGGACTCGGGAGGACGCCCGAGCGGCGGTCGACGCAGCGGCTCAGGTGGAGGAGACGTGGGGGGCGACCCCGGCCCACCACCGGGCCGCGATCCTGCGGGAGCTCGCCCGCCGCCTCGCGCTCGACCGCGAGGTGCTCGCGACGCTCATCGCCCATGAGGTGGGAAAGCCGCTCGTGGACGCCCGCACGGAGGTCGATCGGGCGGCCGGTGTCTACGGGTACGCCGCGGAGGAGACGCGGCACCTCGGGGGGGAGAGCTTCCCCCCGGACGCGTACCCGCTCCCCGAGGGCAATGAGTCCCGGATGCTCTTCACCGTCCGGGACCCGGTCGGCGTCGTCGTCGCGATCAGCCCGTTCAACTTCCCGCTGAACCTCCTTTCGCACAAGGTCGCGCCGGCGCTCGCGGCGGGCAACCCGGTCGTCGCGAAGCCGACGAGCGCCGCACCGTTCACCGCCCTCCGGCTCGCGCGGCACGCGATGGACGCCGGCGTGCCGGCCGGGGTGCTCAACGTCGTGCTCGGCCCCGGTGAAGCCGTCGGCGACGCCCTCGTCGAGCACCCCCGGACCCGCCTCGTGACGTTCACGGGCTCGACCTCGGTCGGCAAAGGGATCGGGGAGCGGGCCGGCCGGCACGTGAAGCGGCTGATCCTGGAACTGGGCGGCCTCGACCCGCTCGTCGTGCTGGACGACGCGCCCCTCGAAGCCGCGGTCCGGGCGACCGTGCGCGGGGCGTTCGGTTACGCGGGCCAGGTCTGCACCGCCTCGAAGCGCATCCTCGTCGCCGAGGGGATCGCCGATCGGTTCGCGGCTCTGCTCGCGGAGCGCGCCCGGGGGCTCCGGATCGGCCCGGCGCCCGACGAGACGACCGAGGTCGGGCCCCTCATCGACGCGGGCGCCGTCGACCACGTCGACGCCCTGGTCCGCGACGCCCGGGACCGGTCGTCGCAGCTCCTGGCCGGCGGCGAGCGGATCGACGGTCCCGGATTCTTCTACCGCCCGACGGTCCTGGACGCGGTCCCGCCCGAGGCCCGCATCGCGCGCGAGGAGGCGTTCGGTCCCGTCGCGCCGATCCTCCGCTTCCGTGACGAGGAGGAGGCGGTCGCGATCGCGAACGGCACCCCCTACGGCCTGCAGGCGTCCGTCTACACGCGGGACATCGGCCGCGGGTTCCGGCTCGCCAAACGGATTCGGGCCGGTGGCGTGCACCTGAACGACCCGACGACGCTGCGCTGGGACGCGCTCCCGTTCGGCGGTGTGAAGGAGAGCGGGCTCGGACGGGAGGGGATCCTCACCGCGATGCGCGAGATGACGGAGCTCAAGCTGGTCAGCGTGAACTTCGCGCGCCCCTAGGAGCTACGGCTCGTCGAGCGAACGGCCCGGCGGGAGCGGCACCGGGTACGGGGCCGGCGGGGGGAGCCGGGGTCCGAACCCCGGGTCCGGTCCGGGCATCGTCGTGCCGGCACGGGGCCGTGCCGGAGCGGCGACCGGCACCTCGTCGAGCGCCATGACCGCCGCCTCGAAGACGTCCAGGCCGCGGGCGAGGAGCTCGTCCTCGATGAGGAGCGGCGCCATGAACCGAAGGACGTTCTCGTACCCCCCGCACGTGTGCATGAGGAGCCCCCGGGCGACGAGCTCCGCCCGCATCGCCTTCGCCCGCTCCGGGGCCGGTGTGCGGCGGGGCGGGTCCCGCACCAATTCGGCGCCGATCATGAACCCCTTGCCCCGTACGTCGCCGATCATCGGGTGGGAGGTTGCGATCTCGCGCAGCCGCCGCTGGACTTCGTCCCCCTTCCGCACGACGCGGGCGAGCAGCTCCCCCTCGCGGAGGATGCGGAGCACCTCCGCCCCCGCGGCGAGCGCGAGCGCGTTCGCGCGGAACGTTCCCAGGTGGAACGCGGGCGGTAGCTCCTCGACGAGGTCGCTCCGATAGGCGACGACCCCGAGCGGGAGACCGCCGCCGATCGTCTTCGCGATGCAAAGGATGTCCGGAGTGACGTTGGTGTGCTCGACCGCCCACATCTTGCCGGTCCTCCCGAGGCCGGTCTGGACCTCGTCGACGACGAGCAGGAGGTCGTGCCGGTCGCAGAACTCCCGGAGCGACGGCAGGAACTCGTCCGGCGGCACGACGTAGCCCCCCTCGCCCAGGATCGGCTCGACCACGACCGCCGCGAGCTCGTCCACGCCCGAGTAGGGGTCGGTGACGAGGTGTTCGAGGTACTGCATCAGGTTCGCGCACCCGCCGGCCGGGTCCAGGACTGGACGGTACGGGTCGGGGAACGGTACGCGCACGGTCGCGCCGACGCGGAAGGCGCTCGTCGCGCGGTACTTGCGTCCGCCCGTGAGGTTGACGGCGCCCCCGTGGACCCCGTGGTAGGCACCGGAGAAGACGACCGAGCCCCTTCGGTGCTTCGCGAACTCCGCGAGGCTCACACCGGTTTCGACGGCGTCCCCCCCGGTGATCGAGAAGAGCATCTTCGCGTGGTGGCGGAGCTTCCCCGGAAGCGCCCGGTCGAGCTCCTCCAGGAAGGCGATCCGCGCCGCGGTCGGGAGCTCCAGGGTGTGCCAGACCCGGTCCAGCTGCTCGCGAACGGCGGCCGCGACGCGCGGGTGCCGGTGGCCGACGTTCAGGACCGAGATCCCGGAGACCCAGTCGATGTACCGGTTCCCGTCGACGTCCTCGATCGTCGCGCCGCGGGCCTCGGCGATCGCGAACGGGAAATGCTTCGGATAGACGACCGACTCCGACTCAAGGCGGCGCTGCACGTCGAGCAGTTCGCGCGACCGCGGTCCGGGCGGGGGGTGACGGATGCGGGGCGCGTCGGGAAAACTGAGCCACTCCTTCGGGTCGGTCATCGGGAGACCGGAGACCGGAAGAGCCGGGGTCGGGATATGACGGCGTCGGGCGGCTCGCCGAGCGAACGCCTTTCCGTCCGGCCCCCTCGGGGGGCCGAAGATGGCGACGTCGCCGGCGGTCGACGTCCACGTCCACCCGACGCGATACTCGCCGCTCGGAGCCCGGTTCGCCGAACGGAACCGCATCGAATACAGTGTGGGAGGGCTGCTCGCGGAGCTCGACCGCGAGGGGGTTGGATCGGCGCTGTTCCTCGCCCCGCGGCTCGCCCCGTCGCCCGCCGAGGCGCTCCGTGAGGCCGCCGACGTCGAACGGGAGAGCGGCGGCCGCCTCCTCCCCACGGCGACGGTCGACCCGACCGGTGGTGTGGAAGCGGTCGAGGAGGCGCTGCGCTGGTGGTCACGCGGGGCCCCTCGACTTCGCGCCGTCAAGCTGTATCCGGGATACCAGCCGTTCGCCGTACCGGACCCCCGGGTCGAGCCGATCCTCGCATGGGCCGAACGGGCCCGCGTCCCGGTGTTCGTGCACCAGGGCGATACCTCGGAGGTCGACGCCCGGGTCCGCTTCGCCATGCCGATCCATCTCGACGAGGTCGCGGTCCGTTGGCGGGGCGTCCGCTTCGTGCTCTGTCACCTCGGGAATCCGTGGATGGAGGAGGCGGCGGCCGTGGTCCGGAAGAATCCGAACGTCTGGGCCGATACGTCCGGTCTGCTCAACCCGTTCGTGGAGCGGTTCGACGAGCTCGTGGACCGGATGCGCCGTCGTCTCGCCCACGCGCTCTGGGCGGTCGGGGACGCCCGGAAGATCCTGTTCGGCTCCGACTGGCCGATCTCCACGATCCGGGACGCGCGGGCGTTGGTCGATCCGCTCGACCTGACCGTCGTCGACCGGGAGCGGATCCTCGGAGGGAATGCACGGGAGCTCCTCGGGATCGGTCCGGCGAACGATTCGTGAGGAGGCCGATGCGATCCGAAGCGGTGGACGCGGTCGCGGGCGCCGAGGAGGGGACCGTGGACGCCCACATTCACCTCACCTCCTGGTGGCCGGGAAGACCCGGCAGCTTCCACCGCCCCGACCTCGCCTACGATTGGAACGGGCTTCGCGGGGAGCTCGACGCAGCCCGTGCGTCGCACGCGATCGCGATTCAGATGTGGAACGCGCCGGACGCCGCGTCGGCGATCGAGGAGGGCCATCGGTTCGCGGAGGAGAGCGAGGGTCGCCTCCTTCCGGTCGTCGCCGCCTCGCCGCTCTGGCCCGAAGCGCAGCTCCGCGACGCCGTCCTGCGTTGGCGCGCGGAGCCCCGGCTCTCCGGGATCAAGCTGTACCCCGGTTACGAGCCGTTCTATCCGACCGACCCGCGGCTCGGACCGGTCCTCGACTTCGCCGCCGATCGCGGCGTGCCGGTGCTCATCCATCAGGGGGACACCCTGCTTGCCGACGGGCTCGTGAAGTTCGCGCGACCGATCGAGGTCGACGAGCTCGCGGTCGCTCGGCGCGACGTCACCTTCGTGCTCTGCCACCTCGGCAACCCCTGGGTCGAGGAGACGGCCGAGGTCGTGTACAAGAACGAGAATGTGTACACGGACACGTCAGGGCTCGTGGGCCCTCCCGGACAGACGTTCTTCGCGGCCCAGGTGCGTCGGGCCGGACGTCGCCTGGCGAACGCGCTCGACGCGATCGGCCACGCGGACCGCGTACTGTTCGGGTCCGACTGGCCGCTCGAATCGGTGGAGACCGCGCTCTCGGTCCTGGCGGGCGTCGACCTGCCGACCTCGGACCGACGGAAGATCCTGCGCGAGAACGGACGCCGACTGTTCCGCGTGCCGCCGTGAATCGGGGCGAGCGGGACGTGTTGCTCGGCGCGTTCGGGCGTTGCGTCCTCCGCAACCGACGGCCCCGACCCCCCGTCGCTGAACGCTGATATCCCGTACGGGCTCGGCCGCGGCGATCCGCTCGGAGACCTTCTCTCGAATGCCTCGACCGTTCGCGCCGGCACTGCGGGACCATCCCCTATTCTTCGAGCCGCTCCCGCCGTCGGCGCGCGCGACCCCCGCTCGAAGGGCCGAGCAGCTCGAGGCGGTGGTCCGGCTCCTGCGCGCCGAGCCGGCGGTGGACGCGGTCGACGTGCCCGAACTGGTCGACGAGAACCACGAGGGGCGACCGTTCTACCGGTCGGCCGACCCGACACAGTTCGCGCGATCGATCGCGCAGGAGACGGGTTGCACGGCGATCGTGAACCGGGTGGTCGCGCACGTCCCGAGCGCCGAGGCGGTGGCGGAATGGGTGCGGGGGACGATCGGACAGGGAGTCCGGCACGTCGTACTCGTCGGCGGCTCGAGCCGCTACATTCCCTATCCGGGACCCGGGGTGATCGAAGCGAACCGGATCAGTCGACCGGTCCTCGAGGCTGTCGGGGGAGCCCTGGGGAACATCGCGATCCCCCAGCGCGAGGGCGAGGCGCACCGCCTCCTCGCCAAGACGCGCTCGGGTGCCTCGTTCTTCACGACGCAGATCGTGTTCGACGGGGCCCAGGTGCTCAAGATGATCCAAGAGTATGACCGCCTCTGTTCGCAGTCCGGCGTTCCGCCGGCGGCGATCCTCCTGAGCGTCGCGCCGGTCGCGGACGAGGGGGACGCCGCGTTCATCCGATGGCTCGGAGCGGATTTTCCCGAGAGCGCGGAGCGTGCGATCCTGAACGGGGACGAGAGCGGCTCGACGGGGCGCTCGATCCGCCACGCCTTGAACGTCTGGCAGGAGGTCCGGAACCGCGTCGTGGAGCGCGGTGTCCGCGTACCGGTGGGCCTGAACGTGGAACAGGTCCAGCTACGGCACCTCGAGTCGGCCGGGGAGCTCCTCTCGGCGGCCGCACGAACGCTCGACCGCGGCCGCTCGGCGACTGCGGGCGACGCGGAGCGAAGCCCCGCCGCTTCGGCGGAGTCCGGAACGACGGCCTAGCTTCCCCGCCGGCGTGGTCGCGGCATCGCCGCGGCGATCAGATCCCGTCCGTTCCCGGGGTGCCGGGATCCGGCGCCTGGCGGCGCGCGGGTCGGATCCGGGGGCGAGCGAGCAAGGCGGGCTTCGGCCACCGCGTCTGGCAGGACGGGCAGACGATGTGCTCCGGCCGAACCCCGAGTCCCGTCGGGACGGGCAGGAGCCCCCACCGGGAACAGACGAAGCATTGGACCGGGTACCCCTTCACAGCGCGCCGCGACGTCCCGGCCCCCTCGGGGTACTGGTCCGCTCGGCCGCAGGTGGTACATAGCCGGATCAGTTGCACTCCCGAGAGGGGCGGCAGCTCTCCGGTACGGGGGTGACGCCCACATCCCGGACACGGGGGCGACGCATGCCCCGGGTGGCGCACCACCGTGCGGGGCGAGCGAACGGACATTCGGTGAGCCGCGGATGCGCTCCCTCGTTATACGTATTGCCGTGAGGTGCCCGCGGAACCTTCGGCCCGGCGCCTCAGAGGGGCGCGGGCCCTTCACCGCTCGCCGAAGATTCCGCGCAGTTCCTGCAGGTCCTTCTCGTCGAGACCGTATCCGGGGACTCCGTCCCGCCGGCCGATCTCCCGTCCGGCGCGAAAGGCGACGATCGATGGGACGATCTCGATGCGGAACTGTTCCCAGCGGGGGTCGCTCTCGTCCGAGATGTCGGCGACGGCGACACGGAACGGAGCGTGATCGTCGAGCGCCTCGAACTCGGGGGCGAACGCGCGGCAGTACGGGCACCAGTACGCCAGGAACGCCACCGCGACGTCCCCGTCGCGGCGTAACCGCTCCGCGTCGAAGTCGGCCCGCCCCACGCGATCGATCAACCGCACCGACCTCCGGACCGCTCAGCTCGGGGGCGTCGAGGTCGCGGGGGGACCGCGGGGCACCTTGGGGGCGGCCGTGTGGCATTTCATCAGGTCGATCGACGCGACGAGCGCCTCGTACGCGGCGTTGACCGCGGCGATCTGCACGGGGAGCGGAACCTCCGGCGGCTGCGTTGCGGCGAGCAGCGCGGTCGCGCTGGCCGCGAGGTCGCGCGCCGAGAGCATGCCGAGGGGTTCGTGGACCGCGTAGTCGGGACGCTCGTACGACGTGGCGAGCTCTGCGAGCTCCTCGCGGAACGAAGCGGCGATCGGGGCCAGGCGCGCGCGATCCCACGACGAACCCTCGGCGATGAACGGCATCGAGCTCCTCCGGGGGGCGCACGGCGGCGGCGCGCAAGAAGGATGCCCCCGGCCGCGGCGCCGAATCCGGCCGCCGACTTCGCCGGGCGCACGCCGGTCCTTCGTATAACCGACCGAATTCCTATACGTATAAATACAGATTCCACGCAAGCTGTTCCGTCCCCGAAACGAGGGGATGGTAGAGCATGAAACCGAACGACAAGAAGCGCCTGATCTATCTGGCGACGGCGGTGGCGATGGTGTCGGTGAGCGCAGGGTTCGTGATGGCGTCCGACCTCACGGCCACGAGTACCACGCAGAACGCCTCGTGGTACCAGGTGACCAGCTCGGCCCCGAGCGGGTTCCCGAACGCGCCGACCGTATCGGTCTCGTCCACGCCGGGCGCGATTGCCGCGTGCACGTCGACGACCCAGGCCCTCACGAGCGGCGGAACGGCGAACCTCTACATCGGTGCCAAGAGCACCATCACCTGCACGGCCGGCGACTTTGCGGAACTGTTCGTGCTCACCAGCTCGGCGACCGCCGCGGCGGGCAACTACGTGATGACCGTCTTCGACTCGTACGGCGCGGGCCCGACGACGGGCACCGGCACGGCGACGGTCAACATCGCCTCCGCGCTGACCTCCTCGGGGACGGTCAACGTCTACGTCGACTTCGGGACGGCGATGCCGCCGGCCGGTGGCATCGGCGAGCTCGACCTGATCGTCTCGTAGCCGGAACACCTTCCGGGGGGACCGCACCGTCCCCCCTCCAACCCGTTCGCAACGAGCACCGGTCGATCAATGAGCCGCGCGGACCGAAACCCCGCGCGCGGTCGAGTATCCTCGTTCGAAGCGGACCGACTTCCCCCTTCTTGGGCGTCGGATCCTGGTGTACCGTCCGGTTGGGGCCAACCTCGCTCGCGGCGGCCTCCCGCGGCTTCGACGCAACCCCCCCGCCGATCCGGGGATCGCCGTGGGTCGCCGAGCGGCGCGGACCCACGCCCCGGGCTCGCGGCGTCGTTCCGCGCGATGTTTCCCCTCGTGACGTTCGGCGCCGGCTGTCTGGTCGGCGCGCTCATCCTTCTCGAGACCCACTTCTCTCCCGGCGGCAGCCACTTCCCGTTCTGGGCGCTCCTCATCGTCAACGGGTCGATCGCGACCGCCGGCGGCGCGGTCGTCGCCTACTCCGCCCGAGACGGGCCGATGGCCGCCGACGACAGCTCGGAGTTCGTGCGGATCCATCGCGGGGACTGGGAACAAATCCAGCTCCAGCTTCTCTCCCTCCGGGGTCGCGAAGCGCCGGCCGGGGAGGCGCCTCCCGGGGCGGGCTGGCGCTCGGGTCCCGCGAGCGAGCGCGCGTCAACGCCGGCGCCACGCGCACCCCCCTCGGCTCCCCGGCCGAGCGCGGCAGGCGCGGGTCGACCTTCCGCCCCGGCGGTGGCGGAGCCCGCCCAGCCGGCGGAACCGTCGATCGACTCCCTGCTTTCCGAGATCGAAACGCTCTCCCTGCCGCCCCCGGTGCCTCCCCCTTCCCGACCGACCGTGCGCCCCGCGGCGGCCGTCCCTCCGACGACGTTCCGCGAACCGTCGCCGACCGCCCCGGCGCCGCCGCGACCGTCGCCTGCCGCGGCGGTCCTCCCTCGGGCTTCGACGGTCCACGTCGCAGCGGAGGTGCCGGCCCACGTAGCGAAGGAACGTCCGGCCTTCCTCGAGGACGAACCCGCGCGGTGCGCGCGGTGCCACCGGGAGCTCGGAACGGGACCGTTCGACGAGGTGTGCTCGATCTGCCGAGAGCCGATCTGCTCGGAGTGCGGCGCGCGCGTCGCCGCCGAGGGCCACCCCGGACAGTGCGACGTCTGCGCTCGCCTGGTCCAAGACCTCGACGGCTAGCCGGGCGAATCGAGGCGGATCCTCGGTATCCCGCCATCCCGAGCGGCACGGCCCCTCGACCGCGGGGCCGGTCGGCGGCGGAGCTTGGGAGGCGGCCGCGACCCGCCGAACCTTTACCCGTCGCGTAGCTCGTTCGGCTCGTCCCCCGACCTCGATCGAGGAGAATCCCGACGATGTGCGCGCATCGGTACGTCCGCGAACCGATCCCCGAGGCGACGAAGGAGGAGCGGACGGCCGGCTTCGGCGAGATCCTTCACGCGTACACGAAGGAGGAGGCGGTGCTCGAGGGGCAGCGCTGCCTCCAGTGCGCGATGCCGTTCTGCGTCCAGGCCTGCCCGATCACGCAGGACTGCCGGGGGTACGTCATCCTCGCCTCGCAAGGGAGGTTCGACGACGCCGCCCGGCTCGTGCTCCAGGACAACCCGCTCGGGACCGTCCTCTGCAAGTGCTGCTACCACTACTGCGAGGAGGACTGCGTCGTCGGAGGACGGGGCGTGCCGATCGCGATCCGGCACCTCAAACGCTCCGCGCTCGAGATCGGCCGCTCCGACCTCCTCTACGTCCCGAGCGCCCCGAAGAACGAGCGGGTCGCGGTGATCGGGGGCGGCCCGGCGGGCCTGATGGCGGCGTGGGAGCTCGCGCTCCGCGGCTACGGGATCACGGTCTTCGAGAAGGAGCCGTTCCTCGGCGGACAGGTCGACACGATCCCCAAGTACCACCTGGATGGGGACGAGCTCGACATCGACCTCGCCCGGTTCCGAAACCTCGACATCACGTTCGTGGTCGGCAAGGTCGCGGGCGTCGACTTCACGCCGGAGAGCCTCCTCGCCGAAGGGTACCTCGCGGTCTACGTCGCCATCGGGGCGTCGAAGCCGCGCGCGCTCGGGATCCCGGGCGAGCACCTGCCCGGCGTCTTCGAGGCACTGCCGTTCCTCCTCGCCGTCAACAAGGGCCCCGACGGGCTGTACGGCCGCAAGGGGCGGAAGGTGGTCGTGGTCGGGGGTGGGGACGTCGCGCTCGACGCCGCCCGTTCGTCCCTCCGTCTCTCGGCCCGCGGCGACGTGACCGTCGTCTACCGGAAGTCACGCGACGCGATGAGCGCGGGCGACGAGGAGGTGGAGGGCGGGGCGCTCGAGGGCGTCAACTTCGTCTATGAGCGGTCGCCGGTCGAGATCGTTGGGACCGGCCAGGTCGAGGGGATCGTCGTCCAACAGCTGAAGCCCGGACCGCCCGATGCCTCGGGGAAACCCACAACGGTGCCGGTCCCCGGGACGACGCAGACGCTACCGTGCGACACGGTGATCATCGCGGTCGGCGAGAAGGCCGACATCACCGGTCTCCCGACCGAGCTCGACTTCCGGTTCGCCGCGCAGGGTTGGCCCCAAGGAGGGAAGGAAGACTGGATGACCGACGTCGACGGGGTCTTCGCCTCGGGAGGCAAGTCCGTCGTCTACGCGATGGCGGCCGGGACGAAGGCGGCCGAGGCGATCGACGCGTACATCGCGAAGAAGAGGGGCCGCGCACCGACGGCGCGTCCGGACCCGTTCGGGGGGCCGGAGCCACCGAAGCCGCCGACCGGGTACGGCGGCCCGTCGTGGCACTTCTGACGCCGCGGACGCGGGGCCGGAATCAGACCGTTCCGTCGACGCGGGCCAGGACCCGGAGCGCGCGGAGGGTGACCATCTTGCTGGGCGCGCCGGCCGCCTCGAGCGCGAGCGGCGTCGGGCGCTTCTTCGGGTTCTTCTGGTACCAGTCGGCGATGCCGCCCTCGACGTCCGGGTGCACGGCGTCCAGGAGCCAGCGACCGTCCGACCGGCGCCGACGCCGCAGGTGGTCGAGCGCGTGGCGCAGGCCCGGCTCCTTCCCGTAGCCGAGCGCCGTCATGAAATCGAGACCCACGAGCAGGTCGTAGTAGTAGTGCACCGGGTAGTGGAACCGGTACCAGGGCTCGTAGTGGTCGCCCTGCAGGTGCAGCTCCTTCGATAGGTAGTACTCGGCCCCCTTGGCGACCGCCGCCTCCATCGGCCGGCTCCATTTCGAGCGGGGGAAGGCGGCGAACGCGCTCATCCCCTCCCACGAGTCGAGGTTCCGGCCGCTGCCCCAGCACGACCAGCCGCCGAGCTTCGCCTGGTGCTCGACGAGCCAATCGAGCGCCGCCCGGACGCGGGGATGGTCCGTGTAACCGAACTGGAGGAGGGCCCGTGCGGTGTTGCCGACGATGCAGAGATGGCTCGCTCCCATCCCATCGGAACCGAAGCCGCCGTCATCGCGGCCGAAGCGACGCATCCAGAGCGCGCACGACTTCGCGATCCGGGGTTCCGTCCGGGAGACGCCCAGGTCGGCGAGCACGAGGAGCTTCCAGTTCGTCGCGAGGTACTTCGGCTGGTAGAGGCTCTCGGCCGCGACCCACGAGCCGTCCGCCCGCTGATCGGCGAGGAGATCCGAGGCCCACCCGCGCTTCACGAGGAGCTCCTTCGTCTCGCGCACCTCCGGGTCGGACGCCGACCGGCCTTGGAGCTGCGTGAGGGCGAGGTAGCGCACCGCGGGCTGGTCGCGTTCGAGCAGCCAGTCGAGGACCTCGGCGTCGGTCATCCGACCTCGGTCAGCATCGGCCGCGACCCACGGGGGACTGGCCACGGGGGAGGAGGGACATCGCCGGCCACCGTGGCGGATGGACTGATAAGGGTGAATCCGTCGGGCTGGCGGAGCGCCCGAGCGACGCCACCCTAGGCATGTGCGCAATCACCACCCAGCGGGCCACGCCCTCGCCTCCGGGGCGGGCGCACGTCCCGGACCGCTTAGCCGCTGGGAGATTCCGTCGAGGTGCCGGAACCTACCAGGCGAAGCGGAACGGAGGTCGGTAGTGGGGACCGTTCGCCCGAGCCGCCGGAGCGATACGGGGAGTCGGGGGGTTGAGCCCGATGTGCACCCGTACGACTGGCCCACCGAGATGGCGGAGCGATTCGGCCGCGTCGTCGAGTCGCTCGGGCGGGGGCGTTCGATCTCTCCAGAGTCGATCCATCGAGCCCACCGCCAAGCGATCCGGCTGCGCGTCGTCCTCGCCGTCCGCGCCCGAGCGGACCCCCCGTCCGAGTTCGACCTTCCGCGCTTCGACGACGGCCTTCGGCGGGTCGGCCGCTGGCTCGGTCGCGTCCGGAACGTGGACGTCTCCATGACGGTCCTGGAGCGGGCCTACGAGACGGTCGCCGACCCGCGGACCGAACGGATCTGGCGAAGGACCCACCGTGACCTGCGTCGTGCGGCCGGACGTCGGCGAGAACAGTTGGCGAAACGGATGGCCGGGCGGCGGGCGAACCAGGTCGCTCATCGGACCCGAGTGGCGGTGCGCGGGATACGTCGGATATCACCGCCCACGTGGTCGGCGGCGTGGTGGACCGAATGGGAGGCGGTGCTCGGGGAGATCCGTGGGACGATGCGCGATGTCCGGCGCAAGGCGTCGATGCGGAAGCTCCACCGGCTGCGTATCGCCCTTCGACGGGCGCGGATGCTCCACCGGGCCGGAGAACGCACGGCGATCACGGGCCTGCCGGCCCTCCCGCCGCGTTGGGTCGAGCTCGCCCGAACGATCGGCCGGGTGCACGACCTCAAGATCGCGATCCGTCGGATCCCGGCGCCGGACCGGCGCCGCTGGGCGTGGGCCCGCACGCTCGCGGCCGAACGTGATCGCCTCCGGGCCGAGCTGCTCGGGCGGATCGGACGAGATTCGGACGTGGCGCGCCGTTCGCCGCGTCCGCCGCTCTCCCAACCCGTCGGTGGAACGCCGGGTGGGCCCCGATTCGAGCACGTTGGTCCGCTCGCCCAAGCAGCGGCCTGAGCGCCCGATCGTTGGCAGGGCCACCCTCTATTACCCGGTCCGTACTGAGCGGGGCCGAAGATGCCGGTGCACCATCAAGTACCGTTGTGCTCGTGGATCGGGGTCACGGACGACCCGGAGCGCGAAGTCCCGTGCGAGAAGCCGGCGCGCTGGCTCCTCATCGACCCGCAGGGCGCGCGCCACTTTGCCTGCGACGAGCACCTCTCGGAGGTCCGTGCACGGGCGGGGGGTGGCGAGGCGATCCGCGACGCCCAGCTGCTGGATGACGTCGGCCGCCCCATCCCTTCACCCGGCTCGGCCGTCGAGTGGGGATAGCGCCGTCTCGGCGGCCCGTTGTCGAGGCCGTACCGGCCCCGTCGGCCGACGGGCCGCAGGGTTCTGTGCATCGAAACCGGCCCGGAGGTTCAAGTGCGAGAGGCCCCGTCGTGCGAGCGGTGCCGCGCGTCTCGATCGGCATCCCCTGGGGACCGGTGGATCGCTTGAACGACCGGAGACGGACCCGAGCGCTGCCGCCGAGGCCTTTCCGCCATGCGTGGGAGGGGGGGAACACTTGAAGCCCCGTGGGTATCGGGGGCCGCTACCCCGTCGGGCGACGCGGTACGTCGAGCACGAAGGTCGAAGATGGTGACGAAGCAACGCAAGGGTCTCTGGGTGGTATTGACGATCGCGCTGTTCGCGACGGGCTTCTTCGCGGTCGTGCCGGCCGCCCACTCCGCATCGAGCCTGTTCGGTCACCCGGCCGCTCCCGTGCGCGTCGCGCCGGCCGCCGTCGTGTTGCGGGCGGCGCCGGCCCCGGCCGCTCTCCTGTCCCCCACCAAGGCCGCCGCCCACATCGCCGTCAACCCAACCTTCCCGCGAACCGTTCTGGTCGAGACGTTCACCGGGGTCTGGTGCCACTACTGCCCGTACGAATCCCAGGCGCTCTACGCTATCGACCAGCACCAGAGCCACACCGTCGTTGCCATCGCGGAGCTGCACGGCTGCGCTGCGGCGCCCCCGTACTGCCTCGAGAACTACGTTCCCCCGGACGGGACGACCGACGCTCGCGGCGTGTACTACAGCATTCAGGGGTACCCGACCGTCGTCTTCGACGGTCAGAACCAGTTGATCGGCCAGCAGGGCACCACCGAGGCGGCTTCCGAGAACACCTATTGGGACCACATCGTGAACGCCTCGAAGGAACCCGGGAACGTCTCCATCGTCCAGACGGCGGTCCTCTCCCCCTCGAACGTCCCGTCCGCCATCAACGTCTCGTCGGCCCTGACCATCACGTCCGGGGTCAACGGGACGTACGACGTGATCACCTACCTTCTCGAATACATCAACAAGACCGGCGTCTCGAACGGCTACGGGCCGCACAGCCTCGCCTACGTCGTCCGGGCCACAGTGCACAACCACCCCATGACGCTCACCACGGGCCAGACCGTGACCATCGATGAGAGCAAGCAGCTCAACACCAGCTGGAACCCGCTCAACATGAGCGTGATCTCGTTCGTTCAGGACAACCGGACGAAGATCGTCGAGAACGCGAACTTCGCCGAGGTGAACAGCCTCGTCACGTCGATGACCGCGGACCGGACGACCGTACCCGCGGAGTCGACGCTCAACCTCACCGTGACCGTGACGAACACGTCCACGGGGCTCCCCGTCGTCGGTGCGCCCGTGAGCTTCGCGTCGAGCGGCGGCGGCTCGTTCTCCCCGTCGCTCGGGACGACCTCGAGCTCGGGGACGTTCTCCTCGATGTTCACCGCCCCCATCGTCACCGCGAGCACCCAGCTGCAGATCACCGCGAACGTGAACGCCCCCGGCTACACGCGGGGGACGAGCGTCGCGACCATCACCGTCACTCCGCTGATCCCGCCCTCGGTGGTCCGGAACGTCGCCGTGCTACCGGCGGTCGGTTCGGTGAACGTGAACTGGAGCGCTCCAGCGACCGGCGGCGGCGGCGTGACGTACTTCGTCTACACGTCGCCCGCTCAGAACTTGCCGTTCACGCTGCTGACGACGGTGACCACGACGTCGTATCTCCAGACGGGCGTCCCGGTCGGTTCGACGGTCTGGTACAAGATCCAGGCGGACGGGCCCGGTGGGTTCGCGCCCAACTCGACCGCGGTCTCGGCGACGTCGGTCACCCTCACTCAGAGCGGTCTTCCCCCGAACGCGAACTGGTGGGTATCGCCCGGCGTCCAGAACTTCACGGTGAAGCACCTGGCGCTGGTCAACCTGTTCATGGGCTCGGGGACGTACACGCTCAACTACGGACCCGAGTCGTACGCCTTCCTTGCCGCGAACTCGCCGATCGGGCCGATGAGCGTCGGCGCCTACCCCCTCGCCGCGCAGCTCAATTTCACCTTCCGGCCGGCGTTCCTCGAGGGAACGGTTCACCCGGCGGACGCCTCCGTCTCGATCGGGGGTCAATCGATCCCCGTCTCGGGAGGGACGTTCTCCTGGTCGGCCCCCGAAGGGACCTATGTGGTCAACGCGACCGCGCCGGGGTACGCCGCGAACTCGTCGACGGTGAGGCTGACCGCCGGGAACCAAACATCGGTGAGCCTCGCGCTCGCGGCGTCACCGACCTCCGGGTCCGGTCCGGCGGCCGGCTCCTTGTTCGGCGACTCGGGGATCCTGCTCCTCGTGATCGTCGGCGTCGTGGCGGTCGCCGTCGTGGTCGCGCTCATCGCGTTGATCCCGCCCAAGGGCGGGCGACGCGCTCGGACACCGGCGCCCCGCCCGCGGGCGCGGACGCCTCCCCGCTCCCAGTTCGAGGACGAAGAGCCCGAGTAGATGCGTTACCACGGGGTCGAGCGGAGGAAGGGCGATCGGACGGCCACTCCGTCCGACACCCCCGTCCCGCCTCGGCGGTCGGAACGGACGACGCATCGAACCCTCGCCGTCGTGGGCCTCGTTGCGCTCGCGGTCGGAGTGGTCCTCCCGGTCCACGGGTTCGGCGCCCCCGCCGCCCGCCCCAACGCGCCCTCGGTGCTCGCGATCACCCAGTCGAAGAACACCACGGCGAACGGAACCTTCACGGTCTCGATCGATCTGGCGAGTCCGTCCCAGGCCAAGTTCGTCTTCTTCCTATTCTGCCAGTTGACCCACGGGGTCTGCTACTCCCCGGTCGTGATGACGTCGCAGGGGGGCGGCTGGTTCGCCGGGACGACGAAGGCGATGTCCAACTATCCCGGGATGGACCCCGGGATCGCGGCGGGCTACAACATCACGATCGAGTACACGAACAACACGAACGTCACGGAACCCGCGCTCCCGAACGCCTTCTCTAACCTGACGGTCGCCACCTCCGTCACCGGCGCGTACTACTTCCGGATGACCGTGCGGCCGCTCACTTTCGGGCTGTCCGGCCGGGTGACGGATGCCGCGACGGGGGCCGGGGTCGACGCCGCCCGGGTGAACCTCACGCCGGGCGTCAACTGGACGGTCACCGACGCGAGCGGGAAGTTCGTCTTCGGGGACCTGTTCAACGGGACCTACCAGCTCTCGGTGGCGAAGGCCGGCTACCACGCGAACCTCGCCACTGTCGTCGTGAACGGCTCGGCCGCCGTCCAGAATGTGGCGATCCAGAATGCGACCGGGCCGTCGGCGACGCACCCCCAGTCGAGCGGCGGCCTCCTCGCGACGCTCGAGGGTCCCGTCGGCTATGCGGCCGTCGGCGCTGCGGCCGTGGTCGTCGTCGCGCTCGCCATCCTCCTCGTGCGCCGTCGAAGATCGGCCACCGCTCCCACGCGCGAGGCGACCGCCGAAGCCGAGGCCCCGTCCCCCGTGCCGGAGCCCCCCGGGCCGGGCGGTCGATGAGCTGGGCCGTCCCAGGGCGCTCCCTCCTGCGGCGGGGGACGCGACGGCCCGTGACGCTAATGGGCCGGCGGCGCCACGTACGGGAGCGGAAGCATGGCGCGTAGGCGTACGCTCCTGATCCTCGTCCTCGCGGTCGTTGCCGCGGTCGCGGTGGGCAGCGCCTACGCCGCGGGACTCTTCACGCCGAAGCGCGCGACCGCGACGAACGCGATGGCGCCGACCTTCGCCCTCACGGACATCTACGGCCAGCCGTTCTCGCTCTCCAGCTACCGGAACAGCTCGGTCGTCCTGATCGAGTTCACGGCGCTCTCCTGCAGCGAGTGCCAGATCGTCGAGCAGAGCCTCGCCTCGATCTGGCCCGGCTACAACACGAGCGGTACCCCGAACGTCCGGATCATCTCGATCTACATCGAGCCGCAGTTCGGCGACACGATCCCGGCGCTCCAGGCGTACCACGCGAAGAACAACATCACGTGGACGATGGCGCAGGACACGACCAGCCTGGCCGTCTCCGGTTCCTATCACGTCCAGGCGATCCCGGACGTCTTCATCATCGACAAGAAGGGCGAGGTCGTCTACGACCAGACCGGCGCGCAGACGACGAGCACCCTCCAGACGACGATCGCCTCCTCGCTCCGGGGGACGGCCGCCCCCGTCGGGATCGTCGCGGTCAGCGTCTTCGCGCTCGCCGCGATCGCCGGCGTCTCGACGTTCTTCTCGCCGTGTGCGTTCCCGATGTTCCCAGGGTACATGGGACTCTTCCTCGGGCTGAGCTCGGGGAGCACCGGGGCCGTCGAGCGCTCGACCACGAACTATCGCGGCGCCGCGCGCCGCGCGGTCTGGGCCGGTTCGGCGACCGCCTTCGGGATGGTCCTCGTCTTCCTCGTGATCGGCCTGGTGCTCATCTGGGCCGCGAGCGCCGTGAGCGGCTACATCCCCGACCTGCTCCTCGTCGTCGCGGTCGTGCTCATCGCGCTCGGCGGATTGCTCCTCACGAACCTCCAGTATTGGCGGATCGTCACGCCGTTCCAGAGGCTCTGGCGACGCCTGCGGGGCGTTCCCGAGGGGCCGGAGGCGGCGCCGATCGCGCCCGAGGGGGCGAACGGCGAGGGATTGTACCTGAAGCTGTTCGGCTACGGCGTGGGCTACGCCGCCGCGGCGGCGGGATGCGTGGCGCCCGTGATCTTCAGCGCCATCATCGCCGGGCTCGCCCTCGGGCTCGTCGGAGGGATCCTCACGGTGCTCATCTACGCCGTCACCGCGGCGATCCTGATGATCGTCGTCACGGTGCTGATCGCGCTCGCGAACCGACGGTTCATCAACCGCCTCAAGGCCGCGACCCCGTTGATCAAGAAGGTGAGCGCGGCCGCGCTCATCGTCGTCGGCGTCTACATGATCTACTACTACTACACGGCGTGGATCCACTAACCCGGAGCCTTCCCGCGGAGCCGCCCGTCGGGGGCTCGCGTTCCGACGCGGACCGCCGACCCGACGCACGTCTCGGCCTGACCAAAGTTGTTTAGGTCTGAACACTTCGAGCCATTCACGTCCGCGAGCGCGGCCCAGGTCCGGCGGTGGGTCTCGACCCGGCCGTTCGTCCTCGAGTCGATCCGGATCGGGATCGCGAACCTCGCCGCCGTCGCGCGGATGGCGGCGGAGGATCTCCCGACCATCCACCCGGTCGCCGCTCGGGCCGCCCTCAAGCGCTACGCCCCGAAGATCCAGCCGCCGTACTTTCCCGAGCAGGTCCGCTCGGCGCTCACGACGAGCCGGATCCTCACGCGGACGCGGGTGGCGATCATCACCGTCCGCCAGGGGACGGACGTCCTGCGGCGGCTCGCCGATCCGGTACGGGCGACGCTCGCCGCCGGGCTCCTCTGCCGGGTCATCCAGGGGACCCAGGGCATCGTGGTCAACGTCGACGAGGACGCGGTCCCGCTATTCACGCGGCACCTCGGGGAGCCTCCGCTCATCTCGACGCGGCGGAACCTCGCCGAGCTGGCCGTGAGCGGGCCGCCGATCGTCGCCGACACCCGCGGGATCCTCGCGCTCCTCGCCGCCGTCCTCTCCGCGAACGGGTTCAACATCGCCCAGGCGACCGCCTCGTACTCGGACGTCATCTTCCTCGTTCCCTCCTCGGAGGTCGGGGCGGCCAGCCAGCTGCTGGGGAGCCTGATCGACGACGTCACCGCATCGCCGCGGCGGTTCCGCCGCGTGAAGCGACCGAGAGTCGGCGCGCGGTTCCGGCGTGCCCCCGTCGGCTGAACGGCGCGTCCGATGCCCGGGGCTCCGCGGCGGAGCACGGGCCGCGACGCGGGGGGATCAATAGGTTTCGACCGCGAGTCCAGGGATGCGCGCGAACCCGGAATCTCCGCTGACCAAGATGCGGTGGTGCCTCAGGACCGTCGAGGCGATCCTGGCGTCCATCATGGGCAGGGGGATCCCACGACTTCGAAGGTCCGGCCGCAGCTGGCCGGCGATGAGGCTGCACTCCTTGTCGAACGGCACGACGTCCCGACCTCCCACGAGTTGCATGGCTTGCGCCAAGTGCCGTCCTCCGGCGACATGAGCTCCGTCGAGAAACTCCACCAACGCGGGAGCCGGGATGGTGATCGCCTCGCCCTCGGAGTCGAGCGTCGCGGCCTTGACCACCGCTCCGCGAGGCCCGCGCAGCACGTCGATCGGGAACGGAGTGTCCAGAGCGCGGACCACTCAGCGTCCGCCCTTCATGAGCCGCTCGAACCGTTGCTCATCGAGCTCCCGCGACCGCTTGCGCTCCGCGTGGATCTGCCGTATCGTACGCTCTGGGATCTCCTTCCAGACCCCCGCGAAGCTGGCCAGCGGCCGACGGGTTCCGGCCACGCGCTTCACGACGTGACTGAACGACTCGCCGGGCCGCTTCTGGCTCCGCAGAAGGTCGTACGCCTTGCGATCGAGAGCGATCGACGTGTTTTCCATGGTCTCCCGCTATAGGAACCATGGATGACGGATACAACGCCTCCCGGCCAGCTCACCGGCCATCGGGTCCGTATCAATGCGGTCACGGGCCCGAGGGGGCTCGAACCCCTGACCTTGCGGTTAAGAGCCGCCTGCTCTGCCGACTGAGCTACGGGCCCGCGGCGCGCCGACCGAAGGCCCGGATGATAAGGTCTCCTTCGTGCGACCGGCGCAGTTCACGCCGGGCGGCCCTCGCCGGGCTCGAGCGCGGCGGCGACCATGAGCGGAAAGACGGTCGTGACGTCCCCCTCCACCGTGAGGTGCCGCGCGGTCGTCTTGACCTTCCCCCACGAGACGGCCTCGCGCGTCCGGGCGCCCGAGAGCGAGCCGTCCCACTCGACGGCCGTCGTGATGTAGAGCGCGGCGTCGAGCCCCCCGCGAAACTGGTTCCACCAGATCGTGTGGTGCTTGGAGATCCCGCCGCCGAGCATGATTGCCCCTGCCCGGCGCGCCTCGAAGACGAGGTCGCTCAGCCGCTGCTCGTCATCGAAGAGGTTCAGGGTGAGCGCCCGGTGCGACTGCCAGAAGATCCAGAGGTGGCTCCCGACGGCCCCGTCGAGGATGCCCGGGATGAAGAACGGAACCTTCCGCTCGAACGCCGCGCGGACGAGACTCCCGCGCCCGCGACGGGCCCCGAGCTGCTCTCCGAAGGCCCAGACCAGCTCCCGGGTCGACACCGCGCGCGTCCCGCCCTTCCAGAGCCGGCCGAGCGTCGCATGGACGAACCGCTCGACCGGCGGCCCGTAGCTCCGTTCGGGAACGACGAGGTTCCCGAGCCGGTAGAGGTGGCGCCGGTGGAGGTCGGCGTCGTCCAGGTCCCAGGCGCCGTGGTAGTACGGCGCGAACGACCGGGCCAGGTCGTGGTCGAGCGTCCCGCACGTGGTGACCACCGCGTCGATCTTCCCGGTGTCGATGAGCTCGTAGAGGATCCCGCGCGTCCCGGTCGCGACCAGGTCGGCCGGGAACGAGAGGAAGACCGTCATCCGCACATCCTCGAGGATCGAGCGGAGGAGATCCACCCCGTCCGCGACGGCCTTGGCGCTGAACCCGCCGGCGGCCTGCATGCGCTCGAAGAGCGCCCTCAGCCCCGGCCGGTCGCCGAGCCGGATGTCCCGTACGACCCGCGGCATCGGACGCTTCCCCGGCTACAGGCTCACGGTGAGCCCGAGGCCGACGTTGTGGAACAGGAGGAGATAGCCGAAGATGTAGCCGAGGAGCGCCCCGCCGTTCAGGAGGGGGAGTCCGGCCTGCGCGGTTCCCCGCGCGACCAGTCGCATGAGGATCCCGTAGCCGACCACGGCGCCCGCGAGGACGGCGAGGGCGACCCAGAGGTTCGCACCCACGCCGAGGACCGACGTCGTGGGCAGCCAGACGAACGCGGAAGTGACGAGCGTCCCCGGGATCACGACGTCGCCGAGCCCCATGAACAGCGCCTCGCGCTCCTCGACCGGCTGCGCCTGCTGGTCGCGGATCCGTCCGCGCTTCGTGTAGTCGAAACCCCCGCTGCCGGGCATCACCATCAGGATCGGGAGCTTGAGGTCGGTCGCCACGTCGGCGAGCGCGACCATGTGCTTCGTCCGATAGACCGCGATGGCGTCGTAGACGGCGAGGGCGATGAGCAGGATGAACGACGGGAGGATCCCGAAGGAGATGCCGAGCAGGGCGATGAGGGATCCCGCCGCCAGGAATCCGACGCTGTCGACGACGTACCACTGCGGCTCCATGAGGAGCGCGAGGAACAACGCGGAGGCGACCGCCCCGGCGAGGGGGATCGAGAAGTCGCCGACGAGGGCCACCGTCTCGGGCCGGAAGTAGAACGGCGCGGGTACGATGAGGGAGAACGTCGCCTGGAGCGTGTAGTAGAGCGCCCCCGCGATGGCGACGAGGATGACGAACCGGACGGCGGCGAGCGCGCCCTGCGCGCGCGCGATGAAGAAGAGGAGGATCAGCGGGGCGACGACGACCGCGACGATGATGAACACGGGGTCGAGCGGCGAGTTCGGGTTCGACGTCGAGGCGAGGCCGGCCGAACGGTACGGGAGCGCGAGGAGCAGGGCGACCACCTGGGCGCCCACGAACAGGAACAGCAGGCCGAGCGACCGGACCCCCCGCATCGGACGGGGTTAGGGCTGGACGACCGCGTACGCGTTGTTCCCGAGGACCTTCGTGACGCGCGCGTTGACCGTGACGCCGCGGGTGTTCGCCCCCGTCACGAAGATGACGAACCCCTCCTTCTTCGCGACCCCGTCGCCGCGACGTCCGACGTCCTCGATCGTGAGCCGGTAGACCTCGCCGACCACGACGATCGCCTTCGGGCGGTCGGGCTCGACGACCCGACGCATCGTCACGGGTCGCTGCGCCCCGCACGCCTCGCAGATGAGGAGCGTGAGCCGCCCCTCCTTGCTGAGGTGGGTGTCGGGCCGCTTGCACTCGGAGCAGATCACGTACTTCTCGGTGTACTCCTTGATCCGCTGCTGGATCGACTCCTTCGGGATCCGCGACTTCAGGATCCCGCGCGGGAGGTCGAGGACGCCCGGGCAACCGAGCTCCTTCGCGAGGAAGCCGATCAGGTGGGCCGGTTCGCGCCGGAGCACGCCCGTGATCTCCTGGAAGTTGCGGATGACGGAGTTCTTGCCGTCCGACATCACGTCCGGATCGGGGACCTGGAACCGCTCGCCCCCGACCTGGACGGTCGGCAGCTTGGCGCGGGCCCGTTCGAGCAACTCCGAGTAGCTGGTCATTGGAGAGGCGGTGCGAGCGTCCCCCCGTTCAAAAGCTTACGCGCCCGCCCCGGCGGTGGCGCCGCCTCTCGACCGTCCGTCCGGCGCTAGTCGAGGGGCGGAGCGGCCGGCGGCCCCGTCCCCTTGGGGAGCCCGTTCGCAAGCAGGACCGCATACACTTCGCAGAGGTCCTTCTCCTCGACGATCGACGTCGCCGCCGCCCGGACCGTGTCGTCCACGGGGAGGAACGCGACCCCCACCTTGGAGCGACGGAAGAGCCCGACGTCGATATCGGAGTTCCCGACCGCGGCCGACTCCTCCTTCGAGAAGCCAAGCTGCGTCTGGAGCCGCTCCATCGCCTCCTCCTTGCGGTGGATGGGGACCCGAACGATCCCCTCCCCGGTGAGCCGACCCGACGCGTCGACCCGGAGCCCGTTCGCGAGCGCGATGTCGATCCCGAGCTCGCGCGCGATCCGGTGGGCGAGGATGTCCAGCCCCCCGCTCACGATCGCGGTCGTGGCGCCCTTCTTCTTGAGCCCCCGGATCAGCGCCTCGGCGCCGGGCATCAAGGGGACGTCCTTCAGGATCGCCTCGATCTCGTCGATGGTGAGGTCGGGCCGGTGCTTCCACCAGAGGCGGACATCGCTCCGAATGAACTCCTCGTCGTCGATCTCGTTCGCGAGGAACCGACGCAGCCCCTCGTCGTTCCGGTCGCCGAAGTGCTCGTGGACGGCGCCCCAGGAGCTCGCCACATCGACGAGCGTGCCGTCCATGTCGAGGGCGACGAACCTAAGCACGCACGCTCCCCGCGACGGCGTCCGCCTGCTCGAGCGCCTCGTCGGTCGGCCGCGTCGCCCAGGCCCGGACGACCGCCTCGACCTGTTCGGGGGTGCTGGCGCCGAACACCGGCGCGACCCCGCGGCACGCGAGCCAGTGGAGCGCGAGGGAGGGGAGCGGGACGTCGAGGGTCCGGGCGAGGTCTCGGAGCCCGCGCGCCCGCCTGAGCACATCCGGAAGCCGGTCGCGCCCGAACAGCGCGGGGTCGTGCCGCCGGATCTCCGTGGGGGGTCCGTCGTCGTCCAGGTAGCGGCCGGCGAGGAGCCCCTGGGCGAGGGGCGAGTATGCCTCGACGACGATCCGATGGTCCCGGCAGTAGCCGAGGACCTCCTCGCCTTCGTCGGGCGCGAGGATCGAGTACTTCACCTGGTCGACCGCGAGGTCGACGTTCCCGAGCGCGGCGCGGGCCTCCTCGAGCTCCCCGACGTCGAAGTTGCTCACTCCGACCGCGCCGACCTTCCCTTCGTGCTGGAGGTCCGCGAGCGCCCCCATCGTCTCGGCGACGGGGATCCGGGGGTTCGGGGCGTGCACGAGATAGAGCGCGACGGACGATAGGCCGAGCCGTCGAAGACTCCCGAGCAGGGAGGCCCGGACCTGACCGGCGCGCAGGTTCTCCCACCACGCCTTCGTCACCACGAACGGCGGGGGGGTGAGGCCGGAGTGCTCGGCCAGCACGTCGCCGAGGACGCGTTCGGAGCGCCCAGCGCCGTACGTCTCCGCGGAATCGAACCACCGGACCCCGAGGGCCAGGGCCCGCGCGATCGTGGCGCGGGTCCGCGCCTCGTGGCTTCGTTCCCACCGACCCATGGCGAACGTCCCGAGCCCGAGCGAGGGGTGGGTGCCGCCTCCGGACATCGGCAAGCCCGCGGTGGCGTCGAGCCGAGGCGGAGCCTCGGCTTCGGCCGCCTTCGCTCCTCGTCGCGGTCGACGCGGTGTGGGGCTCATGCGGCGCCGCCCTCCGCGGGCGCGGCCGCCAGATGCGCGTCGATCTTCTGCACCCGTTCGGCGAGCTCGCGGGCCTTCTCTTCGTGCTCCCGGACCACGGCGCCCGGAGCGCGAGCGCGGAACCCCGCATCGGCGAGCCGGGACTGCGCGCGGGCGAGCAGGTCGGCGAGCTTCGCGCGCTCGCGGCGGAGCGTCTCGATATCGGAGGCGGACTCGGCGGGAGCGGGAAGGAAGTACTCCGCGAAGGTCGTGACGCCGGCGAGCGCGCCGGCGGGCTTCGGAGCCTCGGCGGAGAGCAGGGTGATCGCCCGAAGCCGCGCCTGCTTCGCGATGGTTCCGGCCTGCGCCTTCAGGAGATCGGCCTGGTCCGCGCCGACCGGTCGGGCCCACGCCTCGAGGAGCTCGCCGGGGGGGAGACGCGCCTCGGCGCGGAGGTTACGGAACGATCGGATCGCGTCGAGCACCACCTCCATCGCGACGACCGCCTCGGGGTCCGGCGGTACCTCAGGGGCCTCGGGCCACGGCGCGGTCGCGAGGAACTCCCCGTCGTGCGGCAGGGCGTGCCAGAGCTCCTCGGTCACGTGCGGGGCGAACGGGTGGAGCAGCCGGAGCGAGCGCTCGGTCACGAAGAGCAGGACCGCGCGGGCCGTCCGCTGCCCCTCCACCCCGTTCGCACCCGTGAGCGTCTCCTTCGCGAGCTCGACGTACCGGTCGGCGAGGTCGTGCCAGAGGAATCCGTGCAGCAGGGTCGCGGCGCGGGTGAACTCGAAATGTTCGAGGGCTTCGTTGACCTCGTCGAGCGTTGCGCGGAAGCGGGCGGCGATCCACCGCTCCTCCAGCCGGTCGTTCGGGCCGACCGCGAGCGGCCCGCGGGGGGCATCCGTGCCGGGCGGCAGGTGGCCGCGGACGAACCGGACGACATTCCACACCTTCGTGAGGAAGTGGCGGGCCCCCTCGAGGGAGGCCGCCCCGAACGGCCCGTCCTGGTCGACCGGGTTCGGGAACGAGAGCGCGAACCGGACGGCGTCCGCGCCGTTCGCTCCGATCACCTCGAGCGGGTCGGGCGAGTTGCCAAGGTGCTTCGACATCCGGCGGCCGGTCGGGTCGCGGAGCATGCCGGTGAAGTAGACGTCCGAGAACGGCGGCTTTCCCGTGAACTCGTAGCCGGCCATGATCATCCGGGCGACCCAGAAGAACATGATGTCGCGGCCGGTGACGAGGACGTCCGTCGGGTAGAACCGGTCGAGGTCGGCGGTCGTCTCGGGCCATCCGAGCGTCGCGAGCGGCCAGAGCCACGAGGTGAACCAGGTGTCGAGGACGTCCGGGTCCTGGGTGAACGCGCGGCCCCCGCACGCGGCACACCGCTCCGGGGGCTCCGCCGCGGCGACCTCGGCGTGGCAGGCGTCGCAGGCGTAGACGGGGATGCGGTGGCCCCAGACGACCTGGCGGGAGATGCACCAGTCCTGGATCGTCTCCATCCACCGGAAGAAGCTCGGCGTCCACCGCTCGGGGTGGAGCTGGACGGCGTGCTCCTCGACGGCGGCCGCCGCCCGGCGGGCGAGACCGTCCATGCGGACGAACCATTGCGTCGAGAGGAGCGGCTCGACGACCGCATCCGACCGCTCGGAGCGGGCGACGGCGTGGAGGTACGGCTCGGCGCCCTCGACGAGTCCCGCGGCGTGGAGCGCCTCGGTCACCGCCGTCCGACCCGCGTCGCGGTCGAGGCCCTGGAACCGCTCGGGGACCCAATCGCCGACCAGCCGGGCCCGTTCGTCCAGGATCGAGGGGGGCTTCGCGAGCTCAGAATGCCGGCGGGCGACCTCGTAGTCGAGGAGGTCGTGACGGGGGGTCACTTTCAGGGCACCGCTTCCGAACGTCGGGTCGATCCCGGGGTCGGCGATCACGGGCACGGTCCGGTCGGTGAGCGGGACCCGGACGGAGCGACCGACCGCCGCCCGGTGCCGTGCGTCGTCCGGGTGCACCGCGACCGCGACGTCCCCGAAGATCGTCTCGGGCCGGACCGTCGCGACGGGGACGCCCCCCGGGCTCCCGTCGGCCCAAAGGTAGCGGAGCGTGAGGAGGGTCGCCGTCTCCTCCTTGTGCACGACCTCGAGGTCCGAGATCGCGGTGCGGAGGACGGGGTCCCAGTTGACGATCCGCTCGCCGCGGTAGATGAGCCCCTTGCGGTGCAGGCGGAGGAACGCCTCGATGGTCGCCCGCCGGTTCCCCTCGTCCATCGTGTAGCGGTAGCGGCTCCAGTCCAGCGAGAAGCCCGCGCGCGCGAGCTGGGCACGGATGACGCGCTCGTGCTCCGCGCGCCACTCCTCGATCCGTTCGACCGCCTCCGCGGGCGGGAGCTCCTCGAGCCGGACCCCGTCGCGGGCGAGGCGGCGACGCACCTCGACCGTCGTCGCGAGGCTGGCGGCATCGACCCCCGGGAGCCAGAGGGTCGCTTCGCCGCGCATCCGGTGCCACCGGACGAGGACGTCCATCGCGGTGCCCCCGAGCATGTGCCCCAGGGTGAGGACGCCCGTGACGTTCGGCGGGGGCAGCGCGAGCGTGAAGACGCCCGGGCTCCGCGACCGCTCGGGGGGTCGGAAGAGGTCGGCGGCAGCCCACGCCGCCTGCCACCGCGGCTCGAGGAGCGCGGGGTCGAACCGGGGCGGAAGCTCGCCCCCGCTCAGATCGCTCCCTCCGGTCGACGGGACGCCGAAAGGAGCGCGAGCGCGACGCTGAGCTCGAGCAGGGCGGTGACGGCCATCACGAGGATCGCGACCGAGGTCGCGCCCGCGAGCGCCGAGTAGAGGAGGAGGGGGAGCCCGACGATCGCGAGCCCCGGGATGGAGACCGCGAGCGCGGTCCACGCGCTCGAGTAGAGGTTCACGATCGGGATCCCGCGCTTCTCGGAACGGCGGACGAGGATCCCGAACTCGGCCAGGGCCGCCGCGACCATCGCCGGGAGCTCGGCGAGCGCGAAGGCGAGGAAGAGGAGGGGTGAGCCGATCCGCGCGGCCGTGAGGCCGAGGACGATCCCCGCCGCTCCGAGGTAGATCGCGACGACCAAGAGGACCTTCCCCGCGACGAGCGAGCGGGAGCGGAGCGGGAGGGATCGCGTGTACGCCTGGCCGATCACTTCGACAGCGAAAAAGGCGGGTCCGAAGAAGGTTGCGAGCAGCGCGGCGGAGGCGACCGCCGAGACGCCGAGGCTGAAGATCCCGCGCGAGTCCGCCGGGGAGGAGAACAACGTCACGCTCCCGAGCGCGAGCGCCTGCAGGAGCGGGACGATGACGATGACCGCGAACGCGGGGGTTCGGGACGCGATCCGGAGGTCCTTCGTCATTACCGCGACCGACGGGGAGCGCGCCACGAACGGTCGGGGAGCACCGGCCGGCTCCTCTCGGACGGGCGAGTTCGCGAGGAAGAGCCGGCGCGGGGCCCGGACGAGCCATCGACCGGCCCAGTAGAACAGAGCGGAATAGCCGCCGACCGCGCCGACGACGAGGACGAGCCCGAACGGGTCGACCGTCTGGACACCGACCGCAGGGAGGCCACCCAGGTACGGGACGATCATCCCGAACGATACCGGGAAGATCGAGTAGAGCGCGTACAGCCCGTCGAACATCTGGCCGGTCGCGAGGTTCTGGAGAAGACGGAGGAACTGCCCCACGACCGCGAAGAAGCCGTAGATCGAGAACGCAGGGACCGACCAGGCGACCAGGTAGACCCACCGCGCGACGGTGCGGCGGCTCCCGCCCCCGGTCCCCTGGACGTGGTGGACGAAGAACTCGGCCGACTTGATGGCGAGCGCGAGCGCGAGGATCTCGGCGACGACGACGCCCGGGACGAGGGCGATCGCGCCCACCCAGGCCGCTCCCCCCGGGTCGAGGATCGCGAGCGCGATCCCGACGGAGAGGGGCGTGAGGACGAGGAGCGTCGCCGCGGGGAGGTCAAACAGCCTCAGGAAGATGAGGAACGAGGCGCGGTCGAGCGTCTTCGAATCGACCGGGAGCGTCTCTAGGACCCGGCCGACCCCGGAGGTGAGCGCGGTCGGGAGGATCTGGAGCGAGGTCCACCAGAAGAGGACGATCTCGAGGAGGAGAAGTGCGGTCAGGACGGCGCCGACGTAGAGTCCGACCGGCATCCCGCGGCCGATGACCGCCTCGAGGGTCGGGTTGAGGACGAGGATCGTGCCGAGCGAGATGAAGCCGAAGAACCCGGCCACGAGCGCCTTGCTCTGGAACACCCGACGCCGCGCGGTCGCGACGATCGTTTCGGGTGCGAGGGATGTCGGCTCGTTCCCCTGGCGGTAGGCGTAGATCGCCTGGAAGGCGAGCTCGCGGTAGCCGACGTTCGCGAGCGTGAGGGCGGTCGACCACGAGGTCCGCACGTCACTTCCCACCGAGGGCCTGGACGGCGGCGCGGACGCCCTCCTCCTCGTCGGTCATCCGGAGGAACACCTCCTCGAGGCTGGCGCCCTCCCCCCGCGCGGACTGACTGCGGAGCGAGCTCAGGTCGCCCTCCCCCCGGAGGACCCCCTCGTCCAGGATCCCGACCCGGTGGCAGAGCTGCTCGGCGACCTCCATCGTGTGCGTGGAGAAGAGCACGCCGCGGCGCCCGTCGTCGACGTACCGCGCGATCAGGTCCTTCATGATCCGGACCGACCGCGGGTCGAGGTTGTTGAACGGCTCGTCGAGGACGAGGAGCGGCGGCTGGTGGAGCAGCGCCGCGACCAGGAGGAACTTCTGCTTCGTTCCCTGGCTGAGCGTCGCGATCGGCCGGTCAAGCTCGGCCCGGACCTTGAGCGCCTCGGCGTACGCGGTCGCCCGCTCGGAGACCGCGGCGGCATCGAGGCCGCGGACGTTCGTGACGAACTCGAGGAACTCCCACGGGGTGAGGGCGTCGAAGATCAGCGGGTTTTCGGGCACGTAGCCGATCCGCATCTTCACCTGGACCGGGCTCACGGTCGGGTCGAGGCCGAACACCTGCGTCGAGCCCGCGGTCGGCTTGAGCAGGCCGACGATCACCCGCATCGTGCTCGACTTGCCCGCCCCGTTCGAGCCGAGGAGCCCGTACACCTCGCCCGGCCGGACCTCGAAGGTGAGTCCGCGGACCGCGAGCTTCTCCCCGTAGCGGACGGTGAGCCCGCGCACCGCGAGGGGGACGTGCCCATCGAGCGGCAGGGTCCCCTGGGCCATCGAGTGCTAGAGGAGACCGACTCGTATAAACCCGGACGGGAATCCGCGCGTGCATGGACGTCTCCGCATTCACCAACGCGGCGTTCGCCGGCATCGCGGTGCTCGGCTTCGTCCTCACGGGACTCGCGCTCCTCGCGGTTCGGCGCGCGCCGTCGCCGAGGATGGCGCTGGTCGCCTCCGGCTTCGGCCTCGTCGCGGTCGAGGGGGTGGTGGTGAGCTTCGGGCTCTTGGTCGCGGGATGGGATGCCGTCACGCTGCTCCTCGTCACGGCGATCCTGCAGGCGATCGTCCTTCTCGCGCTGTTCGCGGCGACCCTCCTCCGCTAGCGTTGAACGTGGGCGGCGAGCCGCGAGCGGGGACCTGGGCCGAGGCGCTGCTGTCGTTCGTCCAGCAGTATCCGGGCGTCCACCTGCGGGAGATCCGTCGGCGTCTTGGGATCCCGATCGGGACCCTGGACTACCACCTGTACCGACTGGGCCGTCAGGGGCTCATCTCGGTCCGGTTCCAGGGCGGGTACAAGTGCTGCTACCCGGCGACCTCCGAGGTCGAGAACGCACCGATCCCCGAGCCGAAGAAGCTCCTCCTGGCCCTTCTGCGCCAGGCGATCCCCCGGTCGCTCATCCTCCAGCTCTATCTCGAAGGTCCGTCGTCGCCGGCAGAGATCGGCGCCGCCGTCGCGACCACCGCCCCGAACCTGGCCTACTTCCTCCGCCGCTTGGACGCGATGGGCGTCATCGAGCGGGGGGAGTCCGAGGGTAAGCGGATCGTCCGGCTCACCGACCCGAAGACGGTCCACCAGATCCTGCTGCAGTACCCCCCGCTCCCCGAGGGGATCGTCGATCGGTTCGTCCGGTTCTGGTCGGAGCTCCACCCGTGAGGGCGGCGCAAAAGGCGTTCGAGAACGATTATAGCCGACGAGCCCGCCTCCCACGGTCGATGCGGACGGATACGCGGGGGTACCTTCCGGGCATCGCGGCCGTCGGGCTGCTTTTGGCCGTCGCAGCCGCGTCCGCCGTCCCCGTCGTGCTGTCGGGGAGCTCGGCGGGACCCGCGTCCGGCCCGATCGTTCCCCTGCCATGGCGCTCGACGGTCGCCACCCCCCTGGGGTCCGGTCCGCCGACGCCGTTCGACACCGGACAGGTCAGCGTCGTGTTCCCTTCGGCGTTGCCCCGCGTCCAGCTCCTCCAGGACACGAACCGATCGCAGGGCGCGTCGATGGACGTCGTCCAGGTCCTCGAGCTGGCGCCCGCCAGCGGCGGGTGGACGGCCGTCGCCGCCGCGTTCCCTCTGACGCTGGCGGGCTTCAACAACTCGATCCCCTCCGCGACCTCGAGCAGCGGACCGACCGTCGGCTTCTCGGCGGTCGTCGGGGTGTTCCCCGTGAACGGCTCGATCTTCTCGCCCGGGGCGAAGCTGGAGGTCGCGGGCCTCTCTCGGGCGTCGGCGACGCTCCGGATCAACTACTCCGTCTCCAGCACCGGCCCGACGACCGCCCCGGGGGCCGGTGTCTCGGTCGCTTGGTCGGTGTCGAACTGGCCGCTCGCCGGGGCGGACGACTCCGTCGCGGTCGAACTCGAAGTGGCGAACGCTCCTTCCGATGCCTTCGGGCTGTGCACTCCCCTGGGCTCGGCGGAGGCCGGCACCCACGCGGCCTCGAGCGGACCCCAGTGCTCATCGCACCTCGCGCTCGGGACGCCCACCTGGTCGGGCTCGATCGCCGGTGTCTGGGCCCCCGGTGCGAACGGGTCGGTCACGGAGCTCCTGCTCGGGTCGAGCACGAGCAGCGGCGCGATCCTCGGCGCGTACGCGCCGACGAACGGGACGGTCGAGCTGCTCGTGGCCGCTCCGCACGGGACCGCGGTGCCCGGGGGTGCGATGACGTTCGGCCTCAGCACCGCCCTGGCATCGGTCGGTTCGGCGCTGCACGGCGACTGGCCCGCGTTCCTGGGGACGTCCCTGGCGGCCGCCGCCCTCGCCGGGGTCGCGATCGCCACGTACCGGTGGCGGGACCGTCGGCTCCGCACCCGGTTGTAGGCGAATCTAGCGCAGCTCCCGCGCGAGCGGGAAGAGGATGACGTCCTTGATCGAAGGGATCCCGAGGAGCGCCATCGCCATCCGGTCGACCCCGGCCCCGAAGCCCGCGGTCGGAGGCATTCCGTAGCGCAACGCCTCCACGAAATCGGCATCCAGCCGGTACGCCTCGGCGTCCCCGCCACCGAGCTGCGCCCGGAACCGCGCCTCCTGCTCGTCCGGGTCGTTGAGCTCGGTGTACGCATTCCCGAGCTCGACCCCGCGGTAGAACAGCTCGAACCGTTCGACCCGCCCGGGGCGGCTGCGGTGCCGTTTCGCGAGCGGCGTGGTGGCGGCGGGGTGGTCGAGCACGAACGTCGGACGATGGAGGGTCGGCTCGACGAACTGCTCGAAGAGCTTGTCGAGGTAGCGGCCCGCGGACTCGCCCGTGGGCAACGTCGCGCCCTTGGATCGCGCGAGCGCATGGAGGCGCTCGGCGTCCATGTCGACGAGGCCCGAAACCCCGCTCTCCCGCTCGAGCGCCTCGACGAAGTCGAGGGTCGCGAACGGCGGGGTGAACTCGCGCGCCGCCTCCGCGACGGCCGGAAGGTCCGGGTACCGTGTCCGGAGCGCTTGGGCGAGTCGCTCGTACAGGCGCTCGATGAAGGCGCGGAGCTCCACGTAGTCGGCGTACGCCCAGTACAGCTCGAGCATCGTGAACTCGGGGCTGTGGGTGGTGTCGAGGTCCTCGTTGCGGAAACAGCGCCCGACCTCAAAGACGCGCTCCAGCCCTCCGACGATGAGCCGTTTGAGGGCCAGCTCGATCGCGATGCGGAGCTGGACGTCGTGGTCGAGGTAGTTCGAGTGGGTGACGAACGGCTGCGCCGCGGCACCGGAGGCGACGGGCGTGAGGACGGCCGTCTCCACCTCCACGAACCCGTGCTCCTCGAGGAACGACCGAAGCTCCCGCACGATCACCGACCGCGCGAGGAAGCGGCTCCGGGTGTCGGCCGAGGCGAGCAGGTCGACGTACCGTTGCCGGAGGCGGGCCTCGGGGTCCTTGAGCCCGTGCCACTTCTCGGGCGGCGGGTGCAGTGCCTTTGCCAGCAACGAGAGCTCCCGGACGTCGAGCGACGGCTCCCCGCGCTTGGTGACGACCGGGGGACCTCGGGCGCCGACGATATCACCCGGATCGAGGCGCGCGAGCCACGCGTCGAACGGCTCCGCTCCGAGCGCCTCACGGCGGAGGAACAGCTGGAGGTCGCCGCTCTGGTCGTACAGGTCGGCGAACGCGGTGCCGCCGTGGACGCGGACCGCGCGGAGCCGGCCGGCGACCCCGACGGACTCCACGGCCGGCGGTCCGCCCGGCGTGAGCGAACGGCAGAGGGCGACGACCTCGGCGGTCGTGCGCCGCGCCGGGAAGGCCCAGGGGTACGGTTCGATCTGCTCGCGGCGCAGGCGCTCGACCTTCTCGCGCCGCTCCCGGATGAGATGGGACTCTTCGTCCGGGGTCATCGGGGGATACGGCGCCGACGCGCCGACGGAGAAAAGGGCGAGCCTAGCTCGCGATCCCCTCGAGGGGGAGCCGCTCCACGCCGGCGGGCCGGACGAGCATCAGCTGCTCCGGTTCCGCGCCGGCGGCCGTGGTCCGCGCCGGCTGGTGCATGACGAGGAAGGTGCCGAAGAAGAACTCGGCCGTCGCGTCCCCGCCGCCGATCCCGTAGCTCACGAAGTCCGCGAAGTACACGTGGACCATGCCGGATCGGTGGCGCTTGAGCGCCGCCAGGAAATCGTGGAGGACCTTCGTCCCCTTGCGCTCGAGCTCTTCGACGATGTCGCGCAAGAGCGGACGCTGGGAGAGCCCACCGAGCCCGTCGTAGGCGAGGTAGATGGCGGGTCGGGGGTCGAGCGTGACGACGTCCATGCGAAGGACGCCGTCGACCTGCTTGGTCCGCACGGCGCGCGCCTCACCCGCCTCGCATTAAGAGGTCTTCGGCGCGGCCGCGCCGGCGCTTCGCGACGGTTCTAGTGGTCGTGCCCGTCGCCGCCCTTCGAGGACGGCGGCCCGGACTTCTTCGACGCGATGATGTCGTCGATGCGGAGGACCATGTTGGCGACCTCGACGGCGCTCGAGAGCGCCTGGCGCTTCACGCGCGCGGGCTCGACCACGTGGAGGTTCCACATGTCGGCCCCCTTCCCATCGGTGAGGTTGACGCCGATGTTCCGGTTCGCGTTGGGCCCGTCGTGGGCCCCGCGGAGCTCGATGAGCGTGTTGATCGAATCGTAGCCGCCGTTCTCGGCGAGGGCCCACGGGATCGCCTCGAGCGCCTGGGCGAACTGCTCGACGGCGAGCTGCTCCCGGCCGCCGACGGACGGCGCGAACTTGCGGAGCTTGACGGAGAGGTCGATCTCGGTCGCGCCGCCCCCGGGGCAGACGATCCCATCCTCGACGACCGAGGCGACCACCTTGAGCGCGTCATGGAGCGACCGCTCGACCTCCTGGGTCACGTGCTCCGTCCCGCCACGGACGAGGATCGAGACCGACCGCGGGTTCTTGCACCCCGTGATGAACGTCATGTCCTCGTCGCCGATCTTCTTCTCCTCGACGAGCTCGGCTTGGCCGAGCTGGTCGGCGGTGAGGTCCTTCACGCCGGTCACGATCTTCGCGCCCGTCGCGCGGGCGAGCTTCTGGAGGTCGCTCTCCTTGACCTGCTTGACCGCGAAGATCCCCTCCTTCGAGAGGTAGTGGAGCACCACGTCGTCGATCCCCTTCTGGGAGATGACGACGTTCGCACCGGACGCCTTGACCGCCTCGACCATCCGGCGGAAGGTCTTGTCCTCCTCGTCGAGGAAGCCCTGGATCTGGTTGGCGTTCTTGATCGAGATCTTGCTCTCGATCTCGGTCTTCTTGATCTCGAGGGCGCTGTTGAGCAGGGCGATCTTCGCCCCCTTCACCGTCTTCGGCATCCGCGGGTGGCCCCGCTCCTTGTCGAGGATGATGCCGTCGACGAGGCTCGTGTCCTTGATCGTGCCGCCGTGGCGCTTCTCGACCTTGATCTGGTCGACGTCCGCGATGACCCGGTCGCCGCGCTGCTCGACGATCTTGTCGACGGCGTCGACCGCGATCTTCGCGAGCTCCTCGCGCGAGCCGTAGACGCCCTTCGACCCCATCGCGGTGAGCGCGACGTCGTGGAGGATCTGGCGGTCCTTCGACGTGACCTTGGTCGCGATCTCCTTCTCGAGGAGCCGCTGGCCCTCCTGGACCGCGATCTGGTAACCGCGGGTGATGACCGTGGGGTGGATGTTCTGATCGAGCAGCTCCTCGGCACGCTTCAGGAGCTCACCGGCGATGACGACCGCGGTGGTCGTTCCATCGCCGCACTGTTGGTCCTGGGTCTTGGCGACCTCGACGAGCATCTTCGCGGTCGGGTGCTCGACGTCGACTTCCTTCAGGATCGTCACCCCGTCGTTGGTGATCGTGATGTCCCCCATCGAGTCGACGAGCATCTTGTCCATGCCGCGCGGCCCGAGGGTCGTGCGGACGGCGTCAGCGATCGCGCGAGCGGCGGCGATGTTGCTGTGGGCCGCGCTCTTGCCTCGGTCGCGTTCCGTCCCTTCCTTGAGGACGATAATCGGGGTACCTTGCATCATGGGAATCCTCAGGTTCGGCCAGCTTGCACTTCTATATAAAACACCGCACGACGTTGGCTTTGTGAGGGAATGGGTGGCGCTTGAAGTAATCCCGTGTCCCGTGAAGGAATACGCTTGCCGTGAGAGGCAAAAAGCCCTCAGCCGAGCGCTTCGCCGCCATTATGTAGTTCAACGACAGTGGCCATGATAGCCCCGAAAGGGGAATCCTTCGCAGGACGCCCTTGGCCGTCGGGCGAAAAAAGGACGGCCAAATTAGCTGGCGAGCCGAAGGCGGGCCTGGTGGGATTTGAACCCACGACCTAAGGATTAAGAGTCCTCCGCTCTGCCTGGCTGCTCTCGCGCCGGATTAACGTGACGGTATTTCTCTCGGAGCGATCTGAGCCACAGGCCCTCGCAATATAGAGGCAATGAGCCGCTGGCACCTTAGAAAAAGCTTTCATCGAATTTGGGATGTTCAGGAAAAGCAGTTTTAGTCAACGAAGAAAATGTTGCGCTCTCAATCTTTCAAAAGGGGCCAATAAAGGAATCGAACGGACCCATTGGGATACTTTTAATCCGTATCTGGG
>DASRSV010000007.1:0-1691 GCA_035656255.1 Thermoplasmata archaeon
GGCGATGAAGCCGGTGGCGTCGACGGGGACGAGCGGGATGACGCTGGGCTGGGACACGGCGGCGTATCTGGCGGCGATCGGGATCGGGGTGGTGACGGTGGGGGTAGTGCTGCTCCTGGTGCGACCGAAGCGGTCGCGCCGGGGCCGAGCCCCGCCCCGCCCCGGCCGCCCGAGCGGGTCCCCTCCCGCCGGCCGGACCTAGGCGGACGGGCGGTGACGTCGCGGGAATGAGGAGCGCGGTCGCAACCTCCGCGCGCCGACCGCTCGTGCGGCGGCTCGTTGTCCTCGGTCTGGTCATCGTCGGCTCGGCGCTCACGATCGTGGCGACGTACACCCCTCACGCCGGCCCCTCCGCGGGCTCCGTGGCCCACTTCCTGCCGTCGTCCAGCCGCGCTTCCCTCGTGGTCGTCCCGGCGGGGGCGACCGACGCGACCTCGCTCGCGAGCTCGCTCTCGCTCGCGAGCTCGCTCTCGCTCGGGATCGGCGTCCAGCCCCATGCGATCTGCGCCTACCAGCAGAACACCTGCACCGCCGGCATCGGCGTCGGGCGCGTCACGCTCACGGCGAACGCGGTCGGGAACGGCGTCGTCTTCTGGCCCGACGTCCAGGTGGCGTTCGTCATCGAGACGACGCTCTTTGACGGGGTCTACGACCCGACGGTCGGCGACCCCGGAAGCGACCCGTGCGCCCAGAACGGCGGGATGCCGTGCGAGGAGACGAACGGAGTCGACTACTTCATCGCGAACGCGCAGTCGATCGCGAACTCGATCGCCTCCGCGAACCCCCACTCCCACGTGTCGTTCGCGCTCGTCGACTACTTCGCCACCCTGGACAGCTGGGACGACGGCGACGGGGCCGAATACCACGTCGACATTCGCGACTTCGTCCCCGCGAACTCGTTCGGCTCCGGGGTCGAGTCGACCCTCCACGCCCAGGTCCTGAACGGACAGTGGCAGTACTTCGACTCGGACTTCCACGACAACATCCTCCACTCCTCCTCGATCACCGCCCTCTACGGGACGATCACGGGGAGCGGCCTCAACTGGGCGAACAATACCCACCACGTGATCGTCTGGCTCGGGTCGAGCGCGCCGCGCGACCCGAACTACCTGGAGAACTACTGCGTGAGCCCCGCCGGGAACGCCCAGTTCGCGAACGACTGCTACTCGGGAACGTGCGAACCGTCCTACGCGTTCGATAACGGCGTGTCGCCCCAGTGCGAGGGATGGGTCCGCAGCCAGGACGGGAATGCGACCCACTCGATCGCGGCGCTCGCGCGGACCGCGCCCCAGTGCACGGGCTCCATCGGCGGCGTCTGCACCATCGACACGATCGACTACTACACCGGCACGACGGACCCGTACTCCAAGGACTGGCCGACCGGCCGCACGGGCGGTGGTCCGGGCGGGCCGACCGTCCAGGCCGACGTCGACAAGATCCTCGAGGCCGGCTGCGACCTCGCCGCCGCCACCGGCGGCACGTGGAACGGTCCCGCGTTCTTCAGCTGTCCGAGCGGGCAGCAGGGCACCCTGCAGTACGTGGCGCACGGGCCGTACAACAATCCGTCCAAGAACAACCCGACGCTCTTCCAGGCGCTGCGTCAGGTCGGCTTCGGTCCCGTCGTCGAGACGCAGACGGCGAGCGGGACGGGTAAGCCGCTCTTCCAGTTCGTCTCCTTCGGCAACATCGTC
>DASRSV010000008.1:0-40745 GCA_035656255.1 Thermoplasmata archaeon
CGCCGACGGAAGGTCGCCGTCGGCGCCCGCGCCGCCGTCCTTCCCCGACCCGGACGGCCGCCGCTTCGCCTTCGACCGGCGCTGGTAGTAGAGGACCCTCAGGGCACGGCCGGGGTCGCCGGCGCCCTCGTCGGCCTGGAAGCCGACCTTCGCGTCGCCGGCGATCCGGTCCCAATCCCAGCCTTTCGACCGGAGGCGCTCAACGGCCTCCCAATCCACCATGGGAATCGGTTCGAGGGGGAGGGGCGTACATATGGATTCACCCCGGGCACCACTCTCGGGTCGAACCCCCTAAGGGAGGCTCGGGCGCACTCCGCCGCCGCGGTAATAGGCGGAGCCGCGTCGGGCGGGCCGATGCGCTTGACGTTCCTCGGTACGGCCGGCTCGTGGCCGACCAAGGAGCGGTCGGCGACCGCCATCGCCCTGGACACGGAGCGGGAGGTCGTCCTGTTCGACTGCGGGGAGGGGACCCAACGTCAGTTCTTCCAGTCGTCGATGTCGTTCATGCGGGTCCGGCGCGTGTTCATCACGCACTTCCACGGCGACCACTTCCTCGGCCTCCCCGGCCTCATCCAGAGCATGTGCCTCAACGACCGCAGCCAGCCGCTCGACATCTACGGGCCACCCGAGACGCGCGAGATGGTCGACCGGATCCTGAAGCTGGGTTACTTCACACTCCGGTTCCCGATCGAGGTGCACCCGCTCCAGGCGGGATCGACCGTCGAGCTCGACGGCTACACCGTGACCGCGGCGCGGGCCGACCACCCGGTCCCGACGCTCGCCTACCGCCTCGATGAGCCGGTGAAACGCGGGCGGTTCGACGGTGAGAAGGCGCGGGGCCTCGGGCTTCGGGGACGGGATTTCGCACGGATCGAGGCCGGCGAGACGGTCGATGTCGGGGGTCGCCCCGTTCGTCCCGAGGACGTCCTCGGCCCGCCGCGACCGGGGCGCTCGGTCGTCTTCAGCGGCGACAGCTCCCCGAGCGACGAGGTGCGCCGTCTCGCCCGGAAGGCGACGATCCTGATCCATGAAGCAACGACCGCTGCGGACCTGGAGGTCGAAGCGAACAGGTGGGGGCACTCGTCCGCCCGCCAGGCCGCCGAGCTCGCGCGGGAGGCGGAGGTCGGGACGCTCCTCTTGACGCACTTCTCGTCGCGGTACAAGGAGACGCTCCCACTCGAGACCGAGGCGCGAGAGCGGTTCGCCGGGGCCATCGCGGCGCGCGACCTCATGGACCACCTGATCCGCCAGCCGTGATCGCGGCGGACCTGGTCGTCGACAGCATCGGCGAGCTCGTCACTCTCGCCGACGGGCCCGTCCCGAGGACGGGCGACGCGATGGAGTCGCTCGGCCGCGTCCACCGGGCCGCGCTCGCCGTCGCCGGGGGTCGGTTCGTCTTCGTCGGTTCGTCGCGGCAGCTCGCGCGGGACGTCCGGCTCCGACGCGGGGGGGTGCGGATCGACGCCGATGGAGGAAGCGTCGTGCCCGGGTTCGTCGACGCCCATACGCACGTCGTCTTCGCAGGCGACCGGCACCACGAGCTCGGCGCGAAACTGCGCGGGGCGACCTACGCCGAGGTCGCTGCCCGCGGGGGCGGATTGTTCTCGACGGTCCGGGCGACGCGGGAGGCGACCGATCGCGAACTCCTGACGAGCGCGACGGCGCGTCTGCGGTCGATGGGCGCGCACGGGACGACGACGGCCGAGGTGAAGAGTGGCTACGCCCTCACCCCTGCCGGCGAGCTCCGCCTCCTTAGGCTCGTCCCGAAGCTCGCGCGGACCACCGGTCTCCGCCTCGTTCCCACGTTCCTGGGAGCGCACGCCGTCCCGCCCGAGTTCGCGGGTCGCGCCGATGCCTACGTCGATCAGCTCGTCAACGAGGCGATCCCGGCGGTCGCACGCGCCCGACTCGCCCGGTACTGCGACGTCTTCTGCGAGCCGGGATTCTTCAGCGTGGAGCAGAGCCGGAGGATCCTCGAGGCCGCAATCCGGCACGGTCTCGGCACGAAGATCCACGCCGACGAGTTCGTGTACTCGGGGGGGGCGCGCCTCGCCGCCGAGCTGCACGCCACCTCGGCCGACCACCTCCTCGAGGCGCCCCGGGACGACCTCGAGGCGCTCGCGAGGGCAGGCGTCACGGCCGTCCTCCTTCCGGTGACGCCGTTCGCCTCGATGGTGGCGAAGCCCGGGACTGGCCGTCGGATGGTCGACGCCGGGGTCGCCGTGGCCCTCGGGAGCGACCTCTCGCCGAACTCGTGGGTCGAGTCGATGTCCGTGGTCCTCGCCCACGCCGTGTACGGCGGGCGACTCACCCCGGCGGAAGCGCTCACGGCCGCGACCGTGAACGCCGCCCACGCGATCGGTGTGTCGGACCGCGCCGGGACGATCCAGGTCGGACGCGACGCCGACTTCGCTGTCTTCCCCGTCCCGTCCGTGGACCACCTGGGGTACCGGATCGGCGCGATTCCGGCCCGGGTTTATCGTCAGGGAAATGCGATTTCTTCGAGGTGAGTCCGAGGTGAGATTCAAATAGAAGGGGTTTCAGTATCGCCGGTGAGGTCCCCAAAATGGCGGAACGCGTCGGGAGCGAGCAGGTCGACCGGGAGAAAGGCTACCTCTACTATCTGGGCAAGGACGGCTACCTTTGGAAGACGCCGACCAAGCTCAACAAGTCGGGGAAGAAGAAGCGCGTAGGGACCGAGAAGATCAACCGCGCGGACGGGTACATGTACTTCCTCGACAAGAAGGGGTACGTCGCCCGCGCGAAGATGAAGAACGCCTGAACTCGGGCGTCGCTTCACCCATCGAAACCCCCCGATATCGGGGGGTTTCCAACCTTTTTCGTGCCACTTCTCCGGAGCATCGATCGTCCAGGGTGCGCCGCGGGGCACGACCGCGACGACGGATCTCGCGCCGACTCGATCGCCGGGTCCTTCCGGAGGAAGGCGGAAGTCGCCGCTGTCAGCGGTGAATGCGCCGGATGATGAACTGGTTGCCGTCCAGGTCCGCGAACACTCCGAGGGTGACGGTCCCGAGAGCGGTCGGGAACGTCTCCGGCTCGTCCACAATCGTTCCTCCGCGCCGTCGGATCTCGGCGCACGCCGCCACGGGGTCGTGGTGCGAGAAAATGACCCCCGACACCGTCCCCGGCTCACGCCCCCCTTCGCCCTCCCCCATGGGGTGCATCGTGAGGAGCGTGGAGCTCCCGGGTATCGCGAAGGCCGCGCGGGAGGCCTTCGGAAGATAGCTCACTTCCCTCAGCCCGAGCACGGCGGCGTAGAACTTCCTCGAGCGCTCGATCTCTCGAATGTGCACCGTGACGGCCCCCATTCCCTCGATCACTTCGTCCATGGTCTCGATCCAGGCGGACTCCCACCCCGGTTCGGCGGATGGGATTGTCGTCCGGTGCCCGTCGTTCGCCGGGAGGGCGAGGGGTATAGATTCCCGAGGCTCTCTTGAACCGGTTCGATGGTCTGCCGGTTCCCGAACGACGACCCGCGCAAGTGCGACCGCTGCGGGGCGCTCCTCTGGGTGCTCGAGGACGACGCATTCTGCGTAGAATGCGGCGTCACGATGCCGTGCACGATGGTCCGGAAGCCGAATCCCGCGCCCACGTAACGCAACGCGCGACGCACGGCGCTTCCGGCCGCGTTCGTACGAAACCGGAGCCGGTTGACGCCGTCCGAACGCGCGCGTTCGGCGCATCCGACCAATCGAACATATACCGGGTCTTTCTTAGGCGCGAGCCGGAAGGTTCGTTACCGAGTGTTCGGACGCGGTGCGTCGCCGGTCGCGGGTCGAGGCGGGAGCGTCGAAACGGGTGCTCCTCGCCGCTGTTTCGGCGACCGGTAGCGTTCCGCTTTTAGCCCGGGGAGCGGTGCGACGCATGACACGAGCATCGCTCTCGGAGCCGTCCTGCTCGGGAGCGTCCCGCCCGGAGTCCATCTAACATGGCAGTAGCCAAGAAGCGCCCAACGAGCGCCCCCGACGACACGACGCCGCGCGCCCGCGAGCGGCTCGGCCGCGAGCCGATCCCCGTGCCGCGGCTCGTTCCCCGAGGGAAGACCGCCTTCGACACGGTCGCGTGGAAGAGCCACGACGCGCTCATCAAGAACGCCGACGGCGCGACGATCTTCGAGCTCAAGGGGATCCGCGCGCCCGTCACCTGGAGCGAGACGGCCGTCAACATCGCCGCGTCGAAGTACTTCCGCGTGATCCAGGGCCGGAAGGAGAACTCCGTCGAGGGGATGATCCGGCGCGTCACGCACTGGATCGCCCAGCGGGGGCTCGCGCTCGGCTACTTCGACACGATCGAGGAGGCGACCCAGCTCGAGGAGAGCCTCTCCTACTTGATGGTCCAGCAGATGGCGGCGTTCAACAGCCCCGTCTGGTTCAACGTCGGCGTCCGCGAGACGCCGCAGTGCTCGGCGTGCTTCATCCAGTCCGTCGGCGACGACATGGAGTCGATCCTGAACCTCGCGGTGAGCGAGGGCCGCCTGTTCAAGGGCGGGAGCGGGACCGGTTCCAACCTCTCCGCGCTCCGCGGCAGCCACGAGAAGCTCTCGGGCGGCGGGATCGCGAGCGGGCCGGTGTCGTTCATGCGCGCCTTCGACGCGCTCGCGGGCGTGATCAAGAGCGGCGGGACGACCCGCCGCGCCGCGAAGATGGTCATCCTCAACATGGACCACCCCGACATCGTCGACTTCATCGAGTGCAAGGTCCGCGAGGAGGACAAGGCCTACGCCCTGATCCGCGAGGGCTACTCGCCGAACTTCGACGGGACCGACCCGGACAGCGCCTACGCCTCGATCGCCTACCAGAACGCGAACCACTCCGTCCGCGTCCCGAACGCCTTCATGGAGGCGGTCCAGAACGGGAGCCGCTGGACGACGACGAACCGGACCGACCACTCGGTCGCCGGGACGTACCAGGCGCGCGACCTCTGGCGGAAGCTCGCCTACGCTGCATGGCGGTGCGGCGACCCCGGCGTCCAGTTCGACGACCTCACGAACGACTGGCACACGAGCCCGACGACGGGGCGGATCAACGCCTCCAACCCGTGCAGCGAGTACCTGTTCCTCGACGACACGGCGTGCAACCTCGCGTCGATCAACCTGCTCAAGTTCCTGGACGCGCGCGGGACGTTCGACGTCGAGCTGTTCCGCGACGCGGTCCGCACGATGATCCTCGCGATGGAAATCATCGTCGACGCCTCCAGCTACCCGACGCCGACGATCGCCCAGAACTCCCACGACTACCGCCCGCTCGGTCTCGGCTACGCGAACCTGGGCGCGCTCCTCATGCACCACGGGCTCGCCTACGACTCGGACGCCGGACGGACGTTCGCCGCCTCGATCTCGGCCCTCCTCTCGGCCGAGGGCTACCACATGTCGGCGGAGATCGCGAAGCGGGTCGGCCCGTTCCCCGGGTTCGACCGCAACCGCGCGCCGATGATCCGCGTGATGGGCAAGCACCGCGACGCCTCCGAGCGGATCGCCAAGAACGATGCCCGGCTCGACCCGATCGTCGAGGCGGCGGCGGACCGGTGGCACGACACCGTGAAGGCCGGCGAGCTCTGGGGCTACCGGAACGCCCAGATCTCGGTCATCGCGCCGACGGGGACGATCGGCCTCCTGATGGGCTGCGACACGCTCGGCCTCGAGCCCGAGCTGTCGCTCGTCAAGACCAAGAACCTGGTCGGCGGCGGGTCGATCCGCCTCGTGAACCAGACGGTCGACCAGGCGCTCACGAGCCTCGGGTACGACGCGAAGGCGAAGGAGCAGATCCTCTCCTTCCTCAAGGAGAACGGGACGGTCGAGGGGGCGCCGGGGCTCAAGGAGGAGCACCAGGCGGTGTTCGACTGCGCCCTCGCGCCGCCGGGCGGCAGCCGGACGATCCCCCCGATGGGGCACCTCAAGATGCTCGGGGCGGTCCAGCCGTTCCTCTCGGGCGGCGCCTCGAAGACGATCAACCTCCCGAACGAGGCGACGGTCGAGGACATCGAGCGGATCTACCTCGAGGCGTGGAAGCTCGGCGTGAAGTCGGTCGCGCTCTACCGGGACGGCTGCAAGGCGTCCCAGCCGTACGAGACCGGCGCCGGGCGGACGGCCGAGGCGACCCCGGGGGTCCGCGCGCCGAAGCGGGAGCGGCTCCCCGACGAGCGGAAGGCGCTCACGCACCACTTCAATGTCGGCGGGCACGACGGGTACGTCACGGTCGGGCTCTACCCCGACGGCCGGCCCGGGGAGATCTTCTTCCGGGTCACGAAGGAAGGGTCGACCGTGAACGGCCTCATGGACTCGCTCGGGATCTCGATGTCGATGGCGCTCCAGCACGGCGTGCCGCTCAAGGACCTCGTGCGGAAGCTCGCGCACATGCGGTTCGAGCCGGCGGGGATCACGAACAACCCGAAGGTCAAGTTCGCGAAGTCGATCCCCGACTACGTCGCGCGGTGGCTCGCGAACGAGTTCTTGACCGAGGAGGACCGGCGGGCGATCGGCCTCGAGGGGCCGGCGACCGAGGGCAACGGGAACGGCCACGGCGCCGCCCCTTCGAAGGGGACGAGCTCGCTCGTGAAGTTCGAGACGAAGCCGCTCGATGCGTTCGGCCAGATCCCGCCCGGACTCATCGAGGACGCGCCGGCCTGCCACGTCTGCGGCGGGATCATGGTCCGCTCGGGGACGTGCTACGCGTGCACCGTCTGCGGCGCGACGAGCGGCTGCTCGTAGCGTCGCCCTAGGGGAGCGCGTACCGCGCGACCGCGACGAGGTCCGCGATCCGCGGCGCGCCCTTGGTGGGCGCTTTCTTCGGACCGCCCCAGGCGGCTTCGACCGCCCCCTGCGCGAACGCCGGGAGCTCCCCGGCCGCGCGGGAGGCGAGGTACGTCGGGCGGCCGCGCTCCGCGCACGCGAGCAGGATCAGCATCGCCCCGAGCGGGCCGCTCTCGGCGGTGAGGCGGTACCGTCCGCTCGCCGTCGACTCCTCGACGCGGGCCGTCTCGTCGTGGAGGCGTGCGATCCGGGCCTTCCCGGGGGGACCCTTCGCCTTCGAGGGAGCGGGGACGGATTCCCACGTGACGGCGGGCTCGGCGCGCCGCAGCCGATCGAGCAGCGCCGCATCGATCTCGGAGATCGTCGGGGCCGTCATGCGCCGACCCGCCCGCGCCAGAGGCGACAATCGGGCCGCACGGCACATCGGCCGCAGATGGCGATGTCGCGCTCCTTCGGGCAGTCGCCCGACACGCCCGTGTGGCAGAGGACGAAGTCGAACCGGGTCGGGTCGGCGGGGTCGATCGCGCGGAGCGCCGCCGTCACCTCCTCGACGGTCGCCCAGGACGGAGTCCGTCGCTGGGTCAGGCCGAGGTTGTGGGCGATCCAGAAGACGTGGTGGTCGAGCGGGATGCGGAGCTCGTCGACCGGGACCCGGGTCCACAGTCCCAGGTCGGGGTAGCCGGGCCGGACCATCCAGCGGACGAACAGGGTGAGCCGCTTGCACGGGCTCCGCGAGCGGCCCGTCGGCGAAGGGAAGAGGATCCGGTACCGCGCCGGCGCCCCGTTCCGGGCCGGCCCGCGCAGACCGTCGGCCAGGGCGGCGATGCCCCCGCCGAAGCCTCCGTCGGTGAACCCTTCCAGGAACAGCTCCTCCAGCGACCCGTAGTTCGCGAAGAGGCCGTTCAGGCGGTAAGCGAGGTACTCGAGCTGGTCCCCGCGCACCCACCGGTGCTTGAACCCCGCGAGCTGGCCCGGGGAGGCCGCCGCGGTGTGGCGATCGACGAACCCGCTCCAGTCGTCGGCGACGGCGGTCCGTAGCCGGGCGAACGAGGCGAGGATCGCCCGCGTGTTCCCGACCGCGAGGGTGGAGGCGAAGATCCCGGCGATCTCGGCGCTCCGACGGTCCCGGGCGTACGGTCGGACGCACGAGAGCGGGTCCATCGCGAACGACCGCTCGAAGGGGAACCCACGGTAGAGGGCTTCGAGGTGGGCGCCCAGGCCCGACGTGGGTCGGTGCGGTCGCACGCCCGGTGCACGGAGCTGGGAAGGTTTACGATTGCCGCCACCGCGCGCGCGGCTCACGCCGACCCGCCCAGATCCGGCCCCCGTCGATCCACGGCCTTTCCGCGCGTCGGCGCCGCCCTTGCCGTCGAATCCCCCGTGCCGGGATCCCATCGACGCGGCCGATGGGCGGGTGGGCGGAGAACGGCCCGGCGTCGATCGATCGCCCTCGGGGGCGGGGATTATCGGGCGGACTCCTTCCCGGCCGGTCGGCATGCGGGCGAACGCCGAGGTGGCGGAGCGCCTGCGGGAGATCGCGGACCTCCTCGACCTTCAGGGCGAGAAGTTCAAGCCCGAAGCGTACCGCCGCGCCGCCCGGTCGATCGAGGCGACCCCCGAGGACCTCGCCGACCTCGCGAAACGTGGCACCTTGGGTTCGATCCCGGGCGTCGGGGAGGCGATCGAGGAGAAGACCCGCGAGTTCCTCAAGGAGGGGAAGATCCCCTACCTCGAACGGCTCCGCCTCGAAGTCCCGCCCGGGCTGGTCGAGATCATGCGCCTACCGGGGCTCGGCCCGAAGACCGCCCGTCGGTTCCACCTCGAGCTCGGGATCGAGGGGCCGGCAGAGCTCTCCGCGGCGATCGAGGGAGGGCGGCTCAACGGCGTGAAGGGATTCGGTCCGACGAAGATCGCCCAGATCCGCGAGGCGCTCGCCGCGGCCGGACCCCCCGCCGCGCGGATGCCGCTCGCGGCGGCGGACGCCGTCGCCCGCGCCCTGGTGGCGGCGCTCACCAAGGCCGCTCCCATCGACCGGATCGAGATCGCGGGCAGCCTGCGCCGCCGCCGCGAGACGATCGGCGACCTCGATATCCTCACGACCTCCGACCGCCCCGAGGAGGTCCTTTCGGCGTTCGGGGCGCTCCCGGACGTGCAGAAGGTCGTCCTGCGCGGCACCACGAAGGAGACGGTCCGGCTCGCGAGCGGGACGCAGGTCGACCTCCGGGTCGTCGCCCCCGAGGAGTTCGGCGCCGCGCTCCAGTACTTCACCGGGTCGAAGGACCACAACGTCCACCTCCGCACGCTCGCGCGCGATAAGGGGCTCAAGGTGAACGAGTACGGCGTCTACCGCGGCGAGGAGCGCATCGCCTCCCGGACCGAAGAGGAGGTGTACGCGGCGCTCGGCTTTCGGTGGATGCCGCCCGAGATCCGCGAGGACCACGGGGAGATCGACGCGGCCCTCGCCGGGACGCTGCCGCGGCTGATCGCTCTCGGTGACCTCAAGGGCAATCTCCACGTCCATACCCCCCTCGATCCGTCGGCCGAGGAGCTGCGGAAGATCCTGGACGAGGGGCGGGCGCTCGGGTTCGACTACCTCGGTCTCGTCGTCCCCGACGCGGAGCCGGCGGCGGAGGTCGTCCGGGCCCGTGAGGGGGCACAGGGGACCCCGAAGAAGCTCCACGTGCTCCTCGGGGTCGAGCGGGAGAGCGGGCGCCCGGCGCCGCTCCCTCGCGGGATCGACTACTGGATCGCGACCCCGGCGGCTACCGCGTCGCCCGCGGGCCGAGAGCGAGGCGGCCCGAAGGGAGCGCCCCCCCCGGCCCTCCTCGCCCATGGACTCCCAGGGGGGCCAGAGAAGACGGTGAGCGGGCCGCCCGTCGACATCAACCCGGAGAGCCCGGAGTCGGGCATCGACTCGGCGCGTTTGCGGAGCTTGGCCGAGAGCGGGGTCCCGCTCCACCTTTCGGCGGGTGTCGCGCCGGGAACACCGCGGGAACGGATGGACCTCGCGGTCGGCTTCGCGCGCCGCGGCTGGGCGACGCCCGCTACGATCGCGAATACCCGCGGCTGGCCATGGGGCCCCCCATCGAAGAGCCGGCCGTAACCGCCGGGGTTCGCTCCGCGGGCCGCGCCGCCGTCCCCTTCGCGATCGCCTGCATCGCACAGTCCGGGCAACGGTGGAGCCCGGGCCCCGGGCCGTTCTTCCAATAGCAGGACGAGCAAAGCGCCCGGCCGCATCCCCAGCAGAGGGGTACGTTGAGGTTGCTGCCGAGCGAGGTGGAGCAGCTGATGCACGCGCGGATCTCGGTCCGCACACCGCGGACGGGAGCGGGGGGCTGCGGCACCTGGCTGAGCCAGGCCGCTACGCTGGACCGCGCGGTCACGACGCTGGTTCCCGTGACGGCCGCGCCGGGAATCGGTGGCTCCAGCTCCTCGGGTTCGAGGGGTGCGGCGAACCGGGACGCGGCCGAGCGAGGGGCGGCCGGACGTCCCGCGGGCGACATGCGGGCCGAGGTCGAATCCCCGACTCCCCCGCCGGCGAGGGGGATCACGCTCGCGGAGGAGCCCGGGTACGCCTCTCGAGCGGCGGCGACCGCGACCGACCGCTGTACCGCGGTCGCGGCCGCGGCGCGGCCTCGCCATGGGGCAAGGGCTGCCCGGGAGGAGACTGAGACGGCGGCGGCGTTTTCCACGGAATCGGGGGCGATGAAGGGCCCGCCGGGTCCCTCTGAGGTGACGGGCGGAGACGGAGACGACGGCCGGGGTTGAGCGAGGGGGACCGCCCTCGCGGAGGCGAGGAGCGCCCCGCGGACGTACAGCCCAGCACCCAATAGGAGAAGCCCGGCGACAACCAGAACGATCGTCAGCACCGGCATTCCCGACCCCAGTCCCGGGACGAGCCCCGCCGCGGAGACGGTCGCGAGGACGAGGAGCGCGAGTCCGGCCACGACCGCCGTGACGACCTCACCCGCCACTTTTCGGGCCCGTGACATGGAGGGGCCGCTCACGGGCCCCGTCGGCGCCGCGCGGATGGAAGGAGGGATGCCATTGACCCCGGATCGGACCCGCGTGGGACTGTAGCCATGCGTATGTAAGCTTGCTTCCAAGCGCGGGAGGCGTTCCGAGCGGGGGTCACCCCCGTTTCACCGTCACCCCGGGGGCCGCGGCTCGATCACGTGTCGGTGGGGAGTTTCTGAGGGGAACGGCAACGGTACGTCGTCCCCGTGCTAGGGCTTCGCAATCACGATCCGATGGTCCCGCCGCCCGCGGACCCGGTGGCCGACCCGAAGACCGACTGAGAAGGGCCAAGACGCCCTCGCCAGATGGGGGGAATCGACCCCCATTGCGCGTGGAGCAGTCCGTTCTTCTACCCGTTCGGACCGGCTCCTCGACCACTGCTTGCTCATGTCCCGCGTAGCCGAAGAACGACCGATCCGACGCCGCTCCCACGCGGCGATACCGGTGGCGTTCGCCCTCCTGGCGGTCGGCGCCGTGCTGGGCCGGGTGACGGTCCTCGTGCCACTCTTGCTGGGGCTCGTCCTCCTGAGCGCTGGCGGGTCGTTCCTCGCATCCCGGGTCAACCCGCTGTCGACCGGGTTTTACCTCACGACGAAGCCGTCGTGGAGCGCCGTCGGGGCGGTCTTCCTGACGGCGGTGGTCCTGCTCGTGGTCGCCTACGAATACTTCGTCCGGGGGCTCGGCCCGGTCGTGCCCTGATCGACGGCCGTCCATCGTCCGCCGGGGAGGGTCGGGCCACCGGTACGAACGGGGGTGGCGTCAGGCCAAGGACGTTCCGAGTCCCGGCAACGACGCGCCGCAGCGAGCGCAGACGAGCGCGGAGCCGGCGGATATCGCCCCGCACTGCGGACACGACCGTTCGGGGGTGAGGACCGAACTGGGCAGTAGGTCGAGATCCTCGGCCGGCTGGAAGACGCTCGCGAGAATCCCACCGACCACTCCAAGGATGAGGCCGAGAATGAAGCCACCGCCCCCGAAAATCGAGAGCAGGGAGAAGACGAGGATCGCGATCCCGTAGCCGACGTGGCTCTCGGGATCTCGGAACAGGAGCGCACCGAGAGCGACGACGATGAACCCGAACAGGATCCCGAGGAACCCCAACCCGCCCAGGACGCTGCCGGCTCCGTAGAGACCCGCGGAGGAGGCGACGCTCCCGGCGATTGCCAGGAAGACGCCGGCAATGAACACCAGCAAGCCGCCGACCAGGCTCACGGCGAACGCGGCGATCGGGCGGTCGATCTCGTCCACCGCTCAGCACGCCCCCGGGGGGCCCCGTGCGCGTCGGGAATGATTCACGCTACTTCTCGCTGCTGATGACGGGGTTCCCGGCTCCATGAGTTGCGGTCCAGGCGGGCGCGTCGACCCTCGGAGCGGAGGGATGGACGAACTGGGATCGCGGACCCCGGAGTCCAAGAACTCCTTCCATCGACGACAAGGGCGCGGCGGGCCGCGCGGGGGCCCGAGGTCGGATTACGCGGCGACCATCCGCTCGAGGGCGAGTCGCGCCTTTCCGGCGGTCTCTTCCGGCACGTCGATGACGAAGCGGTTCAGCGAAAGGGAGTCGCGGACGTCCGTGAGGTCGATCTGCTTCATGAACGGGCAGATCGCCCCCTCGCTGAGCGGAAGGAACTGCGTGGTCGGATTCAGCTTCCGCATCCGATGCAGAATCCCGACCTCGGTCGCGACCAGCACCTCCTTCGCGCGGGTCTCCTCGGCGAAGCGGACCATCCCGTCGGTGGAGAGGATCCGGTCGACGTGCGGGAGGGTCGCGGTCGCGCAGCCGCACTCCGGGTGCGCGACCACCTCGGCGCCCGGATGATCCGCGCGCGCCTTCGCGAGCAGCTCCGGGCGAAGCTTCGCGTGGACGGGGCAATCCCCGGTCCAGAGGTGCATCTTCCGCCCGGTGAGCTTGCGGACGTGCTCCCCCAGGAAGACGTCGGGGAGGAACAGGATCTCCTTGTCGGCGGGGATCGACGCGACGACCTTCGCCGCATTGCTGCTCGTGCAGCAGAAGTCGGACTCCGCCTTCACGTCGGCGGACGTGTTGATGTACGCGACGACGACCGCGCCCGGGTGCTCGGCCTTCCACGCCCGGAGCTCCTCGGCCGTGATCGCGTCCGCGAGTCCGCAGCCGGCCGCGAGGTCCGGCAGGAGGACCGTCTTCCCCGGGTTCAGGATCTTCGCCGTCTCGGCCATGAACCGGACCCCCGCGAAGCAGATCACGGGGTTGTCCGCGTCGCGCGCCTTCCGCGACAGGTACAGCGAGTCCCCCACGAAGTCCGCCACGTCCTGCACCTCGGGGAGCTGGTAGTTGTGGGCGAGCAGGAGCGCCCCCCGCTCTTCCTTGAGGTGCTGGACCTCCTCCTCGAGCGACACGGTCCCCTCGGCTTTGGTCGACGAGCGGGCGCCGAGTCTTAAGGCGGGCGGGGGCGGGCGTGCCGGGCCGCGACGAGGGTCAGGTGGAACGGCAGCGCCGGCGCGGAGTGGGTCAAGGACCCTAGGCTCGCCGCGTCGGCCCCGACCGCCCGGTAGCGGCCGATCGACCGCGGGGTGATCCCTCCCGAGAGTTCGACCCACACCCCCTTCCGCAGGCGGGCGTGCTCGAGTGCCGCGACGATCCGCCGGGCCGACGCGGGGCTCTGGTTGTCGAGGAGGAGGGCGTTCGCTCCCGCGCGGACCGCGGTGAGCGCGTCCCGCGGGTTGCGGACCTCGACCTGCACCCCCGGGCTCCGGCCGCTCCCCATCCGGGCGCGCGTGACCGCGATCGGCAGGGCGACCAGCTGGAGGTGGTTGTTCTTGACGAGCATCGCCGCGGAGAGGTCCCGGCGATGGGGGAACCCGCCCCCCACCGCGACCGCCCACTTCTCGAGGTCGCGGAGCCCGGGGATCGTCTTGCGGGTCGCGAAGACGCGAGGACCGCCGGAGCGGGAGCCGGCGGCCTCCACCGCCGCCCGGGTCGCCGTCGCGACCCCGGAGAGGTGCATGAGGAAGTTCAGAAGCGTCCGCTCGGCCGAGAGGATGCGACGTGCATCCCCCTCGACCGTGACGACGACCGTCCCGGAACGGACCCGGGCGCCGTCGCGAACGCGACCGCGCGCCCGCAGCCCCATCGCCCGCGCGACCCGGACGGCGACCTCGACCCCGGCGACGGTCCCGGACGCCTGCGCGACGACCCGGGCCCGTCCCACGACGGGTCGCGGGACGACGGCGGCGGTCGTGAGGTCGCGGTCGACCCGGTCCTCGACGAGGGCGTCGCGGATCGTCGCATCGGCGGTCGAGGGGAGGGGGAGCGACCGGGCGGCCGTCCCCGCGGTGCCCGCACTCATCCGACGCGCCCCCGTAGACGGGCGAACTCCTCGGTGAGGTCGGGCCGAAACCGTCCGATCTCGCCCCGCTCGAGCTCCTTCACCCGGCGCCGGGCCTGCTCGGTGTCGCCGCGGAGCAGCGCCACCTCCGCGAGGCGGAGCAGCACGTCGAGCTCGTCGGCGGGCGCATGGAGCTCGCGCACGAGCCGGAACCCCTCGAGCAGGTCGAGCTCGGCGCCCGCGAGGTCGCCGCGGGACATCCGGATCTTCCCGCTGATGATGTACGTCTGGAGAAGACCGAACCGGTCGCCGATCGCCTCCAGGATGGCGCGCGAACGGCGGTTCGCCCGGTCGGCCCCGTCGAGGTCGCCCTCGTCCCGGGAGAGGTCGGCGATGTTGAACAGCGCCCAGCCGAGCCGCCGGGGGTCGTGCGCCGACTCCGCGAGCTCCGCGGCCTTCCGGAGCACCCCGAGGCCGTCGCGATTCTTCCCGTGCTGGCTCAGGACGACGCCCAGGAACAGCTGGGCGTAGGCGGCCTCGGCCGGGTCGCCGGCCGCGATCAGCTTCTCGCTCGCGTCGCGGTACGTCGCGATCGCTTCCTCGACCCGCCCGGGGACCATACCGAGGACGTTCGCACGGCGGACGGACTCGAGGGCGACCTCGCGCGGGTCGTCCATGCCGCGAGCGATCGCCAGCGCGCGGTCGTGGTGGGCGAGCGACTTCAGGTACTCGCCGCGGTAGTATTCGATCTCGCCGAGCAACCGGGCCGTCGACAGCTCGATCGCCGGCGCGCCCTCGCCCCCCCAGTACTTCGCCGCGGCCAGCGTCGCTTCCGCGTCGTCGAGCCGACCCTCGTTCACGAGGATCCGCGCGAGGTAGACGCGGGCGAGCTCGCGATCCCGCGGCGCGACCTCGCCGATGCGCGGATCGACGAGCGCCGACTTGAGCAGCCCTTCGGCGCGCCGAAGCTCGCCGACGCGGTCGAGCTGGACCGCGAGGGCGACGACGAGCTCGAACTCGCCCGGGACGTCCTCGGGCGCGGCGCGGCGGTGGGAGTCGAGCGCCCGTTCAAGGTGGTCCACCGCGACCGCGGGCGCGTGGGCCCGGATCGCGAACTCCGCCGCGAGCCGGTTGTACCCGGCGGCCTTGTCGTCGACCCGCCCCAGGTGGTAGTGGCGGGCGAGGGAGTAGATCGCGGCGACGTCGGCCGGCGCCGCCGCCTCGATCGCCTCCCCGGCATGGCGATGCAGCAACCGACGGCGGGTGTCGGTGAGCGATTGGTAGACCTCACCCCGCCAGTCGTCCCGGACGAACTCCAGGATCTCCCCGGGCCTCTCGCGCAGGAACGACCGGCGGACGAGGCCGCCCGTAATCTCGGCGAGCCGCTCCTCGTCCTCGCCGCTCGCCTTCAGGAGGAGGCCGAACGGGAACTCGCGTCCGAGCACCGAGGCGACGCCAATGATCCGCTGCTCGTCGTGCGGGAGCTCCGCGACCGAGCGGACGGCCGCCTCCTGGACCGGGGCGGTCGCCGGGACATTCGGCGTCTTCAGGATCTGTTCGAGGAAGAGGGGGTTCCCCCCGGACTGCGAGAACCACCGGATCACCGACTCCGCGTCGACCGTGTGCGTCGGATCGATGGCACGGACGTACTCCGCGACCTCGTTTTGGGTGAGCGGGCGGAGCGTGATCCGCTCCGCGTGCGCCTCCCTTTCGAGCCGCTCGAGGGCGGCCCGGCGCGGGCCCCCAAGGTTGGCGACGGGCAGCGACGACGCCACGACCCAGAGCGGAGCGCGGACCGCCTGGGGACCGAGGAACTCCAGGAACTCGATCGACGCCTCGTCCGCGAGGTGGAGGTCCTCGAGGAGCATCACGGTCGGGCGGCGTCCGGCCTCGTAGAGGAGCTCGTCGGCGAGCTGCCCGATGAGCCGCCGGCGGCCCCCGTCGGTCGAGTCCTCGGTGGTCGCGAGCGAGGCGAGGAGCTGCGCCTCCGCGGTGCGGGCCGCGCCGTCCCCCTCGACCGTCGGGGCGAAACCGAGCATCACCTCGGCGGCGGGCGGGCCCGGGAGGAGGCCGAACTCGGAGGCGATGGTCGGTCCGGAGCGGGGACCGGCGGCCGAGCTTTCGCCGAGCGCGTTGCGGACGAGGGAGAACGGCGGGGGGTTGTCGGCCGCGGTGCTCCGCCCGGATCGGACCTCGAGTCCCGCGCCCCGGCACTCGGCGGCGAGCAGCCGAAGGACGGTCGACTTGCCCGTCCCGACCTCGCCCTCGAGGATCGTGACGCCCCCATGCCCCTCGCGGGCTGCGTCTAAGCGGCGGCGCAGCTGGTCGAGGATGTCCAGCCGACCGACGAACCGGACCGGCGCCGGCAGGTCGACGGCCATCGGCGATGGTACGGCGTCGCTTCGGATATCAGGTCCGCGCTGGGGAACGGGCGACGAACGGGAGCGGTACGACCGGGGCCGGGACGGCCCGCCCTCGGATCTCGAGTTCCACGGCCGTGCCGGGCGCGGCGAGGGGCGTCGGCAGGTACGCGAGCGCGATCCCCCGGTGGAGCGTCGGGGAGAGTCCGCCGCTCGTCACGACCCCGACCGGCGCCCCGTGGTGACGGACCGGAGTGCCGTGGCGGGGAATCGCGTCGTCCGCCTCGACCCGGAGTCCGGCGAGGCGGACGGGAATGCCGTCCTTGCGCTGCTTCTCGAGCGCCGCCCGGCCGACGAACGGATGGTCGAGCTCGACGAACCGGTCCTGGCCCGCCTCGAGCGGGGAGTGGTCGCGCAGGAAGTCCTGGCCCGAGAGCAGGTACCCCTTCTCGAGCCGAAGCGAATCGCGGGCGCCGAGGCCGACCGGGACCGCACCGCGCTTCACCAGATCCTCCGCGATGCCGACCGCGCGGCCGGCACCGACGAACAGCTCGAGGCCGGCCTCCCCCGTATATCCCGTCCGGCTCACCCAGGCGCACCGCTCGAGGTCGGCCGGGAATCGGAAGCCGAGCGCTCCGTCCTTCGGCGTGGGATCCGTCGCGATGAGCGGGAACCGACGGCCGGTGTACGACCGAAGCCCGTCGAGCGTCCACCCGAACGCCTCGGCGACGAGCGCGGGCGCCCGCGGACCCTGGACCGCGAGGATCGCGGCGCGGCCGTTCCAGGCGGTGATCGTCGTCGAGGGCCGGCGGTGCTGCTGCAGGAGCTCGAAGATCCGGGTGGCGTTGGCGGCGTTCGGGACGACCAGGAACCGGAGCTCCTCGCCGGGCGCCCCGTCGTCGATCCGGGTGACGAGGAGGTCGTCGACGATCGCCCCGGTGATGTCGAGCCAGAAGGTGTATCGGCACTGACCGGGCGCGAGCCGTGCGACGTTCGCCGTCGTCCGCCGGGCGAGGAGCGCAGCGGCGTCCGCCCCCACGACCGTCACGATCCCCATGTGGGAGACGTCGAACACGCCGACCGCCGTACGGACCGCGCGGTGTTCGTCGAGGATGCCCGAATAGTAGAGCGGCATCGACCAGCCCGCGAACGGCACCATGTGCGCGCTCCGCGCCGTGTGGAACGAGTAGAGCGGGGTCCGGAGCAGCTCGGGGGTCGGGGGCGGGGCGGAGGCGGGGCCGCTCACGTCACGATCTCCTCGAGCCGGTGGGTGTCGATCGCCCGCTTGAGCTCCACGGCGATCCGCCGGCCCGTGCTCATCGGCCGCCGCCAGAGCGCGTTCGCGTAGGCGTGCCCGACGGCGAGGTGGACGTTCGTCCCCCCGCCGATCCGCGTCGCGACGTCGAACACCACCGGCTCGCCGTCCGGGTCGATACACGTCTGGAGGGTGAAGGGGCCGATCATCCCCGGGGGTTCGCGCCGGGCCGCCTCGGCGATGAACCGCTCCGCGAGGTCGAAGACCCGCTCGAGGATCGACTCGCGGACCGTGAGGCTCCCGTGCCCGACGACGGTGTACCTCGGGGTCGCGGCGGATCCCCCCAGGCTCAGCTGCTGGGCCGCCGGGAGCCGGACGAGCCCGTCGAGCGAGCTCTCCCGCCGCTCGTCGACCCCGAGGAGCTCGAGGGACGACGCCTCGGGCGCGAGCGGGGAGCGGAAGAAGTTGAAGTTGAACACCGGCCCGAGGACGTACTCCTCGAGCCGCGCGGCCGCGAGGTCGTCGTGTCGGATCACCCCATCGCGGACGAGCGCCTCGGACTTCGCGTGGAACTCCTCCGGCGAGGCGACCGTGAAGAACCCCCGCTCGAGCCGCCGGGTCGCATGGGGGAGCTTCACGATCGTGAGGCGCCGGATCGCCTCCGGGGCGGCCACGGCCTTCGGGATCGGGATCCCCGCCCGTTCCAGGAGGGCGTAGTAGTTCTCGCGCTCCGTGCGCTCCTCGACCCGCAGAAGGGCGCGCGAGCCGACGAGCGGGACGCGGAACTCGTTCTCGAGCACGTCGAGTGGGACGTACGAACTCAGGGCGCGGTTCGGCACGACCACCGCCCGGGCCGCGCGCAGGCGTTCTTGGACCGGCGGGGCCGCCGCGTCCGAGAACTTCGGGAACGACCACGTCTCGTCGACGCACCCGCGCTGGATCCGTCCCTGCGCGTCCCGCTCCGCGCGGTAGTACCGGGCGTACGTCGCGTCACGGCCTTTCTGTGCGAGGACGATCGTGCGAAACCCCTCCTCCACGGCGCCGTCCGAGATGTCGAGCGCGGAGTGCGAGCCGATGGAGGCGACCTGGACCGGCCCCGCGTAGCCACGGGCGATCGCGCGGAGTTCGTCGGGGGCGAGCGGCACGGTGGGGCGCCGACCTCTAAACGAGTTTAAGCGCCCGGGCGACCCGCTCGGCGGTGAGCGGCAGCTCCGTCAGCCGCGCCCCCGTAGCGTCGGCGACCGCGTTCGCGACGGCCGCCGCGACCGGGATCATCGGTGGCTCGCCGAGCCCCTTGAGGCCGAACGAGCCCGCCCCGGGGTGCCCCTCGACCGTCTCCGTTTCGATCGGCGGGACGTCGCCGAGCGTCGGGATCCGGTAGTCGAGGAGCCCGGGGTTGAGGAGCTTCCCCTCGGGACCCCACAACATCTCCTCCGTCAGCGCGGTCCCGAGTCCCATCACCGTCGCTCCCTCCAACTGGGCACGGACTAGCTCCGGCTCGAGCGCGAGCCCGACGTCCGAGATCGCCGCCGAGCGAAGGACGCGGACTCCGCCGGTCTCCCGGTCCACCTCGACCTGCGCGACGTGGACCGCCGCTACGTAGTCCGAATACGGGTAGAACGTCCCATCGAGAACCCGCTTCTCATCGATCGTCCCCGACCGGCCGTAGTGCCGGTCGCGGGCGACGAGCCCGGCGGCCGCCCGCTCCTTCGCCGTGAGCAGCTTCGCGACCGGTGCCCGCTTCCCTCCGGCGAGCGCCACGAGGGCGCCGTCGTCGACCTCGAGGCGCGCCGGCTCCGTCGCTCCGAGCCGCTCCGCCAACGTCGACGCGATCCGGCGCGCCGCCTTCTCGACGGCCTGGCCGAGGGCGGCGACGGTCCGGCTCCCGTAGACGCCGCTGTCGTACGGAGCCGATGCGGTGTCGGCCGTCGTGACCTGGACCGCGCCGGCCGGCAGGCCGAAGACCCGTTCGGCGACCGCCGCGAGGCCGCGGACGACGCTGCCGTTACCGATCTCCCGCTCCCCTTGAACGATGATGACCGCCTCCGGCGTGAGCCGGACCACCGCTTCGCCCCCGGCGCCGACCCCGGTCGACCAGAAGCCGACGCCGACCCCGACTCCCTGGTGGGGGCCGAGCGCGTCGCGCCAGCGACGGACGAGCGCGCGGGCGCGCTTCAACGCCTCGGCCGCACCGAACGCCTCCACCGGCTGCCCGAGATGCGTCACGTCGCCCGCGTTCCAGACCAGGCCCAGGCGGAAGTCGACCGGGTCCGCTCCGAGCTTGCGCGCGAGACCGTCGAGGTGGGACTCGCTCGCGAAATCGCATTGCGGTGCGAACGGGGCGCGGTGCGGCCCGAACGGCGGCTTGTTGGTCCGGACGGCGTACCCCTCGAGCTCGACGGCCGGTGCGCGGTACGGCCCGAGGAGGAAGGAGATGGCGAACCCGGTCGCGAAGTCGCGCCCCGGAAGCGAGGCCCCGCTGTCGAGCAAGAGCCGCACCCGCCGGGCCGTGATCGCGCCCTTGCGGACCGCCGTCTCCAGGCGAATGATCGACGGGAGGGTGCTCCGTCCGAGCAGGAACTCCTCGCGGTAGGTGAGCGCGAGCTTCACCGGCCGCTTCGTCGCGGACGCCAGGACCAGCGCGTACGGCTCGACGAACGCGGACCCCTTTCCGCCGAAGCCGCCCCCCACCCACGTCCCGTCGACGACGAGCCGCTCCTCGGGGATGCCGAGCAGGGAGGCGGCGTCCTCGCGCACGCCGAACGGCGACTGGGTCGTCGTCGCTACCCTCCACGTCCCGTCGCGCACCTCGGCGAGGCACGCGTGGGGCTCGATCGCGACGTGGTGGATGCCGCTCGTGCGATACGTCTCGGCGTGGACCAGGTCAGCGCGCCCGAGCTCCTCGTCGACGGCCCCGAACCGGGCGTGAACGTGGGCGATCACGTGCGGCGAGTTCGCCGGGACGGTGGCGGGCCACTCCGGGAACGCGTCCTCGATCTCCGAAATAATCGGGAGCGGGTCGGCCTCGATGACGACCGCCCGAGCCGCCTCCCGCGCCTCCCGTAGGCTTCGGGCCGCGATGGCCGCGACGGGCTGATGGCGGTAGACGGCCGTCGTCGGGAAGATCGGGCGCTCCGGGTCCCCGCCTCCCTTCGGGAGCAGGTCCCGGAGCTCCTTCGGCCCGACGGCGGCGACCACCCCCGGCAGCCTACGGGCCGGTTCCACGTCGACCGCGACCCGTCCGTGCGCGACCGGCGAACCGACGAGGGCCGCCCAGAGCATGCCCGGCGCTTCGAGGTCGGTCCCGAACGCCGCCGCGCCCGTGAGCTTCACGGCCGCGTCCGGACGCGTCACCGCGGCTCCGTGGCGAGCGTGTGGATCGCGCGACGGATCGCGGCGTAGCCGGTGCACCGGCAGAGGTTGTTGGCCACGTCCTCGAGGATCTCGGTTTCCTGCGCGTGGCCTCCCCGACGCTTCAGCGAGCCCGCTAGGGCGACCACGAACCCGGGGGTACAGTAACCGCACTGGAACGCGTCCGAGCGCTCGAACGACGCGCGGACGGCGCGGCCCTCCGCGTCTTCGGCGAGCCCTTCGACCGTGGTGATGCGTTCCCCGTCCACCTCGTGGGCGAGCGTGAGGCACGACAGGACGGCCCGGTCGTTGACGAGTACCGTACACGCGCCGCAGTCGCCGGTGCGGCACCCCTCCTTCGTTCCCTTGAGGCCGAACCGCCAGCGGAGCGTGTCGAGCAACCGCTCGTCGTCCGGAACATCGGAACGCCGCTGGGCCCGCCCGTTGAGCGCGAGTGCGAGCGACGTCTCGGTCATCGGCGATTCCGTGTTCGGGCCGGGGGCTTCGCGGGAGGTCGGGCCGGCCTCGGGGCGTGCGCCACCGCCTCGACGGCCCGGCGAACGAGGACCTGCACCAGGCGCCGCCGATACGGTTCGGTGGCGCGCTTGTCGCTCGCGAACGGGGCGCGACGGGCCGCTTCCTGCGCCGCGAGCTCCACCGCGGTCCGGCTCGGCTGGGCCGCTCCGAGCAGGGCCTCCGCCTCACGGAGCCTCCGCGGTCGCGGCGTGACGCCGCTCAGCGCGATCCGCCAGACCGGCGTGCCGCCCTCGAACCGGGCGACGGCAACGCCGACCTGCGAGATGTCGTTCGCGAGCCGGACGCGTTGCCAGACGTACTCCGACTCGGCCGGCGAGGGGACGGTCACCGACTCGATGAGCTCGCCGACGGCGAGCCGGGTCTGCCGCGACCCGACGATCAGGTCGTCCACCGAGAGGTCGCGCCGTCCCGAAGGTCCCACGATCGAGACCCGGGCGTCGAGGGCGAGCAGGACCGGTATCAGGTCGGAGACCGGCGAGGCCCGGCCGAGGTTCCCGCCGAGCGTCGCGCGGTGGCGGAGCGCCCGGCCGCCGACCGCGCCCACGGCCCGCCACAGGCCCGGCAGGTCGGACCGGAGGCGCGGTTCGTCCTCCAGGTCCGACAGCGGCGCGGTGGCGCCGACGACGAGGCTCCCGTCGGCCCACCGGATCGTCCGCCAGGGAAGTCGGCGCAGCGAGACGACGCGCGGGGCGGTAGCGCGTCCGTCGTCGAAGTCCAGCAGGAGGTCCGAGCCTCCACCGAGGGGGACGGCGGCCCCGGGCTCCCGGGCCAGTTCCCGGACCGCCTCCTCGGGAGTGGACGGGACCACGAGCGAGAAGCCCACGGCGCCGGAACCCGGCGGCGCGATAAATTGCTCGCGCTCGGGTCGAAGCAACCCCGCAATATTTATTCCGGAGCCGTGTCGGGAGTCCGTTCGCGATGCCGTTTGAGCTCGCGCTGCGATACAGCACCCCGCTCACCCCGATCCACGACCTGGACGAGGTGCTCACGGAGTTCCTCCGCCTCGTGGGGTACCTCTCGGAGAACGACGACCTCCGGACGGGCGAGGGGCCCGTGGAACGGACGCTCGGCTACCGGCTCATCCGGGAGTGCCTGCTCCGGGATCCCGCCCGTCCGTGGTACATCGACGAGCTTACGGCGGTGTTGAAGACCTCGAAGCCGACCGTCTACCGTCACATTAACAAGCTCAAGTCTTTGGACCTCCTCGAAGAGGTCGGGTCGAGTGCGGACGGGAAGGGACGGAAGGGCTACCGCCTCCGCTACGGAAGCCTCGCGCGCGCCTGGGACTTCACCGAAGCGAACGCCCAGAACGCGCTGCGTCGCTACCGCGAAACCGTCGATCACCTCCAGGGCCTGATCCAGCAGGCTGTCGAGGTCCCTGTGATCAAGCCGATCCCCGCGAAGGGAGGCGCGCCGCGCGAGCGCGTCGTCGCCCGATGACCGCCGAGGGACCGAACCCCGCGACGAAGAAGCCGTCGATCGTCCTGACGGCCGGCTCCAAGGTGAAGGTCCGCTCCGCCGGGACCCGCGACGAGGCCCTCGTCTCGACCGGCATCTTCCGGGGCCTCGTCTCGGTCGGCGGCGACAACTCCCTCGCGGTCGAGCTCGACGACACGGTCCGCGAGGAGAAGGGGAAGATCCGGTTGATCCCGCTCAACGCGCTGCTCGCCCTCGACGTCCTCGAGGCCGCGAAGGCCGAAGAGGAGAAGCGGGCGGAGACGACGAGCCCGGGCTACTTCCGATAGGTTCCGGACCGGCCACCGCGTCGCGAAGGTCCCCCGGCTCGCCTCGGGACGGGCTTGCTGGGAGTTCCGCCGGCGGTGCCCCGCACGGATTCGAACCCAGGTCGTCGGCTTCGAAGGCCGACAGGATAGTCCAGACTACCCCACAAGCCCGTGCCCGCCTCTACTCGAAACCCGGTATTAGACCCTGCGCGCGGAGTCCATCCCGAGGACTCTTGGTCTCGAACGACGTCCTCCCGGAGACGATGGCGGAACGGCTGGTCCTGTTTGTCTGCGTCGGCAACGCGGCCCGTTCGCTCATGGCGGAGGCGATCTTCAACGCCCACCCACCGGCGGGGTGGCGCGCGATGTCGGCGGGAACGAAGCCCGCCGCGGCGGCGAACCCGCGCACGGCCCCCCTGCTCGTCGAGCTCGGAGTGGCACCGCCCACCCATCCGCCGTCACTCCTCACGCCCGAGATGGCCGCGGCCGCCGAGAAGCGGGTCACGATGGGATGCCTCGATGACGCCAGTTGCCCGATCCATCTCAAGTCCCTACCGCTCGAGGACTGGGCGCTCCCCGATCCGAAGGACCTCGACGATGCGGGATTCCGCCGGGTGCGCGACGCGATCGTCGTCCGGGTCGAGGCGCTCCGCTCGGAGCTCGCCCGGGGCGACCGCGCGCCCCCGGTGGGCCCTCCCGTGGCCGGCTGACCCCCGTGCGGGCCGGGGGAACCCCGGTCAAGTATTCGGCGGCCCGTCGGATGTTGGGGGAACGGTCCGAGAGCGCGACGGTTCGAACCCATCGAGCGTGGTCTGCTCCGGAGCCCCCGGAAACAACGTCGCCAGCGAGGCTTCCAGCACCGCAATCCGCTGCCGGAGATACTCCGGGACCCCGCCCGTCGCGGCGAGCCGCTGCGAGAGTCCGATGTACTTCCGCACGTTGGCCTCGTGCACGGTGGCGAGCAGTTCCCCGTCGCAGATCCCGCCGCCCGCTCGCCGCTCCGCGCACCGAGCCGACAGGGGCGGACGTCGATAGGACGTGTTGCACACCTTGCAGCGGAAGCGCTGCGTCGCGTAGCTCTTGAGATTCCCCATGACGTCGGGGAGGAAGTGGCTGTTGAGGACGAGGCTCACCGCGTCGCCGACGTCCACCGCGCGGATCTGCGCGGCGAGCGCGATCGAGAGCTCGACGATCCGATTCATCGAGCCCGCCTCCCGGTACGCTGAGAGCACGGGACCCCCGGCCACGTCCGTCGTGTCGTGCGTGAACCCGAGGCCGTGGAGCGGGTGGGCCGCACCGAGGCGGCGGCCGAGCGTCTCGATCGACCGCTCGACCTCCTTCGGGTGCCGTCGCTCGGCGGCCGCGCGGTAGAAGCCGAGCGGATAGCGGACCGCGACATCCACGTTGTGCGCCTCCTTGTCGACCTCGGCCAGGTCGAGGTGGGTCGTCAGCACGAGCGGCTTGTCCATGAGCCCACCGCGGCTCTCGGGGAGGTACGCCCGCGAGAAATTCACGAGCGCGTCGAGGAGCAGCGTCACGGAGTCCTCATCGCCGTCGCAGTTGCGGCGCTTCGCAGCGTGGAACGCGGGGTGCGCGAAGCACGCCTCCGCCTCCGTGAAGCCGATGATCCGGCCCGCGACACCCCCCGAGGTGTGCGGGGCGAGCGCCACGACGATCTGTCCGATGAGGTCGTCCGGGGCCCGCGCCCGGTAGAACGGGGATTGGCCGTAGAGCCGAACGAGCTCGTCGTCGACGAACCGCGCGATGCGCAGCAGGTACGCCCCGCACGCCCGGGCGACGATCAGGTCCTGGGGGCACAGTTCGACCAGCTGATCGGCGTCCTCGAGCGGAGCGCCCGTCCAATCGGTCGCGTAGCCGAGGGCACGCGCCTGCTCGACGCTTAGTCCCGCCTCGCGCGGCCGAAAGTGCGTGAGGGGCATGTCGGTGAGGTCGAACCGCGCGGTTCCGTCCTGATAGACCGAGACACCGTGCAGCGCGCGGAGGATCCCCTTCTCGAGGAGCTCCGGCACCTTCCCGGGCGAGGTGAGCCCCTTCACGCCCTTCGTTTCGGGCGCGTGCTGGAGATGCAGGTGCTCGACCGCCTGGGCCCAGAGCGGCGCGACCGCGACCGTTTGCGCCGTCACGGTACCCGTCGGCTCGGTGTGCGACCCGCAGGCGCATCGGCTCCAGACCGAGGACCGATCGCAGGCGGGGCAGCGGCGCATGCCGAGCGCGACCGAAACCCCGGAACCGATCGTGCTCCGGGCCGCGGCCGGGATCGAACGCCGAGCGCCGCCCGCTTCTCCGACCGGGAACAGGACGTGAACGTTCGGGCTCAGCATCCGCTGGCGCGCCTTCTCGGGCCGCCCCACGCGCGCCCCCACGCGGGACGGTGCGCGTGCCCGGATCCCCACGCCGGCGAGCGTGCTGACGAGGACCATCGGGTCGAGCTCATCCGACGGAACCGGGCGCTGCCGACGGATCCGCTCCTCGTCGCCGGCCAGGCCGAGGCCGATCAGAAGGGACGCCGTGGCGTCCGCCTCCCCCGCGAGTCGCCCGTCCCGGTCCCGGGCGTGGAGGAACCCGAGTCGGACGAGGAGGTCCCGGTACCGATCGGTCCACGGTAGCCGGAGCGATCCGCCCTCGATCGACCCTCGCGCTTCGACCTCCGCGGCCAGCTCGGTGAGCTCCCGGGTCGTGAGGTCGTGCCAGAACAGGAGGAACTTCGGATGCAACGGGACGTTCCACCGTCGAGCGACCGCGATCGCCTCGTCGAGCGACGGGGACTCCGCGAACGCCTCAGGCGGTGCGCCGGCGGCGCGAAGTTCCTCGAAGTACCAGTTGAGGTCGAACGCCCCCGGGACGAGCGGCCGATTGTTCTCCAGAAACTCTCCGAACGGGACGAGCAGCGCGCCGAGGTCGACCACGCGGCGCACGTGCGGGAGCAGGGCTTCCGCTCGCGCGACATCGTGGACGGCGGTCAGGGTGCCGTCGTCGAGCTCGACGATCGGACCGTCGATGGTGTCGCAGACGCCGATCGCCGACGCCTTCCCAGGGTACTCGAGCTTGATCTGGGTCCCGATCGCGACGAACTTGCGCAGCACCACCATCGTCGCGGGATTGACGGCGGTGGCGGCGAGACCCGTGGTTCGCGCTCGGCCGTACGTGAGACGGAATCCCCCGGGCCGGTTCGGGTGCGCGAGCACCGGCCGCCCCGCCACCGCCTCGCTCAGGTACTTCGGCGTCGAGGGCGTCTCCTCCTCCGCGTGCCCCCGGCCCACGTCCGAGAGGAACTCCCAGCCCGGGAGACCGAGCTTCTCGACGACCTTGCGGAGCTTCGGCGCCTTCAGACACAATCCCTCGGCGATGACGAGGCACGCGCCGCCTCGGATCCCGTTCGTCTCGACCCGGGGCAGGTCCCGGAACGCGGAGACCTCCTCGTCGCCCTCGGTCGATTCCCCCGAGATCGCCACGGGAAGGTGACGGGCCACGACCTCGATCTCCTCGGCCGACGGGACGTACTGGAGATGCTGGAGATGCTTGTAGAGCGGGATCTCCTCCTTGTACCGCCCGACCTCGGCCTCGTTGGCGCGGAACGCGGCGAGACCGGCGTCGCGCCGCACCGCATCGGCGAGGACGACCGACATCGCCTGCGCCGTGCCTCCCGCGGCGCGGATCGGCCCGGCGTAGTACAGCTCCAGGTACGGACCCTCCGGGCCGTTGTTCCGGAGATGGACCTCAGCGAGTCCCTCCAGCGGCGCGACCAGGATGCCTTCGGTGAGGATCGCGAGTCCGACGCGGAGCGCGGCATCGACCCGAGCCTCCAGCGAGGCGCCGCGCTTCGGATCCCGGGCGATCCGTCGAGCCATCGCGATCGCGACCTCGTCCCGCGGGGACTCCTTCGCGAGCTCGCGGATCTCGGCGGCGATCCCCTCGACCGGCAGGTGGCCGAGCAGCTTCTCGACCCGCATCGCCATGTCCTCCGCGAGGGGGATCTCGGGAGCGGTGGTCGGGTCGACGCCCACCGCGCGGGCCGCCTGAGCCACCGTGTAGGCACGGTCGACGGAACGGCGGATCGACTGGTCGTATGCGTCCAACGGTCCGCCGGAACTCCGTCGAACGATAATCTCTAGGTCAATCCGGAGCCGCTCAGGGACCGGAGGGTCCCGCACGCCCGTTCCTCGTCAGAAAAGCAAGGAAGTGGTTCTCCCCTCGGGGAACCCCGAGGGGAGCGCGCGGCCCGGGGTCCGTCGCTCAGACCGAGTAGACGCTGACCTCAGCAGACTCCGCCGCGAGGGCGATGTTGTTGCCCGGCGCCAGAACGAACTGGATGAACCGCTGGGCTTCGCCCGTGGGCGTGTTCTGGGTCACGTACTCGAACGGGCGCCAGCCAACGTACTGGGCGGTGCCCGTGCCCTTGATCCCGTTCGAGATCGAGTGCCCGGCGCCCGGGTTAGCGACGACGCCACCGTTGGACGTGTCCGACCCGGTGACCGCGGTCTGCCCGACCCCGAGGAAGGCGACGATGCCCACGCCGGAGGTCGACGCCCGCGCGAGACCGTCGGACGCGTAGCCGAGGTTGTCCGAGCCGCCCGCGACCGTCGAGATGACGCCCGGGTTACCGTTCCCGCCCAGCGAGGCCGCCATTCCGCAGTCCGAGATCACGTTGTTCGACCCGCAGCCGCCGAAGCCGAGGCTGGCCGTTGAAGCGGCGAACGCCGAGGCGCTCGTCGCGCCGAGGAGCCGCGCCTCGAACGTCTGGGTCGTGCCGCTCCCGTCCGTGCGGTCGACCGTCTTGATCAGGTCCGTGCCCGTCGTGCCCGTGAACGGGCCCGCGCACACCGCGAAGCCGCACGGCGAGACGCCGGCGTTCGCGCAGATGTCGACGCCGGTGGTGCAAGCGATACCCGCTCCGATCGTCGCAACCGCCGCTTCGGCCGGGTTGCCCGCTCCGCCGCAGGTCGCCGCGCCGATCACGCACGCGGGGATCTGGTCCCACGCGAGGGCCGCGTGGGTGCTCCACGGGGCCACGTTGATCGGTGCCGCGTACGCCACTCCGTCGATCGACGGGGCGAGCAGCGTCGCGCTGGTGGACGTACCGTCGTAGATCGCGGCCAGGGTGTCCCAGCTCATGCTGTTGAGCCCGTGGGTGTTCGCGCTCGCGACCACGATGTCGACCGCGTCGTAGGCGACGGTCGTGACGGTCGTCGTCACGGGGCAGCCGAAGCTCGTCTCGAGCGCGGCCGGCGTCTGCAGGGACGAGGAGGCGCCGATGTCGATGGCGCCGTGGCAGACCGCGATCATGCCCGCGGTCGTGCCGCCCTGGTTGTCCGCGAAGACGATGCCCGAGTTGTTCTGCTGGAACTGGATCCGCGCTACCTCAGTGAACGGGTAGACGGACGTGCTCCCACCGATCGAGAGCGTCGACTGCGCCGACGGGCTCCCGATGGAGTTGGTCACCCCACCCTGCCACGCGACCAGCCACAGATACAGAGCCGCCGCCGCGGCAACCGCGACGAGGATCAGGATCAACGTGGCGACCACGGGCGACACGGCGCGCTCCGCCTTGCGGCGGCGCGCGTGCCGGTGCCGGATGATCTTCTTCACGCTTCGTTCGCTCATCTCTTTCTTTCTCCCCCTTCTCCCAGTGTTTGCTGGTTTTTCCCGCGGTCCGCTCCCCGAATCCGGTCGCGGAGCAGGCCGCAGCGAGGGAGAGGGGTCCGCGCGCTTAACCCGCCTCGAAATAGAATTCGTAACGGCGAGAAGTTTACGAGCGGAGCGGAATCCGGCGGGCCGACGGACGGTGCCTCCGTTCCGCTACGGAGACTACGGGTACTCCGTGCGGTTCACTTAATCGGCTCGGGCCGACTCTCGGCGCGGATGAGTGGGGCGAGCCCTAGTCCGGTCGCCGCCGCCCGCATCCAGCAGCCCGTTCCGGCCGCCCTGCGCGGGAAGCTTCCGGAGGCGAAGCCGAAGGATCTCGCGACGCTGCGCAAGCAGTCGCGGGAGCTCGAATCGCTGCTGCTCCACCGCGCCGCGCCCCCGGAGAAACTGCTCATCCAGGCCGAACTGGGCTACATGCGGCGGCAGCTCCTGGGCGACCGCAAGCACGTCGACGTCACCTACCCGGTGAACCCGCCGTTCGCCTTCTGTCGGGTCACGTTCAACGAACCGCAGGGCGAGTTCCAGTACACCGTGCTCGAGCCGACGCTTTCGAAGGCGGAGACCGAGCTCCTTCCCACCCTGCGCTCGCGGATGGAGACCATGATGGCGCAGGAGGAGTTTCCGATCTCGGGGACCCAGAGTCTCGAGCAGTCCCCGGAGCTGCGGGCGTATCTGAAGGACCGATTCCTCGCGGTCCTCGACCTGTACGATATCGACGTCCCGGAGAAGCGGCGCCCGGTGTTGTTGTACTACCTGCACCGGGAGTTCGTGGGATTCGGCCGCACCGACCCGGTCCTCCGCGACCCGTTCCTCGAGGACATCAGCTGCCTCGGACCCAACGTTCCGCTCTACGTCTTCCACCGGGTCTTCGGCTCGCTCCACTCGAACGTCATGTACACGAGCGAGCTCGAACTGAACAAGTACATCTTCCGCCTCGCGCAGATCTCCGGCAAGCACATCTCGATCTACCAGCCCATTCTCGACGCGACCCTCCGAGACGGGAGCCGGATCAACCTCACCCTCGGGACGGAGGTCACCCGGAAGGGCTCGACGTTCTCGATCCGGAAATTCTCCCACGACCCGGTTTCCCCGATCGACCTGATCCGGTTCGGCTCCGCGTCGCCGTTCGAGCTCGCCTACTTCTGGACCCTCGTGGAGCACCACCGCTCGCTGCTGATCTCGGGGGGCACGGCCAGCGGCAAGACGACGCTCCTGAACGCGATCTGCATGTTCGTCCGTCCCGAGGACAAGATCGTCTCGATCGAGGACACCCCCGAGATCTACATCGACCACCAGAACTGGATCCAGTCCGTCGCCCGTACCGGCTACGGCATGTCCGGGACCGCGTCCGGCATCTCGGGTGCGTCGGGTATCTCGGGCTCGCCCACGAAGTCGGCCGGGAGCGTCACGCTGTTCGACCTCCTGGTGGCCGCCTTGCGGCAGCGCCCCGAATACGTGATCGTCGGCGAGGTCCGGGGGGTGGAGTCGTTCACGCTGTTCCAGGCGATCTCGGTCGGCCACGCGTCGATGTCGACCATCCACGCGGGCACGATCGGCGAGCTCCTCCACCGGATCGAGAACGAGCCGATGAACATCCCGCGGGTGCTGTTCCAGGCGCTGGATGCCGTCGCATTCCCCGCGCAGCTCGTCGTCGGGGGCAACCGCGTCCGCCGCGTGACCGACGTGATCGAAATCATCGAAGTCGACGCGACGACCAAGGAGATGCTCACGAACAACGTCTTCCGGTGGGAGCCCAGCGCGGACCGGTTCCAGTACCTCGGACGGAGCTTCGTTCTCGAGAAGGTGGGACGGTCCTCGGGCAAGAGCATTGAGGTGCTCGAGGCGGAGCTCCGGCGGAAGGAGCTCTACCTTCGCCTGATGGACAAGCTCAACCTCACCTACTACAAGGACGTCAGCAAGGCGATCGCCGCGTACTACGTGGACCCGGCCGAGGCGATCGGCTCCTTGGAGAAGAAGGCCAAGGGATAGGAAGCGTGTTCCGCCGGTCAAGAGCGGCCCCGCTCGAGTGGACGGACGGCGAGAGCCCGCCGTCCGCCCCGGTCCATCCCCCCGCCCCTCTCGTCAAGCGGTACCGGACCTTCTGCTACCGGGTCTTCGGCGCGCGGTTCGACCGCGATGATGCGGCGGAGACGCTCGCGGAGCGCCTCAAGCAGGCCGGCATCGATTCGACGCCGGGCATGCACCGGGCCGTGGTGGCCATGACGACCTTGCTCTCGGCCCCGCCGGCGTTCGCCGTTTCCGCCGTCGTGCTTCGGTTCGGCCTGAAGTCCCCCTCCTGGCTCGTCTTCGCGGCCCTGATCGGCGCGGTCACGCTGGGCGCGGTGCTCGGGGGGTTCAGCTATCTGGTGGCGTCCCGCATCTCCAATCGGAAGGACGAGCTCGAGCGGGAGCTCCCGTTCACGCTGAGCGAGCTCTCCGTCCTCGCGAGCACCGGGACGTCGCCGATCGAGCTCGTGCGCCGCATGGCCCGGCGCGAGCACGACCCCGCGATGACCTCGGTGTTCAAGCGGGTCATCTACAAGGCGGATGTCCAAGGCAAGGACCTCATCACGGCGCTCGCCGAGACGGCGAAGGAGGTCCCCTCGACCGCGCTCCGGGAATCGCTCTGGGACCTGGGGAACATGATCCACCAGGGCAGCAATCTCGACGAGTATCTCCGGGCCCGGTCGGAAGACGTCCTGAAGCTGAAGCGCCTGCTCCAGCGGGAGTTCATCGACCGACTGATCACCTTCGTCGACATGTACGCGAGCCTCGTCCTGGTCGGTGTCCTGATGCTCGCGGTCGGAGCATTCCTCTTGGACGCCTTCGGGAGCACGGCCTTCGGGTTGGACGCGAACGCCCTGCTGCTGCTGACCGCGTTCGGCCTTGTTCCGCTCTCCGTCGCGATGACGTCGATCCTGATCTCGGTCGCCTACTCGAAGGCCGAGTGAGCGCCATGCGAGGTTCCCTGTGCGCGCTCGGCGTGGTCGTTCTCGTCCTTGCGCTCGGCGCGATGGCGCCCGCCGCGCGGGCGGCGGGGCCCGCGCTGACGATCGTTCCGGTCAACCCGGTTCCCGGGGGCTCGGTCTACACGCAGACCCCCCAGATCTCGGTCTACTTCTCGGACAGCGCCGGCGCGGTGGATCCGACGAAGGTGCTCATGTACGTGGACTCGCTCAACGTCACCGCCCTCGACACCACCACCATCACGCCGAAGGGGATCAACTGCACGATCCCGGCGCTGCTCAAGCTGAGCTATGGGAACCACACAGTCTCGGTCTCCGCCGTCGACACGCTGGGGAACCGCAACGCCCTCTCGTGGGGGTTCAATGTCTCCACCGGGGGCGGCGCGGTCCACCCGATCGTCACCATCAATCCGACGACGCTGCTCTTCTACATCGCGCTCGGCGCGAGCCTGGCGGCGGCGGGCTTCGGAGGGTTCATCTTCTACCTCAAGCAGACCCGCCGGTTCACGTTCAAGAAGTACTTCACGCTCCATCCGGTCCGGCGCGGCTACCTCGTCCTCCTCATCCCGGGCCTGCTCGCGTTCGCGTTCGTTCTCGTCGCGCTCATCGTCACGTACAACTCCCCCAGTTATCCGCCGAACACCCCGGATTACATCGTCGTCGTGGGCATCTTCATCGGGCTCACCGCGTTCGCCATCGACGCGCGGCGGGAGAAGCAGAGGATGCGCGCCTTCGAGCGTGCGTTCGCTCAGTTCCTGTTCGAGCTCGCCGACGCGATGCGGGGCGGTCTCGACCCCGCGAAGTCGATCATCGAGCTTTCGAAGACGACGACGAACATCCTTCGGAAGCCGATGCGCGTCGCCGCCGACAACCTCCGCTTGGGCCGGTCCCTCGACGAGGTGCTGAAGAGCATCGCGGCGCCGATGCGCAGCCCCCTCATCTCGCGGTACGCCAACCTGGTGGCCGAGGGCGCCGCCGTGGGGGGCGAGACGGCGTCCGTCGTCTACCGAGCGGCGAAGGACATGGACGACTTCATCAAGATCGAGGTCGAGCGAGTGAAGCAGCTCGTGATGCCGGTCGCCGTCCTCTACATCGCCTTCGCCGTACTGATGGCGGTCCTCTTCTCGCTCCTGTTCATCGCCCCTTCGCTCGGCACGATCAACGTCTCGATCCTCACTCCGGGGAACTTCCAGCTCGGGGCCGGAGGGGCCGCCGCGTCGACCACGACCGCCGCCAAGATCCCCCCGTCCGTCCTCCGCGAGCGGTTCTTCGACCTGATGGCGATCAATGCGCTCGGAACGGGCGTCATCATCGGCGCGTTCACCGAGGGGAAGGCCCAGTACGGCCTCCTCCACTCGCTCGCGCTGCTGGCCGGTACGACGTTCGCCTTCGCGATCCTCTTCCCGACCTGACCGGCGCGGATCGGGCCTGCCGCCCGTCCGCTTAGGGGTAGTGGACCAGGTCCGATCCGAGGAGCCCGTCGTTGTTCTTCACGACGAGCGTGATGTTCCAGGTGTGGAACGGAGCCGTGAGATTGAGCACCGCGCGCTCGCCGATCAGGTTCTGATTCCCCTGCCACGGCGTGACGTTCCACGCCCACTGGATGATCGTCCCGTTGCCGCTCTGGAAGGAGTTGCTGCCGTCGAGTTCGGGCACGACGACGAACCCGGTCCCGGTCCACTTCTCGAGCGGGGCCACGAGCGCGATCGCCGAGGGCGGGATGAAGGCGGACGAGAAATCGTTCAGGAGCGCCGTGAACAGATCGAGCTTGACGTAGCTCGTGGTCGCGATCACATAGGGACTGAAGAACGACCCCCCGACGCCGGTGAACGTCAGATTGATCGCGACGTCCTCGCTGGGGGTGAGGGTGTAGAAGCCTCCGGTCAGGACCGTCGTCGAGGTGATCGTTCCGGTGCTCGTGTTCTGCGCCCACACGACGAACTGCTTGGTACGTAGGTCGTTGAGCGCGACGGTGGTGATGGTGGACGGGTTCACGTCGGAACTCCCAATCGTGAAGTTCACCGACACCCACGTGTTCTTCGTCGTACCGTTGAGCTCGGGGATGACGTGGAGGACCCTCAGCGACTCGAGCGAGCGATTGTGCGCCATCGCCTGGTTCGCCTGCGCCTGCTTCTGATACTGGGCCAAGAACACGGAGAACGACGTCGCCGCAGCCACGACGATGAGGACGAGGAACAGCGTCCCGACAATCTCGGAGAGGGCCCGCGGGTTCCCGCGGATTCGGCGCATCCGAGGTCGACTCGCAGCGAAGGAGATAACGCCCCACCCTCGTAGATTGCGTAGGCGACCGTCGTACTCCGAACACTACCCAGAGCGGGGCGTTAAGGCGGGTCGGCCGTTCCTAGGCCGATGAGCATCCCCGTCGAGATCTACGGGCTCTCCACGCTCATCCCGGAAGTGCCGGATGGCCGGATGGTGCTCGTCGAGGGAGGGACGGACCCGGCGAAGAGCTTCTTCCTACGGCGCCTGACACTGACCGCGGTCCGCAGCGGCAAGAAGACGACCTTCCTGACCTCGCGCGACCGGGCCGAACTCCAGGCGCTGCTCTCCGCCGAAGGCAAGATGGAGCCGTGGAAGGAGGACCACCTTGAGATCGACGAGCTTGACGGCCTCTCCGCGATGAACGGCTTCGGCCGCGCGGGGGGGCTGCTCGTCGTGGACTCGTTCTCCGTGCTCACGCTGGAACTCGCGGCCGCGAGGTTCTCCGGGCTCCTGCGCGAACTCCGCCTACTCGGCCGAACGTGGGGGACCACGGTGCTGCTCGGCACGGACCGGGGCATGCTCGACGAGCGGTCGGAGGCGATCGCCGCCCACCTCTCCGACGGCGTGATCCAGTTCCATGCCAAGGAGGCGGCCGAAGGTTTGCAACGGTACCTGAGGATCCCCAAGTGGACGGACGGACGGTTCGTGGACCGGAACGTCTATTATTCGTTCGACGGAGCCCGGATGTCGATCGACCTTCGGAACCGGGTTCTGTAGGCGGTCGCCCACATGGCGGTGACCTCGTGACCTCCGCATCGCTCGACCGCTACGGACTCACGAGCAACCCGTTCCGCGAACTCTCCAGCGAGAGCGTCGATACGATCGAGGTGTTCCACGTGGACCTCCAGGTCGACGAGCCGCTGCGCCAGATCAAGGAGGAGGCGTTCGGAAAGGACAACCGTGCGATCGTCGCGCTCACCGGAGGCTACGGGGTCGGAAAGACCGAGCGACTGAAGCTCGCCGACACGGAGGCGCGGGCTCGCGGCGCGTTCCACGTCTACTTCGACGTGACCCCCAAGACGGTAGGCGTGATACGGGGAATCGCGGACGGCTTCGCCGAGGCGGCCAAGACCGCCGGGAAATCGGGGGTCTTCTCCTCGCCGCCCTGGATGCGGGGCGTCGCCTCGCTACAGAAGATCCGGGACACCGGTTACGATGCGGTCGGGGCGGGGAAGATCATCGCGCAGGCCCTCAACGAGAACGCGCCGGCGTTCCTGCTCCTGAACGACCTCCACAATCTGACGGCCACCGCCGAGGCGGACGCGTTCGCGAAGGTGCTCCAGGCGCTCGCCGACACGATCCGGCCCGGGGTGCTCGTGATGTTCTGCGCCTACCCCAACTACCTTGCCGCGCTGACGAAGACTCGACCGGCGCTCTCCTCGCGCATCAATCGAGTGTTCTCGATCCCCGGGATGTCGGCCGACGAAGCCGCCCTGCTCTTGGCGAAAAAGATGCTCGCGAAGCGGCTCATCGAGGACCTTGACCCGCTCTACCCGTTCGACCGGGAGGCGGTCGAAGCGCTCAACGGCGCGGCCAACGGCAATCCCCGCCGCCTCCTCGAGCTGGCCGACCTCGCGCTCGAGTACGGTGCGACCCACCGTTCCAGCCGCGTCGACCTCGAGATCGTCCAGACCGTCCTCCGCGCCCGGCCCGCCGCCGCCTCCAGCGGGCCCGCGGGAGGAGAGAACGCGGCGACGCCCGCCGTCGCGGCTCCCGTGCCCGTCACGGTACCGGCGGCGCCGGCCCCGGTGCGCCCGCCCGAACGTCTCGGGGCCACCGGGGCTCGGCCCGATGGGGCGCCCCCGCACTAGGACGCTTCGGGAGCGTTCAGTACGGCGAGGTTGATCGCCTGCTCGGCGATGTCCGCCGCGTAGCTGGCGGTCCGCCCGAGGCTGTCGACGACCGTCCCGAGGGCGAGCAACTCCTCGCCCTTCTTGGTCGCCACGCGGTGCGAAAGCGAATCGATCAGCTTCTGATGGTGCGCTCGGGCGTCGATCGCCTGGTTCGCGCCATCGATGTCCCCGGCCATCAGGGCATGGAACGCCTTGTCGAGGATCGCGACCGCCGACGCATCCGCCTCCTCGAGATCCTTGAGAAGCTTCGGGTCGAACGTCTTCCCGTCGCCGATCGTCGAGTACGTCCCGGCGATCCGCTGGGCGTGGTCGCCGATCCGCTCCAGCAGCTTGGCCACGAGCCGATAGCTGGCATCGCCCGCCACCGCCGAGCGATGGCCGTTCCCGTTCACGGCCTTCGCCCCGGCGTGGTACTGCTTGGCCACCATCCAGTACAGGCGGTCGACGTCCTGGTCCCGCTGCTCGACGTCGTGCGCGAGCGAGGAGCCCGAGGTCTTGAGGGCGAGCAGGGCGTCCTCGAGCATCGCCCGCACGATGAGGTGCATCCGGCGCAGGCACTTCTCCGCGCTCAGCTCGGAGGTGTCGGAGAGGTCCTGAATGACGAGGGCATTGCGCGATTCCTCGATCACTTCCGGTCCGATCACGAGCCGGCAGAACTCGCGCGCGACGCGGCGGACGAACGGACCGCGGGAGGGGGCGAATCGGATCTCGATGAGCCCGAATCCCGAAATGTACGCGCCGATGAACTTCCTGAGAAGGTGGTCCCGCGTCTCTTCGCCGCGCTCGCTGAACACCTTCCGTCGGATCGCGGGCTTCTCGTCCGACTTGTGCCGCACCGAGACGGACCCGTCGACCTCGGTGTCGACGAACAGCGTATCGCCCGCTTTGAGGCCGGCGCCCTGTACCCAACGCTTCGGGAGGGAGACGAGGTACGTCGAGCCTCCGGCGAGTTGCAGTTTGCGCCCTTCCATACGCCCAGCTCCGCGGCGGGGAAAGGTCCGTAGTTCGGAGCCGACTTAAGGGCGCGGCCCGTATACTATAGAGATGAATATTGGAGTCGGGGTAGATACGCAATCCGATGACCCTTTTCCGTAGAATGGTCGTGGGCTTCGGAACGCCTCCCGACCCGGGAGCGGGGCGAGCTGAAGTCCGGGATCGCTCACGGCGGAACGGTAGGTCGTACCCCTCGACCCCCGCCCTCCTTCCGGCGGAGGATCAGGAAGCCGGCCGCACCGGCAACCACCGCGATCGCGCCCACAACGCCGATGACGACGAGCGGATTCGGCGCGGAGGTCGTCGACGGTGGCGGAGGAAGGTCCGCGGTCCCCGTGACGGTCATCGTCACGGTCCTTTGCGACACCGTCCCGAACCCGTCCGAGACGAGGACATGGACCACGAACGTCCCGGGCACCTTCGGGATGCAGAACAGCTGGGACGCATTGAAGGACGTACAGCCGATGGGCAGGTCCGCAAAGAAGTAGCCGAGCGAGCTGGTCGATTGGGCCGTCACATTGATTTCGGCGACATGGTCCACCGCGACCGACGTGGGATACACGGTCAGCGAGGTGATCACCGGCGGACCGGTGAATCCGTTCGTGACCGTGAGGTTCGTGGACGCCTGAACCGACCCGCCGGCGGAGTCGTTGACGGTCACCACGATCTGGAACGTCCTCAGCTCCGAGGGCGTGCAGTAGAGACTGGCCACGTTCTGGGACTTGCAGAATTCCGGGAGTCCCGCATAGCTGTAGGAGTAGGGGGTTGTCCCCCCGGTGACGGTCACGTTGAGCTGGGTCGTGTTCCCGCGCACCACGGTCGACGGGAACGCCGTGAACCCGGTCACGGCGAGCGCCGCCGAAAGGCCCGAAGGTACCGCTTCCGTCACCCCCCTCTGACGGTCAACGGGGGACCCGGCGATCGATGGCACCCCACCCAGGAGAATCAGACCGGCGGCGACGAGAAGCCCGATCCCGGAGATGATGGGACGGCCATAGGGGCTGGCGTTGTTTCCGGCGGGTAGCAACGTACCGCTATCGCCCCGTTCGCTGGCCAACACGACCCGAGCTCCCCACCTGCCTTCTAGATGCGCTTCGTAGAATCCGAAGTACTTCGGAGAAGCCGCGTCGTCGTCCGCCGAATCGGGAGCAGGTGGTGCAATCGTCGCAAGGCGCGGTCGACCCTCGGTTGTCGCACAACCGTATCAGGAGAGGCCGTTTCGTTCCGGCGTGGTTGCCTTGGGTCGTCCCGGTTCCCCGCCCGATGAGCGGAGCTCGGTGTGACGACACCCCACCACTACCTCGTTGAGCTGGATTGGCAGGGAGATCCCGCCGTCGGAACCCTCGATTATCGAGCGTACTCGCGTAACCACGTGATCCGTACCCCCGGGAAACCGGACCTCCTCGGCTCCTCGGACCCGACCTTCCGGGGGGACGTTTCGAGACACAATCCCGAAGAGCTCCTGGTCGCGGCCCTCTCCTCCTGCCACATGCTCTCCTACCTCCACCTCTGCGCGGTCCGCGGCGTGCGCGTGGTCGGTTACCATGATCGCGCGGAGGGTACGATGGAGACGGAGCGGGGAGAGAGCGGCCACTTCACCCAAGTCACGCTGCACCCGCACGTGGTCGTCGCGGCCGGGGATCCCGAAGTGGCGCGGTCGCTCCACGAGGAGGCGCACCGTAATTGCTTCATCGCGAGCTCGGTGAACTTCCCCGTCCGCCACGAACCCACGATGGAGCAGGTCGAGCGCGACCCTGCCGCCAGCGAGGGCGCCGGCGGCTAGGCCTTCCGGCCTCGTCCTGAACGCATAAGACCGTCCTGTACCTGCGGCATGCTATGCCACGTCTCTCCCCCGCCTTGGCGCCCGAGACCCTCGACTACCTGACCGAGGTGGTCCTGAACGAGCTCGCTTCACGCGCCGACCGCCTCTACGCCTTCGACCGGCTGCTCGGCGAGCGGACGCCACGCCACCTTGCCCGGATCGCCGACGAGTGCCGCGATCCGTTCTTCCGCCGGGTCGCGCTCCTCGAGTCGGCCCGCCACGAGGCGATCTCCGAGATGCGGGCCCACGAGGGCGGGCTCGCGACGGCCTTCTTCGAGTAGACGCCACGGACCCCGGCGGCTCGGTTCCTCCTCCCAGGCGGACCGGCTCCGAAGCTGGGCGGAGTCAGGGGACCCCCGTTTCACCTCCACAGGAGGGCTTACCTAGCACCCCCCACCGTTGATTCGGGCGATGGCCCCCCTGCTCGGGATGGACCCGGAGCGCGAGCTCCCGAGGCTCCTGCCGAAGGACCACAAGGTCCGGGCCGCGACCGCCGACTGTCGGCGAAGCGCGGAGCTCGCGCTCGCCGCTGTGGCGGAGTACGAGCGGGCTTGGACCGCCGACCCGCCGGACTTCGACGGGGGTCGGGAAGCGATCCGAAAGCTCCGATTGGCGATCGACGATCTCCGAGGCGCGGCGCGCGACCTCGAAGTGGTGACGCGGCCGATCAAGTAGGCGGAGACGTCCCGCGGTTTCCGGGGGCCCGCGGGGCGCTCGATCTCGCTCGCATCGAGGTCTAAATACGATGCCCTGGTCGCATCCGACCTCGAACGAGGTCCTCTCCACGGGAGAGGCCCTTCCGGCGATCTGGGGGCAGGATTGGGGTCGCGCATCGCGAAGCGTCGGGGTTTCCCGGTAGTGCGATACGCCACGGCTGGAGCGGTGGCCGCCCTCGCGATCCTATCCGCGGCGGCTCCGCTCGTGGGCGCCTCCCAGACGCTCGCGCCGCCGTTCAGGCACACGCTCGCGCTTCAGACCAAGACCATCCAGCTCGCCGGGAGCTGTCCGGACGGAGCGTCGCTCTCGAAGGTGAAATGGGTCCCGACCACGGGCAACATGACCGGCCTCGCGACGGCGTCGGCCCGGTCCTGCGGCGTCGGTCCCTACGGGAACGGGTACGCCAACGTGTTCGCGCGGAATCAGCTGTACGTCCTCTTCCCGCTGCATGTCACGTCCGGGGTCCACAACGTGAGCGTTTCGATCTCGTTCTCGAGCTCGGTGTACGGAACAGTCGCGGGCACCCCGAAGTGCCCGTACGCGGTGAACGTGCCGGGCAAGTACTCGTACGGCTACTGCAACTACGACATCGCCGCCGAGCTGAATTGGGGCGAGGTCATCTTCGACGCGACGAATTCGAGCTCGCTCACGAGCGTCTACAGTTCCGTCGTGGGCCCGGAGAACTTCTCGAGTCAGTACAACGATTCGTACTGCAACGGCAACGGCGGCTGCTACTTCTCGAACGGCAGTTCAGCCTGCATCCCCTCGCCCTACTACTACACACATTGCGTCCCGTGGGGCAGCGCCCAGTCAGGGACGAACACCACGTGGATCAACACCGGAAACAACTGCGTGTCGCTCTACAACCATGGCCATTGCGGCTACTGGAACAACTGGACGTTGAACGGCAGTCATTCGCTCTGGGTCGAGGTGGCGTTCGTCTCGTCCGTCTGGGCGTCGGTCTACGGCTATCCCGGCCTCCATGTGTCGGCCCAATGCAACTCGGCCAGCTTGGGGAACACGGGCTGGAAGATCACGTCGGTCAAGGTCACGTAGAAGCAGGCCGGGATACCCGTCGACTGATGCCCCGTACCGCCGACGTCGAGCGGGGCCCCCCGTCTCTTTGAAC
>DASRSV010000009.1:0-30133 GCA_035656255.1 Thermoplasmata archaeon
CCCAAGATCTCCGGGATGGTCCTCTGGAGCGAAGATTGGGTCCGCCGGGTGATCAACGACTACAATCGCATCGGTCGGGACGCCCTCTACCCCAAGAAGAGCCCGGGGCCCGAGCCGAAGTTCACTCCCGAGATCCGCAAGGCGATCGTCGCCTTCGCTCTCTCGCGACCGAAGGACCACGGCTGGCAGGGACCGACCAGCTGGTCGCTCGACCTGCTGAGGGAGTCCCTCGTCTACGAGGGAGTCGTTGAGTCGATCAGCCGCGAGCGGCTGCGGCAAATCCTCGTCGAGGAGTCGGTGACGTTCCAGTCCGTCAAGACCTGGAAGAGCTCGAAGGACCCGAAGTTCGCCGAGAAGCTCCGTCGGCTGGAGGAACTCACCAATCGGCAGCACAACCCTCCGATCGTGGTGTCGGTCGACGAGATGGGACCGATCTCTCTGCAGCCCTACGGAGGCCACACCTGGGCTCGGTCGGGGCACCCCGACCGAGTGCCGGCGACGTACAAGCGACTGGGCGGGGTTCGGTACCTGATGGGCGCCTACGACTACTACCACCGACGGTTCCGGGGCTATCTCTCGGCGAGCAAGAGTGGCGCCGGATGGGTTCGGTTCCTCCAGTGGGTTCGGAGCCGATATCCGAAAGGGGGTCGGATCCACCTGATCCAGGACAACCTCTCGACCCACACGACTCCCGCGGCGGTGGAGGCGGCCCGACGACTCCGGATCACCTTCGTACCGACACCGACGAACGCCAGCCACCTCAACCCGATCGAGAGCCACTTCCGAACGATCCGTCGGTGGGCGTTCACCCGGACCAACTACACCGATTGGGCGGAGGCTAGTGAGGTCCTTCGACAGACGATCCGACGGCTCAACCGGGTCCACTGTGTGACGAACTCACGTCCCGCACACCGCTGGTGGACGCGGCACTAGGCCCGAACCTGCCCGGCCGCCCCCGCCGCACTCACCCGACTTTGAGCGTGATCGTGTGGCAGTGCGCGCAGCGAAGACCCGCGGCGTTCGCGGAATAGGTTCCGCCGAGGCCGGTCGGGACCAGAACCTCCAGCCCGTTGGGCCGGAGCCGTGAGCTCGCCGATTCCTTCGACCAGAAGAGCCCGGAGCCGTTCGACGTCGAGACGAACCCCTCTTCCAGCGGACCGCCGCACGTGGGACAGGTCGGAGCCATCGTTCCCGAACCGCATCCACGCGGACGGGCCTAAGAAGCCTTCCGCAAAAAGTTTCAAATCAATCCCGGGGAAAAAGCCGGCTCCCGCCGGGTCCGGGTCACCCGGCGGGAGCCCCAAGCATCGTGAGAAAGGATTCTACAGAGGAATGACTGCCATCTACTCTCTCCGTTGGGAGACCTGCGATCGGCTGCGGCTGCGGGGGCTGGGGGCCTCGCGCGGCGCAAGCCACGAGGGCCAGAGGACGACGGCCGCGCCCGGGGGGGCGATGCCGTCCGCGAGGGTGAAGAGAAGCGAGCGACCGTCCGAGTGCGCGCCGCGCTTCGGCCGAAGGTAGCCGCCCGCCTCCGCGAAGTCGACCTGAACCGTCACAGGTATTCCTCCGTGAGCGGCGGGGCGAGCCAGGCGCTCGAGACGACCGAGGTTCGGCGCGAGATCCCGCGAGGGATTTCGAGGCGGATCGACTCAGGGGCAACTTCGGGCGCCTCCAAGCCTTCCTCGTTCGCCGCCACGGTCGGGAAGGTACCCATTACGACGACAGGACAGCTGCCGTCACGGACGACGCGGAGCCCGAACCGGCGGGCCTGGTGCGTCTTGCCGCACGAAGGGCAGACGTCCGACTGAGAGACCATCATTCCGATGCCCCCCAGGTAGGCCGCGCTCTCCCCGTTCCCCGGCATTTGCAGGGGATAGTGGAGGTCTCTCAGTACTTAAAGCAAAGTCGATAGTTTGTACAAAATAGTGCTAAGTAGGAGCGCATGCATGCGTATCCTTGCCGTGCCTCGGGTGACGTATCTCCCGGCGGAGATCCTCGATTATGTCGCCACCCATGCCCCCCCGCCGGACTCCCCTTACGGGGTCAGCCAGCGGGAGTTGGCCAAAGTGTTTGGCTCCCACCCCTGCTCGATGTCCCGACCGCTGTTCGATCTGGTCCAGAAGGGGTTCCTGAGCGTCCATCGAGGGTCGGTCAGGGGTGGACTTCGAAAACAGCTCGTCTACGCGGTCACGGAACCTGGTCGCGAGAGACTGAAGCGCGAAGGGCGTGACCTCCCGCTCTTCTCTCACGCCATCCCTCCGCCACCCAACCCGTTCTTTGGCAGGAAAGACGAGCTCAGCGAGTTGGGTTCCCTCTCCGAGCCAGGCCGCGCAGTCGTGTTCGTGGAGGGAGGTCCTGGCATCGGGAAGTCTGCCTTTGTCTCACGGCATGCTCGACGTTTCCGGGCAGGTCGCGTTCCCTTCTGGTTCACCGTGCGCCCAGGGCACTCGGCGCGGCATTTCACAAGTTCATTGGCCCATGCACTGGCGACCAGCGGCGGCCAGCAGCTCGCCTACTACTCGCAGCTGCCCCACTCACCGGTCGGAAGCGAAGTGGCGGACCTCGCCCAGCGCGCGCTGGGAGACCGAGGGCTACTGATGGTCGTGGACGATGCCCACGTCTGTGACAAGGAACTGCAATCGTTCCTGGCTAGCTTCGTCGAAGCCCTCTCCCCGGAGCGCCAAGATCTGATCACCTTGGTCGGCCAGACTCCTCCGTTCATCCGCTCCGATCGGACGCCGGTCCACCACGTTGTACTCGGCGGCCTCGATCGTGCGGCGGCCCACGAGCTCACCGACCGGCGTGGCGGTCTAGCCGATCGATTCGAAGCCGTCTACCAGGCGACGCTCGGCAGCCCCCTGCTCCTCCAACTCGCGGTCTCCACGCCCGGTGCCGAGCTCGCGGCCCAGTCTCTACCGGCGGCCGCGGTTCAGCGTCTCGCACCGGAGGAGGTACTCGCCCTCCTGCCGATCGCCCTCGCGACCGAGCCGCTTCCGGTGTCCTTCCTAACCTCCGGTGGGTTCTCGACGGAGGAGGTTCTGAACAAGCTTGTACAGTCGGGCCTGGCCCAGCGTGCGGAAGGGGGCCGAATCGACCTCGTCCAGCCGGTCCGGGCGGCCCTCCTCACGCGCGTTGGCCCGAGCGACGAGCGCCAGGCCCACCTGCGGCTCGCGGCGTTCTACGCCCGAAGCCGACGGGCCGAGGCGGTGCGCGAGCGGTTCCTCCATTTTACCGCGGGCGAGTCTTGGAAGCCGGCGCTGGAGATCCTTCAGAAAAACGAGCGTACGCTGCTCTCGCTCGGATACTCAGAGCCACTTCGAAATTCGCTGCGTCACCTTTCTCTCGCCATCCCGCGAGGCGCACAACGGGTGCGGGCCCTTCGGGCAGAGGCCACACTCCTCCGGATTCACTCGGAATACGGGGAGGCGATTCTCTCGCTGCGACGCGCTATCAGCGAGGCCGAGGGCGACTCGAAGCTGGAGGCCGATCTCCGTTTGATGCTGGTGGATCCGCACATCAGAACCGGACAACTCGATGAAGCTAGAAGTGCGCTGGACGCAGCACGCAGGGCAGGGATCCCCACTCGACGGATCCAGGTCTTGATGCTATACTCGGAGGGGAGAATCGCCGAGGGAGCGGGCGACCTGCCGCAGGCACAGCAGCTTTACGAGCGGGCCTTCGATCTCGGGCGCAGATTCAAGGCGGGCGATGCCGCGCTCGAGGCCCTCGCGGCGTGGTCCCGAGTCGCAACCGTAGGCGGAGAGCATCAATCGGCGCTCCGGATTGCGGAGCGCGGGCTTCCGGAGGCGCGACAGTCGGGCCGCATGGACATCGTCTTCAGTCTGATGATGGCCCGGGCACGCAGTTACGTCGAAACGGGTCAGGCTGACTTGGCCGAGGCCGAAATGCGAACCGTCCGGACAGAAGCCGAGGCGCTCGGGTACCTCACGTACCTGACCTACACACTCAGCGGCTTGTGCGCCATGGCAGTGGCCGCAGGCAAGTGGACGGAAGTCGTCGGTCTCGGCCGACAGACGGTCTCGCTCGCCGAGAGGGTCGGTAACAATACGGTACTAGGGCACACCCTAGCGATCATGGGGACCGGCGAGCTGCGTCAGAGTCACTTTCAGGACGCCCGCTCATACGGGGAACGTGCCGTTACAATACTCTCGAAGGGGGCCCCATCGGATTCACTCATTATCGCCCGAGCCTACCTCTGCGAGACGTACCTCGAGATGGGCCTGAATGACCTAGCCATGGAGCAATTCAGTGAGGTAGCAGGACTGGCGAAGATTCTCGGTACCGCCTTCTGGGTGCCGAATCTTCGCTCGGCGTTCGAGGCGAAAGGTGTCAAGGCGCCGCTCGAAGGAGGGGCTGCTGCACCTCCAGCCGATGGCCCAAGCGGGACTCCAGGCTAGCGGAGGGAGGGAGACCCTCCCCCCGCTCGGCGAAGTCTAGTACTCAGCGGACGGAACCGGCGGAAGAACTGGCAGGTACATTCGGTGTGTCACCCCCAACGGCGGCGCGGATGGTGGGCACTTAAACATTATCTCAAATGGACGCGACTCCGGACACAGTTATACAGCGCGCATCTATGAGGATGAATGCGCACTCACATAAGGAATCTTACGAACGCCCTAAGTCAATGCGCATTCGATGTGTATTCAAGGCCCGCCACGCACTGGTACGAACAGGTTCTGCTTCCGCATCTTGTGGATCACCCGGACATCGTCGACATCGTATCGCGTCTGGAGCCATGGGTCGGCGACGTTCGAGTAACCTCGGACCTCCCAGAATCCGGGCTCGTCCTGGTCGACGAACTTGAGGCCACGGAGCCACTTGGCGCTCTTGTAGAAGTACCGCTTCGGAACCAGCATTCGGACGGGCCCCCCATGCTCGGCGGGAAGTGAGGCTCCGTCGACCGAGTGGGCGACCAATACGTCGTCGTCCAACAGCGATTCGAGCGGAAGGGAGGTGGTGAACCCTTGCGCACACTCCATCACGACGAACTTCGCTGTCGAGTTTGGCCGCGCCTGGTCCTTGAGGGCAGAAAACGCGACTCCTTTCCACGTCATCCCGAGCCGGCTCCATGAGGTGACGCAATGGATGTCGGTAGTGATCTCCTTCTGCGGAAGTGCGAGCAGGTCGGCGTAGCGGAGCCGGAACGGAGCCTCGACGGACCCGTGCACCGAGAGATCCCAGGTCTCCGGAGTGAGCTCGTAGGGGACCGAGCCCGCGTGCAAGACGGGCCAGCTGTGCGTCACGACCTGGCCCGGCGGGACCCTCGATCGCCCCACGCCGCTCACCGGACTCTCCTGTGTTCGAACGTCCCAGCTCGACGGTCGCGCTGAACGTGGACCATGGGCTCGGGCCCTAACCGCGGCGGAGTTTCACCTGGTCGCCGTCCCATTCGAAGCGGAGGCGGGGCCGTGGGCGCCACTTCTTCCGGTGCGCCCAGAGTCCGGCGGCGAGCAGCGGGAGCGCGACCGAGGCCTCCACCCTCGCGGTCGCGCGCGTGGCGGTGGCGGCGACCTTGCCCCACGATTGCGCCTCATCGAGCGTGCTCCCCGAGAGCCCGCCCCAATCGGGAACGTCGGTCGTCACCTGGAGCGCGTAGTAGTGACCCTCCCCCTGCCGCTCGAAGCTGTAGTTCGCCATCACGATCCCATCGTTGATCCAGTTCTTCGGGGTCCCCCCTCCGATGTAGAAGGCGGCGGTGCGAGGCGACTGTCCCAGGATCTGGACGAGCTCGTAGTTGTCCCGGACGGCGTCGAGCATGAACCGCGGTCGACCCCGGTTCTTGGCGTAGTGAATGGTGAGTCCGATCCCGATCGAGCTGTCGATGAGCGCGGGCGAGAAGAGCGGGACCCCGCGGCGGGCGGCGGTCGCGACGATCGACTCGGGGTCGTCGAACGTCCTCCCGAGGAATTCGAGGAACTCCCGGGAGGACGCTGGCCGGGCGGGAAACCGGTCGGTGACGCGGGCGATCTCCCGGTCCGTCTCCTCGAACTTGAGCTCGTCGACGTACGTGTCGTAGATCCGGTCGAGGAAGAGTTTCCGAAGAACCACGTCGTCGGCGGTCGGCGACCCCATCCAGTGGCGGCCGCCGACGCTCTGGTAGATGTCCTGATAGTAGATCGCTCCCGTCGACGCCACGACGTCGACGACCCCCCAATCGATGAAGTCCCTCAGAACGCGCCGAAGCCCCGCCGCGATGAGCGGCCCCGAGAGCCCGAGGAAGATGGTCGGACGACGCTCGTCGGTGAGCGCATTCTCCCAGACGGTGAGACACTGCGCGAGGTTCCGCGCCTGGATCGAAGTTCGCTGGAAGGCGTCGATCAGGTCTCCTGCTCCGCGGAGTCGGGTCACGTCGACCGCCTTCACCGGCCGGCGGAGCAGCTGACGCCGGCTCGTTGCGGGCGCCCTCGCCACGGCTGTCGCTACTCGGGTTGCGAGATAAACGCTACCGCGGGCCGCCAACTCCAACGCGTCCCGAAAGGAGTCCGGTGCCGTCCGAGCCCGGAATCCGCCGTTCTGGGCGCCCGGTGGACGGGACGTTTATCTCCCCGGGCCGAGCGTAACAGTCGAGGAGTTGGGTGGTCGAGTTCGCTCCGTCCCTGCTCCGGGCGTTCGCCTCGCTCGAGGACGGCGTGGGCCGCACCGTCGCGATCACCGGACCGCCTCTCTCGGGGAAGAGCGCCATCCTCGAAGCGGCGAGCGCGCACGTCGAATCGTTTCAGGGGCGGGTCGTCTTCCTGCGCGCCGCGTACCGCGACCGGGCCACGCCGTTGGCCACCGTCGCGGGGCTCGCGGACCTCGAGTTCCTGCGGACGAAGGGTGGCGAGATCGTCCGGAGCTCGGCCGCGATCGGCCCGGCGGAATCAGAAGCGGCGGCCGCCTACGTTCCCGAGCCGATCACGCCCGAGCCGCGTCGAAGGCGCTCTGCCGGAAGCAAGTCCGCCGTAGCGGCTGCCATCCTGGGAGGCTCCGCGCGGACGCGTTCGGCGGCGGCGCTCGAGCCGGAAGAGTTCTGGCACAATCTCTCCGCCGCGGTCGGATCGGGCGAGCTACGGTCCCTCACGATCCTCGTCGATGACGCCGCGCTCGCGGACGCCCCGAGCCGCGAGTTCCTGGCGTTTCTGAGCGACCGGGTGCGATTCCGGCCCGTGCTTCTGATCCTTGCTCTGGACACCTCGGCGCCGGGCTACTCGCTCTGGGAGGAGCGGCTCGTCGCGCGTGCCGACGTCGACTGGGTGAAGCTCACCGCCTCGCGCCCGGAGCCGCGCGAGGCCCGCAAGGTCCGCGAGGGGTTTGCCGAGCTCCCCGCGCCGACCCAGCGGCTGCTCGGCGTCACCGCGCTCCTCGGTGGGAGCGCGACGGAAGTGAACCTGAGCCGCATCGCGCGATCGGGATTCCGGGGCCTGGCGGACCTGCTTCTCCCCGCGACGGAAGCCGGCCTGGTACGGGTCGTGGGCGGGCGGGTCACCCTGGTCGGGGAGGGGGCGGCCGCCGTGCTCGCGGACCTGTTCCCGCTCAGCGACCAACGCGAGATGCACCGCGAGCTCGCGGAAGCACTCTCGGCGCTCAATCCCGAACCCGACCTCGCCCGACGGCTCGAGATCGCCGGGCACTTCTTCGCATGGAACCGCGGACCGCAGGCGCTTCGGTACCTGCTCGAGGCCGCGGAGTTGAGCGAACGGCTCGGCGCGTTCGACACGTCGGTCGAGGCGCTCGACCGGGCGCTCGTTTGTGTGACGTCGTTGCCGAGCTCCGACCGGGCCGACGCGGAAGCCGAGCTGCGGCTGTTCCGCGCCCGAATCCTCGTCTTCTGCGGGCGGGTCGCGGAGGCCGAACGCGACATCGCCGAAGGGGTCGATGCCGCGCTCCGGGCCCAGCTCCCGACCAGCCGCCTGGAGGAGTGGCTCGAGGACCTCGTCCCGGCGCTCCGCGTGGCCGGCCCACATCCTAGCCTGGTGACGCTCCTGGGAGAAGTGGCGGACCGGGCGCACGACGCGGCGGCGGTCGATTGCGAGGTTCTGCTGCTCGCTCTCTCGACCGAGTTCGAGACGCTCCGGGGCCGGTCATCCGCGGCGCGCGGCCTCGCGGAACGCGCGGCGATGCTCGGAGGCCGCGAGGCGGGTCAGGCCGCCCAGGGACTCGGCCTGCTCTCGCTCGCGCTCGTTCGGCTTGATGGACCGAGCGACGAGCGGGACCGCGCCGTGCGGTACCTGCGGTCCGCGTCGGTCCTCTTCCGGGCCAACCGTCGTCCGATCTTCGAGCAGGTCGTCGACGAACTGCTGGAACGGCTGCGGCGACCCGGTTCGGAAGTGCGACGCCCCATCCGCTCGCCGGCCGACCTCGCGGACCTCGAACGTCGACCCCGAGGTCCGTTGCTCGAGCTCGAGCAGTCGCTCAATGTAGCGGAGCACCTCCTCGATACCGGATCCGACGTGCGAATCGAGACGGCCCTCGCTCGAGCCCGGGCGATCGCCGCGCGCCACCATCTCGTCCCCCCTTCTCCCCCGTTGCTGCGGCTGTGGCTCGCCGAGGGGCGGCATGCCGCGAGCACGGACCCGGCCCGTGCTCGGGACCTGCTCCGGTCCATCGTCGACCTGCCCCCCGCAGGCGCGACGCCCGCCGCCCGTGCGGAAGCGATCGCCCGCCTCCGCGCCCTCGAGCAGGTCGCCGGCGATCAGTTCGCGGTCGAGTCGCTCTCCCAGCGGCTCGACTCCGCCGAGCTTCGAGCCTTCGTGCGTCCGGAATGGCTTCCCCCGGCGCACGCCGGCACCTGACCGCTACAGGGCGGGCAGGAGGTCGGGGCGGAGCGCGAGCACGATCGTCGCCGCAGCGACGACGTAGAGGATCACGATCACCGCCCGCTCCAGGCGATCCGCGGGAACGTGCCGCGCGACCGCCGTACCAACGAGGCAAGCCGAAGCGGCGACCGCGGCCAGACCGGTGAGCGCGCCCGCCGCCACCTCCGGCACGAACGCCGGGAACGCGCCCACGAAGAGGACCGTCAGAATCATCGTGGTGTCACCAAGCTCGAGCAGCACGATCGTCGTGAAGCCGGTACGGAACGCGGAGCCGCTCGTCGGTGTCGCACGCTCGGATGCGGGGACGAGAAGGAGATAGGTCGCGTAGCCGGCGAGGAAGATCCCGCCACCGACCCGCACCCAGACGAGCTCAGCTCCGGCGACCGCCAGCAGGACCGATCCGATCGCGACGGACAGGAGCGTCGTGACGGCGAACGCGCCGACCGCGCCGGCCCAGAGGGGGAGCGGCCGGTGCTTCGTCGCGAGCGAGATGATGGCGAAGTTGGTCCGGTCGACGAACTCCGTGCCGCCGACGACGGCGAGGACGAGGAGATAGGCGGTGGCCGCGTCCGTTCCCAGGAACGATGCCCCCGCGAAACTCAGGCGAGATGGTTGAGGAACTCGTCCACCAGCCGCTCGCAGTAGATGCAGCGGAGGACGACCGGACGGCGCCGGGCGACCTCGAACTCGCTCTCGACCGGTTCGTGCTGGTTCGTGATGCACCCGGGGTTCGGGCAGCGCAGGACGCCGACGATCCGGTCGGGGAGGTCGACCGGCCGCTTCTCGAGGACCTTGAAGTCGCGGATGATCGAGATGGTCGCCGTGGGTGCGATCAGCGCGATCGCGTTCACCTTTCGCGGGGAGAGCTCCATGTTCTCCACCTTGACGATGTCCTTCCAGCCGATCTTCTGGCTGCGGACGTGGAGGGCGACGCTCACCGTCGAGTCCTTGTCGAGGTCCTTCACGCCGATGATGCGGAGCACCTCGAGCGAGAGACCGTTCTGGATGTGATCGATGACCGTCCCGTTCTTGATCGGGGTGATCTTGAGCTCGCGGACCATCGCTCCCCCCTACCCCGCCTTGCTCCCGAGGATGAGCTGGAGGAGCGCCATCCGGACCGGGACGCCGAGGAACGCCTGGCGGAAGTAGGCGGCGTGGGGTGTCGTATCCACCTCGGGCGCGATCTCGGTCCGCCGGGGCAGCGGGTGCATGACGATCAGTCGCGGCTTGACCCCGGTGAGGAGCGCGCGGTCGATCCGGTACGAACCGGCGATCTTCTCGTACTCTGCCAGGTCGCCGAACCGCTCCTTCTGGATCCGCGTGACGTAGAGAACGTCGGCGTCGCGGACGGCCTTGTGGATCTGGTCGACCTCGGTCACACGAGCGCCCATCGCGTCCAGGTGCTCGTGGACCTCGTCGGGCAAGCCGAGTCCTGGCGGGGCCGATAGGACCAGTTCGACCCCGAAGACCGAAAGCGCGTGGGCGAGCGAATGGACCGTTCGACCGTACTTGAGGTCCCCCAGGAGGACGACCTTGAGTCCGGACAACGTCCCGAACGCCTCCTGCATCGTCGCGAGGTCGAGCAGGGTTTGGGTCGGATGCTGGCCGGCGCCGTCCCCCGCGTTGATGACCGGTTTGTCGCTCGCCTGGGCGGCGAGTCGCGCCGCACCTTCGTTCGGGTGCCGCAGGACGATGGCGTCGGCGTAGGCCGAGAGCATGCGGGTTGTGTCGTGGAGGCTCTCGCCCTTCGGGACGGAGCTCTGCATGGGGTCGGCGATCGAGATGGTCCGGGCGCCCAGCCGCAGCGCGGACGCCTCGAACGAGAGACGCGTGCGCGTGGACGGTTCGAAGAACGCGAGGGCGAGGATTCGGCCGGCGAGCGCGTCGCTCGTCTTCGTCCCTTCGGCGACGGGGATCATCTTGCGGGCGGCCTTGAGGATCTCCTCGATCTCCTCACGGGAGAGGTCGCGGATCGAGATCAGGTCGCGACCCTTGAGGGCCATCCGCACGGCCGACGCGGCCCCCGTCAAATAATCATGGGAGGCGGGCGGGGTCGTCCGAGCGCGTCGTCGGGACCGATCCAGAGGGACGTTCGGTGTCGCCGGCGCCGGACCGTTAGGTCCGACGGCCGGCGGTGCGAGGTCGCTTGGGTAACCCCCATTCTGTTCTAGGCAGCATTCGACTGCGCGCTCGCTTTGGCGGTCGGGGGGTCGTCGTCCTTCCGCCGTTCGGGGCTTGCTCCCAGGGAGTCGGCCGTTTCACCAGATCCCGGCGGAACTTCCGGCGCACCGCCTTCACCATACCGCTGGGCTGTGTCGTTTCTGCTCCGGCGCTCGGACTCTCGCCCGACGGGCTCCCGCCCGTCCCCGTGACCCCCGGAGTGGGGAGTTTCCTCAGCCGGACGGTCGTGGAAGACCGTCCTACCGTCAGCTGCCCTCCGCCTCCTCGCACGCCGGTCCATCGGAGCCCGGGTCGATAACCCCTTCCCGGGGACTCCGAATCCAGACGGTCCGGGAAGCGACCCCGACCGCACCGTCTGGCCGCGGGAACTGTCTTAGCCCACGACTCTAGGCGGAGCCGTGCCTCCGACGGCGCCCGTGGACCGTCAGCGCGGGGCGCCGTCGATCCCCGAGCAGATTCCCGAGCTGCTGCTCCGATCCGGTCGCGTGCAGGTTCCGGGCCCGAACGGTCCCGAAACGCTCCGTACCTCGGACGGCGGCATCCCGGACGTCTTCGACGTTGCCGATCGACTCGTCGAACAGTTCGGCCGCCTCTACGTCGTCGACCTGGACGGGATCGAGCACGCCGATCCGCAGCTCGATTACATCCAGGAGCTGTCGCGCAACGCCGAACTCTGGGTCGACGCCGGGGTCCGACGCGGGGACGAGGTCGCGGACCTTCTGGTCGCGGGCGCCCGACGGGTCGTCGTTTCGACGTCGACGATCCGATCCGTGGAGGATCTCCGACGGGCGTGGCGACTCTCCACCGCGCTGGCCGTGGAGATCGAGATCGTCGAGTCGACCGTGCGGGCCCGCAGTCACGACTGGGCGGGTCGAGCACCTCGGGACGTCGCGACCGCCGTCCGTGCCGAGGGGATCACCGACCTGGTTGTCAGCCCTCGCGGCGACGTTCCGATCGATTGGACGCTCATCGGTTCGCTGGCGAAAGAGGGACCACTCTGGGTCGACGGTAGCTACTCCCGCGCCGAGTCGGCCGATCTCCAGCGCGCGGGGGCACGGGGAGGGATCTTTCATCCGACGGTCGATGAGCTCGTCCCTCCTCCAGGAGCGAAGCCGGCCTGATCGCGCGATCGGTCGAGCTCGATCCGACGCGTAGGCTGCCGATGGCGTCCGGCCTTCCGGGAGGCGGCGCGGCGATCCCGAGGAGTCGCCCGACCCAGCCTGCTACGTCACAATGTCGCCGCTCGACCCGCCGTCCGCATGGTCGAAGTGGCACCAGGTTTGGCCGCCCGGAGCCCAGTTGTAGACGTATCCGAAGAACTCGGAGGAGACCGACACGTTCACGAAGTACTCCCGGACCCAGTTGAACGTGTTCGCATCACCGGTCTGGTTCGCGTACTTCCCCTTCAGGACGTCGGGGATGGAGCCGTTGTAGTTGTACGGACCGATCTTCCCGGTGACGTTCAACTTCGGGACGAACTTCGCCGAGAACGTGAAGTTCACCCCGGCCCCGAACGGTCCGCCCTTCGAGAGGAACTCGTGGTTCCCGAGCCGGGGACTGAGGGCGCCCGCGTACGTGTGCCAGGTGCCGTTGAACTCCTCGGTAGCATAGTAGTGGCCCGACGAGATCTGCCACGCCCGCACGGACGCGGTGAAGTTGTCGATGGCCCAATATCCGAGCCGACCGAAGTCCTCGTGGTTGGTGGCGTCCCAGTGGATGCTGACCAACCGGGGCGATCCGAACGGGACGCCGGTATGGTTCAGGATCTTCAACGGACTTGTCGAGCAGTACGAGGAGTTCACCCCCGCCGCGCGACCGAATGGCGCGAGCGTCGCCATGAACGCCAGCGCGACCACGATCGCTCCGACAGCGAGCGCGCGACGGCCGGGCACCAGTTTCTGGAAGATCGTCCGAGGCATCTTCAGGGCCTCGAGGCCCCAAGCTCCGAGCCGTATATCTCGGCTGGGAACCGATGTAACGTTCCCGCCGTGCGAGCGCGGCGCGGGTCGGCGGAGGAAGCCCGAGCGTCGCGGGATTGCCGTATCGCGTCGCGATCCGGGGGGACCCTCAGCCCTTTACGGGCCGACTTGTGACGCGGACATCGGATCGTGCGAAGCGGGATGATGAGACCTTGGAACCGGCTGATTGGTGATGAATGATATGGGCGAGCTGACCGCAGGCGCACCCGCATCCGAATCCCCGACGGAGCGCATTTCCCAATCCCTCGCCAAGGACACGAGAGGCGCCCGCAAGCCTGAGCTCCGCGGCGGCGCCTCCGAGAACCACGGAGCGACGTTCCCGACCCGAGGAGCACCGTGAGCACGCCGTCGCAGCTCCGCCTCGGCAATGTCGTCACGGTCTCCCCATTCGGTGGGCCGGGCGGCACGGCTCCGCGGGGGCGATCCGGGCTCCCGAACGACGGGGCCGACTTCGGTCCCGACACTCCGGGGACGACCACCGGCGGGTTCATGGAGGCGGAGGAAGCGCTCCGCTCCGGAGGTGGGATCGTCCAACTCGCACCGGGCGCTCCGATCGCAATCCGCTCGGCGGTGACCTTCTATTCCGGAGTCCATGTGTTCGGCAACGGGGCCACGCTGCTCAACGCGGCCAAGGGCCCGACGCCGTTCCGGACCGATCCGAGCACGGTGTTCTTCCGTACCGAGATACGAGGCCCGCTGGTCCTCGACCAGAACTTCGCCCCGAAGGGCGTCGCCCTCACCGTCACGTCCGCCCAGCGCTCCCGATTCGATGTCTCGATCGAGAACTTCAACGGCTCCGTGGGCCTCGAGATGACCGTCAACGACGCGGTTCCGAAATCCCTCGATGGGAACTGGGGGGGGCAGAATCGCAACAACCGCGTCTGGGTCGAGGGCCACAAGGGCACCACGCTCGTCCGGATCGCGGGCACGGAAGGGTGCGCGGTGACGCTCAACGACTTCTTCGTCGTCTCCGGGAACATGATGGGGATGGACGGCTCGCGTGTCCGTCTGATCGATTTCGTCCAGAATTGCGACAACAACCTCGTCTACGACGCGTCGCTCAGCACGCACGCGAGCGCGGCGGCCGGCTCGTGCGTGTTCCATTTCAATTCGGTCGGCGGGGCGTCCAAGGTGCGGCGCAACCGCATCTACAAGTCGACGCTCGACAACAATGCCCCAGCCACGAACACCCGCGTGGCGATCTTCGGCGGCCAGACCGCCCTGAACGAATTGTTGGGCATGCAGTATGGGGTGAACCCTCCGAACCCGGTCATCGAGGCCACACCGACCGACGTCTTCAACGCGGTGGACCTCATGACGAACGGGCGCTGGGTAGCCGGCCGTCCGGTCCCGGGGAGCGGCGGGGCGGCGGTCTACTGAGGTCCCGCGAGCGCGGGGCGACGTCCCATTCCCGTCGACCGACGCTCCGCGCCACCGGCGTCGGCGGGGTGATATAGGGCACCGGCCCCGACGCGAAGGCGATGAGCGGAGCGGCGTCCCCCGTGACCGTCCGATTCCCGGACGGAACGACGTCCTCCGTCGAGCTGGGAACCACGGCGGGCGCGCTCCTCCAGAGGTGGCGGCCCGACGACGTCGCGAAGCTTCTCGCCGCCTCTCTGGACGGAGTGGCGATCGACCTCGCCCGGGTCATTGAGCACAGCGGATCGCTTGCCCCACTGACGTTTGGGGAGCGGGCCGGCCGGGACGTCCTTCAGCACTCGGCCGCTCATGTGGTCGCGAAGGCGGTCACGCAGACCATCGACACCGCGCTCCCGATCGTTGGGCCGCCGACCGACGAGGGCTTCTACTACGATTTTGACGTTCGGCCGCTCACCGCGGACGACCTGAAGGGAATCGCCGCCGCGGCCGACCGCTCGGTCGCCGCCCGCGAGCCGTTCGTTCGCGGGGAGGTGCCCCGGGAAGAGGCCGAACGGATCTTCGCCGGGAACCCCCACAAGCTCGCGCTGATCCGCGAGATCCCGGCCGGAGAGACCGTCTCGGTGTACCGCACGGGGGATTGGGTCGATCTCTGCCTGGGACCCCACGTCCCCGATACCGGTCGACTCGGCGGACTCCACCTGTTCGGCGCCTCGGCGATCACGTCCGAGTCGCGAGCAGCGACCGCATCGTTCCAGCGGGTGCGCGGCGTTGCGTTCCCGACGCACGCCGAGCTCGATTCGCATCTCAAGCTACGGAAGGAGGCCGAGGCGCGCGACCACCGGACCCTCGGCGCCAAGCTCGAACTGTTCTCCTTCGACGAGGACGTCCCCGGCTTTCCGTTCTGGTTGCCGAACGGGATGATCGTCGTGCGCGAGCTCGAGCGGTTCGTGACCGAACACCTGCGCGAGTCGGGGTACGGCGAGGTTCGGACACCGCTCATGTTCTCGGACCGGGTCTTCACCACGAGCGGTCACCTCGAGCTGTTCCGCGAGAACATGTTCCTCCTCGAGGTCGACGGGCGCCCATACGCGCTCAAGCCGATGAACTGCCCCGGCTCGATGCTGATCTTCCGCTCGCGCGCCCGCAGCTACCGCGAGCTCCCGCTGCGGCTCGCGGAGTTCGCGCCGCTGCACCGGCGCGAGGCGAGCGGGACGCTCCACGGGCTGCTGCGCGTGCGCGAGCTCGTCCAGGACGACGCGCACCTGTTCGTCACCGAGGAGCAGGTCGAACCGGAGATCCGCAAGCTCCTGGAGTGGATCGAGCGCGCGTTCTCGACGTTCCGACTGACGTGGTCGTGCGAACTCTCGACCCGACCGCCGAAGTTCCTCGGAGAACCGGCGGAGTGGGACCGGGCCGAGGCGACGCTCGACGCCGTCCTCCGCGGCGCCGGAGTCCCGTACAAGATTGCCCCGGGCGAGGGCGGATTCTACGGCCCGAAGATCGACATTCACATCCGGGACAGTCTGGGCCGCCCCTGGCAGACGGGAACGATCCAGCTCGATTACCAGATGCCGAAGCGGTTCGGCCTCGAGTACCAGGGGCCCGATGGCCGGCTGCACCAGCCGATCGTCATCCATCGGACCATCCTGGGGACGTGGGAGCGGTTCGTGGGCGTGCTCCTCGAGCATACGAACGGCCGGCTTCCGCCGTGGCTCGCGACGGAGCAGGTGCGTATCCTACCGGTCGGCGAGCGTCACGCGGACGCCGCGAACGGGCTGCGGGACGAACTCGCGGTCGCTCGTGTTCGCGCCGCGATCGCCAGCCCCGAGGACACGATCGGGAAGCGCGTACGCACGGCGGAGATCGACCGTGTCCCGTATGTCGTCGTGATCGGCGACAAGGAACTCGAGGCCCACACTCTCGCCGTGCGTCGTCGCGGGGTCAAGGAACCGACCGCGATGTCGCAGGCTGAGTTCCTCGGCCATGTGACCGACCGGATCCGGACCCGCGCCTTCGAACCGTAGGCCCTGAGTGCTCGCGGAGTCCGTGGCCCGCCGTAGCGCCCTCGTCGGTGCGGGGCTCGTCGGCTCCGCCGCGTCGTCGTCCGCCCTTCTCGGGCTCGCGGCCGCGCGAGGTTGGGCTGCCGGTCCGGATGGAACGGTGAGGCCGCCCTTCATCGAGGTCGATATCGGGTCCGACGTCGGCCGAACGGCCAGTCCGACGGTCCCCACCGTGCTGGGCGGCGCCAACGTTCGGGCCGCGTTGTTCCGCATCGCCGCAACGACCGCGGCGATCGTGCGGGGCGGTGCGATCCCGATCGTCGTGGGGGGCGACTGTTCCGTACTGCCGGCCGCGCTCGCCGGTGTGCTTGACGGGAACTCGAGCCGTGACCGACTGGGACTCCTCTCGTTCGACGCGTACGCCGAGTTCCATACTCCTGCGTCGTCGACGTCCCGCGATTTTGCCGGCATGGCGTTCGCCGCCTGCGTCGGCCACGGCGACCTAGCGTTCACCCGATTGGCCCGGGATCGATTTCCCCTCGTCGAGGAGGCGGATGCGGTGCGCATCGGAACCCGCAGCATCGACGACGGCGAGCGGTCCCTCAAGGCCCGCTCCCGCGTCACCTGGATCCCCTGGTCGCCCGGCCCTCTGGGACCGACGGTCGCGAGCCTATCGACGGCGATGGGGGTACGCGCCGCCCGCATTCGGTCATGGGTGGTCCATCTAAGCGCGAGCGCGCTCGACCGGACCCAATTCACCGGGACGGCGATGGATGCCGGTCCGGGCGGGTTCCGCACGGAGGAGATCGACCGACTGTCGGACACCGCGCGGGCCTCGATCGATTCGGCCCAAGGGTCGATCGTGGGCGGGGTACTTGCCGGGTTCGCCCCGGACGGCGAGCTTGCGCGACGGGAGTTCGAGCGACGGCTCGAAGCCCTCGTCCGCCTGGTCGAAGGACGGCCCTAGCGCCGCGCCCCCCGACCCGAGCGGATCGCCTCCTTCCGGACGTTCAGGATGTTCGATTCCAGTTCGGCGGCGCCCACGTGGTGCGCGTCCCGGAGGTGGACGCGCATCCGGGAGAACTCGACGATCGCTCCGCACTTCGGGCACGCGACCCGGGCGCGGCGTGCGGAGCGGCTTTCGCGAGTGATGCCGCTCTGCATCCTCGATTGTGTACGGCGCTCGCTATAAAGACCCCCTCGCTCGAGGGGACGGGACGGCGCGTGCTCCGGCTCGTCAGAAAGCGGGCCGAAATCGTCCCGATTTCGTGAGGCAACCTTAAACGGCTTCCCCGGTCGCGGGGCCTCGAAACCCGGACGGCTTCCCTCGATGGAGACGCTCGAGCTGCTGATCGCGCTCGCCGCCCTTCTCGGCCTCGGATACGCCGGGATCCAGACCCTCCTCATCCTCCGCGAGGACGAGGGGGACGAGAACATGAAGCGGATCGCGCTCGCGATCCGCGAGGGCGCCGTCGCCTTTCTCCGCAAGGAGTACACCGCGGTCTTCGCGGTGGCGGTGGTGCTGGCGGTCCTCATCGGCGTCCTTCTGCCGTCGGGATTCGACCTTGCGGTCGGCTTCCTCTTCGGAGCGGCCGGGAGCGCGCTCGCCGGCGCGATCGGGATGCTCGTCTCGGTCCGGGCGAACGTGCGGACCGCGGCGCACGCCCGGAAGGGTGACCTGCCCGCCACGATGGCGTTCGCCTTCCGCGGAGGCAGCGTGACGGGACTCACGGTCGCCGGCCTCGCCCTGCTCGAGCTCGTCGGGTTCTACACCGTCCTTGACGGGCAAATCCTCTCGATGGTCGGCCTGCTCTTCGGGGCGTCCCTGATGAGCCTCTTCGCCCGCGTCGGCGGAGGGATCTACACCAAAGGCGCCGATGTCGGCGCCGACCTCGTCGGAAAGGTCGAGGCGGGGATTCCCGAGGACGACCCGAGGAATCCGGCGGTGATCGCCGACAACGTCGGCGACAACGTCGGCGATTGCGCGGGGATGGCGGCCGACCTCTTCGAGACGTACGTCGTCACGGCCCTCGGGACGATGCTTCTCGCCTACCTCGTAAGCCAGGGCGTCTACACGGGGCTGCTCAGCCAGTTCCCGAACGCCGTGATCTACCCCCTCGTAGTCTGCGCGTGGGCGATCGTCGCCACGCTGGTCGGCGCGATGTTCGTCCGCATGCGCCCGCAGGGATCGATCATGGGCGCCCTCTACCAGGGGCTCGGCGTCACGACCGGGGTCGGGCTCGTCGGCCTGTACGTGCTCGACTACGAGCTCATGGGCGGCAGCTGGCCGGTCTTCGTGGCGACGGCGATCGGACTGATGGTGATGATCGTGATCGTGGTCGTCACCGACTACTACACCTCATCGAAGTTCAAGCCGGTCCAGCACATCGCGGACAGCGCCCAGGCGGGCGCCGGGCCGGCCGTGATCACGGGGCTGTCGGTGGGCCTCCAATCGGCGCTGATCCCGGGCCTCGTCATCGTCGGCGGGACGCTCGGCGCGTACTGGGCGATGTCGTCGGCGGCCCCGGCGGCCCTCGCGGGCCAGTTCCCTGCGGAGGCGCTCGGCCTCTACGGGATCGGGCTCGCCGCGGCGAGCATGCTTGCCGTGACCGGGATGATCATCTCGATCGACGCGTTCGGGCCGATCACCGACAACGCGGGAGGGATCGCCGAGATGGCGAAGCTTCCGCCCGAGGCACGCGCCGTCACCGACCCGCTCGACGCGGTCGGCAACACGACCAAGGCGGTCACGAAGGGGTACGCGATCGGGTCGGCCGCCCTCGCGGCCCTCGCGCTGTTCGCCGCCTACACTTTCGACGTCGCCCAATCGAGCGGCACCTCCTGGCACACGTTCACGAGCGAGCTCACGCTCGGGAGCCCGCTCGTGGTCGCGGGACTGATCGTCGGCGCGATCCTGCCGTTCTTCTTCACGTCGTTCCTGATGAACGCGGTCGGCGTCGCCGCGCAGTCGATCGTCTTCGAGGTCCGCCGTCAGTTCCGCGAGATCAAGGGCATCCTCGACGGGACGGGGAAACCCGAGTACGGCAAGTGCGTGAGCATCGTCACGACGACCGCCCTGCGCCAGCTCGCGGTCCCGGCGGCGATTGCCGTGATCGCGCCGCTCGCCGTGGGGTTCCTGCTCGGCCCGATCGCGCTCGCGGGCCTGCTCATCGGCGTCATCCTCTCCGGCTTCCCGCTCGCCCTCCTCATGACGACCGGCGGCGGCGCGTGGGACAACGCGAAGAAGTACATCGAGTCGGGGAACTACGGCGGGAAGCACTCCGACGCGCACAAGGCCGCGGTCGTCGGCGACACGGTGGGCGACGCGACGAAGGACACCGCCGGGCCGGCGATCAATCCGCTCATCAAGGTCGTCAACACCATCTCGATCCTGTTCGTCGCGCTCATCGTCGCCCACCACCTCATCGGATTCTGAGGGGGACGGGCGCTGGGGCGCCCACGATCGGTGCGCCCGCTCCTCGGGCGCACGAACTCAGGCGTAGTGGCTCATCGTCGTACGGTCCTTGCGGGACGCTTCGCTCTGCTCGCCCCGCTCTTCCTTGCGGCGCTCCTTCTCGCACTCCTCCTCGGTGACCCAGAGGAACTCCAGGTCCTCGGGGTGCTCGTGGGCGACGTACGCCCCGGCCTCGAACGCGGAGTCGATGAGCTCCTCGAGGTTCTCCGCGTCCGTCCCCTCGAGCCGGCCCGCGGTCCGCCAGTACCAGTCGGGTGCCTTGCCGGCGCTCTGGAGGTACTCGGTGACGAGGTCGTAGATCGAGCTGCGCCGGTCGGAGAGCCGAACGTGGAGGTGTTTGTGGTCGTTGTCGGGTTCGGAGCGGGATTCCGCGGAGGCCATGGGCCGCTAGCGACGGGCCGGACTATAACGGCTCAGGCACGTTTCAACGCCCGACCCCGACCCTTCAAGAGGGCGACCACGTTCGGGAGCCTCGCGGCCCATGATGGATGCCTCCTCGTTCGAGCCGCAAGTGGCCCCGTCTCCGCCGATCGCCGGACCGACGCCCCGCTATGTGTTCCTGATCGGCCGGCTTCGGCGACGGGAGATCACGATGGAAGAAGCCACGGAACTGTTCGCTCTCCAGCAGGCGATGCTCCGAGCCGCGCAGAGCGCGCTCCCCCCACCGCCGCCCCCTCCCGGCGGTTCCTCGCCGGCCCTGGGGGCGACGTACCCTCCGACGCCCTCGGGAGTCGGCGGGGTTTCGATCACGGAGGATTCGCTCTGGACCGGATTACTGTTCTTCGGCGCCGGCGCTGGAGTGCTTGCGGCGGTGCTGCGCCGCTCCGCCCAGGAGCGCGGCGGAACGGCGAAGCCGAGCCGGTAGACCGAGGGTCGATGGACCCGCGCAACTTTCGCTTCGCGCACTTGGCCGACGCCCACGTCGGGGCCTGGTCTCGCGACCCGGCGGTGCGCCAAGCCCTGCGCACGAGCGTCCTCGCGGCCCTCGAGCTCGTCGAACGTCGCGAGGCGGAGTTCCTCCTCATCTCGGGCGACCTCTTCCACACCCCGATCCCCGACCCGGGGGAGGTCGCGCCCGTTGCCGCCGCCCTCCGCCGGCTCACGGAGGGCGGCCGCCGGATCTACGTGATCTACGGCTCGCACGACTACGTCGCGCATCGCGTGAGCTGGCTCGACGTCCTCGCGGAGACCGGCATCTTCCTCCGCGCCGCCCCGGACCCGGTACGAGCGGAGGGCGAGCGGTGGACCCTCCCGTTCACCGTCGACGCCCCGACGCAGGCGCGGATCGCGGGAATCTCGGGGCGGGCGCACGGCCTCGACCGCGGGGCGTTCGCTTCCGTAGACTCCGGCGCGTTCCGGACCGAGCCCGGGTTCAAGATCTTCCAGTTCCACGCCGCAATCGACGAGTTCCTCCCCGCCCCGTTCCGCGGACACATCCGCGGGATCCCGGTCACGAGCCTTCCCGCGGGCTGCGACTACTACGCCGGCGGGCACATCCACTTCAGCTACTCGGCGACGCTCCCGGGCGGCGGTCTCCTCGTCAATCCCGGTGCTGTGTTCGGCACGAGCATCAAGGACCTCGAGTACGCGGCCGAAGGGCGGACGCACCAGGGCGTGGTGATCGTCGAGGTGCGGGACGGACGGCCCACGGCGGAGTTCGTCGACACGACCCCTCGAGGACTGGTCCGGGTGTTCGACATCAACGTGGAGGGCCGCTCGACGGGGGATGCGCGAACCGTCGTGCAGGAGGAGGTCGCCGCCCACGCCGCTCCCGGAGCCCTCCTCTTTCCCCGGATCCACGGGAGCCTCTCGGAGGGGAGCACGGCGTCGCTCGGGCTCCGCACGAGCCACGCCGACGCCGCGGCCCGTGGAGCGGCCGCGGTCCACTGGGACCTTCAGGACACGACCTCGGCGAAGGGTACGAGCGGCGAGGCGGCCGGGTCCTCCGAGCCGGTCGATGAGGAGGTATTCCTCGAACTCGGTCGGTCGGCCGACCCGATCCTGGCCGAACTCGCGGGCGAGGACGGCGTCCGGCGGATGCGGGAGCTCCTGCGCGAGCTCGGACTCGTCCGCGTGGAAGGAGAGTCGGCCGCCGACTATCGGGCGGCGCGGCTCGACGGGGGACTCCGCGCCCTCGGAGTCGCTCGTCGCACCGGGCGGGAGGCACGGGTCGACGATGCAACTTAGACGGATCCGGCTGCGCAACATCCGCAGCCACCCTTCGACGGACGTTCGCTTCGGTCCGGGGACGACGCTCATCACGGGTGATGTGGGCAGCGGGAAGACGTCGCTCCTCTACGGCGTCGAGCTCGCCCTCTTTGGGTTCGCGGAGGTCGACGCGGCGTACCTCGTCCGCCATGAGAGCCGGGAGGCGGAGGTGCGACTCGAACTCGGCGACGACGGCACGACGATCGAGATCGAGCGGCGCCTCAAGCGGAGCACCCGGGGCGGGCGAAGCTCGTTCGAGATCGAGGAGGCGCGCCTCGCAACAGGCGGTCGGCCGACCTCCTACTCGGCGACCGAGCTTCGGAAACGGGTGATCGAGCTCCTCGGGTTCCCGGACAATCCGAGCCCCCGGGCCCGGTCGGACGTCTGGCGATGGGCGGTCTACGTCCCGCAGGAGCGGATGCGGGAGGTCCTCGACCTCAAGCCGGCCGACCGGCTCGAGACCGTCCGGAAGGCGCTCGGACTCGAACTCTACCGAACCGCGGCGGAGAACGCGCGCGAACTCCTGGCCCCGCGGCTTCGCTCCGACGCCGAAACGCTTGATGCGCAGGCGGAGGAGCTCCATCACTTCGAGGTAGAGCGGGAGCAGCTCGCGGGCGAGGTGGCGACCTTGAGCGCCCGGATTCGAGAACTCGTCCGCCGGGAGACGGAGGCGCACGCGGCCGTCGAGGATGCCCGGGCTCGCGTTCAGACGACGGCGGATCGGACGGCGGAACGTCAGGCCGACGCGGCAAGGGCGGAGGAGCTCGCGGCCGTATTCCGTGACCAGCTCGAGCGTTTGCGGCGGCTGGAGCTCGAGGCCCAGGACGGGGTCCATCGGGAGGAGGAAGCGCGGAGCCGACTGGCCGCCCTCGGCGAAACGGAGCGGACGGCCATTGCACTGCGCTCGGACCTGGATGGCCTCGCGACCGAGCGGGAGGGAGCGGCGCTTCGCCTCCGCGATATCGAGGGGGTCGCCGCCGAAGTCGCGGCGTTGCGCGAAGAGCACGCAGGTCGGGCCGCCGCTCTCCGCGCTGTCGCGGACCAACGCGTGACGGTGGAGGCCGAGGTCGCCCGCACGGACGAGCGCCTCGCGGCGGCCGCTGCCGCGCGGCCCACGAAGGAGCCACCGGTCCCCACTCGGCGAACGGTGGTGGAGCTCGATGCAGCGATCCGGCGTGCGGAGGAGGGTGCCCAGCGGCTGGCGATCGCGGTCGGGCGGAGCAAGGCGGCGCTCGTGGAGCTTGAGGAGCTCCTTTCCCAAGGAACGTGCCCGCGGTGCCACCAGACCGTGGAGCCGGGCCGGTTCGCCTCGCACCGCGCCGAGGCCGCCGGGGAGGTGGCCGCGACCGAGGCCGAACTCGCACGGAGCGAAACCGAGCGGGCGGCGCTCGCTGAGGAGCGCAGCTCGAGGGAGCGATACGACCGTGCCCTCGACCGGTGGGTAGACCGCGAGCGCGTACGTGCGGACGCCGTCGCGGAGTCGTCGCGAGCGCGGGCCGAACAGGAACGGATCGGAGTGCTCGTCGCGCGGGCCGAGCTCGACGCCACTTCCATCGGTGAGCGGCTGCGCGCGCTCGGCCCCCGCTCCGAGGACCGCGAACGGGCCGTGCGAGAGCTCGCGGCGCTCGACGAACAGCTGAAACCGCTCATCGATTGGCTCCGGGACGTGGAGGAGTCGGAGCGTCAGCGGGCGGCGTTCGCGGAGGAGCTTCGTGCGGAGGAGCGTTCGGCGACGCTGCTTCGCGAACAGATCGGGACCGAGTCGGCGCGGGTCGAGGAGTCGGAAGCCCGACTCTCCCAGCTACGGGGACGACTCTCGCAGACGGCTGCGGTCGCGGAGGAGCACCGGACCGCTCTCGAGTCCCTCGACCGTGCCACGCACGAGGAGCGCGAGATCCAGAACGCGCGCGTCGCGGGCGACCAGCAGCTGCTCGACCGTCGGGGCCGCTACGACGCGGCGGAGCGCGGGATCCGGCGGCGGGCGGAGCTGGGTGCGCTCTCCGCTCACCGGCGGTCGCTCGCCCGCTGGGTAGCGGGTCCGTTCTCGGAGGCGCTCGAGCTCATCGAGCGGCGTCGTCTGGCGACATCGCAGGCGATGTTCGAAGGCTCGCTCGCGCGCTACTTCGGTGCGCTCGTCGAGGACCCCGGCATGGCAGCGCGCTGCGGGACGTCGTTCGCCCCCGCCGTCGAGATCGAGGGGGAGTGGACCCCGCCCGAGGCGCTGAGCGGAGGCGAGCGGACCGCACTCGGACTCGCCTTCCGTCTCGCGCTCGGGGACGTCGTCCGCTCGGCCGGTCGACTCCAGCTCGAAACGCTCATCCTGGACGAACCAACCGACGGCTTCTCCCCCGAACAGGTGGTGCGGATGGGGGAGCTGCTGGAATCGCTCGCGATCCGCCAGGTGATCCTCGTCTCCCACGAGGGCGGTCTCGGGGCTTTCGCGGACCGCGTCGTCCGGGTCCGCAAGGACGAGGGCATCTCACACGTCGAGCCGAGCGAGGGTGCCCTTCCCGAGCCGACGCCGGTCGTCGGGGCGGCGGCCGAACCCGAGGTGGCCCGGGCGATCGAACGAACCCGCCCCCGACGGCGGAGGCGCCGCCTCGAGGAGTCGGTGGCCGACGCTCCGCCCGCGAGCTAGAGCAGTTCGGCGAACTGCTCCCGGGTCCATGGGGAGCGGCGCGCTAGCTCCAGATTCTCTTCGACGTGCTCGGGTGTTTTCTGCCCGACCAGGGGGGCCAGGTTCCCCGGTGCCGAGCGCGCGAACTGGATCGCGGTTTGGGCCGCGCTCAGGCCGTCGCCCGTCGGCCCCCGTCGCGCGAGTTGGCCCTGGAGCAAGGGGACGCTCGTGAAGCAGCCGATGCCGAGCTGACGCGCCGCATCGAGCAGCGTCACACGTCCTCCGTTCACGGACTGATTCTCGAGCGTCGCCGCCTCCCGCATGGCGAAGTTGAAGGGGAACTGGACGAACCGGAAGCCGTGCTCGTCCCCGCCGACCTCCCGCGCGACCCGCAGAAGGAGCGTGAGTTCCAGATGGCCGGGGTCGGTGCGCCTCGAGCGGAAGCAGTCCCAGGTCGCGAGGCCGTACGCTCCGAGCTGCCCGCGGTCGCGGAGCTCCTCCAGGAGTCCGAACGCCTTCGCGAGCCGGCGCTCGAACTCCTCCGCCCCGACGACCGGGAGCTGGGCGTCCGCAGCGTTGTGCAGGTAGAGCAGGTCGATCTCGTCGAGGCCGAGGTTCCGACGGCTCCGCTCGAACTGGTCCTTGAGGTAGCTCACGCTCATCGCGTGGCTGCCGTCGACGATGTCGGCGGCGTCGAGGATGCCCTTGGCGACCAGCTCGCGCTCCACCCACTGGTCGGCCGGGATCGACGACTCCGCGTCGGGCGCAAAGTAACCGGCCTTCGTTGCCACGAACATCTCGTCGCGTTGCACCCGTCCTGCCTCCACCGCCGTGTGGAGCGCCCGGCCGAGGCTGCGCTCCGCGCGTTGATACCGATAGTTGATCGCGGTGTCGAGCACGTTGACCGTGCCGGTCGCGAGGACCTCTCCGATCGCGGACTCCACCGCCCGGTCCGTGGCGGCGTCCGGGGCGCCGATGTACGTGCCCACGCCCAGGCTCGAGACGGTAAGCCCGCCGGGCGCCGGCCGGAAGTGGCCCGGATCGACGCTGGACGAATCCAACGAGCGGCGGCGCCACCGCTCGGTTCCTTCGGGAGAAGCCCGACCCGGAAGTCGCGAGACACCCTCGGCGGGCGCGATGGGGTATGAGGGTTCTTGACGACCCTGGTTGACCCGAGCGCGACCGTCATCTGCCCGCGGACGTCCCACGGGGCCGGCGGGAATCGTTGCCGCGCCGCAAGTACGGTCGACTGCGCAAGCCGATCCCCCCCGTCCCGGTCGAGAAATGCCGATTCTGCCGGCTCAAGCGCGCATGCCCGATCCATCGCCGGGGGACCAGCCCCTAGTCCGACCTTGGCCCCCCCCGCGGTGGGTCCTGCGCCGTCGCCCCGGTGCGGGATTCAATCCGGAGTGCGTGACCGGGGAACGGCGCGGACGCTCCGCGGTCGCGATCGGCCTTCGGTGCGGGGGCCGGGGGGCCGCTTCCCGAGGAGGAGCGGTGTCGCGACCTCCGCGTGGAACCGGTCGGCGGCCCCGCTGAGGCGATCGATCACGCGGTCCGAGAGCCGGCCCTTCGCTCTCCGGAGGGCCGCCTCCAGCTGGAACCGGGTCTGCTCCCAGCGGTAGAGCGACTCCGGGTACGCCCCCTCGAACAGCAGGGACTGCCCGCCCGACGATGCCCGTCGGTGCTTCGGCCCTTTCAGACGGTCCTTCACCGCCTCGAACAGCCGCGTCCCGGGGACCGGGACCGCGATCGATACCGAGTACTCCTCGGGCGAGAAGCGTCGGAACAGCCGGAGCGTCTCCTCGATGTCGGCGAGTGTCTCGCCGGGGTAGCCGAGCATCAGGAACCAGAACTGCCGGATCCCCTCCGTTCGGAGGCTCTTCGCCACCCGCTCGACCTGCGCTAGTCGCGTGCCGCGGTTCATGAGGTCGAGCATCTTCTGGCTGCCCGACTCGACGCCGACGTAGACCCGCGCCAGCCCCGCCGCCCGCATCCGGCCGAGCAGTTCGGGCCGGAGCAGGTCGACGCGCGCCAGGCACTCGAAGCGGAGGCCGAGGTCGGCCGCGTCCATCCGGTCCAGCAACCGTTCGAGCCAGCGTCGGTCGACCCCGAAGACGTCGTCGCAGAACCGGACGTAGGAAACGCCGTAGACCGAGCGCAGGGCGGCGAGCTCGCGTACGACCCGCTCGGGGCTCTGTTGCCGGAACGTCCGACCGAACGTCGGTTTGGAGCACCAGGAGCAGTCGAACGGGCAGCCGCGCGACGTGAGGACGGCGGCCCGACGTTCTCCGCTTTTCCGCTCCCAGCGCGCGAGGTACCCCTCCATGTCGATGAGGTCCCACGCGGGGAGCGGCAGCTCGTCGAGCTCCTTCAGGAACGGGCGCGCGGGTCCGCGGACGACCTTGGCGCTGTCCCGAACCGCGACCCCGGGCATGCCGACCACGCTCTCCGCGCCGGCGACGCGCTCGACCAGGTCGACCAGGGTGAGCTCGCCCTCGCCGAGGACGACCGAATCGAAGCCGGCCTCGAGATACATCCCCGGATTGGTCGCCGCGTCCGGTCCGCCCGCGACGCTCCAGGCACCGTGGGCGCGGGCCAGGCGGGCGACTTCGACCGCCCGGCGGAGCGTCAGCGACTTGGTATGGACTCCGACCACGGAAGGGGCGAACGACCGAAGCCGGGACCGAACGGGCGCGACATCCCGAGCGAACGTAAGGTCGACGATTTCGGTCGGTACGCCGTGCGATCGGGTGTAGGACGCGAGCGTCAGCACTCCGAGCGATGGATACAGCTCGACGAACTTCCGCTCCATCGGGTCCTCCCGGGCGACGTACGGGTCGACGAGGAGGAGGCGCGCTCCACGCCGCTCGCCGCTGCGCGCCGGCGTCCCGCGCCGGAGATTCATCACGTGCTACCGCCGCCGGGAGCGACCGCCGCTCAACGCCCCCACAGGGCAGTAGGGTACGCAGAACCCGCAGTCCGAACAATGCGGCAGGACGCGCAACTGCGTGGGCTCGAGTTCGAGAGCGTTCGGAGGACAGACGCCCGTGCAGAGTCCGCAGAGAACGCACGCCGTCCGGTCGACGTCGATCACGCCGGGGACGTGCCCCCCTGCACCGGCGCGGGCTCGGCGACGGGGGTCGTCGCGGAGAGCGTCTGCAGGGCTCGGCCGAGCGCGGTGAATCCGGTGAGCGCGCACTTCACCCGAACGGGAGAGAGCGGGATCCCGACGAGCTTCAGCACGTCGTCCCGTGTCATCTTCCGGGTGTCGACGACGCTCAGGCCCTTGACCTTCTGGGTGAGGAGGGAGGCGCTCGCGACGCTGATCGCGCAGCCGTCGCCGGAAAATCGCACATCCTCGACGTGCTGGCGCGTCGGGTCGAGCTTCAATTGGAGCTCGATATGGTCGCCGCAGAGCGGGTTGCTCTCCGCCCCACTGGCGTCCGGCTCGACCAGGGTACCGAAGTTCTTCGGGCTCCGGTAATGCTGGAGAATGATCTCCTGGTACATGTCGTAGGCCATCGAGAACCTGCTGTGAATCGATCACCTCGGAGGCCGTCTTAAGCTGTTTCGACCAGCTGGCAGCCGCCTCTCTCGGGTTTCCCGCCCGAACCCCTTCGGCCCCGGTCGGAGCGCCGGCCGGGGCCTCTTTCTCCCCGTCCCCCAGCATTCGGCGCCGAATACTGGTCCTGGTGCCGCCGCCGGAGGACATCTGAACACGGAGGTTTCGTTGAGCGCAGCAGTCGCGGGAACGCACCAGGTCTACAGGGACGGGCACGTCGTCGAAGTCGACAACGTTTCGGGCGAGGTCGTTGGGACGCCCTTCCAGCGGGCCAGCGAGCTTCCGCGGGATCCCCCCGGGGCCCGCGGCGCGACGGCCCTCGCTGCGCTGCCGATCGCGGAGCAGCCCGAGCTCGTCGTCGCCCCCGTCGTGAGCCTCGAGCGCGGGAAGCAGCTCTGGGCGGCGCAGCAGGAGTTCAAGCGGTTCATCCTCGCCGACCCCGCCTGCGCGGACGACATCGATGGCTCGCGTGAATTGAACCGGACCGGCGCGACGCGCCTGGCGATCGCCTTCGGCCTCTCGATCGAGGAGCGTGCAATCGAGGAAGGCCGCGTGGAGCTCGCGGACGTCAACGACTTCGACTGGCGGTACCGGGTGCGCGTCCGGGTCAGCAAGGGCAACCGATTCGTCGACGGGATCGGCTCCTGCCGGATCTCGGAGATCCCCGGGACGATGGACCCCTCCAAGCGCGAGCACTTTGCGCTAACGCGGGCGTGGACACGGGGGACGAAGCGCGCGATCGCGGACATGCTCGGCGGAACGGAGGCGGAATGAAGCCCCCGCTGTGCGCCGAATGCAGCGCGCCCTCGATCGTCGGGCTCAACGGAGAACCGCTCTGCCTCGAGCACTTCGAGATCCGGTTGAAGCAGACCCGGTCGATGATCGACAGCGCCGTGCGGAGCTCGGCATGAGCCCGGCGATTCCCGCTCCTTCTACCGACTTTCTGTACCCCGCGGAGGCGGGCCGGGGGGCGACACGCATCGAGGCGCAGCTCATTCCGAGCTGGAAGGCGTTCTGTCACTGCGGCTGGGAGTCCCAGCCTTCGGGACGCCGCCACTTCGCCGAGATCAAGCTGAGCCGGCACCAGGACCGGGCCGGCCACAAACCGAGGTCCCGGTAATGGCCCTCAAGCAGAAGACCGCGCCGTACGCCGGGACCGAGATCCCCCCCGAGCGATCGCGCCAGCTGATCGACAAGCTGCTGCGCAGGTACGGAGTCGACGCGGTCGTCTGGAGCGAGGTCTGGGCGAAGAATCGAGTGCTCCTCGAATTCGTCGTGCAGCTGGACGACGGGCGCGCGGTAAAGGTCCGCCTCGAGCCGCCCGCGTTCGCCGCGAAGCGGAAGTCGTACAATTCGACGACAGGCCACTACGAGCTCGTCGACGCTCCGAATTGGGCCCAGAGCTACCGGCTGCTGTACTACTACCTCAAGACGAAGCTCGAGTCCGTCGTCTACGGGCTCCGCGACATCGAGGAGGAGTTCCTCTCCGACCTGGTCGTGCGCGACAAGACCGGGCGTGAGACGACGGTCGGCGAGATCGCCCGGGCGCAGCTGGCGAGTGGCGAGCTCCGTCCCGCGATTGAAGGCCCGCGCGAGCCGGTCGATGCGGAGTTTCAGGGGGTGGGCGCATGACCGAGGTTCCCTGCCCCACGAACCGGAAGCACGGGATCTTCGCGACGACCTGGACGCTGTTCGCGCACCTCCTCCAGGTCCATGAGCTCGAGCCGGCGCGCGCCGCGGCGATGGCAGCAAGCGCGCTCGAGAAGGAGCTCGATCGGCTGAGCATCGAGCTGACCGGGCGCACCACCGACCCGTACTGGGGGGTGCACGCGTGACCGATGTGACCAGGGTCCTCGAGATCCCGATCCGCGAGCTCGAGCGAAACCAGAACGTACGCGAGGTCCGCGACGCG
>DASRSV010000010.1:0-7603 GCA_035656255.1 Thermoplasmata archaeon
GTGGACCACGCCGCCGACCGTCGCCAGGGCGCTCACCAGGTACGTCCCGGCCGAACTGTAGACGTGGCTCGCGATCGGCTGGTTGCTCGCCGGGGAGGACACTCCATCCCCAAAATTGAACGTGAAGCTGGAGGCGGACTCGCCGGAGGGGAGGGTCGCGGTGAACGGCACGACCGTCCCTTCCTGGGTCGCCTTGAACGGCACCAAGAGATTTACATCATGCAATCCGGACGACGCTTGGCATACAGGGCTGTTCGCTGGAGCACAGGCGTGGTGGGACGTATTCCCCTGCTTGAACGAATTGAGCGCGAAGTAGGTGCCCGCCCCGGCCGCGGCGAGCACGACGACAATCACGACGGCCGCAATGGCCCCGCCCAATCCCCGACGGGTCCACCGGCGTTCGCCCGACCCAACCGCCTCATCCAACATTCTGGTTCACCGACCGCCCCGAGAACGGGGGGTCGGCTGTCGGATTCCAATGGTGCTATATATACTCTCTAAAGGTGAAAACGCCGTGTCACCGGGCGGCCGGAAACTCCGGCTCGCCCCGTCCCTGCTGAGCGCGGATTTCGGGAATCTGGAGTCGGCGATCCGCGACGCCGAGGCCGGAGGCGCGGACGCGTTCCATCTGGACGTGATGGACGGCCACTTCGTCCCCAACATCTCCTTCGGGCCGGCCCTGGTCCGCGCCGTGCGCCGCCGGACCAAGCTCCCGCTCGACCTGCACCTCATGATCGAAGAGCCGGCGCGGTACGTCCGGCCGTTCGTCGAGGCGGGGGGCGACGCACTCGATTTCCACTTCGAGGCGAAGGGCGACCCGGCCGACACCATCCGCGCGATCCATGACCTCGGGGCCGAGGCCGGGCTCGCGATCAAGCCCGAGACACCGTTCGCGAAGACCCGACCGTACCTCGACAAGCTCGACCAACTGCTCGTGATGAGCGTCCATCCGGGATTCTCCGGCCAGGCGTTCCTGCCCGAGGCCCTGCCGAAGCTGCGCGAAGCGCGAGAGGCGGTGAACCGGCTCGGCGCGGACATCGACCTCTCGATCGACGGCGGCGTCACCGTCGAGACCGGTCGCCTCGCGGCCGCGAGCGGCGCGACGTTCTTCGTCTGCGGCAATTCCGTTTTTAACGACGCGCCCGTCCGCGAGAACCTCGCCCGGCTGCGCCGGGCGGTCGACGGGTCGGACGGGGATGCGGTTCGCTGAGCTGGTCGCGGCGTACGGCCGCCTCGAGGCGACGTCGAAACGCCTCGAGATGCGGTCGATCCTCATCGAGCTGCTCAAGGCTCTCCCGCGCGAAGACCTCCCGACCGCCGTCTACCTCTCGCAGGGCGCGCTCCGGCCCGAGTACGAGGGCGTGGAACTGGGTGTCGCGGATTCGCTCGCCCGTCGGGCGGTCGCCACCGTGACGGGGGCGAAGCCGTCCGAGATCGCCGAATCGGTGCGCACCACGGGCGACCTGGGGACGACGATTCAGCAGCTGCTCGGCCGCCGCGCGTCGTTGCAGACCGGCCCGGCCTTGGAGCTCGAGCATGTGTACCAGGGCCTCGAGCGGATCGCCCGCGCAGCCGGTGAGGGATCTCAGGAGGTGAAGGTCGCTACGCTGGTCGAGCTGCTCCGCCGGGCGAGCGCGGATGAGGCGAAGTTCCTCGTACGGTTCGTCCTCGGAACGCTCCGCCTGGGCGTGCGCGAGATGACGATCCTGGATGCGCTCGCGTTCGCGTTCGCCGACGGTTCGAAGGAGGCGCGCGCTCGCGTCGAGGGCGCGTTCAACCTGTCGAGCGACCTTGGCATGGTGGCCCGCTCCTTGGCGGACGGTGGCCTGGACGGTGTCAGCGCGATCCGGGTCGAGGTCGGCCGCCCGATCCGCCCGATGCTGGCGGAACGCGCTCGGGACCTCCCCGAGCTTCTGAAGCGGCTGGAGGGCCGCGCCGCGGTCGAGTACAAGTACGACGGGCTCCGGATCCAAGCGCACGTCCCGGCGAAGGGTGCCGTGACGCTCTTCTCCCGCCGTCTCGAGAACATCAGCGCGCAGTTCCCGGAACTTCTTGCCGAGCTCCCGAAAGCCGTCCGTCACCGTCCGGCGATCCTCGAAGGCGAGTGCGTCCCGATCGACCCCGAGACGGAGGAGATCCGTCCGTTCCAGGAGGTCTCCCGGCGTCGCGGTCGGAAGCACGACCTCGACAAGGTCCAGAGCGAGATCCCGGTCTCGCTGTTCTTGTTCGATATGCTGCTCAACGGCGGCACCGCCATCCTCGACCGGCCATTCCCGGAACGACGGAAGGCGCTCGTCGACGGGGTGCGGCCGACGGAGCGGGTCCGGGTCGCGGGCCAGACGATCGTCGACTCGCCCGAGGAAGCGCAGCACGAGTTCGACGCGGCGATCGCCGCCGGATGCGAGGGGATCATGGGGAAGTCCGTCGCCGACGGGAGCCTCTACCGGGCCGGCGCGCGGGGCTTCTGGTGGATCAAGTACAAGCGGGACTACACCCAGGCGCTCGCCGACACGATCGACGGCGTGGTCGTCGGCGCCTTCTTCGGGCGCGGGCGGCGGGCCGGCGGGTACGGCGCGCTGCTCCTCGCGGCGTACGACCCGAAGGAGGACCGTTACGAATCGTTCTGCAAGGTCGGCGGAGGGTTCGACGACGCGACCGTGGCGTTGCTGCCCGAAAAGCTGCGCCCGCTCGAGGTCGCCGAGAAGCCGAAGGACGTGGTGACCGAGCTCGAGCCCGACCGGTGGGTCCGTCCGAAGCTGGTGCTCGAGGTGACGGGTGCCGAGCTCACCCTGAGCCCGATCCACCGGGCGGCGCTCGGCCGGATTCGTGCGGGCGCCGGGCTCGCGCTCCGGTTCCCCCGCTTCACGGGGCGATGGCGCGACGACAAGGGCCCCACGGAGGCGACGACCGCGGACGAACTCTTGCGATTGTACCGCACCCAGGTCCGTCAGGCTTCATCCGACGACTCCGGCGAGGAATCGGCTTCGTCTCCGTCCTAAGCATTAAGAGGGGGGCCCTCGGTGGACGACCGCTGAGGAACGCCGATGCTGGTCGAGATGACGGAGCTCGTGGGGCGTCAGATCTACACGCCCGACGGGCGGCTCCTGGGCGAAGTGGACAACATCGTGGTCGACGTCGAAGGCTCGAAGATCGACGGACTGTTCGTCGACGAGTCCAGCCCCTTATTGGTCGAGGAGTCGCGGCCCGTCAACGTCCCGTACCGGTGGGTGAGCGCGGTCAACGACGTCGTGCTGCTCAAGTACTTCCCGAAGCGCGTTTCGGTGAAGAAGACGGCCGCGAAGCCGGCCCGCGAGGCCGCGGCACCCGCCGCCCGCTGACGGCGCGGGGATAGCCAAGCCCGGAAACGGCGCAGGACTTAAACGGCCCCCGCTCCCCGCGGGGACCCGGGAGATCCTGCCGCGTAGGCGTTCGCCGGTTCAAATCCGGCTCCCCGCATCGCCCGAACGGGGCGGACGGGAATGAGCGGTCGACCGATGCGGCGGGCGGAGCTGCTGCGGCTGCTGCAGCACCTCGCGCCGTTCGATCGGCCGAAGGCGAACCTCGAGCAGGCCCAAACCCCTCCGGAACGCGCGCTCGAACTGCTCGAGGAAGCCCAGCACCGAGGCGATCTCGAAGGGCGGACGGTCGCTGACCTCGGGACGGGAACGGGAGTCCTGGCGATCGGGGCGGCGCTCCTCGGGGCGTCGACGCTCGGCGTCGACGCCGACCCCGCGGCCATCGAGGTCGCGCGGGCGAACGCGGAGCGGGCGGGGGTCGAGATCGAGTTCGACGTCGCCGATGTGTCCGAATGGGGCCATCCCGTCGACACCATCGTCATGAATCCGCCGTTCGGTGCCCAGACGAAGCACGCCGACCGGCCGTTCTGGGACGCCGCCCTCGAGCACGCGAACTCGGCCGTGTACGCCTTCGCCCTGGCCGCGTCGCGAATCTTTATAGAGCGACGGGCGGTCGCGCGCTCCGCGCAGATCGAAGTCACCCGGCCGGTGCGCTGGGAGCTTCCCCGGACGTTCCCGCATCATCGGCGACGGTCCGTGGCGCTCTCCGTGGACCTCTGGGTGCTCCGGCGGGAGCGCACCGAATGAACGAGTCCCCCGCAGACCGGCTGGTACTCCCGGGCGAACTGCTCGGAACCGCCGAAGAGTTCGTCCCCGGCCAGGGCACCTACGAGGACCGGGGCCGGATCTATGCCGCGCTGCTCGGCCACGCGCGCGTCGACCCGAAGGACCGCGCCATCCGTGTCGAAGCGCTGAACGCGATCCCCGAGGTCCACGAGGGCGACCGCGTCTACGCCCGCGTCGAGGAGGTCAAGAGCGCGATGGCGATCTGTACCGTGCTCACGATCGGCGAGGGGAAGCGGGCCGTCCCCGGCAACCCCGAGGCGATCGTCCACATCTCGAAGGCGCAGGACGGCTACACGGAGTCGCTCGACGACGTGTTCCAGCCGGGCGACATCCTCCTCGCGAAGGTGATCCAGACCGGAGGGTCGATCAAGCTCACGACGGCGGGGACCGAGTACGGCGTGGTCTCCGCGCGCTGCCAGGTCTGCCACGCGATCCTGAACGTGACGGGGCACGACCTGACCTGCCCGAGGTGCGGGCACCGCGAGCGGCGGAAGCTCGCCGGGGTCGAGACCCCGGCGGCGCCCGCCCCGAACCGACCCCACCGTGACCGCGAACGACACCGTCGCTGAGGAGGCGCGGCTCGCTCGCCTCGTGCGGGCGCACGACCGCTGGCGGGGGCGGGAGGTGTTCAACCTCCTGCCGAGCGAGAACGCGCTCTCCCCGACCGCGCGCCGGTTCCTGGGAAGCGACCTTGCGGGTCGGTACACCCTTCCCGGGCCTCTCCCGTTCGATGGGGAGACGATCGACAACAGCTACGCTGGCACGCGGTACACCGACGCGGTCGAGCAGCTCGCGGACGCCGCGGCCCGGCGCCTGTTCCGTGCGAAGTGCGCGACCGTCCGACCGCTGTCGGGCCACATCGCCGCGCTCTCGGCTCTGGTGCCCCTGCTACCGCGCGGGTCGAAGCTCCTCGCGATCGCTCCGGAGGACGGCGGGTACGACGGCTACGCGCCCGGGTTCGTTCCCGCCCTGTTCGGCTGGACGGTCCGTCCGCTCCCCGCGAGCGGGCCCGGAAGCTCGGTCGACGCCGACGCCGCCGTCGAGGAGATCCGCCGCGAGCGGCCGCAGATGGTCGTCCTCGGCCAGAGCTTCTTCCTCTTCCCTTACCCGCTCCGACCGATCGCCGAGGCGGCCCACGCGCTCGGGGCGCTCGTCGTCTACGACGCCTCGCACGTGCTCGGGCTCATCGCCGGGGGTCGGTTCCAGGACCCGCTGCGGGAGGGCGCGGACGTCGTGTTCGGGAGCACGCACAAGTCGTTCCCCGGCCCTCAGGGAGGGCTGCTCTACACCGACCGGGAGGACCTCTACGAACAGATCGCTCCGGCGCTGGTCTGGAGGGTGTTCGACAACGCGCACTGGAACCGGATCGCGGGCGTCGCGCAGACCCTGCTGGAGCTCGAGCGATGCGGAGCGGAGTACGCGGGGACGACCGTAGCGAACGCGCAGGCGCTCGCGCGAGAGCTGTCCGACCGCGGAGTGCCCATCCGCGCCGCCGAGCAGGGCTACACGGAATCGCACCAGATCCATCTCGACCGCGCGGAGTTCCGTAGGCGCCATGGGTCCTCCCCCGCCGATCTCGCCCGTCGTCTGGAGCGGCAGCGGCTGATCATCGACCTGGTCGGTCGCGTGGGGACGGCCGAGGCGGCGCGGCTGGGGCTCGCCCCCGATGACATGCCGCGGCTCGGAGAGCTTCTCGTCCGGGCCGGGATCGGCAAGGAACGCATCGGGACTGAAGTGCTCGCCTGGCGCCGGACGTTCCGGGGGCTCCGGTTCGCTTAGCCGCCACGGGCGGGTGCCCGCAGCGGCGGACGCCGGGTGGACGGCGTCGAAGCCTAACTGACCCCGTGGGCTGTCTTCTGGTGCTCCTTCATCGCGTCCTCGGTCGGGAACGTCTGGTGGCAGACGGGGCACTCGTTCGGTGCCGTGGCGGCGCCGCCGCTCCACGGCTGCGCGGGGGACGGCTTCGCGCCGCCCCACATCGCGCGGCCGAGGGCGAAGGCGACGCCCATCCCGACGATGAGGCCGACCAGGATGAGGATCGTGCCGGCGATCGGTCCGGACAGGCCCGGGATCACCGTAGCGTTCTGGTACGAGCTCGAGTTCTGGTAAACGGTCTGCCCGGCGGCGACGACCGTCACGTTCGCGGCGGTCTTGAACGTCACCCCGTACTGCGTCGTCGTGGTGAGCCAGATCTTGTAGGCACCGGGGGTCGTCGCGACCCACGGGGTCGACGTCGACGACCCGCGGATGCCGGATCCGCTCACGAACACGCCGTTCGAGAAGACGATCGAACCCGCGCCGTTCGTGACCGTCACGTTCGCCCCGCTCAGGAAGTCGCCGCCGAAGGCGACGCTGATCGTGGTGTTGCCGGTCGAGATCGTCGTGCCGTTCGCGGGGGAGAGGATCACGCCCGACGTCGGGTTGATCACGAGGTACGTGATGTGGCCGCCCCCGACGACGCGGGGGGCCGCCGCGGCGCTCGTCGTGTTGGTGACGGTGAGCCAGACGTTGATACGGTACTGACCGGACGGAAGCTGCGAGGCGGAGGTCGCCCCACCGAAGTTGGCGGCGGTCAGAAACGCGGAGTCGACCGTCGTACTGTAGGATGTCGTCGCGTTCGTAAGCGGCACCGTGTTGTTCGTGACGAGCGGACACGGGATTCCGAACTGCGGGTCGCACGCGCCGAGCTGGTAGTCGACCTCGACCGTGGCGGCAAGATTGTTGATGTTGACCGGGACGCCCTGGTTGCCGCTGACCGAGATGACGTAGGTCAGGTTGAACGGAACGACCTGATAGAGAGGGAGGAGGCCGACGGTGACGCTCGCGTCGATGACCCAGACGTTGACCGACGTGGTCGTGGCGCTGGCCGTGGAGGGGGTCACGGACTTGTTGGTCGCATTGTGGGCCGTCACCCAAACCTGGAAGGTGTAGGCGCCACCGGGCGTCGTCTTGTTCTGGAAGTTCAGGGAGTCGAACCCCTGGTAGCCGTAGGAGACCGCAAAGGCCGTCTGGCCGGCGGTGACCGGGATCGACCAGTTGCCGACGAGCTCCGAGGGGCTCGTGTGCCACGCCGCGGCGAAGATCGAGACGTTCTTCGCGCTGATGGGGACGCCGACGACGGTGATCGAGAAGTTGAAGTTCACGGGGACGGGCGACGAGGCCGGCGGCTGGGTCGTGATAACGACGGTCGCGAGGATCGGCGGGCTAGGTGGCGCGGAGGGGTGCGCGGCGGAAGCGGCGGGGGAGGTGTGTGCCAGGGTCCGTGCCCCCACACCGTGCGGGGTCAGCGGAGCGCTCGCGAACGCCGGGCTGCCCGCCATGAAGCCGATGCCGACGACCGCCGCTCCTGCTAGCACGAGCAGTGACAGAGCCGCTACCGCACCCACGTTTGCTCCCGAAAACCGGCGCATGCCGGCGGTGACGACTTTCAATACTTAAATATCGCGGAACACGCCCCACGC
>DASRSV010000011.1:0-63637 GCA_035656255.1 Thermoplasmata archaeon
GTGGACCACGCCGCCGACCGTCGCCAGGGCGCTCACCAGGTACGTCCCGGCCGAACTGTAGACGTGGCTCGCGATCGGCTGGTTGCTCGCCGGGGAGGACACTCCATCCCCAAAATTGAACGTGAAGCTGGAGGCGGACTCACCGGAGGGGAGGGTCGCGGTGAACGGCACGACCGTCCCTTCCTGGGTCGCCTTGAACGGCACGAGAAGGCTCACGTCGTGGGTCTGCGCCCGGGACTGGCACGGCCCACTGATCGCCGGGGAGCACGAGCTCCGAAGGACGGGGCTCGATTTCGTCGCGTTCAGGGCGAAGTACGTTCCCGCGCCCGCTACGGCGAGGACGACCACGATGACCACGGCCGCGAGCGCTCCACCCAGGCCGCGCGTTCCGAGGGCGCGCTCCTCTCTTCGTCCCGACACGGAATCCATGCTTCGTTCACCGGCGCCCCGATACTCGTGCGCCGAGCGTTCGACGCCCGCGGTAGTATTCATTCCCAGAACCGTCGAACGACGAACGTTCGCAGCCCCCGAAGCGAGCGATCCCATCTCGGTGGCAAGCCCGCCGACCTCGAGGGCGAACCCTCCGCCGAGGCCCTCGAGGATCGACCGACGCCTCCGCGGAGTTCATCGACAGGCCCGGGTGAGCACCGTGGGCAACGGCATGGTCGCCCATGGGACAATTTAGGGCTCTAATTGGTTTATTCTATAAGTACGACCGCGGCGATTGCGCAGCGGCGCAACATGCCTTATCGGTTCGCCGTCGAACGCGGGGGTCGCCGGAAGTTCGGTCGGACAGCGTGGACCGCTCGCCTGTCCGAGCGGGCCGCCGGCGAACTCCTGAGGACGGGAGACGACCCAGAGTGACGCTCTGGGAGTTCGTGATCCGGGCTCAGAGCCACCTCCCCTTGACGGAGGTCTCGCGCGCCGAGCGGGCGCTGCCGTTCTACGTCTGGGGGCTCGGGCGGCGGGCTTGGATCCTTTCGCCCACCGATTCGTCCGAAGTCTCCGACCGCCTCCGGTACCGCCTCGAGAACGTCGGCGTGCATGTCCTCGAAGCGGCGGAGGCGGCCCACGCGCGCATCTTCCTCGTGGCGGACGACATCCCGAGCCAGGTCGGACTTCGGCCGCTGTTCCAGCGGTTCGGGTGCGAGGTGAGCCCGCCGTGGATGTTCTTGGACGGCTGGGGGTACTTCCGTGCCATGAGCTTCGGCGAGATCGACCTCCGCGGGCTGCTGCGCACCCTTCGGGAACACGGCTCGGCGAGCCTGATCCGGAAGGTCCACCTTCCGCTCGAGGCGCTCTCGATACCGGTGTGGATCCACGAGCTGTTCTCGGACCTGACCCGCCGTCAGATCGAGTGCCTCTCCCTCGCGTTCCGCGAGGGGTACTACGAGAGCCCGCGGAACGTCACCACGGTCGACCTCGCGCGGAAATCGGCCGTCTCCCGTTCCACCTTCGAGGAGCACTTCCGCGCGGCCGAGAACGGGCTCATGAACGCGATCCTCTCGCGCGCGCTCACCCAGGCGCCGATGCTGGCGGGGTTCCTCGAGAGCGGCCGCGAGGGACGCCCCCCGCAGGACCCGCTCGGGCTGCTCAAGCGCCGTTCGGACCGCCGGAGCAACGCCCGCATCGCGCTCGACGCCCGCCCACGCCAGCGCCACCCCCTCGCGCCGACGGCCGACGTCGTCCTCGCCGAGAAACCGTTGGCCGCAGGCCCGGCGGCCTGACCGACGGGCGAAGGTACGTGCGCTCCCGGCGGGAGCGATCTCGGGGATCGGATCAGCGGGCGCCGTCGCTCAGGTAGGCGGTGACGACCCGGACGCCGAACGCGGTCGCGCCGATGTTCTGGTAGGCGGGTTGCCATTTCCGGGTCGACGGCGTCGTGTACGCCGGGCCCGCGATGTCGAGGTGGGCCCACGGCGTCTTGCCGACGAACGCCTCCAGGAACGCGGACGCGGTGAGGAGTCCCGCCACCGTGAGCTCCGTGTGATTGCGGACGTCGGCGATGTCGCTCTTGACGAGTTCGCGATGGTAGTCGGTGAGCGGCATCCGCCAGAGCGGCTCCCCCGAGAGCGCGGAGGCGGCGAGGAGCCCCTTCGCGAGCTTGTCGTCGTTCGATACGAGCGCGCCGGTGTCGTCGCCCAGGGCGACGACCTCCGCCCCGGTCAACGTCGCGAGGTCGATCACCTCATCGGGCTTGTGCTTGTCGATGACGTAGCCGAGGGCGTCCGAGAGCACGACACGGCCCTCGGCGTCGGTGTTGAGCACCTCGATCGTCTTGCCGTTGTAGGTTCGGACGACGTCGCCGGGGCGGTACGCCCCTCCGCCCGGCAGGTTCTCGGCGCAGGCGAGCACGGCGACGACCTTCGGGGGGAGCTTGAGCGCCGCCGCGGCGCGGACGATCCCCAGGGCCGCGACGGCCCCGGACTTGTCGAACTTCATCTCCTGCATGGCGGCGGCGGGCTTGATCGAGATCCCGCCCGAATCGAAGGTGATTCCCTTGCCGACGACCGCGACGGTCTTCCCGCTCCGGGCCCCGCCGCCGTACTCGACGACGACCAACCGCGGGGGATGGCTGCTGCCGCCGCCGACCGCGAGGATCCCCCCGCAGTGCATCTCCTCGAGCTTCTTCTCGTCGAAGACCGTGACCTTGAGGCCCAGCTCCTTCCCGAGCCGGCGCGCCTCCTCGGCGAGCCGCTCGGGGGTCGCCGTGTCGGCCGGCAGGTTCGCGATGTCGCGAGTCCAGACGACAGAGTCGAGGATCTTCCCCTGCTGGTCGAACGCCTTGCGGAGCGCCGCCTCCTCGCGCCCGAACTCGTCGCCCAGGAAGACGGTCGTCTCTTCGGCGCCGCCGTCCGTCGCCGTCCGGTATCGGAGGAACTCGTACGCCCCGAGGACGGCGCCGTCGGCGATCGCGCGGACCGCCGCGTCGCTCGTCACGTTCTCGGGAACGAACGAGGCGAGGCGGAACCCGACCGTCCGCGCGCCCTTTCCCTTGAGCGCCTTCACGACCGCGGCGGCGGCGCGGCGGACCGTCTCGGCGTCGATCGCGTCGCGCGGGCCGAGCCCGACGACGATCGTCCGGCTCTTGCCGTCGGGACGGTGGAACGTGGAGATCTCGTTCTTGCGGCCCCGGATCTCCCGCCGGGCCCACGCGGCCGCGATGAGCCCCTTGAGGGGCTCGTCGTCCTTCGCGAGCTGCCGGGGGAGCGCCTCGTCCCGCTCCCCGCGCTCGGGGATCGCCGTGGCGATGACGTCCGAAGACCCGGCGGCCGCCTCCCGACGGTCGATGCCGAGTTTCATGCGGTCCGGGCCGCGAATCAGAACGAGGGTCTAAGCTTCTCCCTATCGATCCGGATGCCCGCCGGAGTGAGACAGAGGAGGTTCTTGGCGATGCCCGCGACGTCCCCGCCGATGTCCTTCGCGACGTTCTTGAGGTCGAGGCTCATCCGCTTGACCGACACCGCATCGTTCGCGATCGACGTGTAGTCGAGCACGACGATGTCGCCCTGGTAGGCGAGCTGGGAGACCTTGGTCAGGTCCTCGAACCTCAGGATCTCCGCGATCCGGACGGCGTTCCGCGCGCCCGCGAGCGCCGCGTCGTCGTCGAACTCCATGTGGCCGAGGTCGAGGAACGACCCCTCTTCGAGCGTGTCCGAACCGTGGTGGCGTCGTAGGATCCCCGTGCGTTTCATCATGAGCGGCGTGCCTCCGTCCTCGGAACCGTTGAGAGCGGGGGTCGTTTCTTAAACCTACCGTTCGAGAGGCGGGCGCTCCGGCGGCGGCAGGTCCGACGGGGCAGCCGAGGCGCTCGGGATCCTCAATCGGAACGTCACCCGGTAGACGTCCCGGCCGTCCTTGCGGCCCCAGAGGGTCGCCGACTCCTTGAGGTCGGCGCCGGTCTTGAGCTTGATCGCCTTCGCGATCCCGCGCGCCGCGAGGGTATCGATGACGTAGAGGTTCCACCCTTCCGGCAGCGGCTCGCGGCGGGCGACGGCCTTCCGCCACTCCGCGCGGATCTCGGGGACGACCGCGTCGTACGCCCGAGCGAGCTCGGCGCGCAGCGCGGCCGCGGGGGGCCGGCGCCGCGACTCGGGCCCGCGCAGCTGCAGGATCGCGGTGTAGTAGTTTCCCGATCGGCGCGAACAGTCGGGACAGGTGTGCGGTTCGATCCGGACCGTCAGGTGGAGCCCGACCTTCAGCTCGGTCCCGCGGAACCGGACGTCCGCCTCCCCCTCCAGGCGGCGCAGCGTCTCGCCCGCGCTCGTCTCGGTCCATCGGACCCTCGGCACCGCGGCGTCGGGATGGACCCGAAGGAGCGGCGTCAGGTCGTCGGCGGTCAGGTTCGGCGGCGCTCCCTCCCGCTCCCAGTGTCGTCCGACCCGTCGACGACCGCAGGTCAGACAGACGATCACCGTCGCTGATGCAGGGGCCTCGACGAGGATGTGGTCGCGCGCGAAGCAGTCGGCACACACCCCGTCGACGAGCGGGACGTCCGTCCGTCCGCAGACGACGCAGAACTCGCCCGACATGCCCCCCTCCGGGGGGTTACGGTTCGGGGAGGGAGAAAACCTCGGCGTGAGGGACGCCACCAAGCGAGCCGGTCCCCTCGGGGGCGACGAACCCCTCGTCGACGCCGATCGCGACCGCCCGGGGGCCCAGGAGGTTCACCACCGTCGCCCGCTTGAGGGCCCACACGATCTCCTCCCGGCTCACGGGCCGTTCGCCGTAGAACTGGGAGGAGATCTTCACGGTCCGTCCGGCGGAGCCGACCGGGAGGTCGCGGCCGACGAGCTCCTCGTCGCACGCCGCGACGACGAACTCTGCGCGGACGCGGTGGACCCGCATCACGACCCCGCTGGCCATCGTTCCTCTCGTCGACCTCGGGACATCGCGAAGCGGGGTTATGACCCCTCGTTCGGGGGGGCGCGTCCGGGGCCCGCGACGAAAGTTGAAGAGGAGGGCCCGAACGCCGCTCGGTGACGGGTGCCCGCCGGTCAGCTGCTCTTCCACAGCACGGCGAACGCGGCGCCGTGGCTCCAGAGCGCGGAGGTCGTCGCGTCGACCGGCGTCCCGGCTCCGGGGTCCAGCAACTTGAGTCGAATCGGAGTCCCCCAGCCGGCGATCGACCGGAGCTGAGTGCCCACCTCCGCCCGAGCATAGTGGAAGTGGATGGGGGCCAAGGTCTGGAGCGGGGCGCCGCAGATCTCCGCGCATTCCGAGAGGACCCACTCGGCCGAGTGGAAGTGGGCGCCGCTGTCGTTGGTGGAAAGGGAGTAGACGGAGCCCCAGGTCTGATCGGCGATCTGCGCGAAGAGCTGACCGTTCGATGGCTGGTATCGGATCGACGCCGCGATCTGGTTGCCCGGAATCCCGGTCCCCACGAGCAACCAGCTATACGACCCGTTCACAACCACATAGAAGACGACGGTAATGAACCCGCCCCGACAGCCGCACCAACTCCGACTGTTCGTGAGCATGGTGCCGACCCGAACGCTCCCGTGCCCGAACGGGTCCACCGCCAGGTTGTTGGCGGTCCACGCTCGGAAGCCCCCGAGCCCGATCCACAGGTTGACGCTCCACACCGGGAGGGACGCATTCAACTGGGGCAAGGTCCAGTTCCCGGTCACTTGGGTGAACGACGCATTCGATCGCACGACATAGCCGGCCGCGACCGCGTTGGTGACGGTCATCGGTGCGGGGGCGCCGCCGGCCGGAGATGGCGCCCCGGGGAGAACCGCCGGACTGGTGGCGAGTGCCGGAGGTACGAGGCCGACGACCAGCCCAGCGGCTAGGACCGCACCTCCGAGGAGCCGCATTCGTCGATCCTCTGGGGTGGCGATCGGCTCGGAGGATCTCTACCTTCGTTGGGCCGCCGGGGAGGATGAGGCTCCTTCGAAACCCGCCCTCGCGGGAGCGGCGATTCGTTCGGCGGGCCGGTCTCGGGCGTGGACCGAAGGCGGAAGAGACGCGCACGACCGCCGGTCGCCGACGGGGTTCTCTCCCCGTCAGGCGCTCTTCCAGACCACCGCGAACGCGGCGCCGTGGCTCCAGAGCGGGGAGGTGGACGCGTCGACGGGGGTCCCCGCGCCGGGGTCCAGCAGTTGGAGTCGGACCGGCGTCCCCCAGCCGGTGATCGACCGGACCTGGGTGCCGACCTCCGCCCGAGCATCCTGGAAATGGATGGGGGCAAAATACGGGAGCGTGGCTCCGCAGATCTCCACACACTCGGAGAGAACCCACTCAGCGGAGGAGAACCGCGCTCCCCGGGCGGTCGTGTTCATGCTCCAGACCGACGTGCCGCCCCGGCCGCTGTCGGCGATCTTCAGGACGAGGTTTCCGCTCGCTGGCACGTATTGTATCGAGGCCGCGATGCGGTCGCCCGGCATCTCGAGCGACGCGGCGAAATAGTTGTACCGCCCGTTCATCACGGTATAGAAGAAGACCACAACGCCGCGGTGGACGCCGCCGGCGTTGTTCTCGAGAAAGGTGCCGATCCGGGTGGTCCCGTGCGCGAACGGGTCCGCCGACCGATTCTGGGCGGACCACGGTCGGTACCCTCCAAGCCCGATCCACAAATTGACGTACCAACCGGGCTGCGTCGCATTGACGTGGGGCAGGGTCCAATTCCCGGTCACCCGGGTGAACGACCCGTTGGTTTGCGCGACATAGCCGGCCGCGATGGCGTTCCTGACGATCGTTGGCAGGGGGCCGACGTTCGCGGGCACGCGCGGCGCCCGGAGCCCCGCGGGAGTCGAGGCGAGCGACGACGGCATGAGGCAGGCGACCAGCCCGAAGGCCAAGACCGCCCCTGCGAGCTGCCGCATCGATTGCCCCATCCGAAGCGGACCGTCCGTGGGCATCTCTACCTTCGCTCCGGCCCGGGGGAGGAGCAAGTTCGACGCCGATCGGCCGTCGCCCGGATCGACGCGACGAGCGTCCTCAGAAGAACCGGACGAGCTGGAAGACGCTCGGCCGGACCTCCATGACCTCGCCAACGTTCTTGAGGTAGCCCAGGAGGTAGGCGACCTTCTCGCGCGTGTAGGGGATCTTCGCTGCCCTCTCGATGAGCTCCTCCTCGGTGAACCGACCGCCCTTCTCCTCCTGGAGTTCGCGCATCAGGTTCATGATCGTCTCGATCTGGCCCTGCTTCTCCCGCGGCATCCCGGTCGTGACCCGGTCGATGTCGTGCGCCGTGCCGCCGGCGGTAGTCATCCGGTCGAGGAACGCCTGGACGATCCCGATCGCCCGTTCGGCGTCGAGGGCCGTCACGACGGGTGAGAGTCGGGCCCGGGCGCTCGCCTCGCTGAGGCGGATCAGCGCTTCGAGCTGACGCGCCGTGATCGGCACCGGGGGAGCCTGGTCGGTCCCCTCGCGGTCGCGGCCGGAACCCCTCTCCCCTTCCGAGCGGACGCGTACATAGTAGTCCTCGATCGCGGAGCGAGCCTCTTCGCTCAGGACCGGACGGAGGTTCCGTCGGGCATAGGCGATGTACTTTCGAAGGAACTCGGGTCGCAGCGGGGCTTCCTGCGTACCCTCGAGCCCGCCCGCCGCCAGCCGCTCGCCCTCCTGGTGCGACTTGAGGATCTGGCGGGCCAAGCTTCGGTCGTGCGACTGCTCGGGGCGGTCGACGATCGGAAAAATCACGTCGAACCGGGAGAGCAGTGTGGGAGGCAGATCGACCTGATTTGCGAACTCTTCACTCGTGAACCGCCCCCACTTGGGATTCGCCGCCGCGAGGACGGGGCACCGAGCGTTCAGTGTTGCCGTGATCCCGGCTTTCGAGACGCTCACGGTTTGCTGCTCGAGCGCCTCGTGCATGGCCGAGCGGTCCTCGGGTGTCATCTTGTCGAGTTCATCGATGGCCGCGATTCCACCGTCTGCCAGGACCAGGAGGCCGGCCTCGAGCATCCATCGCCCGCCCGCAAAGTCGTCCTTGACCGCGGCCGCCGTGAGACCCGCGGCGGTCGTGCCTTTGCCGCTGGCATAGATACCGCGAGGGGCGACCGCGGCAACGTACCTGAGCAGCTGACTCTTCGCGGTGTTGTGACTGACGATGCCGTTGGCAATGAATCGGTGAGCGTCGGTCACTTCAATGTCGTAGACGGTGGCAACCCCGGCCGGACGGATGGAGACGATTCGCTCGTACAGCGCACGGTGCCTCGCTCGCGCCCGGCGCTCGGCCACGCGCACGACGCCGGCCAGCTTCGCGCGCTTCCGCCTGCTCACGAAGCCAATCTCTCGGGCGAAGCGGATCATCGACGGCCCTTGCCGGATCACCAAGTTCCCACTCGGTCCGCCCCGGACCCAGCGTCCGTCCTTCCGGTGCGGTGTGGGGGCCGATCCCCACAGTATACGGCCATGGATCCCCCAACGGAGAAGCAGCGCTTGGACGTCGCGGAGGAGCTCGATCTCGCTCGAGCGGAGCTGGATCGAGGTTCGACCGCGACCAAGCCCGAAACAAGAGCCGTCCGCCTCGAAGAGCCAGCGCAGGAAGCTAGCGACGACACGATTAGGTGAGGCGAAGATCGAGTCGGGAACTCGATGCCGACGTAGCCCCCGAAGCCACCGCGCAATCGGTGTTCGATGCACTTCGAGCGGCCGGCAATTGTGTCGGACCTTCTGAGGCTTCGGCTGGACCCCGAACACCTTGACGAACAGCTCGGAGATTCCCGCCGCAACCTCCCGCTCCTCGACCGAGGGGAACAGGGCGAGGTGGCGGGGGCCGACCGTCCCGTCCCCCAGAACGTAGCCGAAGATCGCCGCCAGGTCTTCGTCCACGACGCGGGGAACCTTGACGTGCCAACCATCGTGGTAGTATCGGGGAACCGTCCACCCGGTCGCGACCGGCGACCGCTTCGAACATTTCGCGCTCGGCACGACGCGAATGCGGTCGTCGGGTCGAAGACTGTCCAAGCGGCACCACTCGTCGGTCCGCGTGCCGGGTCGCCGACGGGAGAGCGGGTGATTGTAAGTGCCCTTGATGCACTTGCCGCTCTCCGTCACCACCTCGAGAACCCGCTGCCGGGTGTATCGGTGAAACACTGTCGCCGCCCCCGAGCGTCCGAGTCCTGTGCCCAGCAGGACCGAATGCTGGATGGGTTCGAGATGCCGGCGACCCATCCGATTGAGTCGGATCGTCGTTCCGTTTCCGAGGACGACCCGCTCGTCCCCAATGAGGCACCCTGGGTCCCCGAGAAGGAGAATGTGAATGTCGCCTCGGACCCTGATACCGTCCGGGTGGCGTTTCTCGACTCCGCCAAAGAGTTGGAGCGCGATGGCCCGCTTTTCGATCTCCATTCCCCGAATCGTCGGTGCGAGGGAGAGCACGATCTTGTCGAGTACCGTTGGGTCGCCGCGGAACGAGGTGATGAGCTTCTCGTCTTCCTCCGAGATCGCGATCTCCTCGAATTCGACCTGCTTCGCCTCGATCGAGTTCCCCAGAAGCATGAGGTCGAATGAGGCGGACTTCACCGCGCCGGAGCGCGTCACGGTCGCCCGCTGCTGGCTCCGCAGGACGCCGTTCGCGACGATCCGGTTCCCCGGGATGACGCGACCGGTCAGGTCCTCGGTCAAGAGGACCGTCACCCCCTGCGGGTGCGCCCCGCCCTTCAGCGACTCTGGGTTCTCCTGGATCTCGATCCGCTGGCCGTCGATGTAGACGGACTTCTCGGCGAGGAGACGGAACCGGGTGCGACCCACCGGGCGGCCGCACGACGAGCACTCGATCGGCTCGCGGATGACGAGCGACCCGTCGTCCTGGAGCTCGTGGATCTCAGCGCGGCAGACGTTGCAGGAGAAGACCGCCTCCCGGATCTGCGGGCGGACGTCGGTCGCCTTCCGGACGATCCCGTCGATCGCGATGAGGTGGTTGAGGTCCGATTCTCGAATCTCCCGGATCGGCCGGTGGGCCAGGACCGGTAGCTGCGTCACCCGAAGGCGAAGTCCCTCCGACTCCGGGCCGGCGACCGGGAGGAGCTCACGCATCGCCCGCCTCCCCGCTTCGACGACCTCCTCAGGCCGCTCGAGCAGGAGGTCGGCGAGCGCCGTGTCCGTGCGCTCGATCTGCGGGAAGGGGATCTCGATCGAGCGGAGCTCCGGGTACCGATCCATCACCTCGAGGATCTTCGGGCGGAGTCCCGCCTCTTCGAACACCGCGACCCACCGGCCCGTCACCTCGGGCGGTGCGGGGAGCGTCCTGCGGACCGCGACCATCGACCCTCTACGGCTCCAGGCGGTAGCGGTCGCGCGGGAATAATCGTGCTTCGCGAATGTTCGCGAGGCCGGCGAGCGACTGGACCAGCCGGTCGACGCCGAACCCCCAGCCGCCGTGCGGCGGCATCCCGAATCGGAACGCCTCCAGGTAACCGGCGAACTTGGCCGGGTCGAGCCCCGCGGCGCGGAGGTTCGCCTCGAGGCGGTCGATTCGGTGCTCGCGGAGCCCGCCGCTCGCGAGCTCGAGCCCGTTACGGTCGAGGTCGAAGTAGTGCGTGAGCTCGGGGCGGTCGTCCCGTCGCTGGGCGTAGAACGTCTTCGACTTCACGGCAGTCGGGAAGTCGGTGATGAAGTAGAATTCGGTACCACCAGCTTCTGCGACCTTCGTCCCGAGCTTCTTCTCGTCGTCCGTCCCGAGGTCCTCCTCGGAACCCGGATGGTCGAGGAGTTCCTGGGCGCGGGCAAATGCGATCCGGGTGAACGGGCGCTTCGGGGGGGACAACGCTTCCACGAACGGGTTCCCGCTCCCCGCGAGCTGTCCCCGGGCCCCGTCGATCGCGTCCGCAACGACCCCTTCCAGGAGCTCGCGGATTTCCTCGGAGGACTGAACGTAGCCGATCTCAGCGTCGAAGCTCGCGAACTCGGTGATGTGGCGGACCGTGTCCGACGGCTCGGCGCGGAACGCCGGGGCGATCTCGAAGACCCGCTCGAACCCGGCGCCGATGAGCATCTGCTTGTACAGCTGCGGGCTCTGCGCGAGGTACGCGGTGGACCCGAAGTAGTCGACCGGGAAGAGGGTCGCCCCACCCTCCGCCCCCTGGCGGAGGAGCTTCGGCGTGTCGACCTCGAGGAACCCCCGTTTGACAAGGGCGACCCTCATCGACTGGAGGAGCGCTGACCTCAGCTCGAAGACCGCCCGCACGGCGGGCTTGCGCAGGTCGAGGACGCGGTGGTTCAGCCGGGTGTCGAGCTCGACGTGCACGCGGTCCACGATGCCGAGCGGGAGCGGCACGGCCGCTCGGCTCACGACCGTCGCCGAGGCCGGGACCACCTCCACTCCGCGGTTCGCCTTCGCGGACTTCTGGACCGTCCCGTCGACCTCGACGATCGACTCGCGGGGGAGCTCCTGGAAGAGGCCGAACAGCTCGGGCGGCGTCGACCCCTTCTTGAGGGTTACCTGCGCGGTCCCGCTCCCGTCCCGGACGAGGGCAAAGGCGATCCCTCCGTGCGCACGGTACTCCTCAAGGTGGCCCGCGACCCGGACCGCCTCGCCGTCCCGGTCGGGAAGTTCACGCGCGAGCCGGCGGGGCGGCGCCAGGGGCCGGCACCTCCTTGCGCGCGAGGGCAGCGCGGACGAGCGCGAGGTAGAGCGGGTGCGGCGCCTCCGGGCGCGAGAGGAACTCCGGGTGGTACTGCACGCCGATGAAGAACGGATGCTCCGCGACCTCGAGGACCTCGACCCGCTGGTCGACCGAGCGGCCCGCGACCGCGAGCCCGTGCTCCTCGAACCGTTCGAGGTACTTCGGGTTGATCTCGAACCGGTGCCGGTGCCGCTCCCAGATCTCGGTGCGACCGTAGATACCGGAGGTCTTCGACCCGGACTCGAGGACGACTCGCTGAGCGCCGAGCCGCATCGTCCCGCCCATCTCACTCACCTGCATCTGCTCCTCGAGCAGGCAGACGACCGGGTCCGGGGTGTGCGGGTCGACCTCCGTGGTCGTCGCGTGCGGGAGGCCGAGGACGTTGCGGGCGAACTCGACGGCCGCCATCTGGAAGCCGTAGCAGACACCGAGGAACGGAATCCCCCGGGTACGCGCCAGCTCGATCGCCATCATCTTCCCGTCCACGCCGCGTGCCCCGAAGCCGCCGGGGACGAGGACCGCGTCCGACCGTTCGAGGCGGGTCATCGCCGAAGGGTTCCGCGGGAGGTCCTCGGCGTCGTACCACGTGAGGTGGATGGCGCAGCCGAGCCGCCCCTGGACATGATGGAACGCCTCGGTATGGGAGAGGTACGCGTCGCGGAGCTCGGTGTACTTCCCCACGACGGCTACCTCGACGTGGGCGGCCTCGCGACGGTAGGTGCTCAGGAACTCCTTCCAGGCCGCGTAGTCCGGCTCCTTGTCCGGGAGTCCGAGAAGCCGGGTCAGGTGGCGGCCGACGCCCTGCGCCTCTAGGACGAGCGGCACCTCGTAGATCGACGCCTGGTCCGGCAGAGAGACGACCGCCTCGGGCGGGACGTCGCAGAAGAGCGAGATCTTCGCTTTGATCTCGGGCGAGATCGGCGCCGGGCCGCGGGCGATGATCATCGTCGGCCGGATCCCGATCGCCCGGAGCTCGCGCACGGAGTGCTGGGTCGGTTTCGTCTTCGCCTCGCCGGTCGGTCCGACGGTCGGCACGAGCGTCGTGTGGACGAACGCCATGTGCCCCTCCCCGAGCTCGTAGGAGAGCTCGCGAAGCGCCTCCAGGAACGGCATCGATTCGATGTCGCCGACCGTCCCTCCGACCTCGACGAGCGCGACCTCGGCGCCGGCCGCCTGGGCCACGTCCCGGATGGAGCGCTTGATCTCGCCGGTGACGTGGGGGATGATCTGGACGGTGTTGCCGAGGTAATCGCCGCGCCGCTCCTTCTCGATCACCGCGCGGTAGATCTTGCCCGTGGTGAGGTTGTGGCTCCCGACGAGGCTCTGACCCAGGAACCGCTCGTAGTTGCCCAGGTCGAGGTCGGCCTCGGTCCCGTCGTCCAGCACGAACACCTCCCCGTGCTGGTACGGGTTCATCGTCCCCGCATCGACGTTCAGGTACGGGTCGATCTTCACTATCGTGACGGCGATCCCGCGGGCCTTCAGGATCCGGGCGAGCGACGAGGTCGTGATCCCCTTCCCGAGGCCGGAGATCACCCCGCCGCTAACGACAACGACCTTCATGCCAAGGGACACGGCTCGTAGAAAGCGCCCCCCATAAACTCTCTGCCAAAGAGGGGGCGAAACGGCGCCGGACGAACGCCGCCCTACCCGCTCACGACGTGCCGGTGGTCCTCAGCGAGCGCTGGCAGCGACGGCAGTTGGTCAGCCACGGGTCGTTCGCCGTTCCGCACTTCGGGCAGATCAGGGCGGGCCGTTGTCGGACCTGGGACGCGGCCGGCTGGAGCTCGGGGGGGCGCGCGGGCGGCCCGCCCTCGTCCTCTGACGGGACGGTCGGCTGGACGAAGTAGCGGCGCGCGCTCGACCCTTCGCCCGGAACCTCCGCGAACGATTCCGGCATGTGGGGAGGGGCGGAGGTGACCGTCGCGGGCGCAGGCGCGGGGGCCGAGTAGATCATCTCGCCGGGAGGGGCGACGTTCGGGATCGGTTCGGCCATGTCGACGGGTCGCATCTTCGGCGCGCGGCGCGCGAGAACGAGGAGGAACGCGCCGACGGCGATCAGGACGATCCCGATGACGATGGCGATCGTGACCCCCACCAGGCTCACCGAGGCGGCGACGCTCGACGAGGCAGGGACCGCCTGCACGATCTCGTAGTCGTTCCCGCCCTGCACCGAGGTCTGGATGCTCCCGGAAGCACCCGAGGCGTAGGCGGCGGGCCCGGCTCCGGTCGCCGTGCAGGGAAGTCCGTGGCACCCGGTCGGAGAGCTCGTGCCCCCGGTGAACGCACAGGTGGTCGTTCCGCAGCTGTAAATTCCGATCTCCGTGCCGGAGTTCGCCCCGGACCAGGCGAGGGTCATCGTTCCCGAACCGATGACGTTGGGCGTGACGACGAGCGAGCTCCCGGAAGGAGGGATCGCCGTGGGCGACGACTCGAAGGAGTACCCGATGAAGATCGCCCCGATAGCGATCGCGACGATCCCGAGAATGAGCGGGAGCTTGCGCATCGGGCGGGCCCGAGCGACCCGTTGTCAAAAGCGTTCCTCGTCGTGACGGCTCGCCCCGCGATGAGGAGCCGTGCTAGTGCGGAACGAGGCGGCCGGACGGCGCGCGCTTGAGGTGGCCGAACTCGGGCAGCGGCGCCAACCGATCGGCGTTGAAGACCGGCCCGTCGACGCAGACGTGGTACGGCCCCAGGGCGCAGGCGTCGCAGAGGCCCATCGCGCACTTCATGTGCCGCTCGACGGCGCAGTAGACCGGCACCTTCGCCCGCTCCGCCGCGGCCATCACCTTGCTCATCATCACCTCGGGACCGCACGTCCAGACGACGTCGAACGCCTCGCGACCGAGGAGGGTCGAAGCAACGTCGGTGACGAATCCGCGGTGGCCCTCGGAGCCGTCGTCGGTCGCGAGATAGAGCGTCGCCCCCATCGCGCGGAACCGATCGTGGAACAGAAGCTCGGCCGCGGTCGTCGCCCCGAGCGCGACCGTGACCGCCGACCCTCGGGCGTGGGCGGCCTCCGCGGCGGGGGCGAGCACGGCGGCGCCCGAGCCCCCCGCCACGACGAGGATGTTCCGGGGCCTCAGGTCGAAGACGTTCCCGTACGGACCTCGAATACCCACGAGCGACCCTTTGGGAATCTGGACGATGTTCCGGCTGGTGGAGCCCATCGCCTTCACCGTGACCCCCTTCGGGTCCCCGGTATAGGAGAGCGACATCGGGAGCTCGTCGTCCCCGGGGATCCAGATCATGACGAACTGCCCCGGGCGAGAGGGGGCCGGGTAGTCGAACCGGAGCGTCACGGTGCTGGGGGTCTCGGCGACCCGCTCGGTGACCGGAACGACGACGCGCAAGGTCGCGCTCTCCTCCTCAGGTCGCTCCCACGCGGGGGGCCGGCCGGGCGGTCGCCGATACGCTCCCGGTCGCGTGCGCGGCGCCGACGAGGTCAAGGAGCCGAGCGACCCCGAGCTCTCCCAGGCGCCGGTCGAGGTCGGCGACGAGCGAACCGAAGACGCCCACCTTTCGGAACGCGACGGCCGTGCCCACCTGGACGGCCCGGGCCCCGGCGAGGATGTACTCGAGCGCATCGTCCGCGGTCATGATGCCACCCACCCCGAGGATCGGGATCTTCACGCGCTCGTAGATCTGCCAGACGCACGCCACCCCGACCGCGCGGATCGCCGGGCCGCTGAGCCCTCCCAGGCCGTGGGCCAGGGTCGGGCGCCGGAGCGGCACGTCGATCGACATCGCGCGCAACGTGTTGATCGCCGTCACCGCGGCGGCGCCCCCCCTTTCCGCGGCCTCGGCGAGCCCCGGCGGGTCGGCGGCGTTCGGTGTGATCTTGGGGATCACCGGGATCTTGACCGAGCCCACGACGGCCCGCGTGATCTCCTCGACGGCGGCGGGCTCCTGCCCGACCTCGGAGCCGAGCCCCTCAGCGTGCGGACAGCTCAGGTTGAGCTCGATCGCAGCGACGCCGGTCGCCTCCATGCGTCGCGCGAGGGCCGCGAACTCGTCGGCGTCGTGGCCGAAGACGGAGCCGATGACGGGAGCGCCCGCTCCGAGGGCGTTCGCGATCTCCTTCGGGTACTCGTCGATCCCGGGATTCGGGAGGCCCATCGCGTTCAGGAACCCCCATTCGCCCCACGCCACGATCGTGGGGTTCGGGTAGCCGGACCTCGGCGCGTCCCCGATCGACTTCGTGACGACGCCGCCGGCGCCCGCGGCCACCGCCCCCTTAAGCGACTCGCCGCTCTCGCCCCAGACACCCGACGCGAGAAGGAACGGATTCCTGAGATGGATCCCCGCGAAGTCGACTGCGAGATCGGCCACCGGGTCGCGCCGACGCCCACGGCGGGTAGAAAGGCTGTCGGGTAGGGTGCCCCCGGTTGAAGCTCGAGCGCCTGACCGACGCCGCCCGGTCCGCCCTCGAGCGGGCGTTCGCCCGGGCGGCCGAGCTGCGCCACACCTCCGTCGAACCGGAGCACCTGCTGCTCGCCCTTCTCACCGACCAGGGCGGAACGGTCGGCGAGCTCCTGAAGGGGCTCCACGTCCCCGTCGATCGGGTCGTCACCCGGCTGGAGGGGGAGCTCGGCGGCCGCCCGACCGCCGACCACGTGGCGCCGTCCGACCAGTACATCTCCCGCGCGCTCACGGCCGTTCTCGAGGCGGCGGAGGCCGAGGCCGCGAAACGGAAGGACCGGTACACCAGCGTGGAGCAGCTGCTCCTGGGGCTCCTTTCGGCGAAATCGCCGGCGCGCGACGTGCTCGAGGAGTTCAACGTCCGCCGCGCGGCGGTCGAATCCCAACTGAAAACCCTCCGCGGCGCCGACCGCCCCGTAGAGAGCCGCTCGGACGAGGAGCAGTACCGGGCGCTCGAGAAGTACGGGCGGGACCTCACCGAGTCCGCGCGGTCGCGGAAGCTCGACCCCGTGATCGGACGCGACGATGAGATCCGCCGGGTGGTCCAGATCCTGTCGCGCCGGACCAAGAACAACCCGGTGCTGATCGGCGACCCCGGCGTCGGCAAGACGGCGATCGTCGAGGGGCTCGCCCTCCGCATCGCGGCGAACGACGTCCCCGAGAGCCTGCGCGACAAGCGGCTCATCGCCCTGGACCTGGGCGCCCTCCTCGCGGGGGCGAAGTTCCGCGGAGAGTTCGAGGAGCGGCTCAAGGCCGTCCTCAAGGAGATCGAGCGGTCGGACGGACGCGTCCTCCTGTTCATCGACGAGCTCCACACGGTCGTCCACGCGGGGGCGACCGAGGGCGGCGCGATGGACGCCTCGAACCTCCTGAAGCCGGCCCTCGCCCGCGGGGTACTCCACTGCATCGGCGCGACGACGATCCAGGAGTACCGCCGCTACATCGAGAAGGACGCCGCGCTCGAACGGCGGTTCCAGCCGGTGTTCGTCGCCGAGCCGACCGTCGAGGACACGATCTCCATCCTGCGGGGGCTCAAGGAGCGGTACGAGCTCCACCACGGCGTCCGCATCCACGACGCGGCGCTCGTCGCCGCGGCGACCCTGAGCGCCCGCTACATCACCGACCGGCACCTTCCGGACAAGGCGATCGACGCTATCGACGAGGCCGCCTCGATGGTCCGCCTGACCCTCGACTCCCGACCGACCGAGCTCGACCAGCTCACCCGGCGCGTCCGCCAGCTCGAGATCGAGCGGGCGGCGCTCCGCAAGGAGAACGACCCGGCGTCGAAGGAGCGGCTCAAGAGCCTCGAGCGCGAGCTCGCGAACCTCAAGGAGCGCGATTCGGCCCTCTCGGCGCGGTGGAAGCACGAGAAGGAGCTCGTCGAGGGCGTCCGCGAGCTCCGCCGTCAGCTGGACGGGCTCAAGGCGGAGGAGGAGGAGGCCGAGCGGTCCGGCGACCTCGAGCGGGCCGCGCGCCTGCGCTACGGGGGGATCCCGGAGCTTCAGAAGAAGGTCGAGGCGCGCCAGGCGGAGATGACGAAGGGCGAGGGGCCCGCGCTCCTCCGCCTCGAGGTCGACGAGGAGGACGTCGCCCAGGTGATCGCGAAGTGGAGCGGCGTTCCGGTCCAGCGGATGCTCGAGCGGGAGACGCGCCGCCTTCTCGAGATGGAGGAGGAGCTCGAGAAGCGGGTCGTCGGCCAGGACGCCGCCGTCGAGACCGTCGCGAAGGCGGTCCGCCGCTCGCGCTCCGGGCTCGGCGACCCGAACCGGCCGATGGGGGCGTTCCTGTTCATCGGGCCGACGGGGGTCGGCAAGACGGAGCTCGCGAAGGCGCTCGCGGTGTTCCTCTTCCACACCGAGCGCGCGCTCGTCCGGATCGACATGAGCGAATACATGGAGAAGCACACGGTCGCGCGGCTCATCGGCGCCCCGCCCGGCTATGTGGGCTACGAGGAGGGCGGGCAGCTCACCGAGGCGGTGCGGACGCGGCCGTACACCGTGATCCTCTTCGACGAGGTCGAAAAGGCGCACGCCGACGTCGTGAACGTCCTGCTCCAGCTCCTCGACGAGGGCCGGCTCACCGACGGTCAGGGGAGGACCGTCGACTTCCGCAACACGCTCGTGATCATGACGAGCAACCTGGGGACCCAGGAGCTCGAGGCCGCGAAGTCCGACGCCGAGCGCCAAGTGGTCATCGACGGGGCGCTCCGCACGCACTTCCGCCCCGAGTTCCTGAACCGCCTCGACGACATCGTGATCTTCCGTCCGCTCGACGAGAAGGACCTCGTCCGCATCGTCGACCTCCAGCTCGCGCAGGTCGCGGACCGGCTCCGCGACCGGCGGGTCTCCCTGACGGCGACCGAGGCGGCGAAGAAGCACCTCGCGGAGACGGGCTTCGACCCGCAGTACGGGGCGCGACCGCTCAAGCGGACGATCCAGCGGCTCGTCGTCGACCCCCTCACGGCCCGTCTGCTCGGCGGCGAGGTGATCGACGGCGCCGAGGTGAAGGTTGGGCTCGAGCGGGGCCAGGTCACGCTCACGATCTCGGCGCCGAAGCTGCTCGCCCGCGCCGCGTAGGGGTCGACCGATGGCCGGCTCCGCGGTGACGATCGCGCTCCTCGGCGCCTCCGACGAGCTCGCTCGTTCGCTCGGGAAGCGCGGGACCCAGAGCGACCTCACCCTCTACAACGCCGTGCGCGACGGCCACGCCGCGACGCTCGTCGCGCCCGGGCAGTTTCCGGAGAAGCTCGCCCCCCTCCTCTATGCCCTCGCGATGTCGGACCGCGCGCTCCTCGTCGTGGGGGCGCTCGACCGGCCGATCGCGGAGATGATCTCCACGCTCGACGTGTTCGGGCCGCCCGTGACGGTCGTCCGGGGAGCCGCCGTCGGCGTGGACGAGCTGCGGCGGGCGACCAAAGGCTCGAGGCTGGAGGGCGCGGCCGAGCTTCCCCTGGAGGTACCGCAGCTCAAGGAGTGGGTCGACACGGGATCCGCGACGGAGCGGCCGGGTCCCGTGCGGGTCCGACTCGACCATGCGTTCCCGGTCAAGGGCGTCGGCGCCGTGGCGCTCGGACTCGTCGCCCAAGGTCGCCTCGAAGCCCACGCCAAGCTCCGCCTGTATCCGACCGATCGCCTCGTCGAGGTCCGTTCGATCCAGGTCCACGACGTCGAAGTCGATCACGCGGACGGCGGGGACCGTGTCGGGGTGGCGCTCCGCGGCGTGGACGCCGAAGAGCTCGCGCGGGGCCAGGTGCTCGCCGCTCCGGAATCGCTCCGCGTGGGGAACGAGCTGGTCGGAAACGACGTCCGGCGGAATCGGTACTACCGCGGCGAGCTCCACGCGGGAGAGCCCGTGAACCTACTCCTCGGGCTCCAGTGGGTCGCCGCTCGCGTGGGCACACCCGCCGAAGGCCAGGTCCGGTTGACCACGGACCGGTCCGTGGCGTTCGACCCGGGCGACCGGTTCGTGGTCGCGGACCTGGATGTCGTGAACGGACCGCGTACCGTGCTCAGCGCGGCCGCGACGTGACCGCGCCGACCACAATGCGTAAGGGCTCGGCGCGCCGGTGACGTCGGTGATGACCCTTCCCCCGGCCCCCAACGTGCCGGCGCCGGAAGGGTTGCCTCCGTCGGCGGACGTGCGCCGCTGTTCGTCGTGCCGCACCCCGCTCGAGGCGCTCGGCCCCCGACCGTTCCGCACCGCCGCCTTCGGGGCGATCCCGGAGGCCGTCGTGACGTTCGAGCTCTACTTCTGTCCCCAGTGCGGGAAGGTCGAATTCTTCTCGTCCCGCTAAGGGCCCCCGGGGGGCGCTGCGCTCGGGCGTCCCGCCGGCTAAGCGAACATCGTGACGGACTCCTTCCGGAGCTCCTCCTCGCCGACGACCTTCTCGATCGCCCGCTCGAAGTCCGCCGCCGTCACCGAGTCGCGCTCCTCGCGAATCGCCCACATGCCGGCCTCCGTGCAGATCGCCCGGATGTCGGCGCCGGTCGCGCCGTCGCACCGGCTCGCGAGCGACTCGAAATCGATCCCTTCCTTGATCGCCATCCCGCGGGAGTGGATCTTGAAGATCTCCGAGCGGCCCTGGTACGACGGGACCGGGATCTCGATGATCCGGTCGAACCGGCCCGGGCGGAGGAGCGCCTCGTCGAGGATGTCCGGGCGGTTCGTCGCCGCGACGATCTTGACATTGGCGAGCGGCTCGAAGCCGTCCATCTCGGCGAGCAGCTGCATGAGCGTCCGCTGCACCTCGCGGTCGCCGCTCGTCGCGACCTCGAGCCGCTTCGCCCCGATCGAGTCGACCTCGTCGATGAAGATGATCGTCGGCGCCTTCTCCCGCGCCAGCTGGAACAGCTCGCGGACGAGCCGCGCGCCCTCGCCGATGTACTTCTGGACGAGCTCGCTCCCGACGAGCCGAACGAACGTCGCGTGGGTGTGGTGGGCCACCGCCTTCGCGACCAGCGTCTTTCCCGTGCCGGGCGGCCCGATCAGGAGCACCCCCTTCGGCGGCTCGACCCCGACCTTCCGGTACAGCTCCGCGCGGAGGAGCGGGTACTCCACCGCCTCGCGGATGTCCCGAATCTGGTCGGAGAGCCCCCCGATGTCCTGGTAGCTCACGTTCGGCTTGTCGACGATCTCGCTCGCCGCGACGAGCGGGTCGAGGGACGCGGGGAGGACGCCCATGACCGCGAGCGTCTGCTTGTTGAGGGCGACGCGAGAGCCGATCGTCATCTTCCCCTGCTCGACCGTCTCGGCGGAGTTTACGACGAAATCCGGTCCGGTCGACGACTTCACGACGACGCGTCCGTCGGTGAGGATGTCGCGGACGCTGCCCACGATGAGCGGAGGGTAGCGGAGCCGGTCGAGCTCGGTCTTGAGCCGCTTGACCTCCCGCTGCAGGCGGAGGATCTCCGCCTCCATGTAATGCCGCTCGCTCTCGACGCGCTTGATCGCCTCCGCGAGCTGGCTGTTGCGCAGTTCGAGGAAGTTGACCCGGTCGAAGCTCTCGTGGGCTGTGGGTTCGGTTTCCGTCATCGGGTCCGATTGTCGCCGGGCTTGGCGGCGACTTGCGGTTTGAATAAAGCTGTTTCACCATATATTGAGATGTTCTCACCGGCGGGAGTCGTGGGAGTGCGTCCGACGCGGGCAGAGGCGTTCGCCCCGGGCCATGTGACGGGTCTGTTCGCGCCGTCCCGTTCGGGACGCGACCCGAGATCCCACGGCTCGGTCGGGGCCGGGCTCGTGCTTCCGCTCGGCGTCACGGCGCTGGCGGAGCTTTGGCCCTCGACCCGGTCATCGATCCGGATCGAAAGCGATGCCGGCCAGGAGCTCCCCATCTCCCGCGAGGTCGCCCTCCGACTCCTTCGGGGTCGGCGGGGGGCTCTGTCGGTCCGGCTGCACCACGAACTCCCGATCGGGCAGGGCTTCGGGATGAGCGCGGCGGGAGCGCTCGCCACCGCGCTCGCGGTTGGCGAGGTCGTTCACGCGCCGCGGAGTACCGCGATCGCCACCGCGCACTTGGCGGACCTGTTCGGACGGGGCGGGCTCGGGGGGGTCTCCGCGATCCTCGGCGGAGGGATGGAACTCCGCACCCGACCGGGAATCCCCCCGTGGGGGGCGATCGAGCACTCGCCATTCCCGTGGCCGATCTTCGTGATCGTCGTCGGTTCCCCGATGCCTTCGCGTGCCCTCCTGGCGGACGCGGAGGTCGCCCGACGAGCGACCCGCTCAGCGGCTCCTGGGCTGGGGCGCCTCGGCGAGCGGGCGACACCGGAGGGGTTCCTTCGGGAGTCCGAGCGGTTCACCGACGCGGTGGGACTCGCGGACCGACCGCTCGCGAGCGCGATCCGACGTCTTCGCGGGAGCGGTGCGCGCGTCGCCCAGGCGATGTTCGGCCGGTCGCTCTTCGCGGTGCCGTTGTCCGGGGCGGCCCGGGATCGCCTCGCGGGAGCCCTCGCCGTCGGCGAGCTCCGAGGCGTCGAGCTCCGGGCCGCGCGGTCCGGAGCACGCCTGCGCTCCCTTCCTCCTGGGCCGACTCCCCGGTAGGTCGCCCTGGAACTCGACGTTACGGCGCCCATCGAGCGGGGCGAACCGTCCGGTCGGGCCCACTACGCATCATCTAGGATCGGCCTCCGGGTCGACGTTCTCGAAGCGGCGGCTCGAAAAGGCGCGTCACCGTCCGGCTGGGGTCCCCCACCGCGCGCGCCAAGTAAACCGTTATAGACGACACCTGGGTCGGCGGCCCCCAGTGACGCGTAAGCCGAACCGGATGTACCGGAAGATCGAAGGTCAGGTGTACACCCGGACCGAGTACATGGGCGGCATCCCGACCGTCCGGGTGACGCAGTTCGACTCCGGCAATCTGAAGGCCGAATTCCCCGTCGCGCTCACCCTGCACGCCGAGGAAGCCGCGCAGGTCCGCGATATCGCGCTGGAGGCGGCACGGGTCAAGGCGGTCCGCATCCTCGAGCTCAACGCACCGAACGAGTTCCGACTCAAGGTGCGACGGTTCCCCCATGCGATCCTCCGCGAGCACAAGATGGCGATGGGCGCGGGCGCCGACCGTATCTCGGACGGGATGCGCGGGGCGTTCGGGAAGCCGGTGGGCCACGCCGTGCGCACGCAGATCGGGGAGCCCGTGGTGACCGTCTACACGATCGAGAAGCACATCGAGACGGCCAAGTCGGCGCTGCGCGGCGCGGCGCACAAGATCCCGGTGCCGACCCGGCTCGTGATCACCCGCGCCAACTAGCTAGCTCGCGCGCGCGGGTACACCCTGCGGCCCGCCGCGGACGACGAGTACGGGGCATTTCACATGGTGGAGGACCGCGTCCGAGACGCTCCCGAGCAAGAGTCGCTTGGCGGCCGAGAGACCTCGAGAGCCCATCACGAGCAGGTCGGGCGGATGCTCCTCGACGTGGCCGATGATCTCGTCCACGACCACGCCCTCGAGGCAGACCCCCGTCACCGCGGAGACGCCGGCCGTCCCCGCGCGCTTCACGGCGCCGTCGACGATGGTGCGGTACCGCTCGACCTCGGTCATCGGCACTTCGGCCGGGACCAGCTGTTCGGTCCCGGGTAGGTAGATCGGAACCAGCGGGGCGACGGCCACGATCGTGAGCGCCGCGGTGTACCGCTTCGCGAGGTCGACCGCGAAATCGACCGCGAACTCCGCGAACGCGGAGCCGTCGGTGGTGACGGTCAGCCGTTTCGGCGGGAACTCCATCCCGCGACCCGAACCGGCCGCAGTATCTCAAGCCGGCGCTGCGGCACGTCCCCGTCGGGTTCCGCGAGCCTACGGCACCGACACAAGCTTCTAATCCCGTGCCGACGCTGAAACGTCGAGAAGGCGCGATCGTGGCCCCGACGTGCAGCAACTGCGGAGCAAGCGACTTCGTCTGGGCGAACGAGCTCAAGACCGGACTCACCGGTGGGGGGACCCTATCGCTGCGCCCACGCGGCGAGATCCCGCTCGGGACCCGGATCTGTCGCGCGTGCGGGCACGCCGACCTGTTCCTCCGGGAGCTCGGCGTCCTCCACCAGCCCCACCTCTGGCGGCCAGGCGAGTTCATCCCGATCGCGCCGAAGGGCTCGGCGACGGGCCCATCCCACCATTCGAGCCACGCCCCCGCGAAGCCCGCGGCTCCAGCGCCGATTGCGCCGCCTCCCTTGCCGCCCGCGCCGCCGATCGCGCCTCCCGTTCCCATCGCAGCGCCGCCTCCTCCCCCGCCCCCCCCTCCGCCAGCCCCCGAGCCGGCGCCGGCGTCGCCCCCGATGCCCGAGGAGCCGGAACCCGTTCCCGCTCCCCCCGCGGCCGAGCCGACAGTCGAGGAACCGTCCGTCCCCGAACCCGCGCCGGCCCCGGTCCCCGCACGGCCCGTCCGGCGGAGGAAGACGACGACCGGTCGGTCGCGGTAGGGACCTCGCTGAACGACCTATCGAGAGCGCGCGGGGCGCTCCTCACGCTCCGCCCACGCCAGCAACGGCACGATCGCCCGCCGAAGCGTCTCGCCCTTTTCGGTCAGGCGGTACTCGACGCCGGCGGGGATCTCGGGGACCGCCGCCCGGTCCACGACCCCGAGCCCCTGGAGATCGCGCAGTCGGTCGGTCAGCGCCTTCGCTCCCACGCCGTCGAGACCGTCCATCAGGTCGCGGAACCGGCTGGTCGGCCGATTGCCGAGCAGACCGATCAGCGGAAGCGTCCACTTCTTGCCAAGCGCCTCCGCGATGCCGCCCGCAGGGTCGATGCAGTAGCTCTGCCCGTCGACCCGGATCATGCACGACGTCTCGCGCCCGGGCCGCCCCGGAAGCCCCTCAGGGCCCGAGTAGCGGGGCATGGATTTGAACCATGGATCTACGGGTTATGAGCCCGTCGGGATTTCAGGACGGGCGGGAACCCCGACCGTTTTCCTGACTACCCCACCCCGCTGTGCGACGCCGGAGCGGGCCGGCGTATTTGAGATTCGCGTCGAACCGGCGCATAACTCCGGGACTGTGGGCCCAGAGAGTTCGGCTTACGTCACCGTGACCGACGAGATGCGCCATCCGCACGAACCGGGCCAAGCGCCGCGCACGCTCGCCAGGAAGCTGTGGCCGGGCGCGTAGTAGCTCTCCTGCGACGTGGCATACAGTCCGATGAACGCCTCGACCCAGTAAGTGTGCGAGCGGTTGAGCGTCCAGTTGTCCCAGTAGATGCACCGCGCGCCGTACGTCCCTCGGCAGTTGTCCTTGGTGTTCACCCAGGTGGTATTGGTGCCATTGTGGGTGCTGCCCGAAGCGACGCAATGACCGTAGAACGCGGTTGCGTTCGGGCAGCCGTAGGTGGAGTTGGACCAGGCGCACGCACCGAATCCGTTGCAGGTGGAGGCGTCCTGCACGTAGAGGAAGTACTCCGGCCCTTGCGAATAGTCGTGGCCCCCGAGGAGGTTCGAACCGTTCGTGGCGTCGTAGAGCTGCATCGACATTGAGGAGCCTGCCTCGATGTACGCGCTACAGGTCAGGCTGCTGCCAACACCGGGAATGCTCGGTGCGCCGGGACATCCCCCGGGGGCTACGATCGATGCGAGGACGGTGTAGTTGTACTCGAAGGAGACGCTCACGTTGTGTCCCGTACTGGTCGCGACATGCACGGGAAAGAACACCTCCACGCGGTCGAGCACGTAGGCGTCGGACGTCCCGGTACCGGTAGGTGTCGTAGCGCAGCTCTTGGACTGCGCGGAGAGCGCTCCGGTAACGTTCCCCGACCGAGGCAGCCAGTGCACTCCCTGCGCGATCGCGCCCGCCCGACACGCGCCCGCAAGGGTAAGGCCGGTGAGTTGGGTGACCGCCGTCCCTCGGTACGGCGCCACGAGGAGGTGGGGTTTCGACGCTCCAGCAAGGGGGGTCAGCCCGCCCACGACAACCGTGACGAGGACCGCGGCGGCCGCGGCCAACCCCCTGACGCGGCCGGACGTGGTGGACCGGGGATGGGCGAACACGCCGATCGCGGACGAGCGGGCCCGGCGGATGGCGTCTCCCCCTCCGAGGCGCGGGCGGCCGACCTGCCCCACGCGCGCGTCAGCCGGCATCGCCTCATAGACCTCGAGGTCCCTTGTAGCCTCCAAGGTCGACTTTATCTACGGCGGCCCAGCAGATTCCCCCTCATGCGACCACGGCGATCGCCGCTGGCATGGGGCCTTTCGACGCTGCTGATCCTGAGCACCATCGGGTTCCTCGGGTTCACGGTCCACCTTCCAAGCAGCCCTCGTCCGACCGCGGAGTCGGGCGCCATCACCGGCCCCAGCGGGTCGCCGCTCGCGGCCGCCACGGCGTCGCTCGCGGCGGGCCACGGTCCGGCGGCGGGTGCGGCGGTCTCGTGCGCCCAGGTCGCCCCGAACGCCGCCTCCTGCTCGGCGCATCCCGCGGCCAGCTTCCCGGCGAACGCCTCCTGGGTGAACTTGACCGCCCGCGCGATCCCCGCCCCCGGCGCGCGGGCCGGAGCCGAAATGGTCTACGACGCCGCGGACGGCTACGTGCTGCTCTTCGGTGGCGAGTTCAGCGGCTCGGCCCCGTTCACCTTCGGGGTCGACCGCGACACCTGGACGTTCAGCAACGGCGTGTGGACGAACATCTCGTCGACGGTGTCCGGTGGGCCGCCGCCGAACGCGATCGCCCCCGCGATGGCGTACGACCCGTGGGACCAGGAAGTGGTCCTCTTCGGTGGAGCGAACAACACCCGCGGATTCCCGAGCGGGTTCCAGAGCCAGACGTGGACCTACCACGGCAAGGTCTGGACCAACATCACAGCGTCGGCCGGGACACCACCGAGAGGGCGAATCCTCCCGTCGATGGTGGCGGACACGACGGACCATCGGATGATCCTGTACGGAGGGACGAACCAGACGACGCGGTTCAATGATACGTGGCTGTTCTCGGCTGGCACCTGGTCCAACATCACCGGATCCTCCGGCCCGCTCCCGAAGAATCTCGCCTATGCGTTCCTATCGGACGACCCGCCCGATCAAGGCGTCGTTCTGATCGGGGTCAACTTTGTCGCTCGCCCCTACATGTCGAACACGTGGATCTACTCCGGAGGCACGTGGAGCAACGTGACGGCGACGGCGTCGCTCTCCTCACCGTCACCGTTCGCCCCGATCATGACCTACTCGCCGCAGACCGGGGCCGTCGTGCTGTCGGACTCGCTTGAGTTCAACCCCAGTAGCGGGGGAAGCATCACCTTCCCAATCACCTGGGTCTTCTTCGGCGGGGTCTGGCGCAATGTGACTGGCCAGACGGGAGCCCCGTCCGACGCCGCCCTCGGCGCAATCACGACCGCGCCGGACGGGAGCGTCCTCGCCTTCTCGGGCACGCCCACGGGCACCTCCTCAGTGGAGAACTGGTTCTACGGTTTCTCCCTGCCCCCGGCGATCGCGACACGGGTGGCCTCCCCGGCGACCGCGGTGACCGACGTCCAGCGGACCGTCTCGGTCGCGGTCACCCCTGCGAACGGCATCGGCCCGTCGAAGCTGAACCTGAGCTGGGGCGACGGCAGCTACAGCGCGGGCGCCGCGACCACGACGCACGCCTACGCGACGGCCGGAACGTTCACGATCAATGCGACGATCACGGATTTCGCGGGTCGGACGCACTACGGGGCGACGAGCGTCGTCGTGCACTCCGCGCTGGTGGCCCCCGTCATCACGTTCACCCCCCACGCTCCGAAGTCGGGCCAGAACGTGACGTTCAATGCGTCGGCGACGGGCGGCAGCCCGACGTACACCTTCAACTGGACGTTCCCGGCCGCCGGGACCGCCATGGGGGCGTCGGCGTCCCACGCCTTCCCATCCGCCGGGTCGTACTCCGTGTCCGTCGAGGCGACCGATGCCGCTGGAGCCACGACGAACGCCTCGGTCACCGTCAACGTCACCGCGCCCCCGGCGACTTTCTCGCTGTCGTCCGGGACGGGTCTCTACGTGCTCTTGGGCGTGATCGCGCTGCTCGTCGTCGTCGGGATCGTGCTCGTAGCGATGCGCATGCGTCGCGGCCGCACGCCCCCTCCGCCGCTGACCCCGTCCCCGCCGCTCGCCGGTACAGCTCCCCCGCCTCCGAGCCCACCTCCCCCCGGCGCGACCTGAGCCACCTCCTGGGAAGGGTGCCGGGCATAGGCCGGGGGGTCCTCTCCTCCCGGCCCGATGCTCGGGCCCCGCCGACCGTCCCTGTAGACCGAAGAAACCCTCCCCGGGCGCAGAGGCGCGCGCCACCTCGACCCCCTGGAGGTGGCGCTACGCGATGTTGACGGAGGACGCCGGTCCGTTGGTCACGGTGATGAGCATCGTGTCACCGTCCAGCGCCGTGTTCGCAGAGTAGATCGAGACCGTCTGGCCGATATCGAACAACGACGGACCGCCTTGGGTCCAGCTCGAAGCGGTGAAGGAGTACGCGCCGACGGTGTTGCCGGTACCGTTGACCACCGTAAGGCTCCAGTTCCCGGCGGGAACGACGCCCCCCCCGCTCTCGGTCAGGAACCGGAACGAGGCGTTCTGCAGCTCGATCCCACCGCTCGCCGCGTTGACCGAGGCGTTGTACCAGTGGGTGGGTCCCACGCCGTGCGGAATCGCGACCCCTACGGACAGGATCGGCGGCGGGGGAGGGCATGCCACCCCGTTCGTGCCGCAGACCGTGTTGTCCCCGGACTGCTGCGCCGCGAGCTGGTTCTGCCAGTAGATGTAAGCGGCGGCCCCACCGCCGGCCGCCACAATCGCGGCGGCGAGGATGACGGGCATGAGCCACGGGCGCGGCGGCCGCTGCGGCTTCTCGGCAGGTGGCTCTTCGGTCCGGGACCGTGCACGTCCCCGGGACTTGGATCGGCGGTTGCTCACGATCGCCTCCCGGCAATCGTCGGCGATGGATCGGCGGGGCGCGCGATCGCTCCCCCGACCGGGGTCCGGAGGGGGCCTGAGGAGAAAGCGCGAGCGGCCCAGGAGTACACCGCCGGCGGCACCGAGGCACCGGTGGGTGTGGACCGCGGCCAGATCGGGGCGTCGATCGAGCTCCACCAGCCGCCTCCGGGTATCGTGCGGAGTGGACCGCCGGGGTGGCCCCCGAGGGGGCCGGGATGCAGTGTGCGCATGCTCTGGGTCACCCCGGTCCCGGGACCGTGGAGGTTCGTCGCGTAGAAACGGTAGAAGTACCGCGTGCGGGAGGCGAGTCCGGTCAGGGTCACGCTCCGGTTCTCCGGGTAGAGGTTCACGGAGTGACCGTAGGCCCGCGTCGTCCCCCAGAGGAGGGTGTAGTTCACGATCGGGTTCTGGCCCGTCGTAGGCGGAGTCCAATCGAACGTCATCGTCGTGTTCGTCCGCGCCACGTGCAGGGGCGGCGCCCCCGGTCCGACCGGCTGCGCGATCGCCGCGGTACTGGGGTACGGGAGCGATGACGCGCCCGTCCGCCAGAGCCACTGCACGGTGCCGGGCCCGAACGGGGCCATCGAGCCGCGGATCGGACACGCCGAACCGTTGTGGCGACAGTCGATGCTGAACGGCGTGAGGAGGTAGGAGGTGTTCCAGAAGACCCCCTCGAGCGCGGCGGGGCTGGCGGCTTCCACGTTGAGCGCGTAGCAGGCCGGACCGCAGGCGGCCCGGCTGTACGGGCTCTGGTTGGTGTCGTACCAGAAGTTCTCGGTCGGTTCGACCAGGAACGACCGGTTGTTGAATCGGGCGTCCGAAAGGACCGTCTCGACCGGGCCCTGCGCGTACGGGATCGGCCGGTGCTCCCCCGAGGAGACGGTCGCGTACGACGAGGCGTTCGGGTAGAAGGAGAGGTTCGTTCCGCCCCACGCCGCGGCGACCGACGTCATCGTGCCCGACGGGCCGACGCGGACCGCCACGGTGAGCAGGTTTTCCGGGATGTAGGACACGGAGCTCGTGAAGAGGATCTCGCGACTCGTGACGTTGAAGACGAGGCCGTCGACGCCGTTCACGATGTACCCGCCGGCCCCGTGGTACCGGAGCCACGAGACGTTCGTCATCTGGCCGGCTGGGTTGAGGCGGTACTGCACGACCCGGTCCTGGGACGACCCGTGCGCCTCGACGTCGATGAACGAAGCGAGCGCCGGGACCCAGTAGGCGTTGTTCGCCTCGAAGTACGGGAGGCGCATCTTGAGCCGCCACTGCGTCCCGTTCCAGAGGTTCCAAGCGAAGGCGCGACCGTTCTGGATGAGCAGCATCGCCGTCGAATCGTTCCCGCGGACCCCGACCATGTTCACCTGGCCGTTCCAGTAGGTACGCCCCGCCGTGACGCCCGTGAAGTTGTGGAACCAGCTCCTCCCCGTGGAGACGTTCACGGCGTAGAAGCTCAGGGTCGTACGGAACCCACACACATGGAGGCAGCCCAGCTCGTAGACGAACGTCCCGTCCTGCGTGATCCACTCGGTGTTCTCGACCCCCTCGTACGACATCCAGTTGTCATGCAACGGGACCCACTGCGCGATGTCGGTCACGGTCCGGTTCGCGAACGAGTAGAAGACGAGGCGGTCGGTCGCGTTCACGTAGAAGACGCCGTCCTGCGTCCAGCTCGAGAGCGGCTGCTGGGTCGAGGGGCCCGTCCCGCACGGAGTGGCGCCGTTGCAGTTCCACGCGTACGCGGTGAGGTTGTTCCACGCCGGGAGGACGAAGGTCCGATTGCCGAAACCGACGTACGGGTAGGCGACCAACGTGACCCCCGTCACGTTGGCGTGCCCCACCGTGAGCCCGGCGGTGTCGCCCCCGAAGACGAAGCCGCTCGAGCTTGTCCGGTTCGAGTAGACGTAGTACGGTCCGGGAGGGACCTTGACCGACCAGGCGCCGTTGGCGGTGGTGGTCGCGAACGCGACCGCAGACCCCGAGCTCCGGTTCTCGGCGACGATACCGGCGCCCGCGAGCGCGACCATCGGCGCCCCGATTCTGGGTCGCCCTTCGAGCACCCCGTCGACATGGAAGGTACGAGCGGCGGCCGCTCCGAAGGGGACGGCGTGAGAATCCACGAGGAGGAGGGGGGACCGGGGTGCTGGGGCTTGGACTCGGGGAGGAGCCGCCGTGAAGGAAAGCGCGAGCAGCAGGGCGAGCCCGACCGGAGCCATCAGGAGCCGGTGGCGTCGCCGCGGCGGGCGCCAAGGGCGCGGATCCGACCTCCTCGGTTCGAGCGCTCGCACAGCGGGGCGCGGGGGACGGACGAGGTTGCGATAACTCCGCTCCTTCGAACGCCGCCCGAACAGGGGGCAGTTCCCGGCTCTTCCGCGGGGCATCGAACGACTCTGCCGAGCTCTGACTCCGGGATCCATAGGGCGGCGGGCGCGGTTTATACGGGGCGCGACGATGCCACCCGGCGTGCTTCAGTACGAAGAGGAGGAGGTCTTCCCGGCCCCGCCCGAGAAACTGTGGCAGCTGCTCCGGATCCACCTCGACGACGCGCGGATCGGTCAGATCCACAAGCTGATCCTATCGCAGAAGACCGTGCGCCAGAGCGGCGACGAGACGGTCGTCGATCGGACGATCGATGCGCGGGGCAAGCACCTCCGGTCGAGCTGGAAGTATACGGTCCGGGCTCCGGAGTTCTTCCGCTGGGAGGTCGTGGACGGGGACGGACCCTGGACCCCCGGCTCGTTCATCGAGAGCCGGTACGCGGCCGCACCGGGTGGAACCCGGATCACGAGCCGTGGCGAGCTTAAGATCAAGGTGCTCCCGTTCATCATCCCCCAGCGCGGGATCATCCTGGGCGTCCTCGGCGACATCGAAAACGAGGACGTTGCCTTCGCGCGCAACCTCTGACCGGCGATCGGACCGTCGGGGCTTCCGTTCGTCCCGGGTTGAGATCCCCTCGGTGGGGCACGCGCAGCGCCGAGACCCGGTCCGGGTCGTCGACCGGCACCGACGGCGTCATCTCTCGGTCCCGTAGACCGTCGCGATGCGGCTGGACTATCCCGGACTACGGGTGACGAACCTCACGCGATCGGTTCGTTTCTACACGGAGGCGCTCGGACTTCGCGTCGTCCGGCGGGGCGACACGCGCGTCTGGGGCGGAGGGCTCTGGGTCCTGCTTCGAGACCCCAAGTCGCGGAGGCTGCTCGAGCTCAATTGGTACCCCCGAGGTTCGCTGTTCGGGGGGCCGTACCGGGCGGGCGACGCCCTGGACCACCTCGATTTCACGATCGGCGTCGCGAGCCGCGCTGCGCTCGAGCGGACGCATCGCCGACTCCTAAAACACGGTGCGAGGGCCACCAAGTACACACCGGAGCGAACCGAAGGTTGGAGCGCCCACGTTCTCGACCCCGACGGGGTATGGATCGTCGTCGGCCGAAGTCCAACGCGGGCCGAGAGACAAGCGATCTCCAGGGCCTGAGCTTCGAAGCGGCGTCGCGCGACACACGGGGGCGGTCGCCGCGGATGTCGACGCCCTCAACCACCAAGCACTCGAGAAAGCGCCCTTCCTCGGTGGCTCGCTGGCAGGGGCGAATCCAGCTTCTCGGCGTGAACCCGTACGTTCGCGTCCCACCCCGGACCGCCCGGGAGCTGCGCCCCCGTTGGCGGCGACCGATGCCGATCCGGTTCCGGTTGCAGGGACGTGGGGCTCGCGCATGGCGAGTCAATCTGATGCCGATCGGCGACGGAGCCTTCCGGCTCTACCTCAACGGCCAGGTCCGGGCGGCGACCGAAACGAAGGTCGGCGACGTCGTCGAAGTCTGGGCCGAATTCGATGCCACCTACCGCGAGGGACCCGCACACCCCGTGCCGCCCGCCCTCGAACGGGGCCTGCTTCGCCGGCCGACGGCGCGCCGCAATTGGGAGCGGTTGACTCGCAGCCGCCGGAAGGAACTACTGCGCTACCTCGCAGCCCTCAAGTCCGACGCAGCGCGAGCGCGAAACATCGGACGGGCGCTCCGCGTTCTGGGCGGAGAGAGCGCCCGGTTCCTCGGGCGGGAGTGGCGGGACGGTGGGTGACGGACTCCGGCGATCACGGGAGTGCCGATCTTGAGCTCAGGGCGAAGATCCGGGCGGCACAGCGCGGAGACAGGCCGTTGACCACCGAAACCGAGCGACGCTCTGGGTCCGGTCCGTGACCCCCGGACGATCCGAGGTCCGTGCCGGCGGTTCGAAGCCGCGGGAGGGAATTGAACCCTCGACCTGCTCCTTACCAAGGAGCCGCTCTACCTACTGAGCCACCGCGGCGTGGAACGTCGGCGGGACATTCTCGGTTGCTTACGCTTGTCGCCCGGCGGAACGTCGGCGGCGCGCGCGTCCCGAGCCGCTCGTCCGCCGGCTCACCTTCCGGGCGACCGGTTTCCAGCTCTGCTTGTCGAGGAAGGCGCGCATTCCCTCCCTCTGGTCCGGGGTACCGAACAACCCGGCCCACATCCGAAGCTCCTCGGTGAGGCCTCGGTCGAGCGGCATGTCGCCGGCGACCTGGAGGGCGCGCTTCGCGGCCGTGAGCGCGGCAGCGGGCTTGCCGGCCCACTCCTTCGCGAGGAGGAGGGCCGCGGCCATCAACTCCTCTCGGGGCACAACCTTCGCAACGAGCCCCAGCGCCTGGGCCTCGCTCGCGAGGAACGGGCGACCGGAATAGATCCACAACCGCGCCGCCGACGGGCCGATCCGTCGGGGCAAGCGCTGGGTACCGCCCCATCCCGGCATCACACCCAGGTTCACCTCGGGCTGGCCGAACGTCGCATCCTGGCTCGCGACGATCGCGTCGCAGGCGAGGGCGATCTCGCATCCGCCCCCCAGGCACGCTCCGTGCACGGCCGCGATCACCGGGATCGAGAGCCCCTCGATCCGTCGGGCGACCGCCTGCCCGCGGGCGCCGTGTTCCCGAGCCCCCTTCGGGTCGAGCGACACCATCTCTCGAATGTTGGCCCCGGCCGCGAACGCCTTCTCCGCGGCGCTCGCGATGACCACGACGCGGACCTGGGCGTCCTCCTCGGCTCGGTCGAGAGCGGCCCGGAGCGCGTCGAGCACCTCCCGGCTCAGCACGTTCACCGGCGGATGGTCGAGAGTGAGCAACGCCGCCGGCCCGATCACGGTGTAGCGGACCCACATTGGCGCGTCGGGTTCGGTCACCGGGGCCCCTCCCGGGCCACCATATTTAACGCGCATCGGGAGGTCGTGGCGCGCACCAAGCCTATGGTGTGGGCGCCGTCCCGCCGCACGTGCGCGCCCTGGTGACCGGCGGTTCGCAAGGAATCGGCCGGGCCACGGCCCGTCGCCTCGCTCGCGATGGGTTCGAGGTCGGCGTCCACTACCATCGCCACCGCGACGAAGCCGAAGGGCTCGTCGCGGAGATCCGATCGTCCGGGGGAGCGGCCTTCGCCGTCGGGGGCGACCTGGGTGAACCGGCCGGGGTCGATCGGGTCGCCCGGGCCGTGGAGGCCGAAGGGACGAGCCTGGACGCGCTCGTCCACAACGCCGGGGAGTACCCCCGGCGACCGTTCGCGGAGGTCGACTGGGCGGAGTTCGAGCGGTGCCTTCGGCTCAACGTCCAGGGCCCGGCGGAGCTGACGCGGCGCTTGTTGCCGAGCCTCCGCGGAGCGGAGCGGGCGAGGATCGTGTTCGTCGCGAGCGTGCTCGCGTACACGGGGTCCGAACACGGCGCCCACTACGCCGCCGCGAAAGCGGCGCTGCTGGGCCTGACCCGGTCGCTCGCGCGGGAGCTCGCGCCGGGAATCGCCGTGAACGCCGTCGCCCCCGGATCGATCGACACCGCGATCCTCGCCGGCGATCCGCCGGAGCGGCGCACCCTCCGAGAACGGGGGATCCCGCTCGGACGGATCGGCCGGCCCGAAGAGGTGGCGGACGCGATCGCCTTCCTCGTCTCTCCGAACGCCTCCTACGTGACCGGGGCGACGGTGCATGTGAACGGCGGGCTGTACGCGGGGGGCTGATGGCCGAATCCGAGAGATCCGAACTGGTCGCGACCTGGTTCGGCGCGTTCCGCCGCACGGAGGGTCGGGTCGATACCGCCCGGCCGGCTCCCGTCGATCGGGGGGCGCTGGCCGAGAGGATCCGCGCCCGACGGAACGGGTCCGCGACCCCTGAGGAGCGCGAGCTCCTCGAAGCCACTCCGGGAGATGCGCAGTTCACGCGCGACCGGCGGCTCGCGGGACCCGGCATCGACTACCGAGCCGGGCCGACCGAAGCCCTCGACTCGGCCGCCTTCGGCCACTCCCTCGCTGAGTTCCGTGAGGCCCTGATCCTCGCGGCCGAACGGGAGCAGGCGGAGTCGTTCGACCCGGCAGCGCAGATGGACGAAGCGGTGCGCGCGGTCCGTGACCTGGACGGCATGGTGAACACCCTTCGGGAACGGCTCGCGAGCTGGAGCGCCCACGGCGCGCCCCTCCCCGACCCCGGCGATGTGGACGCCTTCGACCGAGCGCTCGAGACCTCGCCTCCCGCGCCGGGAGGCCCCGCGTCGGACCGGGGCCTCGACGCGGCCCGCCACCTCCTCGCCGCCCGGTTCCTCGAGCTTCGCCGAAGCCGCAAGGAGCTCGACGCGGCCATCTCCGAGTCGGTCGTCCGTCTCGCCCCCAATCTGAGCGGTCTGCTCGGCCCGGCGCTCGCCGCCCGCCTGATCGCTCAGGCCGGAGGGCTCGCCCGGCTTGCTCGCCTCCCGTCCAGCACGATCCAAGTACTCGGTGCCGAGCGCGCGTTCTTCGAGCACCTTCGGGGCCGCGCGCCCCCGCCACGCCACGGTCTCCTGTTCCTGCACCCCGACATCCAGGGCGCCCCGCGACGACTGCGCGGAAAGCTCGCCCGAGCGCTTGCCGGCAAGGCGGCGATCGCGGCCCGTCTCGACCGAGAAGGTTCGGCGCCGAACGCGCCGCTCATCGAGGCGTACCGGGCGCGGGTGCGGACGATCCGCTCGGCGGGTCCGCACCCGAAGTAGGGGCCTCGGGCTACGCCCGCCACTTCACCGAGCAGCCCAGGACCGACCGCTCGGTCGGCTCCGGACGTTTCCCGGCGATCGCCGCGTCGAGCGCCGCCTCGAGGAATCGGTGCTTCACGGCGTCGGGGTGGTCGTTGTTGTCGTCGATGCGCCCCTGGAACAGGAGCCGACGGTCCCGGTCGAAGAGCATCGGGTGCGGCGTGACGAGTGCGCCGTAAGCATGGGCGACCGACTGGGTCTCGTCCCAGAGGTACGGGGCGGGGTACGACTTCGACCGCGCGCGCTCGACCATCCGCTCCGGTCGATCGTCGGGGTAGGCGACCGGGTCGTTCGCATTGATGAGCACGGTGGCGACGCCCTTCGATCGGTAGCGACGGGCGAGCTCGAGCATCCGCCCTTCCCACGCCTGGACGTACGGGCAATGGTTGCACCAGAAGACGACGAGGAGGAACGGGTCGCGGTCGTAGTCGTGCATCTTCACGCGCTTGCCGTCGACGTTGGGAAGGTCGAAATCCGGGGCGGGGTCCCCGGGGTGCAGCCGGAAGCGGTCGAGTTCGGCCATGCGCCTCGAGGCCCGGGCCTGCGCTTATCCTTGATGTGACCGGTCGACCATGCGGCGGACCGCGCGGCCGAGGTTCGATGGCGGAGCCCAGCTCACCGATCATCGAGCTCGCGCTCGATCGCCCGGCCCGCGAGCATCAAGAGCGCGAGGCGGCGCTCGTGGCGGAGGCCCGCGCCTCCGCCCGCGTCGGCACCGCCTCCGATACGGTCGCATCGGCGGGTGTCGGAGTTCCCTCGAATGCCGAATCCCTGCGTCGGGCGGTGGCGGACGGGATTCCGACGGTTCACCGGCGGAGCGGAGGCACGGTGGTCCTGGTGCGTCCGGGCGACATCCTCTGGTCGATCGTGATCCCTCGGGATCCGCGGGCCCCGCTCTCGCGAGGTCTTCACGCCTACGCCGACCTGGGACGCGGAGTGACGCAGGCCCTCGAAAAGCACGGGGTCGATGCCGCGTGGACGAACTCTCCCGCGATCTCCGACGAGTACTGCCTGCTCGGGTTCCGGGGGTTCGCGCTTTCTACGGGGGGTCGGGTGATCGGCGGCGCGGCCCAGCACCTCACGGGGCGGGCCCTCCTCCATCACGGCATCATCCTTCGGTCGGTCGACCGAGCGCAGCTCGGCCGCCTGTTTCGTCTCCCGGAGGCCGAGCTGGAGCGGTCGGTCGCGTCGCTCGGCGAACTCGGCGTCACCGAAGAGCACGGCGCGGTGGAGGCGGCGATCCTCCGCCGATTGGCTGGGACCGACGACGGGTAGGCTCCGCCCCGCGGGCGCCGAGCCTGTCGAACCGTCGGGAAGCGCTCAGTCCGCGGCGCCTTTCGAGAGGTACCGCCGGAGCGGCTCCCAGTAGCTCTCGTGCCAACCGCTCGCGAGATGCTTCGCGTGGGCGGCTACGACTCCGGAGTGGGTGAACGCGACGCGGGTGCCGCGCGGGGTTTTCGCGAACGTGAATCGAACGGTCGAGTAGTAGTCGTCCGGCCACGTTTCCTCGCTCGGCCGCCACTTCTGGACGATCCGCTTCCCGGGGACGAGCTCGACGTTGACCCCGTGGATGTAGCCACCCCACGCCGTGAACTTCCCGCCGACGCGGCCGCTGATCTTGGCGGGCGCGCCGGTGAACGCCTCGTGACCTTTCGTCGTCATGAGCGCACGGTAGACCTGCTGGGGCGTGCCGGGGAGTGAGACCCACTGGCGGATGATCGTGGTCTTCATTCGTGAGTGGCCCAGGGGCATTGGAAGATAATCCAACTCTGCCATTCCCCCCCGCGCGGAAACGGGGCGCGCCGGTACGGTCCCGACCCCCGGTGCCGTCGTCGGATATGTCCGCAGGTCAGCGCTTGCGGCTCGACCAGAGCGACTCGGCCGCGGCCTCGGCGGCCTTTCGGATCATCGGCCACGAGCCGCGGACGAGAGTCCGGTGGTGTACGACGCACTCGCCATCGACGAACACCGACTCCACGGCCTCGTCCTGGGCCGAATACGCGAGGTGGGAGATGATCGCCTCCGGTCGCGCGGGCTGCACCGACGGGTGCGCGAGGTTCACGAGCAGGAAGTCGGCGACCTTCCCGGGCTCGATCGACCCCAGGTCGCCCCCGCGCCCCAGGAGCTTCGCCCCCTCCCGGGTGGCCAGGTCGAGGAGCTCGGAGGCGGTGAGCGCCGTCGCGTCCCACCGATGGTGCTTCTGCAGGAGTCCGGCCAGGTGCATCTCGCGGAGCATCGAAAGGCCGTTGTTGCTCGCGACGCTGTCGGTTCCGAGGCCGACGGTCGCCCCCGCCTCGCGGAGCTCGACGATCGGGGCGACCCCGCCGACGGCGAGCTTGAGGTTCGAGCTGGGACAGTGGGCGACGGCCACACCCTGCGCCGCGAGGCGGCCGATCTCGTGGCCGGTGAGCCACACCCCGTGGGCCGCGACCTGGCGAGGCCCGAGAAAGCCGATCTTGTCGAGCCACGCGGCGGGACGCTCCCCGGTCTTCGCCTCGTGCTCGTAGACCTCCTTGCGGGTCTCGGCGAGATGGTAGTGGCAGAGCGTCTGCTGCTCGTCGGCGAGAGCCCGCGCGCCCAACCACGTCGCCTCGCCACAGACGTAGACGCCCTGGGGAGCGACGAGCGGGACGATCCGCGCATGGCCCTTCCACCGCTCGATGAATCCGCGGGCGTTCTGTAAGGGAACGCCCGTCTGTGTCGTGAACTCCGGGTCGAGGACCGCCCAGCCGAGATAGGCCCGTACTCCGAGCCGCTCGCTCGCGCGCGCCACGGCGTCCTGCCCGTAGTACAGGTCCAGGAACGTCGTCGTCCCGCCGAGGAGCATCTCGGCGACGCCCGCCGCCGCGCCGCCCTCGAGGTCCTCCTCCGTCCGCTTGCCGTCGACCGCGAATAGCGTCTCGAGGAACCCCGCGAGCTCGCGGTCGTCCGCGATCCCGCGCAGCGGCGCCATCGCGACGTGGGTGTGCGCGTTGATGAATCCGGGAACGACCGCGAGGTCGTGGCCGTCGATCTCCTCGGCGCCTTCGCCGTCCGCGCGGCCACCGACCGTCGTGAACCGCCCGGCGTCGACCCGGACGTCCCCCCGGACGACGCGGCGCCGGTCGTCCTGAGTGACGATGAGCGCGTCTCGGATGACGAGGGGGGCGTGGGCGGCGGGCTCGGCCACGGCTCGAGCGAAGAGGGGCCTGCTAAGAGGTTAGTCCGAATCCCGTCGAGCGACGGGACGGCGAAGGCCTGCACGCCCCGCGTCAGTCGACCGAGGGGTCATCTCGGGCGCGCACTCGCGACCTCCGATGTCGGCGCCGGGCTCGACCGCCACCCCCGGGCTCGCGGAGGTCGCCCGCAACCCGCGGTTCCTCCGCTTCCTCGGGAGCGACACGGCCGCCGCGTTCGGCGGTTCCGTCTCGATCGTCGCCGTCAGCTGGCTGGTCTACCAGGAGACCCACAGCCCGATCGACATCGCCCTGCTCGGGCTGACGGGATTCGTACCCGGGATCGTGCTGGGCTTCCTCGCCGGGGTTCTCGCCGACCGCTACAACCGTCGGCGCCTCATTGTGCTGTGCGACCTCGTGCGGGCCGGCAGCATCGCGATCCTCGTCCTCGTCCTGGCGGCCGTGGGATTCTCCTTCCCGATCGTCCTCGGCGTGTTCGTCGCCGTCAACGCGTTCGGGGCTCTGTTCACGCCCGCCGCGCGGGCGCTCATGCCCCGGCTCGTCGGGGAGGGGGCACTCGAGCCGGCGAACGCCCTGCTCAACACCCTCAACGGGGTCGGGTACACGGTCGGGGGGGCGGTCGGCGGGCTGACCGTCGCCTACGCCGGGGCCCTCCTCGGGCTCGGCGTCAACGCGGCGACGTACGGGCTGTCGGCGATCCTGCTCGTTCAGATCGCGGCGGAGCTCGGTCGCCCCGCCCGGGCCACGACCCCCAGCGGCGTCCGCGACTCCTGGAGGGACGAGCTCGCGGAGGGCTTCCGCTACCTCCGCTCGAACCGACCGGTACTCGCGGTCACGATCGCCTCCCTCCCGGCCAACTTCCTCGCCTCGCTGGCGTTCGCCTTCGAGGTCGTCTACGCCGGCACTTACTTCCCCGGCCAGGCGGCCGTCTACGGCTACCTGGTCGCCGCGTTCTCCGCGGGCGGCGCCCTCGGCGCCCTCGCGGTGGCCCGGCTGCGCCCGGGACCGTACGCGGGCCTCTTCATCGCGGTCGTCGCGCTGGTGTCCGGCCTGTTCACTCTGGGACTGGTGGCGATCCCGTTCGAGCTCCCGGTGCTGGTCCTGTTCTTCGGCCTCGGCGTCTCGGTCGGGCTCATCAACACCGTCTACTACGCGACGGTCCCGACGCTCGTCCCGAACGAGCTCCTCGCCCGGGTCCTCAGCATCGACCAGGTCGGCTCGTTCGCCTCCATCCCTGCGGCGCTGCTCATCGGCGGGGTGATCACGGCCGCCTACGGCGTCGCCTTCACCTACGAGCTGGGCGGGTTCGGCCTCGTCGGGATCGGGATTCTGGCGGTGCTCTGGCCACAATTCCGGGCGTTCCGACGCGCCCCGACGGCGCACGCCCCTACGTTCGCGGCCGCTCCGACTGCGCCGGGAGCTCCGGCAGATCCGTGATCCCCTCGCTCGCGCGCGCCTCGTACTCCCGGAAACCGCGGAGGAGTCGCACCACCCACGGCCGGGAGAACACGAGGTAGAGCGGGACGACCGCGAGGGCGACCAGCAGGAGGTCGACCCAGATTCCCGGGACCCATCCCGCGCTCGGCATCCCGAGGATCGTCGCGGCGGTGTTCGGGATCAGCACCACGGCGCTCACGAGCCCGAGGATGAGGGCGATGTAGGTGAGCCCGAGCATCCGGATGTTCGAGATGTTCGCGAGCGCCGCGATGCGGTTGGACGTCCGCGAAAGCTCGTTCGCGGCGTCCGCGATCCGGTTCGACTCCTCCGCGTTGCGGAGCAGGATGAGGTCGCTCAGGGACTGCTGCACGTTCTGGGCGCTCGACCGCGCCCGCTCGAGCTCTCCCTCGAGCGGGTCCGCGGCGTCCGCGAACCCGGGGAAGGCGGCGGCGAGGGGCCCCTCACACTCGACAAGCGCGACGAGCGCGCGCCCGATGTGCGCTCGGAGGAAGGCGGTCTCCCGCTGCATCGCCCAGACGTGCGCGAGCGGCACCGTCCGGCCCCGGCGCTGCGTCTCGGCGAGGCGCTCATCGACCTCCTCGGCGAGCTCCAGGTATCGATGCGCGGCGAAGAGGAACAGCTCGTAGAGGCGGGCGGAAACGCCGGCCAGCCCGCCCGCTGGTCCCCCTTCGAACGGAGGAGCCCCGCCGACGAACTGGACCGCGTCGGGGGCGACGAGTACGCCGGCCCATTCGACGTCCGTCCCCGCCCCGGGGAGCCCGACCACGACCAGGGTGCCGCTCTTCCCGCGCAGCACAGGGTGGCGCGGGGCGTCGCGGTCCGAGCGGCCGAGCGAGGCCAGCGCCTCTGCGAGCGGGGTCGAGGGTGTCGTCGCCGCTCCTCGGGCCGCTAGATGTCGAGGTTCGTGACCTCGACGGCGTGCTCCTGGATGTAGAGCCGGCGCGGCTCGACGGCCTCGCCCATCAGGATGGTGAACAGGTCGTTCGCCTTGGCCGCGTCCTCGACCGTCACGCGGAGGAGCGAGCGGTGGCCGAGCGCCATCGTCGTGTCGTGGAGCTGGTCGGCGTTCATCTCGCCGAGCCCCTTGTACCGCGAGATCGTGATCCCCTTGCCGCCCATCTCGCGGAGCTTCTGGTCGCGCTCCTCGTCCGCGTAGGCGTACTCGATCCGCTGGCCGCGCTGGAGCCGGTAGAGCGGCGCCTGCGCGATGTAGACGTGGCCCTCGGTGATCAGCGCCGCCATCTTCCGGTAGAACAGCGTGAGCAGGAGCGTCCGGATGTGCGAGCCGTCGACGTCGGCGTCCGTCATCAGGATGATCTTGTGGTAGCGGAGGCGCGAGAGGTCGAGCTCGTCCCCGATCCCGATCCCGATCGCCGTGATCAGGTTGCGGATCTGTTCGTTCTGCAGCATTTTGTCGAGGCGCGACTTCTCGACGTTGAGGATCTTCCCGCGGAGCGGCAGGATCGCCTGGAACTCCCGGTCGCGACCCTGCTTCGCGGTCCCGCCGGCCGAATCTCCCTCGACAATGAACAGTTCGCACTCGGCCGGGTCGCGCGAGTGGCAGTCGGCGAGCTTCCCCGGTAGCCCCCCGCCCTCGAGGAGCCCTTTCCGTCGCGTGAGCTCGCGCGCCTTCCGGGCCGCTTCGCGCGCCTGGGACGCCTGGACCGCCTTGACGATGAGCGCCTGCGCGACCGACGGCGTCTCCTCGAGGAACTCCGCGAGCTTGTCGTTGACGACGCTCTCGACCTGGCCCTTCACCTCGGAGTTCCCCAGGCGCGCCTTCGTCTGGCCCTCGAACTGCGGCTCGAGGACCTTCACGGAGAGGACGCAGGCAAGCCCCTCGCGGACGTCCTCGCCCGTGAGCCCCTCGCGGTCGCCCTTCACGAACCCCCGCTTCCGCGCGTAGTCGTTGAACGTCCGCGTGAGCGCAGCGCGGAGGCCGACGACGTGCGTCCCGCCGTCTGCGGTGTGGATGTTGTTCACGAACGGGAGCGTCGTCTCGTTGTACCCGTCGTTGTACTGGAGCGCGACCTCGATATCGGTCGTGTCCTTCTTCGCGTGCAGGTAGATCGGCTTCGGGAACAGGACGTTCGTGGACGCGTTGATGTCGGAGACGAACTCCGCGATGCCGCCGGCGTGGTGGAAATCGACCGTGCTCCCATCGCGCTCGTCCGCGAAGTGGATCGTGACCTGGGGGTTCAGGAACGACAGCTCCTTGAGCCGCCGCTCGACCGTGGCGTGGTCGAAGACGGTCGTCTCGAAGACCGTCGGGTCCGGTTTGAACCGCTGCTCGGTGCCGGTCCCCTCCCCGTCCCCGAGGACGGAGATCGGCGCGACGGGGTTGCCGCGCTCGTACCGTTGGAAGTAGAGCTTCCCGTCGCGGCGGACGCGCACCTCGAACCATTCGCTGAGCGCGTTCACGACGTGGAGTCCGACCCCGTGCAGCCCGCCCGAAACCTTGTACGTGTTCCGGTCGAACTTCGAGCCGGCGTGGAGGATCGTCATCACGATCTCGAGCGTCGGCTTGTGGTAGCGGGGGTGCTCTTCGACGGGGATCCCGCGACCGTTGTCGGTAACGGTGCACGTTCCGTCGGCGTGCAGCGTGACCGAGATCTCCGTGCAGGCGCCCGCGAGCACCTCGTCGATCGAGTTGTCGACCACCTCGTAGATCAGCTGGTGGAGGCCCCGCCCGTCGGTCGACCCGATATACATCCCGGGTCGTTTGCGGACCGCCGACAGGCCCTCCAGGACCTGGATCGAACTGGCGTCGTAGACGCCCGTTCTGAGTGCCTCTTGAGCCATCGAGCAGACCGCCTGTTTACCGTCAGAAAATACGAGCCGAAGTGGCGTTATAAGACTTGGCGCGAAGGCGAAATTCGTCCCCCGTCCCGAGGCGGTACCGGGGGTCCGGAACCTCTCCGGATCGGACCGAAAATCGGTCGATGCCGGACCCTTGGGGACGCCCTGGCCGGACCGTTCGCGGACGTTATCGAGGGGGCCCCGTGCCCCGCGTAGTGACCTCCACATCGTCCCCCGTTTCCGGGCTGGATGGTCTCCCGGCACCCGCGGCCGCGCTGCCCGGCGAGAAGGCGGCCGTGGAACGGGTCGAGCAGCTCGAGGACACCGTCTTCGGCGTCCTCGACGGCGTCGTGACCTCGCTGGCAATCGCGGTCAGCGTGGCGGCCGTGGTGCGGCCGCCGTCCACGTACGACGTCTTCCTGACGGTGATCGCCGCGGCGTTCGCGGGAGCGGTGTCCATGTTCGTCGGGGCCGTCCTCTCGGCCCGGGCCCGTCAGGCGTTGATCCGCCGGGAGCGCGCGCGAGAGCTCCGGTCGATCGAGCAGCAGCCGGCCGCGGCGCGCGCCGAACTTCTGACGAGTTTCGAGGCTCAGGGATTCCCCCAGGCCGAGGCCGAGCTCCTGACGGCGCGCGTGACCGCCAACACGGCGCGGTGGGTCGACCGGATCATGCGGGACGAACTGCACCTCGTCGAGGGGGAGCAACACGAACCGCTCCGTCACGGTGCGATCATCGGCTTCATGTACCTCGTGGGAGGCGCGTTGCCGGCACTGCCGTTCCTCTTCGCCGGCTTTCCGATGCTTCGCGCGCTCACCCTTTCACTCGCCGTCGGGGGGCTCGAATTCGTGACGGTCGGAACGCTCCAGGCGCACTACGCAGGAACCAACCGTTTGTGGGGTGCGATCGAGGTGCTCCTGATCGGACTCGGGACGGCGCTGGTGGTCTTCCTCATCACATCGGCGTTGCAGCCGGCGTGAGATAGGGGATTCCATGGGCGCCCTCCGCCGTGGTCGGCGCCGGCGGACGGCGACGCCCGAATCCGCTAGGCGTTGATCGCGGTCACGGCGCCCGCCCCGAGTGGGGCGACGCGCCTCTTCTGGCTCGCCAACTCGAACGCTACCCCCGCGACTCCTATCCGAGCATCACGGACGCCACGAACGTCCCCTCGCGGCGACGAGATAAGGGGGACTGGCTGGCCCGAACGACCCGTGCGGTCTGGGTCAGAGGCGGAGCTCATGGTCCCGCGCTGGGCCGCTCCGAACCGACCCCGCGCCCCGAGCCCCTCCCCGATAGGGCCCCTTCCCCGGCGAAAGTCCAAATAAGCCGCCCCGGTCGTCGCACCGATTCCGATGCCCGACGAAGCCCCGGAGGAGGCCGTGGTCGCGGAGGAGAAGCCGGGCTCGCCGCCCGTCGGTGCGACGAAAGCCACCGAACCGGACTGGGAGACCCGGTTCAAGTACCTCCTGGCCGATTTCGAGAATTTCCGCAAACGCGGCGACCGCGACCGGGAGTTGGCGCGTCAGCGGGCCGAGGGCCGCCTCCTCCAAGCGATCCTGCCGATCTTTGAGACCACCCAGGAAGCGTCGACCGCCGCCGAGAAGTTCCTCGGCCGACGGGACCCGATCCGTCGGGGCTTGGAGATGCTCCAGTCGGACTGGAACAGCTTCCTCGAGGGCGAAGGGATTGAACCCCTTGCGCGGCCGGGACTTCCCTTCCGGCCCGAAGAGCACGAGGCCGTCGGGGAGGCGCCCGCGACCTCCGAGCGACCGGACGGGACAATCGCCGAGGTCGTTCAGCAGGGATACCGTTCCCGCGCCGGTCTCTTGCGGCCCGCGAAGGTGATCGTCGCTCGAAAGGCAAAGACACCGCCGCCGCCTTCCGGGCTGGGAGAGGCCCCGAAGGGTGCGCCCCGTGCGGCGACCGAGGAGGGGCCGAAGTGACCGAACGGTCGAGCGACCTCTCCGGGTTCTACCGACGTTCGGTCGAGGACCGCCGGAAGATCGTCCAGGAGTGGGGGGGTCTTACCGAGGCGGACGTCCGCGCTTTCGAGTTCCCCCCCGGCGTGGACCGAGGGATTCTCGAGCGGATGATCGAGAACGTCGTCGGCGTTTTTCCCCTGCCACTCGGGATTGCGACCAATTTCCGGATCGACGGGACCGACTACCTGGTGCCGATGGCACTCGAGGAACCCAGCGTTGTCGCGGCCGCCTCGAACTCCGCCAAGGTCGCGCGCGGCGCGGGAGGCTTCACCACGGAGACGACCGAGCCGGTGATGATCGGGCAGGTGCAGCTCGTCGACGTGGCGGACCCCGAGGCCGCCCGCGCTCGCATCCTCGAGCAGAAGACGGCGCTCCTTGCGAAGGCGAATTCGAAGGACCCGATGCTCGTGAAGTTCGGCGGCGGCGCTCGCGACCTCGAGGTGCGCGTCGTCCCGTCGGCCCGGGGTACGATGGTCGTTGTCCACCTGCTGGTCGATGCTCGGGACGCGGGCGGCATGAACGCCGTGAACACCATGTGCGAGGCGCTCGCGCCCGAGCTCGCGCAGCTCGCGGGGGGCCGCTACGTTCTCCGGATCATCTCGAACCTCGCGATCCACCGGCTCGCGCGCGCGACGGCGACGTTCCCCGCGGCCGCGCTGGCCACCGAGAACGCCGAGGGACCGGCGGTCGTCGACGCGATCCTCGACGCGTACGCTCTCGCGGCCGCGGACCCGTTCCGCTGCGCGACCCACAACAAGGGGATCATGAACGGCATCTCGGCGGTCGTCATCGCCACCGGGAACGACTTCCGCGCCGTCGAGAGCGGTGCCCACTCCTATTCCGCGTACACCGCCACCGACGGGGGCGTCCTGAAGCCGCTCACCCAGTATTCGAAGAACGCCGCGGGCGACCTCGTCGGGCGGATCGAGCTTCCCCTCGCCGTCGGTCTGATCGGCGGCGCCACGGCGGTCCACCCGACCGCCAAGGCGAATGTGAAGCTGCTCGGCGTGAAGCACGCCAGCGAGCTCGCCGGCGTCCTCGCGTCCGTCGGCCTCGCCCAGAACTTCGGGGCGCTGCGTGCGCTCGCCACCGAAGGGATCCAGCGTGGACACATGGGACTCCACGCGCGGAACATCGCGGCGACCGCGGGCGCCCGGCCCGACGAGGTCGACCGCCTCGTCGAGCAGATGATCGCGGAGCACGCGATCCGTATCGACCGCGCCCGTGAGCTCCTCGAGGCGATGCGCCGGGGCGCGGTCCCATGAAGGTAGGCGTCCTGGCCCTGCAGGGCGACGTCCCCGAGCACGCCCGGGCGGCGGCCGAGGCCGCTCGCGACGAGGAGGTCGTGCTCGTCCGTCGGCCGCGCGACCTCGAAGGGGTCGAGGCGCTCCTCATGCCGGGCGGAGAGAGCACGACGATCGCGGGGTTGCTCGAGCGGAACCGGCTGTTCGAGCCGCTCGCGGAGCGGCTGAAGGCGGGACTACCGGTCCTCGCCACGTGCGCGGGGCTCATCCTGCTCGCCCAGCGGCTCGAGCGAAGCGAGGGCGGCCGGGACCCGAAGACGCTCGGGGTACTCGATGTCCTGGTCCGCCGCAACGACTACGGGGCGCAGCGCGAGTCGTTCGAAGCGCCCGTCCGCGTCGAGGGACTCTCGGGCGCCGCCTTCCCCGGCGTCTTCATCCGGGCCCCCCGGATCCTCGAGGTGGGTCCGGGCGCGCGCCCGATCGCCTGGCGGGGCGAGGAAGTGGTCGGCGCCGCCCACGGGCTTGCCTGGGGACTCACGTTCCATCCGGAGCTGGCACCCGATCGGCGGCTTCTCGCGCACTTCCTGGCAGAGGCCCGGCGCGCCGGTCAGAGTACGAAGAAGAGCAGCAGGGCGATGCCGAGAAGGGCGGTCCCGACCGCCACCGCCACCCAGTAACGGGCTCCCGAAATTCCGCGCCACCGGCCGAAGAAGATCGGGACCGGTCCGACGAGGATCAGCCCGCCCGACTCGGTGCCCGCGCGTCGCGGGCCGTCGTCCCCCGGCGGGGGTGGCCGAGGAGCACCCGAGGACGCCATGAACGTGAGTGGGAGGAAGAACACGCCCAGCACGAGGAGCAGCGCACCGCCGAAGAACTCGGCGGAAACCCCCGTGACCACTGGGATGATCACGAGCAACGCGAGATTCGCTTGGCCGGTCAGCACTGCGTGCACGATGAGCCCGATCCCGGCCCCGAGCAGGACCGGTCCCAGAACTCGAGCGGCTCCGACCACCGACCGGCCCTCAATGATAGGTGTCGAACCGGTACGGTTCCAGAGGCAACTCACCGAGCGCCATGAGAAACTCGGGGCCCGTCAAGACCGGTTTCGGGTACAGATCGGTGTCGTCGAGTGCGATGCGGGGGCACGCCGTACAGACGTAGGCGTCGAGGTCGCGTCCGATGAGGTCGTTCGGGTCCAGCCGTCCGAAGACCAGGATCTCGGCGGTGCGGCCGTGCGCCTCGGCGCGTCGCTGGAGGGAGCGCGCCATCCCGCTTCGGTCCTGGCCGACGAACGACGAGACGAGCAGGCCCCAACGCTGCGCATCGCGGCAGCTCGCGACGAGAAGCTGTCGTTTCCGGATGAGGGCGCCCCGGTCGACAGGGGGCTCCAGCTCCCCGCGCACCGGGTCGAGTGCATGGACCGGACGGTCGACCGCGAAGGCGAGTCCGATCGGGTGAAAGCGCCCCGTTCCGAGGAAGAGGAAGGCGTCGACGCGACCCGCGACCGCCTCCGCCCCCGTGTAGTTGCACCCAAGGGCCTGGGCGGCGTGGGCCAGCCGTAGGTCGCCCCGCTCGACCGCGACCGTGAACCCTCGGCGAGCGAGGGCCTCGGTGAACGGCTCGACGAGTCCGAGGTGCTGGACCGAGGCGACGAGCCCCAATCGCCGGGGAAGCTCGGACCCGGCGGCGAGGTCCGCAAGTCGTTCCACGTCCCCCGCGGAGCTGCGCATCTCCACGAAGTAGGTCGGCATTGGCACGGCCACATTCGGGATCGGGCTGTGCCCGAGCACGACCGCCGCTTCCGCCCCGGGGGCTTCGTCCGGCATCGGCAGGTCGCACGCTCCGAAACACGCACGGGCGAGGACCACGACGTGGGCGCCGGTCTCCTGGTGGATTCTCGCGGCGAGGTCGTGCGCGTTGCGCACGAGGCCGGCGGGAACCTGGAGGACAATCTTGCGGTACCCGGCCTTCTTCAGGGAATCGAATAGGGCCGCAGAGACCTCGGCGTAGGTTCGGAGTTCCTCCCCCGCGTCGCGGGTGGGGCTCGAGCGCACCGAGGGGACCGGCATCACCGAACCCACATCCGCCAGGTCCGGCTTCGGTCGCCGATAGCGTTCGCGGGCGAGCCTCGGTGCCCCGTTGAGGAACGGGTCCGCTAGTCGCCTAGGATCTCTCGGATCTCCGCTTCGGATTCGGGGGAGCTCGGCAGCGGAGTCGCCGCCCCGGTGGGTGTGTGTGGAACCCGGGGCGGCGCCGCGGGCACTTGCGGTCGGCGATGGAGCCACGTCCAAGCGTGGTTCGCAGCCTCGATTCCCTGGGTCGTCGACGCCTCGGGTTTCATCATGGTCCGAACCCACTCCTACCCGGAGGCATTCGACGGACTGCTCGCCGACGCGGCCGCCACGGCGCCATCGCGCGCCCGTACGGACGTCCCCCACGGCGTCCCCGCCACTTCGATGCGCGCGGGTGCTCGGCCTCGCGCCCGCGTGGCCTTGGAGTCGGGAACCCCCCGGGGCGGCGGCGCGGGCCGCCCGAAGCCGAGCAGGCGAGGCCTACTTCTTCGCCGCGAACGCGCGGAGGCCCTCGGAATCTTCCTTGAAGACCTTCTCGTTGTTCGCCATGACGGCCTGGTGCAGTTGAGCGGCCGGGATCACCTTCGAGGTGTACTCCCCGACCACGGTGACCTCGGTGTGGTTGCCCTTCGGGGTGTAGAAGTTGTAGAACTTGGAGCCCGCCAGCGGTCCCTCGAGCGGCTCGACGCTGAAGCCGACCGGCGGTAGGAAGGTGAGGCGATTCGCGCTCTTCACCCACTTGCCGTCCGTCTCCTGCTCCCACGACAGCTCGAGCATGCCCGGCCCGAGCTCCTTGCGGGCGAAGTTCCGCCGCCCCTTATGCGCGGCGCCGTGGTCGATCTCCGACTGGAGGTACTTCCAGACGACGTCGACCGGCGCTTCGAAGACGCTGCCCTCATCCTTGACGTGGACCATCGAACCCACCGGCGCGGCCGACGGGTACGGGCGATATTACGTGCTCGCGCCCCCGGTATCGAGCGCGGCCGGGCCCCTGCGGTGGGCGCGATGCGCGCTCATCCGGGCTAGTGCGCGGGCATCGAAGGCACGAGCCACGATTCCAACCGTCGGAGCGCCTCGCGGTTGTCCGCGTAATGGAGGCGCTCCAGCGCATCGTCGAACGCGAGCCAGGCGAACTGCTCGTGCTCTCGGCTCAGCTTTGGCGCCTCGGCCGTAGGCACCTCCGCGCCGAACGCGTGCAAGCGCCACCGGCCGCCGCCGGGGCCCTCGAACGCGTAGCTCCAGTCCAGGTCGATGAGACCGTCGAGTTCGGCGAATCCGGTCTCCTCCGCGATCTCCCTTCGGACGGCCGCCGGAAAGTCCCGGTCCGACGCTTCGACCTTGCCGCTCACCGGCACCCAGATGCGGTCGCGATCCGGACGGCGCCGGAGCACGAGGTAGCGCCTCGGGCGGTCGACAAAGAGGTACCCTTCGACGCACTCCTGATCGACGACGTCCGCGTCAGCCACTCCCGGTACCTCGCCGGGAGAGGATACGGAGGATCGCTTCCGCGGGCTGCCCTTGGGTCTCTTCGAGCGCCGCGACCGCTTCGTCGTGCTCGACCCCGGTCTGTTCCATGACGAGTTCGATGTCCTCGGGGGGAGGGCCGCTCGGTGCCGCGGGCGCCGCCGTTGGGGGTCCGACCGCGGCCGGAGGCTCGCCGGTTCGCGGCCGGACCTCGGCGTCGCCGACCACCTGGTACGTCCGTACCCCACGGACCGTCAGGATCGTGACCTCCGGGGACCGGAAGACGTGCTCCTGGTCGCGCGTGCGGATGATCACCTCATCGACGTGCTCGACGGGCTCGGTCTTGAGCCCGAGTTGACGCATCATCATCTGCATCTGGCGGTTGTTCCGCGGACCTCCGCCCAACATCGACGATCCCCCGTCGTCCGCTCAGTCCAGGTCGGCTCCCGTCGCTGAGCGGATCCGCGCTTCGAGCTCCGGGTCCCCGGGCATCTCCTCCGGGGGAGGCGCGGGCACCGACCGGCGCCGTCGGCGGACCCCCTCGTCGCGGAGCCGCCGCGTCTGCTCCGAGAGCTCGTCCAAAACGTCCGAGATCCCGGCGTAGAAGTTCCATCCGGTGTGCGTCGCGAAGAAGCTCCCGCGGTCGGTGTTGAGCCGCGCATGGACGGTCGCGTCGCCCGCGCGGTGGGTCGCGTGCGGGGTGATGTGGAGGCTCAGCAGGAGCGGGCGGGCGTGGCGCGAGATGTGCCGCAGCCCCTTCGCGACGACCCGGTCGATCTCGGTGAGGACCGCGGGGTCGCTCGAGCCCCTCAGTCCGTGGACCTGGACGTAGACGTCGCCGAGCTTCGAGCCGCCCGGGGGCTCCGCGCCGCCGACCGCGAGGCTGATCAGGTCGCCCTGGCTCACGACGCCCACGGGCCGGTCGTGCTCCTGGACGAAAACGCTGCTCACCCGCTCCCGGCTCATCAGCGCCGCCGCCTCCCCGGCGGTCGCGTCGGGCGCCACCGAGAGCGGGGGGCTCCGCATGATCGTACGGACCTCGATTTGGAACGCGCTCCCGCGCCCCTTCATGTCCCGCTTCCCGGGCGCGATCGGCTTCCATAGGACCCGGCCCAGGTCGGCGACGCCGACCGCCCCAACGAGCTCGCCCCGGCGGTCGATCACAGGGAGCGGGTGCTCTTCGAGCAGCCGGATGTGGCCGAACAGCGAGCCGACCGGCTGCGTCTCCCGGACCAGGAGTCCGGGGGGGCTCATGATGTCCCGGACGCGACGGGTCGCGATCGACGGGAGGCCCGGAACCGCACGGACGAGGTCCGTGCGCGAAACGATGCCGACGAGCTCTCCGCGCCGACCGACGACGGGCGCAGCGCGGAGCCCGGCGGCGAGCAGCTGCTCGGAGAGCTCCGGATACGAGGTGTCGACCGTGACGACGGGGGCGAGGACGATCAGGTGCTCGACCTTGGTCGTGAGCGGGAGGTTGGTCCGGCGCGCAATCGATTCGAAGGTGATGAGACCGGCCAGGCGCTTCCGCTTGAGTACCGGAATCTCGTGGAACGCCTTGCTCCGCATCACCCCGAGCGCACGCGAGAGCGGGGCGTCGTGGGGGATCGTGACCGGCTGCGGCGTCATCAGTTCGCGCGCCGTCGGCCAGCCGATCGACATGGAGTCGGCCGTCGGAGGAGCTTCGGGAGATATCAGTGGCGGTGCGTCGCTCCGGCGTGTCAGCCGGGGGCGATGGAGTCGAAGGCGTCCCTCCCAGGATGGCGAGGAGTAGCGATGCCCTCGGAGCAGAATCTATATCCTACCACGAAATAGAGTCCGCGTGCGGTCGTCCCGGTCGTTCCTCGAGCAGTTGCGGCGTGACCTGCGGCACGGCGTCCTGCCGGTGTGGATCCTCGAGGCGCTCGCCGAGGGGCCGACGTACGGCTACGAGCTTCTCGAACGGCTCCGCAAGCTGCACGGCACCGGGTTTCGCGTGAACCCGTCGGTTCTCTATCCGGCGCTCGCTCGGCTTCGCACGCGCGGTCTCGTACGCTCGTTCCACGGGACCCAGAGCCGGGGTCCCGTGCGAAAGTACTACGAGCTCACCCCAGCCGGTCGGGCGATGGCCCCCGAAGCGCGGGAGATGGCGATGTGGGCGCGCCGAGAGCTCGACGTGACCCCGCCAACGACGGAGTCGAGACCTCGACCGAGCGCGGCCGCCCGGAGCGCCTAGGTACGAAACGATGCAGCCGGCGGGACCCTCGGCCGTCCCGATCCAGCCCGTCGGCGAGGACGGCCCGAGTCGGTGGTGGGTCGTCGTCGTCGCGAGCGGCGTGGCCGGTGTGTGCCTGATGGCGGCCGTCTTCACGACGGCGAGCGCCCGGCTGCCCGCCCAGATTCCCAGTCACTACAGCGCGGGAGGTCAGCCGAACTCGTACCTCCCACCGGGTCTGTTCACCGAACTCGGCCTCGCACTCGAAGGGCTGGTCACGGCGGTGATGTCCGCGATGAGCTTCGTGATTGGCCGCTCGCCGGTCCTTCGGCACCACTACGGCGGTAGCCTCGGGCCGGTCCTTGCGACCGTGGGCCTTGCGACGAGCTGGATCATCCCGCTTGCGTGGACATCGATCTTGCTTGGAGCCGCCGGCGAGTGGCCGGCGCCGTTGTCGCCCCCCCTGGTCGGCCTCCTCGCGACTGTCGCGATCGTTGCGGTAACCTTGGCCATGCTGATCCGGTACCGCGTCCCCTTCTGGATGACGTCCCGATACCAGCCGAAGGACGAGCCCGGGCTCTCCGCCGCGGACCGTACCTCCGGAACCGGTCGACTCGTGTTCCGCTGCTCCTCGTGCGGGCAGACGTTCCACCGACCGGCGATCTACATGCTCGGTCCGCGGATCGTCCGCTCCTACTACCTCAAATGCCCGCTCTGCGGGGAGACCGGATGGGACTATCTCGTCGGAACCTCGGGGGGAACAGACGCCGCGTCGGACGCGCCGTCGCCACGGGCCAACGGGACGCGGCTGGGCTGAACCGCGGCTTCGACGGTGGTGGAACCCTTACCTCGCGTCGGGGAGCCGCCGCCCGATATCCGAGAATCGCGAGAGGGTAGAAGAGCGGGACCGGCGGTCCCGGACACGGGATGATCCTCCCGGGACTGATCTCGGTCGCGTTCTACCGCCGCCGCCCGACGTGGTTCCAGGTGGCCTCGAGCCTCGCGTTCACAGTCGCCCTCTCCGGACTGCTCGGCTACTGGCAGGACGCGGGCACGCCGCAGGTCTGGACGAACGTGATCATCGCCATCGTCGGGGGCGTGACCCTCTACGGGGCGATCCTCGCATTCTTCGTCTACTGGTACTTGCCGTCGCGGCGGCGGTCGCCGGAAGTGCCCCGGGCTCCCGCTCCGCCGGCCCAATAGCCTGCCGATCCGCGCCGCCCGGTGAGCGCCCGATCGAGCCTAGCCGACGTCGCGGGACATCTGGTAGCCGTTCTCGCCGTCGGAGTAGTAGCCCCGCAGGAGGTCGGTCACCGAGAACTGGTATCTCGAATAGAACCGGATCGCGGTCGCGTTGCTCACGCGGACCTCGAGCGTCACGCGGTGGAGCCCGCGGACCCGGCAACGCTCGAGGAACGTGTCCATGAGCCGGCTCCCGACCCCGCCCGACCGGTGACGGCGGTCGACCGCGAACATGAGCACGCGCGCCTCCCCAGCGATCTGGGAGACGCCGAGGAGGAACCCCACGGGCCGGTTCGCGACGTCGACCGCGACCAGGAACCCGTCGGGCCACTGCTCGCTGAGCGAGAGGTAGAGCGAGGAATCGTAGTGCTCGTGGAGCGCGTCCGCCACGATCTCCGAGATAGCCGGAACGTCGCTCGTGCGGAACCCCCGGAGCGAGTACGGCGGGGGGTTGAGCAACCCGACGATCGGCCGGGGCGCGGTGTCAGCGATACATCTCACCCGGCCCCGGAGCCTCGGCCGGGCGCATCTGCGCCATCGACTCCTGCTGCTGGGCTAGGTTCTTGCGGACCTGGGTCTCGATCTGACGCGCCTTCTCGCGGAGCGGCTTCGTGTCGATCACGAGCATCGGCACGAGCGGGTTGATCGTCTCGATCACCTTCGCCGCGGCCCGCGCGTCCGGGTAGTCCTTGTGGGCCTGGGCGACGATGCAGAGCACCGGGGTCGGCCGGCTGATCGCGCTCAGCATGAGGCTCCCCGCGAACCCGGTCAGGACGCCGTTCGCGGGCTCGAAGTGATACTTCTCGAGGACCGAGGTCGCGGCGCGGTTCGCCATCGCCACGATCCGTGCGTCCCCCTTCACGTCCGCCTCGATCGGTTGGCCCTCGACGGCGACGACGAGCTTGACCTCCTTCTCCTCGGCCCACTCGAGGATGCGGCGTCCGAGGGCGTTCAGCACCTCGGGGGCGGGCTGGATATCGGAGATCGCCACGACGAGCTGCTCGCAGTTGCCGTCGACCCCGCAGACGAGCTTGCTCGCGTAGAACCGGACGGGGGCGTTGACGACGCCCTCCTCCATGATGACCGTCGGGGGGAACTGCTCGCTCACCATGTAGCCGATGTTCGCCATGTCGAGGGTGTGGACGAGGTAGGAGGAGGCAACGGAGCCGACGAGCCCGTGGGTCGGGAAGCCGACGACCATCATGGCGCCCTTGAGCGACTCGTCGCGGGTGTCGACGATCCGGAGCTCGGAGGGGCTCAGCGCGGTCGCCACGGCGGAAGCATTTCGTCGGCGGGGCATAAACCTCCCGCGTCGGACGTCGGCCCGATTCAAGAACGGGGAGCATGCTCCCTGGCCTGTGGCCTCCCTCCCGGCGACCGGGGTGTCGACCGTCGGAACCCGACCACGGTACCATCTCGGAGCGCCGTGACCGTCTCGATGTAGGGCGGAGGCTCACAGCCTGCGCAGGGGCCCCCCGGCTCGGGACCTGGAGGCTCTCCGCGTCAAGGCTTGGAGCGTCGGAAGAGCGCCAGCTCAAGCTCGTACAGCAATCGTGCCGGCGACCAGGTCGCCCAGGCGCTGCTTTCGGGATGTGACGAGCGCGACCACGAGCCCGATCAGATAGAGGAAGGGGAACCAGTCGACGATCCGAAGGACGTTGCGGAGCAAGGCGCGGCCAAGGTCCGGCGTCCGGCCGGAGCCGATCACGACCACTCGGATTCCCAACGCGCGCTTTCCGGGGGTCTGGCCGGACGTCCCCTCGAAGTAGGTGAAGTAGCCGATCCATAGCGCGAACAGAATCAGCTCGAGAGGCCCGAACAGCCAGGCGACGACCCACGACGCGGAGCCGAACGAGAGCGTCATCGTCGCTGCGAGGATGCCGAACGGGATGGCGATGAGTGCGGCACCGACGAGGAGGACGAGCAGGTCGAGGAGCGCCGCACCGAGACGGGACGTCAGCGAGGCCAAGCGGTACGGGTAGGCGTACCCTGGAGGTGGCGGGGGCGGAGGGGTCGGTAGGTACAGGAGATTGGGCGCCAAGGGCGTCTCGCTGGTTCCGCTCATGGTTGTGGGCGACCACGGTCCCGAGAGCATTTCGATCGAGACTAAAGCCGGCTCGACGACCCGTCGCACCTCCGCGCTGGGGTGCACGGCGAAGTCGCCGCCGAACGGTGTTGCGAGAGAGTTCCCGCTCCCGGTCGCGGTCCGCGCGAACGCGGAGTCGGGAAAGGGTTGGTACGGGGGATCGACCTCGAGGTCGCTAGTGTAGGGTCCAGAGCCCCCCGACGAATCCCCAGGAGTCGCTGTAGGCGGTCGTGGCGGCGGTGTTCGAGCCGCCGAACAGGAGCGCGTAGTTGTCGCTTCCGTCGTAGGTCATGACCGCGGAGTCCCGGGCGGAGGGGTGGGTCGCCGGGGTGAGGAGCGTCCACGCCCCGCCGACGAACTTCCACGTCGCGCCGGAGTCCCCGGCCGACGTTCCGCCGCCGAACAGGACGACGTACCCGTCCTTCGCGTCGTACGCGATCATCGCGGAATCCCGGGCGGTCGGGTGCGTCGTGGGGGCGAGCGCCGTCCACACCCCCGCCGCGAACTTCCAGGTGTCCTTGAATTCGGTCCCCGAGGGGTTCGAGCCGCCGAAGAGGACGACGTACTTGTCCGCGGCGTCGTACGCCATCGTCGGCGAGAATCGGCCCGCAGGGTGCGTGCTGGTCGAGGCCCTGCTCCACGCTCCTCCCACGAAGGTCCAGGTATCGGAGAGCGCGGAGGAGCTCGCCGCGTTCGTCCCGCCGAACAGCACGGCGTATCCGTCCGCGGCGTCGTAGGCAAAGGCGCCGCCGATCCGCGGGGTGGGGTGGGTCGTCGGGTAGAGCTGGGTCCAGCTACCGTTCGCGAACTTCCACGTGTCGCTGAGCGGGCAGGTCACGGCACCGCAGCCCCCAAACAGGACGACGTAGGCGTCCTTCGCGTCGTACGCCAGGAACCCGCTGTCGCGCGCCTGAGGATGGGTCGTCAGCGCGAGCTTCGTCCACACGCCGGCCTTGTAGGTCCAGGTGTCGCCGAACTCCGAGCCGTTCGTGTTCGAGCCGCCGAACAAGACAACGTACCCGTCGTGGGCGTCGTAGGCCATCATCGCGTCCATCCGGCCGTTCGGTGCGCCGGTCGTCAGCACGCTCACCCGCGACGCGACCGGGGTCCCGTGCGCCACCGTGCCGAGACCGATCCATGCGACGAGCGCCATCCCGAGGATGGCGAACGTGGTCAGTCCGGCGACTGCCGTGGTCCGACGCGATCGATGGGGCGAAACGGTTCCGAGGGTCTTCCCAAGGCCGAGCATCGGCCACGTCAGCGGCTCGCGAGACATCTACCGAAAGTAAACCGCGATTTAGCCCGCCACGGCGGTGGCGCACGCCACCGAGCCTAGGTGCGTGCGCGCTCGGGGAAGACACCGACCCGGTCGACGCCGGGCGCCGCCATCCCGTCGACTTCCTGCAGGAGCCGCACCGACTCATGTCCGCGTTCCGTGAGACGGTACCGTTCGCCCTCGTGGAGGATGAGTCCGTCCTGGACGAGCTTACGCACGTGGAACGAGAACTTGGCGGAATCGTCGAGCTCGGCCGCGTGCATCGCCTCGGTGAAGCTGCACGGACCCGCGGCGAGTCGCCGCAGGACCGCGCGCCGGATCGGGTTCACGAGCGCTTCCAGGGTCGTGCTCGAGGACGGGGCGACCACCGCCGCCCGGACGACCAGCACGTCCGACTGGCTCACTCGGTCCGGGTCGAACGTGACGGCGAACGGGCCATGGGGCTCGACCCGTCGATGCATCTGGTCGAGGAACGCGGCGGCCGTCGCCCGGCCCTGCGCGTCGATCAGTCGGTCCGCTCCTTCGAGGATCGCGCCCGCCTTCGAGTGACCCGCGAGGAACTCCTCGAGCGCCGCCCGTACTCTGTCCGGGTCGTCGAAGTTGGTGGGTACGACGCTGACGTTCGGCGCGGCCTCCGCCGAGCCGGAAGTGAGGCGCAGCACCGCGAACCCTTCGGCGGTCCATTGCGCCGCGAGGAGTGCGGCGTCGACCGCGCCGTCGCTGGGGCCGCGGAAACGGCGTTCCTCCTCGGCGTGCTGGAGGGTCGCCTGGAGCTCCTCGGGGGTGAACGGCTTGCGGACGTAGTCGAACGCCCCGACCTTCATCGCCTCGACCGCCGTCTCGACCGTGGCGAAACCGGTCACCATGACCACCATCGTGCGCGGCCAGCGCCGACGGGCCTCCCGGAGGAGTTCGAGGCCGCTGTGACGCGGCATCTTGAGGTCCGTGAAGACGATGTCGAATTCGTCCTGCGCGAGCTGCTCGAGGGCTTTCGGGACCGACGTCGCGGCGGTCACCCGATGGCCGTTGTCCGAGAGGAGTTGGGTCAGCTCCTCGCGGAACATCTTGTCGTCGTCGACCACGAGGGCGCGCACGCGACGGCCGACAAGCCCTCGGCCGAAGAGCCTTTCGTCAAGCGGAAGCGGCAGTTTCGAAGGGAAGCGCTCGTGGCGGCGACGGCGACCCGGCGGCGGGACCGCCGCTCAGCTCGGGTCGATCGGGCGGTCGGCGGCCCACGGAAGCTCGACGGTGAAGCGGGCGCCGCCCTCCGGCGCGTTCGTCGCGACGATCGCGCCGTGGTGGGTCTGGACGATCCCGTGGCAGATCGCGAGACCGAGCCCCGTCCCCTTTCCCTCGCCCTTGGTCGTGAAGAACGGCTCGAACAGATGCGGGAGCACCTCCGCAGGTATTCCGGAACCGGAGTCCGTCACTTCGACCGTCGCCCGTTCTCCCGCTGCCGACGTCAGCACCCGAATCCGACCCGACCCTTCGACGGCATCGTACGCATTGTTGAGGAGGTTCGTAAACACCTGAACGAGCTGCCGCCGGTCACCGTAGACCGCGACCGGTGCTGGGGGGCCCGCCTCCTCGACCTCCACGTCCGCCGTCCACTTCCCGCGAACGAAAGCCACGGACTCCTGGACGATGCTCCGCAGGTCGAGCGTCGCGAAGTTCGTCTCGCCCCGACGGGAGAAGTCGAGAAGGCCGAGGACGATCCGGTCCGCGACCTTTACCTGGCCCGAGATCGCCTCGGCCCGGGTCCGGACCCACGCATCCGCGGCACGCCGCCGGATGCTCTCGGCGACCAACAGGATGTTGGCCAGCGGTGTGTTGATCTCGTGCGCCACGCCCGCGGCCAGCTGTCCTAAGGAGGCGAGCCGCTCTGCGTGCGCCGCGCCGCGCTCCCAGGCCTTTAGTTCCGTGAGGTCGACCGCCACCCCCAGATAGTGGGTGATCGCGCCCTGCGCATTGCGGATTGCCGTGATCGTGAGGAACACCGGCCGCTCCTTCCCGACCCGGTCCCGATTGAGGATCTCTCCCGACCAGTGCCCGCGCGCCGGGTCGAGAAGGTCCGCCCACATCTGGCGGTAGACCTCGGCCGAGGTGTGGCGGCTGCGGACGAGGTTCGGCTTGCGGCCGATGCACTCGGCCCGTGCGTACCCATACGTTCGCTCGAACGCGGGGTTGACGTCGACCAGGATGCCGCGGTCGTCCGTGACCTCGATGGCGTTCGTCGACGTGAGGAACGAGCTGTAGAACAGGTGGCCGCGCGCCCGCTCTCGGGTCCGCTCGCTCACGTCCTCCAGGCTCACCAGCACGTTCGGGGTCGACGTCCCTCGGTCGGTCAACGGACGCGCGCGAATGTCGACGGCACGGTCGGCTCCTTCGCTGTCGGCCATCCAGTCGACTTCGTTCCGCTCGGCGACCGAACCCCGGGAAACGGCCTCGTTCACCGCGTCGAGGATGGGGGCCAGACCGGGGGAAGTAGCGAGGTCGAAGCGTACCGTTCCCTGGGCGGTACGCTTGCCGGTGAGGTCGGCGAACGCCGCGTTCGCCCATAGGACATGGCCCGATGCGTCCACAACCGCGAGACCGAACGGCGACCACCGGGCCGCCTCCGCCATCAGCTCCGGTTCGAGATCCATGCCAACGCACCGAGGCCTACAAGCATTTGGCTCGGAAGATGATTCTCCGGCCGGGCTCAACTCCGCCTTAGCCCCGATTGATACCCGCGCGGTGCGCCTGCGTCCGGTCGTGGCCGGCCCGCTGGTCGTGGTCGTCGCGGAGGCACCGAGCCTGGGACGCGCCCTCTTCGACGCCCTCGAGGGTCTCTGCGATTGCGTTATTGAAGTACCGAATGCTCGGAAAGCCCGGTCAACGTGGCGCGGACTCCGACGAGCCCGCAGGATCGTGCTCGTGCTCGCAGCCCAGCGGTGGTTTTCGCCGACGATCCGGATGTGGCAGCGCGGCGCCCTGGGCGATGCCCCGCTCGTCGTAGTCGGAACTCGAGACGCGCACCCCCAAACCGAGAACGGACTCTACCTGGTCACGGTCCCCTTTGCCGCGGAGGAGGTGCTGGGGCTCGTCCGCTCGCTCGCTGGTCAGACGGAGCGCCGGACGGTCCCGCGCACGGACCCGCACCCCGAGCCAGGGTCGCGCGGGCCGCAAGTCCCCGGGTAACGGGATGGCGCGGACCGAGGGAGGTTCCGGCCCCGTCTTAAGAACGAGCCGTCGCTCTCCGGGTGGGGACCGCGATTGACCGTTGGCCGGTCGCCCGACCTCACCGAGCTGTTCTCGCCCCGCTCGGTGGCGGTTGTCGGCGCGTCGAACCGAGTCGGCTCGGTGGGCCACGCCTTGTTCCGCAACGTCCTTTCGGCGGGATTCAGCGGCGTCGTCTACCCGGTGAATCCCAGCTGGCAGAGCGTCTCGGGGGTTCGCTGCTACCGCTCCGTCCGCCGACTCCCGGATCGGCCGGACCTCGGGGTCGTAATCGTCCCGGCGCCGGCGGTGGCGGGCGTGGTGGACGCGCTCGGTCGCCGTGGAGCGCGCGGGGTCGTCGTGATCTCGTCCGGCTTTGCGGAGACGGGCGCGGCGGGCGCCGCGCTCGAGCAGGAGCTAGTCGCGGTCGTCCGGCGGCACCGAATGTCGATCATCGGCCCGAACTGCTTCGGCGTGCTAAACACCGACCCCTCGGTGAATCTCAATGCCACGTTCTCGGACGCCCTCCCGCCGCGGGGCGGAATCGCCTTCGTTTCGCAGAGCGGGGCGCTCTGCGCGGGAATCCTCCGCTACGGCCTCGCCGAACGAATCGGATTCTCGCGATTCGTTTCGTTCGGAAACCGGGCCGGCGTGGACGAGAACGACCTCCTCGCCGCCCTCGGCCGCGACCCTGCCACCCGGGTCATCCTCCTCTACGTCGAGAGCCTCGCCGACGGGCGCAGGTTCCTCGAGGTAGCCCGTCGCGAGACCGAACGGAAGCCGGTCCTGGTGATCAAGAGTGGTCGTTCGGCGGTCGGCGAGCGGGCGGCCCGGAGTCACACCGCCTCCCTCGCCCGGTCGGGGCAGGACCGGCTGTACGACGCGCTCTTCCAGCAGTCGGGCGTCCTCCGCGTTGACACGCTCGGAGAGCTGTTCCGACTGGCGAAGGCGTTCTCCGCCGGCCTGCGGCTGGACGGGCCTCGGGTCGCGATCGTGACGAACTCCGGGGGCCCGGGAATCGTCGCTGCCGACGCGGGGGCCCGGTACGGCCTGGAGCTCCCGGCGCTGGATCAACCGCTCCAGCGGGCGTTGCGGCCACGGCTTTCTCCCTCGGCTTCGACCGGAAACCCGGTGGACCTTACGGCGGACGCCACCCCGGCGCAGTACCGCCGATCCCTCGAGGTCCTGCTCCGGGGCGATGCGTTTGACGCTGCGCTCGTCATCGCGACCCCCACCGGGAACACGGACGCGAAGGCCGTGGCCCGCGCCATCCTGAGCCTCCGTGGCCGGACCCCTAAGCCCCTCGTCGCATGCCTGTTCGGCGTCAACGACCTGTCCCAGGAGGTCGGGGAGCTCGAGACGCACGGAATCCCTGCCTACACGTTCCCCGAAGAGGCGGTCCAATCACTTGCCGCGATCGCGAACTACCAACGGTGGCGTGACCGGCCCCGCACGTTGGTGCGGCGGTTTCGGGTCGACCGGGCCGCCGCGCGCCGCGCGCTCGCGTCGGCCCGTCGGGCGGGACTCGCCGTCCTGCCCGAGTTTGCAGCACGATCGGTACTCGAGGCCTACGGCGTCCGCTTCGCCCGCAGCGCACGGGCCAGCACGCGCGATGAGGTGCTCCGCGCGGCCGTCGGTCTCGGGTTCCCCGTCGCCCTGAAGGTCGCCTCGCCGGACATCTCCCACAAGTCGGACGTCGGCGGGGTCGCGCTCGGCCTCACCGACGGGGCGGCCGTCGGCCGTGCGTTCGACACGATGCGGTCGAACCTTGCGCGGCGGGCGCCGTCGGCCCGGATCGAGGGGTTCGAGGTTGAGGAGATGGTGTCCGAGGGCAAGGAAGTACTGGTCGGGGCGCAGCGCGACCCGGCGTTCGGTCCGCTCGTCGTCTTCGGAATGGGCGGGGTTTACGTCGAGGTGGTCCAGGACGTCACGTTCCGGCTGGCGCCGCTTCGAACCCTCTCCGCCGAGCACATGGTCACGGCCGTCCGGGGCTTCCCGATCCTCACAGGGATCCGCGGAGACGCTTCGTCGGACCTCCCAGCGCTCTACGAGGTCATCGAACGCGTCTCTCAGCTCATCGTCGAGCTACCGGAGATCGCGGAACTCGACGTCAACCCGCTCATGGTACGCGGTGCGGGACGAGGTGTGACTGCGGTCGACGCGCGCATCGTCCTCGGTCCTGGCCGACGCGAGGGCGTCTAGCGGCGCGAGGCTGTCAGCCCGGGCCTTGCGGAGGATTGCCTGCGTACGCCGGGGGCGGCACGACGGCGAGGGTCGACGTCGTACCGTCACTAGGGGGCAGGAGCATCGGGCTCAACCCCCGGGGAGGGACGAAGGGCCGCGGCCCGGGATAGGTCGCGGGGGGACCACAGCTCGCCCGGAATCCCTCCGAGGGGCTAGCCGGGGCGCTGTTGCCGCGGAGCGAAGGTGACAAACCAAAGCCCCAGAAGGATCGCCGCCCCCACCGCTATGAGGGCCACGATGGCCATGGCCGAATCGAGCACCAGGTCACGGCCTCCCGACGGGGCGGTCGCGACGACACCGAGGATCGCCACGATCGCCACCACGACGGCGCCGAGCAGCGCGAGCAAGCTCGAGACGCCGACCGCGATCCGCACGGTCTCTGCCCAGATCGGGTAGCTCGCCCCGACCGAACCGGTCCGTGACATTGGAATTTCGAACCGGCCCCGGATACATCTGCGCCGACTCAATCCGGCTTGAGGTGTTACGAGCAGCGCCCTACGCATCGGAAGAGGACCTGCCGCCGGCGCGAGGGGATTCGGAGAATCGTTGGTACCCTTTCCGGGGATCGGTCACCGTCCTTCCCTCTCGGTCATCATCCCCGATAACGATCCTTCAATCGGGACGATCCGGCGGGGCCAGCCGATCCCCCGCACCACCTTCATCGTTCAGGGGGCGTGGGGTGTGGCGTGCGAGAGTCTCGGATGTACCGGGACCTCGCAGAGTACTACGACCTCATCTACGCGGACAAGAACTACCCCAAGGAGGCCGGGTTGCTCCACGCCCTCGTGTGGAAGGAATGCCGTTCTGGAGGGCGGGACCTCCTCGATGTCGGTTGCGGAACCGGCCGCCATATCGAGGAGCTGCGGGGAAGTGGTACGATTGCACCGGGCTCGACCGGAGCCCGTCTATGCTCCGAATCGCTCGCCGGCGCCTGCCGCGAGTGGCCTTCAAGTTGGGGTCGATGGAAGAGTTCTCCCTCGGCAGGCAGTTCGATGTCATCACCTGCCTCTTCGGGGTCCTCGGATATGCCCGAACGGTCGAACGGATGAGCCGGGCCATCGCCAACATGGCGGCCCATCTCCGCCCCGGAGGGGCGCTGCTCGTCGCTCCGTGGTATTCGCCTGAGCAGTGGACGGGGCGATTCGTGAGCGGAAGGGTCGGCCAAGCTCCAGGGATCACCGTTGCCCGGGTAACCCGCTCCTGGAAGCGAAACCCCCGACTCTCCCACTTCGAGTCCCATTACCTCGTGGGTCGGAAGCAGGGTATCGCTCACGTGGTGGAGACACAGGAGCTTGGACTCTTCCACGACCGGGAGGTCCAACGCGCGTTCCGTCAGGCGGGCCTGCGCGGCCGTCACCTCAGAAAGTTCGGGGGAAGTGCGAACGGCCTGCACTTGGGCAATAAACCTCTAGGCTGAGGCGACCGACCCGTTCCCGGAGGTCCGGGAGGACGCCCGTATCCGAGCCGCCCGAGCGGGGGGACCGTTGGGGAAGGCAGCGCGCGGGCTTGACACCCCTGCGGCGGCGACCAAGGGTTCCCGAGGAGACGGGTTCCTGTCGGAAGCTATCGGCTAGTGCCGCGACCGGAATCCGAGTCTAAGGTTGCCTGAGACTCCGGCGAAAGTACTTTCCCGGGGGAGGGGTGCACCCCTCCCCCGATGTTGCGCGTGCGCGACCTGCCCGCCGAGGAAGGAGAGTCCATCAACCGCCTGATGAATCGCACTCGGGACCCGACGGTGATGCGTCGGGCCCAGGTCGTCCTCCACTCCAATCAGGGGTTCTCGCC
>DASRSV010000012.1:0-5003 GCA_035656255.1 Thermoplasmata archaeon
GGCGCGGGGGCCGGTCGCGGGCTCGCCGGCGGTGCGTTCGTCGGGGGGTTCGTTCCTTGGGGCCCTGGTGCTGCCATCCGGTTTCCTCGTTCCTTCGTTTACAGTGAGATGCGCTTCTGCTCGGCCTCGGCCTTGGCGCGCCGCTCCTTGAACCACCGCGAGACCGGCACGACCGTGATCGCTCCGGCGGCGAGGCCGCCCACCGCGGAGATCGTCATCGGGTTCACGGGGACGTTGGCGGTCGGGACGATCGGGCCGCTCGCGAGGAAGAAGACGATCGTGAGGGGGGTCGCGTTCTGGAGCGCGAAGCTCGCGACCTGGCTCTCGCCGAACGCCCGCACCGTGACGGTGTACGTCCCGAAGGAGACCGGGAGGTAGCCGGGCCCACCGACGGGCGTCGGCGCGCCGAAGCCGAGCGGTGTGCCGAAGCCGCTCTCCGACCACGTGCTGTTCGCGATCGTGTAGTTGAGGTCGGCGATGAGCCCGCCGCCCCGCGCGACGTCGATCCCTTCGAAGAAGAGGAGCCCGTCCCCGGGCGGCAGCGCCGGCTCGACCGCCTGGCCGGTCTCGGAGTAGGTGAAGTTGCCGCTCGGGGTCGGGTCGTTGAACGCATCCTTCGCGACGACGGAGAACGTCACCTGGCCGCCGAGCGGGAGCCCCGGGATCGTCGCGACGCTCGTGTTGTTCGTGAACCGCTGCATCGGGAGGAACCCTTCGATCGATCCCGCACGGTCGACGTAGCGGAAGTTCACGATCGCCGAGTTGATCGTGACGTTCTCGATCGGCTCGTGGACCGAGACCTGGACGGCGGTCCCGGTCGGGAGGACGGTCAGGTTCGGCGGGAGGATGCCGGGCGAGGTCGACAGCTGGAGGTTCGTCTCGAGCCCGCTGTTCGGGTACCACCAGCCGCCCTGCTTCGTCCAGTTGAACGAGTACACCGGGCTATAGATGCGGTCGATCGCTCCGCCCTCCCACGGGAGCCACGCGGTCACGTTGAACGAGATCCGCGTGTCCGGGTACGGACCGAGCGGGTGCGAGAGGCGCATCACCGTGTGGTTCGCCGGCCCGAAGGCGACGGTCCGGTCCTGGAACGTGTAGTTCGTCCCAACGGCGGAGACGTAGAGGAGCGCCTGCGGGATCGGGAGGCCGGGCGCCCCGTTCGCCCCGACGGCGGAGATCGTGATCTGCAGCTGCTGGAGATAGTTCGGCTGGCAGCAATCCGAGCTTGAGAAGACATTCGGGGTCGTCGTGATGTTGATGTCGCTCGCGAACGAGCGGGCGGAGGCGAACGGGGCCTGGACGTAGAAGCCCCACGTCGCGTTGTCCGTGTAGCCGCCCTCGTAGTGCACCGGGAGCCACTTCCCGTTCGTCGTGTCGGCGGAGAAGATCGTGCTCGGGGTCGCGTTCGCCGACTGCGCCGTGACGTTGAAGTAGACGGTCGAGCCGGGCCAGAAGAACCGGTAGACGTTGAAGTAGAAGACCGCCTCCGTGCGCGACGGGCCGAGCACCTGCATGTAGATCTGTCGCGGGTTCACCGGCGAGTAGCCCGAGAGCGGGGGCGTCGGGTCGACCGACGACGGCCACGTCCAGCCCCAGATCGTGACGTACGCCGTCGTGATCGGAACGTTCGTCGTGAGGTTCATCCAAAAGCCGTTCCCGTACGTGGGCAACGAGTTCACGCACGGCACCGTCTGGAAGTTCGCCCCCGTGAGCGCGCGGTCCCCCGGGAAGGCGAACTTCATTTGGACGTCGTTGAAGAAGTGCGGATCACCCCAGACGACTTGGTTCGTCGGGGTCGGGCAGCCGTACGACGGTGCGGGGCTCGCGGGCGCGGGCGCCGCGGGGAGCGCCGCGGCGCGGGGCGCGGTGAGGAGCACCGGGTGCGGCAGCGTCGCGAACGTCGGCGACCGCTGGGCTCCCACGACGACAAGCACCGAGCTCGCGGCGAGGAACGCGACGAAGGCGGCCGCGACGAGCGTGCGGCGGGAGCGGTCGGTCGTCACAGCGTGATCCGCTTCTCCTCCGCCTGGCGGCGCTCGCGGATCCTACGGAACCAGAGGAGCAGCGGAATGGCGAAGAACAGTGCCGCGATCGGACCCACGATCGCCGCGATCGGGACCGAGCCGTCGTGCGTCACGGGCGGGGAGGACGGCGGCGCGGGCGGGGTCGAGTTCAGGTAGAAGAACAGCACGTTCCCCTCCTGCACGATCTGGTAGGTCGCGTTCGCCGCGAGCGTCTGGCGGCTCGACATCACATGCTGCGTCACGATCGTCGTCGTGACCGGGGCGCCCGCCTGACCGGTCGGAGGCGCGAAGCCGGGGTCGGTCACGGTCACGTGGAACGTCGCGTTCGCCGGGAGGAGGAGGGGCGTGAAGGCGCCCAGCGTCTCGTTCGGGTAGGCGAGCCCGAACGTCGAGTTGCCGACCGAGTTCACCCCGGCGGCGTGCCCCTGGATGAACTCCTGGAACTGCACCAACGCGTCGTTCACCCACGAATGGGTCCCGTTGTCGTAGACAAGGACGTACATGAACGAGGCGTTCCCCGGGATCACGGGAACGAGCGTCGGGAGGTCCGGTGTCACGTAGCCGAAGCTCGGCGAGAGCTCGAGCCGCTGGGAGAAGTCCCACGCGCTCATCGTGAAGTTCACGAACGAGCCGAGCGGGAGACCGGGGAGCTTCGCCGTGAAGATCGTCGAGCTCACGCGGTGGAACGGCACCTGGATGGGGACGCTCTCGCGGAGGAGCGGGAGGCCGATGCTCGCCGTGATCTCCGCGGCGCTGATCGCGCTGCCCGGGTTCCGGCTCGTGAGCGTCACGACGACGGGCTGACCGGGGTTCACGACCGTCGTCCCCGCGACCGAGACCGCGACCGCGGCCGGGTTCGACTGCACGCCGAGGTCGTCCGTGAACGTCCCCGAGATGAACGAGCCGTTCCCTCCGACCGTGTAGTTGAACAGCGGGGTCACGATCTGGTCGTTCGCCGCATCGAACGCCCACACCTGGAAGGTCACTGTCGCGCCGGCGACCTGCGCGTCCGCGGCCGGGATGGTCGCGCTCGCGTTGACGACACCGAAGCCGGCGCTGTTCACGCTGGCGTTGAAGAAGATCGTGCCCTGGCTGAGCAGCGTCCCCGCCGGGCTCGTGACCGTGATGTCGGCGTAGGCGCTCCCGAGCGTCGCGGCCTGGATCACGTCCGCCTGCGTCGTGTTGAGCACGAGGCCGACCGAGTCGTTCCAGTTCGGCGCCGGCGGGTTCGCGGTCAGGCTCACGTCCTCGAACGTGGCGCTCCCGCCGGCGAACTGGACCGAACCGGGGTACGGCGAGAACGGCCACGCCCCCGCGAGGCGGTACTGGAAGTGCGGGCTCTCGAGGTGGGAGAAGACGTTCGAATTGTTGAACGTGAAGGCGATCCACCACGTGACGGTCTCGCCCGGGTAGAAGTTCGGATTGTTCGCCGGCGATTTCGCCGAGATGGTGACGTTGTACCACCAGATGTACCCGGAGGTGTTCGCCGTGAGCTGCGGCCCGAAGTAGTAGTTCGACGCCGAGTTGCCGTGGTACGTCGTGCTGTCGGCGGTCGACATGTACGGGTCGCCGTTCCAGAGTGTCCCTGTCACGTTGAGCGTCACGGGGCAGTTCGTCCCGTTCCGCGGATTGTTCGTCCAGTTGAGCGGGACGCGCGACTTGATCCAGAGCGAGAGGCTCTGGCTCGCGTTCGGCTCGACCGACGAGACCTTGGAGCCGGGGTTCGGGATGATGTTCGGCTCACCGACGTAGGCGATCGAGATGCAGATCGAACCCGTGACCTTGTAGCAGGCCGGGTTGAAGACGGACGCACCGGGATGGGACGCGGCGACGTGCCCGGTGGCGGCAGGAGCGGCCGCCATCGGTGCGACGGGAGCGGCCCCGACGGTGCCCAGACCCAGCGCGAACGCCGGCACCACCGTGAGCAGCGCGGCGAGGACGAAGCTGCGGGCCGGCGACGCGCGCCGCGCGCTCATCGTTGTCCCCCGGGGAACGCCCGGAAAGGCGGCGACGACCCGGCGTCGCCCGATTCGAGAGAGTGCCAAGCGGCGAGGGTGGTCTCATGCAGGCATATAGACCTCACGCCATCGGACGGCCCGGCGTCGCGCCGTCGTATAGCGCGCGACGTTCCGACCTCTCCGTAGCCCGTCGGTCGCCTCATTCGAACCGTCCCAGGGAGCTCTCGTTCGTGCTCATTCCCTTCTCGAAACGGGACCGTGCGTCGCGCACGCGGACGCCGCTCTTCGCGGCGACCGCCATCGCGATCGGTCGGTTCCGCTGGCTGACCTTCATGAAGCCGGCGCCGAGGAAGCCGGCCGCCACGCCCTGCAGCGCCACGTTCCCCACCCCGACCGACTGTCCGATCCCGATCGATTGCGTGATCGGCACCGGCAGCGGCGCGGGGATCGGCACGCCCGGCGGCGGGGGCGGCGGCGCGGGCGGCGGCGCCGGAGCGCCGAGCGGCGGCGGCGTGAACTGGACCTGGACCTGGCCGAGCGGGAACGACGCCGTGATCACCGAGTTGTTCGTGTACGGCACGTACGTCGCCCACGAGAACAGCCCGTTCAGCGCCGTGCTCCCTCCCGCGTAGCAGAACGCGCCGACACACGCGTCGACCGGGACGGTCGCATACGGCGGTCCCGTCGCGACGACGTTGAACGACGCCGTCCAGGCGTCGCCCACGAACATCACGTTCGCGCTCTTGTTCGTGCTCCAGTTCCAGCCCAGGATCGTCCGCCCGAACTGGTGGGAGAGGGTCGGCGTCGTCTGGCACGTCTTGAGCGGAACGCCGTTCCGCGTGCAGGCGGCCGTGGCCTGCAGCGTCGGTCCGTTCGCCACGACGATGTTGCCGAAGGAGACGAACTGGAAGAGCGGCTTACCCGTCCCGCTCGCCGTCTGCGTCTCGACGACGGGACCGAAGCCGACCTGACGCAGCGCCTGGAAGAGCGTCGGGTTGTTCTTGGACGGATTGTTGTACGG
>DASRSV010000013.1:0-13335 GCA_035656255.1 Thermoplasmata archaeon
CGCCGACGGAAGGTCGCCGTCGGCGCCCGCGCCGCCGTCCTTCCCCGACCCGGACGGCCGCCGCTTCGCCTTCGACCGGCGCTGGTAGTAGAGGACCCTCAGGGCACGGCCGGGGTCGCCGGCGCCCTCGTCGGCCTGGAATCCGACCTTCGCGTCGCCGGCGATCCGGTCCCAATCCCAGCCTTTCGACCGGAGGCGCTCGACGGCCTCCCAATCCACCATGCGGAACGCCGGAAAGACAGCACCCGAGATACGCCTTCATCCCTCTCCGGAGAGCCGTCGAAGAGATCGGAAACGAAGGGGCCCCGGCGGATCGCCCCGCGGGGACGGCTCGAGGCTGCCCCGACGGGAGCAGCCGAATAACCGAGGCGACCGCGGGCGGCTGCGCCCGCGTATGTCTATTTGTAGGGACCTCGGTACGCCTGCCCCGCCGGAGCGTCATGGGCGAGGCGGGTTCGAAGCCCGAGAAGCCGGAAAAGACCATCCATCTCAGGATCGACCCGAATGACGAGAACACGACGCTCGAGGACGTCCTCACCAAGATCAGCGAGCTCCAGCGCAAGCACCCGGACCGCGAGGTCTTCTTCGACGGGGACGAGTACGCCATCTGCTCGCGGCCTCGGCGCCCCAAGGCCGCCGTCACCCACTAGTCCGGCCCCGTTCGGGGCCCCGTTGTTCCTCCTCAATCTCAAAGCATACCCGGGGTGCGTCGGCGACGGCGCCGTTCGCCTGAGCCATTTGCTCGAGGAGCTCGCGCGCTCCTCCGGGGTCGCCGCGGCGGTCGCACCGTCGATACCGGACGTGGGCCGGGTCGCGCATTCGGTTACGATACCGGTGCTCGCGCAGCACGTCGACCCGTTCGCCCCGGGGGCGCGGACCGGCTTCGTCGTCCCTGAAGCGATCCAGGCCGCGGGGGCCCGCGGCTCCCTGCTCAACCATTCGGAGCACCGGCTCCCCGGGCCCGCGGTCGCCGAAACGGCCCACCGCCTCGCCGGCCTGGGGCTCGTCGCGGTGGTGTGCGCCCAGGATGTGGAGGACGCCCGGCGGCTCGCCGCGGTGCGGGCCCCGTACCTTGCCGTCGAACCCCCCGAGCTCATCGGAGGCGAACGGTCGGTCTCCTCCGCGCGACCGGAGGTCGTCTCCGGCTCGGTGGACGCCGTCCGCCGGGTCGCCCCCGAGACCGAGGTGCTCTGCGGCGCGGGGATCCACACGGGCAACGACGTCCGTCGGGCCCTGGAACTCGGAAGCCGCGGGGTGCTCGTCGCGAGCGCCGTAACTCGGGCGGCGGACCCCCGGGCAGCGTTGACCGCGCTCCTTTCCGGGTTCTAGGTCGTTGCGTTCGCGGACGGGGCCGCGACCTCGCCGACGTCCGTACTCGGCTGATTAAGCAGCGGCCGCAGGTACGCCGCATCCGATGGTCGGCTGGCCCCCGCTCGGCTCAGGGACGAACGTCGCGGTCCTGGCGAGTGTCGCCGTCCTGATGGCCGCGATCGAGGTGTACCTGCTCACTCAAATCCTCCCGCGACGCGGGGGACCGCCGACCTTGACGCGGATGATCCTCGGGGTCACCGCACTGTTCGGGACCGCGGCGATGCTCCTCTCCCTCGTGAACCTGCTGTTCTTCCCGAGCAGCTACACGGCCGTCACCGAGTTGCTTTGGGGTCTCAATTTCATGATGTTCGTGCCGCCGGGGATCTGGTTCGTCGCGCTCATCGTCTATCAGGACCGGAGGGTCGCCGCCGGCAGCTGGGGATGGCCCGTCGTGGTCGCCCTCACGGTCACGGTCAGCGAGTTCCTCATGGGGCTCCTCTTCTCCATCTCCGCCAGCGGGCCCGCGATCGACCTGGTGACCGTGGGGGCCGCCCTGACCTCACCATGGCTGCTGTGGACGATGGCCGCGGTGATGGTGGGCCTCGCCCTCTGGGTACCGCTCGAGCGGACCGAACGGTGGCTGATCCTCTCCTTGGCCGGGGCCGCGGGGATCGGGCCGTGGGTCGCGGCCGCTCCGCTCGCCGGTTCGGTCGCGATGAGCGGGCCGATGGCGCTCGCGTTCGTCGTCGTTTTCGCGCGCCTGAGCGGAAATTCGGCGATCTCCGCGCGCGAGATGCGGTGGCTCGTCGGGGTCATGGCCGCCTTCGCGGCGATGGCGGGCGCCGCGTGGCTCGCGATCGAGATCGGCGGCCCGCTCGGCCCTCTGGTGTTTGGCGGTGCGATGAGCGGAGTGATGATCGTCGAAGTGTCGGTCCTCGTCCGGCGAAGTCTCGACGTGCCGGCGGGACCCTTCCAATCGTACCGTGGCCCGGCAGCCCACGCCTCCCCGAGTGGGTTGTAGGGAGAACGGGGGCGGCTTTCCGGGTCTCGTAACCGCTGCCGCGCGGCCCCAGGCGTGGGGGGAGGAATGCGATCACCAACGACCCCACAGTTTATCCCAAGATTCCGATGCGGCCCCCATGGCTACCGCCAAGTGGAACTTCGAGGCCGAATACATCCAGAGCTGCAATTGCGACTACGGCTGCCCCTGCAACTTCAACGCCCTTCCGACGGAGGGGAACTGTGAGGCGCTCGTCGGCTGGCACATCCGGACCGGTCAGTTCAACGGTACCAAGCTCGACGGGGCCAAGTTTGCGGCCGCCCTCTACTGGCCGGCGGCGATCCATCAGGGCGGCGGGACGGCCCGCGCGTACTTCGACCCGAGCGTCAAGCCCGAGCAGCTGACCGCCCTCGGCGAGATCCTGAGCGGCAAGGTCGGCGGAGGGGTGTTCGAGATCTTCCCGAAGACCTGGTCGAAGGTGCTCCCGCCAAAGACCGCCAAGATCGACTGGCACTACGCGGGCTACGACAGTTGGTTCAAGGTCGAAGGCGTCGGCGAGGTGCATTCCGAGCACATCAAGAACCCCGTATCGGGCGAGACGTTCGAGGGGACGGTCGCCCTTCCTGGAGGGATCGCGTTCAAGGAGGCGATCGTGTCGAACATCCGACGCTGGTGGATGCGCGACGACGAGCTTCTCTCCTTCAACGAGAACAAGAACGGGCACGTCTGCGTCGTCAAGTACTCCGAGAAGGGTTGCATCGGTTAGGGATGGCCCCCGGAACACCGGGTTCGGTCGCCTCGGAGCCCTCCCCCTTCGCGGTCTTACGCGGCGACTACCGAGCTGCCGCCTGGGTCCTCCTCCTCGCCCTCGCGGGGGTGACCGTCGCGGCCTGGTCGTTCACCCTCTGGATGGGCGGCGGCATGTCGTCGGCGATGCTCGTGATGATGCTCTCGAGCGGAGGTTGGTGGGGAGTCGGACTGTTCCTCCTCGTCTGGGCAGCGATGATGGTCGCGATGATGTTTCCCTCAGCGGCCCCCATGGCCCAGGAGTTCGTCCACCTCACGAAGGAGCGCGAGGCCCGCCATCCGTGGTGGACGACCCGTTCCCTCGTGTTCCTCGGCTCCTACGTCCTCGTCTGGACCGCCGTGGGCCTGGCGGCTGCCGCGATCTACCTCGGGCTCCTTCCCCTTGTCCCGTCGCTATCCGTCTCGGGCACGCTCGGGCCGGCCCTTGCCGGCGCCGTGCTTCTCGCCGCCGGCGTCTACCAGGCGACCCCGCTCAAGGACGTCTGCGCCCACGGCTGCCGCACGCCGTTCTCCTTCCTCTCCGCGCACTGGCGGTCCGGGAACTCCGGGGCGCTGCGTCTCGGGGTTCGCCACGCAGCCTACTGCGTCGGTTGCTGCTGGATGCTGTTCGCGGTGCTGTTCGCGGTCGGGATCATGGCGGTTGGTTGGATGGCGCTGATCTCGCTGCTGATCTTCGTCGAGAAGTTGATCGCCGGTGGCTGGGCACGAGGCGTCTCTCTGGCGATTGGCGGCTCCGTTGCCTCGCTCGGCGGCGCGATCCTGCTCGTTCCCGCCTTCGCGACCTGGGCGCTCGGACTCGGGTGAGGTCCGCGAAGGAGCCACCGCGCCCGGAGCGCCGGGCGGTCCCGTCGTCTCCCCGGACCGCCCCGAGCCCTAGGTCAATCGATACTCGCGGCGGCGGGAATCGACCAAGGAGACTCCCTCGCGGACGAGACCCTGCCGGCGGAGCGACTCGAGCGCGCTCTGGACCGTGCGGCGCGGCAGCCGGGAGAGCCGGACGAGCTCCGTCTGGTCGAGCCCGCGATACGTCTCCAGGAGGAAGTAGAGGAACTTCGTCGCGGGGGGACCCTTGACGTTCCGCGAAGTCCGGAGGCTACCGAACGTGTCGCCGCGGAGTCCCAACCGCTCGGTGGCGAGGGGCGCGACCGAGGTGATCGCGACGTTGCCGAGATTCGTATCGGCTCCGATATCCCGAAGCAGCGCGACCTGCTGGGGCTCGAGCGGCGCCTCGAAGATGAGCTCCTCCTGCGGGTGCTCCGCGACGATCGCCCGGACCCAGTCCCACTTGACCTGCCCCTCCCCGTCGTAGATCCCGACGCCCCGTCCCGATTCGCGGCTCTCGATCACGACCTTCCGAGGGCGGAGGTCGCGGGCTCGGGAGATCCGCTCCAGCGTCTCCCGCAGCGAGAGCTGGTTCTGCGGGTTCTTTTTCCCGACCTCGATGAAGTCGTCCAGGCTCCGTCGGTGGACCTCCTCGTGAAGGCGCTGGATCTGGGCGGCGGAGAGCTCGATGATCCCGTCCGAGATCTCGACGATGTCGAAGCCGAGCTCGCGGGCTTCGTCGAGCGCCTGGCCGACCCGGTCGCGGGTGATGGCATACTCGAGCAGAGTCCCGCCCGTTGACACTTCGAGTCCCAGGTCGTGATAGGTCCGGATCCGCCGGCGGACGTCCTCGCGCGGGACGATGAGGGGGAGGCCCCAGCCGATCTTGACGACGTCCATGTACGGCGCGAGGGGTCGCAGTTCCTCGACCGCGAGGCCGTGGAGTCGGTCGAGAACGTGGGTGATCCCGGCCGAACGCGGACGGGACGGCTTCGGGACCTCGAACGGGAAAAACGCCCCGGAGGCCCGCTTCTGCGCAGGAGCTGCCACGAAACCCGTCCCAATTGATGACGTGGATGAAATTACACGTATAAATACATACGCGATAAATCGGGCAGCCGCGACCGCGTTCGGGGCCGGACCCGGGCCGATTCCGCGTGTCAGTCGCGTTGGTGGATGAACCGGTCGACCAGTTCCCGGACGAACTGATCCAGGTGCTCGGCCGACTCCGGCCGCGTCGGCCGCGCGTAGAGCATCGCACGCGGGTCACCGAGACGCAACGGAACTTGCCGGAGGGCGAGTTCGGCCGCCCCGATCGACGAGGCGAACGAGTCGGGCTCGACCTCGCCCTTGGCCCAGCTGCGGGTCGTGACGAGGAAGATGTGCCCCCAGTGCTGAGCCCCCCGCTGCGGGACCCTCCGCAGCACGGAGCGCTTCCAGGCCTGGATGCCGTCCGGAAGCTCCCCCTCGCCGATCTCCCACCAGGGACCCAAGTAGACTCCTTGGAACATGGCGTACTCAAGGAGCCCTGTGATGGCGAGATCGAGGTATCCCAAGATCAACCCTGGGGTAACGGGCGGAGCGATGGCCGGCTCGACCCGGGCCAGGTCGACGGTCGGTTCGGTCACGGTTTTCCCCTGCCGATCACTCGGAATGTCGTAGCTCCCCTTCGTGGTAGCTGTTTCCCCTGCTCGAGATGCCGATCGTTACTCATCGACGCTTCGGGGCTATTCATACCTCCTCGGCGGCACAGCATCGACAAGCTCGGGCCAGCCAGCGGACACGGAGACGTTCCCGGGGGAGCGGATTCCTGGGCACCGTCGCGTTTATCTCTACATATGAGGATGCATATGCATGTCGTCGAGGAACGTAGCGATTCGGAAGGACGTCTACGACGCCCTGACCCGAGAGAAACGGCCGAGGGAGTCGTTCACCCGGCTCTTCGATCGGCTCCTGGCTCAGAGGGGACCCCTCGAGGAGCTCGGCGGTGCCTGGGGAAAGGCCCCGTCGGTAAGCGAGCTACGTCCCCTCGAACTCTGGCGTCGGACAGCATCTCCCTCAGGGCGACGACGCCGATGAAAGCCCTGGACACCCCGATCCTGCTCGCCCTCCTCCGAGGGTCCCCTCCCGCACGCCAGTTGGTCCGGTCCCTATCGGGGGAGGAGCTCGCAACGACAGAGATCAACATGTTTGAGCTCGAACTGCTGGCTCGGGCAGATCGCGCGCCCGGCCTCGAACGGAGGCTCGCAGCCCTCGACAGATTGCGCCGGAAGCTGACGGTCATTCCTATCGATGAGCGCGCGGTGCGCCACGCGTTCGGCCGAGAGCGTGCTGGCGCCACGCGGCCGACCTGGTCCCCGAATCAGCTGATTCTGGGGGCCCTGGTCGGCTCGGGCTGTGAGGAGTTCTACACGACGCCGAAGGGACCCGGGCGGACTGGGGCCCATCGATTGAAGTTGAGTATTGTCCAGAGGACTTAGATTAGTAACGTGTACTACGTATTTCTAATTGTTCGGTACTGGGTCTGACGAAACCGTTCGCTCTACCTTCTGAGGAGGATCGCGCCCGGCGCGTTCCGGCGCAGTTCCCGAACCTTGGCCGAGTCAAGGGGCCTGCGGCTCGGAATCGCAGGAATCCAGTGACCGCATCATCTAGTATCGTATATTGCGTTTCTAGACAGTCCAAGACCTGCATCTTCTCCCCTTCCGCCGACTTGATCGGCCCGCACTGTCGGGTCGTCTCCCTCGAGAAGTCGGATAACTGGAGTTATGCGACATGATTCCGGGGGGTGGACGACGGGTTCCGAAGGACAGGTTCGAGGCGTGGGGCTCGCCCGCCTCCGGCGGGCGTGGGCCGTAGACCCGATTCTTTTCGTGCTAGGTCCCCACGTGTAGCCCCGCTCGGCTTCGAGGGGGCTCGACCTATCAGACCGCGCCTGGGACCGCTAGCCGCTCGGCCCACATTGGCCCCAAGCCGCCAACACAATCACGGGAGCACCCATCGCTTCGAGCCCGGAGCCTTGGGGGAAGTCCCGCTCGATGCGTACCCCATCGCGAAAGGAGCGCCGGCTTCCTTGCACTGCCATCGCCAGGAGCCCTCGGTTGCCGAACCGATCGCCAATCTCGTCAGATCCGGAAGGCGACGCACTCCGTCCGAGTTCCCAAGCGCCCCCCCGGGGATCGGATGTATGCGTATGGCGCCATGACCACTCCACATATGAGTATGCATATGAGTACTAGGCACGAGTACAACTTCAATTGCAACCGGTCCCGGACCTAATGAATCGCATGGGCGGCGCAGGTCTGGCGCGGTTGACCCATCGAGCAATGTCTATGGACGTGTCCGCGTCGGACGAGCTTGATGTCGGAGGAAAACATTGCGGTTGGACTTCGGGATGCGTTCCTCCGTTCGTACCCTTGGCTGAGGCAGGGTGCCCCTCCCGCAGGGAGTCTATTTCGAACCCCGCCAGAAGACCCAGGTCTCTTCCCGGACGATCGCCCGAAGCGGGGGTATCTCTTGCCCGTCCCGGCCCCGCCGGGGTACCGGTCCGATCGGCGTCCCTTGCCGCTCTTCGTTGGAGTGCGTGAGGGACGTCCCTGGAGGGTAAGTGTCATGGCGGTCGAGGGACCGCGAGGAGCCTCACTGGTCCCGACTCTGGCCATCGAGACCTCGGTGCGACTCGTTCGGGGTCCGTTCCAATCCCCCGTCCCGGTTCCGTGGGCCGTCGTGGTGCCCTCGCGGCTCGGAATCGAACGGGGACTCTCCACGAAGGGAAGGATCAACCCCGTTGCGATCCAGGGAGTGTCTGCGGCCCGCAGGGCTTCGGTAAGGCGAGGGATGCGGGTTCCACCGAGAAGGCTGCCCCCCGTACTCTCGGAGCTCGTGCTGGATGCGAGCGCGACGAGCACGCGAGGGGTCCTCGAGTCCGGGCCGTTCCTGGAGCGCTACGCGAGATGGGAGCGCCGGGCTGGCCCGCCGGTGGAGAACAGCGGACCGGTAGGCCCCGTTCTCAATCTCGAAGGAGACCGCTGCTCACTCGTCTCGGGCGTAGGTTTGGGTGTACCGCCGTTCGACACGGCCCGAACGCTCGAAGAGCTCTCGGACACCGTCGTGGAGGTCGAGCGCGCCACGCTCGACCCTGAGTCGTTCGATGCCCCGATCTCCACGATCTCGTTCCACGACCCCCCGGCTTCGCTCCCGGACGTCCGACACGCGTTCGTTTGTCCCCGCTGTGGGCAGCTCGAACTGTTGCACCGAGTCCGGGACGAGCGCGCCGGGCTCGTCTACTGGCGGTCCCACGGCTGCGGGGTGGACCTGTACACGCCGGAGCCGTTGCAACTGCGCTTCCCTGCGTGAGGTCCGGTGATCCAGTCTCGGACGTGGAATCCTGTCGCACCGCGCCGCCGCTTCCGGGCTGGACGAACGTCCGTTTCGCGCGCCGACCGAAGCGATTTCGCGAACGACCGCAGTGAATCGAGCCCGCTCTCCGAGCCATAATATACGCAGGTCCACCCTTGGGTGCCTCGAGGTCCTGCGTCGCACGCAGGGCGCACGGACGTACCATGTTCGCTGCCGAGACCAAGAAGATCTGGATGGACGGACGGCTGGTCGATTCGGCGGAGGCCAAGGTCCACGTTCTCAACCACACACTGCATTACGGAGTCGGCGTCTTCGAGGGAATCCGCTGCTATCCAACGCCGAAGGGACCCGCGATCTTCCGGGTCGAGGAGCACGTCCGTCGCCTGCTCATCTCGGCCCGGCTGTACCGCATGCCGCTCTCGTACACGGCGGAACAGATCATCCGGGCGATCGACGAGACCCAGGTCGCGAACGACATCGTCCCCTCGTACATCCGGCCCATCGTCTACCGGGGCGAGCCGGCCCTCGGGGTCAAGAACAGTAAGGGACGGGTGAACCTCGCCATCGCGGCGATCCCGGCGAAAAAGTACCTGGGCGACCACTCCGACGCGGGCATACGGGCCAAGATCTCGCCGTTCCGCAAGCCCCACTCCGACGCGATCCCCTCGTTCGCGAAGGCGGACGGGAACTACCTGAACAGCTACCTCGCGGGCCTCGACGCGGCCGACGACGGCTACGAGGAGGCGATCCTCCTCGACCAGAACGGCTACGTCACCGAGGGAACCGGGGAGAACATCTTCCTCGTCCGGAACGGGACCGTCTATACCCCCGGACTCGAGGCCGACATCCTGCTCGGGATCACCCGCGATTCCGTGATCCATATCGCCCAGGACCTCGACCATCCAGTAGTGCAAAAGCCGCTCTCCGTGAACGAACTCCTCACGGCGGACGAGGCGTTCTTCTCCGGGACCTACGCGGAGGTCGCCCCGATTCGGGAGATCAGCCACTACCAGATCGGCGACGGCAAGCCGGGGCCGATTACGCGCGACATCATGGACGTCTTCTACAAGACGGTCCGCGGCGAGGAGCCGCGGTACTCCGTCTGGATGCACCCGGTCGCCGCCGCCGCTCGGCCGGTCGCGCGGGTCGCCCGACGCTAGGCCGCGGACCGACTGAGCCACTGCGCCACCCATAAGTCAGGCCTCGCAAGGCGCCCCCGTGGCCGATCGAGCGACCCCCAGAGCATCGCGCTCCACGGAACCGCGACTACCCGAGGATCTTCGCTCGGTCTTGTTTGACGTCGACGACACGCTCTACGACCACGCGCATGCGGTCCGAGCGGCGCTGGAACACCTCCGCAAGAACGAGCCGCTCCTCGCTCAGCACCCGCTGCCCAAGGTCGCCCGCCAGTACGCCGACCTGCTCGAAGAGGTGCACCCCAAAGTGGTCAAAGGCTCGGTGGCACCGGACGACGCCCGGTCACGGCGGCTGCAAGCGCTGTACGCATGGGCGGGCCGAAAGGTGACGCTGCCGGAAGCTCGAAAGCTCGCAGAGGAGTACCGGAACGAGTACCTTCGGAACCAGCGAGCGGTCCCGGGCTCGAACGAGCTCGTCCGCTGGCTGGCCGGCCGCGTCCGACTAGGGGTCGTTAGCAACAATCGGACCGACGAGCAGGTCGAGAAGCTCCGGACGATTGGGATGGACGGGCTGTTCGCGGCCGTCGTCACGTCGGAGGAGGTGGGCGCCGCGAAACCCGACTCCGACATCTTCGAGGCGGCCCTGCGCAAGCTCGGGGTCGATGCGGGGAACGTGCTCATGGTCGGCGATTCCTGGGACGCGGACGTGCTCGGCGCGCGCGGATGCGAGATCCCCGCCGTGTGGTACAACGCCGTGGGCCTTCCGATCCCCGACCCGGCTCTCGCGGTCGAGCTCCGGTCGTACACCCCGCTCGACCGGGCCGTAGGGGCGATCGCGGCGGCGTTCGAGCTCGAGCGCGATACCTAATCCTGCTCCCGCGCCCCCCCGTCCCCGGACGCCCACCCAGAGAGTGGGACGGGACAATGTTCATTTTCAGCTAGCGGTCGCCGCCGGCATGTCTGGCTCGTTGGAGAGCGCAGAGGCTGACCTCCAGGCGGCGCTCGACACCCTCGAGGCGCACACGGGCTACGCCGAGGTCATGGCCGAGGCGATCGAGGGTCGGGGGGTCCGGTTCGACAAGGAACAGATCATCCTCTCTCCGACGCCCAACCTCCGGGGGGCGGCGTTCCGAGCCTGGAACGCAGGACGCTGGGAAGAGGCGGCCTGCACCTCCCTCGGACGGGCCGAGCTCCTCGCCTGTGCGAAGTCCGTCGCCCGCAGGATTCGCAGCAGCGGCCCAAGGAACCCTCCCGGCGAGTCACCCTCCGGGAAGGACTCCCGGGAGTCCCCGATGAAGCGGCCGCTTTCCGACCTCTCCGTGGACGACCAGATCGAGCTCGCCCGGAGGATCTACGGTTGGGGCATGCAGGAGCCGGGGATCCAGAACAGTATCGTGACGGTCGGCGCCGGCCAGGACGAGCGTCTGTTCCTCTCGACCGCGGGGGCACGCCGCCGGCAGCGCATCACGCGCGCGCGGGCGGGCATCGCGCCGATCGCCATGGAGTCGGGGAAGGTCGACTACGACTTCGACTCGGTCGGCGGCACCGGGGGCCTCGAAGTGCTCGATATCCTCACCGAGGAGCGCGTTCGCGACGTGGCGAAGGCCTCGAAGCAGCTCCTGGGGGCGAGCGCGGCCCCGACGGGCCGGATGATGGTGCTCCTCGACGCCAGCACCTCGGGCACGTTCGCGCACGAGTCGTTCGGCCACGGCACCGAGGCCGACCAGTTCGTGCGGGACCGGTCGTACCTCCGGCCAATCCTCGGGTCGACCGTCGGGCCCGAGACGCTCACGCTCGTCGACGACGGCACGTACCCGGGGGCGTGGGGCTCCATGTTCTTCGACGACGAAGGTCACGCCGCCCAGCGGAACGTCCTGGTCGATCACGGCCGATTCGTGAGCGTGCTTACCGACCGGGAGTCTGCGGCAGCGCTCCATGTCGCCCCGTCCGGGAACACACGTCGGGCCGACTTCCTGCACCGGCCGTTCGTCCGAATGACCAACACGTTCGTCGAGCCCGGGGATTGGAGCTTCGACGAGCTCCTCGAGGAGGCGAAGGACGGGGTCTACCTCCAGAGCTGCACGAGCGGCATCGAGGACCCTCTGGGCGGTAACATGCAGATCAAGGTGAAGAAAGGACGGAAGATCGAGAACGGTCGGTTGGGTCCGATCTTCTCCTCGATGGCGCTCTCGGGGAAGGTCCTAGACTTCCTGAAGGGAATCCGGGGGGTCGGCAAGGCCGACGCGTTCGAGGCGCAACCCGGCTTCTGCGGAAAGGGGCACACCGACCTGCTCCCGGTCTCCTCGGGGGGGAGCTTCGTCCTCTCCGACGCCATCGTGGGGCCCGCATGAGCTCCGCCGATACCGGCGCGGCCGCGACGGCGTTTCGGGTGGCCGACCGACTGCGGCCGAAAGCCCAGGGACCGTGGGAAGTATTCGGCGAGCGGATCCAGCGTTTCGAGATTCACTTCACGGGCGGCTCTATCGAGATGGTACGGGGACCGATCCAGGCCGAGGGGTACGGAGTCCGGACGTTCGCGCCCCACAACGGCGGAATGGGTGTCGGCTTCGCCGCATCCTCCGACCTGAGTGGCGAAGGAGTCGACGGAGCGCATGCCCTCGCGATGGCGGTGGGGAAGCACTCACAGTTCCCGGCGAAGAAGGTCGACCTTCCGACCCGATCTGCCGGCTCTCCGGTGGACCTCCAGATCGTCGACCGCGCGCTCTGGGAACGACCGATCGACACGCTCGAGTCGTTCGCTTCCGAGCTCATCGCGGCCACGTCGACGACGCCGCACATTGTGCCGAGCTTCGGTTCCGTGCGCGCGACGCTCGCGGAAGCGACGATTGCGAACTCCGCGGGTGCGACGGCAGCGTACTCCCACTCGTTCGTCGACCTCGAAATCGCGGTGAAGGCGAGCGGTGGTGCCGAGGGCCCCGCGCCCGGCGAATGGTGGGTCAACGCCCGGTTCAACCAGCTCCCGCGCGACTACGCGAAAACGGAGGCGCCCGGGTGGCTGCGGCGGGCCGAGGACGTTCGGCACGCTGAGCCGACCCCCGGGGGGCACACGCGGGTGCTGTTCCCTCCAGACGTTCTCGACGGGATCGTGCCTGTGCCGCTTGGGTTCCGCCTCTCGGGTTCGGCGGCCCTACGCAAGATGACCCCCAAGGTCGGCACCGAAGTCGCGCCTGCGCTGCTCTCGATTCACGACGACGGCCTCCTTCCACGTGCGCTCGGCTCGGCCCCTGTGGACGACGAGGGAAGCCCCCAGCGTCGGGGAACCCTCATCGACCAGGGCAAGACCGCGGAGACCATCTGCGATCTCCTCCACGGAGAAGCGATCGGGACCGGCACGAGCGGCAACGCCCGACGGGAGCCTCCGGGGTTCCTCGCGGAGATGCGGTTCACGAATGCTCCGGTCCCCGGACCGACCACGATGGTCGTCTCTCCCGGCACGGGTGGGACTGACGAGGAGATGATCGAGGCCGCGGGCGACGGGATCTGGCTCGACCAGCTCGGATGGGCCTTCCCGGACCCGATCTCGACCGCGTTCGGCGGCGAGATCCGCCTGGGCTACCGTATTCGAAGGGGTCGACGTGAAGAGGCGGTGCGTGGCGGCACTCTCGGAGGCATCCTGCTGACGCCGGAAGGGAGCCCATCGTTCCTGCGCTCGATATCCGCCATCGGATCGAAGCCCCTGATCGTCGGAACGATGAGCACTCCGACGTGGCAGGTCGACGACGTCGAGGTCGCGGGCGACTAGTGCCGCGTCTAGTGGGAGAGTTCGGGATTCCTGAACTCTAGCGGAAGTACTTTCCCGGAGGAGGGCGTGCCCCCTCTCCGATGCTCCGCGTCCGCGAGCTCTCTATCGAGGAGGGACAGGCCCTCAGCCGACTGGTG
>DASRSV010000014.1:0-1521 GCA_035656255.1 Thermoplasmata archaeon
GTCCGCGGCCGGATGCCGTAGATGCACGGCGCGTTGTCGATGTTGATGATCCGGAAGTACGTGTCCATCATGTTCAGGATCTCGCTCGAGACGAGGAGCCCCGGCTTGAGCAGGCCGATCCCGAGGTTCCCGAGGAGCTTCGTGCGTCGGACGCCGTGGAAGTACATGCGGATCGCGACCTGGTCGCCCATCAGGCTCTCGAGCGTGTCGAACGCCGTGTACTCGAGGATCGGCTTGTTCTCGGGGCCGCGCGCCGCCTTGTCGGCGACGGCCATCGCGCGCACCGCCTCATCGCGGCCGTACCGTCCCATCGGGACGATGTAGCTCTCCTCGGTCTCGTTGGCCGTGTAGTCGGCGATCCGCACCCGCGTGTCGAAGACGTGCGTCGGGACGAACCGCGTGATCGTCTCGCGGAGGCTCTCGTGCGACTCTCCGGCGGCGAGGACCGCGATGATCCCGCGCGAGTTCGCGAGGAAGTTGAGGAACGTCGGCGTGAACAGCATGTAGTAGTCGTCGATGCCGACGTTGACGTCGACCTCGAAGGCGTTGAAGCTCCCCCGGCGGAAGCCGCCGCCGAGGAGCCGGTCGAAGTCGGAGATCCCCGTCGAGTAGAATCGATCGGGGTCGCCCTCCGGCTTCCACGGTTCGGCGAGGGCGCCGACGTGGTTGTGGTTCGCGAATCCGAGCGCCTCGAACCGGCCGTTCGAGAGGGTCACGGCGTACCGCGGACGGGCGATCGCGGTGGCGCGAAGCTTCTCGAGCCGCATGTGGCGGACACGCCGCTCGTCCAGCTCCTCGCGCACGAACGAGATGAGCCCGTCGACGAGGTACTCGATCCCCCCTGCCTCGGGCTTCTCCAGGATCATGACGACGTTCGTGTTGGAGCCCTCGACCAGATCCTTCTGGAGGGCCATCACGAACTCTTCCATCTCGAGACCGTACTTGTGGGTCACACCCTCGAGCGAGTCGATGACGAGCAGCGACTTCTCCGGGAGCGCCTTCTCGACCCGGTTGTAGACGTTCTCGACCTCGGGCATCGGGCTGCGCTTGAGCAGCGCGTTCAGGTACGTCCTCTCGACCCGGGTCGGGGTCCCGCGCTCCTCGCCGAACGAGCGCATCATCTCGCGCGCGGCATGGATCTTCCGCTGCTCCGCCTCGGGGAGCTCGGGTGCCGCCGAGCGGCCACCGGCGTTGATCGCGTCGAGGAACAGCTTCCCCGCGTCGAGGATGCGGGCCCGCATCTCGGTCGCCTTGAGCCAGGGGAACTGGCGGTAGAGCGCTTCGTCGCCGACCCGCGTCGAAAGGTAGTACGACTGCTGCGGCTTCCCGATCCGCTCGAGGAGCTCGAGCCCGAACGTCGTCTTCCCGGTGCCCGCCCCGCCCTTCACGATGAGCGACCGGCCGCCCCGCCCCGACAGAAACTCCAGCACCTCGGGCGGGACACCCATTCCGGCCCGCCCCCCGTTCTCGTCCGCCATCGATGGATGTTTTGCGCGACGACCGAGCGTACCTTGCGTGACC
>DASRSV010000015.1:0-80912 GCA_035656255.1 Thermoplasmata archaeon
GTGTACAGGAATTAGTTCCTCTTCGCGGGGAGGGGGTGCGGGGGAGGGTCCGCCTCCTGCGCGACCGCCGTCTCACGCCATCGCCTCCAGTCGATCGAAGTAGAGGCCGAGCAGCGTCTCGGGGGGGAGCTTCCGCTGGAAGGCCTCACGGGGCGTCTCTAGCGCCCACAGCGCGCCGTGGATCTCGTCGTTCTTCCACGTGATCCACGCCGCCAGGCCGTCGAACCGCCACCGCAGCTTGTCGTACTCCAACCACAGCCGCTCCGCCTTGCCGTTCGTCTGCGGGTTGTTGACCCGACTCACCACGTGGCGGATGCCCTCCTCGGCGAGGAACTGCTGGAATTTCCCCAGTCCGGGGTCGTTCCCCTGTCGCGGGTTCGCGTAGAACTGGCATCCTCGGTCCGTGTTGATCTCCCGCACCGTGAGGTTCCAGCTCCGCGCCACCGCGAGCGCCTCGCGCAGCGTCTCGAGGGCGTGGTCGCTCGTCGCCTCGGCGAACTCGCCGCCGGCGAGGATCATCCGGCTCGCGTCATCGAGCCACAGGATGCAGTGCGGGTAGCCCTCGCTCGTCCGATGGTAGTCGCCGTGGAGGAGCGACCCCGAGTGCTCCCGCTCGTACCGGCACCGCCGACGGGGCTTCTGCTTGCGGAGGTTCGGGATCGACCATCCCTGGCGCCGCAGGTAGAGGTAGACCTTCGCGTGAGGGAGACGGATCCCGCGACGGGCGAGGGTCTTCCAGATCTGGGTCGCGCCCCGCGGCGTGCGCCGCCACTCCTCGGCGATGAGCTGCTCTTGGGCCTCGGTGAGGGGAGGTCCCTTCGGACGCCGCGCCGGGTTGAGGCGGGGCACGACCCCCGACGTACGCCACCGTTGAAGGAGCTTCCGGAGCCACCGACGCGTCACGCCCCATCGAGCGGCCATCTGGGGAAGGGAGTCCCCATCCCACTCCGCCTGGGCCTGCTCGATGAGGTAGGCGATCCGTCGGTCGGTCAGCCGGGTCACGCCGCCGAATCGGGGCGGGGTTAGACGTTCCAGGCCGCGGACGGCGGTGGGAGGGACGCGCGGAGCTCGACGGAGAGGTTCGACGGGGGGTAGGTGGATCCATCGTCCCGCAGCGAAGGCGCGAGTGGCTCCGGAGGTGCGAAGCCGCTCGAGCCGAGGACCCCTGCGTCCTCGAGGGAGGAAAGCGAAAGTCCGCTCCCCCCTGGACCCCCCACTTCCACTCCAGGGCGGGGAGCCGGGCTGGGTTGGAACTAACTTCCGTACTCCAGATATGACCCTCGAGGGAGCGATCGCCCGGTTCGATCGCGAAAAAATCGAGATCTGCCCGGGCGCGCCCGCGTGCCGAAGCGGGAAGTCGAAAGCGAAAGCTCGACGACGCCGGATCAGCTGCTGTCGAAGGAGGCCGTGATCGCGGCCGTGATCCTGAGGGAACTCCCTGCGCTGCCGTTCGGGTTGACGAAGAGGAGCTGATACGAGCCTCCGCCGTCGAACGCGTTGACCCACCCGCTCCGTTCCGGACCGGCCGACCAGTCCGACGCCGGGGGAGCGCCGCTGGTTCCGTTCAGCCAACCGCCGAACTGGCCACCAGTCATCAAGTAGAGGACGAGAGGAGCCGTAGCGTAGAACGTCCCGCACAGGGAGAACTCGTAGGAGAGCGCGATCGGGACGCTGACGTGCCCGGACGGCCCGATGTCCCATTGGGTTCCGTTCGCCACGAGGGTCACCGGAGGAGGCAGGGGAGGGAGCGGCGTTCCCGAGGAGACGCCGGGCGAGGAACCGGCGCCGCCCGGGATCGCGAGTCCGCCCCCCTGGACCCAGAGCATCACGGCGATCGACCCCACGACGATCGCGAGGGAGAGGAGTCCCACCCGACGGGGACCGCTCCACGGGGATCGGATCCGACCCGGTTCGGGCGTCGGAGACCCCCCCATCTCGGTCTCGTTGGGGGCCATGCCTGTCTGTCTGGATACGCATCCGTCGCCATAAAGCGTGACGGGCGAGGAGGTTCTCGGGCCAGAGCGACCGCCCGATCGGTCGGGCTCGGGCGACGGCAGGAGTCGGAGGGATCCTGCCGCGGTCCGCGCGGGAGGTTCGTTGCGTAGCCGGAAATCGCTATCCCCCCCCATGCCGGTCGCACGCGGATGCGGGACCTCCAGGACGCCCCGGCGGTGCCGCCCGAGGATTCGGGCGGGGACGAGCGCGCCGGTTACCTGATCGCCGGAATCCTCCTCATCCTCGCCGGGTGGGGGGGCGGGGTCCTTCTCAACCTCCTCCTTCATGCGCTCGCGCCAGCCGATGGCCTGGTCGTGGGCACCGTCCGCATCTTCTCGAGCTACGGCCCGTATGCGATCGCGGCCGCCGCGTTCGGTGCCGTGGCCGGAGCGTTCGGCCTGGTCCTGATGTACCTCGGTGCCGGCGCGCCGGAAGGGAAGCTCATCGTCCCCGGGGTCGACTACCCGGGGCCGGACCCGACCGCTACGGAATCTCCATCCGGCGCGACGGAGGCATCCGGCCACCCGTAGGGCCCTTCTGGCGCTTCTGAAGCAGCGTGCAGTCCGGGCAGTACCGCTCGTCGGCGTCGAGGCAGTCGCGGCACGACGTCCGCCCGCACATCGCGCATCGGAGGGTGGCCGGGGCGCCGCATCGGCTGCACATCCCGATCAGCATGCCCGCGCCTTCTAACCGTTCGCCGACCGGCCGACCACGCCGCTCCGAATAAGCCCTTCGGAAAATCCCTTCGCGTACGAGCTTCGGCTGACGTAGTGCGCGGCGGCCCGCGCGCGAGCGCTCGCGTTGGGAAAGCTCACGCCCCAACCGGCGGCGCGGAGCATCGGGGCATCGTTATCCCCGTCGCCCGCGATCAGGCAGTCCGACGGGGTGAGCCCGATGCGGGCCAGCACCCGACGGATGCTCGGGAGCTTCCCGCATCCGCGCTGCATGAGGTGGATCGCGTACCCGGTCGCTTCCACCCGGACCTGGGTTCGGTCGACCACCGACTCAATCGAGCGGACGGACATGTTCTGCTCGAGGGCCACCTCGGTCTCTCGCCACCGGTCGGTGAACAGGCGTCGTGCCGGGAGGCCCGCCGCGCGGACCGCCCGGAACGCCCGATAGGCGACCGCCCGGTCGGCGCAGCGCTCGACCCGATCGCGGCCGTGCTCCCGGGTGTAGATCAGCCCTCCGTTCTCCGCGACGATCGGTGCCGTCAGCCCGATCGACCGGTGGAGCGCGAGGGCGATCGGAAGTACGTTACCGGTCGCGATGATGACGGGGATCTCCGCGCGCTGGATGCTTTGGATGAGCCGGACCGCTTCGGCGTTGAGGACTCGGTCCGCATCGGTGAGCGTGCCATCGACATCGGTCACGATCGCTCGGATCTTCGGCGGGATCCGACGGCGAGGAGAACCGCTCACGATCCCTCCTGCCCGCCCACCGAGGCGGAGGCGAGCGCCCGGCGAACCGCCTCCGCGACCTCCTTCCCGTCCCGACGTCCGCGGACCTCCTTCATCACGTCGCCCATGAGGGCCGAGAAGGCGCCGTCGCCCCGACGCCGGATCAGGTCGAGGTTCGTCCGGGCGACCCGTTCGACGATCGCGCCGAGCTCCTCCGGTGTCAGGCCCGTGATCCCCGCGCTCGCCACCGCCTGGGCGAGCGAGGGGGCGCCTCCCGCGAGGGCGACGAGCACCGGCGGCACCGCCTCCTTCGCGATCGAGCCTGCTTCCACGCCCGCGAGGAGCTCGTCGAGCATCTCCGGGCGGAGCCCCTCGGCGGCCGAGGGGTCCGGCACGGCGGACGGCAGCTCCTGAATGAGCAGCCGCGCGACCGTGCGTGCGTTCCGTCCCCGCCCGACCAACGCGTCGAACCGCTCGAGCTCCCCGGAGCGCACGAGCTGGCCGGCGACCTCGGCTCCGACTCCGCTCCGTTCGACGAGGCGACGACGGCTGTCCGCCGGAAGTTCCGGTAGCTCGGCGCTGAGCCGAGCGAGACGCTCCGTCGAGACCAGGATCGGAGGAACGTCCGTCTCGGGATACATCCGGTCGCGCCCAGGGAGCGGACGCGAGTAGCGGGTCGTCCCGTCCGGGAGCGGATCGCGGGTTTCCGGCGGCACGCCGCCCCGCGCCGCCTCCGCGCGGGCCGCGACCCGGCCGATCGCCTCAGCGGCCCGGCGCCGCTCGGCATGAGCGATCAGAACGAAGGCATCGAACTCTTCGGCGTGGAGGGCACGTCGCACTTCCTCGAAGCGGACGGCATCGACCCCAAAGCCGGGCAGCTCGTCGGAGTGCACGAGGCCTTTCACGCCGACGGACCGCGCATGGTCGGCGAGCTCACGTCCGAGGCGGATCCCATGCGCCGCCTCGCCCCGGAGGAGCCCGGCGAACCCGGGAAGCCGGATGCCTAGGACCACACGGGGACGTTCGGCGGTCGGGGCGAGCGGCCCTTCGCGGACGGTGTCGAACAGCGGGGTGACGTCCTGCGGAGTCGGATCAATGGACGCCGCCCCCCGGCGCGCCACCTCCTTCGCGATCTCGAGGAGGGCGCGCTGGCGAGCGTCCTCGGTCTCCGCGTATTGACGGAGCAATCGGAGCTCCTGGACGCCCTTGATCTCGACGCGGGCTCCTCCTTCCGTCGAGACGTTCAGGTCTTCGCGGATCGTACCGATCCCCCGGCGCACCCGACGCGTCGCGCGGAGCACGGCGCCGATCTCCTCCGCGACCGCCCGAGCGTCCGCTCCGGTCGTGATGTCGGGCCCGGTCGCGACCTCGACCAAGGGGATCCCGAGCCGGTCGAGGCGGAATCCGACCTCTCGGCCGTTCGCCTCCACCTTCCGGGCGGCGTCCTCCTCGAGCGCAATCGATGGGATTGAGTACGTTCGGCCCGCGACCTCGATCGACCCATCGACGGCGACCAGCGCCGTCCGCTGGAAGCCCGTCGTGTTCGAGCCGTCGACGACGATCTTCCGCATCACCTCGACCTCGTCGAGGATGCGCGCCCGCAGCAGCAGGGCGACCGTGAGCGCGACATCGAGTGCCGCGGCGTTCAGTCCCTTCGGGGGCTCTTCGTCGAGCTCGACCAGGCAACTGGACGGAACGACCTCGTAGCGGAACGTCCGGCCGCGCGCGGCCTCGAATTGGGCGGCCTGGTCGACCTGCCCCTCCTCACCCTCGGTCGCGTGGAGCTTCCGGACGACAGAGGCCGTCACCTCTTCGCTGAGCTCGGCGGGGCAGAGGCAGTGGAGCTTGCCGGTCGCGAGCTGCTGGTGGACCTCGAGCCCGGCCCTCACGGGGCGTCCGTCGCGATCGTGCGGCGGTGCGCGAACTCGCCGGCGCGGTCGGCAAGGAAGAGGCGCGCGACCTCCTTCGCGTCGTCGGACTGACCGAGCGCCCAGAGGAGCTTCACATACCCGGTCTCCGGGAGCAGGTCCTCGGCGTACGTGACGCCGAGCTCGAGCAGTCGGCGGCCCGTGGCGTAGACGTACGGGTCGACCTCCCCTTCGAGGCATTGGGTCGTCATGGCGACTACCACCCCCCGCGCGAGCGCCTCCCGGATCCACGGGAAGTGAACGGAGCTCGCGTGGCCCAGGCCGGTCCCCGCCAGCACCACGCCCCTCAGCGACGCGATCGATGCCGATGCACGCTCGGGGTCCAGCCCCGGATAGACCCACAGGAGCGCCCCCCGGGGGTCGAGGGGGCGCGACATCGCGAGCGGGGCCGACGGCCGCGCGGCCCGGGGCTCGTTCCACCGTACCTGGCCGTCGTCGAGGAGTCCGAGCGGGGGACCGTTGCGGGAGCGGAAGGCGTCGCGTCGGCTCGAGTGCATCTTCCGGACCCGGGTCCCGCGATGGATCGCCCACCCGTGGTCGGAGAGCCCGGAGTGCATCACGACGACGACTTCGAACAGTCCGGGCTCTCGGGCTACCCGAACGGCGGCGGTCAGGTTGCCGAACCCGTCCGATGAAGGCCGGTCCGGCGACCGCTGGGCGCCGACGACCACCACGGGGCCGGGGAGGTTCTCGAGGAGGAAGCTGAGGGCACTTGCTGTGTAGTGAAGGGTGTCCGTCCCGTGGGCGACGACCACCCCCTTCGCTCCCCCGTCGAACGCGCGAGTGACCTCGCGCGCGAGCGTCCCCCAGTCGGCCGGTGTGATCTCTTCGCTCAGCTTGTCGAAGACCGGGACGATATGGACCGGCCCCGCGGCCGAGAGCTCGGGGAACATCTCGAGGATCTCGCGCTCGTCGTGGACCGGTCGGACGCCCCCGGTCTGATAGTCGACCCGCGAGGCAATCGTCCCGCCCGTCGAGAGCAGTGTGACCGGTGGCGTTGGCCCGGTCCCCTCCGCGGAGGCAGAAGGGACGGGAGGGGGCGGGAGACCGGTCCGCGCGCGCGTCGCGCCCGGGGCGGCAAGGATGTGGGTGTTCGGGCCGATGCGGACGCCGACGTTGTAGCCGCTCTCGAGCTTCAGTTGAACGATGTGTGCGCCGGAGAGTTCGTGCGCGGGGACAAGAAGGCCACGCCAGATGCGGCCGTCGTCGGTGTGCACCTCGACCGCGTCCCCGGCCCGGAACCCCACGGGAAGCCCAGCCCGTGCGTTAGATTGGGATCGCGGCATCGATTCGGCGCGCGGCGCGTCGACCGGGCCGAGCGACGCCCGGGATAATATGGGTGGGCCGGTCCCGAAGTTCGCCGGACGTGGCCTATTTACGCGTCGTTGGTTCGCGCGCGCCCAAGGGTGCCCGTGTGGGGTAGCTACGGGTCGGGGTCACCCCCCGCCCGCTGCAATGGATTATCCTAGAGGCCTGCGGAGCCTCAGACCTGGGTTCGAATCCCAGCACGGGCGCCTCCCGTCGTACGGCTCAAGGGCGCGCGGGAATCTCGCCCTGGTGCGCCGAGGCTTGGCCACTTCGAACCGGTTCGACGAGCACCTTCCGTGTCCGCAGACGAGGCACTGAATGGACGCGCACGACGTAGTGGTCATCGGCGGCGGCTTTGCGGGACTCTCGGCGGCGATCTACCTTGCTCGCGCGCGCCGCCCGGTCGTTGTCATCGACTCCGGAGCGCCTAGGAACCGATTCTCCTCCCACTCCCACGGGGTCTTCGCCTTGGACGGTCGATCGGGTCACGATCTCCTGACGACGGCCCGATCGCAGCTGCTGACCTATCCCAGCGCATCGGTCATCGACGCCGTGGCGCGACGGGTATCCCCGTCGGGGGGAGACCGGGGCTTCGGGGTCGAGATCGAGGACGGGCGTCCGTTCGAGGCGCGACGCCTCATCCTGGCGACCGGCCTCGTCGACGAGGTCCCGGAAATTCCGGGCATCGCGGAGCGATGGGGACGATCGGTGTTCCACTGCCCGTACTGCGATGGCTACGAGGTGGGCGGGGGACCGGTCGGGGTGATCGCGACGCTCCCGTTGTCGGTCCACTTCGCGGAACTCCTCGCGGATTGGGGATCCGTGACACTGTACACGAACGGGGCCATCCAACCCGACGAGTCCGAGCGGAAGCGACTCGCCGCGCGGGGAGTGGCGGTCGAGGATCGTCCCGTCGCCGGCCTCGAGGGATCGCCGGAGGGGTCGTTGGGTTTCGTTCGCCTGGTCGACGGCTCTCGGGTCGAGGCGAAAGCGCTGTTCGTCGCGACGCGCTACCGCCAGGCTGCGCCCTTCGCCGAGCAACTGGGGTGCGCGCTCGAGGAGAATCCACGCGGGCTCCTCGTTCGGACCGACGAGTCGAAGATGACGAGCGTTCGGGGCGTCTACGCGGCGGGGGACATGGCCCGAGCGACCCACAGCATCCCGTTCGCCACCGCGGACGGCGTGACCGCCGGAGTGGCGGCCCACCAATCGCTCGTGGTGGAGCCTAGGCCATAGGACGAGCGAGCGAGCGCAGGGAAGGCGTTCCGGCTCCGCATCGGGAAACCCGGACGTACGCCGCCGGGCGGCGGACTCCACCCCTCCCCGAGCCGACAGGGCGGAGGGTCCACTCCGCCCCGTCCCGCGCCCCTAGAACCCGACCGCTTCGGGGACGAAGACCACCGTCGCGCGGTCGGGCGTCGCCTCCCGGCCGATGATCAGGAGCTTATTCACTGCGCTCGGGACCCCGTACGCCGCCCGGGCACGCGCGTCCTCCAACGGGTAGGCGTACCGCTCGATCCGCCGGAGGGCGCCCTCCAGGTCGGGTACGATCTTGTGCGTACCGACGGCCCAGATGACGTGACCGGCGCCGTACGCGTACGCGGGGAGCTGGCTCCCGCTCGCGGACGCGATGACGAGCTGCCCCTGCTCGGTCACCGCATGCACGCTCCCGAGCGCGTACTCCGGCGCGGCGCCGATGCGGCGCGCCTCGCCCGGGCGTCCCGATTTCATCGCCTCGATCATCGACGGACGAAGGACACGGTAACCGCGCGCGGAGAGTTCGTCGCTGGTGATTCCGAGCGCCTCGAGGGTCTTCGAGGTGAAGTCGAACACCTCCGATCCGGGTGGGAGCCGCTCGAGTACTGCGGCACGGGCGGCATCGCGGCCGGCCGTGACGACGGCTCCGATCCCGTGGGACCGCAGGGCATGCGCCGTCCGTTCGACCCGTTCCCGACCCGCCGGGCGGGCGTACTCCGCTTCGGGCGAGGCCGGCTCCGTTCGGGCTTCCGCGAATTCAACGAGCGAGGCGACCGAGGACTCTGCCGACATGGCTGCCATGGCCATAGCTATAGATTGTATAGTATTTAGGCAGTCAAGACCCTCGTAAGGTAGTGACTATCTCGACAGAAAGCGGTAGCGCTCCACCCGCGATCAGCCACGCGAGCCGTGGTTGACCGGTGAAGTATTATCACTAACGAGTGCGTAGCATAGGCATGGCTCCTGGCGGTCGGGGCTCCGACCCCGCGGACGGGACTCGCGCTCGACCCGGCGCGCCGGGCGCTCGCCGGGCGCACGAGGGCTGTCCGATCGGCGAACTGTTCGCCCTCCTCGGTCGGCCGCATACTCTCGGCATTATCCACGCGTTCGACAGTTCCGGGGGACACCCGCTTCGCTTCGGCGAGCTCGAGTCGACCCTTCACCTACCGCCGAAGACCCTCGCTCACCGGCTCCGGGTGCTCGTAGAGGCCGGGTTCCTCGTCCGGCACGCCTACAACGAGATCCCGCCCCGCGTCGAGTACGAGCCGACAGGGAAGATCCGCGAGCTCGGTCCGGTCTTCCGCGCCATGGACGATTGGGCGCGGCGGAACAATCTGACCGCGGTCCCCGTGGTGTCAACGACCGGCCGGATTCGGGCCTGAACGATCGCGCCTGAAGGCCCAACGAGCCAGCGACCGGGCCATCGCCTCCGTCCGGCGGAGAATCGCCTCCCATTGCCCACGCCGTCGCATCGGCTGGCGACCGGCCCGCTTACGTGGCGCGGCCGCTGGGATGCGGGATGACCCAGCGACCCTCGCCCCCCGAACTCGAAGATCACTGGACGTCGGTTGACGGCTTTCTCGAGGCCACCCTGCTTCGGCCAGACCCGGATCTGGACGCGACGCTCCGCCATACCCGCGAGGCGGGAATGCCCGAGATCCAGGTCACCCCGCTCCAAGCGGCGGCGCTCGCGCTCTTGGCGCGCGCGGCAGGCGCCGGACGCGTGCTCGAGATCGGCACCCTCGGGGGCTACAGTACGACGTGGCTTGCCCGAGCGGTCGGAACGGGCGGCCGGGTAGTCAGCCTGGAGATCGACCCGGAGCACGCCAGGGTAGCGCGTGCGAACCTCGACCGAGCCGGCGTGGGGGACTGGGTCGAGATCCGGGTCGGCGCAGCGGATGCCTCGCTCCGGGCGCTGCGCTCAGAATCGGTCCCGTCGTTCGATTTCGCGTTCATCGACGCCGACAAGCCCGGTTCCGTGGGCTACCTCCGCGCCGTCCTGGAACTCATTCGGGTCGGTGGTCTCATCGTGGTCGACAACGTCGTACGTCGCGGCGACATCGTCGACCCGGCGAATCGGGATCCCAACGTGCAGGGCACGCTCGACCTCCTTCGGTGGGCCGGTTCGGAGCGACGGCTGCGATGCTCGGTGCTCCAGATGGTGGGCCGCAAGGGCCACGACGGCTTCTTCCTCGCGGTTCGGGAGCGCTGAGGCGAACCCGGGTCGGGGCCGGACCATCCCTCGAGCGCCAACGGAACTACGCCCCGGGAGACTCTCGGAGCACGAGATCGACCTGCGGTCCGGGGAGGAACACGTGGACGGCGTTCCTGCGCGGGTCGAGGGTGAGCGTGTGCGCATCGTCGGCCGTCGGGATCGTCTCGACGTGCTCGAAATTCCGGGTGTCGAATACCTGCACCACACCGGGCTCCCCGATCGCCACGTAGAGCGAGTCCCGAGCCCGGTTGGACCAAAGGACGTCGGGCGCGCCTGCCAGCTTCCCGACGACCCGGGCGCGGCCGGACGGGAGTTCCACGGTCACCAGCCGACCGTCGTCGCAGGCGAAGTACAACCCCTGGCCATCGGCGTGCGCCTCCAATCCATGCGGCCCTCGGGCCGGGACCTCGATGCACCGAGCGACCCCCGACGGGTCGCTCGCGCGGAACTGGGCGATCCCCGGCGGGTCGGCGATGTTCACGTAGAACGCGTCGGTCGGTGGGTGGAACATCGCCCAGCGGGTTCGGCCCGGGGCGGTCACCTGGGAGACCGGCGTCTGCGACGCGAGGTCAAAGAAGGTGACCGACGGCGGAGCGCTACCGTCGGACGCGCCGACGCCCGCGATCGCCAAGAGGTGACGTTGCGGATCGAACGCGATCCCGTTCGGACGCCGCCCCGTCGGGAACCGGGCGATCTCGCGTTCGGCGGGGAGTTCGAAGATGCTCGTCGTGTCTTCGCCCCGGTTCGAAGTGAAGAGCAGGCCCGCCGGTTCGGAGACCCAGACTCCGGCAACGCCCTTCAACGAACGGAGGGAGTGGAGGTGGCGCCGTTGCTCGAGGTCGACCACCTCGACGCAATCGTTCGACGGATGCGCGACGTACAGCCGGTCGTTCCGGCTGTCGACGGCGGCGTGATCGAACCCTCCCTCGCCGCGGTGGGCCGGCAATGCGATCCGGCAGATCTCCTTCAGCGTCACCGGCGCCCCTGGGGACGCTTCGACGTCATCCGCCGCGGTCCGCTACCCGGGGGGGCTTCCGACGGAGGGCCGTCCTTTCGCGTGGGTCCCGGGCAACGACCACCCGCGCTTACCGGTCCAGCGAACCCGTACCCGTCAGGCGCCGGAGTGCTCGAGCGCGCCGCCCTGCTCGACCTTCCACTTGCAGTAGGCGTACAGCGCGTCGTAGAGCGGGAACTGAAGCCGTTGGTTCTCGAAGTCGTCGCGCGCCATGAGCCGGAACCCGGTGGCCGCGGCCTCCAGGCCGGCCGCCTCGACCTCGTGGCCGGAGCCCCCGTCCGCGACCCGCACGATCTTCGCGAGCTCCTGCAGCGCGGGGTCGTTCAATCGGTACTTCCGGATGATCGCGTCGAAGCTGACGAACTCTTGCCCGCGTTCTTCGTAGTGGTGGAGCTCCGCCCCCGGGGTGTCGAACGGCGTGGCGCCCTCCTTGCGGGCCACTTCCATCACCTGCTCCTTCGGCACGTAGAGGAACTCGGCGTCCTTGTCGATGAATCTGCGGATCAGCCATGGACAGGCGATGCGGTCGACGCGTGCTTTCTCCCGAGTCACCCACTTCAACGCCGGCCCCCGCGCGGCCCAACGGACCGGACGGGATGAACCTGCTGCGCGGCCCGGGCCGGGCCGGGGCCCCGCCTAGGCCTTGACGAGCGCGACGAGGTCCTCGGCCAGCTGCTCGGGCTGGGTGATCATCGGCCAGTGCCCCGTGTCGAGGACGCGGTGTGGGCCCTCGAGCTTCCCCCACTTCCCCGCGATGATGTCGTCGACCGGGTCGCCGCTTAGGCGGCAGAAGACGTACGATTCGGAGATCGTCTCGTAGCCCTTGGACAGTGTGATCGGATCCGAAGCCATCCTCATCGGCCATGGGGTCGCGAGCGACTTCATCCAGCGGAGGTTCGACCCCTGCACGTCCTTCCCGATTCGGCCGATCGTATCGTCCGTCAGGGGAATCGCCAGACTCCCGGGCGGCTGGGCCCCGAACTCCTGGACGGGGTCGAACGCGCCCTGAGGCGTTGCCACGCGCTCAGGACGGAACGAATCGAGATAGATGACGTTCCGAACGGCCTCGGGGGATCGATCGGCAACGGCCGCCGCGACCTTACCGGCGAAGCTGTGGCCGACGAGGACGCAGTCCGTGAGCTCGTTGTACTTGATCACGTTCAGGACATCGTGGACGGCGGTCTCCATCCCCACCTCGTTCGAGAGGAGGTGGACCCGGTCCCCCATCCCGGTCAGCGTGACGGGGATGGCGGAATGACCGGCTTCTTCGATACCGGGTGCCACCTTCTTCCAAGCCCACGCCCCCAGCCAGGCACCCGGGATCAAGACGAACTGCGCCATCTCTCCCCCATCGACGTTCCCCCTTATCTATCGGACCCGGAGAGTGCGAAACGCCCGCAGAGCGTCGGCCTCAGCTCGGGGCTGGTGCCCACGACCGGATGCATTCGAGGGCGAGCCCCCCCATGACCGAGGCAACGCACGCGACGACGCTCGAGGCGGTTCGACGGCTGGTCGTCACGAAGCAGCGCCTCGCCGGCCGATTGCCCACGCGGGTCACCCCGTCTCGGATCCTCGACGTCGTTCGCGACCTGGCGTTCGTCCAGTGGGACCCGATCAGCATCGTCGCGCCGTCCCACCTCCTCGCCCTCTGGTCCCGGGTCGGCGCGTTCCGCCCGAGCGTGGTCGAACGGATGCTCTGGGAGGAGAAATCGCTCCTCGAGCACTGGACACCGATCGCGTCCCTCGTGCGGACGGAGGACTTTCCGATCTACCGCGCATTGATGCGCCGGTACCCCGACTCCTTGTCCCGCTCGTGGGGGAGCCAGCGCACCGCGGCGCGCTCGTTCCTCGCCGCGCACTCCGCGCTCCGGAGGAGGATCCTCGCCGAACTCGCCGGCGGACCGCTCGCGGTCGGCCAGTTCGCCGACCACCTTCGAACCCGACGCGACGACGGGGAGTGGACGCCCGCGAGCGACCTCGCGCAGATGCTGTTCCACCTGCAGATGAGCGGCGACGTGATGGTCGTCGGTCGGGAAGGGAACCAGAACCTGTACGGGCTCGCCGAACGCTTCCTCCCGAAGTGGGTCGATCGCTCCGATCTATCGGAGTCCGAAGTGGAGCGAACGGCGGCCCAGCGGGCGGTCCGGGCGCTCGGGACGGCGACCCCGGCGGAGATCAATTACTACTTCGTTCGGGGTCGGTACCAGGAGCTGCGCCCCACCCTGCACGCCCTCCTCGCGGAGGGCGCCCTCCAACACCTCCGGGTCGAGGGACTCTCGACCGCGCCCGAGCTGTTCATCCACCGCGACGACCTCCCGCTGCTCACGGTCGTCGGCTCCGACGACTGGGAACCCCGCACGTCCCTGCTCCCCCCCTTCGACAACCTGATCGCTAACCAGGCGCGGACGAAACGTCTGTTCGGCTTCGACTACGTTCGGGAACAGTTCCTTCCCGCGAGCAAACGGCGGTTCGGCACCTACGTGCTCCCGATCCTCTGGGGCGAGCAGCTCATCGGTCGCCTGGACCCGCGGCTCGACAAGGCGCGTGGGATCCTCCACGTGAACGCGGTCTACGCCGAGCCCCGGGCCCCCGCGGACCGAGCCGTCGCGAGGGAGATCGCGGCCGCCGTCGGCCGGCTCGCGGGGTGCGTCGGCGCGACCGAAGTGCAGTATGGAAGGCCGGTACCGACGGCGTGGAGATCCGCACTCCACTGAGCGGCCGCCCTTCGCGCCCCCCGGGGGTCTTCCGGGTCCACGGGAGCCCGGCTGGGACGGTGGTGGCGTTCCCTCGATGACGGACGTTCCAGGATCAGCCGGGGGGCGTCGCTCGCCCCCGCGTCCGTCCGGTGGCCGGGCGGGCGGCCACCCCGGGCTCCGTCACGCTGAGCCGTAGATTGGCGCTCGTGACCGTGCCCCCGATCGCGTCGGTCACGGTCACATTGATCGTGTAGTTCCCCGCGGTCGTCGGCCGGCAGCTGATCGTTGAGGCGTTGGACGCCGCGCACCCGGCGGGGAGGCCCGCCCAGCTGTAGTTGTACCCCCCGTTCCCGCCGGTCCCCGCCGCCGCGATGGTCAGCCGGGCGCCGTGCGCGACGGGGGAGGGGTTCGCGACGGGTCCCCGCACATCGACGGGGGAAGCGACGGCCGGAGCGTAGAGGTACGTCGACCAGTCCTGGAAGGCCGCCGTTCCGGGGTTGGAGTTCACAGAACCCGGGGCGATCCACCCTGCGAGCACGGTCACCACGTTGGACTGCCCGAGCGGAATGTACAGCCCCAGCGCGTTGGCGATCGACTCTCCCTCTTCGTAGAGGGTGTCGGCCCGGGCTCCCAAAAGTCCCTTCTCGGCCGCGCGGAACGCGTTCACCATCGCGTCGTACGCGGCGCCCTGGCACCCGAGCGGGATCGGGGCGGCGCGGAACGCCCAAGCCGTGAGCGAGGTCGAGCAGGTGGAGGAGTTCAGCGGCCGAAGTCCCTCGGCCATCGCGGTGGAGAAGGAGTAGGTACTGTCCGGCAGGTACGTCGGTGACACGTAGTCTCCCGGGTCGGGGTAGTCCGGAGCCCAGCCACCGAATGTCGTGATCGTGAGGCCGTCACTCCCCGGCGTCGCGCCCACCGCATTCGAGACCCACGTGAAGAACGAGACGTTGCGGACGACGGGATCGACCGCCCCGCCTGAGACGTTCTTCACGAAGACGGCCCAGGCGGCGAGGGACGAGCGCGCGATCGCATCGCCGTCCGTGTACGCCGCGAGGAACGAGCACGGGTGGGCGGCACGGCAGGCGGCTCCCCCCGCGCCATCGTGCGAGGTCCGGTTCCACCACCACGCCGCGCTTCCCACGGCGGAGAGGTTCGAGATTGGGCTTCCTCCGGGCCAGTCGATGCCGTTCGGCGAGGCCGCCCCCAGGAACGACGGGATCGACCCCGCCTCCGCGAACCGGTACGGGATGCCGGCTGGGTCGGAGGCCCCGAAGAAGCTCGCGTAATCGAACGCGTGGATCAGGAACTGGCGCAGGTTGAGGTCCGTCAGGATCCCCGCCGGCGCGCTCAGGTTCCGGCCGGCGAGTCCGTCGGCGACGCTCACGTTGTACTCCAAGTTCAACGGAGCGAACCAGTTCTCGAGCGAGGGAACGGCGCGCACCGTCGCGGTGCCGGCCTGAACCGCCAGCGCGAGCGACGAAGCGTTCCCGCGGTCGAACGAAGCGACGTCGGCCGAACCGTTCGCGACCGCCGCGATGCCGGGGGCCGCGGTGCGCTCCCACGTGACGTCCACGCTGTGGATCGTCGCCGGAGCCGGACACCCGAGGAAGCGGCAGAACGGATCGGGGGCGAACCGGGGGTTGGGGGCGAGCGCATAGGAGACGGTTGGCTGGACGCTGGCGAGATAGTACGTCCCCGAGCCGACGGCCTGGAACGTGTAGTTCCCCCCGGTACGCTCGTAGCCGTCCCACGCGGTCGGCGCGAGCGTCCCCGGCCCCACTCCGAACCCCTTGGCCCCCGGCGCCCCGCACGGCGTGTCGCCGTTCCCCGAGACGTTCCCTTGCGTCCAGTACGGAACCCCGGCGGACATGGAGCTCGAGCTGTAGAAACCGCACGAGACGATCGAGCCGCCGTCGGGACTCGCGATCGCCTCGAGGAAGATCCGGGCGCTCGACGGCGAGACGCCTCGGAGATGGAACGTGACGCAGCCGTGCTGGCCGTTCGCGAGCGCCACCTTCGGGCAGTCGTGCGTGTCGTTCAACGTCACCGCGCGGAAGACGTTCGACGGGGTGTTGTTGACCGCCGCGTGCAATCCGCCGTCCCACGCGAAGTTTCCGCCCGGGAGGAGCGTCTGGCTGACGATCCACCCGACGTCGCAGGTGAAGCACGGGTAGGTGGAGAACGCCATCGTGCGCACGAACGAGAACAGGACATCGGTGGGCCAGACGCCCCACGCGGCCCGCGTGGCCGGGTCGAAGAACATCGACCGGTTGTTGATGACGAACGTGACCGCGGTCCCGTTCACGAGATTCGTCCCGTAGAGGCCGGTGCAGAGCCCGCTCCCCGGCACGCAGGTCGCGAGGTACGGGAGGTAGTCGCTCGCCGCGCCGCCGACCGCGCTGCCGTTCGCGGTGACGAGCGTCTGGTAGACGTTCCGCAGGACCTCGGAACCGTAGGTTTCGTAGTCGATGGCGGGGTCGAGCGTCGCGGCTCCGCCGGGGGCGTACTCGTAGACGTTCAGGAGACCCGGGTGCGGCGACGCCGTCACCGGCACGCTGGCACCCGCGGGAGCGGATCCGACGTCGACGCTGAAGGAAAAGTTCGTCCACGTCTTGAGAGCCGCGCCGTTCACCGTGGTCGTCACCGGCGCCGCGAAGGTGACAACGTAGAGATCCGCCGGGGTCGTGAGGTCGAACCGGACGTTCGCCGTGCTCGGGCCGCTGAGGCTCAGCATCACTCCCGTGAGGAGGGCGTGGGCTCCTGCGTTGGCACTCACCACGTAGGAGGGCACACCGACCACCGAACCCCGGGCGGTCGGACCGTTCTCGATCTGCACTTCGAACGACGCGCTTCCCCCCGGCCGCAGGATGGTGGCCGCATCGATGACCGTGGAGCTGTTCCCCGTGACCCGTCCGCTCAGCAGGGCCCGGGAACCGATCGGGTCCCCCGCGACCGAGCTCGCCACGGAGATCTCGAAGGCGGTGCGATTGTTGTCGTGGACCGCCCCGAATCTGTCGGTCGCCCGGACCAGAACCAGATAGACCCCGGCGTTCGCGTAGACGTGCGTCGTCTTTCCCACCGACGTGGACGCGCTCGCCCCGTCGCCGAATCGCCAGTGGAACGCCGTGCCGGTCGTCCCGTTCGGAAAGAGCGCGAAGAGAGGGACCGGGTTTCCGAGGAGCACGGTAACGGTCGGGGAGGTGACGATCAGATCGTGGAGCGGACCCGTCGCCGACGCGAAGAGGCAGAGTCCACCACCGGCCACTCCGCAAGCGCTCTGGGACCTCGATGGCCCGTTCGCCGCTGAGATCAGGGGCGAAATCCCTCGGATTCCCCACGACCCCGAAACGGAAAGGAGCGCGATCACCGCCGCGATGGCGATGAACCCGTAGCGGCGAGCCGTGCCCGGGACGCCAAGGTTCGCTGCTCGCGGCGCGCCCGTCCGACCGCGCATGCTCCCCGAGGGAAATGGCCGATGGTTCCTGAGTACAAATACGTATGATAGGGCCATCGCACACCCGTGCCGTCCCCCATTCGCGCAGCGGAGTGGCGCCCCGCGCACGCCGGGCCGCCGGAACGGGGGAGGGAAGGTATATGGCGCGCGGGCCGGTCCGCCCCTCTCACGATGTGGTGCGCCCCGAGCGGGGTGGTCCGGTTCGTGGGCCAACGTCGGCGCATCGCATTGGCCATCATCGTAGGACTGCTTGCTACAGTTCCGGGATGGGCGTCGGCCCCCCCCTTAGCGTCCCCCTCGCGAACGGCCTCGCCCCCGCCCGGGCCGCTCGCCGCCTTGCGGGCCGCATCGGCGTCGCTCGGCGCCGGCGCAGGACCGGCGGCCGGCGTCTCCGCGTCGTGTTCGATCTCGACGAGCGGATCCGGGAGCTGTTCTGTGAACCCACTTTCTGGCAAGGTGACCGGGGGGAGCGCCAACTGGACTCACCTCACGGGCGTCGGAGGCCCGAGCTCGCGATGGATTGCCATGATGGCGTACGACCCGGTCGACCAGTACCTCGTGCTGTTCGGCGGGCTCCAGTACAACGGCCAGGCAGGAACGACGTCCCTGAGTGACACCTGGACGTACGCGGACGGCGTCTGGACCAACCTCACCGCAAGCATTCCATCGAGCCCGTCCAATCGGTACGCGTCGGTGTTCGTCTGGGACGCGAAGGACGCGTACCTCGTGCTCTTCGGCGGACGGAACTACGCCACGAGCACGATCGAGAACGACACCTGGACGTTCGTTCACGGGATGTGGAGCCAGCTGAACCCGACCGTCTCCCCCGCTCCCCGGTGGCGGGCCGCGTACGCGTACGACCCTGTCGACGGGTATGTTCTCATGTTCGGCGGCTCGCAGATGGCCGGCGGGACGAACACCAACGACACCTGGACGTTCTCGGGCGGGAACTGGACGAACATCACGCGCTCGACGACGGGCCACCCGCTCCCCCGGTATCGCGGGGACATGGCGTGGGACGTCGGCGACAGCTACGCGGTACTGTTCGGCGGTTGCACCAACCCCGCGGCCGGGGTCACCGTCTGCGCGACGAACGACACGTGGACCTACACCAACCACAGCTGGACCAACCGTACCTCCGCGCTCGCGACCCGTCCCCCCGCCCGAATCTACTCGATGATGACGTGGGACTCGGAGTACCCCGGGGTCCTCCTCTTTGGGGGCGGCATCACCGCCACCTCGGGTTCCTACAACGACACCTGGGTCTTCCAGGGCGGAGCGTGGACGTCTCTCACAGTGAAGCCGGTGCCGGCGGCCCGGGGGTACGACGTGCTCGTCGACGACCCCGGTGACCATTACGTCCTCATGTTCGGAGGGTACGACTACACCAATTTCTACAACGATAGTTGGGCGTTCGGTCCCGGCGCCGTCACCGCGTTCCGGGCTCAACCGGCCCAGATCGACCGGAGCCAGTCGACCACGTTCAACCTGACCGCGTGGCCAGCGGGCCGGGTGTACACGTACTACTACTCCGGACTTCCGAACGGCTGTACCACCGCGAACGTCTCCCGGCTCACCTGCGCTCCGTCCGTCGTCGGAAGCTATCGCGTCAACGGGACGGTCAACACGACGCGCGGACTCTCGGTCACCCGCAACTTCACCCTCTCGGTGAGCCCCCTCCCCTCCATTTCGTCGTTTACGGCGGTCCCGAGCCTCCTCACGGTGCGGACCGAGCTCAACTTCACCGTGACCGCGGCGGGCGGGACACCCCCGCTCACCTACCACTACGCGGGGCTCCCGTTCGGCTGCGCCACGGCGAACGTCTCTCGGCTCCCATGCCGGCCCGCGGCGTTCGGCTGGTTCAACGTCACGGCGAACGTCTCGGACGCCCTCGGCGGGTGGAACGCGTCCAAACTCGAGATTCACGTGAACCCGCAGGCGGCGCTCGCCGCGCTCACGGTGGCCCCGACGTCGGTCGACGTGGGGCAGGCGGTGCGGTTCTCCGCGAACGTCTCGGGCGGGACCCGGCCGCTCACCTTCGGGTGGACGGGTCTCCCGACCACCGGTTGCTCCTCAGAGACCGGACCCGTGGTGAACTGCACCGCCGGGCAAGCCGGCGGGTTCACGGCGAAAGTGAACGTCACCGACGCCGACGGGGTGACGGCGAGCGGCTCGCCGTCGAGCGCGACGTACACGGTGAACGTCGACCCGGCGATCGTCGGATTCCACGCCAACCCGGGGACGGTCGACGTCGGAGTCCCGGTCGACCTCGAGTTCAACGCCACGAACGGGACCCCGACGTATGCCTTCGTCTGGTCGAGCCTCCCGAGCGGCTGTGCGCTCTCGGGGACGGGCGGCACCTGCCGCCCCGGCCAGAGCGGGGTCTATGACGTCAAGGTCTCGCTCACCGACGGGGCCGGATTCCGCGTGAACGCCACGGCCCGGCTCGTCGTGGTGAGCGACCCGTCGGTCGCCTCCGTCACGATCTCCCCGTCGGTGATCGATGCCCACCAGAACGTCACGGTGAGCGTCGCCGTGAACGGAGGGACGGCCCCGTTCGGTTACACCTACGCCGGGGTACCTTCGGGGTGCACGGCCCCGCACGCCTCTTCGTTCGGCTGTCGGATCACCGCCGCCGGCTCCTACACGATCTCCGTGACCGTCACCGACCTGTTCGGACAGACCGGCCAGGGTTCGTCGACGGTCTCGGTCGCGGCCGACCCGACGATCACCCAGTTTAACGCGTCCCCCGCGGTCGTCACCGTCGGAAGCTCGTTCGACCTCACGGCGTCCGTGAGCGGGGGGACCGGGGCGTTCGTCTACGTCTACGCCGGCCTGCCGGCCCCGTGCCTCAGCGCCAACCAGTCGAGCGTGAGCTGCATCCCCACCTCCGTCGGGACGTTCAACGTGACGCTGACGGCGACCGACGCACTCGGGGTCAACGCGAGCCGCACGACGACCGTCTCGGTCCAGGCGAAGCCGGCCCCGTCGGCCGTCGGCGGGAGCGGGCTTTCGGGCACGCTCACGAACCCCTACGTTCTCATCGGGATCGTCGCCGCGGTCGCGGCGATCGCCGCCGGGATCGCGCTCGCCCGCCGTCGCCGGAGCGCGCCCTCCGCCCCGCCGTACTCGGAACCGGCGGAAGGCGAGGTTCAATCGACCGAATGGGACGAATCCCCCCCGTCCTGACGGTCGGCAGGAAACCGGACCGCGGCATCCCACGTGACCCGGACACGCTCGCCCGGCCGACGCAGCGGGGCGCCCGCCGGCTCGCGGGCCTCGATCCGCTCGCGGTCCCCGGTGGTGAGGTGCGTGACCGTCGTGGGCCCGGAACGACCGGAGGCGACGACCTCCGCGTCGATCCCCTCCGCAGCGGCGCCCCCCGGGTGGGTCGCCTGCGGGAGAACTGCCACGTCCTCCTCTCCCTGGTGCAGGATGTTGTATCCCAGGAAACGAGCGACCGCGGAGCTCGCCGGCGACCGGTAGACGTCGTCCGGCGCACCCTCCTGAACGATCCTTCCTCCGAACAGGAGTAGGATCCGGTCGCCCAGGAACAGGCCCTCGCCCCGGTCGTGCGTGACGAAGACCCCCGTGGCCCCGAGCCGGCCGAGCAGGCGGCGGAACTCGGCGGCGAGGGCCCCGCGCAGCTCCGGGTCGACCGAGGCGAACGGCTCGTCGAAGAGGATGAGCTTCGGCGACGGGGCGAGCGTGCGGGCGAGCGCGACGCGCTGCTGCTCGCCCCCGCTGAGCTCGTCGGCGCGTCGCGCAAGGAGGTCATCGAGTCGGAGCAGCGCGGCGAGCTCCCGGACCCGACGCCCGGTCGGCTCACGTGCGTCGCCCCGGACCTCGAGCCCGTAGGCGATGTTCTCCCAGACCGTGCGGTGCGTGAAGAGCGCCGGCTCCTGGAACAGGAACCCGATCCCGCGCCGGTGGGCCGGCTGATGGGTCACGTCGCGACCCCCGACCGCGACGGTGCCGGCGTCCACCCCCTCCAGCCCGGCGATGGCGCGGAGCAGTGTGGTCTTTCCCGCTCCGTTCGGGCCCATCAGCACCGCGAGCGAACCCGCGGCGACCGAGAATGACACTCGGTCGAGGACCGGCCTCCCGTCCCACGAGGACGACAGATCCCGCACGACGAGCTGTTCAGAGCTCAATCCGCTCGCCTCCGAAGATGAGGAGCGCGAAGGCGCCGCCGGTGACCGCGACCAGCAGCGCCGCGATCGCGTCCGCGGGGGCGGTAAGCCGCGCCCCGAGAAGGTGGTAGAGGGCGACCGGGAGCGTCGTGAACGCCGGGGTCGCGAGGAAGTACGTCGCGGTGAACTCGCCGAGCGCGATCGCGAGCGCGAACAGCGCGGCCGTCACGAGACCGCGCCGGGCCGACGGAAGGCTGACGTCCAGGTACGCGCCGAACGGCGTCGCGCCGAGCGTCTGGGCCGCCTCCCGAGGCCGAGGGGAATCCCGGTGCAGGGCGCTCGAGAGGCTCTGCAGAGCGAACGGCAGCGCGAGCGTGGCCTGACTGATGACGATGAGCAGCCAGACCGTCGACTCGCCCCCGAGGAGCGGTCGCCAAAGGCTCGCGAGCGCGAATGCGAGCACCACGGGCGAGATCAGCAGCGGGAGGAAGAGGAGGAAGCCGATCGCGATGCCGGATCGTCGGTCGGTCGACGCGCGGGCGCCCACGACGGCGAGCAGGAGCGCCATCGCCGTCGAGGCGAATCCGAAGAGGAGCGTGTTGCCCACCGCACCGGCGACCGTGAGGTGCAGCACGTCGGCGACGTGCGGGCTCCCGAGCGCCACCCACGCCGCCCCCCACGCCGCATGGGGCGCCGGGGGGACGAGGCTCTGTCCGATCACGCTCGCGAGCACGAGTCCGACGAGCGCGACGTACCCCGCGGTCAGTGCCACCGCGGGCCACACCGTCCAGGCCCGCCACGGGATCGGACGACGGCGGTCGGTCGAGTGCGCCCCCCGCCGACGGAGCCGGCTCCACAGGAGCAGGTACCCCGCGGTGGGGATCGCCAGCAGCGCGACCATCGCGAGAGCGAGCACCCCTGCGCCCGTCGGGTCGACCAGGACCTGGTCGAGCGCGTAGACACGGACCTCGAGCGTCGCGCAGCGCGCCCCGCAGACGAGGAGCGGCGCGGCGAACGCGAGGGCCGAGAAGAGGAAGGTCAGCAGCCCCCCCGCGGTCGCGCCCACGAGGGCGGGGGGTCCCCAGACGGCCCGGAACCGGCGCCACGGCCCGGCGCCCAGGACGGTAGCCGTGTCTTCGAGCGTCGCGGACGCGGTCTGAACGCCCGTGGCGGTGAGGAGGGCGACCACGGGAGCGTTGAAGACCAGGTTCACGAGGACGATCCCCGGCACTCCGCGCCCGAAGAGCGCGATCGGCGGCCAGATCTGGGTCAAGCTCCCGGCCGGCCCCACCAGGGCTTCGACGCCCCCCACGACGACGAGGGACGGAAGCAGGAACGGGATGAGCAGCAACGCGAAGATCGGCCCTTGGCCGAAGAGGCGGTAGCGGCCGAGCAGCAGTCCCGCGGGGAAGCCGACGACCCCGGCCGCGACGGCGCTTGCCGCGCCCTGCTCGAACGAGTTCGACATCGCACGGACGTTGACGGGGTCGGCGAGGAGCCGGCCGGCGCCGGTCCATCCGCCGATCGAGCCGACGCTCTCGGCGAACAGGACGGCGGCGGGACCGATCGCGAAGAGGACGACGAAGACGACGATGGGGACGGCCGGCAGCGCCGGCGCGAGGAGGCGGCTCAGCCGTACGCGTTGGCGATCTGCTGCCATTGATCGAGCCATCCGGAGGTGGGGGCCGTGAGCGCCTGGGCCGTCGCGTTCGGCGTCGTCCCGTCGTTCAGCGCATGGATCATGGTCGCATTCGGCATCGCCGCGTACGCCGCGGGGAGCGGGATCGTCGCGTTCGCGGGGATCTCCCACTCCGAGGTCGGGAGCAGCCGTTGCACGGTCCCCGACAGGAACCAGTCGACGAACGCGCGGTCGAGCGCGAGATGGTGGGTGCCGCTCACGATGCCGAGACCGTACACCGCCCGCCAGCCGTACTCCGTCCCGTTCCAGTGCGTGACCGTCGAGTTGAACGTGCCGGACGCGTTGAAGAACGCCGCGGCCGCCGGGTCGGTGAGGTAGCTCACCGCCATCGGCGGAGCGTTCGTGGGGGCGGTGAACTCGCCGTACGCCGTACCCCAGTCGGGCGCGACCTGGACCGAGCGGTCGACCGCTTTCCAGAAACCGGTCCAATCCTGGTGGAGCACCTGCGTGTAGAACTCGACCTGCCAGGCGAGGAACTCCTCGCCGGTGATGTCGGTGGTCGGGTCCTCCACGACGAGGTCGTGCGCCCAGGTGAGGTTCTGGGCGAACTCCGGGAAGGCGGAGCCGGCGATCGCGTGGCCGAGCCGCGCGTCGAAGGACGTGTTGTAGTCGATCCCGAGGAACCCGGACTCGTACGGAGTGACCGCGTGGTCGGGGGAGATCTCGTCCACCAATCCGGTCGGGATCGCCCCCAGCGAGGGCGCGGCGTAGGGGACGAGGAGGCCGAATCCGTCCGCCTGGGGAGCGGTGATCTCGTCGAGGCCGACGACGACGTCGGCGACCGGCGCGTTCCGCTGGCTCTCGAGCGCGTTCACGAGCGTCCCGGAGGGACAGAGCACGTTCACCTGCACGTGGTGCGCGCGGCCGAACGCCCCGAACACCGGGTCGAAGAGCGGAGAGCCGCAGCTCGCTCCACCCAGCAGACTGGGGTAGGTGTAGATCGTGAGCGTCGGCGCGCCGCTCAGGGCGGCCACGCGGTACGTCGCGTACGCTCCGTAGCCGGCGAGCACGACGGCGAGTGCGACACCGACGGCCACCAGCACGCGACCCGTCGAACCGGGACGGCGATGCCGCGGTACGGGAGGATCGGAAAACGAGGAATTCATCCCGGCCGCGCGGTCGCGGCGCGCGGCCCTAGACGGTGCATTGCGATCCCTTCGCGGGAATTATCCCGATCAGGTTCGTGGGGTCGACGGGTCGAGCCCGTCCTCTCAGCCGCTGCACAGCTCCCCCTCCGAGCCGTCCGATTCCGCCGCGGCTTTTACCGTTGCCCCGGCTGGACGATCGACCACCCATCACGAGTCCTTATACGGCCGGGACGCCCATTTTGTCCCGTGCCGGACCTTACGACGAAGCTCCGTTTCGGGACGGAGCTCGTGAAGCGCGGGTTCGCCCGGATGACGCAGGGCGGCGTCATCATGGACGTCACGACCGCCGAGCAGGCCGCCGTCGCGGAGGAGGCCGGCGCGGTCGCGGTGATGGCGCTCGAGCGCGTCCCGGCCGACATCCGCGCGACCGGCGGCGTGGCGCGGATGGCCGACCCGCTCAAGATCCGCGAGATCAAGGAGCGCGTCTCCATTCCCGTGATGGCGAAGTGCCGGATCGGGCACACCGCCGAGGCGCAGGTGCTGGAAGCGCTCGCCGTCGACATGATCGACGAGTCCGAGGTGCTCACTCCCGCGGACCCGTTCGCGCACGTTGCGAAGAAGGCGTTCAAGGTCCCGTTCGTCTGCGGCGCCCGCAACCTCGGCGAGGCGCTGCGCCGGATCCACGAGGGTGCCGCGATGATCCGTACCAAGGGTGAGGCGGGGACGGGGAACATCGTCGAGGCGGTGCGGCACATCAAGACGGTCCGCTCGGAGATCGACGCCCTCAAGGAGCTCGGGAAGAAGGAGGTCGCCGCCTGGGCCGAACGGGAACGGGTGCCGGATGCGCTCGTGAACGAGGTCCGCACGTTGAAGCGCCTCCCCGTCGTCAACTTCGCCGCCGGAGGGATCGCGACCCCGGCCGACGCCGCCCTCTGCCGCCAGCTCGGGGTCGACGGCGTCTTCGTCGGCAGCGGGATCTTCAAGGCCGAACACCCTCGGAAGGTCGCCCGAGCGATCGTGGAAGCGTCGCTGCATTACGACGAGCCCGAGATCGTCGCCCGCGTCTCCGCGGGTCTCGGCGAAGCGATGCGGGGCATCGAGGTCACCACGCTCGCGCCGCCGCAGCTGCTCCAGACGCGCGAGTCCCAACCGGTCGCGGTGCGGCCGGCCCGGTCGGCGGCGTAAGGCCGGGGAGGCACGCGCCGTCCTCGGGTCCGGGCCCGGGCGTGGTCGGCCGTTGCCGTGCGGATCGTTCAGGTCGCCCCGTTCTTCCACCCGCACGCTGGCGGCGTCGAGTCGCACGTCCGCGCGATCTCGGCCGAGCTCGTCCGCCAGGGGCACGACGTTACGGTGGTCACCTCCGCCCACGACCGTCGCCTGCCGTTGCGGGACGAGCTCGACGGGGTGCATGTCGTGCGCTTCCCGACCTCGGCCGTCGTCTACAACACGCCGATCGCCGCGGGCGTCGGCCGCCTCGTCCGAGAGGTCGCTTCGGGCGCGGACGTCGCGCACCTCCACTTCCCTCCGCCCGTGACGGCGTACTCGGCGTCGCGGGCGCTGCGGCGCAGCGGGGTCCCGACGTGCCTCACCTACCACTGCGATTTGTACCTTCCCGGGGTCCTCGGCCGGATACTGACGGGGATCTACGGACGGGTGTTCCTCCCCCCCACGCTCGACCGCGTCGGGCGCGTGATCGTCCACACCCGGAGCTACGGCGCGACGTCGGCCCCGCTGCGCGGTCGCGACCTCGCCATCATCCCCTCGAGCGTCGACGTCCAACGCTTCCGCCCCGACCTCGACGCCGGGCCGCTCCGGGCGAAGCTCGGGCTCGACGGCCACCGGGTGATCGCCTTCGCCGGTCGGCTCGTTCCGCACAAGGGGGTCGATGGGGTCCTCCGGATCCTCCCCGAGCTCCCGAACGACGTCGACTTCGTGGTCATCGGCCGCGGCCCGCGCCTCCCCGTCCTCCGCGGTCTGGCCCGGAGGTTGGGCGTCGAGGACCGGGTGCGGTTCCTCACCGAGGTGACGGACGATGAACTCCCGACCCATCTGAGGATGGCCGACCTCTTCGTCTTCCCCTCGCAGAATCGCCTGGAAGGGTTCGGCCTCGTCGTCGCGGAGGCGCTCGCCACGGGGCTTCCGGTGGTCATCGCCGACATGCCGGGCGTCCGCGAGGTGATCGAGCCCGGCCGCGAGGGGTTGCTCGTCGAACCGATGATTGCGGGGGACCTGGGGGCGCGGGTACGCGAACTCCTGGACGACCCCGAGCGGCGGCGACGGATGAGCACGGCGGCGCGCCGACGCGCCGAGGAGCGGTACGCGCTCCCGAAGGTCGCGCGCGAGCTTACCGACGTCTATTCCACTCTGCGCGCAGCTGGTTGATCTGGGTCGACAGACGCTCGGCCTCGATACGCGCGGCCGCCTTCCAGTCGCGGCCGGACGAAGCGAAGAGGATGCTCCGCGACGCGTTCACGAGGAGGGCGCGTCCCTTCGCGTCCACCCCTTCGCGGACGGTCGTCGACAGCTGGCCGCCCTGGGCGCCCACCCCGGGGACGAGGATCGGGACGTGGTTACCGAGCGTCTGGCGCGCGAGCCGGACCGCGTCGGCGTACGTCGCTCCCACGACCGCCCCGACGTTCCCGTGCGACTCCGCGAGGCGCTTGATCTCGCCGACGACGGCGAGCCAGAGCGGCCCCCGGGGCGTCGGGATCTCCTGGAAGTCGGCGGCGCCGGGGTTGGAGGAGTGCGCGACGACGAAGACCCCGTGGTCGGTGTCGTCCCAGTACGGCTCGAGCGTCTCCCAGCCGAGCCACGGCGAGATCGTGATCGCGTCGAACCCGAAGCGGCCGAAGACGCCGTCGCGGATGTACCGCATCGTGTTGCCGATGTCGTTCGCCTTGAGGTCGAGGATGCGGAGACGCGTCGGGCCGATCCGCTTCACGAGCTTCGGAAGCAGGGCGACCCCCTCGGGGCCGAAGGCGAGGTACGACCCGAGCTGGAGCTTGTAGGCGGCGGCGAACGGGGCCGTCGCCTCGATGATCCCGGTGAGGAACTTCGCGAGCCGGGCGCTCTCACTCCCCCGCCCGAGTGAGGCGGGCATCCGCTCCGGGTCGGGGTCGAGGCCGACGCAGAGCAGGGAGTCCCGCGCCGAGAGGATCCGGTCGACCTTCGCCTGGAACCGAGCCGGCACCGGGGGCGCGACGGTCGCGGCCGCAAAAATGTTGCGCGCGCCGGTCGGACCACCGTTCCACGCCCGTGTGACGTTTTTATCGGGGGGTCGGTTCGAGGCCCCTCGTCGGACGGACGCAGATGGAGGATCGACCCCCGGAGCCGACGGTCCCCGTGGAGAAGCTCTTGCGGGACCTTCGCGGCGGGGACGAAAGCGTCGAGGTGGTCGCGCGGGTCGTCACCGCCGAGCGTCGGGAGATCACCCGCCGCTCGGACGGCGGGCGCCGTTCCCTCCTCTCGGGACTGCTCAGCGACGGGACCGCGACGGTGCGGTTCACCTGGTGGGACCCGCCCAAGACGACGCTCGAGCGCGGCACCGTGCTGCGGGTCGTCAACGCTCGGGTCCGGGAGTTCCGCGGCCGCCCCGAGCTCTCGTTCGACTGGCGCTCCCGCGTCGGCGAGGCGAGCGATGCGGAGCTCCCGCGCCCCGGTGCGACGGGGTCCCCGGCGAAGCGGGTCAATGAGCTCGCCGACCGCGACGAGGGATTCTCGATCGCCGGCCGCGTCGTCCGCGTCGCCCCCAAGAACGTGACCGTCCGCGAGGAGCGCCGGGTCGTTCACGAAGGGGTCCTCGCGGACGCGAGCGGCGCGATCGCGTTCTCGAGCTGGACGGACTTCGGGCTGCAGGCGGGCGAGGCGATCCGGATCCAAGGGGGGTACGTCTCTTCGTTCCGCCATCGTCCCCAGCTCGTCCTCGACGAGCGGACGAACGTGGAGCGGATCGAGGGCGGCGACCTTCCGGCCGCCGAGGCGCTCTCCGCCCCGCCGCCGACGACCTTGAGCGCCCTCGACCGAGCCCGCGGAGGGCTCGGGGTGGCGGCGCGTGGGGTCGTCGTGGCGATCCTCCCTCCGAGCGGTCTCATCTACCGGTGTCCGACGTGCCGGAGGACGACGCAGCAGGGGCTGTGCCGCACGCACGGCAAGGTCAACGGCGAGCCCGATCTTCGCGCGCGGCTGGTGCTCGACGACGGCACCTCGACCGCCACGGTCGAGGTCGGGCGGGCGGGGACCGAGCGCCTGCTTGGCTCGACCCTGGACCAGGTCCTCGAAGAGCTCCGCGCTCAGCCCGACCCGGGCCGCATCGAGGAGAAGCTCTTCGAGGCGACGTTCGGGACCCGCTGGGAGGTTCGGGGCGACGCCCAGCGCGACGACTTCGGACTCACGATCTACCCGACGGAGCTCAAGGAGCTCACCGCTGCGGAACCCTCGGGCCTTTCGGAGGTCGAGCGCGCGCTCGCGGAGCTTAGGACGTGAACGGGCGAGAGCCGGCCTGGCGGACGCTCGCGCTCGAGCTGAACGCGGCCACCGAGGAGGAGCGGGGCGAGGGCGACCGCGCGGCGAGCTACCTCGTGAGCCCGATGGGGGGGCGGATGAGCCGCGTTCTGCTCGCCGGCACGCTCGCCCCCGCCGAACCGTCCGGCCGCCCCGATGGACCGCCGTTCCTCCGCGCGCGGCTCGCGGACCCGACCGGTACGATCACGGTGACGGCGGGCGGTTTCCAACCCCGCGCCCTCGCCGCGCTGCAGGCCCATCGCGCACCCTCGGCCCACGTCGCCGTCGGGAAGGTCAGCCTGTTCCAAGGTCGCGATGGCAACTCGTACGTCTCCGTCCGCGCCGAAGGCCTGCGGGCGATCGACCCGGTCACGTACCGCGGGTTCCTCTCGGACACCGTGAAACAGACGGTCCGCCGGATCGAGCTCGTCCAGAAACTTCGCCTCCAGCCCTCCACCCCCGACGAAGAGCTCGCCGCATCCGGCGTCCCCTCCGCGTGGCTTCGGGGCGCGCGAACCTCGATCGCCCGGTTTCCTTCCGTGGAACCGTCCCGATTCGTCGGCCCGCTCGCGACGGCGCTCGCGGTCGTACAACGGGGGGAGCCGAAGGCGACGCCCGCCGCGTCGATCCCCTCGCCGTCCGTCACCGTCACGCGGCGGGCGCCTCCCGCCGCCCCCCCGCCGCCGTCCGCCGCGGAGCAGGCGCTCGCGGCCTCATTTCTGGACGTCGTGGACGGCCTCGCGGACGCGTCCGTGGACGGCTACGCCGATCTTCGGGACGCCTTCCGGCTCGCCGCCGAGCGGGGCGTCAACTCCGAGCGGGCCGAGGAGCTCCTCAACCGGCTCGAAGAGGACGGGGTCCTCGAAGAGCCGATCGTGGGGAAGCTTCGGCGCGCGTAGTTCGGGCGGGTCGGCCCGCGTCAGGGTTTATATCGCCCTCCAGTTCGGCGGCGGGGGAATGAAGATCACCTGTCTCTCCGATCTCCGTGACGAGAAACACGACGGGCCGACCCCCATCCGGTCCTGAGGTCCCGAGTTCGTGGTCGAGAAGTTCTCCTGGGTCCCCGCCATCATCCTGATCGTCATCATCGCGGTCGCCGGCGGCGGCAGCGCGATCTTCGTCTACTACCACAACGTCGTCCACCCTGCGGCCGCGCCGCTCGTCGTCGTCGAGGGCGTGAACGTCACGGTGAACTACATCGGCATCTTCGGGAGCGGCCCCGAGGAAGGGAAGGTCTTCGATACCTCCCTCTATTCGGTCGGGTCGAACGACGCGGCGTACGCGAAGTCGCTGGAGTTCCACGCGCGAGGGATTGCGAAGAACTACACGCCGCTCGACGTCCACGTCGGCGGGAACACCCCGTCAAGCGGCTACACGCTTGGCAACTACTCGTTCATCCAGGTCGTGACCGGCTTCTGGCAGGGGCTCCTCGGACTTCCGGGGAACGAAACGCACACCGTCGTTGTCCCGCCCAACCTCGGCTACGGTCCGAAGAACCCGGCCTGCATCGCCGAGCAGCCGCTCACCTACACCCTGCCCGTCCTCGAGATGCTCCCCGGCCCGACGTTCAGCCACCAGTACCCCGGGATCGTGGCGACCACGGGGGCGTCGTTCAACGACCCGCGCTACGGTTGGCCCGTGCTGATCCTCTCCGCCAACGCCTCGTTCGTCACGATCGAGAACGAGCCGAGCGTCGGCACGACGGCGAGCCCCGCCGGCTGGCCGGTGCTCGTCACTTCGGTCACCTCCACGGGGAACGGGACCGGGACGATCACGCTCGAGAACCAGCTCTCCTCGAGCCAGGCGGGGCACCTCCTCGGCAAGGACTTCGCCGGGACCGGACCGTGCACGACGCAGGCGCACGGCCAATTCATCGTGACCGCGGTGGATCCGGCGAACGGGACGTACACCGAGGATTACAACACCGAGGTGACGGGCCAGACGCTGCTCTTCGACGTGACGGTGGTCGACATCTTCCTTCCGGTCGCCGCGGCCACGGCCGCGTAGCGGCGGTGGCTAACCGCCGAGGGTGATCCGGCCGCGCTTCAGCAGCTCCTCGAGCTGCTGGTCCGCCACCCGGGCGTGGATCTCCTCCGCCCGCGTCTCGCGGCGGTCGTCGCGGGTGAACTCGCGGATGGTCTTCCGGGCCTCGTCCCGTCGGGCGCGGTAGCCGCGGTCGAGGGCCCGGATCTCACGGTCGACCCCGTCGAGCTGCTCGGAGAGCGCGTAGACCTTCCGCATGAGCTCGCCGCGGGCCTCGGACCGGGCCCGGAGCTCGGCGAGGTGCTGGCCGACCTCCTCGAGGATACCGCGCATGCTCGCCATCCGCTGGTCCCGGAGCGCCTTGAGGCGCGTCATCTCCGAGCCGCAGTGCTCCACCTTGGCCCGCTCCACGCGGAGCTTCTCCTCCGCCTCCTTGACCCGCGCCTGCTTCGCGGCGACCCCCGCCGAATCCTTCTCGAGCCCGGTCATCCGCTTCTGGAGCCCGCGGATCCGATCGATGAGGAGGTTCTCGTCCGCGATCGAGAGCGCGCTCGTCTGCTGCTTGAGCTCCAGGGCCGCGATCTCGCGCTTGAGGTGGTCCGGGTTCGGGAGCTCTCCGCGCGGGAGCTCGCTCCGAGCGACCCGCACCGCGATGAGCGCTTCGTCCGCCGCCCGTCGGGCGGCGTCGCGGTCCCGCCGGGCGAGTGCGATCTCGCCGCCCAGCCCGCGGTACTCCGCGTGCATGCCGTCCAGGCTGCGGCGCTTCGGCTCCTGGCGGTCGAAGATCGCCTTCTGCTCGTCGACCAGCTTGTGGACCTGGTCGAGGAGGAGCTGCCGGCGGGACCGAAGGTCCCGGTACTTGACCTCGAGCGAGCGCCTACGGTCGCGCTCGTCCCTCTCCTCGCGCTCGGCGTCCTCGCTGAGCGCGGCGCGGGCGGTCACGGCGACGGGACGCCCCGTTCGAGACAAAAAGGCTCCCCCGGGGGGTGGAGGTGGGGGGGAGCCACCCTTCCAGGCGGGCGACCAGCTGCGCCGCGAAGAGGGCGGCCGGAACCCCTCCGCCGATGTTCACGACGGCGAGCGGAGCGCACGACTGGAGCATCGCGTTCAGGGCAGCCTCTCCCCGCCCGCCGCGGCCGTACCCGTTCGGAGTGGGTATCCCCACCACGGGAGCGTCCACGAGCCCGGCGACGACCGTCGGAAGCGCGCCCTCCCGCCCGGCGAAGACGAGGTAGAGGACCGGCGCCGAGCGATGGAGCCGGTCGAGCGCGACCTCGAGCCGATGGAGACCGGCGACCCCCACGTCGTGCGCGCTCGCGGTCCGTATCCCGAGCGCCCGGAGCACCGCGATCGCCTCCTCGGCGAACGGAACGTCGGCCGTCCCCGCCGTGAGGACCGCGACCGTCGCGCCTCCGTTCGGCGGCGGAACGATCGGTCCTTCGAGCACCGCCACGTTCGTCGATCCCTCGATCCGCAACCGAAGGCCGGCGCGCGTGGCTGCGATGAGCGCCGTGCGGTGGTTCGGCGCGAGGCGGGAGACGATAGCGCCCCGGCCGCGCGACTGCAGCTCCGTGAGGATCGCCACGAGATGCGCGGGCCGCTTCCCCTCGGCGAGGACGACCTCGGGGACCCCGGTCCGCGCCGCTCGGCCATCGTCGAAGCGCGCGAAGTCACCCGCCGCGATGACGGCACGGCCCGCCGTTCGCGACGCGCGCCTTCGCTCCCTCACGAAGGGCCGAACCGGCCCAAGTTGATATATCGGGCCCCGCTCCCTCGCGCCCCTCCGTCAGGCGATGGTCGATTTCGGGCTCACCGACGAGCAGCGGAGCCTGCAGGAGCTCGCGCGGAAGTTCGCGAAGTCCGAGATGGCCCCGCAAGCGGCCGAGTGCGACCGCGCCGGCCGGTTTCCCGAGGAGATCTATCGGAAGGCGTGGGAGCTCGGCCTCATGAACCTGAACGTGCCCGACACCTTCGGCGGGAGCGGGCTCCATCTCCTCGAGCAGTGCGTCATTGTCGAGGAGCTCGCGCGGGCGTGCGCGGGCATGACGACATCGATCATCGCGAACTGCCTCGCGCTCGAACCGATTCTCCTCGGGGGGAGCGCGGAGCAGCAGCAGCGGGTCCTGGCGCCGTTCTGTAAGTCGTACCAGCTCGCCTCGTTCTGCCTGACCGAGCCGAGCGGGGGCAGCGATGCCGGGGCGATGAAGACGCGCGCCCGTAGGGACGGGGACGACTACGTCCTCGACGGCGAGAAGTGCTTCATCACGAACGGACCGCACGCGTCGCTCTACACGGTCTTCGCGTCGACCGACCCCGCCCAGAAGCACAAGGGCGTGAGCGCGTTCGTCGTGCCGCGCGGCACGCCGGGCGTCACTCCCGGGAAGGAGGAGGAGAAGATGGGCCACCGCGCCTCCTCCACGAGCACCGTCCGGTTCGAGGGGGCGCGCGTGCCGGCCGCGAACCGACTCGGCGCCGAGGGCGAAGGCTTCACCATCGCCATGCGGACGCTCGACCAGACGCGGACCCCGATCGGCGCGCTCGCGACCGGGATCGCCCAATCGGCCCTCGACCACGCGGCGGCCTACGCGCTCCAGCGCCACACTTTCGGTAAGCCGATCGCCGAACACCAGGCGATCCAGATCAAGCTCGCGAACATGGCCCAGGATCTCCACGCCGCCCGCCTCCTCACCTGGCACGCCGCCTGGTCGATCGACCACGGCGTGCGCGGGACGCTCGAGTCCTCGATCGCGAAGTGCTTCGCCTCGGACGCGGCGATGCGGATCGCCGACGAGGCGATCCAGGTGTTCGGCGGGTACGGCTACATGAAGGAGTACCCGGTCGAGAAGCTGCTCCGCGACGCGAAGCTTGCGCAGATCTACGAGGGGTCGAACGAGATCCAACGGATCGTCATCGCGCGCGAGCTGCTCCGGGCGTACGCCTAGGTCGCCCGACGATGGACATCGTCGTACTCATCAAACCGGTCCCGGAACCCGAGACGAAACTCCGGCCGACCGCCGACGGGACGCGCCTCGATGGCGAGGGGGTCAAGTTCGTCCTCGCCGGCTACGACGAGTCGGCCGTCGAGCAGGCGCTGCTCCTGAAGGAGTCGGTCCCGGGTTCGACCGTTCGCGCGATCGCGCTCGGACCAGCGCCGCGGACGGAGGAGGTCCTTCGCTCCGCGCTCGCGCTCGGTTGCGACGCCGCGGCCTGGGTCGAGGCGCCGAGCACGCCCGACGCGGTCGGGACAGCGAAACTGCTCGCGGAGGCCGTTCGGCGCGCGAAGTTCGAACTCGTGCTCGCCGGCAAGGAGGCCGGGGACGAGCAGAGCGGGCTCGTGGGCGCCGCGCTCGCGGAGTTTCTGGGCGTTCCGGATTACGGATTCGTCGTCGACCTCAGGTACGACGCCGCGGCTGGGCGGCTGAAGTTCCAGCGCGCCGTGGAAGGAGGGTTGGAGCGGCTGGAGAGCGGCCTTCCTTGCGTCATGGCGCTGCAGCAAGCGTGGAACGACCCTAGGACGGCGAAGCTCGCGAACATCCTGAAGTCACGGAAAGCGCCGATCGAGCGGCTCACCGCCGCCGACCTGGGCGGCGGGACCCCCCGAGCCGCATGGACCGGTTTCCGACTTCCGCCTCCCCGGACCGGGGCGAGACTGATCGAGTACAAGACGCCGGAAGAAGCGGCGGAGAAGCTAGTCCGGATCCTGAAGGAGGAGGCGAAGGTGTTCCCGTGACGACGGTCGTGGTCGTCGGCGAGTCGGTCTCGGGGCAATTGAGCCCGGCATCCCGGGAAGCCGTCACTGCCGCGCGTTCCGCGTTCCCGCCTCCCGCGACGATCATCGGGGTCGTGCTCGGAGCGAAGGGGGCCGCGGACGAACTCACGAAGACCGGGGTGGACGGGGTGGTCCACGCTGCGCCCCAGCCGGCGACCTCCGCGTCGACCGCCGAGTGGGCGGCGTTTGTCCACTCGGTAGCGCTCGAGGTGCAGGCGCGGGCCATCGTGGTGGGAGGGACCGGGCGTGGGCGGGTCCTGGTCGGACGCCTCGCCGCTCGCTGGGATGCCGCGGCCGCGGCGGGGGCCACCGCGGTCACGGTTTCCACCCCCGAGGTCATCCGGGTGTCGCGGCCCGTGTTCGGCGGTCGCGCGACCGAGGAAGTGGAGCTTACGGGACCCCGAGCGGTCGTCGGGGTTCGGCCGCACGTGTTCGAGCCAGCGGCCGGCGTCGGGCGCGCGGCGGAGATTCATTCGGTCGGGCTGCCGAGCTCGTCGGTGGGGCCGGAGCACCTCCTCGGGTTTGACGGAACCCGGGGTGGAGAAGGACCGGACCTCTCGGCCGCGACCATCGTGGTATCGGGAGGACGGGGCGTCCGGACCCCCGAGAACTTCCGCCTCATCGAGGACCTCGCTCGCTCGCTCGGTGCCGCGGTCGGCGCGTCCCGCGCCGTGACCGACGCGGGATGGAGGCCGGGCGCGCTCCAGGTCGGACAGACCGGCCGATCGGTGTCGCCGCAACTCTACATGGCGGTCGGGATCTCGGGCGCGATCCAGCACCTGGTGGGAATGATGAGCTCCCGCGTCATTGTGGCGATCAACTCCGACGCACAGGCGCCGATCTTCCGCATCGCGGACTACGGGATCGTCGGCGACCTCTTTGCGATCGTCCCGGCGCTCACGCGCGCGGTCCGGACCGAGCGGCGACTTCCCGCCGGCTCGGGGTAGACCTTCGTCGCCGGAACTGGACCGCGGGACGGACGAACCCCGAGCGCTGCCGCCGGCAGGAACGAGCCTCGAGAAGCTAGCGCTCGTCCACTCCGCGGTCTCGCGCGGAGGCTCCACCTAGGCTGGGCGTCGACGGGATGACATGCGTCGTGCGCCCGAACTCGCATCGACCGGCCCGACGCTCGGACACGTCGGCTGGACGGTTGGGTCGGTGGCAGTATGCTAGGTCACGACCTCGGGTGCGACGGCGGAGACGGGTCGCTCCGAGGCCGCTGCGGGCCGGACCGTGATCCCGCCCATCGCCTTCGCGATCGCCCAGATCGCGGCGAACGACAGCGCAAAGACCGTGACGAGCACGACGAAGCTCCCGAAGAGCTCGATCCCGACCTGGTGAAGGGCGGCCGTTCCACCGCCGTATAGCAGCCCGTTCGGGAGCGACGAGTTGAACGCGCCCCGGGCGTAGAACGACTCCGCGAAGAACCCGATCATGAGGATCCCGAACAGCCCCCCGACCAGGTGGCCCGGGAGCAGACCGACGGGGTCGGAGAACCAGTGCCGACGGCCGAACCACCGCTCGGCGTGGATGAAGATCGGCCCGCAGAGCAGGCCGAGGACGATCGCGCTCGCTGGGCTCACGAACCCGGCGAGCGGCGTGATGACGATGAGCCCCATGAGGACCCCGTTGGACGCCTCGAGGTAGCTGGGCGTTCGTCGGGAGACCAGCCAGCTCCACATCATCGTCGAGAAGCACGAGGTGGCTGCGGCGAGGAACGTGGTGAGCACCACGACGATCGCCTCCCAGTTGAAGGCGAGAACGCTCCCGGGATTGAACCCGAACCATCCGACCCAAAGCAGCAGGATCGCCAGGGTCAGCCACGACGGCTGAACGTTGGTCGGCACCTGCTCGCTCGCGGCGAGGCCGCTCGCGCGCTCCTCCCGCCAGATCTGCACCAGGATGGCGAGACCGGCCGCTCCGGCGGCCCCGTGTACGACGAGGCCGCCCGCGAAATCGGCCATCCCGAGCTTCGCGAGCCACCCGGACGGGTTCCAGATCCAGGCCGCGGGGAGGTTCCAGATCACGATGAAGTACGGGATCGAGAACAGGAGGAAGGAGGTCAGCTTGACCTTCTTCAGGACAACCACGCCGACGAGCGCCAGCGTGACGGCGGCGAACGCCGTCTCGAAGAGGAAGTACGTCCCGGTGTAGAGGTTCTGCACGCCCGCGGTGGACCACCAGATCCCTCCCAACGGGTCGGGTCCGTAGTTCGCGTGGCTTCCGCCGAGCCCTCCCAAGAAGAGCCCCTGGTAGGTCGGGTTGCCGATCGCCCCCCCGAGGACGGTCGGCGCGAATGCGGTGTTGAACCCGACGAACGCCATGACCACGAGCGCGGAGCCGGTGATGAGGAGCGTCTTCAGAACGTTCCGCGAAAGCAGCCCGCCCAGCTCGCCGACCTCGAGGAGGCCGACCGAGACGGTCATCGTGAAGACGAGGAGCCCCGCGATGAGGACCCAGAGGTTGTTGACGAGATCCGCCACCGAGCCCGACCCACCGATGGAGTCGATTCTGGCGTCGGGGGGGTCAAAAAACGTGAGGTCGAACGGAAATACGTCACGCCCCGGGCACGCGTCCTTATTCCGGGAGGGGTTCGGTTTCGAGCATGGCGGACGCCTGGCTGGGCGACGTCGGGATCCGCGTCACCGACCTCGCGCGCTCGATCGCGTTCTACACCGAGCTGCTCGACCTCGAGGAGCTCGCCCGCGGCTCGGATGGGATCGACACGTCCGTCCTGTTCCGGGACCGCCGGTCCGGTCAGCGCCTCGAGCTCAACCATTACGGGGAGGAGAGCCCGTTCTGGGCTCCGTTCGTTCCCGGCGAGGGCCTCGATCATCTGGAGGTTCGGGTCCGTGACGTCCCGCAGATGGTCGAACGCCTGCGCGCCCACGGCGTCCACCCGGTAAACCGTGAGCTTTGGGTCAATCGGCGAGCGACGGGAGCCCTGAACGTCGACCCTGAAACCGCGAAGATGATGCAGCAGGAAATCTGGACCACCCAGAGCGGCCACCGCGTCGCGTACGTCCGCGACCCCGACGGGAACCACATCGCCCTGTACGACCACCCCGAAGAGAACTGGGACGACCCGGTCCCGGACCATTACTGAAGGGCGACGGGCTCGCCGCACCGCCGCACGCCCGGTGCTACGTGTTGAACATCAGCTCGAACCCGTCTCGGGCGAGTCTCCAGCGCGAGACCCCGGCGTTCCGCATCGCCGTGCGGACCGCGGAGCGAACGCTACGTTTCGGCCCGCCGTGCTCGCTCATGAGCTCGTGGAACAGGGCCGTCGCGAACTTCGGGTACACCCCGTAGAACCGAGGGTTCCACTTGACCCGGTCGAGGCCAGCGAAGTCGCGGAAATCTCCGAGGACGTGGCTGCGTTCGAGCCTCCGGTCGTAATCGCGGAGCCGCGCCTCCGAGTGATCGTTCGCGGACCGCGCGGCGAGCGCCGCCTCGGCCGCCTCGATCCCCGTCCGGACCGCGTAGTTCATTCCCTGGATCACGAGACCGTTCGAGAAGACGAATCCGGCGGCATCCCCGGCGATCATCCACCCGTCACCGTGGAACGCCGCGGGTCGGCTCGCCCACCCCGAGGAGATCAGCTTCGCGCCGTACTCCACGAGCTCCGCGCCGTCCAGCCGCGCGGCGATCGTGGGGTGGAGCTTGAACTGCTCCATGAGGTCGTGGGACCGCACCCGCTGCTCGTAGACGCTCGCCAGGTTCACGATGAGCCCGACGCTGATCGTGTCGCGGTTCGTGTAGAGGAAGCCGCCGCCCATGACGCCCGGCGGCATCGTCCCGACGACCCACTCTTCGGCGTGACCCTCGCCGTCGTGGAGGTGGAACCGCTCCTCGATCGCGTGCGCATCGAGACGGAACACCTCCTTGATCCCGAGTTCGGTCGCGTGCCCGTCGAGGGCGCTCGCCGGCCGGATCGGCGTCCCCAGGGAGAGGCGCGAGTTCGCCCCGTCGCAGAGGATCGTCACGGGGGCGGTCATCGGGGCCCCGTCCTGCACGATCCCACGCACCCGGGTCCCTTCCCACGCGAGCCGTTCCACGGGCACGGACGTCACGACCGTCGCACCGGCCTTCTCGGCCTGCTGCGCGAGCCACGCGTCGGTGCGGGCCCGAAGGACGGTGTGCGCTACGAACGGCTCGGTCCGCCACGCCGGGTCCTCGAACTCGACCGCGACCGAGCTCCCGGGGCCGAGAATCCCGAACCGCTTCCGGACGACGTGGCGCTCGACCGGCATCGACCGCCACCATCCGGGGAGGATGCGCTCGAGGTCGTGGCCCCACAGGACGCCCCCCGAGAGGTTCTTCGCCCCGGCCTCCGCGCCGCGTTCGACGAGGAGCGTGTTCGCTCCCCCTTGGGCCAAGCGGATCGCCGCGGAGCAGCCGGCCATGCCGGCCCCCACGACGATCGCGTCGAAGTCGTCGGCCGTCGGTCGGCCCCCCTCGGGAGCGCCCGGCCCCGGCAGATAACGCGAACGCCGGTTATCGGGGCGCCGGCGGCGGGGCCGGGGCGCCGCGGCTGTACGACTGCATCGCGCTCTCGATCAGCTTCTGGAACTCGAACGGGTGGGGGATCCCGAGCCAGTCCTCGTTCCCGATCGCCGTGTTCGACCCGCCCTCCGAGCTCACGCGGACGGTTCCGTACCCGAGGATCCGCTGGCCGGCGCTTTGGCGCACGTCGACGCCCCGGACCTGGGTCACCGGGATCTCGTCGAAGTCCCGGCCGACGATCCCCGACTGGACGATGACCCGGTTCGTCGTCACTCCGTAGACCGTGGAAATCCACCGGACATAGCGGACGATCAGCCAGAGGAGGCTCACGATGAGCAAGAACAGGAGACCCAGGAACACCCACTGGGCGGAGTGGACGAGGTTCCCGAGATCCGTGATCGCCGTTCCGACGTACGCGATCTGGGGCCAGCCGTACACGACCGAGCCCGCGGAGTAGTCGAGGACGCCAAAGAACAGGAGCGCGAGGATCGGCCCGGGAAAGTAGTACAGCTTGGTCGCTCGCGTCTCCCGAAGGAGGCCTTCCCCCTCGGCGAGGTACGTCGCCTTGAGGAGCCTCGGTAGCGTGTAGCTGCGGCCGCCGGACATCGAGACCGGGGACGCGGTGGCGGGTGGATAAATCCTCGGGCCGCGAGGAATCGCGCCCTCGGGGCCGGATGTTATCCCCGACCCGGGGTCCGCCGCCCGATGGGCGTCACCGACTGCCACGTCCACATCAACCCGATCTGGGAGATGCATCCCGACGCCCGGGCGCTCGTCGGTCGGGGCCATGCTGCCGCGGGCCTCGAGCAGTACGTCCACGACCCTCGGGGCTTCTTGGAGTACCTCGACCGGTCCGGGGTGGAGCGGGCCGTCCTCGTGAACTACGTCTCTCCCGAGGTCGTCGGCTACACCGACAAGGCGAACGACTTCGTTCGCGATTATGCGCGCGCCGACCCCGCGCGATTGATCGCGTGCGGCTCCGTGCTCCCGACCGCTCCGCACCCCGCCGCGCGGGTGCGGGAGCTCGTGCACGAATTCGGGATCCGCGCGCTCAAGCTTCACCCGCCGCACCAACGGTTCGACCCGAACGCCTACGTTCACGGAAACGGCGAGGGGTTACGCGCGATCTACGGGCAGTGCGCGGACGAGCGGATCCCGGTCATCGTGCACACGGGAACGTCGGTCTTTCCCGGGGCCCGGAACCGGCACGCCGAGCCGATGCTTCTCGAGGATGTGGCGATCGACTTCCCGAAGCTGACGATCGTGCTGGCGCACGCCGGTCGACCGCTCTGGATGGACCAGGCGGTCTTCCTCGCGCGTCGGTTCGCGAACGTTTTCCTCGAGCTCTCGAGCATCCCCCCGGCCCGGATCCCCGCCTGGCTTCCCGAGCTGCCGAAGGTCGTCGAGAAGACCTTGTTCGGAAGCGACTGGCCGGGCCCGGGGGTCACGGACATCGGGGCGAACCTCGCCGCATTCCGGGCGCTCCCGTTCCCGCCGGCGATGATCGAGCGAATCCTCACCGAGAACGCCGAGCGGGTCTTCCCGCGACGCGCCCACTAAAATACGGTCAGCGGCTCGTTGCGGCCGTGGCCGAGCCCGATACCCCGCCCCCCCCGGTCGACCCGCCGGTGCCGGCGGCCGAGACGCCGGAGGCGTCCCCTGCGGCCGTCGTCGTCGTCGAGGGCGGCGAGGAGCTCGGTCGACTTCCGCTGCCCCGACGCAACCGGGGCGAGATCTTCGGCATCGCGAGCCAGCTCCTCGGAGCGGCCCGGATCCGCGTGATGTGCGAGGACAACGTCTCGCGGATGGGGCGGATTACGGGGAAGATGAAGAAGAAGATGTGGATCCGCGAAGGCGACCTCCTCGTCATCCGGCCGTGGGGATTCCAGGAAGGGAAGGCGGACATCCTGTTCCGCTACAGTCGCACGCAGGCGACGTACCTCTCGCGTCGCAACCTGCTCCCCCAGTCGATGGACCTGTTCGCGGCCCCCGAGGCGACGACGGAAGGGACCCCCCCCGCCGCCTAGTGCCTCCGATGCCCGCCCCGAACGACGGGCCCCTCTCGGCGCTCGAGATGTCCGTCGTCGAACAGAACGCGGTCGCGCTCGGCGTGTCGATCGATGCGATGATGGAGAACGCCGGTCGGGCCGTGGCCGAAGAGGTCGCTCGGCGTCTTCCACCGCCCCCGGCCCGCGTCGTGGTCCTCGCGGGGACGGGGAACAACGGCGGCGATGGATTCGCGGCCGCGTTCTACCTCGCCCAGTGGGGCTACTCGCCCGACGTCTACCTCCTGCGCTCGCCGGCGGAGATCCGCTCCCCGGCGGCGCGTCGATGCTACGACCGGCTTCGGGGTCGCGTGCGCCTGCACGTCGGTCCGCTTCCGCCGGGGGCGCTCGATGGCGGTACCCTCCTCGTCGACGCGATGCTCGGCAGTGGGCAGGCCGGAAGCCTGCGCTCCCCGTACCGGGAGGCGGCGGATGCCCTCAACGCGGCCAACGTCCCGGTCCTCGCGGTCGACCTTCCGACCGGGCTCGGCTCGCCCGAGGCGGTCCGCCCCCGGTGGACCGTGGCCCTGGCGGCGGTGAAGGAGGGCGTCGCACGCTCCTCGGCGGGCGAGATCGTCGTCCGTGACATCGGGATCCCCGCGGCCGCCGTCCTCGAAACCGGCCCCGGGGACTTCCTCGTGTACCCGCGGGCGTCGCCCGAGCGGGGCCGATGGGGCCGGGTCGCCGTGGTCGGGGGCGGTCCGTATTCGGGAGCCCCCGCGCTGGCCGCGCTCGCCGCGCTCCGCGCTGGCGCGGAGCGCGTGACCGTGGTCGCCCCCGAGCCCTCCGCGACGGCGATCCGATCGTATTCCCCCAACCTCGTAGTGCGGGCGGTCGGCTCGGGCTCCTTCTCGGGGGAGGACGCCGTGCCGGTCGCCACGTTCCTTCGAAACACCCCGCTCCACGCGCTGGTGCTCGGCATGGGCCTCGGGGCCGAGGCGTCCGCGGTGGAGTTCGCCGCCCGCGTTCTGGGCGAACTGGGACCGGAGGTGCGTACGGTCGTCGACGCCGAAGCCCTCACCGCGATGAGGGAGCTCGGGGAAGACCGGCGACCGAAGGACGCGATCGCGACCCCGAACCTCGGGGAGTACCAGCACCGGCTGGGCGGCCATCGAGAGCTCGCACCCCCCGAGCGGCTCGAGGAGGTCGCAGAGCTCGCTTCCCGGTTCGGCGTCACGCTGCTGGTGAAGGGGGAGCTCGACCTCGTGAGCGACGGGCGACGGCGCGCGGTCAATCGACACCATCCTCCCGCTCAGGCGGTCGCCGGGGCGGGGGACGTCCTCGCCGGGGTGCTGGGCGGGCTCCTGGCCCGCGGCGTCGATACGTTTCTCGGGGGACGTCTCGCGGCCTACTGGACCGGCGCGGCGGGCTACCTCGCCCACGAGCGACTGGGCGAGGGGCTCGCGGCGACCGATCTGGTCGACGCGCTGGGGCCCGCCCTCGTGGCCGGGCTCGCGCGCGTCCGGCCCTCGGGCGCCGGCCCGGCCTAAGCGTACCGCATCCGACCGCGGATCTCGCGCGCCCGCTTCCGCACGGCGGCCTCGCCCGAGGGGTTCTTCGCGGCGTATCCTTCGAGGAAGGCGCGGAACAGGTTCCGCCCCTTCGGATGCAGGGCCTGCAGGTCTTCCTCGACGAGATGCAGATCGATCCCGAGCTCTTCGACCCCCGGGCTCTTCGTGCCCATCGAGAAGTCCAGGAGGGCGCACGGACCGTCGAGCCCGGCGGGAAAGACGACGTTCGAGCTGGTCAGGTCCCCGTGCGCCACGCCCCCCGCGTGCAGCTTCCCGAGCGCCGCGCCGAACGTTCGTAGCGCCGGCAGGAGCGGGGCGGCGTCGGCCGCGTGCTTCTCGAGGAGGTCGCGGAGCGTCGAACCGTCCAGCTCCTCGAGGATGATCCGGTGCTTGTCGAGGTCCACGTCGTAGACGATCGGTGTCCGGACCCCGAGCCGTCGCGCCTCCACGAGCAGGCGGACCTCGGTCCGTGTGCGCTCGCGCCGGAGGCGCTCGTCGAGCGCCTTCGGACGGTACGCCTTCGAATCCCGGTCCTTGAGGATCGCCGGAAAGCCCCACCAGTCAACTTTCCGCAAGGTCGCCTCCGCGCCGCGGGCGACCGTCGGGCCCGTCGGCGTGCTCGGTTCCGACATCAGCCGGACGGCCGCACGCGATGGACCTGTGCGGTCCGGACGATCGCCTCGCGGATGAGCCGGGCCGCGAGGGCGCTCGTATTCCCCTGGTCGTAGGGAGGCGAGACCTCCATCACGTCCATCCCGACCAAGCGCGGCGCCGCCTGGTCGATGACATGCTTCACGTCCCGGGGCGTGAGCCCGAACGGCTCGGGTGTGCCGGTCGCCCCGGCGTAGGCCGGGTCGATGGCGTCGATGTCGAGCGAGATGTAGACGCGGTCCGTTTTGAGCATCTTGAGGGCGTGCTGCGCGGCGGCCTCGATCCCGTCGCGGGCGATCTCGTGGGCCGTGACGAACGACATGCCGATCGATTTGTTGTCGTCAATCTCCTCCGCGCTCACCGAGCGGACGCCGAAGACCACCACGTTCCGGGCGCCGACGCGCTCCACGATCCGTCGGGAGGAGCAGGCGTGGCTCCGCGCGTCGCCGAGGTAGCTCGAGCGGAAGTCCATGTGCGCGTCGATGTAGAGGACGCCGAGGTCGTTCGGCTCCGGCGCCGCCTCGACCGACGGCGGCGAGCACGCGTGGTCCCCCCCCAGGACGAGCGGGACCTTGCCGGCGGCGTAGATCGGAGCGACCGCCGCCCGCACGCCGTCCACCATCGCCGCCGCCGAACCGTACTCGCCGGCGTTGCCGAGGTCGTGCACCGGGACGTCCGCGAGGTCGATCCCCGTCTCGAGGTCGTACGATTCGAAGTTCCACGAATGCTGACGGATCGCGTCCGGCCCGAAGCGCGCCCCGGGCCGGAACGAGGTCGTGCGGTCGAACGGCACCCCGAAGATGACGAACTGCGCCTCGTCCCAGCCGGCCGAGGCGTCGGCGAACGTGCCGAGACGTTCCACGGCGCGCCGACGGGGGCCGGCCTATTTGCCTTGCGGCTCGGCGACCGGGGGGGCACGACCGACCCGGCCGAAGAGCCCTTCGACGAGGACGATCGAGACTGCCGCAGTGCCGAAGGCGAACGCGAGCAGCCCGGGCGCGCCCGCGATGCTGTAGGCGAGACCGCCCATCAGCGGGCCCGCGCTCCACGACGTCGCGTTGATCAGGGCGAACACCCCGAGGAACTCGGCGCGGTGGCCCTCGGGCGCGAGGCGGGCCACGTAGACCAGCATCCCCGGATTGAGCAGCGCGAATCCGATCACGCGGACCGCTTGGCCCGGGATCAAGTACTCCCACACGGGGGCAAGGAAGAAGATCCCGATCGAGACCAGCGTGAGGAGCGTTCCCCACGCGATCCCGCGCACCGGTCCGTGTCGATCGACATATCGGCCGCTCGGGATCGCGGTGAAAGCGCCGGCGGCGAGCCCGGCGATCGCGACGATCGCGACCCCGACCGAGGAGGCGCCGAGCTGGGTCGCGTACGTGCCGTAGTACGTGCCGACCGCTCCGCTGCCGAACGCGCGGATCGAGACGGCGACCGCGAAGAGCAGGAGCGGTCGGTACTCCGAGAACGGACGACGACGCGGAGACTTGGGGAGCGGAAGGTCGGGGACGAGCAGGGTCGCGACGGCGATCGTGCCGACCATCACGGCGGCGACGAACGCGAAGATCACGGGGTAGCCGACGGTCTCGACGATGACTCCGGTGATCAGGAAGCCCGCGATCCCCCCGACGTACCCGGTCGCGTTCAGGAGGCCGAATCCGCGGCCGCGTTCTCCTTCCGCACTCACGTCGGCCACGTACGCGTTGACGGCGGGAGCACCGAACGCGAGGGCGACGTTCGCGGCCGCGAAGGCGACGCCCGCCGTGAGGACGGAATGGGTGAACGGGATCACGGCGAAGAGGGGGAACGCGGCCACTTCGGCGCCGATCAAGAACGGCTTGCGCCGTCCGACCCGGTCGGACCACCGACCGGCGACCGGGCCGACGACGTTCGCGACGACGTACGCGACCGAGACGACCGCGAGCGCGACCGGCACCGATGCGCCGTCGACGTAGATCAGGTACAGCGGGAAGTAGACCAGGAAGATCCCCGAGCGATTCGACGCAAGGAGCGTGTAGAGGGAGAGGTAGACGAGCTCCCCCCGGACCACGCGGCCATCGAGCCGCGGGGTTACTTACGCCGGGTGATGACTCCTGTCAAATACGGATTCGCGGCTCGGCCCCCGAGGCGAGAGCACGAACGCTGCGGGGGAGGTCGTCCGCAAGTCGGAGGAGGACCATGTCGAGGTCCTCTTCCTGAAGCACCCGCCCGTCAACGCGCTCAGCACGGAGCTTCTCGCCGCGCTGGACCGGCTTCTCGGAGAGCTCGAGGGGAGCGCCCGCGCCATCGTCGTGACAGGGGACGGGGCGTACTTCAGTGCCGGCGCCGACCTCAAGGAGGTCGCCGCGACGGGGGTCGAACACGCGCCCGACTTCATCGCGAAGACGCACGCCCTGTTCGACCGGATCGAAGCGAGCCGCGCGCCCGTGGTCGCGGCGATCAACGGCCTCGCCCTCGGCGGGGGCCTCGAGCTCGCGCTCGCGTGCGACCTCCGCGTCGCGGGCGAATCGGCGAAGCTCGGCGCTCCCGAGGTCGGCCTGGGACTCATCCCCGTGTACGGGGGGACCCAGCGCCTCCCCCGCCTGATCGGGCCCGCGAAAGCCCGCGAGCTCGTGTTCACGGCCGGGATGATCCCCGCCGTCGAAGCACTCCGGATCGGGCTCGTGAACAAGGTCGTCCCCTCCGGCCAGGAGCTCCGCGCGGCCCGGGACCTCGCGCACACGATCGCCACGAAGGCGCCCCGCGCCGTCGCGGCCGCGAAGGAAGCGATGCGCCGAGGAGGGGAGCTCCCGATCGGGGCGGGGCTCCAGATCGAGCGGGAGCTGTTCTTGCGCGAGGTCCTCCCGAGCGAAGACCTCGCGGAAGGCCTCGCGGCCTTTGTGGGCCGGCGGAATCCGAAGTTCACCGGAAAGTAGCATGTCGATCGAGTTCACCTTCTCCGCGGACCAGGAGGCGTTCCGCGCGGGCGTCCGGGCGTTCCTCGAGAAGGAGGTCGCCCCGATCGTCGGAGCGATGGATGAGAGCGAGGAGTTCCCGGCCGCGACGGTCGGGAAGATGCGCGCCGAGGGGTACTTCGGCGTCCCGATCCCGGAGGAGTACGGGGGCCTGGGGCTCGGGAAGGTCGGCTACTGCATCCTGCTCGAAGAGATCGGCCGCATCGACGCCTCCCACGGAGCGATCGTCGGGGCCCACACTTCGCTCGGAACGACCCCTCTCCTCTGCTACGGAACTGAGGCGCAGAAACGGCGGTGGCTCATCCCCGCGGCCCGGGGAAAGAAGCTCCTCGCGTTCAGCCTCACGGAACCGGGGTCGGGGAGCGATTCGGGGGCGGTCCACACGACCGCCGAGCGGGACGGAGACGGCTGGTCCCTCCACGGCACGAAGATCTATGTGACGAACGGCCGGGAGGCCGACGCGGTCGTGGTGATGGCGGCCAACGACGTGAAGCTCGGGCCGAACGGGGGAGTGACCGCGTTCCTCGTCGACACGGGGACGGCCGGGTTCGCGATCGGTCGGTGCGAGAAGAAGATGGGGCTCCACGGGACGAGCACGGCCGAGCTGATCCTCGACCACGTCCGTCTCGGCCCGGAGTCGGTCCTGGGCGAGGTGGGGAAAGGGTTCCATGTCGCGATGACCGCCCTCGACGTCGGCCGGGTGTCGCTCGGCGCGGCCTCGCTCGGGGGGATGGAGGGGGCGCTCGCCGGGGCGCTCGAGTTCTCGAAGAACCGGACGCAGTTCGGGCTCCCGATCAGCGAGTACGAGGCGATCCAGTTCAAGCTCGCCGACATCGCGATGCACACCGAAGCGCTTCGGTACCTCGTCTACCACGCCGCGGCGCACCAGGACCGGATGGGGAACGACCCGAAGGCGTGGGGCCGGGTCGATCGCCTGACCAAGACCCGGGAAGCGGCGACCGTCAAGTGCCTCGCCTCGGAGTGGGCCGGCGAGGCGATCGATGAGGCGCTCCAGATCCACGGAGGCCTCGGCTACATCCGCGGCACCCCGATCGAACGCGCGTACCGGGACGCGCGGATCAGCGAGATCTTCGAGGGGACGAATGAGATCCAACGCGTCGTGATCGCGCGCGACCTGCTCGCGCGCGGGCCGTAGGGTCGAGCCGCGATCTCACGAAGATATGGGGGAGGCGTCGTCGACGCCCGGGCGGGAGGGCGTGGCCGCGAGCGCCGCCGCCGCGGTCAGCCGCAGCTCGCGGCGGAGCACCTTCTGGACCGCGTTGCGGGGCAGCACCTCGCGGAACTCGACCGTCCGCGGCGCCTTGTAGTGCGCGAGGCGCGTCCGCACGAATTCGATGAGCTCCACCGCGGCGACGTCGGTCCCGGGCTTCCGCACGACGACCGCGTGCGGGACCTCGCCGAGCCGCTCGTCCGGGACTCCCACGACGGCCACGTCGAGGACCTTCGGATGCTGGAAGAGGACCTCTTCGACCTCCCGCGGATAGACGTTGAAACCGCCCACGTCGATCATATCCTTCTTCCGGTCGACGATGTACGCGTAGCCGTCGGCGTCGATCCGCGCGATATCCCCGGTCCGGAGCCAACCGTCGTGCCGGACGCCGGCCGTCTCCTCGGGCTGGCCGTAGTAGCCGAGCATCACCTGGGGGCCGCGCACCTCGAGTTCGCCGACCTCGCCCGCCCCGAGCACGCGTGCGCCGCTCTCCAGGTCGACGACCCGCTGGTCGGTACTCGGGAACGGGAGCCCGATCGATCCCTCGCGGCGTTCTCCTTCGACCGGGTTCGCGTGAGTCACGGGGGACGCCTCGGTGAGCCCGTAGCCTTCGACCAGCCGGCCCCCGGTGATCTTCTCGAAGGACCGCGCCACCTCGAGCGGGAGCGGGGCGGAGCCGCTCAGGCACGCGCGGATCGAGTCCAGCCGGTACTTGGGGGTGAGGGCGTTCTGGTTGATCCCTTGATAGAGCGCGGGCACTCCGGGAAACTCGGTCGGCCGGTATCGGTCGATGAGCTTCAGGATCTCCGGAACGTCGGGCCGTAGCTGGAGGACGATCGTGCCTCCATTCACGAGGGGGTAGTTCAGCGCGACCGTCATCCCGTAGACATGGAAGAACGGGATCGCCGCGAGCACGATCTGCGCGTCCCGACTCCCGCCGGGGAACCACGCGCGGCACTGGAGCGCGTTCGCGACGAGGTTGCGGTGCGTCAACATCGCCGCCTTCGCCCTCCCCGTCGTCCCCCCGGTGTACTGGAGGACCGCGGTGTCGCGCGACGGGTCCCCCGGCGGCGGGGCACCGAACGTCCTCGGACCGGACCGCACCGTCCGCCACGGACGGACGTCGCGGCCCTTCGGGAACTTCGTGCTCTGCCCCCGACGGCGTAGCACTAGGTTCACGAGCGGTCGCTTCCACAGCGGATAGAACTCGCGCAGCCGCGCGACGTAGACGAGAGGAGGGCGGACCTCGGGGGAGAGCTCCTGGACGTGCGCGTACAGGATCTCGAGCGTGACGAGGGCGCGGGGACGCGCGTCCTCGAGCACCCGGGTCAGGTCCTGCCCGTGGTAGAGCGGGCTTACTTGGACGACGGTCGCGCCGAGCCGGAGCGCTCCGAAGAACGCGAGCGGATAGAGCGGACAGTTGGGGAGGTGGATGGCGACCCGGTCGCCGACCCCCACCCCCTCGCGCTGGAGCGCCGCGGCGAACCGGCCAGCCTCGGTCCAGAACTCCTCGTACGAGGTACGTGCGCCGTAGAAGACGAACGCGGTCCGTTGCGGGTGGCGGACGACGGAGTCCTCGATCACGTCCGGAAGGCGACGGTTCGGGACCTCGACCTGATGGGGGACTTCGGGGGGATAGTGAGCGTACCACGACCGGTCCCCGGCGTCGCCCTCGACCCCCGCGGCCGGGCTCACGCTCGGGCCTCCTCCGGACCGCCGATCCGCTCGAACTGGACGCCGGGCTTGTAGCTCGCGCGGTACCTCACCCGGTCTCCGATCGCGATCGGGTCGCCCGTCCCGACGCCGGGGATCCACCCCGATACCCGTCCGCCGCTGTCGAGATCGACGAGGACGTACGCGTAGGGCGCGTCGTTGACAAACTCGTCGCTCGGGACCGTCAGCACCGTGTACGCGGCGAGACGACCGTCCCGGCCCAGATCGGCCTCGGCCAGGTCGCGCTGCCCGCACTGCGGGCAGAGGAGCGACCACGTAGCGGTCACGAATCCGCACGCGCTCCGCCATCCTCGGAGCCGCTGCTCCTCCTCGTACCCCCTACGGTACTCCTCGATGGAGTGGGGCGGGACGCCGTTCGGGACCGAGACCATCGTTACCGGTGGCCGAAGATATGGACGGAGCACGACCCGCCGGTCGCCCCGACGTTGTGGGCGAGGGCGAGCTCCGCCCGGGGAACCTGACGGCGGCCCGCGGAGTGATTGAACTGCTCGAAGATCTCCACGACCTGACTCGCTCCGGTCGCGCTCACCGGGTGGCCCTTCGCCTTGAGGCCCCCGGACGGATTCACCGGAAGCCTCCCGTCGTGGGCCGTGACGCCTTCCGCGCCGGCACGAGCCGCGGTGCCCGGCTCCATGAACCCGAGGTCCTCGAGCGCCACCACCTCGGCGATCGTGAAGCAGTCGTGCACCTCGAGGAAGTCGATCTGACCCCGCTCGACGCGCGCCTGGCGGAACGCCTTCTCGGCCGCGAGCCGGGTCGCGGGAAGGCCCGTGAGCGACCCTCGGTCGTGCATGTCGGCGATCGACCCCGTCCGCGCGGACGCCCGCACGACGAGCGGCTCCGCCGCCGGGGATGGGACCGCCTCGCGCGCAGCGACCACCAGCGCCGCCGCCCCGTCGGAGAACGGACAGCAGTCGTAGAGCCGCAGCGGAGTGGCGATCATCGGTGAGCCGAGGTACGTTTCCATCGAGATCGGCTTCTGGAAGTGGGCGTGCGGGTTCATCGCGGCGTTCGCGTGGTTCTTGATGGCGACCGCGCCGAGCTCCTCGGCGGTCGTCCCGTACTTCGCGCGATGGGCCGTGGCGAGCGTCGCGTACAGTCCGGGGAACGTCGCCCCGTTCCGCGTCTCGAACGGGTAGTCGGCCCCCATCGCGAAGTAGCTCGTCGCCGCGAGCGTGTCGAGGTGCGAGAGCTTCTCGACCCCAGCGACGAGCGCGACGTCGGTGAATCCGCCGGCCACATGGACGAACGCTTCGTGGAGAGCGGCGCTGGTCGACGAGCAGGCCGACTCGATGGTGCAGGAGGGGACCTCGGGGATGCCCAACCCCGTGTTGACGAGGGGTCCCAGGTGCGCCTGCCGCTCCGCGACGCCGAAGCAGTTCGAGAGGAACGTGTAGCCGACGGCCTTCGGCTCGACCTGCGCCCGGTCGAGCGCTTCGAGGGCGACCTTCGTGACCGCTTCACGGCCGGATTCGGCCATCTTGCCGAACCGGTTCATCGCCGCCCCGACGACCCAGACCTCGCGCACGATCCGCTCGGGGGCGAGAAGGTGCTCAACTCGACTAATCGTTTACCGGCGGAACGGCGCCCCCGGCATCTTCGTCAGAGAGCATCGGAGAGACCAGGGTCCGGAGTTGATCGAAGAGTCGGCTCGCCTCCGCGGGGTCGCGGCTCTTGATCAAGACGCGCCCGTCACGGCTCAGGGTGACCTCGCGCTCCATGCGGACGATGAGCATCACGCGGGCGTCCACGACCTCGATCCGCTGGGCGAGGAGCCGCTCCTTGATCCGACCGAGGTCGACCGAACGTCGCGGGCGCGGGATCGCCTCGAAGGCGCCGCCGCCCGAGCAGAGCTGCAGCTGCGAGTACGTCACATCACGATCGCGCGGCGGACGCAATCGTCGACGATCCCCTCGACGTCGATCCGCTGTTCCTCGCCGAGGATCTGGACGAGCTGCGTGCGGGTCGCGGGCCGGTCGGGGACCGCCTGGCAGCAGAGCCCGGGCCGGGTTGAGATCTCGTACGTCCCGATCGACTTCGCGACACGCTCGATCTCCTGCTTGTCGAACCCGATGAGCGGGCGGACGATCGGCAGCTCGACCGACGCGGTGGCGCTCCGCATGTTGCTGAGCGTCTGGCTAGCGACCTGCCCGAGCGCCTCGCCGGTGGCGAGGAACGTCCCCCCCTCCCGCTCGGCGACGCGCGCGGCGGAGCGCCACATGAACCGCCGGCAGAGGACGCAGCCGACGTGGCGGTCGGTGTTGCGCATCAGCGTCACCTGGGTCGATCCGTGGGGCACCACGTAGAGCGGGATCTTGCGCCCGAAGGTGCGACCCAAGACCGCGAGGTGATCGGTCACCTTCTCGAGCGGAGAGTCGTCGGTGAACGGTCGGTTGTCCATGTGGACGGTGACGATGTCGTGCCCCTGACGCAGCAGGTAGTACAGGGCGACGGGCGAGTCGATGCCCCCGCTCATGAGCGCCACCCCGCGCGCCATCGAGGTCGAGTAGCCGGTCGGGGCTATTTGACGGTCGCGCCGAGCGGTCGGCCCGCGAGCGGCCGTTAAGCCGCGTCGCTCGTCGCGCGGCCGTGCCCGGCGCAGTCTCGTCGCCTGTTCGGCTCGACCTCCGGGACGAAGGGTCGGGAGCGTCGATCGTCTTCCTCCACGGTCTGGGAGGCAACCGGACCGTCTGGAGCTCGGTGCTCCGACCGCTCGCGTCAGAGTTCCGGGTCATCGCGGTCGACCTCCGCGGCCACGGTCGCTCGCCGCTCCCCGAGGACTCGGCGTTCACCTTCGCCGAGTTCGGGGACGACGTCGATTTCACGCTCGACCAGCTCGGCGTGCGCACGCCGTTCCTCGCCGGTCTCAGCGCGGGCGGCTTCCTGGCGCTCGATCTAGCGCTTCGGTTCCCCGACCGGTGGCGAGGTCTGGTCCTGCTCGGGAGCGCTGCGCAGTGCGACGGCCACACTCGGGCGGTCGGTGAGCACTGGGCGGAGACGTACCGCACCGAGGGACCCGACGCCTACGCGCTCCGACTCCTGAAGGACCTCTACTATCCGGACTGGATCGAGGCGCACCTCGAGGTCGCCGACCGACTCCGCGCCGAGGTGAAGACGCAGGACCTTCGGGCGGCGATCCGCTGGGGGCTCGAAGTGCGCCAGTTCGACGTGCGGTCGAGGGTGGGGAAGATCCGTCTTCCGACGCTCGTCCTCCATGGGATGGACGATCGGGTGGTCGACAGCAGCCACGCGCGGTACCTCCGTCAGTCGATCCCCGGGGCGGCGCTGAAGCTCTTCGCGCGGACCGGCCACTTCGTTCCCGTGGAGCGGCCCGACGAGGTGGTGGCGGCCATCGCGGAGTTCGCCCGCGGAGCAGCCGCGAAGTCGCGGGTCGCGGGCGACTCCCCAAATAGTCCGCCTACGATGCCGCCGCCGAAGCCGTGAGACCCGCAGCCCCCGATCTCGAGTCCCGACTTCGTGCGCTCGAGCAGCAGGTCGCCGAGCTCCGTGCGCGGGTTGAGGCGCTCGAGCGATTCACCGCTCCGAGGGTAGAACACCCCACCGACCGCGCCGCGGTCCGCGACAAGGCATCGTTCGACTGGCAGCGTTGACGGCGCCCGGTCGGGCGGGCGCTCCCTCCCGCGCCATCGACCGGCTGTTCGCGCGATGGACACGCGAGGTGCCGGAGATCTCCCGAGCGGGGGCGGCCGTGACCATCCTTCTGCGCGAGGGACAGTCCGAAGTCGAGACGCTCCTCATCGAGCGGGCGGTCCGAGTCGGCGACCTCGCCTCCGGACAGGTCGGTCTACCCGGCGGCCACGTGGAGTCCAGAGACCCGTCGCTCGCGGATACCGCGCTGCGCGAGCTCGACGAGGAGGTCGGTCTGGTCGCCGACGACCTCGAGTCCCTGCCGAGATTCCTCTTCGTCCAGCCCGCTCCCATCTTTGGACTCGACGTGGCGGTGTTCGCGGCTCCGCTCCGTCAGACGGGCCGACCGCCGACGGTGCGGAGCCCCCGGGAGGTCGCGCACGTCTTCTGGCTACCGGCGGCCACGCTCCACGATCCGAAGCGAATCCTTCGCGAGACCCCCGCCGGGCCCCGCGAGGTCGATGCGCTGCTTCACGACGGCCACGTGATCTGGGGGTTTACCCTGAAGGTGCTCCGGCGGTTCTTCGACTCGGAGACCCGAGGCCGAGGCTGAACGGTCGGCTCTGGCGACTCCAAGATGCGCGGAGCCGCGCTACGTCTTGGGCCAGGCCGTCCGTGGCTGACTCAGGGAGAACAGGTTCCCGTCGGGGTCTCTGAAGGTCGCCGCGATCCCCCACGGGTACTCCTGAGGCGGCTGTGGAAATTGGACCCCGCGCGCGTTCAACTCCTGGTAGGCCGCCGCGCAGTCCGCCACGCGCAGGACGATCGGCGGAGACCGGGCCGGCGCCCAGTCTTTCGACCATTCCCGCTGGGTCGGATCCGCGGCCGATCCCATCTCCCACAGCGCCAGCTCGAGGTCCTGCCCCTGCGGCCCCACCGTTACCCATCGGTAGCCGCCCGGCGGCGTGACGTCCGTCTTCTTCTCGAACCCGACCGACTGGGTGTAGAACTCCAGCGCCTTCGACTGGTTCGACACGACCAGGGTGAACTGCGTGACCTTCCCTTCCATCGACGTATCCTCCGTCCTTCCTCGAGAGTTTGGGAGTCCGGCTCCTCTTGACCGTCACCGCCTCGGATCCGTTGAAGAATAGCTTTCGCGGCCACGGGTGATTCGAGGCGCTCGGCACGGTGTAAGCGCGCCGGTGTCTCTCGCGAGACGCCACGCGCGTGCGAAATTCGTCCTCGTGCACCCGGATTCGGAACGCCCAAGTATGCTGGCACCGTGCGTTGGGGAGAATCGTGGAGAGCGCGAACACCCGTGGAGACTCTCTGCCCTACGTGAGAGGCGCGGGTCGCCTGCTGGGACACGTGTACGGTCTTCCAACCGCTTCGTTGGTTACGGCAATCCTCCTCTCTTCCGTCCTTGCCGTGTCGGCCGCTCCCGCGGCGGGAACGGCCCTTGCCACCTCGCCACGGTCGTCGGCGCCCTCAACATCCTCTCTGACGTGGAGCTTGGTCCGCACCGGGACGGTCCATCCTCCGCCGCTTGCCGGTTCGTCGATGGCATTCGACCCGAAGGACGGATACGTCGTTCTCTTCGGCGGGCATTCCAATCCGAGCGCCTGGGGCTCGGCCAACGTCACGAACGCCACGTGGACATACTCCGCCGGAATCTGGACCCGCCTTCACGTCGGCGCGGCCCCGCGCCCCCGCGCGGACGCGAGCATCGCCTACGATCCCCTGATCGGGGCCGTGGTGCTCTTCGGCGGGGTTGGCAAGACCACCTGCACGGGCAGGGGTTGCTCGACCCCCGAGTTCAACGACACTTGGACCTTCGTCGGCGGAAGATGGACGCTGCTGCGATCCGCCACCAGTCCCCCGGCCCGATTCGGGGCGGGGATGACGTTCGATCCGAAGGTCCAGGCGCTGATATTGGAGGCCGGGATCACCAACGGAAACGCCAGCGACACGTGGAGGTTCTCGGGAGGGGTCTGGAGCCACGTGGCGCAGAACTGTACTTCGGTGCAGCCGCCGTGGAGCCGCGGCGTCGTCTCCGCGTATGACCGTGGGGACCGAGTACTGGTCGCGCTGACCGACTACGGCCCTGCCTACACGTTCCTGTTTTCCAAGGGGTGCTGGACGCAGTACAACTCCGTGGCCAGCTCCACACCGCCGGGGGCACTATCCTTCGATCCGATCCTGAACCGAACGGTATTCTTCACGAGCAACAACACGTGGAGTTACGCCGCTGGTGTTTGGAGCTCAGGGCTGACAACTCGCTCCCCCACCGACCGATCGTACGAGCCGATCATGGCGTTCGATGCGGCCGACAGGTGCATGCTGCTTTTCGGCGCGGGCAGCACGAGCGCCCAGACGTGGGTTCTGAAGTAGCGATTCGACCTCCTCCTGGAAAGGCTCTCGACCCCAGGAACAGGCCGGTTATCGGGCCTTTCCGCTAGAGAAGCACCACTCACGGCCCGCTTCCGAGATTGGGAACGGTTGACCGAGGCCTGGAACGATTCCCCCCCGGCCGACAATTTTTTCGCGACGAAATTCTATGTCCCAACGTATTTAAAGAGCCCTTAAATAGCGCGGCCCGGGGGAATCACAGCGAAGATCCGGATTGAGAACGTCGTCGCATCGACGTCACTCGGCGACGAGCTCGACCTGCAGTCGATCGCGCTCGGTCTGGACGGAGCGGAGTACGAGCCCGAGCAGTTCCCGGGTCTCATCTACCGCCTGAAGCAACCGAAGACCGCGATCCTCCTGTTCCGCTCGGGGAAGGTCGTGTGCACCGGCGCGAAGAGCATGAAGGAGGTCGAGGACTCGATCCACTCGGTCGCTCAGCAGATCAAGAAGGGCGGGCAGAAGATCAATCTCCGGCCCCGGATCGAGGTCCAGAACATCGTGGCGAGCTCCGACCTCGAGAGCGAGATCAACCTCAACGCGATCGCGGTCACCCTCGGTCTCGACCGGGTCGAGTACGAGCCGGAGCAGTTCCCCGGCCTCGTCTGCCGGATCGACGAGCCCCGCGTCGTCGTACTGCTCTTCGGCAGCGGAAAGCTCGTCTGCACCGGGGCGCGCAAGCCGTCCGACGTCGAGGTCGCGGTCAAGAAGATCACGAAGGAGCTTCGCGGCGCCGGTCTGTTGCGCTAGCTCCCCCGAACGGCGGAGGCGTGCCGCTCCCCGCCGACCTTCCGGTCGTCGACCACCACTGCCACCTTTCCCCGACCGGCGAGGGGGTCGCGGCAGCCCGGCGATTCCGGCGCGCAGGGGGGACGCATCTCTTTCTCGCGACCCAGTCGTACGAACCGGTCGCTCCGACGACCCTCGAAGGATATCGCGCTCAGTTCGAGACCACCGAGAAGATGGGCCGAGCGATCCGGGACGATTCCGGCGTGGTGGTGTATCCGGTGGTCGCCCCGTACCCATGGGACCTGGTTCCGGCGGTGGAGAGGCTCGGACGCGAGGCCGCGGTCCGCTTGCACTTCGAGGCGCTGGATCTCGCCGGGCAGTTCGTCCGTGACGGACGGGCCGTCGCCCTGGGGGAGGTCGGACGGCCCCACATGCCGGTTCCGGAACCGATCGCCGATGCGGCCTCAGCCGTGCTCGTCCACGCGCTCGAGGTAGCTCGGGACGTGGGATGCCCGGCCGTGGTCCACAGCGAGGATCTGGATGCGGCGGGGTACCGCCGGCTCGCAGAGGTCGCCGGCCAGGTCGGCCTGCCGACCCACCGACTCGTGAAGCACTATGCGAGATCGCGCATCGCGCGCGGCGACGCGGCCGGAGTCGTTCCCTCGTACCTCGCCCGCCGCGAACTCGTCCGGCAGGTCGTGGACGATCCCGCGTCGTGGTTTCTTGAGACCGATTTCCTCGACGACCGGCGCCGGCCGGGGGCCGTCCTCGACCTCGAGACGGTCCCCCGCCGGGCCGCCCAGATCGCCGCGGGAGGCGCCGCGTCGCTCGAGCGGCTCCGCATACCGTTCGAGGAATCGGTCCGGGCGGTCTACGGGTTCACGATCGCCGTGCCCGAGGAGCGCGCGGGATGACGCAGCGAGGGACGCTGATCGCGGTCGAAGGCATCGACGGGAGTGGAAAGTCCACCGTCGTGCGCGCCCTACAGAGACGTTGGCGAGCGGCCGGTTGGCGCGTCGCAGTCGTGCGGGAGCCGAACGATACGTTCGTTCGCCGGACTGCGGTCGCCACGGGCGACCGGAATCCCTCGATGGCGGCGATGCTCTTCACGCTCGACCGGCTCCGCTCCCGCCCTGAACTCGAAACGCGGCTGGAGGAGAACGACGTGGTCCTCCAGGACCGCTCGTTCTTCTCGACGCTCGCGTATCAGGGGAGCGCCCTGCCGCCTCTCGTGCGTCGTGAGTTGGAACGGCTCCAGCGACAGATCGCGGTCGCCCCCGATTGGGTCGTCCTGCTCGACCTCTCCCCTACGGAGGCGCTGCACCGGGTCGATTCGGCCCGCCGGGGCCGAACGGCGCTCGAGCGCGGGGCGACCCTCGCCCGCGTGGCTCGGGCGTATCGGACGTTGGCCCGCGGTCCGCGGTGGCTCACCGTGGATGCTTCCCCGGCCACGACCGCGGTGGCGGCCGAGGTCGAACGTCGACTCCGGCCGAAGCTCCACGAACCTCGCCGTGCGAAGCGGTCCCGCGCCGCCGATCACCGCTCCCGGTGAGTCCCGAGACCCCGGAACGCCGGAGGCGTTCGCCCGACTGAGGGCGGAGGCTATCTACCCGACCGCTCGATGGAACGTCCGTCGTGGCCCGCGTCATCGTCCGCGAAGAGACGTTCGACCCTTCGTTCGTGCCGCCGAAGCTCGTCCGGCGCGACCAGGAGTTCGGCCTCCTCCTCAGGCGGTACCGCGACTCGCTCGGGAAAGGGCTCCCGCACCACCAGCTCCTCACGGGGGGGATCGGGAGCGGCAAGACCGTCCTTGCGAAGCGGATCGCCGACGAGCTCGCTCGGGGTCCGCGGCTCCACGACCTCACGACGCTGCCGATCTACATCAACTGCTGGCGGCGCGCGACCGACCGGACGGTCCTGCTCGAGCTCCTCCGCGGGGTCGGCGTATCGCTTCCCGATCGCGGCTACTCCCAGTCCGAGATGCTCGATGTCCTCGAGCAGGGGATTCGGAAGGCGCCGCGTCACCTGTTCATCATTCTGGACGAGGTGAGCGCCCTCGTCCGACAGGAGACGAAGCTCGTCTACTTGCTCTCCCGACCTTCCGAGGTCCGTCTGGGATCGGTCTCGCTGTTCTTGGTAGCGCCCGAGGACGTCCTCCCGTACCTGGACGCCGCGAGCCGTTCGAGCTTCGGCGTGACGCACCGCCTGCAGCTCGCGAAGTACGACCGCGCCGCGATCGTCGACATCCTGCGGTACCGGGCGGAGCTCGGTCTGCGCGGTGGAACGTTCTCCGACGAGGTCCTCGACCAGGTCGCCCGAACGGCGGCCGGATCGGGCGACGTCCGGTTCGCGCTCGAGATCCTTCTGGGCGCCGCCCGGCTCGCGGATGCGGCCGGGGCGGGCGAGATCGAGCCCGAGCACGTGCGCGCCGCCCGCGGTTCGATCTATCCGACGGTGACCGAGAGCAAGCTCGAGGAGCTCCCGGTCCAGTCGTTGCTCGTACTGCTCGCGGTGGCCCGATCGCTCAAGGGTCCTCGAACGACGGCGCCGACGGAGCGGGTGCGGAAACTCTACGGCGGGCTCGCCGAGGAGTACGGGACGAAGGCGGTCAGTCGCGTGACGTTCTGGCGGACGGTCAAGGAGCTCGAGCGCGAAGGGCTCCTGGCCACCGAGCCGGGCCGCGAAGGCGAGTCGGCCCGGCTCAGCATGGATGAGGTCCCCGCGAGCTTCCTCGCGACCCTCCTGGAGTCGCGCGCCGGTGAATCGGCTCCGGCAAAACGATAAGCCCGAACGCCCCGGTTGAGGCGCCGTGTCGGCTCCCGGGCTCTCCGTTCCTCCGGCCGGCGGGACCGGTCGGCTCCCGTCGTGGATCCGTGTCCGGGCCCCCACGAGTCCGGCCTACGCGCTCCTCGGGCAGCGGCTCCGCGAGCACGGGCTCGGCACCGTCTGCGAGGAGGCCCACTGCCCGAATCGGGCGGAGTGTTGGTCGGCGGGGGACGCGACCGTCATGCTCCTCGGGACCGACTGCACGCGCCGATGCGGGTTCTGCGCCGTCGCCACGAAGTGGCCGCGCGGAGCGGTCGACCGCTCCGAGCCCGATCGGGTCGCGCGCGCGGTGGCCGCGGGCGGTCTGCGGCACGTCGTGCTCACCCAGGTGTGCCGAGATGACCTCCCGGACGGCGGTGCCGAGATCCTGGCCGAGACGGTGCGGGCGATCCGCTCGGCGGCGCCGGGGACGTCGGTCGAACTCCTGATCGGCGACCTGGGGGGGAGCGGAACGGCCCTCGAAGACGTCCTCGCTGATCCGCCGGACGTCCTCGCCCACAACATCGAGACCGTTCGTCGACTGTCGCCCGGGGTCCGCGACCGCCGGGCGAGCTACGACCGGTCGCTGGGCGTCCTTCGTCGGGCTCGGGCCAAGGACGCCGCGTCCCTCGTCACGAAGTCGTCGATCATGCTCGGACTCGGCGAATCCGCCGAAGAACTCGATGCGACGTTCCGGGACCTGCGCGAGGTCGGCGTCGATCTTCTCACGCTGGGCCAGTACCTCCGACCGAGCCTCGACCATCTCCCGGTCCGGGAGTTCGTGACGCCCGAGGCGTTCGACCGGCTCGGCGCGCGGGCGCTCACGTTCGGGTTCGCCGGGGTCGCTTCCGGTCCGATGGTGCGGTCGTCCTACCACGCCGGAGCGCTCTTCAACGAAGCGCGAGTGCACCGGAGGTAGGTGCGATGGCGAAGAAGGCGCGACGGAAGATGGAGGAGGCCGAGGAGGCCCACCACTTCGAGTTCCCCTACTTCGACGAAGCGAAGTTCGTCCTGCATGAACTCGAGCTGTCCCTGGCTCTCGCGTACGCGTTCATCATCACCCTCGCGCTCGCCGTTCTCTCCTGGGCGATCGACCGGTGGATCGGGGCGCTGCTGTTCATCCCCATCCTCCTCGGTATCGGGGTGATCGCGTTCTCCCCGAGCGTGATCCAGCGGCTGCGGCCGCTCGCGCACGAGTACACCCGCGGCGACTGGGCAGGGCTCATCGCGGTCGAGGTGATGGGCTGGCTCGGGCTCTGGTTCCTTCTCCTGAACGTCGCCCCCGTGTAGGCTGGCCCGGACCCGGCGACGCCGGCTCGGTGGAGGGCTTACCGCGGTCGGTCGACGCCTCCCACGGGAGGCGCTTGTCGAGAAGCTCGGCCAGCGCCTCGGGCAGGGCGTCGCCTCCGGTGGTCGGCTCGAGCCGGCCGACCTGCGCCCGCGCTACCAGCGGCTGCAGGTTCTTTCCGAGCGAAAGCCGGGGCAGCGCTTCGGTGAGGAGCGCGACGAGGGCGGTCTCCGCGCGACGGACATCGACCGCGAGCTCTCCCTGCACGGTCACGTACGGCCCCTGAAGGATCCGGTCGGAGCGCTCCCTCCATGCGCGGAGGAACTCGGAGCCCCGGTCGATCCCCGCCGGTGGGCCCCGCCGGACCTCGACCGTGGAGAGCCGTTCCTCGGCCGTCTCGAGAAGAACGATGAGCCCCTCGGTCCCGGCGGCGCTCGCCGAGCCCAGCAGGGTGAACCCCAGACGGTCGACTTCGACGGCGAGGGCCCGTTCCGCCTTCCGAAGCTGGGGGTAGAGGATGTCGTCGACGAGCTCGGGCCGGTCGAATCGGACGCTCGCCACGTGCGTCCCGCGCGCGCGGACCCGGTCCAGCGCCGCGGCGGCGGTGAGCGCCGAGCCGACGCTCGCGCCGAACGCGGTCTCCTCCGGTGCCTGAAGGTACGCGTCCGCAGCGAGGACGAAACGCGCCAGATTTCGGCGCGAGAGCGCGCTCGCGACGTTCCGGTCGGGGTCGACCGGATCGAGGAGCACGAGGGCTACGTCCTCCGGAACTCGGAGCGCATCGGTCGGAGCGGCCGGGTCCAGCCACGCAGGGAGCCGCCAGCCGCGGGCCGACCGGAGCAGCGCCCGGAACGTCCCGAATCTCAGGACGAGCAGCTCGACCAGATAGCCGGAGAAGCCCGCGGTCCGCGCTTCGGAGCCGTACGCACCGATCCGGCGGAGGAACGACTTCGCCAGCCGCACCTCCCGAACCATCTCGGGCGTCTGGCGCTGAGCCAGGTACTCTTGGTGAAAGGGGGTCCGATCCACGGCGCTCACCGGCGACCCCGGATCCGCCACGGCGTACCCCGGGACCGTCTCCACCGCGAATCCCCCGAACTCGCCGCGCAGGTACGGGTGTTCGGCGTACCGGAGGATCGGACGCTCGAGAAGCGCCCGACCGATCGCGAGCCCGCCTTCGACGAGCCGCTCGCGCGAGGTGCCGAGGGGGAACAACAAGAACAGGTCGACGTCGAGCCGGTCGTTCAGGAACGTCCCCCGGGCCGCGCTGCCGGCGACGAGCGCGCGCTCGAGGGGAATCCCCTGCTCCTGGGCGATCGCCCGCGCCCGCTCCACGAGAAGGTCTCGGGTCCTCGCGAGGCGGTCGACGAACTCCTGGGACGGTTCCAATCGGGCGGTGACGGCCTCCTCGACGGCGGCGGTGCGGGCGTCGTCAGGGTTGGGCGCCGCCACGTACGGGCCGACGGACGGCCCAAGATGAATGCTTGGGTCGCCTCACGGGGAGGGGGACACCGAGCGGCACCGACCGACAATCCTAATCGGACCACGACACCTTTGCGATCGGGGACCGCGGGCTCCCCGAACATGGCGCATCCGGCGATCCTCTACCAGCCGCTCGAATCGGGCAAGGTGCGGTGCACGGCGTGCGCCCGGTACTGCACCATTCCGCCGGGCTCGCACGGGTTCTGCTTCGTGCGGAAGAACGAGGGGGGGAAGCTCGAGCTCCTCTCCTACGGTCGCGCGGCGGCGGTCCAGGTGGACCCGGTCGAGAAGAAGCCGCTCTCCCACTACCGACCCGGTTCCCGCGTCTTCTCGATCGGGACGGTCGGCTGCAACTGGAGGTGCCTCTACTGCCAGAACGCGGAGATCTCCCAGGAGCAGGTGGTCTCGGGGCGTCCGCTCTCCCCGGTGCAGGCCGCCGACTGGGCCGAGCGGCTCGACTGCCAGGGGATGACGTTCACCTACAACGAGCCGACGATCTTCATCGAGTACGCCCTCGACGTGATCGCCGAGGCCCACCGCCGGGGGATGTTCGCGAACTTCGTCACGAACGGCTACATGACGCCCGAGGCGGTCGACCTCCTCGCGCCGAACCTGGACGCGATCAGCGTCGACTTCAAGGGCAGCGGCGAGGAGCGGTTCATGCGGAAGTACATCACCGCGAAGGGCCCGGCCCCGATCCTCGAGACGCTCGCGGAGCTGAAGCGCCGCAGGGTCCACGTGGAGGTCACGGACCTCATCGTTCCCGAGGTCGGGGACGACCCGGAGGCGCTGCGGAAGCTGGCCCGGTTCGTGCACGACGAGCTCGGCCCCGAGGTCCCGTTCCACCTGCTGCGTTGGCACCCCGACTACAAGATGCTCGACCTGCCCGAGACGCCGATCGCCACGCTCGAGCGACTGCACGCCATCGCGAAGGGCGAGGGGCTCGACTACGTCTACCTCGGGAACGTCTGGGGCCACCCACTCGAGCACACGTACTGCCCGAAGTGCGGGGCCGTTGCGGTCGATCGGTACGGGTTCCTCATCCGGGGATGGAACCTCGATGCGCAGAACCGGTGCCGCGCCTGCCGGCACCCGATCCCGATCACGGGCCGGCTCCCCGATGAGTACGCGCCTACTTTCGCGATGCCGCTCGCGTAGGTCGCGCCTCCGCCGGTGAGTCGCCGCCGACGCGGGCGAACATCAGCCGCTCGGTCCCGCGGTCCGATCCGAGCCGCTCCATCTCGCGGAGGACCGTCACCATGTCCTCGCCCTTGGGTGTGAGGCGGTACTCCTGGTCGGCGCGGGCGATCAGCCCCTGGTCGAGGAGCCGGTGCAGGTGGAACGTCATCTTGGGGGAATCGTCGAGCTCCGCCGCGCGCATCGCGTCCGAGAACGTCCCCGGGCCCTCCCGCAAGCGGACGAGCACCCGCCGGCGGATCGGGTTCGCGAGCGCTTCCAGCTCCCCGTGGACGGTCGCCCCCGAGACGACGCTGCGCAGCGCCTCGAGCTGGGCGCGATCGAGCTGGGAGGCGTCGTAGCCGAGGGCGAACGGGCCGTTCGGCTCGATCCGGTCGAGGAGCGACTGGAGGAACGCGACGACGTCCGACGGACGGCGGCCGTCCATGAGCCGTTCCGTCTCCGCGATCACGATCCCGCCCTTCGGGTGGACGCCGAGGAACCCCTCGAGGGCGTCGCGCAGCCTCGGAAGGTCCTTCCCGTCGAAGGCGAACGGCTCGACCCTCGCCGAGGCCGATCCCGGTGCGCTCGCCGCGTACAGCACCGGACCGAGGCGGTTCGCCAGCTGCTCGGCGACGTCGCTCGGGCTCTTCGGTGTGCTCGAGGTCTGGGCGAAGGCGCGCTCATCCCAGGCGAGGGCGAGGACGCGGCGGATCTGCTCGGCGCGGAACGGCTTCGAGACGTAATCGAACGCACCGAGCTTCATCGCCTCGACCGCGGTCTCGACGGTCGCGAACCCCGTCACGACCACCACGAGTACCTGCGGCCACCGGCGGCGGATCTCCTTGAGGAGGTCCATGCCGCTCTGGCGGGGCATCTTGAGGTCGGTGAAGACGAGGTCGACCGGGTGGACGTCGAGCAGGTCGAGCGCCTTCGCGACCGTCGCCGCCGCGGCGACCCGGTACCCCTCGGCCGAGAGCAGCTCGGCGAGCTCTTCGCGGAAGACGGTGTTATCGTCCACCACGAGGAGCTGCACGGGGGCGCGGAGGGGTCGCGGCGCTATAGAGGCGTCGTAACCGACGATCGGTCGGGGTCCGGATGCGACGCGCGCGGGCTCCGTACGTCCGACGTCGGCGCGCGACTACTTCGAGGTGCTCGGAAGGCGGACCGTGAACGTCGTCCCGCGCCCGAGCTTCGTCTCGACCCGGATCTCGCCGCCGTGGGCCTGGACGATGCCGTGGCAGATCGAGAGCCCGAGGCCGGTGCCGCGGCCGACCGGTTTCGTCGTGTAGAACGGCTCGAACAGGTGCGGGAGCACCGCGGGCTCGATCCCCGGGCCCGTGTCCTGGAAGGCGAGCTCGACCCATCCGTCGACCGGCCGCGACTTCAGCGTGAGCGTCCCCCGCCCGTCCATCGCGTCGAACGCGTTGTTGAGCAGGTTCACGCAGACCTGGAGCAGCTGGACGCGGTTCGCCCGGACGGGGAGCGGCCGAATCCGGTGGACCTGGTGGATCGTGAGGTCGGGCAACTGCTTTCCCTTCACGAACCGCACCGCCTCGATCGCGACATCGACCACGTCGACCTCCGCGAGCTCCGTCGGGTGGCTCCGCGCGAAGTCGAGAAGACCGCCGACGATCTTGGCCGCGGAGTCGACCTGCGTCGCGATCGATTGGGCGCGCGTCGTCACCCACGCTGAGGGGGCCCGCCGCTGGAGGCTCTCCGCGATCAGCATGATGTTCGCGAGCGGCGTGTTGAGCTCGTGCGCGACGCCGGCCGCGAGCTGCCCCAGGGAGGCGAGGCGCTCGGTGCGGATCGCCGCCTGTTCGAGGGAGCGCACCTGACTGAGGTCGGTCGCGACCCCGACGAAGTGGCTGATCTCCCCGTCGCCCCCTCGGATCGCGTCGACGGTGAGGAGGACCGTGTGCTCGTGACCCTGCTGGTCGAGGTTGACCAGCTCGCCCGTCCAGTGGCCGTTCGCGGGGTCGAGGATGTCGTTCCACAGCGCGCGGAACGTCTCGGGCGGTGTCTTCGGGCTGCGAAGGAGGCGGGGGTTCTTCCCAAGCACATCGCGGCGGCGGTAGCCGTAGATCTGCTCGAAGGCGGGGTTCACGTCCACGTACGTGCCCTGCTGGTCGGTGACCTCGATCGCCTCGTGGCTGCGGAGGAACGCCTGGTAGAACAGGCTCGAACTCTCCATCCGGGTCTCGTTCGCGTTCCACTCGGTCAGGACGAGGAGCGTGTGCGTGACGCCGCGGTTCGGGTCCTCGAGCGGGACGATCTCCACGTCGAGGAGCTCGCGGTTCCCATCCGCCGCGATGGAACCCTTCTCGACGCCGTGCAAGGAGCGGGGGACGAGGGTCTCGCGCACCGCTCGGACCTCGGCCGCGAGGCCTCCTTCGGGGGCCGCTTCGAGGTTCGGGACGAGCTGTTTCGGAACCGACGTGAGCTTCAGGATGCGGGTGGCGGCCCGGTTCGCCCACGTGATCCGGCCGCGCGGGTCGACGAGCGCGAGCCCGACCGGTACCTCGTCAAGGATCTCGAGCGTGCGGTTCGCATCGAGACTCCCCTCGGTCCGCATCGGGGGAGCCACCGCCCACGGCGGTAAGAGGCTCGCGGCCGCGCTGCCCCGGGGGGGCGGTCGCATCGCCCCCGCTCCGGGTTTTGTAAACCCCAACTGACATCGCGGAGAAGCCCCTCCGCCGATTGAATGGCCCGGGCGGCGGGGTATCGACAGCTCCTCCGGAACCGCCGATTCCTACTGTTCGAGACCTCCGCGATCGCCGCGTCGGCCGGCTACTCGATCTACGCGATCTCGATCCCGCTCCTCGCGTACCGGTTCTCGGGAAGCCTGCTCGTCGTCGGACTCGTGCTGTTCGCCGAATTCGGGGCCTACACGTTGACGTTCCTGATCGCCCCGTGGGTCGACCGAGCGCGGGACAAGCGGACGATCTTCCTCGCCTGCTTCCCGGCGCAGGCCGTCGCGGTCGGGCTCATCGGTGTGGCGCTCACGACCGGCCTTCTCACGACCGGCCTGCTCCTGGGGCTGGTCGCCTTCGTCTCCTTCCTCTGGGATTTTGCGTGGGCTGCGACGAACGTCGCCCCGCGTCTGCTCCTCTCCAAGGACGAGCTGTATCGGGCGCAGGGGTTCGGCGGATTGGTCGGGGGAGTGACCCAGCTCGGCGGCTACGCGACGGGAGGGGCGCTGCTCGTCCTGCTCGGCCCGGCGGGCGGGATGTTCCTGTACGCTGCGTTCCTGGGCGTCGCCGCGACGGCCGCGGCGTTCGTCTCGCTTCCGACGGACCGCCTCGGCGGGAGGACCGACTACTGGCGGGAGTTCCGCGACGGTTGGCGGTTCTTTCGGCGGAGCACGCCCGGGTCGCTGCTCCCGCTCGGGATGGTCGAGGTGGCCCGTGGATTCTTCGGGGCCGCCCCCGCGCTCATGATCACTTCGATCGCCGTCGTCGTGGCGGCGGGAAGCACCAGCACGTACGCCGGGCTCTACGCCTCGTGGGTGATCGGGGGCGTCGCGGTCGGAGTCGTCGTCGGGGAGCTCAACCCGCGGGGGCGGGCGGGACGGGTGCTCGCCGTCGCGGCGCTGGTCGAAGCCGGCGGGTTCCTCGCGGCGGTCGTCTTCGCCGGCGCCTGGCTCCATGCGGCGTACGTCTGGTTCCTGATCGGAGCCGCGAGCACGGCGTACCTCGTCTCCGAGTCGACGTTCATCCAAGGCGCCACGCCTTCGGGTTCGATCGGTCGCGTGAGCTCGAACCTCTACGTTTTCACGGGCGTCGGAAGCTCGATCGGCGCGATCACGCTCGGCGCCGTCGTGGGACAGTGGTCGCTGCTCGAATTCGGGGCCCTCGTGGCCGCCGGCTTCCTGGCGATCGGCCTCTCGGTCGGGCTGATCCCCTCGATCCGAAGCCTAGCGTTCTGAAGCGCCTTCGGGCGCGCGTCACGTCATCTCCGCACCGCCACCGCTCGCGCTCCGTTCGCGACGCGTCGAGGCGACGAAGGTTCATACCCATCTCGTCCGGTATCTGAGTTGACGCTCGGCCGCGGGTGGCTGACCCGGCGCGCGGTGGGCGAACGCGGAGTGAGCGGTGTTGGCGGGCGTGTTGTTGGTCGGCGTGCTCCTGGTGGGGAGCATCGCACCGGCGCCGGCGGCTCCAGCGCTCCTGACGGCCCCGTATGCCGGCGTAGTCGTCGCAAGGAACTTGACCCACACCATGGGATGCGGAAACGCGACCCTGCCCCTCGCCCCCTCCTTCTCGCTCGCGACGGGCATCGGCACGATGGACCTTCGCGCTGTCGGCCGGGCCTGCACGTCGGCCACGAACGCGGCGACGGTCAAGGTCGTGATCAAGGCGGAGATTCCCTTCCGGATCCATGCCTCCGGCTCGCACCGGGTCCAGGCGAACGTCTCGGGCGTCGTGCACTTCACCGAGAACCTCCTCAAGGGCACGTGCACGCTCAACTCGAACAAGTACTCCTACTGCGACATCGCCGCCAACGAGAGTCTGTTCGCGTACGCGTACGTCGCCGATCGCACCAACGGGACGATGTTCGGCGCCACGAACGATCTGGGAGCGTACAACTCGTCGTTGTACTACAGCTACTGCTACGGGGGTTCCTGCAGCTCCTACTCGACCTCCAATGGCGTCAACCTGCTCGGGAAGGGGTCCCTGAACATCTCGGGGACGTGGAACCAGACCCACCGGTACGACCTGGTCCTCTACGTGGACGCGACGGCCACCGCGGGCGTATCCACATACCAGGCGAGTCTCACGGGGGCTCGAGCGGCGGCGGAGATCGGCGTCGCTGGCGGTCGCGATCGGATCCAACTCGCTTCGATCGCCGTCTACTGATCTCGAGCGACAGCGACATTCGCCGAACGAATCGTTGCGCCGTTCGGCGGCGATGAGCCGGGGCCAGACGTGGCCAAGGAGTACTAGTTCCGGAAGGCGGTCCTATCGCCTGAAGGCTCGAGACTCCGCCCTTCTCAGCCGAAGAGCGGGGGCCAGAGGCGGTCCTTACGTCGGCAGCCGCCGTTCCCCCCGGGCCGGAGGGTCCTAACTCCGCCCTGCGCCATGAGATGTTATAGCAAGCTATAATTCTCCGGAGCGGCTATCGCAACCGATGGCCACCACGACTGTACAGCTCTCGCGAGAGCATCGAGATGCACTCGTGGCCATGAAGCTCCACTCGCGCGAGACTCTCGACGACGTCGTCGGCAGGGTCCTCGAAGATCTGGAGGAGCTGGACAAGGCCACGCTACGGGCCATCGCGAAGGCAAGGAAGCAGGTCGTGGCGGGGCGGTCGATGAGCCACGAGAAGCTCCGTGAGAAAATGGGCTTTTAATGCCCTTCGAGATCATCTGGTCTGACTCCGCGATTCGGCTGTTGCGAAAGCTCGATCGAGGCGTCGCGCGACGAATCTTCGACAGGGTGGGGCAGCTTTCCGGAGATCCATTCAGATGGGTGCGGCGGATGAGCGGCGTCTCCGCCTATCGGCTAAGGGTCGGTGACTATCGAATCCTACTTGATATCGATGAGGGCCGGCTTCGGGTCCTCGTAGTGGAGATGGGTCATCGGGAGTCGGTCTACGACTGAAGCTCATCCCAACCGCCAACAGCCTTCACCCTCTGACAGGCACGGTACGGTCTCGGCGTGAATCGGCTGCCGGGGCCAGGTAAGCACGAAAAGTTCCGGTTCCGGTCGATGCCTGGTTTCCGAGCCTTTCGGCGCAATCGCGGGAGGGCGCGTACGCTTTGTTGGAATCCCATCGCTCCAACGGGATTCGAAGTCTTCAGGAAGCCGCCCCGCGGGCGAGAAAGAGAGTTTCGGATTCCCTTACGGGTCGCGTGTCGTAATCCCCGAGGCGTACCCCGCAGGCACCGACGACCCATTCCAAAGATGGCCTAGTGACGGTGGGGTACAGCACTTCGGCCTCCGAACGAGAACCTGCGAAAAGGCCTCGAACTCTCGAACCAGATGGGGCACCAGGATTGAGCCGGTGAACCCTTCTCAGGGCGGGTCTGCGGCCACGAGAGCGGGGCCGCGACCCCGTCGAAAGAGAATCAACAGGTTGGACGCAGCGCCTGGGTTGCTCTCGCGGTGGACTAGGTGGTGGGGAACGTGAGCAAAATCGCCGGGATACAAATCCACCCCCTCTCGGCCCCCGACTCCCCAGTCCAGTCGTGCCCGACCCTCGACCAGGTAGGTGTAGGTGTCGTGGTCCCCGTGGTGGTGCCATCCGCCGACTGATCCCGGCGGGGTTCGGAGTTGCCCGACCCATAGGTCCCTCTCGGCGAACGCCTCTTCTAGAAGCATGCCGGAAGTCTGCGCGGTTGCCGAGCGTCCCGTCGCCTGCACAACCCGGATCCTCGACGTCACGGACCGCATCCCCCACCGCCCTAACCCCGTCGTGCGGAAAAGGGGGGGCGTGGATTTGAGCCCCCACGAGACCCCGTTGGCCCGCTCTTCAGGCTGAAAGGCGCCCGACGCACCATCCCCATCTTGTGGCTCTCTGACCCGATGACGGCGGGGGTAGACCCTCCGTGTGAGCCGGTCCGAACGGTCTCAGGACTCTCGATTGAATGGGCCGGAACCGCACGCCCGAAGCCGACCCGCACACGGCCTGGCCGGTCTGCGGACGGCAAGGAACGAGGGTAATCGAGCTGACGGTGACCGCCCACCTTCGGGCCGAATTCTGGAACGCCCTCGTTGACGGATTCTGGTTCCGTTGGACGCCGGAGTGTCCGATCCGCTACTTCGACAACGCACGAGAGACTTTCGTCTCCAAGGATCTCCGTGAGGTGCGGAGCCGCTTCGGGCTCAAGGCGCGAGGCGCTCCCAGACCGATCTGTTGTTACCTCGGCGTGAACGCTGAGCGAATCTTCGAAGAAGTCGATAACAAGGGCTGTTGCGATTCGCTGGAGGATGTGGAGCGGCACACGCGGGCGGGAACGGGGAAGTGGTGCGTCATCACGAATCCTTACGGGGTCTGCTGCCGGACCTACCTCAAGGACGTCGTGGCGGAATCCCTGGAGCGGGCCTCGCCCGGCTCGCGGACGCTCGTCACGGCTGAGGCGGAGAAGCTGAAGGCGGACGACGCTCCTGGGGTTGCTCTGGGGCCGAAGGTCGGCGGAATGGACTGTGAGTCGTGCGGGGGTGCGGTGACGGGTCTCCTAGAACACGACAGGGGCCGAACGTCCGGGTCTCGGTACCCGACGATCGGGCCCAAATAGAACAGCCCAGGGGGTCGGACTTCACGAAACTTCTGAACGCGTCGACCGACGCGGGTTACGCGTCCGAGCGTGCCCAATGACAGTGGGCCAGACTCCCCGACCCACGGGGGAGTAGAGAACCCCGCCTATGAAAGGGTCGGACTGACGGGCGCTCCGAGGGCGTCTGGAAGGGTCGATTGGCCGGAATCCGAGCAGCTTGCGGCCATCCCCAAGCGGGTGCCGGCCGGAGCCGGGCAAGCCTCATGAGACAAACGGCACCTCGGAGTGTCGATCCCGGGCATGAGTCCGCTCTTGATCGTCTTTGCGGGCCTCCCCGCCACGGGAAAGTCGACTCTGTCCCGAGAAGTCGCCGTTCGACAGGACGCCGTCTGGCTCCGCGTAGACACGTTCGAAGCGGCTCTGGTCAAAGCCGGCCTTGCTCGCCCGAGTGAAATGGGGCTGGCGGGTTACCTCCTTCTCCGCGATGTGGCCGCCGTTCAACTTGAACTCGGTCGAACCGTGGTGGTTGACGCGGTAAATGGGGATGAGGAGTCCCGCGAACTGTGGCGGTCTCTCGCCATGGAGCTTCGATTGAATCTGATGGTCGTCGAGGTTACGTGTTCCGACCCCTTGGAGCACCGAGCCCGAGTCGAACGACGCCTGCCGGCGACGCCGCCACTGCCCGCTCCTACGTGGTCACAGGTGGTCCAACGGGAGTACCGGCCTTGGAGCGAGCCTACCCTCACCGTCGATAGTGCGCTCCCGGTTGAGGAGAATGTGGAGCGGATTCTCAGCAACTTACCAAGGAATGCGTTATAGCCAGCCCATCGCTGTCGCGTTCATGCCGACGTTCATCATGCTCGGTCGTTTGACTGCGCAGGCGAAGACGAACATGCCTGAGGCTCTGAAGCAGCGTGACCAGCTCTGGAGCGAGTGGGCGAAGAAGGGGGTCAAAGTGACTCCCTATGTCACCATGGGCCCGTTTGACATCGTCAACGTGATTGACGCTCCGTCAGAAGATGTCGCGATGGGTTTTCTGATGGCCGCCGGTTCCACTGGGAACATCGACTCAACGACGATGCGGGCGTTCACGAACTCCGAAATGGAGAAGATTCGCCGAGGCTAGCCGATACGCCCAACCCCCTCCAAGAGGTGGGTGCTCGCTAATTCGTCGGGGCCATCCATCCTCCGCGTGCCGTTCTTGATCTCCTCTTGGGCTGTTCTTGCTCCCGGCGCGACCGTCCGAAACGGACCCCCTGGACGACGTAGGCTACGGCGGATCGCTTGGCCCGTATGCGGGGGTCCTAAGATTTGGATGCCGATGATGGTCTTCACAGGTCACCTTCGGTTGGTCCGACGAGCGTGGTGATGGCCCGCACTCGAGACGCCTTCCTCGAATGCCAGAATGTTTCCCTCGGGGTCCTCCAGGATGGTCAGCAGATCGCCCCAATGCTGTTGAGAGGTCGGCTTCACAATTCGAGCGCCCACTGACGTCAAGCGGGAAATGAGGTCCGCGGTTCCCTTTACCTGGAACCCGAGGTACGTGGGCCCCTCCCTCGGCTTCGTGGAATCGAGGACAAGCATCGCTCCGCCCGTATCCAGGGCAACCATCCGATCCTTGTGTGCGAACGCTGGCCGAAATCCGAGTTCGGTCGCGTAGAACTCCCGCATCCGGGCAAGGTCCCGCACGGGGACGTGGATCTCGTCTAGCTTCCCAACTATCCCAGTGATCTTGGCTTTCCTCGACGAAAATTTCGCCTCGTCCGTCACGGAAGTTGGCCCCTAGATTCCCTACTCCGGCATGCTACTTGGCGTGAACGGCGGAGGGTTGCCCCCCCTCCCGCAACCTACGCCTTCCGCGGCGGTAACCGAGTCGGGGCCGGGACGTAGGACGTTGAATCAGGCGAGGACATGCGCGCCTAGGTGACCGTCACCGAGGTGATTCTCCACCCGGTGTTGCCGAACGTCGCGCCGTTAACATTCGCGTGTACGCTGCGTCCTGCGGGCCATCCGTACACCGAGGCGATGGCGTAGAAGTAGACCCAGGCGAGGATCCAGTACCTGTGCGTGCTGTTGAGTGTCCAGTTGTGCCAGGAGTAGCAATAGCCCGCATAGCCGATCTGGCAGTTATTCCCCGGAGTGATCCAGGCCGTATTCGACCCCGTCGCCATCGTCCCCGACGGTACGCACGGCTGGAGGGCCGGATTGAAGCAAGAGACGCCGGAGTTGAAACTGGTGCAGGTCCCCCTTCCATCGCACCACGAACTGTTGTCCTGCTCCGAGTCGTTCTTGGGGCCGAACACGTAAAAGTGTTGTCCCCAGAGGTAGCTGTTGTTTGTCTGGTCGTACAGCTCCATCCACATCTTCGACCCGGCCGAGGCGTACCACGTGCAGGAGCTGTACGTGGGGGTCCCCGGGATGTTCTTGGCTACCGGACAAACTCCTGCCCCAGCGACGGAGACGTTCACGGTGTACGTATAGGAGAAGTCGACGCTGAAGTTGTGGCCGACGTTCGTGTAGACTTTGACGGGGAAACCGATTCTGAACTCGCCGTTGGTGTAGCCAGCAGCGGAGCCGTTCCCGGGCGGGAACGTCGTGCATGACTTTGCGGAATCATAGGCAAACCCGGTCACGTTCCCCGTGTTCGGAACCCAGTTCATCCCCGTGAGCGCGTACGCGCTCTTGCAATTCCCGGACACGAAGATACCCCGGTAACTTGTCAGAGTCGTGCCCTTGTACGGCGGGGCAAGGACATGCGGCTTGAGCGCGCCCGCGAGCGGCGACGTTGACATCAAGAGCGCGATCGCAATCGCACTCCCGGCTGTCGCGTGAATCGAGGACCGGCGAACTCTGAGGTTTCCATTTGGCTTGCTCACCATTCCTGCTCGCATGCGTTTGCTCACCTCGCCATAATCTCGCCCCACCCTCCAAACCGTCGTCAAGATTACTGAGTACTCTATCGACCCATGATCGACTACGTTACCGTCACTGAGATAACTTTCCACCCGATGTTCCTGAGAGTCGCGCCATTGACGGTCGCTAGGGCGCTGCTCCCAGTCCCATAGTTGTAGAGCTCGGCGAACGTATAGACGTCGACGAAGGCGAGAATCCAGAGCTTGTGGGAGCCGTTCATCGTCCAGTTGAAGCAGCTGTGTAGGTGGACCCTCCACGTATTCCAATACCAGCAGTTGTCACCGGAGTTGATGTACGTCGTGTTCGACCCCTTGGCCGTCGTTCCGGACGGAGCACAGAAGCTCCTGTGATAGTAGATCGAGTTAGAACAACTTAGGCTGTAATTGGAGCTGGAGCAGGTGCCCGAGCCGTTGCAGTACGAGGTAGTGCTCGCGTACGAGTAATTCTGGGGCAGCCCCGCGGAGTCGTAACCTCCGTAGAGGTAGCTGTTGTTGGTCTGGTCATAGATCTCCATCCCGACGTTGGACCCGGCGCCCACCCCCCAGGAGCAGTAGCTGGAGGTGTGGATCCCGGGGACGTTCTTGGCTAGCGGACAGCTCGATGCGCCGGCACTGAACGATGCGACCAACGTGTAGTCGTACGAGAACGCGACGCTGAAGATGTGCGCTCCGCTCGCGACCTTGATCGGGATCGCGATTTGCCAGAACGCGGACGTGCTCGCCGAGGCGATTCCATAACCGGCAAGGACCCCGCATCCGTTCGACGCGGAGTTGGCGACGCCGGTGACGTTTCCAGTATTCGGCACCCAAGCCAGGCTCGTCAGAGACGAGGTGCTCTTGCAGGTTCCATATGCCGATTGGGCCCTCGAGACTGTCGCGGTGGTACCCTTGTATGGGGGCAGAATCGTGTGGGGCTTCATGCCCCCCGCCAATGGCGTCATCGCCAGCAGCAGCGCTATTGCTACGGCAGACCCAGCGGCACCGGCACCTGTGCGACCTCGGTAGAGCGAGGAACTATTCGGAGGAGTACACCTTTGCCGTGCAAGGATTATTCCTCCCCTCATCCTAGTCGAGGCCGCCGAACGGGCGCGCCACACTGACGCGGCTCGGTTCAATCCCAGGACATTCGACCTCGACTCGGGATGGTAGCCCAATCCTGGGGGACCACGGCGCCCGGTCACCGCCGCTGGAATCGAGATCAATGTCGACTCCGTGAGCATCTGCGTTCAGAAATGGTGTGAAGTCGTGTCATACGGGGACTCCGCGCCGCTCGACGGGCTGCTTGCCTACGGTTGGAGCCAATGGAACTTCCTTCCGTCGTCGGCCAGGCTGGTGCCACGCACGATGCACCGACGTGCCGAGGTACCGAGCAAAGGTCTGACAATCCGGACAGTCCCGGATGTGGGATTCCCAGGCGCTGATTGCCTGCCGAAATCCAGGCGTAAGAAGGACCGACTCCCTCAGATTCTCCGGCCCGAGTGGAGCGGCCCCTTTTCGACCCCTTCCAGCGCTGACATCATGCGCACCACCTTCATACCCGACGTTCTCGTCTGTTGATTTCTCGCGCGATTTCCCGCGGGAAGTCGATTCCCTCGCCGCCGATCGGGCCTCCGCGTCGTCTGAGGTTGATACCCTACGAGTCCAGGGCTCGTTGACGTGGCGCAATCTGGGTCTGAGCCTTATCGGCCATGGAGAGCTCCCGTCCGCTCGGACGAGACCCACCCGCATCTGGCAACAGATCCTTTGGGACGTTCTGTACAATCCGATGCCCCATTACTGGGTGCGTGGAGGTTTCGGCCGAATTGTCGGGGCGATTGCATATCCTTAAGGGCGGCGGACCCGTGGCGGCCACTCTGAACGCCCCGACACTTGTCGGGACACCGCCAATGAGCCGGGGCTCTAAGGGCGCCCTTGAGCGCCACGTCCAGGATATCGAGCGGAGGCACCCGGATTGGTTGGCACGCCAAATCGAGCGAGAATTGGAGGCACTCGCGCCGGTCGCTTACGGCAATTGGAGGGATGCCACTCCTTCCATTCTTGCGCGTTTGCGGCAAGTCCAGCGCTGGAGGCGAGGGAGCCCTCGGAATCGTAAGCCCCTGAGTCGCGACCTTCTCTTCCGGTACATTTGGCCCGTGGGAGAGAAGCAACGGCATTCGGTGGATTCTGCCTTTCAACCCCGTCCAACCCAACTTCGCGCAACCCACCGGCTTTTCCTCAGGAATTGCGGACCCGAGACCCTCCGGGAAGTCCGAGCGCGGATCGACGGACGGGATATGATGTATGAACCATCGATCGATGGAGGAAAGTTTGGGGAAATCCGCTGGTTCGCCGACGCGAGGTTGATGGACCTGCTTGTAGGCGCACTCCCTAACCAGGAACGCCTCCTTCGATTGGAAGTCGACTTTGCAATCCAAAGAGGCCGAAAACGCGCCCAACTGCGTGGCGAGCTAACTTTGCACGCCTCGGACGGCTGGGTGCGATTCGCATCGCTGGATGGAGGTTCCAAAGAACTTGAGTAGTGAATCTTGGTCGTGACGCGGGTTCCATCGCACCACCGATCCGGTCCGGAAGTCGAACATCAGTCAGACCCTTCCGGATCCTCTCGATGGGTCAAATCAATCGCCGAATTCGTGGCGTGCCGTTGAAGGTCGCCGTGACCGGCAGCTCCGATCGCCGTCCGCCTCATATCGACACAGAACCACAAGCGTCCAAGCCCAAGGATGGAAAAACTCCGAGCGGCGATCTTGGGACGCATCGTCCCACCGGACTCGGAGGTGCCCGCCCGTTCATCGGGCGTGCTTCGGAGTTCGGCGAGTTGAGGACCCTCGTGGAACGTATGGCCGAGGGTCGCGGCGGAGTGATACTGATCCGGGGCGAGCCGGGTATCGGCAAATCACGGACGATTGAGGAGACCGTGCGTTACGCGTCGGAGCGCGGCATACCATGGATCGGGACCGTTTGCCAAGAGAGCGAACTTGCCGTTCCGTACGCGCCGTGGGTCCACCTTCTGCGCGAGCTCGTCCGAACCCTACCCCGGGCCGCAGTTCGTAGGGCCGTGCTTCCCGGTAGGGGTGCCGTCCTCAGGCTCGCACCGGAAGTCGCGGACCTAATTTGGCTCGCTACCGGTGAACCGAGCGCACCAGTCGATAGGGAGCGCCCGGAATTCCTCGAGGCTGTTGCACGAGTTTTCGTTGAGCTTGCCCACGAGCGTGCACTCCTAGTCACCATCGACGACTTCGGATGGGTTGACGTCGCTTCGCTCGAACTGGTGAAGCGTCTCGCACTCAAGTCAACGAGTTCGGGCCTGGGCGTACTACTTGCCGCAAGGGACGTCCAGATCGAGGAGAACCCCCGGCTACAACACTTGGATCAAGCGCTTCATTTGGCCGGCAGAGGTAGGACGATTTCGCTTCCCCCCTTTACCTTGGAGGAGGTCGGACAGCTGATCGGCGGACTGCTTGGCGAGACGGTTATCAGCGAGGAGTTTCGGGCCCTTGTACACGAAAAATCCGGCGGCAACCCACTGTACGTCGAGGAGATCCTCCGGTCGCTCGCGGATGACGGAGCGCTCTTCCTATCCGAGGGTCGATGGGAGCGTAAGCCGATTTCTGACCTCCGACTGCCCGAGACCATCCGGACAATGATTCAGGAGCGTCTGGGGCGGCTTGACCCGAAGGGCCGCGAGGTATTGCGCGTCGCATCAGTCCTCGGCATGGCAAGCACGCTGAGTATCATCAAGTCCGTAAGTGGGTTCAGCGAGAATCGTATCCTCTCGGGCCTGGAGCAAGCACTCAGGTTCCATTTGCTAGTGGAGCGCGTCGATGATTCGAATGACTCGAAGTACGTGTTCGTTCATCCGTTGATGCGAGAGGTACTCTCGAGCGAGGTCAGTCGCGACCGAGGCATGCGCTACCACCTGAGAGCCGCCGTCGCGATGGAAAAACAGCTAGGCGACCGCGCGGCCCAATCGGCCGGCGAGATCGCCTATCACTATCTCCGGGGCAATAACACCGAGCGGGCTCTTTCACGATCGGTTCAGGCTGCCGAGCGGGCTGCCGCTGTCTTCGCCCACGAAGACGCCATCCGATTCGACAAGATTGCGCTCGGATTGTTGAAGTCACAGCCAAATCCCTCACTTCGATGCCAGATTCTGCGTCGCCTCGCAAGGTCATCGTTCAATGCTGGTCGTGTAAAGGAAAGCCTGGAATTCGCGATGCCCGCTGCGGAAGAATACGCGGCGCTCGGAAGGTTGGAGGATGCCGGCTTCATGTACCGGGGCATCGGGTTTGCGTATGCCTGGGCGCTCCCCGAGCCGGAGAAGGCAGAGGCTGCATGGGAACGGGCCCGCGAAATGCTCGATCGCGGGCCCCCGAACGAAGCGTTGGGTCGCCTCCTAGAAATGCAGGCCCGTTGGTACTGCCGGCGTGGCGATACCTCGAAAGCTCGCCAACTCACGGACCGGCTGGAATCCGTCTCGAAGCGGCTTGAGTCGCCCTCGTTGGCAGCCGCGACAGAGATTGCACTCACCCGTATCGCTCGGGTCGTTGAGCGATCGACGGCGCGCGCCCATATGGACCGGGCGCTAGAGATCGCAACTCAGCACTCCATCGATCCGGATTTAGTGGCGTCCGCGATGTTTCGGATGCAGGTGGACGGCGATGTGGATGCGGCAATCAACATGACGCGTCGAGCGATTGAAACCGCGAATGCTTCTGGGGAGCCCAGAATGGCGGCCGATCTGCGAGGCCAGAATCTCGCGATGGCGCTCCTCTACGCAGGCGACCTCGTCGAGGCCGAGCGGGAAGCCCTTGCCGGATACGAGTACGCGGTATCCCATTACCCTCAACCGGATGCTCCAAATCTCACTGTCCTCGGGGAGGTACTTGTACGGCGGGGGGAACTGGCCAAAGGCGAGTCCCTACTGGTTCGAGCTCGCGAGTTGGGGCGGGCCACTCCCTTTTCACTGGCCAATCTCGTCAACGAATACTTTCTAGCTCGACTATACTTGGATCAGTCTCGTACGCTTGAGGGCGAGTCCGCCCTTGTCTCGGCGTGGTCTCGACTAGAGGAACAAGAGGATCTCGTCATGTTTGCATTGGCCAAGGCGCAACTGGGGAGCGCCCTGGTCGAGGCGAAGTTGGCGTTGGAGCGCCCGCGGGAGTCCCGCCCCGTGCTCGACCGTTTGCAGCTGCTTGAGCGAAGCTTCGCCGGCGATGTTGTCACCGGCCTGGTTCGCCGCGCCGAGGGCAAGTTCGCTGCGGCCCGGGGACAGCGGGTCCAAGCATCGAGCCTGATCGGCGAGAGCTGCCGGGTATTTGCGAGGCTTGGATGGAAGTACGAACTCGGCCGAAGCTTCCTCGAGAAAGGTCGTCTTGAGTTCGCGGGGGGGGCGCGCGTAGAGGCAGCCCAGTCGCTAGACGCTGCAGCGGATATTTTTGCGACAATCGGCGCCAAGGAAGACTCCGATCGGACCCTTGCAATCCGGCAACTGATCCTGGCATAGCTCAACTCTACACGGAGGGCTGCGTTGAGCTGCGACGATTCGAATGATGAGTACCCGCCGGTCCCGGTGGTGGGCGCTCGGTCCGAGAGCGGAGACAGTCGGAACTGACCCCTTCACGAGAGACTGCATCCTCTCGTCGCCCTCGCCTTCCGGCAGGCGGGGGCCCGTTCAAGTCTGAGGAGGGGCGACCTATCCGAGACTTGGACGATGACTGGTCTTGGGAGGCCTGTCCACCCCTAGGTTGTCAGGCGGCGACCGCCGGAGGCATTCCCCGCAAACCCGCTACTTTCTGGATGGAGCTCCCTCTAAGGCTACAGGCCGCCACCTCGCCCTCGAGAAGCCTGCCCCGCCCCTGGTCGTCAGAAGCTTCTGAATGGTCCATTGGATGCGATTGAACAGCACCCGGGACAGGTCGGAGTCCGAGACTCGGCGCTACCGGGCGGGGAGGCCCGAAGAGAGGTAGGCACTCGAGCGCTGCATCGGTCAGACGTCCGCGAGAAGTAGCGGGAGAAGATCGCCCCGACAAGTGTCGGACCCCCCTATGCGCGCAGTCCTCGAGTTCCAACGAGAGCAACGGCTGCACGTCGCGACACTTCGACCGAAACCACGAACCTAGTAGTCTCCGCAGAAGGCAGAATGATGACCGAGAAATCGCCGTGCGATGCGCGAAGGGATGTCAGATCTCGGGGAGGTTCCTCTCCAGCGCCAAATTCGTTCCTTCTCGTTAGGCGAAGCGGCGGCGAAACCGAACCCGCGGCTTCGGGTCGCACCTGTATTCTGAGAGTGACAGGCTCAATCCTCCCCATCGCGGTCCTTGGCCTTGTGATCCTTGGGGGGGCCTCGGGACCGAGCCGGTCCGTCGCGGTGACCGGGCCTGGGATCTCGATCGCCACCTTAGCCGCGCCCTCCTGGAGCTTGGAATGTGCGGGGAACTCGGGAGGCAGCGCTTCCTGGAATTGGACCCTGAGCGGAGTTCCCTTCACGGGAGCGGGTGGGTCGGTCACTTGTTCCTCCAGCCAGTTGCTGCATGGCACGAGCACGCGGCCGGCCCACGCAAACGGGCTAAGCGTAACGGTCAAGGCCTCAGCGGACGAAGTGACCAATCAGAAGTCGGTGGCGAAGTCTTTCAGTCTTGGCCAATCAATATCGATGAAGTTGAGCGACTCGGCGCGCGACCATGACAGAGTTTGTGAGCGATTCACGTGCATTACGACCATCTACTATGAGGCGGTTGGTTTCTCGCTGCAGGGCTAGGGGCGGTGCCTTGAGGGTACACGAATCGTCGGTCAGACAGAGACCCCCGATATGGGGCCCCTCAAAGGGGTGGAGGCAAGAGCGCCAGTCTATCCCCAGTCGAGCAGGACCTTCGCGAGCTTTGAAGACCTTGGTTGGCCGAGAGGCTGGGCCAGAGGTCTCCGGAAACAGTACAGATCGGACGTCGAAGGTAGGGCGGAAGGGCAGAGCGGGGCGGGAGCGACGATGACCGGGCAGCGTGAGTTTTTGGGCATGCTTGAGGCGACCCCCCCGTCGGCGTTGAGGAGCGTACGCGAGGGCCAATCGGTCGACCGTTTGCTTCAACCGGCAATCCGACCGGCGCGATGGCACCAGTCCGTCGATCGTTCCGTCGCCACATCGGTCTCGTGTGTAGGCGCTTCACTCCTCGTCTTTGTAACAATCTCCGGAGGCGCCCTCGGATTCGCTTTGACCCCGCCGTTTGGTGGGGGCAGAGCTATTTTTGTTTACGGGCATGCATACGATCTGGGAAGCTGCCTCAATCAACGCGGCAGTTGCGCCGCCACGGGAGTCGCGAGGGCGGTCGGTTCCGGAAATACGAGTTCGGGGAGCGCGTCACTGTTTGTGCGCGCCCTGGTGTCGGGATCTACGACGATGTTCCCGGCGGTGATCCACACGAACGTCTCGGCGCACGTCGGCTTCGTGAGTCCGAGCTTCAAGGTGGGGTCATCCGGTCGACACTCCGTTTCAGCCCTCTGGAGACTAGACTGGTACGCTTACGCCAATACATCGTGCGTACGGAAACAATGTCAGGCAAGCGTCGCGGGATGGGTCTTCGGTTATCTCGAGGACACGACGACGAACACATCCTACTATGGCAGCCACTCGGCCCGGACATTCCTCAACCTGACGGGGAATTCCATCGTCCACAAGGAGGCAACGAACCAGTCCGTTTCGGTCGCGGCGTACTTGACCGCGGGTGACGTCTACGTCTTCGTCACTTACGTGAATGCAACGGCGTTCGCTGCGACGCTGATCCCTTCCAGCGGCAATACGGAAACCTCCGACGCGACCTTCAACATGGATCTCAACTCGGAAGGAGGACTCCTTCTTTCAGTGACGGTCGTGTAGAAACCGCGAGCAGCTCGATGGCGGCTCGCGAGCGGGTCGGTGGGGGCTGATTCTCGGCGTTCGAACCCCGGACGATGATTCGAACCCTATACTAGCCCCTGCTGCGGGGGCGCTCCACGGAAGCGCGGGCGCCCGGACGATACGAATGGGTTGGGCCGCTCGCGATTCTCGCGAGCGGCCCGATAGCTCGATTTTCGCTGGGCCCCGGCGATACCTAGCAGACCGCGCAATCGATCTGCACCATGTCTCCTTGTATGTTTGTCAGCGTTGCCGACGCAGTGCCCTGCCCGGTAGCCGAGGCTGACACCTCGATGACGAGGTCGACGAAGAACCAGTACGTGTCGGTCGTCGACAACGTCGTC
>DASRSV010000016.1:0-71629 GCA_035656255.1 Thermoplasmata archaeon
TCCGGGGTCGGCTGGCTGTTCGTGGTCGACAACAAGGCCGGGACGATCGTGAAGCTCAACGTGACGGGCTGCACCGCGGGGACGGTCTTTCTCGGCGAGCCGAGCGACAACGGCAACCCGCTCGTGGGGACGCTCAACCTCGGGACCGGGAAGATCACGCCATTCACGAACAAGTTCGTGAGCCCGAAGGGACTCCTCTTCGTTCCGTAGAGGAGACCCCGCTCCCCGGGACCGGTCAGCCGGTCTCGGGGGGCTCCCAGACAAGCTCGGCGACGTCTAGCCGGAGGGCCGAGGACGGTCCTTCGCTGAGCCCGCCGCCGCTTTTCACCGGGCCTCCCGGGCGCGGTCCGACCTCGCCCGTCCCGACGCACACGACGTCGTTCAGCCAGCGGTAGCGCGGATCCTCGCTGTGGTGCGTCGCCGTCGCTACCCACTGCCGGCGGTGGCTCCCCGCGACCCGGTCGTGCTCCGGGGTATGGGCCCGGCCATAGCCCCCGTATTCGAACAGCACGACGGCACCGTCCTCGGTCTCGAGAACGCCCCGGAAGTCGGTGACCGCGGTCTGGTCGGGCCGGCGGCGCGGGTAGTTGGCGCCCTTCAGCCGCCCCGCGAGTCGACCCTCGACCGTTCCCTCGGCGAGGAGGAACATCTGGTCCTCTTGGCCGCGCTCGCCCTCGAGCGTCACGCCCCACTGCTGCGGGTACTCGAGCCGCGCGCGGTACAGCGGTCGGAGCTGCATCGCGAGGCGAAGCTCAGTCGACGCTCTCGACGGAGATGACCCTCTTCCCGGCCCAGTCGCTCTTCGTCTCGCGAAGCCAATCGTGCGGCGCGGGCGCGGAGTAGCGACTGATCTCCTTGCGCACGGTGAACACGGTCTCGCCCCATTCGCCCGGCGGGTCCATCTTGTAGGTCACGCGGTATCCGGCCATCGGCTACGGTCAAGCCGGGCGGGTTCTTCCGTGGAGCGACCCCGGCGTGGGAGGTCGTCGCCCCACCTTCTCGGATGGAGGTTTATCCCACCGTCGCCGGTCCGATGCGAAGGGTGGGACAAATGCGATCGGGCGGACCGACCTTCGGCGTGGCCCTCTCGATAGCGATCCTCTGCGGGAGCATCGCGGCCATCGCGGCGACCGGTGGCGCGGCGGTGAGCATCTCCCGCTCCTCGGGCGCTCCCCTGAACCTCCTGGCGTTCGGCACGACGTCTAAGAAGACGACGGTCTCCGCAGGGTACGTCGTCCCGACCGGATACGCTGCGGTGACCGACGTGCGGGCCGAGTGGAACGTCCCACAGATCGCCGCCGCCTGCCCCTCGAAGCAGACCGGTTCCTCGTTCTTGATCGGCATGGACGGATGGACGTCCTCGACGTTCGAGGAGATCGGCACCGCCACCTACTGCGTGGGGGGCTCCCCGTCCTACTACGCGTGGTACGAGCTATACCCGAAGGTCGCGGCCAAGATCTCGTTGACCGTCAAGCCGGCCGACCACATCTCGGCCGAAGTCTCGTACGGCGGCGGCGGGTTCGCGTTCAAGCTCAAGGACCTCACGAGCGGTAAATCGTTCAGCAAGTCGGTCGCGTACTCGGGGGCCTACCGCAACTCGGCCGAGTGGATCGCGTACGACCCGAGCTCGGGTTCCTCGACGTTGCCCCTCACCGACTTCGGCTGGGTCACCTTCACGAACGCGAACGCGACGATCGGTGGCCACACGCACACGATCAGCGGGTACACGAACTACGCGCTCACGATGTGGAACCTCGCCGGGACGAAGGTCAAGGCGAGCGTGGGCGCGCTTTCGAGCGGCGGTTCGGTGTTCCGGGTCACCTGGAAGGCGCAAGGTCCGTAGCCCTTCCGAACGCGATCGCATCCACCGGGCTCGGGGCCGCAGCCACCCGTCCTCCCGCGGGGCTCGGGGCTGGACTCGATCCCCAAAGACGAGTCCGTGGTCCTCTCCGGTCCCCACAGCATGCTCCGGGCGGGTCGGTTCGGACGTCACTCGATGGCCGGCTCGCTCCCGTCGCCCGACGGCTCGTCGCTCGACTGACGGGTGTCCGCGTCGAGGGACCCCTGGGCGTCCTGGCCCGGCCTCAGGAGGTTTATGATGGGCCCCGCGGTCTGTCGCGACCGATGGGGCAGATGAAGCAGCCTGCGGGGTGGGGCGTCGCGGCTGCACTGGTCGTCATCTTGGTGGGGTGCCTCGGCGGGGCTTCGGGCGCCCGATTTTCGCCCCCATCGGTCGAGCTGCCGAGCCCTTCGGGAACCTGGAACTCGCCGACGATCTCCGACCATCTCGCCGGGTACGTCATCGGTACGGGGATTGGCGGTGTGTTTGATGTCCGGGGCGAGTGGCGTGTCCCTCAGATCGCCGCGACCTGTCCCTCGACCCCGACCTTTTCCTCCTTCTACGTCGGCATGGATGGATACCGGATTCCCTTCCATACCTGGGAGGCGGTCGGGTCGTCCACGAACTGCGTGGGGGGAGCCCCCGTGTACTACGCGTGGTACCAACTCTACCCCATCAAGTACGCCAAGATGCCCCTCGCCGTCTCGCCCGCCGACCAGCTCGCGGGCGACGTCTCCTACCATTCGGGAGCGTTCAGCTTCAGCCTGAAGGACCTCACGACCGGGAAGTCGTTTCACACGTCGATCAACTTCACCCGGGCGTACCGCGACTCGGCCGAATGGGTCGCGCAGGACCCGAGTCCGGGGGGGATCCTCGCCTCCTTGACGGACTTCGGATGGGTTACGTTCACGAACGCCAACGCCACGGTCCGGACCCCCACCGGCAACGTCGTCACGACCCCGGGCAATCACCCCCACACGGCGGTCGCGATGTGGAACATCCGCCAGACGAAGGTCATGGCCAGCGTGGGCCCCCTTTCGAGCAACGGGTCGGTGTTCCGGGTCACCTGGAAGTCGCGGGGTCCGTAGTCCCGCGAGGGCGGACGCGCCCCCTCCGGGGCGCCGGCGGCATCCCCCCGGTCAACGTGGAACCAGGTCCGTGAAGACGAACCCGTCGCGCTCGACGGTCTTGCCGATGCCGACCGGCACGGGCCGGGAGAACATCGGGCCCCCGGCGACAAAGGTGTGGAATTCGCCGTTCTCACCGCACGGGTCGACCGACTCGGGAAGGTCGCGCAGGAAGGATGTGTCGAACGTTCGGCCGCCGAACGACCTCGGAAGCCGACGTGGGTCGAGGCAGCAGACGTACGCTTCGAGCCCGGAGGCGATCATCTCGCGGGCCAGCTGCGCGGTGTCGCGACCCCAGAGGGGGAACAGGGATCGGACCCCGGTCTGGGCCAACCGTGATTCCCGGTAGGTCCGAACGTCCTCGAGGAACAGGTCGCCGAAGAGCACCTTCTGCACGCCCTCCCGCTCGAATTCCGCTACGGCCGCGGCCATCGCGCGTTCGTAGACCTCGTTCGGGCACGGGGACGGAATCCCCACCTTCTTGACCGGGAGCCCGAGCGCGGCCGCCTGGCGGTCGAGCAGCTCCTCTCGGACCCCGTGCATCGACACCCTCGCGAACTCGCGCGTGACGGTCGTGAGCAGTCCGACGATCTCCACCGCGCCGTCGCGGCGGGCCGTCCAGAGCGCGTACGCGGCGTCCTTTCCACTGCTCCACGAGACGACGGCCTTCGGCTGCGCGGGCCGCTCGCGGTCCCGGCCGACGGGCGCGTCGCCCAATCAGCTCCCACCCGGGACGGGGGGAGTTCGGAACAGGAACACGAGCCCCTCGGCGACCGTCGGATGGGCAAAGATCGCGTCCCGTAGCGCCGTGGACGGTAGCCCCGCCATCATCGCGGTCTGTACGGCCGCGAGAAGCTCGCTCCCTTCCGCCCCGAACGCGCTGAACCCCAGGATCCGGTCGGAGTCGGACGCGACGAGCGCCTTGAGGAAACCGCGACCCTCGGACGTGGTGGCCGAGCGCAGGACGTTCGCCATCGGCAACCGGAACACGCGGTAGCCCACCTTCTGGGACCGCAGATCCCCCTTGGTCGCCCCGACCCGTACGAACTCGGGGTCGGTGAACAGGCAGAGTGGGATCAGCCGGTCCCGGGTCGTCCGGTCGCCGCCCGCGAGGTTCGTGCTCACGACCCGGTAGTCATCGAACGCGACGTGGGTGAACTGGGGACTGCCGGCGCATTCCCCCATCGCCCAGACCCCCGGCGCCGTCGTCTCCAACCGGTCGTTGACGCGGACGTAGCCTCGGTCGTCGAGCTGGACCCCCGCCTCTTCGAGGCCGATGCCCCGGGTGTTCGGTTCCCGGCCCATCCCCACCAGGAGGTCGGTGCCCTCGACCGCGCGGTCCATTCCGTCATGGTGCACGGCGACGTGCACCGCCGTACCGGACCGCCCGGTGACCCCGACGACGCGGGCGTTGAGGAGGACCTCGATTCCCTCGTCACGGAACAGTTGGAGCATCCCCTCGGCGATGTCGGGGTCCTCTTTCGCGAGAAGCTGGGGGGCGCGGGCGATGACGGTCACCTGGGCGTCGAACCGGCGCGCGGCCTGGGCGAGCTCGAGGGCGACCGACCCGCCCCCGAGGACGATCAGATGGCCCGGCGCGTGGTCCAGCTCCAGCGCCTCGATGTGGGTCATCGGCCGGGCCGCCCGCAGTCCCGGAAGGTCGGGCACGCTCGCGTGCGTACCCACGTCGAGGAAGAGCTTCGATCCCGCGACGCGACGCTTCGCTCCCTCGTTCGTCCGGACCTCGAGCTCCTTCGGCCCGACGAGCCGGCCGTCCCCCAGGATCAGGTCGACGCCGGCAGCGCGGTACCGGGCGAGGTGGAACTCGACCTCGGAGGCGACCATCTTCCGTTTCCGCTCGCGGACCCCGGCCATGTCGACCGCGATCGGTGTCGTGCGGACGCCGTACTGGGCTCCGCGGCGCGCGAGCGCCGCGACCCGGGCGCCGAAGATCTCGTTCTTGCTCGGCAGGCACGCGATGTTCGGACACGAACCGCCGATGTACTGCCGTTCGATGACGGCCGTCTTCTGTCCGCTCTCGGCGAGCGTCCAGGCGAGCCACTTCCCCGACTCTCCGCTGCCCAGCACCACGGCGTCGAACGGCCCGCTCTCTGCCACCATCGTCGACCGACCTACCGTGTCACGCCGGCCGGTCATAAATCGCGCCGCGACCATCCCTTCGTCCGTCGGCGATGCGGCCGAAGCGCGAACGCCTTCGACGACGCCCTCCAGCGACGAGCTCGCGGCCCGTTGATTCCCGGTTGCCGGGGGTCGCTCCACGGGTCACGAAGCAGCGGCCGTTATCGGAGTTCGCGGGGGGGTGCTCTCCCCGGAGGCCGCCGACGCCCGGAAAGCGGCCATCGTGGAGGACCGCGCCCGCCGGCGACGCCGGGACGTCTGAGGCTCCCGTCACCTCGGCCGGGAAACAGCCGACCTTCGGGCCGTTTCCGCTCCTCCGGTCACCGGCTTAAGCCGCGTCCACCGCCCTCGGGCCGTTGAGATATACACAATGCTCGCTCGATCGACCGGCGACCCGGAGACTCCCGACGGGTTCGTATGGGGCGACGTCGATGTCGTCCCGCAGCCGTCGTCGTCGCCCGCGGAGTTCGGTCGCGCGGGGTCACGGCGCCGCCCGGTGGCACGTTCCCGCCCGCCGTCCCCGGCCCGCCCGATCCTCCCCACGACCTCCCCGCTGTTCGCCTGGCTGGCCGAGCGGTTCGCGCCGGGCGAGGCGACCCTCTGGACAGGTCCTCCCGCCGCGCTCGAGCCGATGCTCGAGCGGCTGTACGCCGCGAGCGCCGCCGCGGACGGACGGATCTCGCTCATCGAGGGGTCGAACCGGTTCCATCCGTACCGGATCTCCGAGGCCGGCCGCGGTGTCGGCGTCGACCCGGGCGAGGTGCTCGCGCGGATCCGGCTCGCGCGCGCCTTCACCGCCTACCAGCTGGTCGCGCTCGTCGACGGCTGGGCGCGGGAGCTCCGCCGCGCGCGGGCGACGCTCTTGGTCGGGCACGACCTGCCCGCGCTGTTCGACAATGCGGAGGAGCTGCCGAAGGAGGAGCGCACGCCCCTCCTCACCCACGTCGCGGAGACGCTGAGCGAGGTCGCCCGCGCGAGCCGCCGGCCGATGCTGCTCACGCTCCCGGGCGGCGTCGGCGAGTTCCCCGGGCTCACGGAGGCGGGGCCGCGGCTCTTCGACCTCGTCCGCTTCGACCTCCATCCCACGCGGGTCGACCTCTCCGCCTACCGGGACGGCGCCCGCCTCGCGCTCGTCGCGCGCGCCCCGGGCCAGGTCGGTCTCGAGGCGTTCCAGGCGCCCGAACCGAAGGAGGTGATCGCGCCATGGGGCGCACCGCCCCAACGTACCGCCAGGCGCTCGAGGAGCGGCTGAAGCGGTGGGAGGCGTTCGGACGTCTTCTCACAACGCCCGAGGAGCGCGCCGCCTTCGAGACGATCCGCACCGGCGCCCGCCGCTACGTCGCGCAGGCGACGTTCGTCGGGAGCCCGGACCTGCTCGAGTCGATCCTCCTCTCCGTCCTCCTCGACCTCGTCCGCCGGCTCCCCGCGAACGGCGCGACGCTCCCGACGCTGCACGCGGAGTGAGATTCGCCCGCGCGTGCCGGACGGGTGGCTCCTCGACATCACGGAGCATCGGGACGGGCAGAGCGTCGACCTCTGGCTGAAGCACGGCGCCACCGGCCGGGTGACGAGCCGCGCGGTCCCGTTCCGCCCGCCGTTCCTCGTGGACGGGCCGCGGCCGCTCCTCGAGCGGCTCCACCGCCGCCTCGCGGACGACCCGAGGGTCGCGGAGGCGTCGTGGAGCGTCGTCCGCCCCTCCCTCTTCGACCGGCGGAAGCGGAGGCTGCTCGCGGTCGTCCCCGAGCGGAACTCCGACCGGCGCCGGATCGCGGCCCACGTCGACGCGATCGGCGACTACCACCGGTGCACGCTCTACGACGTCGACCTCACGGCGCCGCAGCTGTACCACCTCGCGCACGACCTGTACCCGTTCGCCCCCGTCCGCTGGGACGCCCGGAGCGTCACGGCGACCCGGCCGGCCGAGGCGATCGACCTCACCGCAGCGCCCGTCGCGTTCGCCCCGTTCGCCGTCGAGCTCGCGGGGTTCCCGCGGGGCGGGATCGTCGCGGGCGAGCCGCCGATCGCGCGGATGCGGCTCGGCGAGGCGACGCTCGAGGGGCCGGAGGCGGAGCTGTTCCCCGAGCTGATGCGCGAGCTCGCCCGGCAGGAGCCGGACCTCCTGTTGACCGACGGCGGGGACGGGTTCGACCTCCCGCGGCTCTACCGCCGCGCGGAGGCGAACGGGTTCACCCCCGAGACGTTCTACCTCGGGCGCGCGCCGGCGGGGTTCGGGCCGACGCGCCGCGCGCGGTCGTACATGACGTACGGCCGCGTCCTCCACAACGAGGCGTCGTTCCCGATCGTCGGGCGGTTCCACGTCGACCGCGCGAACTCGTTCCTCTACGACGACGCCGCGATCGACGGGCTCGTCGACGCCGCGCGGCTCGCCCGCCTCTCGCTCCAGACGATCGCGCGGCAGTCGCCGGGGACGTGCTTCACCGCGATGGAGATCGCGGAGGCGCTTCGGACGGGCGTCCACATCCCGTGGAAGAAGAACCGCCCGGAGGAGTTCAAGAGCGGGACGCAGCTCGTCGCCGCCGACCGCGGCGGCGTGATCTTCCTCCCGCCGGTCGGCGTCCACGACCGCGTCGACGAGTTCGACTTCGCGAGCCTCTACCCGCACATCATGGTCAGGAACAACCTCTCGACCGAGACGCTCGACTGCCGCTGCTGCCCTGGGAGCCCGAAGCGGGCGCCGGGGCTCGGCTACCGCTCGTGCACGCGGCGGCGGGGGCTCATCCCGCGGACGCTCGGGCCGCTCCTCGCCCGGCGGATGGCGTACAAGGCGATCTTGAAGGATCCCCGCCGCCCGGCCGACGAGCGGCGCCGCGTCACCGAGCGCGCGCGGATGCTCAAGTGGATCCTCGTCACGTCGTTCGGCTACCAGGGGTACCGGAACGCGCGGTTCGGCCGGATCGAGTGCCACGAGGCGATCAACGCCTACGCGCGCGAGCTCATCGCGCGCCTGATCCCGGTCGCGGAGGCGGCCGGCTACCGGGTCGTCCACGGGCTCGTCGACTCGCTCTGGGTCGTCCCGACGTTCCCGCGCGGGATGCCGGACCCGGACGCGTTCGCCCGTCGGGTCTCGAAGCTCGTCGACCTCCCGCTCGGCTACGAGGGACGGTACCGCTGGATCGTCTTCCTGCCCGCCGTCACCCACGGGCTCGGCGTCCCGAACCGGTACTACGGGCGGTACGAGAACGGCGAGTTCAAGCTGCGCGGGATCGGCTCGCGGCGGCACGATACGCCGACGGTCCTCCGCCGGTTCGAGGGCGAGGTCCTGGAGGCGCTCGGCAAGGCCCGGAGCGCCGCCGAGGTCCGGGCGACGGTGCCGAAGGTGCTCGCCCGCGCCGACCTGTTCGCGGAGAAGATCCGGGAGGGGACGTGGCCGCGGGAGGAGCTCCTCGTGACCCACCGCCTCGGGCAGGAGCCCGAGGCGTTCGTCACGTTCACCGACAGCGTCGCCGCGGTGCGGCAGCTCGGCGAGCACGGCGTGCGCCGGAGCGCCGGGGAGGCGGTCCGCTACCTGATCACCGACCGGCGCTCCCGCTCTCCCCACGACCGCGTCGTCGTCGCCGAGCGGCTCCGCGGGGACGAGCCGTACGACCCCGGGGCGTACCTCGAGCTGCTCGCGCGCTCCGCCGAGACGCTCTTGGCCCCGCTCGGCGTCGAACGGACGGCGCTGCTCGAGCGGTGGGGGGCGGCGACGGCGCCCGATCGGCACCGGTACCGCTCGGTCGAGCGCGCGGACCAGGGCCGGCTGGACAGGGTTCCGCACTCCACCTTAAGCCCCGGCGGCTCGTAGAGCCGACGTGACGGTTCGCGCGAAGCGCGCGAAGACGTCGCCATCGTCCTCGACCGCCCGGGCACGGAGCGCCCGGCGGCCCGCGAAGAAGCGGCTCGACGAGGTCCGGGTCGAACGCGACCGGGGAGCGGCGGCGGACGTCGAGCGGCTGGTCGACCGGCTCTCCGACCGCGACCCCGCGGTCCGGCAGGGCGCCGCCCTCGCCTTCGCCCAGCTCAAGGACCCGCGCGGACGGAGCGCCCTCGAGGCGGCGGTGCTCGACCCCGTCGCGCAGGTGCGGGCCGCGGCCGCGGAAGCGCTCGGAGCGATCGGCCGGCGCGAGAGCCGCGCCGCGCTCGAGCGCGCGCTGAAGGACGAGGTCCCTCGTGTCCGCGAACAGGCCGCGTGGGCGCTCTGGTCGATCGCGGACGACGCGTCGGTCGACGCCCTCATCCCGCTCCTGAAGGACGCCGAGCCGTCCGTCCGCTGGTCCGCCGCGACCGCCCTCGGCCGCCTCCGCACCCGGGCGGCGTTCGAGGCGCTGCTCGGCGCGCTCGGGGACGAGAACGACCGCGTGCGCCGGGATGCGATCCTCGGCCTCGGTCGCTCGGGCGAGCCGGTCGTCCCCGACCGGATCCGGGGATTCCTTACGGACCCCGCCCGCCGCGTCCGTATCGCGGCGGCGGTGGTCCTCGGCCGGTACCGCGACAAGGCGGCCGTCCCGACGATGCTGGAACGTCTCCCCCTCGAGGAGACGTTCGTTCGCCCCGCCCTCCTCGTCGCGCTCGGCAACATCGGCGAGCCGAGCGTCGTCCCCGCGCTGCTCGGCTCCGTCGACGACAAGGCGGGGTGGGTCCGCGTCTGCGCGCTCCATGCGCTCCGGTCGATCGGGGGGCCCGAGGCGCACGACGCGGCGCGCGGTCGGCTCGCGGACCGGCTCTGGTCGGTCCGCGGGGCCGCCGCGGAGTGCCTCGGTCGCGTCGGCGGCGCCGACGACCTCCTCCCGCTCCTCCAGGCGGTCGAGGACCCCCACCCGTGGCCGCGCCGCGGCGCGATCTACGCGCTCGGCGAGCTCGACCTGAGCGAGGCGGCACCGCGGCTCCGCGAGGAGCTCCAGAACCCTTCCGGCGAGGTCCGACTCGCCGCCGTTTGGGCGCTCGGCAAGCTCGGGGACGACGGGGCGCGCGAAGCGATGGTGACTCTGCTGCGGCAATCGAAGCCCGCGCGCGGCGCGGCCTGGACGATCGCGCGGGGGGAGGGAGCCGTGCGCCTGATCAGTGACGCCGAGAGCCGGCTGTTCGACTCGCTCGTCCAGTCGCTCGGCCGCCTCCGCGGCGACCCGGCCGATCCGACCGTGCTGCGGGCCCTCGAGGACGCGCGCGGCCGGCTGGGGGATGAAGAGCTCGACCGGTCCTCCCTGCTGCCGCCGCCCGAGTACCGGGGGAGCACCGTGCCCCCGACGCTCCGGGCGCTGTTCGACGAGGCGCTCTCCGTGCCCGCCGACGACGGCGAGCTCGGATGCTGAGAAGGATCCGGCGGGCCGACGTTCCGGACATCACGGTCCTCCTCGACCGGAACTTCCCCGAGGAGAACCGGCTCCTCGGGATGCGTCCCGAGGAGGTCGGAAAGGTCGCTGACCGGATCCTGCGCCCGCAGATCCGCTTCCTCGTGGGGTTGGCGCGCCTGTTCCGGCGTCCCGTCTTCTCGTTCTTCGTGATCGAGGATGGCGGGCGCGTGGTCGCGACATCGCTCGTCACCTACGGCCCGCGGTCCGGGTACGTCGCGATGGTGAGCGTCGACACGCCGCACCGCCGGAAGGGGTACGCGGCGCAGACGGTCATGGCGTGCATCGACGACGCCCGCCGCTCGGGAAAGCCGTTCGCGGTCCTCGACGTCCTCGAGCAGAACGCGCCCGCGCGGGCGCTCTACGCGAAGCTGGGGTTCCTGGAGCTGGCGCGACGGACGTTCTACGCCCGCGACCTCGCGGACGGGCCGCCGATCACGGAGGTATCGTCGACCACGCTCCGGCGGTTCGAACCGCGCGACGCCGCCCGCCTTACGGCGATCGGGCAACGGGCGCTTTCTCCGACGGTGGCCGCCGTCCTTCCCTCCAGCAAGGGCGACTTCACGACCCCTCCCCGCATCGCCGCGATGCTCGTCTCCGAGACCGAGGCGTGGGTCACGGGCTGGGTGGGCGACCCGCGGGGGTTCGTCCGCGCCACGGTCGGCCGGACGACGGAGGCGGCGAACCTGACCGCCCCGCTGCTCCACCCGGAGCTCGCGGACGGCGACGCGCAGGCGCTCGTCGCGCGGGCCCTCGCCTGGGCGTCCGAGCGCCGGGCCCCGCGGATCGTCACCGAGGTTCCCGACTCCGACGCTCGGGCGATCCGCCTGCTCGAGGGTGCGGGCTTCGTCGCGTCCATTCGGACGCTGACGCTCTACCGGACCACGGCCCCGTAGATGGCGCGAACCCTGCCCTCGGTCGACGTCTACCTGTTCCCGGCGGTCGTCGGGGGCGGCCTCGGGGACATCGAGGAGGTGCTCGCCGCCGGGCGGCTCCTCGCCCGCCACGGATTCCCGACGTTCCTGTATCGGCGGAACGGCCGTCCGCTCCCGCGTTCCGTCGACGGGCCGTGGGATTGGCCCCGGCCGTTGCATCGGATCTCCGAGCTCCGTCCGCGCGGGGACGGCGCGGCGACCCTCGCCGCCTCCTGGGGGATCTCGGCGGCGCCGTCCCGTGACGAGCCGCTCGGGCGGGCCGGCCCGTGGGCGGAGGAGGCGGCGGAGATCGAGCGGTGGTACGGATCGGACCGGACGATCCACGTCAGCTTCGAGGAGTTCGGCCGAACGCTCACGACCCGAGAGCAAGAGGGCGAGCGGCTGCGCGAGGGTGGGGTTCCGCTCCGGCGGATCGCGACCCGACTCCGAGGGTGGAGCCGCGGTCCCGAGGCCCGAGCGCTGCACGCGGCGTTCCGCCGGTTCCGCGCCTTCGACCGCGCGAACGTGCTCCATCTCTATCCTACCTTCGCTCCGTCGCGCGGGTTCGCCCGCGAGTACCCCGAGGCGGTTCAGTGCGGGCCGTTCTGGCCCGAGCCCGGGGGTCGGAGAGCCCCCGCGCCCCCTCCTCCGAACCCGCGTCGCCCGGGCCCGTTTCGCGTGGTCTGGTACGCCAGTCCGGCGAGCTCGGAACGCGTGGCCCCGGAGCTTCTCCACGGAGCGGGGCAGGTCGGGCGACCGGTGGAAATGGCCGTTCGCTCTGATCGGCGGTTCGCGACCCGCCCGCCGCCCCGGGTCCGGGTGCGATGGTTGCCCGCGGAGCGGCCCGGCCGATGGAAGCGGGCGTTCCGAGCCGCGGACCTTCGGATCGTGACCGGAAGTCGGACGCTCCTCGAAGCGATGGTCCTCGGGCGGCCGTTCCTCTACTTCAACGGGATCGTGGGAGGCGGCCGCGCGGCCCGTCGTCATCGACCCGAGAAGCTCGTGGGGCTCCTCCGGGTGTGGTTCGCGGCCGGAGGTGACCGTTCCCTCTACCGCGCCTTCGCCGACTTCGGTCGAGGACGATCGGTCGCCCCGATCACCGCCCGAGTGCTCACGAGTTCGCGCGCGCGGTCGGGCTTTCCGCACGCGTTCGCGCCCCCCGCATTCGACCCGCCCTACGAGGACGGGCGGCGGCTGCTGCTCCGCATACTCGAGCCGTTCGGGCGAGGGTCGGCGTCCGAGGAGGTGGTCCGAGCGACCCGGGAAGGTCGACTGGGGCGGGTCACCTCCCGCTCCCGAGGGCCCCCCGAACCCCGTCGATTCCGGCCTGCGGTACGATTAAGCGAAGTTCCTCGTTTGGGAGCCGATGGCCGCGGAGGACACCTCGCCCGAGGGCGTCGCCCGAACGCTCCTCCATGAAGCGGTCGCTCTCAAGCGCGACGAGAACCTCACGATCGAGACCTGGTCGCATACGCTCCCGTACGCCATCGCGTGCGTGGTGGAGGGCCGTCGGATCGGCGCGAGCCCGCTCCTGCACCTCGAGGATGAGGCGGCCTACTGGAAGGCGGTCGACAGCGGGGTACCTCCGAAGCAGATCGGACGGGTCGGCGCGCACGAGTGGGCGGCGCTCGCGAAGACGAACGTCTACGTCTTCTTCCCCGGGCCGGCCGACTTCCCCCGGCTGAACAACCTTCCGGCGGCGACCCGGGCGGCGCTCCAGGGGTACAATTCGGACTGGTACCGGCGGGCGAAGCTCGCCCGCATCCGCGGAGTGCGCAGCATGATCGGGTACGCCTCCGACCCCCGCGCCGAGCAGTTCGGCGTCTCCGCCGCGGCGTGGCGCGCCCAGCTCGCCCGCGCGACCACGGGCACCGAGTACGGCGCGGTCCGTGCGGACGCCAAACGCGTCGCCGCGAAGCTGCGCAAAGGAAAGCAGCTACGCGTCACCGCGGCGAACGGCACAGACCTTTCGCTGAAGCTGCGCGGCCGCATCCCGATCGCCGACGACGGCGCGATCGGCCCGGAGGACGTTCGGGCCGGGAACAACGTGGCGGTCGCCCCGCCCGGCTACGTGGCCGTCGCCGTCGACGAGCGCTCCGCCGAAGGGATCGCGATCGCGAACCGGCCCACCTTCTGGCGGAAGGGACGGCTCGAGGGCGGTCAGTGGGAGGCCCATCAAGGACGGCTCGCGAATCACTGGTACACGGAGGGGCAGACGATCTTCGACACCTCCTTCGAGGAGGCGCCGAAGGGCAAGGACGTCCTCGGGTTCTTCTCGATCGGGCTCAACCCCGCGCTCGACCCCGCGGTGCCGATGGTCGAGGACCAGGAGGCGGGCGCGGTCACGATCGGGCTGGGCGGGAACGCCGGGTACGGCGGGACCAACCGGTGCCCGTTCCTCACGTGGATCGTCGTGGGGGAAGCGACCGTCGCCGTCGACGGTACTCCGCTCAGCGACCGCGGCAAGGTCCTGTAACGCCACGTCGCCTCCGGCCCGAACCGCCCGGATGCGCGCATCGAAGGGGGGACCGTGACGACACCGGGGATCCATGCGTTCGACGCGCCGCTCCTTCGAGCCTGGTATCACCGACCGACCCGGCAGGTCGCGCGCGAGTTGCTCGGGTGCCTCCTGGCCGTCCGCCGAAATCGCGCCGTCGAAGCGGTGCGGATCGTCGAGACCGAGGCGTACGTGGCGAACGACCCCGCAAGCCACGCCTTCCGAGGGCCGACGCCCCGGAACCGGTCGATGTACGGGCAACCCGGGACGCTCTACGTGTACCGGATCCACCAGGTCCACTGCGCCAACGTGGTGACCCGCCCCGGGGAGGCCGTGCTCCTGCGCGCGGGCGCCTCCCTCCACGACAGCTCGCGCGAGGGCCGAGGTCCCGGACGCCTGTGCCGGTGGATGGGCATCGACCGCGGCGACGACGGGAGCGACCTCACGTCGGGTCGGATCCGCATCCTACCGCGCGTCGGGGCTTCGCCCGAGATCGTTCAAGACCGTCGCGTCGGGATCCGGCGGAACCCGGACGCGCCGCTCCGCTACGCTGTCCGGGGCGAACGCTCGGTATCGACTCCCCGGCCCCGGGGGTGGGCCGACCGGGGCGTTTGAGATCCCCGCCGGGCCGTGGAGCGAGGACGCGCGCCCGTCGTTTCGGGAGCCACGCAGCCCGTGAAGATCCCACGGGATCGTGAGCGGTGCAGCGCGGCGGAGAGAGTCGCGGGCGCCGAGAAGGACTACCGGAGTTTCGCCCAGCTGTACTGGCGTCGACGAGCCGAGTCGCCGAAGCCGCACGACGAGCAGACCCGTTTCTGGCGGTGGTATGAGTGGCGGCCGCACCGGCGGCAACGGACGTGGACGGGGGAGCCGCCGTGGCTCGATGGGGTACCCTTCGACATCCTCGGTCCGACCCTACGGCGAGATGTACACGATCGTGTCGCCGCGGAGGAGGGTGAGCCCGGGGTGGGGCGTCACCGTCTCGGCGACGACCTCCTCGGAGGAGGAGAGGATCAGGTTGAGGTGCTGGTCGAAAGCGTCCAGCGTCCCGCGGAACGAGATGCCGCCGCGGACCTCCACGAGCACGCGCTTGTGGAGGCTCTGCTGGAGGACGTCGAGCGGCTTCATCGGGGGCCGCGGCGAGGCGGGGCCCGGTTCTTAACGATTAGGCCTTGTCGCGGAGGACGACGGTCCCGCGCCTCGGCCGCGGAAGTGCGACCGGGCGCCGCGGCCGTATCGCGGGGTGGGAGGCATCGCCACTCGAACCAGGTCAAGAGGGCGAACGGGTCCGGAACACTCGAGGGTTGGGGCGTCTTCGTGGCCGCCCGAGAGATCGCTGCTACCACGCGTTCCACGGAGGAGTTCGCGTCGACGCGGACCACGCGATCGGAGAACTCCGGAATCCGTGACCCGAGCCAGAACGCCCGCTCCGCGGCCCCGACCGCGGCGTGCCGGGACGCCCAGTCGACCGGGTGACGGCTCCGGGCGCCCTTCGCCCGGCGGACCGCAGCCTCGGGCGTCACGTCGAGATAGTAGTAGCGGTCCGCGAGGCCCCAAGCGCCCCGCTGATGCATCTCCCGAGCGGTGGCCGCCAACGCCGGAAGGACGTTCCACTTCGGGTCGACCGCGCAGGCCAGGCCCCAAACGTACGACAGGGTGCCGACAAAGTCCGTGTCGAGGACCACGGTCGATCCATTGGCGGCGGCGGCGCGGGCCTCCCGAAACCTTCGCGCGTCCTCGAGCAGCAGACTCATTTCGAGGCGCTCGAGTCGGGGGAGCGTGCGGAACGAGAGCGAAGGTCGGGGTCGCATACGGTCCCACGCCTCCGGGATCCAGACCGCTCGGTAGGTCTCGGCCCAGCGACGCGAGACCGTCGTTTTCCCCGCCCCGCTGACACCCTCGATCGCAACGACCAACCCGGGCGGAGGAGCAGTTCGGGGGGGACGCCGGGCGGTCACGAGCGGGCAGCCCCCGCCGGCCAGCATCCGACTTAACGAGGCCGGGTTCCGTCGCCATCGTGGCCGCCCGAGCGACGGTCGTTCCCGCGCCCCTGCGCACGCTCCGATGGGCGGGCGGCTCGATCGAGCTGGGCGGTCGCACCCGCATCCTTGGGGTCGTGAACGTGACCCCCGACTCCTTCAGCGACGGCGGGGCGTTCCTCGAGCCGACCGCGGCGGTCGAGCGAGCCCTGCGCCTCGCCGAGGAGGGTGCCGACCTCATCGACATCGGGGGAGAGTCGACGCGGCCCGGCGCGACCGAACTGGAGCTGGAGGAGGAATGGGGCCGGGTCGGTCCGGTGCTCGAGGGACTCCATGGCCGTCTTGCGCGGCCCATCTCGATCGACACCCGGCACCCCGTGATCGCGCAGCGGGCGCTCGACGCCGGCGCCTCGATCGTCAACGACGTGAGCGGGCTGCGCGACCCCGAGATGCGACGGGTCGTGGCCCGTACGGGGGCGGCGGCGGTGGTGATGCACATGCGCGGAACGCCGGCGACGATGGTATCGCATGCTCGGTACGTGGACGTGGTCGGCGAAGTAGGTCGCGAACTCACGGAATCCGTCCGCCGCGCCCGCGTGGAGGGGATCGGCGCCGACCGGATCCTGATCGACCCCGGACTCGGCTTCGCGAAGACCGCCGCCCAGAGCCTCGAGCTCCTGACCCGCCTCGGCGAACTCGCGACGCTCGGCTATCCCGTCCTCGTGGGCGCGTCCCGGAAATCGTTCCTGGGCTCGCTCGGGGGAGGCGATGCCCCCAGCGACCGCCTCGAGGCGAGCCTCGCGGCCGCCGTGGTCGCCGCGCTCAGCGGGGCGGCGGTCGTCCGCGTCCACGACGTCGCGCCGACGGTGCGGGCGCTCGCGGTGGCCGACGCGATCCGTCGGGGCCGGGAGCGGATGGCGGAGGTGCGGAGCCGATCGGGATCTTCCGCAGCGGCGAGGAGCCGCCTTCGGCAGCCTGCCCCTTCCCGGCGAGCGTCCGCTCGCCGACCACCAGCACCGTCTCGAAAACGCCCAGCCACGCGGACGTGAGCGCGCGGAGCTCCGGCGCCGTCGGCCCGCGCGGCGAGACGCGCGTTCGGCTCGCGCGGGCGATGGCGGAGGTCACCTGCGCCGCGGCGGCGAGCCGGGCCTGAAGCTCCCGGCTCGAGAACTCGGCCTCGGCGAGCTCGAGGAGCCGCCGGGCGAGGACGCGGGAAAGGTCGGCGACGTCGTCCGCGACCGGTATCCTACGCGGCGGCACGCGCCACCTCCTTGCGGGGCCGGCGCGCGGCGAACCGGATCGTGAACGTGCCGCGGTCGAGGTTCGCCGACACCACGCCCCGGCCGCTGAAGGCGTAGGGAAGGACGATCGAGCGGCGGTACGCTCCGACCGTCAGATAGAGCGTGTCGCCGCGCTCGCTCAGGTCGACCTGCTCGGCGCCCGTGAACGGTAGGTCGAGCTCGATGGCGGGCTGGCCGGAGCGCTCCACGAACCGAAGGGGGGCGCGGGTCGCGCGCACAGCGAGGGGGTCGTCCGCGCCGAAGAGGTCCTTCCCGAGCCGGTCGAGCGCCGCGATCCCGACGACCTCGTTCGGGTAGCGGGGGACCGGCAGCTGCGGGACCTCCCCGAACGCCTCCCCGAGGGTGGCGAGGTTCGCCTCCTGTTCGGCGCGGATGCCGGCGAAGTAGCCGGACGTGGCGGCCGAGGGGAAGACGCGGTTCACGACGAGGAGCTCGACCGCAAGGCCGAACAGGCAGAGGTAGGTGAACGCCCGCTGCGTCTCGGCGATCACCATCTTCTCGGGGTTGACGACCAGGCGGACCGTGGTCCGCTTCGGGTCGGTGAGGAGCGACCGGACCCGGATGAACCGTTCGTGGAGCCGCTCGATCGCGTCGAACACGTTGTCGGGGGGGATCGGGGTCTTCATCGCGCGGCCGACCGTCGTCCGGACGACCTTCGCGAGCCGGCGCTGCAGCCCGAAGAAGTGGTCGAAGTACCACTCGACCGCGGTCGGGAAGCTCAGCAGCCTCAGCGTGTCGGCGGTCGGCGCCGTGTCGAGGATGACCGTGTCGTACCGACCTTCGCGCTCCGCCTGGTCGAGGAGCAGGAGCGCCGTGATGAGCTCCATGCCGGGGAGGACGACGACCTCCTCGGCCGTGATCTCCGAGACGCCCTGCGACGCGAGGAGCGTGAGCAGGTAGCGGTGCACCTCGCCCCAGTTCCGCTCGACCTCGGTGAGCACGTCCACCTCGAGCCCGAGGAGGTTCGGCCGCACCTCGCGCGGCGTCGGGCCGAGGGGGATGCCGAGCGCGTCCCCGAGCGAGTGGGCGTTATCGGTCGAGGCGACGAGGGTGCGGTGGCCCCGGGCGGCGGCGAGGAGCCCGGTCGCCGCGGCGACCGACGTCTTGCCGACGCCGCCCTTCCCCGTGTAGATCACGACGCGCACGGGCTACTCCTCAGGCTCGGCGGGCGCCTTCTCGTCGACGTCCCGCTCGAGGATGAGCGAGCCCAGGTAGTCGCAGTTGAGGCAGTGGTAGCGCTGGCCGGTGATGAGCCCCGCGTCGAAGATGATGCGGGTCGAGCCGCACTGCGGGCAGACGCGGACGGTCCTACCCCGCGGACGGCGCCGGACCATCGTCCTCCTCCGGCGCCACCGGGGGCGGGGCCGCGCCGGTCGGCGGGGCGGTTTCGTCCGCTCCGCTGCCGTTGGTGTCGGCGACCGACGGGAGGACGATGGCGTCCTTCACCTCGTCCCCCTCGTCGAGGCGGATGATCCGGACCCCGAGCGTGTTCCGTCCCTGCTCGCTCACGCCCTTCGCCGGGATGCGGATCGTCATCCCGCCCTGCGTCGTGACGAGGAGCTCGGAGTCGTCGCGGACGGGGAGCACGGCGACGACCTGGCCATTGCGGCCGCCGGTCTTGATCGTCACGACGCCCGAGGCGCCCCGGTGGGTCCGCCGGTACGCGTCCGTCGGGCTCCGCTTGCCGTAGCCGGTCGAGGTGATCGAGAGGAGCGAGGGGAACTCCGCGGACGACGGTGCCATCGCGACGACCCGGTCGCCCTTCTCCGACGAAAGCCGGGCGCCGATGACGCCGTACGTCGCCCGGCCCATCGGGCGGACCTCCTTGAGCGGGAAGCGGACGAGCTGGCCCGCACGGGTGGCGAGGATGATCTCGGTCGCCTCGTCGCGGAGGAGCTGGACGTCGACGATCTCGTCCCCCTCCTCGACGAGCACGGCCTGGATGCCGGTCGTGCGGATGTTCTGGAACTCGTCGAGCTCGGTGCGCTTGATGAGGCCCTTCTGGCTGGCGAAGACGATCGATCCCTGCACCGCGAGGTCGCGGACGGGGAGGAGCGTCTGGACCTTCTCGCCGCTCTTGAGGCGCGGGAGGAGGTTGATGATCGCCTTCCCCTTCGAATGGCGGCTCCCCTCCGGGAGCTCGTACGCCTTGAGACGGTAGACGCGCCCGAGGTTCGTGAAGAACAGCACGTTGTCGTGCGTCCGCGTCACGAACGTCCGGGTGACGAAGTCCTCCTCCTTCGTCTCCATCTGGATGAGCCCCTTGCCGCCGCGCCGCTGGCGGCGGTACTGGTCGAGCGGGAGCCGCTTCACGTAGCCGTCCCGCGTCACGAGCACGACGACGTCCGTGTCCGGGATCAGGTCCTCGAGCGTCCGCTCGGTGAATGCGGGGACGATCCGGGTCCGGCGCGCGTCCCCGAACTTCGCCTTGAGCTCCTGGAGCTCCTCGCGGATCAGCCGGTCGAGCTCGGTCGGCGAGGCGAGGATCGCCCGGAGCTGCTCGATGAGCTCCTCCTTCTCCTTGAGCTCGCTCTCGACGCCCTCCCGCTCGAGCCCGGTGAGCCGGGCGAGGCGCATGTCGAGGATCGCCTTCGCCTGCTCGGTGGAGAGGAGGAACTTCCCCATGAGCGACGCCTCGGCCGCGGAGACGTCGCGCGAGCGGCGGATGATCCGCACGACCTCGTCGATGTGGTCGATGGCGATCAGGAACCCTTCGAGGAGGTGCTTCCGCTCCTCGGCCTTCCGGAGGTCGAACTGCGTCCGGCGCGTGAGGGTCGTCCGGCGGTGGGCGAGGTGCTGGTCGAGGAGCTCCTTCAGGGTGAGGACCTTCGGGCGGCCGTCGACGAGGCAGAGGTTGATCACGCCGAACGAAGTCTCGAGCGGGGTGTGCTCGTAGAGCCGGTTCAGGAGGATCTCCGCCGGCGCATCGCGGCGGAGCTCGAGGACGACGCTCACCCCGTCCTTGTCGCTCTCGTCGCGGAGGTCGGTGATTCCGTCGATCCGCTTCGACTTCACGAGGTCGGCGATCAGCTCGAGGAGGCTCGTCTTGTTGACGTTGAACGGGATCTCGGTGATGACGATCTCGTCCTTCCCGTCCCGCTCGCGGATCGCGGCCGCGCCGCGGATGCGGAGCGTCCCCCGCCCGGTCTCGTACGCCTCGCGGATGCCGCTCGACGCCTCAAGGTAGCCGCCCGTCGGGAAGTCGGGCGCGGGGAGGAAGCGGAGGATGTCGTCGAGGCTCGCGTCGGGCTTCTCCAGGAGGAGGTGGAGCGCGTCGACGACCTCGCCGAGATTGTGGGGGGGCATGTTGGTCGCCATCCCGACGGCGATCCCCTCCGAGCCGTTCAGGAGCAGTTGCGGGACCTTCGCCGGGAGGAGGAGCGGCTCCTTGAGGCTCCCATCGAAGTTGTCCGTCCAGTCGACCGTCTCCTTCTCGATGTCGGCGAGCATCTCCTCCGCGAGCGCGGAGAGGCGCGCCTCCGTGTACCGCATCGCCGCCGGAGCATCGCCGTCGATCGACCCGAAGTTCCCCTGCCCCTCGATGAGCGGGTAGCGGAGGCTGAACTGCTGGGCCATCCGGACGAGCGCGTCGTACACCGAGAGGTCGCCGTGCGGGTGGTACTTCCCGAGGACGTCCCCGACCGTGCGCGCGCTCTTGCGGAACGGCTTGTCGTGGGTGGCCCCGGACTCCCACATCGACCAGAGGATCCGACGGTGGACCGGCTTGAGCCCGTCCCGGCCGATCGGGAGCGCACGGCCGACGATGACGCTCATGGCGTAGTCGATGTACGAGCGGTGCATCTCCCGCTCCAGCGGCTGGTCGCGGACGCGGTCGCCCGCGTCGGTCGCGACGACCACGGGGACGGGCGGCGGCGTGCTCACCTCGCGACCTCTAGGGCGGGGAGCTGCTGCGCGACCAGGGCGTCCGCTGCCGCGAGGAATTCGTCGCGCTTGGCGGCCGGGATCGTCGCCCCGCTCGCGACGCGATGGCCGCCGCCCTCTCCGCCGACCCGTTCCGCGGCGGAACGACAGACGACGGCCAGGTCGAGGCCCTTCCCCACCAGCCAGGTCGTCGCGCGGGCCGAGACCTTGAGGCCGTCCGATGCCGATGTGAAAACGAACACTGGCTTGCGCGTATCGAGGAGATAGTTCATCGCGAGTCCGGCCTGGGTGCCTGCGAGGGACGTCTCCGGGCTCTCGAACCACTGGACCGCGTGCAGGGACTTAACCCCGCCCCGCTCGACGCGCTCGAGGCCGGCGAGGACCCCGCGTCGCCACGCCCGTTCCGCCTCGCGTCCCCGCTCGAGCGCGGTCGGGTCCCCGAGCGCGATCGCGACGCCGACGCCCGGTTCCCCGATTCGCCCCGTCGCATTCTGGAGGTTCGCGAGCTCCTCGATCCGGAGCCCCCAGGCGGGGAGGAAGTAGCCGTCCTCGTGGAGCGCCTGCACGAACTCGGGACGAACGCCCTGGCGCGCGAGGTGCTTCGACATCGCCGCGACGAGCCGCTCCATCTCCCCAGGCTCGATCTTTGACGGAGGGCGCCTCGGGTCGAGCCCGACGGAGGCGAGGAACGACCGCGCCGCCTCTGCCCGGCCCGCGATCCCTGCGAGGTACGGGTCGACGCTGCGCTCGACCGCCTCCTCGAGCGTCGCGCCGAACAGCGGCGGGCCCGGGACGGTCGTGACGAGCGACCGCTCCTTCGCCTCCTCGACGAGCTTCAGGTTGAGGCCGCGGAAGCCGCCGACATGCTGGCGGTCGGAGACGGCCCCCGAGAGGCCGAACGCCGCATTGTCCCAATTGCGGCCGTCGAGGAACGCAGTGTACAGCCAGGTGAGCGTCGCGGCGCACAGCTCGTTCATGCCGTCCACGCCCCAGTCGAGGGGGTCGACGAAGGCGACATGCTCGGGGAGCTTCGGAGGCTCCGGTGCCCCCGGGTAGAGGTGGTGGTCGAGGACGATCACCGGGTGGGGGTGCGCCTCGAACAGGTCGAGCCAGCTCGCCCCCGTGTCGACGACCAGGACGGGCGTCGAGGTCGACTTCAGGAGCTCCTCGATCCGCGGCCGTTCAACGGCCCGCAGCGCGGTCGCCTGGACGGGGAAGCCGAGCCGGTTCAGGGCGCGCACCGCGCACGACGCCGCCGCGATCCCGTCCCCGTCGTAGTGGTAGATCACGCGCCAGCGGCCCGGGTGGCCGAGGAGCGCGTCGCGGGCCCGCTCGAACTCGGCCCGATATGCAGGATGCTTGACGAGGCCCTCGGGCCCCGAGGGCATCACTCCACCTGGAGCACCGCAGCGGTCGAGGAGTAGCTCCAGTTGGGGGGCAGCTGCTTGCGCGCGCGGTAGTACCGGCTCAGCCGGCGGATGCGCGACTCCATCAGCGAGAGCCCACGGCGGTTCGCGTGGTCGGTGGGGTGCGTTGCGAGGTGGCGTTGCAAGTGAACGACGCGGCGGAGGAGCGCCTGCAGATCCTCGGGGAGGTCCGCCTGGAGGCCCTTCCCCTTGAGGAGGACCGTCATGCGGGTGCCGAGGACCGTGCGGACGGAGGGGATGCCGTAGCTGTCGCGCAGCACGGCGCCGACCTGGGCGGAGTTCATGCCACCTTTCGCGAGCTTGACGGCCGTCTCCTCGATCTCGGCGCGGTCGACCTGGACCCACTCCGGCTTGACGGCGGGGAACGGGCGGTGCGAGCCCGAGCGGCCCTTCCGCCCGGAGTGGATGCGTGACACGGCGATTGGACCCGGGAAGCGTACTTAACGATATGTGAAAATGGGCGCCTTCGTCCGGCTACGGGGCGCCGCCGCCGTTCGCCGGGCGCGAACCGGGGATCCGGTCGCTCGTCTCCATTGCCTCGACGAGGAACTTCTTCCCCTCGGCCGTTATCCCGTAGCGGACCTGGGCGTCCCGCTGCCGGGTCCACGAGTAGTCGCCGCCGTTCTGCACCGCGACGAACCCGTTGCGAAGGAGGAGGCCGACCGCGAGCGAGACGTTCACGGCGTCCTTCTGGGTCGCGATGAAGTTCTCGAGCCGCCGCTCCAGCTCGGCGAGCTCGAGCGCCTGCTCCGCCGCGTCCCCCTCGTGGTCCGCGTCCGCCTGATTCAGCAAACGCAGGATCGCGAGCAGAGTTGCGCGGACGGGGTCGTCCGCGAGAGGCATCCCGCCTATGTTTGCTCCGAGGGGGTACTTGAACCCCTCGTCTTCGACGGGCGAACCCCCCGATTCCTCTCCGAGAGCGCCGCCGGAATTCGCACCCTTCGCGGCGCTTCCCGGGCGAAACCGGCCGCGCGGCTCCGGTCAGCGGATCCGACCGGTCTCCTCGATCTGGTGGACGAGGAACGCCTTGCCGCGCGTGGTGATGGAGTACCTCTCCCGAAGGACCCGGCCGCGATCCCACGCGTACTGCGGCCGGTCGATCTGAGACACGAGACCGTGGTCGACGAGGAGCCGAAGCGCGCGGTTCAGGTTCGTCTCCCCGGCACGGAAGGCCCAGAAATCGCGGAGGCGTTGCTCGAGCTCGATGAGCTCCATCCCGTCGACCTCACTGCGACGCTCCGCCGCCTGGTTGAGCCGGCGCAGCACCTCGAGGACCGTCTCGTGCATCGCGTATTCGCGTCCCCGCGCCTGCACGGCGGCCACGGCGTAACCGTCCCGTCGCCGGTTCATAAAACCGGAGGCTACAGTTGACGCTCGACTCTCCGACACCGTCGGGTCCGGGCGAAGTCTCATGTGCGCATCCCGGCCTATCGGGGTCCGGATGGGGTGCACCTGCCGGACGCCGGCCCGCTGCCCGGTGTGCAATACGCAGGTCCGCGTCCCCCTCTCCTACCTGGAAGGTTCGATGGGCGGGGCGGTGCTCGTCGACAAGTTCGCACGGCGGGACTCGAGCGCGGGCCGCGAGGGGCTCCGGCGCCTGATCACCGGAACCGCCCCCTGCCCGCAGTGCGGGCATACGATCACGCACAACCACCAGCGGTCGTGCGTCGCCGAGGCGCTCTCGTCCGCCGGGGTTCCGCTAGCGGAGCGCGAAGCGATCCTGGCGAAGATCTCCTTCCCCGAGTGAGGATTCCCCCGGCGGGCGGAACGTGACGAAGAAGGAGTCGTTCGTCGTCACGCCGTACGAGGTCAAGGGGAAGGTCGACTACGCGCAGCTCCGCGAGCAGTTCGGCACCGAGGAGCTCACCCCGGCCCTACTGAGCGAACTGAGGACCCTCGCGGGCGGTGACCTCCACCCCCTCCTCGCCCGCGGGATCTACTACTCCCACCGGGATCTCGCGCCGCTGCTCGCGCAGTACAAGGCCGGGCAGCACTTCGTCCTCTACTCCGGGCGGGGTCCGTCCGGCCCGCTCCACACCGGCCACCTCCTCCAGTTCGAGCTGTGCCGATGGTTCCAGGAGCGGTTCCGGGCTCCGATGTATATCCAGATCACCGACGACGAAAAGACGTGGAGCCGCAACGGCCTCACGCGCGAGGCGACGCTCCGCTGGGGGATCGAGAACCTCGCGGACATCCTGGCGGTCGGCTTCGACCCGAAGCGGACGCACGTCTTCCTCGACACCCGGTCGATCGCCGCGCTGTACCCGCTCGCCGTCGACGTCGCGCGCCGGGTGAACTTCTCGACGGTGAAGGCGGTCTTCGGCTTCACGCCGAGCACCAACATCGGGCTACTGTTCTACACCGCGCTCCAGAGCGTTCCTTGCTTCTACCCGACGTGGGCGACGGGCGCGCGGATACCGTGCCTGATCCCCTGCGGCGTCGACCAGGACCCGCACTTCCGCGTCACGCGGGACATCGCCGAGACGCTCGGCTACCCGAAGCCGGCGCTCCTCCACAGCCAGCTCGTCCCGGGGCTCCTCGGGGAGAAGGTGATGTCGACGACGGGCGACGTCGCGGACAACGCGCTGTTCCTGAACGACCCGCCCGAGGAGGTCGAGCGGAAGCTCCGCAAGGCGTTCACCGGCGGCCGCGCGACCGTCGAGGAGCAGCGGCGGCTCGGGGCGACGCCCGAGATCTGTTCGGTGTGGGCGATGTGGCGCACCCGCTTCGCGCCGTCCGACGCGGAGTTCGATAAGATCACCGCGGATTGCCGCAGCGGGGCGCTCCTTTGCGGCGACTGCAAGTTCCGCCTGATCGAACGGGTCAGCGGGTTCATGCGCGAACACGCCGCGCGACGGGAGAAGGCGAAGGAGTTCGCCGAGTCGCTCATCATTACCGACCCTCCGGCCCACCCCGTGACGCCGGCACCGCGCGAGTAGCGCGCGGGCTCCCCTCGGGATCCCCGACCCGCCCATGCCGGGCGGCCTTCCGACCGAGTTACGCGGGGGGTTCCCTCGACGGCGGAAAACCGAGCGAACGAGATAATCCCGGCCCGTTCGTTGGCGGCGAACTACGCGACCTCGGGACGGTCGTTGCGGCGCTGGGGGATCGGGCCCTGCGGCGGCGGCTCAGGCCCCGCGGGTCGGTCGACCTCGGGATGGTCTTCGTCGAGCAGGGGCGCCTCGGCGGCCGCTTGGACGAGCTGGAGCATCGGACGGAAGAGGGAGCCCTGGGCCCGCTTCGGGTCGAGTGTGTAGGCGCGGTCGTAGGCGGCCATCGCCTCCTCTTCATCGCCCAGGCTGAGCAGCTGGAGCGCCAGGTCGAGCCAGCTCTCCGCCTCGCGACCCCCTTCCCGCTCCCCCGCCTCGGCGAGGTGGTCGTCCGGGGCGTTCCGGGGCACGGGCTCCTCGAGCTGTCGATCGCCCGTTTCCCGGGAGAGGACGAGGGCGCGCTCGAACGCGGCCGTGGCCTGGGACTCCTCCCCGCTCTCGGCGAGGGCGACCCCCAAACGGTGCCACGCGACCAGGTCGGCCGGGTCGAGGGCGACGGCATGACGGTACGCCGTCGCGGCGTCGGCCCATTCACCGCGGAGGGATCGGGCGACCCCCAGGTGGAACCACGCCTCCGAGTTCTGGGGGCCGAGCCCCACCGCCTTCGAGAGCGCGGCCTCGGCTTCGGGCGCCTGGCCCAGGTGCGCGTGGGCGGTCCCGAGGAACGCCCAGGCCCGGGCGTTGTGGGGCTCCTCGCGCGTGACCTCCTGGAACATTCGGAGGGCGTGCTCGTACTCCCCCTTGAGGAGATAGTGCACCCCGATGTCGAACTGCTGGCTCACGAGAGGGCGGGCCCCGGTCCCGGTACCGCCGCGAGACCGGGGGCTCCGCAAAAGCCTACCGTTCGAGCGGACGCGCTCGGGCAGGCTCCGTCGTGTCCCGCCGGCGCACGCTGAGGGCCCCCTTAAATACCGGACCCCGGTGGTCGTTCGGTAGAGACCCGAATATTCGACCCGCCCCTGGCCCCTGCGTCAGACCCGGTTCTTGGCGTGTGCGGCACTCGGTGAGCCGAATAACCGGGTCCGAACCGAACCCAACGCGAAGAAGCGAGAAGGAGAAACGACAATGGACAAACCCCTGACGAAGGTGCGCGACTTGACGCCGAGCTCGAAGCAAGTGAACGTCCACGCGAAGGTCATGAACGTGGGCGACGCGAAGGAAGTGATGGGCAAGTACGGTGACCCGAGGAAGGTCGCCGAAGCGGTGATCGGCGACGACACCGCGGTCATCACGCTCTCCCTTTGGAACGAGCAGATCGGCACGATTGCGAAGGACGACACGGTCCTGGTGGACAACGGCTACGTCTCCCTCGTGCGCGGGCACATGCGGCTCAACGTCGGCCGCTACGGCCAGCTCACGAAGACGACCGACCCGATCGGCGACGTGAACCAGTCGCTCGACATGAGCCAGCAGGAGTTCGAATCCGAGCGGCGATCGTTCGGAGGCGGCGGCTACCGCGGTGACCGCGGCGGCGGCTATGGCGGCGGTGGCCGCTATGGCGGCGGCGGCGGCGGTGGCGGCGGCGGTGGTGGCGGCGGAGGCGGCGGCGGCGGGCGCGAGCGCTCCGACTCGTACAAGCGCTACTAGCACGGCCGAAGTTCGCAGGCCCTGGCCGGGGTCGACCGGGATCCGGCCGGGGCCCGAACCCTTTCCCCTTCTCCCGTCGCGAATTTCACGCGGGATCTGTCGCTCCCCCAGACGGCGAACCGACTCTGCGTCGGCCGGCGAGCACCCCGCCTCCCCATTCGTATATGTACCGCGCTCCCGTGGTCCGGCGGCCCATGCCCGAAGCCGCGAACCGTGAACTCACGCTGTACGTCCAGAGCCGGAAGGCTGTCACCACGTTCTACCGCCCTCCGGCGAGCGATCTCGCGCCCGGCTCGTCGCTCGGGGTCGCCTCCGCGACGCGGTCCGCAGGGCACAGCGACGAGGATGCGCCCGGCTCCGGCGAAGAGGTGTACTTCCTCTCCGACGAGCAGGCCCGGTGCGTGGCGGTCACGGAGGAGGTCGCCGCGTCCCGTCAGTACAAGGTCAAGGTCGTCGACGTCGCGAAGGCCGGGCTGGTCGAGCGGATCGTGACGGAGCGGCTGCGCGGGGTGCAGAAGTTCCCGGTCCTCATCGCCCCGGACGGGAAGCGGCTCGAGGGGCCGCAGGCGTTCAATGTCGACGATCTCGCGGAGCTCATGCCGACCGATTCGCCGAAGATGCGCGCGTTCACCTACCTCAAGGTGCGCGGAGGGGACTTCGAGCGGATCCGCGAGTCGCTCCTCAAGTTCGACGAGGTGCGCGAGCTCCACTTCCTCACCGGCGATTGGGACATCTTCGCGCTCCTGGAGTTCCCCGAGAGCAGCAAGAAGCGCCAGGTGCTGGACTTCGTGACGGACCGGATCCGGGGGATCGCCGACGTTATCGACACGAGCACGCTCGTCCCGGAGTACTCCGTGACGAAGCTGCCGTTCTCGACACGGGTGGCCTCCCCGGACTCCTAGGCGCGCTCCCGCCCGAACGGCCCGGGCTAGCCGCGCTGGGGAACGCCGCACGAGGGACAGAAGACCGCGGCCACGGGGATTCCCACCCCGCAGTTCTTGCATGCGACCGTGCCGGCTGCGGCCGCCGACGCGAGAGGAGGAGCTGGCGCCGGGGCGCCGCTCGGCAACGGAACCGGTCGCTGCAGTTCGGCCGTCCGCTGCTGCTGGGCGATCAGAATCGCGTTCCTGATCTCTTCCGCCACCTGCCCCGGGTGCTGGTTCGGGGGCGCGAGGCCATGGAAGACCAGGTGGTTCACACCAACGTACACCTCGTCCCCATCGTAGTGGGCCGTCGCCTGCACAATGTTCTGGAGCGGGACGCTGAGCTGGAGGGCCAAGTAGGCGACCGTAGGCCCATACGACCGAAGGAAGACGAATCGGTAGTTCGAAACGACGAGGTACCCCTCGAGCTCGAAGGCGTTGATCCAGGTGGTCATCGGTCCCCAGAAATCGAGGAGCGTCTCCCCCGGGACGGGAGCCGCGACCGAAGCGATCCAGGGCGGGACCGGACGCACGGCACCGAACAGGAAGCCGGCCGATAAGAAACCGCGTCGGAACCCGGAATCGGGCGCGCCGACGCGCTCGAGGGAGCGCGGGTTCAGAACGTCGCGACCCGGACGGCGGGACAGCGCCGTACAGTAACCGAGACGGCAGGTTGGGGGCCGGAAACACGTGCTCTCACTTCAGTCCGGCCCCGCAGGAGGGGCAACGGACAGCGGTCTGGTCGACCAGATTGTGGCAGTAGCGGCAAGGGATGCGGACGATCTCGCGGATGACCTCGCGCTCGCGAATCACGCTCGTCGGCGCCGCGACGACCCGCGAGGACTCGGAGTGCAATAGCTCCAAGCGCACCTGACGCGCCTGGAGGAGGGTGCGGCGGATCTCGTCGGCGAACCATCCGCCCTGATCTCGAGGAGCGGAGCCGTGGAAGACCAGGTGATTCACGCCCACGAAGACGTCGGTCCCGTTTGCTTGGGCGGTGACGTGAGAGATCTGGGTGAGCGGCCACGACACCTGGAGGCCGAGCGATACGGGTCCACCGCCCGCGTTCCGAACGAAGAGGAATCGGTAGTTGGTCAACACCAGGAACCCCGAAACCGGCCATCCATTGATCTCGGTGGCCATCGGGCCCCAGAAGTCGGTGTGGACCTCGCCGCGGGCGGGCAGTGCGACGGTCACAAGCGATTCGGGAACCGGGCGCACGGGGGTCCCCTGAGTGAGTTCCCCGATATGACCATGATTCCGGGCGGATTCTCGGCACGAGCGAACGGACCGGTCCGGGACTGACCGACCGATGGTCGCAAGGGTCCAAACGTCCCAGGTCAGGTACCGCCGCCCGCGGGGTCTAGGCGGGCCGGCCGGAGGTGCCTCGATGTCAACGAGAGTTCGAACGCCGCGAGCCGCCGGCTGGAACCCGGGCTCGTACCCGACGCGGGGCCACTACGGGAACCCCCCGAACCGGTCCCACCGGCGAGCGGCCGGCGTCCGGGGAGCCGTAGAGCGCCTCGACGGTGAGCGGATGGTCGCGGACCCAGGCGAGCCCCTCGACGTACGCGTCGAACGTCTCGAGACTCGTGAAGAGAGGGATGCCCAGCTCGACCGCACGGCGGCGCAGGACGTACTCGTCCTCGAGCATCCGCTCAAGCTTCTCCTGCGTGAGCGAGGCGGGGATTGCCAGCATGAGGTCGATCGACCCGTCGCGGAGCGCCTCGAGGACGTTCGGGTGCCGGTCCGGCTCGCTCACCTTGTGGAGCACCTCGACCCGCGGTATCCCGCGCGCGGAAAGGAACGCGGCCGTGTCCTCGGTCGCGGCGAACGAGGCGCCCAGGGACGACAGCCGGCGGGCCGTGGGGAGGAGCTGCTCCTTGAGCGCCGGGCCCCCGACCGAGACGAACGCCCGGCCGTTCGGGGGCGCGAGGCGGACGCCCGTGGCGACGAGCGCCTTCGTGAGCGCGTCCGGGAACGTCGGGCCGAAGCAGGCGACTTCGCCGGTCGACTGCATCTCCACGCCCAGGAGCGGGTCGGAGCCGGTGAGCTGGAGGAAAGAGAACTGCGGGACCTTCACGCCCCACCGTCCTTCGGGGAGCGGCGCGCGACCCTCCTGGCGGAGCGGTTTCCCCAGGATCGCCCGGGCCGCTTCGCGCAGGAGCGGCACGCCCGTCGCCTTCGTGAGGAACGGCAGCGACCGGCTCGCGCGGAGGTTGAGCTCGATGATCTGGAAGGCGCCGTCCTTCACGAGGAATTGGATGTTGAACGGCCCGCGGATCGCGAGGGAGCGGGCGAGCTCGCCCGCGGCGCGCACGAGCGCGGCCTGCACCTCGGCGCTCGTGTGCCGCGGCGGGAGACAGAAGATCGCGTCGCCCGAGTGCACGCCCGCCCGCTCGACATGCTCCAGGATCCCGGCGACGAGCAGCCGGGTGCCGTCGCTGACCGCGTCCAGCTCGACCTCGGCGGCCTGCTCGACGAACTTCGTGATCACGACCGGATGTTCGGGGGAGAGCCGGGTCGCGCGCGTGAGGAACTCCGCGAGGTCCCCGCGTCCGGCGATGACCCGCATCGCCTGGCCGCTCAGGACGTACGACGGTCGGACGAGGACCGGATAGCCGACATCGTCCGCGAACGCCTCGGCCTCGTCGAGCGTCGTGAACGCCCGCCACGCCGGCTGCGGGATCCCGAGCTCCTCGAGCCGAGCGGCGAATCGCGCGCGGTCCTCCGCGGCGTCGATCGACCCGGGCGACGTCCCCAGGATGGGGATGCCGCACATCGCGAGGAGCGGCGTGAGGTTCTGGGCGACCTGGCTCCCGACGCACGTCACGACGCCGCGGAACCGGTCGCTCTCGACGAGGTCGCGGACGCGCTCGAGCGTGATCTCCTCGAAGAAGAGGCGGTCGGAGCGGTCGTAGTCGGTCGAGACGGTCTCGGGGTTGCAGTTGAGGACGGCGACCGACGGGACGCCTTCCTGCTTGAGGCCGGCGACGAGGTTCATCGTCGACCAGTCGAACTCGACGCTCGAGCCGATGCGGTACGGCCCGGCCCCGATCACGAGCACGCTCCCCTCGGGGCTTGGCGCCACGTCGTCCGCGTCGGCGCGGTAGGTCACGTAGAGGTAGTTCGTCGGCGACGGCCACTCGCCCGCGAGCGTGTCGATCATGCGGAGGCGGGGACGGATCCCCGCCGCGATACGTGTCGCGCGCACCTCCTCCTCGTCCCGCTGGGCCGCGCGGGCGATCGCCCGGTCGGAGAGTCCGACCTCCTTCGAGGTCCGGAGCAGCGCGACGTCGAGCCGGCGCGCGCCGCGCGCGGAACGGAGCGCGGTGTCCGCCCGCTCGACCTCCGCGAGCGACAGCACGAACCACGGGTCGATCATCGCGCGGTCGGCGATCTCACGCACCGGGAGGCCGGCGCGGAGCGCTTCGAGCACGACCCAGAGGATGTCCGGCGTCGGGGCGTCCAGGTCCGCGCGAATCTCCTCGACGGAACGCACCGTCTCGGGCGGGACGAGCTCGGCGCGCGGGTCGCCCATCCGCACGGACTTGAGGAGCGCCTCGGGGAACGACGCCCCGATCCCCATCGTCTCTCCGACGGACTTCATCGAGGGGCCTAGGCGGCGGTCCGCGCGCGGGAACTTGTCGAGGTCCCACCGCGGATGCTTCACGACGACGTAGTCGAGCGACGGCTCGAAGCAGGCGGTCGTCACGCCCGTCACGCGGTTCTTCAGTTCCGGCAGCGTGTGGCCGAGGGCGAGCTTCGCCGCGACGTAGGCGAGCGGGTAGCCCGTCGCCTTGCTCGCAAGCGCGCTCGAGCGGGAGAGCCGCGCGTTGATCTCGATCGCGTAGTACTCGCGGCTCCCGGGGTCGAGCGCGAACTGGATGTTGCACTCCCCGACGATGCCGCACTCGTCGACGGCGCGGATCGCCGCCTGGCGCAGCATCTGGTACTCGGCGTCGGTGAGCGTCTGCGACGGCGCGACGACGATGTTGTCCCCGGTGTGGACGCGCATCCCGAGGACGTTCTCCATGTTGCAGACGGTGATCGTGTTCCCGAGCCGGTCGCGGACGACCTCGTACTCGAGCTGCTTGAACGCGCCGACGTACCGCTCGAGGAGCACCTGTCCGACCGGGCTCGCGCGGAGCCCCTGCTCGACGACGCGGTCCAGCTCCTCGGCGGTCCGGGCGACGCCGCCGCCCTTCCCGCCGAGCGTGTAGGCCACGCGTAGCATCACGGGGAAGCCGAACTCCCTGGCGACGCGCCGCGCCTCCTCGACCGAGTAGACGGCGCGGCTGGGGAGCGTGGGCACGCGAGCCCGTGTCATCGTCGCGACGAACTGGGCCCGGTCCTCCGTCGCGCGAATCCCCGACAGCGGGGTCCCGAGGACGCGGACGTGGTGACGGCGGAGCGCGCCGCGGTCGGCGAGCTGCACCCCGCAATTCAGCGCGGTCTGCCCGCCGAAACCTAGCAGGATCCCGTCCGGGCGCTCGGCGGCGAGGATCGGTTCGACGAACTCCGGGGTGAGGGGCTGGAAGTAGACCCGCCCGTGATTCGGCGGGTCCGTCTGCAACGTGGCGATGTTCGGGTTCACGACGACCCCGAAGACCCCCTCCTCCTCGAGCGCCTTCAGGCACTGGCTCCCCGAGTAGTCGAACTCCCCGGCCTCGCCGATCTTGAGCGCGCCCGAGCCGAGGACGACGACCTTGGATACCGGGGGACGGGTCATGACGCGCTCTTGCGGACCTTCTCGGCGAAACGGTCGAAGACGAAGCCGGCCTCCTGCGGTCCGGGATGGCCCTCGGGATGACCCTGCAACGCGATCCAGCGGCCGCCCGCGTCGCGCAGCCCCTCGAGCGTGCCGTCATCGGGGTTCGTCGCCCACGGACGGAGGCCGCCGCCATCGAGCGAGCGGGGGTCGACGGCGTAGCCGTGGTTCTCGCTCATGATCAGGGCGCGACCGTCCGGGAACTGGACCGTCTTGTTCTGGCCGCGATGACCGAACTTAAGTTTGTACGTCGAGCCGCCCCGGCTCAACGCCAGGAGCTGGTGCCCGAGGCAGATGCCGAGAGTAGGCCGGCGACGCGCCGACGGGCGCGCGAGCTCCTCGACCGTGGTCGCGAGCGTCGCGGGATCCCCGGGTCCGTTCCCCACGACGAGCCCGCGGATCCGCCGACCGTCGAGCCGCTCAGGGACTACGGCGTCGTACGGCAGACGAACGACGGAGAGTCCCCGCTCGAGGAGATTGCGAACGATGCTCACCTTGACGCCGCAGTCGACGAGCCCGACGAGCGGCCCGTTCCTCCCCCCGAGCAGCTCGGGCGACCGCACGGACACCTCCGACACCAGCGGCTCGGCATCATACCGGGGGGCGTCCCGCAGTCGGCGGGCCAGCTCGTCGCTGGATGGGGCGGCTTCCGAAACCGGTCCCACGTCAAGGACCCCGCGCACGACCCCGAACGACCTCAGATGCTGCGTGAGCCGTCGCGTGTCGACCCCCTCGATGCCCGGGACGCCCCCCCGCGCAAGCCACGCGTGGAGGCTGGTCCGCTGCTCCCAATGGTGGGGCGCGGTCGTGCCGCGGACGACGACACCGCGGACCTGCAGCTCCGCCGACTCGAGGTACGCGGGGAGCCCCCAGCGGTCGCGCGCGGTGGGATCCGGGACGCCGTAGTTGCCGAGCAGCGGGTAGGTGAACGTCAGGATCTGGCCGCGGAACGAAGGGTCGGTGAGTGATTCCGGGTACCCGACCATCCCAGTGGTGAACACCACCTCGCCGGTCCGGCGCGTCGGGGCGCCGATTCCACGCCCCTCGAAACGAGTGCCGTCCTCGAGAAGGAGGGTCCCCCGCAGGTCAGGATCCGAGCCGTGGCCGTCGGGCGACGCGATAACCCAAAGCCGACCCACCTAGGTCCCGGGTATAACGATTGTGTCACGAATCGGTCCGCGGCCGGCGTCGAGGTCGGCCGGGCGACGCGAAACGCGGTCGACCGCTGTCCCCGCGCGTGTTGGAGTCTCGGTCGCACTAGCGCGACCGGGCCAGACACGGGACTTCCGGGGCGGGTCGGGCGGGCGCTCCCCGCGTTCGTGCTCCTCGAGATCGCCGGTGCGAAGGGACAACACCCGGGATCGGGCCCGGCCCCGAACGATCGGAGGACTCCCGGTTGGGCGATCCGCTCGCGGCTGACGGGGAACGCCCCAACCGTCAAATGGCGCACCCCGGGTGACGCCTCGTGCCCGGGTTCGTCCGCCTCAAGGAGGCGTACGATATCGTCGTCGTGGGCGGAGGCCACGCCGGCCTTCAGGCCGGGCTGAAGGCCGGCCTGCTCCACCACTCGGCCGCCATCCTCGACCGGGGCCCGAAGTACGGCCGTTCGTTCTACGCGCCCCGGATGGACAACATTCCGGGGTTCCCCGAAGGGGTCTCGGGACACAAGCTCCTCGATGCACAGATCGCAGCGGTTCGGAGGGTCCCCGACTGGGTCGACTATGTGACTCCCGCCCGGGTGCTCGGGGCGCACCGCTCGGGCGAGGGCGGCTATTCGGTCGACTTCTCCTTCCTCGGGCAGGAGCGGGTCGTCCGGTCGAGGGCGCTCGTCCTTGCCATGGGCGTCGTCGACCGGATGCCGGAGGTCGCCGGGAAGATCGAGCCGATCTTCCCGTGGGCGAACTTCGCGATCGTCGACTTCTGCATCCTGTGCGACGGGCACGATCTCCCGGGCCACTCCGTCGCCGTGCTCGGTCACGATGCGTTCGCCGCCGAGACGGCGCTCGACCTCCAGCACTTCGCGCCGAGCTCGATCGTGATCCTCACGAACGGCGAGCCGTTCCTGGACGGGCTCGCGGAGGAGCGCCGACGCGCGCTCGAGGAGCGGCTCGCCGGGGCGAAGATCACCCATCGGACCGACGCGATCGCGGGGTTCGACGGGATCCGAGAGAAGCGGTTCGAGGTCGTCTTCCAGGACGGCGGCCGGGCCACGTTCGACCGGGGATTCTCCGGGCTTGGGTGGTACGACATGCACGGGGCGATCCCGCGGTCGCTCGGAGCGTCGTTCGACGATGAGGGGTATGTCCGCGTCGACGACGCGAGCCGCGTTCTCGACGCGGGCGGCCAACCGGTCCCGGGGCTCTACTGCGTCGGCGACCTCAAGTCCGGCTGGAACCAGATCCCGGAGGCGTGGGCGAGCGCGGAGCGGGCCGTGATCCACGCCTACGCGGAGTACCTGTAGGTCGCGTACGCGCCGCCGCCGAACGTCCCCCGCGGGGCGGCGGACAGCCCGGACGGCAGGATCATCGGTCGGAGGAAGACCTTGATGCTGATCGTCGTCCCCACCGTCACGCCACGGCCGTCGGTGATGGAGAACTTCGCGCTGTAGAGCCCCACGAGCGGGTAGGTGTGGCTCACCGCCAGCGACCCGGAGGCGCTCTTGCCGTCCCCGAACACCCAATGGAGCGTCCACGACGGCACCCCGCCCTGTCGCCCGGCCGTGAAGTTGACCGACGAGCCGAGGTCGACGAGCCCAACCGACGCATGCACCCAGACGGTCAGCGGGCGGACGAACGCCCAGCAGTCGCTCTGCGGGCCCGTACTCGTCGTCCCGCCGTACAGCATGAGGAAACCGTCCCGCGTGTCGTAGGCCAACGAGGCGTACGCGCGGGCGGCCGGCGCGCCGGGGAGGTTGAGCTGTGTCCAGTTCCCGTGGACGAACGTCCACGTGTCGGAGTAGGTCGAGTTGTCCATCCCGCCGAACAGCACGCAGTAGCCGTAGGCGCGGTCGCAGGCGAACCCGGCCGACTGTCGGGCGGTGGGGTGCTTCGCGGGTACGAGGCGCGTCCACGCCCCGTGCCGGAAGATCCAGGTATCGGCGATGACCCCGGTTGAGGTGAGACCCCCGAAGAGGACGACGTAGCCGTCCGGGAAGTCGTAGGCGATCGACGCGTTCGAGCGGGCGGCCGGTGCGGTGATGGCGAGCTTCGTCCAGTGGCCGCCCTGGAACTTCCAGGTGTCGGCGAGCGCCTTACCGTTGGTCCCGCCGAACAGGAGCATGTAGCCGTCCGCCTGGTCGAACGTCATGGCGGCGCCCGCGCGGGGCGACGGGGTCGTCGACAGGTTCAGCCACGTCCAGCTCCCTCGGACGAAGGTCCACGTGGCGGAGAGGTAGCTCCCGTTGTACCCGCCGTAGAGGACCAGTGCGTTGTCCGCATAGTCCCAGGCGAGGCTCGCGCCGGCGCGCGCGGCCGGGGCGGAGGGGGTGTGGACCGCCGCCCACACCCCGCCCCAGTAGATCCACGTGCAGGCCGTCGCGAACTCGGGATATCCGCCGACGAGGACGACGGACTTGTCGACCGGGTCGTACGCGATCGCGGCCTGCGTCCACGCGGAGGGGACCTGGGCACTGTAGACCGTGCTCCAGACGCCCCCGCGGTACGACCAGTCGTCGCTGAGCCAGTAGCCCGAGTAGCCTCCGAAGACGAGGACGAACCCGTCGCGGGGGTCGTAGGTGATCCCGACCGAGTAGCGGCCGAACGGCGCGCTGTACGTCCGCACCTTGCTCCAGGCGCCGTGGACGAAGGAGTACGTCGCTTGGCCGTAGTAGACGTGGTTCGTCGAGTTGCCGCCGAACAGGAGGACGTACCGGTCGATCGGGTCGTAGACCATCGCGCCGGCCTCCGTGGGCGGCGGGGAGAACGGGGTCGCGAGCTTGGTCCACTGACCCGCGTGCAGGGTCCAGGTGTCGTTGTCGTAGAGGGAGGAGACGCTGCGTCCGCCGAAGAGGACCGAATAGCCGTCGACCGGGTCGTAGGCCAGGCTCGCGCTCCACCGCGCCGACGGGTTCTTCGTCGAGACCACCTTGGCCCAATGACCGCCGGAGAACCGCCACGTATCGCCGAGCGCCTGACCCGCGCCGTCGCGGCCGCCGAAGATCACGACCGAGGCGGCCTGCGGATTGTACGTCGCGCTGATGTTCGTCCGCGCCGACGGCGAGGTGCCGGGGCTCAGCTGGGTCCAGAGACCGCCCACGAACTTCCAGGTGTCGCCGAAGACACCCGTCGCGTTGTTCCCGCCGAAGAGGACGACGTAGTGATCGGCCGGATCGTAGACCATCGCCTCGCCTCCGCGCGCGGCCGGGCTCGTTGCGGTCGGGAGGAGCTGCCAGTTGCCCGCCTCGAACGTCCACGTGTCGCGGTAGAAGCCGCCGCCCCAGCCGTAGATGCCGCCGCCTCGGCCGCCGAAGAGGACGACGTAGCCGTCCATGGGGTCGTAGACGAATCCGGACGATTGGCGTCCGGTCGGCGCGGCGATGGGGACGATCTGGGTCCACTGTCCGTGCAGGAACGACCAGGAGTCGTTGACGGCGTACGGGTTCGCGCCGCCGAACATGAACGCGTAGCCGTCGCCATTGTCCCAGCCGTAGACCGGGTACGCCCGCGCGGTGGGAACGACCGAGGGAGCCAATTGGGTCCAGGTCCCGGCGTGGTACTTCCACGTCGTACTGAAGAACAATCCCTGGTAGCCGCCGAACGTCACGACGTACTGATCGACCGGATCGTAGACGACGAGGATGCCGTTCCCGCCGCTCGGCGCCGACGTGGTCGTGATCCGCGTCCACTGGCCGGCGGCGTACTTCCACGTGTCCTGAAGGGCCGCGTGGGTCGCGCCGCCGAACATGAGCACGTATCCGTCCGCCCCGTCGTAGACGAGCCCCTCGTGCGCACGCATCGAGGGGACGCTCTTCGAAGCGACGCTCGTCCACTTGTCGTGGAGGAACGTCCAGGTGTCGCTGAAGAACGTGTTCGTTCCGGAGAGGCCGCCGAATAGGACGAGGTAGCCGTCCTTCGTGTCCCACGTCATCGCCGCGTGGCCGCGCGCCGTCGGGTGAACGCTCGGGCTCATGTGCGTCCACTGCCCTCCGGCGAAGGTCCACGTATCGGAGTAGGCGGTGACGCAGTCGCCCAGCATCGTGGTCGAGTAGCAGCCGCCGAACAGCACGACGTACTGGTCGGTCGGGTCGTAGGCCATCGTCGCGCCGGTCCGCGGCGAGGGCGCGCGCGCAGTCGGGTCCTGCGACCAGAGGCCGCCCGAGTAGAGCCAGGTGTCGTTGAAGTACGGCGACAGATGGTACTTGGTCGTCCCGCCGAACATTACAAGGTAGCCGTGGCGCGCGTCGTAGGCGCTGCCGGCCCAGTAGCGTCCGGAGGGGTTGTCCTGCGGAAGCTCCGACCACCCCTGGCTCTTCGTGAGGATCGAACAGTCGCCGGTCATGGGCGTGTTGAGGTAGCAGGACGCCGGGGTTCCCGCCGCGGGGCCCTGGCCGACCGACAGCGACGCGGAGGCTTGGGCCAGCAGCGCCGAGCCGTTCACCGGAGCACTGCCGGAGCCGGGCGCCGCGCGCGCGCCGCCGGCGATCGGCGACGCGGTCGCGGAAGCGAGCGACGACCAGAGGAGAAGGCCGACCGCGGCAAGGACGAGAAGGCCGCCGGCCGGTCGGCTAGCTAACCGAGAGGCGTGTGCAAAAATGCGCACTGCCGCTTGCGTGAGCCAGCATCTTACATAAACCTCACATGGAACGAAATTTCCGCGCGCGAACGGGCGAGTTCGCGGACGCTTCCGACTCGGGCGCCCGAGGCCGGGGTGCGCATGGATGCACGCATTGCGCCGGACCGCTCGATCGTGGGACTACGGATGCACGGGTGGCGCGGTCGGACGCGGCGCGCGCACGGCCACACCGATGAACTGCGCGAGATCGGTGAGGTTCTTGGCGACCGCGTCGGCGCCGGAGGCGCGGAACCGCTCGACCGTGATCGAATCCGGCCCCGGGGTCTCCTCGAGGATCCCGTAGAATCGAACGCGCGCCCCGACGGCGCACTCGGCGTCCATGGTGTGGTCGCCGACGAACAGGGCGCGCGCCGGCGGGACGCCCATGTCGTGGAGGAGCAGCAGGAGCGCATCCGGCGACGGCTTCGCCGGACCGGCCGCGCTGCGGGTCCGCAAGAACGGGAAGTGCGGCGCGAGACCGGTGCGCTGAAGTGCCGCGCGGCAGAAGGCGTCGCAGCTCCTCGTCAGGAGGCCGATGCGGTACCCGCGCTCCTCGAGCGCCTGCAAGAGTTCCCCCGCCCCGGGTCGAGCGTGCGTCGTCGGGAGCGCCTCCATCTCGATCGCGTCGATCACCCGATGCACGTCGGCGAGGAACCGGTGCCGCAGCGCCTCCACGACGCCCGACCGCTCGAGCTCCGCGTCGGCGGCGGAGATGAGGCGCGCCGTGGGCTCGCGGGGGGACAGGTGGCCCGGCATCACGCCGTGCAACTCGGCGATCCGGATCACCTCCTTGCGCATCTTCGGGAAGTTCTGGTTGCTGACGACCAGCGTGCCATCGAGGTCGAAGACGACCCCGAGCAGCGGCTCACGGTACCGCGGTGCGGAATGCTCGTCGGGCGACATGCGGAGCGATCTCCGGCCCGAACAGCCGGGCCGCGCCTCCTAAGCGTTTCCTTCGACGCGCACCGTCGGTGGGGCCGGCTTGGGCGGCCCGGACCGGATTCGGTTCACGTCGGGCTCACGCGCCGCAGGGTTACGATCGACTCGCGGAGCCGGAAGGAGCGCCGTTGGCCCGAGCGACGGGTGCGGGCTCGCTCGACCGACTCGACACGGAATCCGCGCCGAGCGCCGAGCCGCGCCACGAGGAGGTCGCCGGGGACGTAGGTGCCGGCGAGCAGCGAGTCGCCGACGACGAGTACGAACCGCCCGCCGGGCCGGAGCGCGCGGTGGACGGCCGAGAGGACGGCGCCAAGATCGGCGAAGTAGCGGAGGACGATTCCATGCATGTCCTGGCGGCGATACGTCCGCTTCCGCCGAAGTTGCTCGTCGATCGAGCGAGCGATCTCCCGGAGCCACGGGTCGGCGTCCGAGGGTATCGTCAGGAACCGCGCGGCCTCCGCTCGGGCGAGGTTGTCGCACGCTACCTGGGCCGTGCGGAGCGCGCTCAGCTCCGCGTAGGTGGACGCGTACCCGAGCCACGCGAGGTCGAGCTTGTAGTTCATCACGTAATCCATCCCATTCACGTACGGCGGGCTCGTGACCGCAAGGTCGACGGAGCCGGTGGGGAGGGCGAGGGCCCGCGCGTCCTGCTCGAACACGGTCGCCGCGGGGCCCCACCGTGGCCGCTCCGAGGCGAGGAGCGCGAGGTCCTCGACGATCTCATCGGCCGCCGAGCGGAACGCGTCGATCGGGTCGATGCGGGGTTTCTCCGTCGGGCCGTAGCCGAGGCACGGCGAGCGCCGAAGGCGGCTCGCCGGGATTAGGATTCGTCCGAAGGCGAGGCGCACGGCTTCGCCGGTGCGCGTCGCGATCGAAGGGAGCGCGTCGCGGAGCTGGGTCAGTGGCTCGAGGACGTCGGGGCGGAACTGGCGTCGAGTCTCCCGCAGGAAGGGGGGAGTCCCGGGCCGGCGACGGCGCGCCGACCGGGCGGTCGCGAGCGCCCGCCGGTGCAGCTCGGCCCGGTCGAGTTCGAAGTGGGTCTTGACCCGCGCGGCGAGGGCCGCGGGCGGGAGGAGCTCGCATCCGACCGCACGGAATCCGGCGCGTCGTGCCTCCACGAGCGTGGTCCCGCTCCCGCAGAACGGGTCCAGGACCGAGGCGCCCGGCGGCAGGGCCGACTCGTCCAAGAGCCCCCGAACGAACTCCGCGGAGTACCCTTGTACGTACGGCCACCACCGGTGGACGGGAAGGTCGGTGTTCTCGGAGAAAGTGATCGGGCCGCGATACTCGCTCAGCGTGACCCCGTCCTCGCGCTCGAACCGCTCGATGTACGCGGCCGGGTCCACGAATCCGTCCTGCTCCCCCAGACGCTCGAACTCGCTCAGCACCCAGAGCCCGCGTCCGAGCCGAAGCGCCGCGCCGTCCTCGGCGAGCCGTTGCAGGTCCGTGAGGACCCGGACCGGGTCCTGGCCGGTCCGGGCGGCAAGCTGCCGCACCGTCGAACCGATGGCCCCGGTCTCCGAGAGGGCGCCGAGGAGCGCGGCGTTGACCGCCATCAGGACCACGTCACGGTGGGAGCACGCACAGCCCCGAGCACGGCGCTCACCGTGGAGTCCGCACACCCGGGCGCGGCAGGGTGGCTACCTCGGTGGCGCGGGCTGCGCCGTCGGCTGCATGAGCTGAAGGTACGCCTCCTCGAGCACGAGCGAGGCGCTCGAGAAGGAGACGACCGCGCCGACCTGCTGGCACGCGGCGAGGAGCGCCGCGCGGCGAGAGTCGCTCCCGTCGAACGCGATGTGGAACCGGCGGTCCGAGAGCGGCGTGACAGAGCCGACCGACGCCTGGAGGGCGGCGAGGCGGTCGGGGGCGAGCGGCTGGGCGAACTCGACCTCGAGGAGCTTCGTCCGGAATCGTTCGTTGACGGCCTCGACGGTATCGTTGAAGACGATGCGTCCGCGGTTGACGAAGATCACGCGGTCGCAGATCTCCGTCACCTCCTGCATGAGGTGCGAGCTCATGAGAACCAGGCGGTCGCGCTTGAGCTCGTTCAGGAGGTTCCGGATCAGGATCCGCTCGGCCGGGTCGAGACCGCTCGTCGGTTCGTCGAGGAGGAGCACCGACGGGTCGCCGAGGAGCGCGGCCGCGATCACGACGCGTTGGCGCTGGCCCTTCGAGAGCTTCCCGACCTTTTGGTCCAGGGCGGGGAGGTCGAGCTCCCGGTGGTAGCGGTCGATGTCGCTGCGGAGGTCCGCCGGGGGGATCCCCCGGAACTCGCCGATCATCTCGAGCGCCTCCCGGACCCGCTGGCTCGGGTACGGCTCGGGCGTCTCGATGACGGAGCCGACGTCCCACAGGGCGATCTTCCGGTCGACCAGTACATCGGCGCCGTTCACGAACGCGCGTCCTCGCGTCGGACGGAGGAGTCCGACGAACAGCTTCAGCGTCGTCGTCTTGCCCGCGCCGTTCGGACCCAGGTAGCCGACGGCGCCGTGGCCCTCGTACTTGAAGGAAGCGCCGTCCAGCGCCGGGACCGGGTTCCCGAACCCGTACGTCTTGGTGAGGTCGACGGCCTCGAGCGATGCGGTCACCGTGCGTTCACCCCTTCGACTCCTTCCGCAGGTAGATCGCAAGGCCCAGAGCGAGCCCGACCACCAGGTAACCGACCATGATCGCTGCGCCCTCCCACGGATACGCCGTGTAGATGGTGAAGCTGGAACCGGCGGCGGCGATGCTCGATGCATGCACGAACCCCGGGTCGAGCACCCCTGAGATCGCCCCGCCCGCGTACGAAAGGGAGAACCACGGCTCGTAGCCGGCGAACTCGATGACCCCGGTCACGATCGAGAACGCGAGATAGAGGACGAGGACGGTCACGACCATCGCGACCGCGGGGGAGCGGAAGAACGAGCTGAACAGGAACGCGATCCCGATCACGGCGAGCGCCATGAGGAAGGCGAGCCCGAGCGACGCCGCGAGGCCGGCCCCGGGGATCGGAGCGACGCCGAAGAAGTAGACGGCCCCGACGAGCACGAGGAGGTAGTAGACGACCGCGATCACCGCGGTCGCGACGAACGCCGCGGCGTACCGTCCCGCGAGGATCGTCGGCCGCTTGATCGGCTGGACGAGGACGAAGTATCCGGCGCCGGTGCCGAAGTCCGTGGCGATCGCGTCCCCGCCCAGGAACGCACCCACGAGGATCAGGACGGTCGACATCTCGGAGAGGCTGTTCGCAAGGTACTGCGCGTCGCGGTTGGAGGCCGACGGACCCGAAACACCCGGACCTCCGGCGTGTATCTGGAGCGCGAGCACCGCGACCCCGATCAGGACGACGAACAGGAGCAGGCCGAGGAACCGGTAGGTCCGCAGGTAGAATCGCAGCTGGTAGCGGAATGCGATCCACCACTGCTCGACGCTGGTGATCGGAGCGCGCGTCATTCGACCCGACGGCCGCCTCCCGCGCAGCGCGTATTTAGGGGACCCGGCTCGGGGGAACCGGACGCCTCTCGATGCCCTCGCTTCCCGGGACGGAATCGGCCCCCGCGGTACGGTCGGCGTGGGCCGAGGGGAACTTCGCCAAGCTCGCGGGGGCAACCGTGCTCGTCGGCGAGCTTCTCTGCGACGCGGTCGAGTTGCATGCCGGCGCTCGGCTCCTCGACGTGGCGACCGGGAGCGGGAACACCGCGCTCGCCGCGGCGCGTCGCCGTGCCCACGTCACCGGGGTGGACATCGTCCCCGCGTTGCTCGATGCCGCCCGAGCCCGCGCGGAGGTCGACGGTCTCGAGATGGAGTTCCGCGTCGGGGCCGCGGAGCAGCTCCCGTTCCCTGACCGACTGTTCGCGGTCGTGCTCTCCACCTTCGGCGCGATGTTCGCGCCCGACAGCGCGCGGGCCGCGCACGAGATGGCGCGGGTGTGCGCACCCGGCGGCCGCGTCGGGATCGCCGCGTGGGTCCCCGACGGCTACTTCGGCCGGCTGGCGCGTCTCCTCGACGAGGCCGGGACCGGGGAGGGGAAGTTGGGGCCCGCGACCGTCTGGGGCACCAGCGCCGGGATCCGGCGGCTGTTCCGAGGTGAAGGACGAGCGATCCGGAGCGTGAAGCGGACGGTCGTCTTCCGGGGCGACTCGATCGAGGCGTACGTCCACGCCTTCTTCAAGTGGTTCGGGCCGGCGGTATCGGTTCTGCAGGGCCTGGACCCGACGGCGGGGGCAACGCTGACTGGACAAGTGACGGAACTGGTCCGGGCGTCCAATCGGTCGGGCGACGGGACCGTCTACATTCCCGCGGAGTACCTCGAGAGCGTGGTCCGTCTGCCGTAGGGCGGCCGCCGTCGCCGCCCGCCGCGACGCCTACGGCTCGGTGGCGGCGGGTAGCTTCTCGAGCTTCCCCGCGCGTCCGAGCGAGACCTGGGGTCGCCCCTGGTAGTCCTTGACCCAACCTTCGACGATGCGGACCCGGTCCCCCATCTGGACCAGGTCGACCTCGGCGCCCCACAGCACGAGGGCGATCTCCCCGGTGCGGTCCTTGAGTCGGCCGTTCCGGACCTTGATCGTTCCCCCGTCGCGCGTCCCGACCTCGCGCGGCGGATCGAGCTGACTGACGGTCGCTTCCACCGTGGCTACGCGCGAAGGCCGAAGGTCGGAGATGTACGTCAGCGGTGGCTTGCTCGCGGCCATGCTCGGGGCCAGAACGACTCGACCCGATAGTGGTTCCGTCCCGCTCAGCCGGCCTTCTTCTCGACCACGCAGAAGAGATTCCCGTCCGGGTCGGCGAGGACCACGAAATCATCGCCGCGCTGGGCGGCTCGGTCCAGGCGCGCGCCGAGACCGAGCAGGCGGGTGACCTCCCGGGCGCCGTCGGCGGTGTACAGGTCGAGGTGCAGCCGGTACGGTACGAGGTGGCCCTCCCGCGTGAGGTTCAGCGAAACGTTCGGCGACCGACCGGTGGGGTCCTTCAGAACCACCCAGCCGTCGCGCGGGGGTTCCCTCGGAACGTAGCCGAGCGCGGAGGACCAGAACGCCAGCATCCGATCAAAATCGTCGCAGTCGATGACGAACGAGCCGATCCGAATCGCGGTCTCGGATGGGTTTGGTGGGCGTTCTGCGGAGGCGCTCGCTCCGGATTCCCCCGCCTCGGCGTCACGTCGTCCCGGCATCGAACGGCGCGCAGGCTCCCGCGATACTTTTCGACTCGTCCTCTGACCAGCGGAACGGAGAGCCCGCGGTCCGGGGCCGGGCCGCACAACGCGCCACGGTTTTCGTCCCCCATCGGTGGGCGGTGGCCTTGACCGCGCTCCTTCGCTTCGTGGGCGCCGCCGGCCTCGCGGGGCTCATCCTCCTTGGAGGGTTCGTTGACCCGCTCGGCGCGACCTCGGGGTCGTTCTCCGCCGGCGCCAGCGCGTCCAGCCTGCCGAATCCGGCGAACAACCCGATCCACCACATCGTGATCATCATGATGGAGAACCACGCCTACGACAATTACTTCGGAACGTACTGCCTCGCGCTCGGGCCGTTCTGTGGCCACGTTGCGCGGGGGATTCCCGCGAACACGTGCGTCCCGCTGAACGTCTCCCATCCGAACCGTGGATGCGTCCGCCCGTTCAATTTCACCGCCCAGAACCTCACCACGACGAACCCGCCGCATCTGTACAACAACACGATCCAGTCGATCGACGGCGGGGCGATGGACGGCTTCTACGGCGCCGAGCGCGCCGGCCTGACGCCGTTCGGCCACTATAACGGGACGACGCTGCCGGTCTACTGGAACCTCGCCGAGCAGTACGCGCTCGGCGACAACTTCTTCTCGTCGGCCCTGAGCTATTCGCTCCCCAACCACTGGTACCTGGTCGCGGGCCGGACGCCCGGGGTCGTGTTCTACAACCGCACCCTCAACATGACCCACGCCCAGGACCACCAGTACCTCAACCGGGCGAACCAGACCGCAACCGTCCAGGACCTGCTCAATAACTCGCCGTCGGTGACCTGGAAGTACTACGACTACGCCCTCGCGAACTACTCGACGGCGATCAACCTCTACCCGAACGTGCCCGGCATCGGCGCGCTCGCGACCGGTTCCGCTTACAACCTATGGAACCCGATGGCCGCCCGTGCCGAGAGCTACGCGAGCGCCTTCGCGAGCCATTTCGCGAACCGGAGCCAGCTCTTCGCGGACGCCAGTTCGGGCCAACTGCCCGACATCTCCTGGGTGATCCCCGGCGCCAAGTTCAGCGACCACCCGTCCGCGAACCTCACGGAAGGGGAGGAGTTCGTCTCCCAGGTCGTGAACGCCATCGAGTTCTCGAAAGCATGGGCCCATACGGCGATCTTCCTCACGTGGGACGACTACGGCGGGTTCTACGACCACATCGCCCCGCCGGCCCTCGACCCTCGGGGGCTTTCGATCCGGGTGCCGCTGATCGTGATCTCGCCGTACGCCAAGGAGAACTACGTGACCCACGCCCTCGGCTCCTTCGATTCGCTCCTCCACTTCGTGGAGTGGCGGTTCGGTCTGGGGTGCCTCACGACCCGGGACTGCCCGGCCCCGCTCCCGCTCTCGTACTTCAACTTCAGCCAAACCCCGCGCTCGTCCATCGCCTTCCACGTCACCCAGACGTACCCTCAGACGCTCCAATCGGCGATGGCGGGGGCGGTCGGCGCGCCGGGCCCGATCGATTGGAGCTTGTGGAACGAGACCGACCCGGCCAACCTGCCGCTGGAGGCCGCGGACTAGTCCTCGTTCCGCGCTCGATCCGTGCGACGGCGGTCTCGGCGGACCTCAGCGGTGGGACATCGGCGTCCGGACAGGCGTCGGTCGGTTGCCCGGTCGAAGCGTCGATCCGTTCCCCGGGGCTCAACGGGCGCGATCGGGGTGAGCGTTCGAATCGCCCGCACCCGGCGCGAGATCGCCACGATTCGTCGTCTCCTGAGGGAGTATCGGGAATGGCTGGCGACGGACCGCACGGTCGTCCGCGAGCCCGGGGCCGCGCTCGAACGGGGACTCACGCGTCTCGACGCCGAGATCGAGGGGCTTCCGGGTCGCTTCGGACCACCCGAAGGGGTGCTACTCCTCGTCCGCGTCGCCGGGCGTCCGGCGGGGTGCGCCGGCGTTCGGACGTTCGCGCCGGGGACCGCCGAGCTCAAGCGAGTGTTCGTCCGGCCGCGGTTCCGGGGGCGCGGCCTCGGTCGCGCCCTGACGGTACGGGCGCTCGCCTGGGGCCGCTCGAGGGGCTTCGATCGATTCGTGCTCGATACACTGCCAGGGATGGTCTACGCGATCCAGCTGTACCGCTCCCTGGGATTCCGGAGGATCGGCCCGTACTGGGCGCACCCCCTCGCGGAGGCGCTCTTCTTCAGTTACCGGCTGACCTGAGTCGCCAGGCCCATCGGCCGCCAAGTTCGTATCCTTCCCCGGTCTCGGCCGCCCACCGGCACCGAGGGAGGTTCGCAGGAAGATGACCACGGAATGCCCGATCTGCAAGGCACAACTCGAGGACGCCGAACTTCCGCTGCACTTGCGAGAAGAACACCCCGACGCGCCGCCCCAGATCGAGCAGACGGCCGAGGCGGCCGTGGAGCACAAGTGCGCTCAGTGCGGCGCCGTGCTGCCATCGGCCGAAGCGCTCGCCGACCACAATCTGCGCGTCCACGGGCTGTGAACGCGAACTGACCCTCCGTGCAGAGCGGGCCCCCGGCCGGCCCCCGCGGGACCGACCCGCCCTTCGGGCGCGTCCTCACCCCGCGGCCTTCCTCACGAGCGCGGCGATCCGGGACTCCTCGGCCGGGGTCAGCTCGGTGATGGCGTAGACGACGGGCCACATGCGACCGTCGTCGAGCTTCGCCTCATCGCTGAATCCGAGGGTCTGATACCGGGCCTTGAACTTCGAAGCGGGTTGGAAGAAGCAGACCACCTGGCCGTCCTTGGCGTAGGCGGGCATGCCATACCAGGTTCGCGGTGTCAGCCCCGGTGCGCTCTTCTTGACGAGAGCGTGGATCCGTTCGGCGATGGCCCGATCGCCCGCCGGCATCGCGGCGATCTTCGCGAGCACGATGGTCTCCGGGTCCTCCTCGGCCCCCCGCGCCCTCGCCCTCGTCTCGCGCACGTACTCCCGCATCGCGGCCCGTTCTGCTTCCGAGAATCCCTTGACGTCCTTCTTCGCGGGCATGCCGGACGGCAGTCGCTCCAGCATTTGAGGGAAATCGGCGGACGGAATCTACCGAGGGGGACGACGACCGATTTCGCGCGCGACTCCGACCTCGCGCCTCCAATTCACGACCGCGCGGTCACGATCGCGACCTCGCCCGGAATCGCGATGCCCGACGGCGAGGTCCATCGGCGCAGGTTCTCGCGCAGGACCGACTCTTGGACGCTTTCGGGCTCCTCGCGCAGCGAGTGGCCGATCGGGGTGGCGTTGAGCAGGACGCGGAGATACTCGTCCGCGTCGCGGAACTGGAGACGGTGCTCCACCCGGCGCTCGCGCGCCCCGCGAAAGCCCACCGATTCCAGGAAGTGAGCCAACTCGCCCGGACCCCCCGTCTCGTACGGCGTCGGGAGGTAGCCGGTTTCGTCCGGCTCCGCGTGCTCGAGCATTGGTCCCACGATCGCGTGGAGGAACGGCACCCGGTCCCCGGTGCTCCAAACGCTCGCCGAGATCCGCCCGCCGGGCAGGAGCACACGACGGGCTTCCTTCGCCGCGGATTCCGGGTCGGTGAAGATCTGGAACCCGAAGCTGCTCACGGCGGCGTGGAAGTAGCCATCCGGCAGCCGGAGTGAGGTGCAGTCCATCGGACGAAAGTCGACGTTCGCCAGCCCTCGGGCTCCCGCGACCCGCTGCGCGATCGCGACCATCTTCTCGGAAAGGTCGACCCCGGTCACGTGGCCGCCGGGACCGACGAGCGACGCGATCGTCATCGCCGGCTCGCCGGGTCCGGTGCCCAGGTCGAGGACTCGCTCGCCCGCCTGCGGCGCAAGATCCGCGACGAGGTCGGACCGGAACGGCTCCAGATTGCGGAGGAGGCCGACGTACGCCTCCGCCGATTCGTCCCAGGTCTGGCGGGTGTATTTGCGGTAGTATTCGTCCGTGTACTTCCACGGCATGCCGGCGGTCGGACCCACGGGGCGGGCCTTCTTGGAGGCTTCTTCGGAGCGATCCAGGAGGGTACGCCCGGTGGGGCACTCGGGGGACCGCTTCGAGACCCCGCACGGGCGCTGAAATACGGAACGTCGACCTGTGGACGTCGAGGGCGGTCGCTGTGACGAGGACGGGTTCCGCACGCCTCGAGGGTTCCGCACGCCCCGAGATCGCCAGCGAAGCCGTCGTCCACTGGCTCTTGGAGAAGGACCAGCCCGCGGTTCGCGCGCTCGCCTTGGTGAACCTGCTCGAACGACGGGAGAACGACCCCGAAGTCCGACGAGCCCGGTCCCGGATCGGGGCGGTCGGCTGGGCCGCCGACCAGCTTCGTCGGCAACGGCCCCAAGGATACTGGGAACGACGCGAGCCGAAGAACTTCTCCGAGTGGGTCGAGTTCCTCTACAACCCGGTCTACGGGTCGACGAACTGGCGCGCCCTGGTCCTGGCGGAACTCGGGATGGATTCCAGCGACGCCCGGATCCGGAAGCTCGCGGGGTTGATCTTCGACTACAAGCTCCGGCTCAGCTCGCCGTTCAACTTCTTCCACGAGGAGGTCTGCATCGCCGGGAACACGGCCCGAATGATGACCCGATTCGGGTACGGCGACGACCGTCGGGTGCGGAAGCTGTTCGACTGGCTCATCGAGGACCAGCGGCCCGACGGAGGCTGGAACTGCTCCCAAGGGACCCCGGGGACCCTCGATGCGTGGGAAGCGCTCGCGGCGTTCGCGGTCGTCCCGAGGTCGAAGCGTTCGACCGCGATGAACGATGCGGTCGCGAAAGGGGTGGAGTTCTATCTCGAGCGCCGACTGATCCACGAGGGCCGGAGGTACCCCCCGTGGCTCCGGCTCCACTACCCGACCCACTACTACTACGACTTCCTGATCGGACTGGACCTGGTCACCCAGTTGGGCGACCCCCGGGATCCCCGCCTCCGACCCGCCCTCGACCTCCTGCGCTCGAAGCGCAACCCCGATGGGACCTGGAACCTGGAAGCGACGCATCCCGACCTCGGGCCGGGGGTCAAGATCAGCACCGACGACGCGCGGATCACGCCGCTCGTGATCGAGCGACCGGGGCGGCCGAGCAAGTGGATCACGCTGAAGGCCCTGACCGTCCTGAAGCGAACCAACGCCGGCCGCTAGTCTCACCTCCGCGCGGTCGAGCCGCTCCGTCCTCCGGTGGTCCCGGGCGACAGGTTCCTTCAACGGGCCGAGCTTGGCGCCACCATGGCGACCGTTGCGGAGCGCCAGGGTGCCGGCGATGCGAGGCGACCCTCGGACGTGGGCCACCTCCCCCGGCTCCTGGAGATGCTCCTGGCGTTGACCGTCGTTTCCGGGTTGGTGGATGCGGCGAGCTTCCTCGCCCTGGGTCGCGTCTTCGTGGCGAACATGACGGGGAACGTCGTGTTCCTTGGCTTCGCCAGCGCGGGAGCCTCCGGACTTTCCGTGGCGGCCTCCCTCGTCGCCTTGCTCGCGTTCATGGCCGGAGGCTACCTCACCGGCCGGTTCGTTCTGCGGAGTGCGGGAGGACCGAACCGAGTGGTTCGGGCCTTCGCATCCCTCCAGCTGGCCGTGTTCGTCGTGACCGCGGCGTTCGCCTTCGCGGTCCCGATCGCGTCGGGCTCGGCCGCGCTCCTCGTGCTGGTGGGGTTGTTGGGAGTCGCGATGGGGGCCCAGAACGCCGGCGCGCGGCACTTGCGCGTCCCCGATCTCTCGACGACGGTCCTCACGCAGACGGTCACCGCGATCGCGGTCGATCCGGCGCGGGGCGGATCGGATCGGAATGCCACGGCGCGTCGATTTCTCGCGGTGGCGGCGATGCTCGCCGGCGCATTCGCGGGGGCGTGGCTCGTGCTGCATGTGGGGCTCTTCGCTCCGCTGGCGGCAGCGTCGGTACTCGTCGCCGTCGTCGGCGGTCTCAGCTGGGCCTGAGGCGTGCAAAATTCGGCGCGGATCGGCCGCGGAGCGCCGTACTCGCGCCGGCGCTCTAGCCGGTTCGACGCCCTTTCGTCGTTCCCCGACCAGCCGACGTTCCGACCTCGAACTCGAAGAAGAGAGCGCCCGCCACCGGGTGCGGCCAGAACGAGGGGGCGGGGCGGAAGCCCGATTCCTGGTAGAATTCGATCGCCGCTTGCATCGTCGGGAGGGTGTCGACCCGGAGCCGGGCGTACCCTAACTCGCGAGCGCGGTCGATGAGCGCGCGAACGAACACCGGACCGAATTCCTTGCCGCGGTAGTCCGACCGAACGGAGATGCGCTTGATCTCCCCCACCTTCGGTCCGAGCTCGCGCAGTGCTCCGCACGCGACGACGTCGTCGTGATCGAACCAGAGGAGGACGTCGCCCTGGGGCGGACCGTACGCTCCCGGCAAGCCCGATATGAGGCGGTCGACCATCTCGAGGCCGGCGTTCACCCGCTTCTCCGACGCGGGGCTCGGGTCGCGATGGTCGAAGAGCCACCGACGGTACTCCCCATAGAGCCGACGAACCGTGTCGAGATCCTTCGACCAGTCGACCCTGCGTACTCGAGCGGAACGGGGGCGATCACCAGCGGTTCGTTCGGGGGAACCCATCGGACGCTCGACCAGCCGAAGAACGGGCAGACAAAAGCCTCGTCCGCGCGGCTCGGGTGAAGAATCCGTGCGGGGGGACTTCTCGATCGTGCGGAATCGGCGTGCCTCCGTGTCGCCCGGTCGGAATCCCGAGGCAGCGCATCGGGACTCGGCTGGTCGGCCCACTTACGGGGCGGGGCGGCGGCCCGACGTACGCGTACGGCTTCCGCGACCGCGACGCGCTGAGTGACCGACGAGCCTCCGAGACAGTCACTAACCCCTTCGCTCGCGTGGTAGGTTCGTGGGGGGAACCCTCGGGGTGCTTCCGACCGCCCGCCGGCGGTTTCTTCTGCCCTTCCTCGATCAGCGCATCGAAACCCCGACGACGGCCACCTTCCGATTCGACCGGACGTCGTCGGGATACGAGTTCCGGTCGAACCAGGCCATTCGACTCGGGTTGCGGGTCGACGACCCGTGGGGGCCGTATCGACTCTTCTCGCTCTCCTCGAGCCCGACGGAGACGGATTGGATCTCGGTCACCTGCAAGCTCACCGGGACGCCCTTCAAGCAGGCGCTCCGCGGGCTTCGTCGCGGCGACACGGCCGAAGTGATCGGGCCGTTGGGGGATCTGGTCTATGACCCGTCACGTCCGACGATCATGATCGCCGGTGGGATCGGGGTGACGCCGTTCCGAGGAATGATCCGGTTCGCGGTCGATTCCGGGTTCGACCAGCCGATCCGGCTGCTCTACTCCGCCAGGGTGCCGGAGGAGTTCGCCTTTCGCGAGGAGCTCGACGCGATGTCGGGCGCACACCCTGATCTCGGAATCGTGTATTCGGTCACGCGACCTGGGACGTCCCGAACCCCGTGGACGGGCCGCACGGGACGCATCGGCGAAGCAGCGATTCGCGAGGCAGCCGAACCGCTGGACGAGCCGAACTTCCTGGTCGTCGGTCTCCCCGAGATGGTGTCGGAAACGGTGACGCTCCTCGGGTCGCGCATGGCGGTGCCTGAGGAGCGGATCAACTGGGAGCCGTTCCGCGGATTCTGACCGGGCCTGACGAGCCGGGAGAGCTGCTCGGCAGCCTGACGACGGGGGACCACCCGCTTGTCCGGTTCCGCCGCGACGGCGGGGAGTTGCGGGCTGGCGAGCGAAACGGTATGGGGTGCGGCCACGATCCCGGACAGTCCCGAGGCATCGGTTCTCAGAGGCCGTCGAGCAGCGCGGAGCGACTCGGGCGGCCCCCGTCGGGGTCTGGCGCCGCTATGCTGCTGGAACCTTCCCGAGGGCGCCCGGGAGCGTGGCGGGAGCCCGAAAGGACGTCGAGGCAGCCGCGGGTGGAAGGATACTGCGATGCGGCTGTCGATCCGCCGTCGCCTCCGGGCGGCCCCGCCCCCGAGGCAATAGACCGGCATCCTGGAGGTCCTTCGCGATCGTCTCGACGGCGAGCGCCGCGTCGGAGGGTCGGCGAGCGCCGGTGCATACCAACTTCCCGCTTCCGAAGAGGAGGACGACCACCTTCGGCTCCTTCAGGCGGCAGACCAGGCCGGGGAACTGCTCCGGTTCGTACTCGACTCGGTCGAGACCGAGGGTGACGGCGACGGAGTTCAGGTTGATCTCGCTCCCCAGGTCCGAGGTCGAGACGATGTTCTGCACGTGGATCTTCGGGTGCGCGAGGATCTTCTGGCCTCCCGCACGGATCGCCGCGGCGACCGACCGGATCGACTCCTCCACTTGGCTCATGCTTTTTCCCCCCGTGCAGACCACCTTCCCCGAGCGGAACAGCAGGACCGCAGTCTTCGGCTGCCGCAGTCGGTAGATCAGCCCGGGGAACTGTTCGGGGTCGTACTCCGCCCCATCGAGCAAGGCCGCGATGGATTGGAGGTCGAGTTCTTCGCCGAGCGAGGAGGAGACCACGACGTTCTCGATTCGAATCCGAGTCATAGGCTTATAAACAGTATTTATAAGGTATTTAAGGGGGCGGGGTGCTGCGGCGGGCTCGGTCTGCTAGGCTCCATCCGAACGTACCACCCATGTTCTAGATCGTGCCTAGCCTTCTCAAGCGTTCGCGCCGTATCGCGCTTCAAAATGTCTCCGAGTAGTCGCCCCCTCAAGATCGGCCAAAACAGGCGACGCCAAAACGTCGCAGCTTCGGCGGTGGACTCCCAGGTCAAACGGCAGCCAGCCTGACTGGGACTGACGACGATAGTGCTCGTGATCTTGATCGAGGTTCGGGGGCCTTCCGAAATCTCCTGGGTCTCCACCAGCCGGGAGGGAGATTCCCACCTCGCGTGATTCTTAGAGACCCAGCGGCCCCGGGGTTGCGAATCCAGCCACTCCACGGTGTCGGCCGTTCGGCGCAGGAGTTCAAAGGAATGTCCGGACTTGGAACAGAAATCATCGCTGAACGGCTCGAGCGGGTTGAGCCACGAGATGGCCCGACCGCTTTCGGCCTTGATGTCGATCGACACGGAGAGAATCGGCCGCCGTCGAGGGGCCATCAGAGCCCGCACCACGTCGCTTCATTTCAGACCCATGCAGTGAACGAAGTTGCACCCGCGTCAGTTCCTACCGCAGTGGCGATGGGCGCCGGATGCGGCGGGACGATCGGGGTGGGGGGTCCCTCCCCCCTACCCGAACTCCGGATACCTTAACCGACGCCCCGCGCCGGGGCGGAGTCTGCCAGTCTGGGACGCGCGATGAGCTCGGACGGAGCCCTCGTCACTTCACCGTAATGGAGGCGATCTTCCAGCCCGAGTTCCCGAGGGTCCCGCCGTTGACGCCCGCCAGATACGTCTGGCCCCGAGCCTGACCGCTAAAGTTGGCGTCGGCCTCGAGGTAGATGAACACCTCGATCCAGAACTTGTGACTGCTGTTGAGGTTGGAGGCGGTGAACGTGCTCACGTTCGTCCCGGACGCCACTTTCCCGAACGGGTAGCAGTGGACGATCGACGTGTTCATGCAATGGTAGCTAGAGTTGTACGAGTAGCACTTCCCCGCCCCATTACAACCGGAGTCGTTGGTCGCCCCGGTGTAGTTCTGAGCGACGTTCACGTACGCCCCAGACCAGTAACCTCCTGAGGTCAGATCCGCGAGGTTCGCTTGCCAGGATACGGTTGCACGGACCGAGTCGTTGCATGCGTTGTAGGTGTACTGTCCCGCGACGTTGCTCGCAAGGGGACACCCGACCCCGGCCGGATAGAGCGCCACGAGCGTGAAGTTGTAGTTGAGCCGGACGCTGACGGTGTGCGTCCCGCTGGTCGGCGTGATCGGGATGACGATCTCGGACCCCACCGCCATGAGAGAGGACGCGTACGCCACACCGAGGGTCCCTCGAGTGCAGGCCTTGGCGCTGGCGTAAGCGACTGCGGTGACGTTGCCCGTCGTAGGAGTCCAGCCTTCCGCCGCGTAGGTCGCCGAAGCGCGACAGTTTCCGGAGGCGTACTGGCCATTCGAGAACGAGCCGGCCGAACCACGGTACGGTGGCACGAAGGAGTGCACTCGTGCGCCCACGGCCAGGGGCGCGATGGCCAGGAGCGAGACGACGCCAACAAGGACGGCCCCGAGAGATAGCGCCTCAGACCGTCCGGTTCGGCGCGGAGTTCGCACGACCATGGGGCTGCGCTCGGCGTCAGAAGCTAAGAACCCGACCGACCGGTATGACGATGATATTCCAGTGCAGCCGCTAGGGCGCTCTGGACCGCGCGGGGTTCCGGGGCCGCGCTGGCGGTCGGTTCCTCGACCCTCCCATGGACGGGGGATTCCGGTTCCGGAGGGAGGGAAGGTCCGCGGCGAGCTGATGGGGGGGGCACTCCCCCTCACCCGAACCCCGCCCTGTCGGAGTGGGGCCGTCGAAAATCGGGCCGGATTAGGCCCCGGCGCGCCAGACGTGGACGTAGGATCGGGCGACCGAGAAGGATTCTGCCGAGGACGAACCGCTCGCCCATCGCGATCGGTTGTCGCGCTCAACGCTGCCAGCCCTTGAAGTAGGGTGGGAAGAGTATGGATACTGGGCCCGTAGCTCAGTGGAAGAGCACCCGCCTGAAGAGTGGGAGGTCGTGGGTTCGAACCCCGCCAGGTCGATTGGTGGGAGACTCCATCGAAGCGTCCCCCTCCCGGAATCCCTCCCGGAATCCCTCCCAGAATCCCCATCCCTCCGACCGGACGGTAGAGCTTGGACCTGGGGGTCGAGTTCTCAACTCGTCGTCTCAGATACTGGGCCTGAACTAGGCGGTCATGTGGCAGGACCCGGTGCGAGCCGACCCTGAATGAACTCGAAGCAGGACTTCGCGGTTTCGTTCCGATCTGCCATGTCGTACAACGCCTGTAAATCTGCGAGCGAAAGGACTGCGATGCGCAGGGCGCTTGCTTGATCCAGCTCCAGCCGTGTCACTAGCTGATTTGCTGTGACAATGACTGCCAGAGGCTTGATGTTTGAGTCCTCCAACGCACGGCCCGCGCTCTCAACCCGGTGGGCAAGCTTGACAAGCTTTCCGTCAGCCGCCAAGTTATCGAGTGTTGCCTCGCAAATCATCGCGGACTGGGATAGCGGTACGAATGCAATGATGTCGGAGAAGCCTCCCTCACTAAGCCTGCGCTTCCTGAAGTCCGCTAGCAGTACCTGAAAGCCGCAGAATTGGAGGATCCAGGAAACGCCGATTTCAAAACGCTCGTCATCCTTGAGGGCCTTCTTGTCGCCTGAGAGCAATTCTCTTACCCGCTCGTCTCCGACATCAAGGGCCTGGAGAACTCGGATTCGCGGGTTAGGTGAGTTGGGAGGGGGTATCGGAAACGCCAGAACGTCGACCGGAAAATCGCGGAATAGGAGGTGGGCCCCAATCCAATCCACGCCCGCGATTTCAACTTCCTCCGCGAGCCGAATAATGTCGTTCACATCCGAGGGATACGGCCCGAATTCGTTTGACTTATCCAAGCGCAGGTTCTCACGTTGAAGATCCCCCTGGAGGCGCTTCCGTACTACGAGTCGGTAGTCTGCGGGATTCGTCCCCCGGGCTCCAGAGACTGATAGCGAAAGTCGATTGTCATCGACGAATTCCGGCTCGCCGAATCGAGCATAGAGTGGCGCGATAACGACTATGGAAGAATGATGGCCAGATGTGAAAGGGCTGACGCGCCGAAGGAAAGAGGCGGCGAGGTCTTCGAATCCGATGACTGGGGGATCCCCAGCTATCATGCGGCGACCGATTCGGGCCCAAGCTTGGGCGTCGAGAGCCCGCGCCAGCTGCTCCCCCTCACCGAGGAGAGTGAATCCATATCCGTAGCTGGAAACATCGCCAAATCGGATCTCAATTTGCGGGTTCGCCACGTCGCCCTCCCCAGTCCACCAACTGTAGGAGTTCATCGCCACTGGTTCGGTTCCTGGAACGGGCGATGCGAGCAGGAAGTCGAAGGAACCGATTTCCAAATGTCCTTCAACCAAGCTATCCAAGATGATGGAAAGTTTGTCGCTCGAAACTGCCAGCTTCCCTGCCACAAGGTCAGGAATATCCACGTAGGTTGTCGCTCGCATTGGACTCAAGTCGCGAGCGCTGAGCAAGATTCGAGTGCTGAGATTGTACCACTGATTAGCGACTCGAAAGGCCGAGTAAAGAATCTCGGCCGATACCCAGATGTCGCGGAAGGGCAGAAGCTCGTCGAGGAATCTTCGGACTATGGCCTGGCTTGTCCCCGTCGTAGCCGGGACGTTTGCTCTGGCAGGATTCACGGTGGCCATCTGTCGTCTGATTAGCCGGAGTCGCCCATTACCTTGCGCCGTGCTGCCCCCCGATTGGTAGGTCTCCCTACGCGGCATGACCCTCGATAGTCAGCTCCCGATCCTGGGCCGTTCCGGCGGCCAGGTCCTCCCGCTTCGGAGTCTAGGGCGCAGGAACGGGGTCGTACCCTTGCGGGTTAGCCGAGCTTTGGCCTCAGTCGCCCGGACCGCCCAAGGAGCGAAATGGTTAGGGGCTCCAAGGGATGACCGTCGTCGAGATGCCCTTATCCGACGCGCAGCTCGACGCAATTCTGGAACAATTCGACAGCGAGGACGAGACTGTAGCTGTCGACTACCTCGTCAAGAAGCTCGGATCAAATCCTTACGGGTACAAGGCACCTGAACGGGTCGTACGCGACGCAATCACTGACGGCTACCTCTACGTCGATAGCATCGACAAGAAGGGTAACACTTTCCTCGGGCTCACCGACGCGGGAGAGCATGAATGGGGGCAGTTAGAGAAAGCCGAGGACGAAGACGACGGTGAGGACGAAGATGAGTGAGCCTCCCGCCATCGAATCTGAACATGATAGAAAACCCCGCGAGAGCGCTCCAAGTCATACGGACGCACTTCAAAGGAACGTTAACGCACTCCTCGACCGGGTCAATGAACTCGAGCGCTTCAAGAACGAGCAGGCACAGTTTGTCTTCCAAACCGTCGCAGTCGTGATTACTCTGCTCGCTCTGACTATCGGGATTCCAGTCGCGATCGTGACTCGACTCCAGCTAGGCACGGGCCTCTCCGCGGGAGTGACAGCTGGGGCGCTGCTCGGGATCGCTGCGATTCTTCTTGGGTGGCTGGTCCTCTGGTATCGCTTTCACTTCCGGAACAGACCCCGACCTCGGACGGGTCGCCGAGTGAGGAACGTAGACCGTTAGGGCAGACCCGGGGCTCCGCTTGAGAGCAACTGCCCCTTCCGGATCAAGAGCTTCCTTGTGAGTTCCCGTAGCTGGCCGTACGCATTATTCAATTCCTTGGGGTCCTTGCCTTCCCATTCATCGTGGGTCACTCTGTTCCGTGAGTCCCGGAACCGCTCGAATTCAGCTACGGACTCCTCGTTGAATCCCAGTTCCGAGAGGCGAACTCGTCGAGTCGCCGTATCCTCGCTAGAGACGGAAATCACGGCCTTCCAGAGGAGCATTATTGCGATAGCAGCCGCCCACCCGGTCTCCTTGACAGCCTGTGAGTAGCTCTCCCAATTGCCCCGGATAGAGCCAGTCGCAACTTCGTAGACCCACGTTGCCCGACGGAAGAAGAGAAGTCCCGACCTGAACGACGCGTCGCTCCGAGAGAGCCACTCCGCCCCGCTTTGAAAATCTCTCGCCACGTGAGCCGTGTCCCACTGCGCGAAAGAGTGGGACGCCCAGGGGGTTCGTCCGACTCGGCTACCGTCCTCACCCCACGCCCGGCGGTACTTTGCAGAGAACGTGAGGTTCAACCCAAGCCCAGCCGCGATCAGCAGGTCGTGGACAAACGCCGAGGCGATGTCTACCGCGTGGAAGAGGTCGCTGCCTTGGAGTGTCGTCGATATCGTGAGGATATCGTCCTTAAGAGTACATTCGAATTCGGCGACTTGGAACGCTTCGTTAACTGCCTCGACTTCGAGACGCTCTCGGAGTACGCTGTCGCTGGCTGATTGTATCTGGGTCACTCCATCGCCCAGACCGAAGGCGGTCCTGGGTTCGACCTCGAATTCGACGAAGACCCGCGTTGGCTTGGGCGGGGGTCCGAACCGCTTCGGGCTGAAGTGTGGGTTCATGCGGCCGTGAGTGAGGTACCTCGAAAGAGAGTTTCCGATCCTCCACCGTCTCTGCCCCCGGGTCCTCCCGCTTCGGCCCCAATTGGGAAGGCTTAGATTCGGAGCATTGGAGAAAGGACCCGCCGAGCGTTCCATCGTGCATAGCTCGATTACTCCGCAGTGGTGTGCCGTTTGAGCCAGCTCTGGATCGTCGTGAGGGCCTCTTCAAGTGAATCCTTGTCTTTCTTGATTTTCAAGTAGACCCCGTCGCCTTGGAAGACACGATATCCGGGCTCATGTGCGAGGGTCGGGCTTCCCCCCGAATCAGATCGCTGCTCCGAAGGTTCAATCCCGCTTGGAGTTCGCGTCGGGGAGGCCCCATGAGGCCCATTCCGACCTGCGGGAGAGGGGGAAAGATACCGCTGAGCGTCTTTGTAAAGGGCGTCCACCTCTCCTGCGTATCGCTCAATATCAGCGAGAGGCGCCTGAGTGACGTCTCGCAGAGTGGTTCTGAAGTCGGATTCATGAAATTCCAATCCTAGTCTCTCAAACAGGCTTGACAAGAGCGCAACTCGTCGAACTGCCTCTCCTTCGGCCTTACGTTTGTCCTCATCGCTTAGGGGATGGGCGATTCTCTCTCCAAGCGGGGTTAGGGCGACCGTTCCCTTTGCCCGATCGATGAGGCCGTAGAACTTCGTGAGTGAGGATACTTGATGATAGAAGTATCCAGAGTCGGGGCTTTTCAAGCCCATCACCGCGGCCAATCCACTCGCGGTCTTGACGTTCTCGCGACCGACCCTCTCGATGATGTCGAACGCCTTACTGGGCACGAGTTCTGGGTAATCTGCCTTACCGATTCCGGGCACGTGTTGCTCCTTCGTCAATCGCCCCTTTCGCTGACTGCCGGCTCTGCGACTGTCGTCGGCGTGTTTGCATCCAGGGGCGATGCTTCAGGTTCGCTGAGGATTTGAATGTAGGGCACGTAGGCGTAGCGTCGGTTGTGTCTGTGGCCCGTCGCCTCCTGAAGGATGCCGAGGCTCTCGAGAGCCGAGACCAATGTGTTGGCCGTAGGGAACGACGCGTGCGTGATTCTCCGGACCTCTTCCACCGAGACGATCGGCTTGCCGTAAAGGCTCTCGAGGAGGCTAAGCGCCCTACCGGCCCTCCCGCCCATCAGTTTGAGAATCTCGGCTCTGTTCGCTTCTCTTAGCTCGGCGATTCTGCAGGCAGTTGCTGATGCCTGCTCCGAGACCTCAGCGACTCCTCGGAGAAAGAAGATTAGCCAAGACTCCCAATCTCCATCGTCTCTGACCGCCTGAAGTCTCGCACAGTACTCCTCGCGACGCTGTCGAAAATAGTGGGATAAGTATAGGAGGGGCCGACGGAGCGAACCTGCCCGCGTGAGGAACAGTGTAATGAGCATGCGACCAACGCGGCCGTTGCCGTCAAAGAATGGGTGAATTGTCTCAAATTGGAAGTGAAGCAACGCCGCTCGCGTGAGGCGCGGTAGCTTGGATTCCGTGTTGGCGTACAATTCTAGATCGCCCATTAGCCGCGCGACCTCTCCCAGAGGTGGAGGCACGAAATCGGCCTCCTCGATCCGACATCGATCAAATCCAACCCAGACCTGTTCATTTCGGAAACTTCCCGGCCTTCTGTCTCCGCCCCTGACCCCGGTAAGAAGTTCACGATGAACGTCAAGGATCAGCTCGAGGTCGAGTTGTGAGCCATGTTCGAGACGATCAAGCCCGAGATTCAGTGCCTTTACGTAGTTCGCAACCTCGCCTACGTCCGCTTCCGATGTGCTTGGGGGGGATCCGGCTTCGAACCGGAGAAGATCCACGAGTGTTGACTGCGTCCCCTCGATCTGACTTGAGAGAACGGCCTCCTTTCTCACGTACATCTTGACAAAGAGGTCCGCGCCGGGCAGCGTGGCTGCGGTCGCGTCAAGCCTACCGAGATTCTCGCCGGCCTCGGCCAGGGCGGCGACGTACTCGTCGGAGTAACGGATTGCGGGGTCAGGAGGCAGACGTTTCGGAATGAACGCGCGTACACTTGCGCCGAGGGGCGAATAGCTACCGGCTCGGTCCACTCCTGCAGCCAAGAGACCCCTCCGCCACTTTAATTGCCTAGAGGTAATTAAGGCTGACTGGGCACAGCGCTTTAATTGCTCTGGAGTTACGCAAGCACGCCTAGATTGATTGGGACGCGCGCTCCGCCGTCAGCTCCCAGTCCTCCACCGTTCCCGCCCCCGGTTCTTCCCACTTCGGCCTCCAGGGAGTCGATTCGGGATCATATCCCTCAAGCGCCACCGGGTCGTAGGCTTCGGTCTCATGGGGGCGCGTCGCCGGGTTGTTATCTGGGGTCCAGTCCGGAACGGGATGTCTGTCGATCCTCTTCCCGACCGCCGAAAGCTGGACCTCCCGCGGCATCCGCTCGAACCTTCGCCAATGCGCCCAGTCGTCCCACTGGATCGCCGCGCCGAGTCCGATGAACCGCCTTCGGCGACCCGTCGCGTTGAGCTTGCGACTTCCCTGTTTCCAGCCTCTCCGAATCCGACCCCACGGCAGGTTCTTGTCAGCAAAGCCCCGGCCGTGGGTCTCCCACTTGCCGTCGGCCCCCTGGAGCCGGTAGACCCCCGACTGCACGACGGTCGCTCGCTGGAACTCCTCAGCGCTCCATTCTCCCAACTTGTCTGAGATGGGCAGTTCCAAGGGTTCGAGGCTCAGGATCCCGTCTGTCGCGAAGGCCACGATGGCCTCCGGTCGCTGGGCTGCCGCCCGAAAGACCTTCGCCCGACCCACGGAGGCGACGTAGCCTGCATACTCGATCTGGTGGTATGTTGGCTTGCGGGCGTGCCCGTCGGCCCCGCCGAACCTTCCGGCCGCTGAAACGGACTGGGCCAGCTTCCCGTAGAGGGAGTTCAGACAGAGCTTGATGGCCCGCTCGGCTGGGTTATTGTCGGACTGGAGTTTCTTGCGCCAAGCGTACGTCTCAGCAATTTTCCGGAACGGCCGTTCGGCGGGGTCTTCCGGGGCGAAATGCCAAGCCTCGAGGATTCGACTCGCTCGCTTGGAGAATCCGTCGACCTCGAGTGCAGCCGCGACCTCCGGGTGCCAAATCCAAGCTCGCCCGGTTGGCGGGAAGTAGATCGCTCCCTCTGGCGACCTCCAGCCGAATGGGTAGAATGGACGCCTCTCCGGAAGCTTCCAGGCGACGTGGTAGACGGAGAAGGTGAGGTCAGCTCTGTACTCCGCGTCCCTGACCCACTTCCCTCGCGTAAGGTTAGGCAAGTCCACAATCGCGGAGGGATAGGCAGAGTTGAGGTCGTACCGATAGAGCGGGCCGGGAATCTCCCCGTAGATCGGGACCTCGACTCGTCCTCCGACGTACGAATGTCGGCCGGCCGTTTCGACCTCCGGTGGCTGATGCCGGTCGATGAACTTCTTGGCCTCGAGCTGCCCAAGGAACGTCGTCGCTGCGGCCCCCGGCCCATAGAACTGGGTCAGTGGTATCTTGGCCGCGTCGAAGGCCGACTTGACCGCATGAGCGAGCCGGACCATGAGCCGGAGCTCGGCCGCGTTGTACTCCCGCATGAACGGGAGGTCTTCAGGCCGGAAGCTCCGCCGTAGGCGCTTCCCCCTCCGAACGATCTTGAGGTCCGGGTCCCTCTTCCCTAGCCAGTCCTCGCACGCCTTGACGAACCCGCTCTGGAAGAACTCGTAGATGTCGTAGACCCGGACCGAGGTCCCCTTGATGGTCCGGTTCGTCGCTCGATCCAGCTCGGAGACCTGGAACCACTTGCGGGGCATCCACTCGAGCCGGAAGGCGCCCCACTTGACCTCACGTTCCTTCCAGAGCCGGACCAGCTTCTCCCGGGGCAGGTCCTTGATGATGTTGTTCACGTCGTAGTCGAAGGCGAAGCTGACACCGACGACACGGCCTCCGACTCGCTTCCTGACGGCGCAAATGAACTCCAGGCATCGGAGCGTCGGAAGACCTCCGTCGTGCTCGATCGAGGCTCCGGTCGAATCCTGAAGCAAGGCGTAGCAGTGTGAGCCGTCCGGTCGGTCAAAGCCTTCCCCGTCGAAGGAGACGAACCGTCCGAGCTTGGCGGGAGAGATGTGTCGATGGCCCGTCCGCTTCTTTCGATAGGTCCGCTCCCATTCCCTTTGGTACGCCCGCTTTCGGGCTCCGTGCAGGGTCACTCGTCGGGCGGCCTCGCCCGCCAAATGCTGAACTCGAGGAACCGGCCAAGGACGAGCCCCGGCCCGATGAAGCCCAATTCAGGGGGTCGAACCCCGATTCCTAACTGCCGAGCCAAGCGCTGAGCCGCGCGATACCACCGGATCTGGTCGTCCGTCAGCAGCCGGCTTCCCTTGACAGCGTTACAACTTCGACAGATCCATCGAACGTTCGCCGGGGCGTCGGTCCCTCCAAACTTCCGCGGAAGAATGTGGTCGAGAGTCAGCTCTCCAAATCGCCCGCAGATCGGGCAGCGCCCGAACGGCCGATCGGCCGTCGGGCTCAATCGGTCTGGTCGACCAGGGTCGGGTAGACCAGCCGGGAAGTCGGAGTCGTGTGCCCGATGAACTCCATGAACGCCTCCTGCCGCGCCCGCTCGGCTGGGGTCGCCTTCCTCTTCGCCCCGTGATGCGGAAACGAGTATCCCAGCCGACGCATCTCCCGGAGGATTGCGGTCTTGGACAGGTTCGCGAAGTCGGACAGGGTCGAGCGAATGAGCCGGACCCAGTCCCGTTCCCAAGCTCTCCGAGCTCGGGCTCGGACCTTGCCCTTCGGGACCTCCTCGTAGAAGTATCCTCGAGCGAGCTGCTGGTACTGCCGTCGGGAGATCTCCTCGCCTGTCTCGACGACGCGGTAGTGACGAAGCGGGCCGGGTAGTCGCTCGTAGCCTGGAACGGGCGTCGGCGGCCGTCGGCGTCGCGCCGCCACCCCTAACCCTCCTCATTGGGGTCTCCTCTCTCGGCGGCCTCTTCGGCCGCAGCAAGCCGGGGTCCCGGGTCCGCAGACGCGGCCATCTCCCGTCGCATCTTGCGAACTTCTCGCGAGGACCAGCGACGGACCGAAGACGCCGACCTCGTCCCGGCGGGGAAATGGCCCTCGAAACCGCATCCGGGACAACGAGCGATGTACGCCCGGTCGTCCCGGTCTCCGAGGATCGGGATCCGCTCGTGGTAGCAGATAGGACAGCGGTGAAGCTTGACCGTGGGAAAGACGGGGTAGAACCCTTGGGAGGGAAGGGGGCTAGCCGCCATTGGCCTCGTCCCTCACAGTGTCCGGGCTTGCCCGGAGGTTGACCCCCCTGCCCCTCAACGACTCTAGGATCGCGCGTTCGCTCGGGTCCCAGAATCGCGAGACGACCTTGTCGTCGGAGTCATCGGGGTGTCGGTTGGCCTTCCTTCGGGACTCGGCCAGCAGCCTGCGAACCCGGCTGAGACGGTCGGACCCGAAGGTTAATCCGAACGGGAGCGGCGATGGAAGCCCCTCGGCGACTTCGCGGACAGTGTGGTCCTCCGAGGGGGGTGCAGGCTCCGGGGCGGGTGCATGCGCAGAGGCAACGTGACCGGCGACCGCGTCGTCGCCCTCGAACCAGCCGCCGCACCCGTTTGGACAGGGCTCGAGACCGAGGTCGGGGGGCGTCGTAGGGGTCGCGTCCGGTTCGCCCTCTGACTCCTCAGACGTGTCGTTCGACGCCTCAGCCGAGGCGTCGTCGTCGTCAGTGGAGACGCGTCGTGACGCCTCGGAGTCGTCGAGAGCGAGGCGTCGCCGGTGGACCCTCACCGAATGCATCTCGAGGCGGCGAACGTTCGGGAAGCGACGCCGGCATCGGTCGCACTCGGCTGGGCGCTCGGCGTCCATCGACGCGGCGGATAGGGGGCCGATTCACTTAAGCGCTCATTTCCTTAATCCTGGAATATAATGATGCGACCCGGACGACCCAAGGTGACCTGGAAGTCGGTTCAGAACGACCCCGAGTACAGAGCCATTTGGGAGCTACTCAAGGACGGACCGAAGACATTCAAGCAGCTCCGCGAAGCCCTAAACAACGCACCCCCCGATCCGGCTCGCTCAGCCGGAATACGAGTCCTGCCCGGGACACTCTTCAAGCGTCTCAAGAAGATGGATCGGGCGGGTTTAGTCAGGTATGAACGCGATCAGCGGGTGCTTAAGGCATGGGAAGGTGGCGGACTCTTCAAGCCTGACCCTCCAACTTCGCACGGTCGACCGGCGAGCGGTGCGTGGGCCGGAGATCCAGGTGACAGCGCCGCGATCCAGGTCGCACTAGCTCACGCAGATATTCTTGAACGGACCCCGAAGGAGAACCTCACCCTGGAGCGAATCGGGAATGGGGCCGAGCTACTGGTCGCGGGAACCCGAGAGGACTCGGCTCGCTGGTGGTATCCAGCCCAGTTCCAAGGCTCCACGGGGATGCTCTTCGAGGTTTTGGACAGGGTATCGCGCGAACTTGGCCGAGTCCTACTTTGCGCAGATGCCGGCGCAGTCCGGGCACAAGGCAAGCTTCGAAAAGTCGTTTCGCGTTATCGTCACGCATCGGACAGGCTCAACCGGCCCCCCGTAACTGAGCCGCACATCAAGTCCGCTATCGAAGTTTCGGACAAGCACACTATCCTGCTCACGATTAGCATACGGCCCTCCAGGTGGTGGGGCGATGACGGGCTCCCGGTTGAACTTGTCCCGAAGGCAGCCGTGGCACTCGCTCGAATTCACGATATGACGAAGCCCCCGAGCATGCCCATCTCCGTGGCCGATACTGCAAGATCGGCAAGTGCTCCGTTGTTGAATCCGAAGGGCGAGCAAGGGGTCTCGATACTAGCCGCGCAAGCATCTGCGCGAACGACCAGCAAAGCTGCTACTCGGAAGCCGCGTCAGGAGGCCCGGCGGAAGCCGGTTTCCTAACTCCCCGGGACCGCTTCAACCGCCGCCGGTACTTCCGCATGTAGGCCGCCCGCTGGGCCTTGTGGGACTTGTACCACTTCGCCGTCGAAACCCGGGTCGCTGCTTTCTGCTTTCGCTTGGAACGGTAGGGCACGAGCCCCGGAATGCAACCCACCCGAAGAACGCTCCGATGGACCCGGACCGGGTTCGGCAGCCTTAAGTGCGGGTATCAGTTACGGTAACTGATACCGTTGCGCCCCCTTCTCATCTCCGGCTTCGGGACCTGCCTCTACACCCGGAAGGGGCTTGTCATAGACGAGCGGGAGACCGGGATCTCGACGGAGTATCCTCCCCACCAACTCCCATTCGACTGGGTCATCGTGGACAACTACACGGGGTACGTCTCTTGGTCCGCGCTCCGCTTCCTGATGGCCCACGCGATCCCGGTTGTCCATATGGCATGGAACGGGAACCTGTATGGGGTCACGTCTCCGCCGGGCCCCATATACGCACGCGTCAAGCTCGGCCAATATAGGACCTATATTGACGCGTCAAGACGAGTCGTCCTCGCGTCATCCTTCCTACATGCCAAGCTTGCCTTGTCGCAAAACCACCTTACTACCTTGGAAGGGCTCTACAAGGTTGATAGCAAGGGGTTCGGGGCCGAGGTCTCGAAGCACCCCCAAGCCCGGTGGACCGACATCAACCGGCTTCTTGAGTTCGAGGCCAAGTGCGCGAACGTCTACTGGAGGGAGTACTGCAAGGCGGTCGAAGCGCTTTGGCCCGAATCCGGCTTCATCAGCCGAGGCAATACCTCGTACTCTTGGACCCGGAACGCCGCGGACCCCACCAACGCCCTTCTGAACTACGGCTACGCGATCCTTGAGGCCCGATGCCGGGTCGCGGTCGTCCGGGCGGGGTTCGACCCGACTATCGGCTACCTTCATTCGATCGCCCCGTCCAAGCATCCGCTGGTCTACGACTTCCAGGAGCTCGGGAGGGCGTTGGTCGATTCGGTGGTCTTGGAGATGGTTCGGGCCGACCACTCGGTCCGCACGAAGGGGGCCTTCCTCCGGACGACGGACTGGGGCCTCCGCCTGGCGCCGGAAACGGCGCACGAACTCCTCAGGAGGCTCGCCTTCGCGTTTTCTCGGAGGATTCCGGGGGACAGGCCGATGACGTGGGAGACGGCCCTGCTCCGCGAGGCTCAGAGGTTCGCGGAGGAGGTCTCGATCGAGAGAAGAAAGCCACGAGCCTTCGAGTTCGACCTTCCTCTTCCCAAGATCCAGCCAGAAACTCTCGGGAACGCGGGTCTCGCCGAGAAGCTGGCGGCGTTATCCGTGCCTGAGGCGAGGAAGCTCGGGATCTCGAAGACAACTCTCTGGTATCAGCAGAAGCGCCTGAGGGAAGGGGCGCCGGTGAGGGTCTACCGGAAGGTGGGGCGGAGACTTGACTTGCCAGCTACCTAGCCTAGCCGTCGAAACGGTTTTTAGACCCGATTAGGTAGGGGCTTCATGATTGCTGCCCGTGCTGGGTCAGTCGTTTGGCCAGAGCACGGGAACCCTCGAAGGCTTGACTTTCGGGCTCATCGATACATGTTCGTCTTCGCTGTATCTGCTGTTGTTCTGTGTCTTATCCCTTCCGCCACAGGCGGCCCAGTTTCAGTAAGTTTCCGGCCGCCCTTCGCGACGGCTCACCCGTACATCAAAGTCCTGAGTGAAGGCAAGAGTGGCTACGGATCGAATCTCACACAGATCCGCAACTCGAGCGTGAACGTGACGAATGGAAGAGTGGTGTTCGGGGAGCGGCTCTGGGTTCACAGCAGACCTAACAAAGGTGCCAACGTTTGGTTTCTTGGGGGGATCGGGTTCTCACGGTTTAACTTCACCGTCCCTTCGTCGGGGGGAAATTTCTCAGTTGACGCAACATGGATAACTCGAATCTACCTCAACATGTCCTCTAACGTGAGTGGTGGCGGATCCTGGTATGCGGGAGCCGCCGTCGGAATCCGGCTAAGGCTAGTCTATGCGACAAACGGATCCGTGGCCGGTAATGTGGCTGCCCCCCTATTGGGGTGGGGATTGTATGACAAGAGCTTGGTAGAGGTTGCTAACAACTCATCCGTCCGGTTGGGATTCCCCCTACACGTACCTCCACGGACGGCCGGCACGCCGTTTGAGCTCGACACTTGGATCTTCGTCCGAGCCCAGGTTACGAGCCTCAATCCGTGCGCAACGAAATGCGGATCAGAGTGGGTGACGATCGAATTCGGACAGCCTGGCTACTTGACAGCCTTAAGTCAAGTTCGCGTCTTTTAGGCGCTTGCTCGCGACTCGTCTTGCGGCTCGAGCAGAATTGATTCCAACACATCTGTTTGGGCGGAACGCTGTCTCGGAGGGGCCCTTGAGGAACGATCTGGGGGGCATGATTCGGACTACGAGTCAATAGGGAAGACGAGTTGCACCAAAGTCCCGGCAGGGACCGATCCCGGAGATTGGGGGTTGGCGAGATTCCACACTCGTCAAAGGAGAGAGAAACTGACATTTTCCGGTGCCATCTGATTGTGACTTTGACGACGGTTCGAGTTCCGGACCCCGGCAACGCTGAGGTTCTTCTTCCGAGCTTCATGGCTGAACCGCCGCAAACAGGGTCCTCGGAAGCTGCGGAGTCATCAACATCGAAAGATCGCTCGGTACACGCGCCACTCGCATTCGAGGACTGCCTTGGAGAGGATTCCGTGAACAACGTTGATTTGGCCACATCGGCATGTGGTGGACCGCCAAGACACGGGCGGGCTATAGGCGCTGAATCGCCTCTTTCCGACTCACGGGTCCGCCACCAATGAAGGCTCTTGAGGGTGGGGCTCATGAATACATGCGACATCAGCTGGGGTTACACTCCCTCGACTGGGTCGGATGATGGGCTGCCTCCATTCCTCGTTTATCTCGGTGCGGTCCGGCGCGCCGACCGCCCCTAGAGACGCACTGGCAGCGAAGCAGCGGGGGAAGAGATTGTCAATCGCCGGCAAGCGCGACGACGAGATTCTGCGGGTTCAGGGGAGGTGGTTGTAATCGTAGTAGGACGAGCTCCAACCGATGAACTGGCATGATGTGGTCAACAGAACGATGAACGATAGCCCGCACGGAGTAGAATAGGATGGGGCAGCGTTGATAGTGGTCCCCTTCTCGTTCATCTGAATGGGAATATTGCATGCGCAGCCCCCGGGCGGAGGAAGCAACAGGTAGGCAGCCGAGTATAGCGCCGTGGAAGTATTGACGAACGCATCGTCGAATTCGACCTGTCCAAACGGTCCGAATTTTGGAGTTTGTTGATAGAAGAATTGACCCGCCACCTTCAGCCAGGGTGTTTCATAAATCATGGGGGCCCAAATCGGCTTGAACTCACCCAGGCAGAGAGACTTCGTCCATACCCCAGTGGTATTCGTGTTAATGATTTCCATCGTCCACTTCCCACCAGTCCCTGAGGCGCAGACAGTATACGAATTGTATATCTCTTCTTCCAACACATTACCTGCGGCAGCGGTAGGATAGTTCGTATAGGGCTGTGCGTATCTTCCACTCTGTTCCCAGAAGAGTCCGTAGTCGCAACCACCTGCTTGGCCCGTACACCAACCTTGAGAGTAGTTCGCCTGATCATAGACGTAGCCTGTCTGAAGCCCTTGAGCCGTGGAATCATTGAGCCCCGTCCAAACTGCACCCACCGGGTCTATCGTAACTCCGTGTGGCACATTCAATAGGCACGGGGCCAGCGCACAGGCGGGTGCTTGGAAGTTAGCCACATAGGCGTAGCCACCTTCTCCATTGAGCGTCGGGCTAGGAGTGCCAGGCCCGAAGAACTTGTAGCCAGCCCATGTATGCGTGGAGTCAATCCCGACCCGCATCGACCGGTGATGTATCGGTGCATAGGGACCGTTTACATTGCCGTTCGAGAGAGTTCCAGACCACCACTCCATCGCTGTGAGCAGGTCAGAAGAGGGGCCCAACCCGGTCTGCCACACCTCCCAGTTAAAAGTAAAATTCGCGAATGCAAGCCCGCTCGATGAACCAAAGAACTCAACGCTGAAGTTTCCAAAACCATATCCCTGTGCAAGATTCTGAAACGTTGGACTACTACAGGCAGTGTTGAACATGGAGAACGTAGTCGAGTCCACGTGCGACTGCTGCGGCCATGACGTGCTTCCTGCCGTATGATTATAGATGGATGCAACAGTCTTGTTTAGCTCACCCCCGTTCAGCAGAGTCGAGCAGGAGAAAGCGGAAGTCGAGAGCTCGGGGCTGCCGGATTGATTGTGGCTGGTTACGGAGTTTTCGGGGGCACTCGTAATTGCCCACCCGATAATCAAGACTGAAACCGGAATAGTCGATACCAGATTGTCGATCGCGGTTCGCTTCGGGCGAAGGCGCTTCATGGCTTCGGATGCGCTAAGTCTTCTCCAATACTTGAGGAATAAGGGCCTGCTCAGTTTCGTCTCGCCAGGGACCTTTGCGGAAATCTTGGGAGTGCCCTCGGGTTCGGTTGGGGGCATCTCAAACGACGGGGCAAAGGACCCCCGTCCGCGCCTTGGTCGGGTTGAGGAGGAGATACCGGACGATTAGGGCGCTCTCTGACGTCGCCGAACGACGGCGGGCAGTTCGACACGCGAAATTCCATGAAACGCGAGGTTCGGGTGAGGGGTCATCCATGTCGGAGCTCCTCCCGGTCGCCCGATCGTCGCCTCGCGACTGAGGCATCGGGGCCGAATCTCGCGCGATTTTCGAGGGTCTCACCTCGACAGGCCAGGGTTCGGGTGAGGGGTCGTTCGCCAAGGCCGCTGGGGCATGGTCCGCGGGGTCCTCACTCGCGAATCTTGCGCATGATTCCGCGAACCACCGCCCCGAGACGATTGGGATCGAGTAGAGGTCCTCGGTCCGGCTCGACGTCCTGGTCGTCCGGCTGCGAGGCCCCAAAGCACGGTCGCCCGCGCCAAAACTCATGTATCCGAGTCCGATTGTGGCCTACATCGAGAAGATGCCTGGCCACTTCGCACTGATCCCCTCGCTTACGGCGATCGGAGTGATGCTCCTACTCGCGAATCCTGCTCCGGCCGCGACGCCCAACGTCTCTTCTGGGACTGAAACGACAGGTCAGCTGGCTGGCACTGCGGCAGTCGTGATCGCGAAACCCCCCTATTCCGGGGCCGTGGCAGCTACATCCTATTCTATCCCAACTAGGGGCTGTGCCTCGGGGGCGGTAGTGGTCCTACCCTTCGCCCACCCCTCCACCGGGAAGGTCGGGTTTGGGGTATCGGCAACAGCCATGGGGCGGTCGGGTTTTGGTTGCACAGGGATTGCTTGGGCCTATTCTGGCTTCTTGGGCCCCTCGTTCTCGGTCAACGCCTCGAAGTGGTACGGAGTGAAGGTTCAGTGGCGCCTCGGGTGGTCATGGGCCGTCACGAATGTCAGCAAGATCGCGGTTATCCTCGACGGGAGTCTCTACGACAACACCACCGCTCGGTGGCTGGGGGGCCCCGGCGTTATTGTATTGTCCGGCGCGACGACCTCGGTAGGATCATCGTCCAACAGCTCCACGAACCAGAGTTTCACCTGGATCCATGGCTACAATCTCACGGCGGGCGACACCTACCTGTTCTTTGCATCTGTTTACGGTAGCGTGCGGGCCGTCAGCCACTGCGCCAACCGCAATTGCACCTCCTGGTACCCATCCACGGGAACGATTCGGGTCGGTACGTTCGGAATCACCGCACGAGTGCTTTCGATGGTCGTGAAATAGGGCCGTCCGACCCTGTGGCATCGGGCCGGCGTTTCGAGCGCATCCCTCGGGGCCCTGCCCTCGAGAGGAGCCGGGTTCGGGTGCGGGGGAAAGGGCCCCTAGTGCCGCGTCTAGTGGGAGAGTTCGGGATTCCTGAACTCTAGCGGAAGTACTTTCCCGGAGGAGGGCGTGCCCCCTCTCCGATGCTCCGCGTCCGCGAGCTCTCTATCGAGGAGGGACAGGCCCTCAGCCGACTGGTG
>DASRSV010000017.1:0-227651 GCA_035656255.1 Thermoplasmata archaeon
CATACGGCACCTCCAGCAGGAACGCCCCGCTCGCCTGCGTCTCCGCGCTGTACAGCGGCGTCCCGTTCACCACCGCCGCCACCACCGCGTTCGCGATCGGCTGTGACGCGTTCGCCGCCGCGATCACCCGCCCCTGCACCGTATACAGCGCGTTCCCGCCCAACGGCGTCAGATACACCGGCCGCTCCACGTTGAGACTCCCGGCCTTCACCACGACATCGATGTAGGCGTCCGCGAAGCCGGTCGCTGCGAAGGCGAGCTGGAGTCGGCCCGGAGGCCCTCCGACCGCGTACCGGCCGTTCGCGTCGGTCGTGACGGGCGTCGCGCACGGCGTCCCCGACCACGTCGGGCACGCCCAGACGGTCGCGTTGAAGATCGGCACGAGCGAGCCCGAGGCGTAGACGTTCCCGACGATCGTCCCGTACTGCTGGAGGAAGACCGTCCCGAGCGGAAGCTTCTCGCCGGGGTTGATGGCGATGGTCTGGTACGTGGAGTTGTACCCCGTGTCGTTCACCTGCAGGATGTACGTGCCCGCCGGAACGGGGATGTCGAAGACACCGTACTTGTTCGTGTTGACCGAGAACGCGCAGGGCCCCGCCGGGATCCCGACCGTCGAGCAGAGGCTCACGGTCGCGTTGTCGAGCACCGAGCCCGACGGGGTGCCGATCACGATCCCCGAGACCGAGCCGAAGAGGGTCACCGTGATGGTGCCGATCCCCGTGAAGCAGTCCGAGCAGAGGTTCACGACCGTCGTGGAATTGTCGACGTAACCGAGCGCGCTCACGGTGATCGTGTCCCGGGGGCCCGGCGGCGCCGCGACCCAGTAGACGCCCGAGAAGTTCGTCGTGCTCTGGCCGCAGTTGTTCGTCCGCGGCACGCAGACGGTGACGGAGGCGCCCTGGACCGGCAGGCCACCGGGATAGGAGACCACCCGGCCTTCGACGACGCCGTAGCCGGTCATGTTGACCGTCCGGAAGATCACGTGCTGCCCGGTGTGGATCGCGAGCGTCGTCTCATTGCGGTTGTACGCGGGGTGGACGAAGAGGACCGTGTCCTTCGGACCGATCGGGGCGTCCGTGAAGAACTGCCCGGCCCAGTTGGAGGCCGTTCCGGTTCCCGAGAGCCCCGGAACGGTGCTCGAGGCGGTGACGACGGTTCCGGGTAGCGGCCACTGCTTCGCCTGGTCGAGGATCGTGACGAGGCTCGGGCTCGTCGTGTTGTTCACGTCGAGGCTCGCGACCGAGCCCCAGCTCGGGACGAGGAGCGTACCGACCGTCCGGCCGTCGGTCGAGTTGAGGAGCGTCGTCTTGCTCGCGTTCACCCACGCCTTCGCGGTCGTGTTGTTGAAGTCGTTACCCGGGCCGAAGGTGAAGACGACGTTCCGCTCCGGCGGCGCGGTCATGTTGAGCTGGCCGGCGAAGTTCGCGAGGTCGAACGACCCCGAGGAGGTCAGGCTGACGCCCGTCGTCTTATTGACGGAGAGGGCGCTCGCCGGGAGGTACGGGACCCCGAGGCCCGTCGCCGTGTCGACGATGTTGACGTCGGCGTAGCCGAAGTGGGTCATGTTGATGACCGGGACCTGGGAGACGTCCGAAATCCGGAGGCCGAGCGGCGGCCGCGTCTGGTTCTGCACGAACACCGAGGGCTGGCTCGCGGCCACGAACGTGGAGAACGCCTTCCCCCCGCCCGGAAGGAATGCGCCGTAGTTGCCCCCGCCTCCGACGGTGAGGGGAACCGTCGCCGTTCCCGACCGGTTGCCGGCGTTCACCTGGACGGAGCCCTGCGCCCAGCGGGCCGGGAGGTCGAGGATCCCGGTGCCGGAGCGATCGCTGCCGTCGTAGAGGAGTCCCTGCACCTCGCCGAAGAGGTCCATGTACGACGGGGTCCCGACGTTCGTGAAGTTCCCCGAGGCGTTGTACGGCGTCTGGTTCTGGACGAAACCACCCTGGACGCTGCCGCTCCCGCCGCCGAACGCGGCCGCCACGACGCGGAGCATGTGGAGCGCACCGCCCGGGCTCCCGCTGGCGTTGAAGAAGCCCCCCAGGTTCGCATAGGCGGAGATCCCGCAGCCCGCCCCGTCGCTCTTGCACGATTGGACGCCGGTCCCGATCCCCGGGCCGAGCCCGTAGCGGTCGGTGAGGTCCTGGTAGCGGACGGGGTCGTAAAGGAACGAGTTGATCACCACGCGGCCGGTCACCCAACCGAGGGTGTCGAGCTCGATCGTCGGGAGGTTGACGACTCCGGCCTGGGAGGCGTTCACGAACACCGACTTCGGGTAGTACCCGGGGAACGACACGTTGACCGTGTAGAGCCCGGGGGGCGCCGAGCCGTTGTAGAACCCGCCGGTGTTCGTCCCATCCGTGAACTGGTAGCTGTTCGCCCCGTCCAGCGTGACGGCCTGGACCACCGCGCCGGAGATCCCGGCCCCGTTCAACGCGTCGACGACGCGTCCGTTGAACCAAACGCCCGAGGCGCTCGAGCCGGAGGAGCCGAACGCGCCGTGCGCGGTCAGGAGGCTCGAGCTGTTGCTGCCGGTCGGGAAGAGGGTCAGCGTGGGGACGGTCGACGACGCGCCGGGGGTGGCGTTCACCCACGCCCAGTCCGTCGAATAGCCGCTCGCGCTCACCGAGATGGCGTACGTCGCCCACGGGAGCCAGCCGCCCGGCAGCGTGCCGTTGTACGTCCCATCGGTGGCGGTCTGGCCCGCCCCGAGCACCTGGCCGGCGCCGCCGGTGGTGCAGGAGTCGGTCGCCACGACCATACAGTAATGGACGTTCGCCTGGTAGATCGGGAGTCCGTGCGGGCCGATCACGCGGCCCGTGACGGTGGCGAGCGGAGTGAGGGAGACGTTCCCAACGGAGTCGTTTCCGGTGACGTACGCCCAGACGGTGTTCTGGGAGTATCCTGAGGCGGAGACGGTGATCGCGTCCCACCCCAGCGGCGCCGGGTCGAAGAACGCCCCTCCGGAAAAGACGACCGCGTACGAGCACGGGATGAGCGAGCCCGAAGAGACGGTGGAGCACGCCGCGACGGAGCCGAACGTCGGTCCGAGCTTCGTCCCCGCGATGTAGGCGTTACCGTGGACCGCCCCTTCCGGGGTCAGGTTGATCGACTGGACGTGGCGGTCGGAGAGCTTGCCGAGCGTGATGGTGTTCGAGGACGTCGTCTGCGTCTTGTTGCAGCAGAAGTTCTCGCTCCACCCCCACGTCCAGTTCGGATAGTATCCGGCGGAGGCCGCCTTGAGGAGGTAATGCCCGGGGGGAACGGGGACGCAGAAGCCGTCGGCCGTCTGGCTCTGGCTGCACGTCCAGCCGCTGATCCCGACCGCGTACGGATCCTGAGTCAGGGTCGGATAGTCGGTCGAGTACGCCGCGACCTGGAACGCGTGGGTCGGAGCGGTCGGGCCCTTGGGACCCTCGACGTAGACGTGACCGTAGACATACGTTCCCGGGGTGAGGTTATCGTACGCCGTCCCGTTCGCCTGCGATTCGGGCGGCGCGGTCACCCAGGTGGTGTTCCCCCAGACCGGCATATCCCCCGGGATCGGCCAGCCACCGGGTGGACCCCCGGTGCAGACGCCGGTGGTGTCCGGCGCCACGGTGATCGAATTGTGGAGCGGAAAGACGGGGACGACCACCGGTTTCGCGATCGCTCCCAGGCAGCCCGTGATCGTTACGGTCTCCGAGACGTTGGTCGTGATCGGGTTGTAGACCCCGTCGCTGTAGCCGTTGAGTCCGGCGATCGAGACGGAGTAGAGACCGGACGCCCACGGGTACGTCGTCCCGGCGAGGTGCGAGATCGCGACGTAGAGGGTAGCGGAGGAGAGGGGGAGGGTGAACACCTTGAGGCAACCGCTCGACGGATAGGCGGTGCCCGGCGCGAGCTCGGGGACGTAGCCGATGTTGGTGATGTTCTCGAGGTAGTTGTTGACCTTGACGTGGATGAAGGTGGGGCCCGGGACGGCGAGCGCCACCGTGCAGCCGGAGAACGAGGTCGGTCCGTCGGGAAGGCAGACGTTGGTGAGCGCGCTGCATGCCTGGACCGCGGTCGGGCCGGGGAGGGCGTTCCCCGTCGCGCGACTGTACGCCTGGACGCGGATCTCGACGAGCCGCAGCAGATAGATGGTCCCGATCTGATAGACGTGCCCGGGCGTGGCGTTCGCCCACGTGAAGTTCCCGAGGAAATCGGGGCCCGGCCCGAAGCTGACCTTCGAGGGCAGCGGCGGGACCGCTACGAGGAAGTTGCCGTAGGCGTCGGTGGTCGTGCTGGGGTTTCCGGGGGTCGTCCCATCCCGCGAAAGCGTCGTGACGTAGACTCCGGCGATCGCGGGATGCCCCGGGGCCGCGCTGCGCACGGTCCCCTCGAGCTTTCCTTCCGCGACGAGGTACGTTGTGCCGAGGTTGACGATCGTCGCCAGCCGGCACGTCCCGTAGGTGACGTTCTGGAGGTACCACGGCAGCGCGGCCGTGATGTAGTCGGCACCGACCGGGCACGTCGCGGAGTAGTAGCCCGTGGAGTTCGTCGAGACCGGCGCGCACGTCGTGGCGGGACATATCGCCCCACCAACGGAGTACGCCTCGACGGTGGCGCCCTGGAGCGGTTGGAGGCTCGAGGAGTTGAGAACGCGACCGGTGAACGTCCCGGTCGGGATCGTGACGGTGAGGGGACGCGCGGCGGGCGCCGCGGCGCCGGACGACGGCCGGGCGAGCGACGCATTGTGCTCGGCCCACCGATGCTGGGAGACAAGCCATTGGGACGTGAGCTGGCCTGCCACCGTCGAGCCGATCGAGGAGACCGTTCCGGGGAGCATGCCCGGCGCCCCGGCGGTGTACCGAGCGGGGGCGCTCGGCCCGTGGCCGAGCGAGAGGGTCACCTGCGACCCGCTGGTCGGAGCGACCAGGCTCCCCGAGGCGGCGCCCAAACCGGCCACGGTCGGGACCGCCATCACCGCCATCGCAAGCCAGAAGGTGAGGCTCCGCGGCATCGTGATACCGATCGGATAGCGTCGGGGGTTCGCAGGTGCCGGAGGTCCATGTTTCGACGTCATCATCTTCGCCGAGGAGCGCGCGCTCGAAATCGCGCGGTTCCGCGGCGGCACAAGCGCCAATCGAGCGGGATTCGGCGATATACCTTCTCCTGAGATACGGCCCACCCACACCGCCGTCGGGACGGCGTATCGATGTCGTACCCGGCGGCTCCCACGCTCCCGGACCCCACGACGCCTATACTTCACGCGCGGTCGGGGGTTCGGCGGCCGAGAGGTTTAAGTCCGTCCTCCAGGTGCTCCGCGCCGGACAGGACTCGCGATGGACGTTCCGCTCTATGCGATCGCGCTCGCCGTGTTCGCCGTGCTGTACCTCGCGCTGGGCGTCTTCCTGGCGTACGTCCTCGTGATCACGCTCATCGTGATGTTCTGTTACCTCGCGATCCGTCACGGCGACCTGTCCGAGAACTATCCCCATAGCGTCGGCGACTCGATGATCACGGTGACGTTCATCGGGATCACCTGGGGCATCTTCACGTGGCTCGGCCCCAAGCCCGTCCCGTTCATCGGCTCCGGGCTCACCAACACCGCGACGGCGAACGTCCCGATCGACGCGGTCATCGCCGTGGCGATCGTGGTTTCGCTCATGTTCCTCATCATCGGCTCGTTCGTGGCGAAGAACATCCGCGGGGGCGCCTCCGGCACCCCCGGCTCGATCTCGAACGACCCCGACAAGGGCAAGTCGAAGCAGGGCGTCGGCGCCGGGTAGCGCCCCGTCCTCCTCCCCGTCCGGAGGCAGGTCTAAGTAACGGCCGGCCTATCGGAGCCGGCCTTGCGTGATGTCCTCTGCGGCGAGGTACGCGCCTACCTGGATTCGGCGCGATCCGGGCACCCGGACGCTCCCGACCCGGACGTGTGGAAGGCGCTCGAGTCGCACGGGGCGGTCTCGGGCTCACCGGGCGCCCCGCAGCTCACCGCGATCGGTGAGCACGTGCTCAGCGAGCTCAACGTCATCGGCTACCGCGCCGACGCGCAGTCGCTGACGGCGGTCTCCGAGGGGATGGGCCGCCTCCTCACGGAGCTCGACAGCGTCGCGAAGACGGCCGAGTACTTCCTGGCGGAGCTCGGTCCGGTAGCGCCGGTCGATGCCCTCCCCTTGCTGCGCCCGGTAGCGATCGGGCTGGCCAACCGCCGGGAGACCCCCGAACAGCTCGCCGAGGAGTTCCGCAACGTCTGGGGCTCGGTCGAAGTGATGGGCGGGGACCCGCGCGACCGACTCCTCGCGGCCGAGCTCCTGAACGCCGCCGAGGCGAGGATCGACCGCATCTACGCCCCGATCATGAACACGGTGCAGAGGATCCGCGAATCCCAAGGGGAACGCGGTTCCGCGGTCACGGCCGGTACGCTCCTCCTGCTCACCGCTCCGGCCGACGGCCGCCCCCGGTTGGACGCGTTCCACCGTCTCCGCTCCGCGATCCCGAACGACGAGGCGGCCGCGATGCTGACCGGGGTGAACGCCGATACCGGGATCGTGCTGAGCCTCGCGGAGGGATTCCGCCAGGGTTTGGGGGCCACCTCCTCCAGCGATGCGACGCTCGCCGCGAGCTATCTCGCGACCGTCCGCGCCGACCCGGCCCAGGATATCGCGCGCACCCGGGAGATCGGCGCCGCGCTCGCGGCCCGGTTCCCTCAGCCACTCACCCCGGCCGCGATGCTCGCCGTCCGCACGAGCCTCGCCGCGCACGAGATCGCCCACTGGGTTGCGAAGGCGACCGAGATCGCGCGCGTCCGCAAGCTCGCCCCGACCGAGAGCGAGCTCTCCGCCTTGGGGCTCGGGCTCGTCTGCGGGCTTCCCGCCTCCGCCTTCGACTTCGCCGCGGGAGCGGTCGCCGACGCCGGCTCCCCCGAGAGCCGGGTCCGGCTCCTCGCCTCGACGGTCGCGCTCCACGCGTGGGTCTACCGGCCGCTCATCGCGGCGGGTTCGAGCCCCGCGCCCGGCGCGGTCTCCGCGAACTAGGCGCGCCGCCCGGCTACTCCGCGGCGCCGCCGCCCTCGGCCGGCGGCTCCTCCCACGGCTGGAGCGGCGCGGCCCCGCCGGTGGGGGTCGGGGGCCGACCGCGCCGGCGGAACGCGAGGTAGCCGACGGCGAAGCCGACGATCGCGAGCAGGGCGAGCAGGCCGAAGGCGAGCGGCGCGCCGTTCGAGGAGGCGACCGCGGGCGCCGGGTGGTAGATGGGCGTGAACTGCGCGTACTCCGTGACCGCGCCCGTCGGGGCGACGGTCGGGGTCGTCGAGGCGCCCGAGTAGTTGCCGTGTCCCGTCGACACCCAACCGGCGAACACGTATCCGGCGGCCGCGGTCGCGGTCAGCGCGAGCGAGCTCCCCTTCGTCACCCACGTCGCGCCCGCCGGAGTCGCGAAGCCGCCGACGCTCGAAGCGACGGTCACCTGGAACTGCTCGACGAAGGCGACCGTGGCCGTGCCGTTCGCCGTCACCGTGACCGGGCTCGAGGAGCTCCCCGAGGTCGCATCCGCGACGAACCGGTCCCCCGCGCCCACCGCGACGGGCGGGACGACGAGGGTGTAGCTGCCGTTGAGCCCGGCGATCGTGACCGTCGTGCCCGTCGAGCTCGCCCCCGCGAGCCCGACGTTCGCGCTCCACGCCGCCCCCGGGGGTAGCCCGGTCTCGGTCACACTGAGGTGGTAGAGCTGGGGCGGCGGCGTCGGGAGCCGCAGGAACTCGGCGGTCTCGATGACCGCCCCGTTCACGTGGGCCGTGAGCGAACGCGCGCTCCCCGAGACGGCGCCGTCGCCCGTCCCGTTCCAGCTCACGAACTGGCTGCGGCCGACCGGGGTCGCGGTGAGCGCGACCGCCGCGCCGTCGGCCTCCCAGTAGGTGCCCGCGAGCGGCGACACGGTGCCGGGCCCGGTCGCGCCGACCGTGAGCAGATGCTGCTCGGCGAAGGCGACCACGATCGACCCGTTCGTGGCGATCGAGAGGTTCCCCGCGGTCGGCTGGGTGAACGACGTCGCGAAGAGCGAGGGGAGCCAACGGGTCGTATTGGTACCGTTCAGGTAGACGATCGGCAGCGTGAGCGCGTACGTGCCGCTCGCGACCGTCGTGATCTGGAAGGCGCCCCGCCCGCTGTGCGTGAGGGGGCCCAAGCCGACGCTGTAGGCCACGGTCGGGGGAAGCCCGGTCTCCGTGACGTTCACGAGCCACGTCTTCGCCGGGATCGGCGCGAACTCGGCGAGCTCGTTCACCGGCCCGGCCGGGACGACGGTGATCGTCGGAGCGTTGCCGCTGAGGGCGCCATAGCCCGTTCCGGTCCAGCCGACGAAGGAGTAGCCGGCGTTCGGGCGGGCGGTGATCGCGACCGAGCCGCCCGAGGCGACCCACTGCGAGGCGAGCGTGACGCTCCCCCCCGCGCCGGCGGAGGCGGTCACGAGGAAGCTCTCGACGTAGACGACGGTCACGAGCGTCGGCGACTTCACGGTGAACGAGTACGGCGCCGCGCCCGAGGAGCTCGTGCTGTTGAGGAGGAGCGGGGTCACGACGACCGTGGTGGCCGTGTACTCCGTTCCGTTCTCAAGGTAGACGGGGGCTCCGCCGACCGAGTACGTCCCGCCGGCAACCGTGAAGTTCGCGCTCGTACCGGTGACGCCGAACGCGTTCGCCCCGATCGTCGTCGACCAGGCCGTGCCCGCGGGGAGCCCGCTCGCGTTCACGGTCAAGGGGAAGCTCGACCCGGCGAGCGAGGCGACCAGGCGGAAGGTGACGGAGACGATCCCCGCGGTCGGAGCATACACCGGGGAGATCGGGTCCGTCGAGGGGACCCAGTAGCCGGAGCTGCCGGCCGGGATCGTCCAGACGGTGAAGCCGACCGTCGCCGACGTCGCGGGCGACGCCGCCACGAGCCAGGAGCCCGTCGACTGGAGCGTCGTCGTGACGCCGCTCCCCGAGAGGGTGACGTTCCAGGCGGTCCCCTTCGGGAGCCCGCTCTCGTGGAAGAGGAGCGACGCGTTCTGCTTCCAGCACTGGATCTTGGGACCGCCGTACGTATCGTACTGGCAGAAGCCGGTGAGGACGAAGTTCGCGGTCTCGTTCATCGGCGCGTTCGCCGTGACGCGCGTCAAGTTGGCGGTCGTGTTCGAGCTCCCCGACCCGCTCCCGCTCCAGGAGACCCAGGAGAGGTTCAGCTCCTGGAAGTAGCAGCCGCCGACGTAGACGCACGACATGCTGCGGTTGGTGACGTTCAGGGTGAGCGACGTCCCCTTGTTGACCCAGTCCGGGCCGGGGTTCGGGGTGATGTTGTAGTTGATCATCGAGCAGTCCGGGTTGTTCCAGACCAGGTTCCCGCAGTAGGTGGTGAGCGGGGAGTTCCCGGGGATGTACGGTACCGTCGTGATGTTGACGAGCACCTGCTCCGTGAACGTGTCCGTGACCGTCGTCGACGCCGTGAGCGTCGTCGGCGGCGGCGGGGCGAGGACCCCGAAGTAGCGGAGCCCGTAGCCCGCGGCCGGGTTCGAGACGTTGTAGGTGATGTTCTCCCCGACCGGGACGCCGGCGACCGAGAGCGCGGCCGGGGCGACCGCCGAGCGGAGGTTCCCCATCACGCTCGCCGACCAGACGGTGCCGGCCGTGAGGCCGCTCTCGGTGAAGTTGAGGTAGGCGCCCGCGCCGAGGAAGAGCGTCGAGAACGCCACCTGCGCGACGCCGCCGCCGTTCCCGTACGGCCAGAAGCAGTACGACGTGGCGGGGTGGAAGCAGTCGTCGAGCGTCCAGGCGATGTACACCTCATTGCCGGCCGTGAGCAGCGTATCGTACTCGCCGTCCGGGAAGTACGGCGTGACCGAGGAGTTGTCGGAGATCAGGATCGGCGCACCGAACGACGTGCCGTTGTTGAGCGAGACGGCATACCACTGCTGCTGGGCGCCGTACGTCGTGCCGTAGATGTACGTCCCGGCGATCGAGCCGTTGACGTAGGTCATCTCCGCGTGGACGCGGCCCGCGGCGTCGACCGCGATCGACGGGTTGTAGACGGAGTTCGCGTATCCGGCGGAGTCGAGGCTCGGGGCGATGAAGTGGGCCGGCGCCCACGTCGCCCCGCCGTTCGAGGAGTTCGTGATGTACGCCTGGTAATCGAGCGTCGGGTAGCAGCCGTAGAAGTAGCAGGCGCGCGCGAAGTACGCGGCCGAGAAGGTGACGAGGAGCTGGTGCGTCGCCTTCGCGTAGACGACCTGGGGCGACGGGTCGTGGAACGGACCGAACCGGAACGGGGCCACGATCACCTGCCGCGCCGCGGCATGGTAGACGAGGGTGCTCCCGTTGTTCGTGGAGGTCGCCAGCTCCACGTCCGCCGTCCACTGGTCGCCGAAGCAGCTCGCATTGGAGGGACCCCCGCACAGGGTCGACCAGAAGGTGACGTTCGTCACGTAGGCGACGAGCAGCTCACCGGCCGCGCCGATCGCCACGAACGGGTTCATCGCGAAGGAGAACGACGACCCCCTCACGGTGGTCAGGTCGATCGCGGCGCCGAACGTCCGTCCCCCGTCGATCGACACCTTGAGATGGACCGCGGAGGAGCCGGTGTTGGAGAGCGTGAGGTCCTGGGTGTAGTTCATCCACGTCACGTAGACGGTCTGACCGACCGCGGTGACCCACGGCCGCGCCGGCCCGTACGCCGAGGCGTTCAGGCCGGGGTTCGACGAGCTGTTGAGGACGATCGGGGTCGTCCAACTGCTTCCGCCGTTGTAGCTCTCGCTCAGCACGAGCCGGTCGAACCGGACCGAGAAGAGGTCGCCGTAGTAGCCGCCGTAGGCGTAATCGCTCGTGTAGAAGAAGCCCGGGAGGATCGACCCCTTCGTCGTGTTGTACTCGATGTACGCGAGGACGAGCGTGCCGTTGGCGAGGCTCGTGAGGCTCGGCTGCCACGCGCTCGGGTAGTCGTTCGCGACCGTGCAGTCGGGGTTCCCGAGGTACGTCGGCGCCGACCAGGTGCCCCCGCCGTTCCGCGAGACCGTGACGCCGACGAGCGTCGCCGCGTAGTTCGTGACGTTCGCGCAGGCGGTCTGGTTGTCGTAGGCGGTGTAGGCGACCGCGAGCACACCCGTCGAAGTGAGGTTGATCACCGGGCTGTTCGTCGCGTTCAGACAGCCGGCGCCACCGGCCGGGCAGTACTGGTGGGCGGGGGCCGGTTGCGTCGCGAAGCTGGTCGTGAAGAACGTCCCCCGTCCCGTGGCCGGCGGTGGGCCGAGCACCGGCGCGGCGGGAGCGTAGGCCGAGGACGGGTGGGCCGCGGCCCGGGGCACACTCCCCCCGTGGGCCACCACGGCCGCCGTCGGGGTAGGAGGGGCCGGCGCGCGGTGGCTCCCGAGCGCGGTCGCTCCGATCGGAGCGGCCATCAGGAGCGTCGTCGCGACCGCGGCGATCAGGAGCACGGCGCGGCGCCCAGTGGGTCCGCGGAGCCCGGGGAGTCGGTGCGCCGTCATGCGCCGCCTCCTTCGGGGGCGTCGCCCTCCGACCAGTCCGGCGGCGCAGGGCCGGTGTCGTCCGGCTCGGGGACCGACGGCATGCCGTCGTCGGGCATCGGGACGTCACCGGGCGTCGGTGCCTCGGCCGGGGGCGTCTCGTCGCCCGAGGGCGGTCCGCCGCCGCGCCGCATGCGGGCGACGAGGAGACCGACCACCAGGCCGACGACCGCGCCCACGAGCGCGAGGCCGAGCAGGAGCGAGGTCGAGCCGAAGACGCTCGAGGTCGCCTGGGCCGCCGGCGCCGGCGGGACGAACGTCGCCACTTCCGTGAGCGGTCCCTTCACGGTGATCGTGGGAGGAGCGGCCGAAGTGCCCGTGTACGCGTTGGTCCCGGTCCCGCTCCAGCCCGCGAACACGTCGGGAGGCGTCGGGGTGGCGGTGATCGTGAGGGGGGCCCCGTCGGCGTACCAGCCCGACGCGCCGGTGACGGAGCCCGGCCCGACCGCGACGATCTTCACGTAGAAGCTCGCCGCGAAGGTGAGCGCGACCGCGAGCGTCCCGGGGACGGAGACCTTCCCGGGAGCGTTCGTCGCCTTCCACTCGGTCAGGCCGTCCGCGCTCGTCGCGGTCGGGACCGAGAGCGAGTAGCTGCCGACGCCGACCCCGGTCGCGTTCAGCGTGGAACCGGTCGAGGTGTAGACGGTCGCGTTCAGGACGACCTCCCACGGGGTCCCGGCGGGGAACGCCGGGGTTTCGGTGAACGTCACGGTGTACTTCGGGTTCGGGGTCGGCGGGATCAGCGCGAACGCCGCGACCTCGGTCACCGGGCCGCCCGGGTAGATCGTCTGGGGGGTCGTGGTCCCCGTGTAGCTGCCCGCTCCGGTGCCGGTCCAACCGAGGAACTGGTAGCCGGTCGACGCCGTCGCCTGGATGACCGCCGCGGCGCCGGACGGAACGTAGGTGCCGTTCGTGGTGAGCGATCGCCCCACGGCGGCCGAGACGCTCCCCCCGTTACCGGCCTCGATCGTGAGGAGGTACTGGGGGGTGTAGGCGAGGCTCACCGTCGTCCCGCCGCAGGCGGTCGCGGGCGGGCTCGTCGGGACGAACCGCGTGACGTTCGTCCCGCTGTTCATCTGGGTGTACGGGACCGTGAGCGCGTACGTCCCCGAGGCGCCCGAGACGACGCATGAATACACGTGCGGGACCGTCAGGTTCGCGGCGGTCGACGAGTAGCCGACCCCGTTCAGGTACACCGTCCAGAGCGTACCGACGGGCAGGCCCGACTGGACGAACGTCAGGTTGAACCGGGCGCCGGGCAGGGCCGCGAACGTGGCGCTCTCGGAGATCGGTCCGTTCGCCGTGACCTTCGCCGTGAAGTTGGTTCCCGTGTACGATCCGCTTCCGAGTCCGGCCCAGCCGGTGAACCGGTAGCCCGAGGCGGGCGTGGCGTTCAGCCAGACGACGGTCCCGGGGGCGAGCCAGTACGAGGTGGTCGACGGGCTCACCGTGCCGCCGGAGCCGGGGTAGACCGCGAGGTGGTAGGCGTTCGTGAAGTTCACGAGGTACGTCGAGCCGGCCGTGACGTTCCAGCGGGCCGGGACCCCGGTCGGCGCGTAGCCGACGCTGGCGTTCGACGCCGTCGCGCTGTAGGCGGCGGTCGAGAAGACCCCGCTCCGCGTGGTGATGTTGATCCACGGCGTGCTCGAGCTGTAGACCGTCCCGTTGAAGGCGAATCGCCAGACCGTGCCGCTCGGGAACGCGTTCGCGTGGAAGTGGACGACGCCGGCGGGCGAGCCCATGTTGACGTAGGAGAAGTTCAGGAGCACCTGCGTCTGGGTCGGCACATCGACCGGGTTCCCGGTCGCCGGGGTTCCGAAATACTGCCAGCTCGCGGCGGAGGAGGTCGCGGCGATCGCGGTGACCCAGTGGGGCCCCGTGGTGACGTTCGCCGCGGTGACGCTCGACGTGGCCGGTGCGGAGAAGCTCTTCTGGTTGAACTGGAAGGAGTAGGTGGACGTCGGCTTGAGCCCGCTCGCCGAGAAGCTCACGTTGTACTCCCCCACGGGGAGTGCCCAGGCGGTCTCGTTGATCGGGCTGTTCATCGTGAACTGGGCGGTCGGTCCGCTGCCCGTGAAGTTGCCGTTCCCGGTACCGTTCCAGTACGATACCGTCGACCCGTACGCGTAGTACGTCGTCACGAACGGCGGCGTGTACAGGTTCGGCCCCAGAGTGATGGTCGTCCCCTTCGGAAGGAACCAGGGGAACGGACAGCCGTACGAGCTGGTGTAGTGGGTGCCCCCGTTGAGGTACGTGTACCAGGACAGGTACCAGTTGATCCCCGTGCCGGACGTGTTGTAGAACGAGAGATAGAAGTTCGGAACGTCGTACGGCTGGAGGCTGAGCGACCAGCCGACGAGGGTACCGTACTGGAACGTGAAGTTCCCCGGAGCGGTGAACGAGGTCATCTCGGGCGACGTGAGGGTCGTGAAGATCGTCTCGTAGGCGACGACCGTCGCCTTCCCTGAGCCGTTCACCATCACGGCCGCGCCGTTCGGCACGTCCAGGACGGTCACGCTCGCTGCCGTGGTCGTGAAGAAGTTGCCGCCGACGGCGAAGCCCCAGCTCGTGAGCGGGGCGAGGCCGCTCTCGCGGAACGTGACGGGCACGGTCGTCCCCGACCAGACGGTCGCGACCTGCAAGGTCTCGCGCTGCACGTAGTTCGGGTACGTGGACTGGAGCGTGAGGGCGTACGCCGCGATGGGGGCGCCCGTCGCCGAGAAGGCGATCGACGACGTCCAGCCGTCGTACGTCCAGTACCCCGCGCCGTTGATCGACATGGCGAGGTTCCACGGGCTCGACCAGTTGAGGCCGTCCGCGCTGTGGGCGAGCCACTCGGAGTACGAGTGGGCGAGCACGCTCGGGAGACCGCACGTCTGGTAGGTGTCGTTGAAGTAGGTGTAGGCGAGGAAGACGGTCCCCGCGTGCACCGCGAGCGACGGGTTGTACGACCCTCCGCCAAGGGGGTACTGCTGGTAGAACGACTCCGACAGGCTCGCGAGCCGGCTGCTCCAGGTCGTCCCCCCGTTCGTCGAGGCGGCGGTGAACACCGAGCTCTGGGTGTAATTGTAGAACGCGTAGCTCGTCGCTCCGGCGTTCAGGGCTCCGGTGTAGGCGACGTAGAGGTTCCCGGATGTGGGGTCGTAGGCGATGGCGGTGGTCGGCGCGTACTCCCAAAGGTACTGCAGGTACCCTCCCTGATAGTAACTGTAGGAGCCGAGGCCCGGTTCGAGGGCCATCGGGGCGACGGTGTGGAGTCCGAGCCACGTCGTCCCGTTCCCGCTCGATTCGTCGACGACGATCGACTCCCCGTAGACGCCCGTGCAGAACCCGGTCCGGAGTAGGCAGGCGCGGTTGGTCGCGTAGGCGACGGCGATCTTCCCGCCGGCCAGGAGCGTGATCGATGGGGAGTACGAGGTGTGGTTCTCGGTCGCGTTGAGCCCGGGGAGGAGGTACGGTCCGTGCCAGGTCGTTCCCTGGTCGGCCGAGTACACGAGGTTCACGCTGACGGGGTCGCCGCTGTAGGTGCCGGGGAGGACGGCGGAGGTGTTCGTGAGGTTCTCGTAGACGACGTAGATCGTGTTGCCGAACGTCGCGATCGCGGGGCGGCTCACGTTGCCGAAGACGAGCCCCTTCGCGGTCGCGAACGAGGAGCCGTTGGTGGTCGAGTTCGTGAAGGCGAGGATGTTGCCGTACGGTTGGGCGAGGCTCAACCGGGGGGTCGAGATGTACGGCGCGAACCTGCCCAGGGAGACGTTCGCCTCGACGAAGACGCCGTCGACGACCCCGTGGCCCCCCAGGGCGAACGCCGGATCGAACTGCTGCTCGTACGGGCACGGGCTCGAGATATAGAGGGGCGTCCCGAACGATACGCCCTGGTTCGAGGAGTTGGCGAAGAGGACGCGGCTCGCGGTCTGGTTCGCGAACGCGCAGCCGGACGTGTTGTAGCCGGTGATCTCGCTGAAGCCGATCCCGAGGTGGCCGTTCGTGAGGTTCACGAGCGACGGGCTCTGCGACTCCGCGTAGCACCACAGGAACGTCGCGGGCCCGTTGCAGATCTGGCTGGTGGAAGGCACCTGGGAGAAGCTGCTGGTGTTCTGGAAGAAGGTGCCGTTGACACCGGCGAGCGACGGTCGCGGCGCGAGGGCCGGAGCCGGTACGGAGATGGCCTCCGCACGGATGCCGACCGACGGCGTCGCCGCGTGCGGGCGCGACGGGCCTCCCGCGACGAATAACCCGACCGGTAGCGCGGCCGCGACGGCGACCAGCAGCACGATCAGGCGCAGGTGCGGGAGGGTTCGGCGAACGGTCGCGGCGGAGCCCGGGCTGGCGTAGGACATAAACCTCTACGAGCCGGCCCCCGGTCTAAATACCTTTAGCCGCCGGCTGACGGAGAATCGGCCCCCGAACGATGGGATTACGCCCCGTCCGGACGTATCGGACGATCGGTTCGGAGGGTACTAGTTCGCCGGCTCGGAATCGACGTCGGAATCGACCGCGGCCGCGCCCGGTTCCTCCGCCAGCTCGTCGAAAGGATATTCGACACCGTCATCCGTCGAGGGGCCCGCCGACCCTTCGTCGGTCCACGCGGGGGCAGGTCCCGGCGGAGACGGCCGGCGACGACCGATGGCAACCCCCACTCCGACGCCCACCGCGGCGAGACCGGCGAGGAGCCCGATCCCGAGCGGCGCCCCGGCCCACGCGTTGGCCGTCTTCGCGGCGGGATAGACCGGCGCGAAGGACGCCGTCTCACTGACCGGTCCCGAGACCGTCACGGAAACCGAGACCTCGGAGGAGTTCACCCCCCCGTCCCCGTTCCCGCTCCAGCCGACGAACCGGGCGCCGGCGGCGGGTACGGCGGAGAGCGTGACGACCGAGCCGGGCGCCTCCCACGCCGTGCCGTTGACGGACGTCGTGCCGCCCCACGACGGGATCACGGAGAGAGCGAACTCCTCGGTGAAGTTCACCCAGACGGTCGTGTTCGACGTCACCTGGGCGGTGAGGGCGCTGCTCGACGGCGCGACGTAGCGGACTCCCGGCGCCACGACGACCGGCGGGACCTCGACGACGTACGTTCCGTTGAGCCCCCCGACCACCAGCGAACTCGAGTGGGCGCTCGCTCCCGTCGATCCCACGCTTACGTTCCACGACGCTCCATTCGGGAGCCCGCCCTCCCGCACGGTGAGGGCGAAGGCGAGCGTGGGAAGCTTCGTCGCCCACACGAACTGCGCCGTCTCCCAGATCGGCCCGTGCGCGTGGAGCGTGACCTGCAGGGTGCGCGCGTTGACCGAACCGTTCCCGCTCCCGTTCCACGCCGCGAGGCGGTAGTGGTACTGCGGCGTCGCGGTGAAGGCGACCGACGCGCCCGCGTTCGTCCAGTAGCTCCCCGGGCCGGGCGACACGGTCCCGTTCCCGGTCGCCCCGACCATGAGGAGGTACTGAGCGGCGAAGTTCAGGACGAGCGAGCCGTCCGTGGTGATGACGAGCGCGCCCGACGCGGTACGGGAGAACGTGGTCGAGCCGAGCGTCGGCACGAAGCGGGTGCGGTCGGTCGCGTTCAGGTAGGCGAACGGGAGGGCGAGGGCGTAGGTTCCGTTCGCGACCCCCGTGATCGTGAACTGCCCGACCCCGCCGAAGGCCCGGCCCCCGAGGCCGATCGCGAAGCCGACACCGGCCGGGAGCCCGATCGGGTTCACCGAGACGTTGAACGTCGCGGGCGGGAGCGGGACGAACGTCGCGGACTCATGGAGGGGTCCGAGCGGTTTCACGGTGATCGTCGGGGCCGACGACGTGACGCTCCCGGGGCCGGAACCGGACCAGCCGGAGAAGCGGAAGCCGGTCGAGGCGTAGGCGGTCAACGACTGGGCCGCGCCCGAGCCGACCCAGAGGCTCGACGCGCTCACGCTGCCGCCCCGCGACGCGTCGACGGCGACCCAGTAGACCGGGGCGTACTCGACCGTCACGAACGTCGTGCCGTTGAGGGCGAGCGACGCGAACGGCAGGCGTCCGACGGTCGTCGCGCTCGCGTTCTCGACGAGCGGGACGACGACGACCGACGCCGGGGCGAATCCGGTCCCGTCGGGGAGGTACACCGGCGACGCGTTGAGTGAGTGTTCGCCGCCGGCGGCCTGGAACGAACCCTGGGTCGTCCGCTCGCCGTACATCGTGCGGTCGAGCGTGAGCGACCAGGCGGTCCCGTTCGGGAGCCCGCTCTCGCCGATCTCGAGCCCGAAGCTCTGGTTGGCGGGGGACTCCAGCGTGTACGACACCTGGACGAGCGACTGACCGGGGAGCTCGACGGGGCTCGCCGGGTCCGTCCGCGGGACCCAGAACCTGCCTCCCCCCGCCGGCACGGTCCAGGCGGCGAAGTTGATCAGGCCCGACGTCCCGTTCCCGGCGACCGAGACGAACGGCGTGGTCGACCGGTTGGTCGTGAGGTTCCCGCCGCCCTGGCTCCAGGCCGACGCGGCCCAGGCGATGCCGCGCGGGAGCCCGGTCTCCGCGAACGTGACCGCGCCCTGCGCGGGGAAGCAGTAGGTCGTGTTCGCCGCCGCGCCGTAGACCACGTAGCACCAGCCGTTCAGGGTGAAGCTCGCCGTCTCGTTGATCGGATGATGGGCGACCCCGGAGACGGACATTCCGGTCGTGCTGACCGAGCCGGTGCCGGCGCCGCTGATCGAGTTGAACGTGAGGTTGAGCTCGTTCGTGTCGTAGCAGGTGGTACCGGAGCAGTACAGGGGGGCGGGGGTGACCTTGAAGCTGAACGAGGTCCCCGGCTTCACCCAGTGGGCGCCGGGCTTCGGCGTCACGTTGTAGTTCACTTCCGAGCACGACGGGTAGTCCCAGTGGTACCCCTGCTGGGTCGAACAGTACGAGTACGTCGAGGTCCAGTTCACGAGCGTCGGGGCGGTCTCGAGGTCGAGGAGGACGAGCTCGGTGTAGTTCGCATAGACCGTGAGGTTCTTCGCGAGCGTCACCGGCGATTTCGCGCTCACCTTCCCGGTGAACTGGTAGCCGTAGCCGTCGTCGGTGCGGGTGATGTTCCAGAGAACGCTCTGGGTCGGCGGTATCCCAGTGAGGGTGAGGGAGTTCGGAGCGACCGCGGCGACAGGGTTCCCCATTACCGAGGCGGCCCAATGCGTACCGGCCGGCAGACCCTTCTCGACGAACGTCAGACTGCTGCCGCCACCCTTGTACGGGACCGACACCTCGATGGTCGTGACCCCCGGGTTGCTCGAGGGCCAACTGCACCCGGTCTTCCACGTGGGGCAGAGGTTCTGGACCCATGCGTAGATCGCGGTCTTCCCCGCCGCGACAACGGTCGCGTACTCGCCGTCCGGGTTCCGGCTGCCGAAGCCTCCCCACGGGGTCGCCGTGTCGGAGAAGAGGAGTGGGGAGCCGAACGTCGCCCCGTTGTCGGTCGATGTCGCAGCGAGCTCCGTCTGGGGGCCGCAGACCTGGCCGTACGTTCCGGTCTGGCAGACCGAGGTGTTGACGAACGTAACCTCGAGGTGCACGACCCCCGCGTCGTCGATCGCGATCGACGGGTTCGTGAGGTAGTAGGAACGGAGGCCGCCGACGTCGAGCTTTGGAAGGGCCGGGTGGTACGGGCTCCACGTCGCGCCGAGCGTCGAGGAGTTGGCGACGTACGTCTGGTAGACCTGGATCGCGGAGCAGTAGGCCGCGCACGATTCGACGTACGTCTGGGCCGAGAATGCCACTACGACCTGGTGGCGGAGGCCGGAGTACGCGACCTGCGGCGACGGAGAGTCGAAGCTGGCCCACTGGGCCCAGAGGGCGACGTCGGTGGCCGCGGCGTGCACCGCGAAGCTGCTCCCGTTGTTGGTCGACGACGCCACGACCACGTCCGCCGTGAAGACGTAGTAGACGGTGTACCCGCCCGGGAATATCCACGGGTAGCGGAAGCTCACGTTCGTGGTGTAGGCGACCAGGAGCGCTCCGCCGGCACCGATCGCGAGGGTCGGATTCATCGCGACCGAGGGACCGTTACCCCTCCAGACGGGGAGGTCGTGCACCGGCCCCCATGTCGCGCCGCCGTCCGTCGAGGCGACGACGTGGACCTGCATCGATCCGATCCCCTTCGGCGGGTAGCTGCTCGTGTCGTAGCCGGGGGACCGGGTCGCGTTCTCCCACGCGACGTAGACGGTCGACCCCGATGCAACGGCCCACGGACGGAGCGGCGCCCAACCGCGGAGGTAGTTCGGGCCCTTGTTCACCGAGGTGTTGAGGATGGTCGGTGGCGTCCACGCGCCGCCGCCGTTGTAGCTCTCGGTCACGACGAGGCGGTCGTACGGGACGTTGTAGCCGTAGGAGCTGTTCGACGGGCCGAAGTACGTCTCCGGGAGGTAGGAGAACGCGGAGCTCGTCACGTTGAACTCGACGTACGCGAGTACGAGCGTTCCGTTGGCGAGGCTCGTGAGCGTCGGCTCCCACGCGCTCGAGAAGTTCCGGCCCGCGGCCGTGCAGTCCGGGTTCCCCAGATACCGGGGCGACATCCAGGTCTTGCCACCGTCGGCCGAGGAGACGAACCCGACCTCGGAGCGGGCGCTCGCGGTCATCGCCGCACACGGCGCCTTCGTCGTGTACGCCGTGTAGGCGACGGCGAGCACTCCCTTCGACGTGAGATTGATCGACGGCTCGTTGGAGACGTTGACCTTCACGTTGTAGTACGATGCTTGGCTCGACGACGGTGCGTTCGGGACGGTCGTGGTACTGAAGAACGTCCCGCGGACACTACCGCCGACCGGAGCCGGGGGCACCGGGGCGCCGAAGGCGGCGGGGGCCACGGGGCTCGCGCTGTATCCCGGAACCGGGGCGCTCCCCCGCGCCGGGTGGCTCGCCGCGGGCGGCAACGCCGGGGTCGCCCCGGTCGTCACGGGCACCATCAGCCCCACTCCGACGAACATGACGACGAGCAGGGCGGTGGCAAGCGCGGACCCGGAGGGGAGGAGCTGCGGGCTGCACCGGCGCGCGGGCGTTCGGCTCATCCGGGCTCCTCCCCGAACGGTTCCCCTTCGGGGGGCGGTGTATCGAGCGGGCTCGCCTCGCCGAGCGCGGCAGGATCAGGCTCCGCGGGCGTGAGCGCCGGGTCGGGCGGACGGCGCCGGCTGCGGATCACCAGGAGGCCAATCGCGACCCCGGCGACCAGGCCCGCCGCCCCGAGTCCGATGTCGGTCGTGGGGGAGGCGAACAGTCCCGACGCCGGCGTCGCGCTCGGGGCGGCCGCCACGAACGTCCCAGCCTCCGTGATCGGGCCGAGGACCCGGACCGATCCGTTCTCCGCGGTACCGGTGTAGTTCTGCGGCCCGCTCCCCACCCATCCGGCGAAGACGTCGGGCGGCGCCGGGATCGCCTCCAGGGCGAGCGTCTCGCCGCTCTTGTGCCAGCCGCTCGCGGGGCCCACCGTCCCCGCTCCGATCGCCGTGATCCGGACGAAGTACGACGTCTGCGTCCCGAGCGTGTAGCTGAGATTGCCGTTCACGGTGACCTTCGCGGGGCCGCCGGTGAAGGTGAACGCCGAGAGCCCATCGGCGGACGTCGCGGTCGGGTAGGTCACCGGGTAGAAGCTGCTCCCGATGAGCAGGCCTGGGATCGTGAGGTTCGCGGCGGACGAGGTGTAGTTCGTCCCCGCGAGGTCGACGCCCCACACCGTCCCCGCCGGGAGCGGCGTCGCGAGCCGGAAACTGACCCAGAACCTCGGGGGCGGCGCCTTGTAGAGCGGCACGAACGCCGCGATCTCGCTGATCGGCCCGTTCATGTTCGCGGAGGCGAGGATCGCCGTGCCGGTGTAGTTCCCCGTCCCGGTCCCGTTCCAGCCGAGGAACCCGTAGCCGGGGTCGGGTTGCGCCTGCAGGACGACGCCCGTCGACGCCGGGACCCAGTCGGAGGCGAGGAGGACCGCGCTCCCCGCGGTCGCCGTCACATTGCCGCCGCTCGTCCACTCGAGCGTGAGGAAGTACTGCGGCCGGAAGCTGATCGGCTGGGTCGTCCCTCCGCACGCCGAGCCCGGGAACACCGCCGGAACGTACCGCGTCTGGGCGGGGGTGCCGTTCCCGTAGGCGTACGGGATCGAGATCGAGTACTGTCCCTGAGAGCCCGAGAAGATGCACGAGTACAGGTTCGGGACGGTCAGCGTCGAGTTGTTCGACGCGTAGCGCACCCCTCCGACGTCGACGGTCCACGTCGTCCCGTTCGGGATCCCGCTCTCGACGAACTCCAGGGAGAATCGGTTCGGGTCGAGCGGATAGAAGTGCGCCACCTCCTCGATCGGCCCGTTCGCGGTCACGGTCGCGGTGAGGTTCGTGCCGGTGTAGCTGCCCGCGCCGCGGCCGGTCCACTCGACGAATCCGAAGCCGGTGGCGGGCGCGGCGACGAGCGACTTCGTGGTCCCGGGGACGACCCAATAGGCCGTCGGCGAGGGCGTGACGGTCCCTCCCTGCGTGCCGACGACGTCGATCTTGTAGACCTGGGAGAAGTTGACGGCGTACTCGTGTCCCGTCGACACGTTCCAGACGGCGGGGACCGCGAGCGGGGAGTAGCCGACGGAGTCGTTCTCGGACGTCACGACGAACCCCGAGGTCGGGTAGCTCCCCGGATGCGCGGTGACGTTGATCCACGGCGTCGCGGAGCTCAGGATCGTGCCGTTGAAGTCGAACTGCCAGACCGTGCCGGGCGTGAGGCCGGCGGCGCGGAACGAGATCGGGCCGGTCGGGGCGGAGAGGTTCTCGTAGGCGAACGATAGGTTGACGGTCGACTCGACCGGAACGACGACCGGGTTCCCGAGCGCCGGCGCGCCGAAGTACTCCCAGCCGCTCCGCGACGATGTCGCGCGCACGTTGGAGACCGCGTACGCCCCGGTCGTCACCGACTTCGCGAGCGCGATGCCCCCCCCGCGGGCGGAGAGGTTCTGGCCGGCGAACCCGAGGCTGAACGACGACGCGGGCGGCAGCGTGGGGGCGAGGAACTTCTCCGTGAACGATCCCCACGGCAGGAACCACAACGTCTCGACGACGGCCGAGTCGAGCGTGATGTTCGCCCACTCACCGTTCCCCGTGTAGTTCCCGGTTCCGGAGCCGGCCCAGTACTGGACCGGGATGTTCGAGATGTAGTAGGCGTAGCTCGAACCGTAGGAGTACGCCGACTTGATGGTCAACGACGTGCCGTACGGCAGCCACCACGGAGCCTCGCATCCGCTCGTGTAGGTGTAGTAGGTGCAGCCGGTGGTACTGCAGTAGACGTAGTTGTAGTAGTACCAGTTGTAGGAGAACGAACCCGACTGGTACGCGTAGATCTGGGCGTACCCCGTGACGAGCGAGAGCGGGGCGAGCTGGAGCGTGAGCTGGGCGAACAGGCTGAAGTTGAACGGGACGACGGTCGGTTTCGTGAACGAATGCCGCGGGGTAGCGCTCGACGACGGGTCGAAGTACTCCTCCCCGAAGACCGGTGAGTTGCTCGCGTTCGTCGGGGCACCGACGATGACGATGTGGTGCGCCGGGACGTTCGTGACCGTGATGTTCGGCGCCGTCGCAGCGTACGCATAGCCGTTCACGGCGACCGACCACGATCCGCCCGCCCGGACCCCGTTCTCCTCGAACGTCACCGAGGTCGTCGGCCCCGCGTAGCCGGGAGTGGAGATCGCCGCGAGGACCGTATGGTCGGTCTCCTTGCTCGTGCCGTTGTACTCGGCGTAGACCGGGAGCGCGAAGCCGAGAACCACGGCCCCGTTGGCGGTGTATCCGACGCTGCTCTGGAAGCCGAGGTCCTGTCCGTAGAGGTAGAACGAGTAGGTGACGGAGGGCGACGTCGCGATCTGCGTCGCCACCGGGGCGCTCCAGTGAACGGCATCGGAGCCGTTCTCGACCCACTGGGACATCGTTCCGACCCACGGGGCTGTGAGCCCCTGGATGGAGCAGCCGGTGTACTGGATCGATTCGTCCCAGTAGGTGTAGGTCAGAGTGACGGTCCCGTTGTGCACCCCGAGTGCGGGGCTGAAGTAGTCCTCCCCGTACACGTACGACCCCGCATTGAACAGCGGCGGAGACGCCGGGGCGGTCGTCCAGCTCGCTCCGCCGTTCACCGAGGCACCGGCGCCGATCGAGAACTCCGCCCAGTCGTAGTACGGGTTCGCGGGCCAGAGGGAGAGGTTCGAGGCGCCGGCCCACGCGACGTCCCACGCCTCCGCGGCCGCGTCCCACGCGATCGAGGTCTCGGGTGCCTCCTGGAACAACGCCGAGTACGGAGCCGCCGCGTACTGGGCCGACTCCCCTTCCCCGCGCTGGACGGTGAACGGTCCCTTCCAGCTCGAACCGTTCGTGTGCGAGGTCGCGACGACGATGTCCTCGCCGAACTCGCGGTCGTAGTAGTACACCCCGTAGTAGTTGTAGCACCAGGCGACGCAGGAGCGGTTCGTCGCGTAGGCGACGGCGACCGTCCCGTTGGAGCTCACGGCGATCGACGGCGACATGCTGTTGTTGACGGCGGTCGCATTGAGCCCAGGGAGGAAGTACGGCCCGTGCCAGGTCGCCCCGAGGTCGCTCGAGTAGACGAGCTGGATCGAGATCGGAAGGAACGTCACGTAGTTGGACGAGCCCGCGATCGTGGTGGTCCCGTTCGAGATGTTCTCGTAGACGATGTAGATCGAGCTGCCGTAGGTCGCGATCTGGGGCCGGGTGATGTTCCCGCCGGCGACGAGCGTACGGACGGTGCCGAACGCCGTTCCGTTCCCGGTCCCGGCGACGAAGCCGAGGGCGTCGTCCCCGCGGTTCGTGTAGTAGACGACGGGGTAGCTACCGACGATCGTCGACTGGCTCGCGTTCGACTCCACGAACGCGGCGTCGACCCTGCCGCCGGGGCCGGCCGCGAACGACGGCTCGAGCGCCTGCTCGTAGGCGCAGGTCGTGTTCCCGATCTGCGTTTGGGCGGAGTAGGTGCGACCGCTATCGTTGGAGTAGACCCACCCCACCCGCATCCCGGTGTTCGAGGCCGCCCCGTGGCAGGTGTCGGTCGTGTGGGTGGTGATGTACGAGAATCCGACCCCGAGGCTGCCGTTCGACAGGAGGACGACGGACGGGTTCTGGGACTGCCGGTAGCACGAACCGTAGCTCGAGGAGGTACAGTAGACGTTCTTCGATGGCGTCTGGGTCGCAGTCGAGTTGTTCGAGTAGAACCAGCCGGTGACGTTCACATTGTTGGCGGCCGCCTGTGCCACCGTCGCGGGGGTGGCGAGCAATGGGGTACCGGTCGCGCGGGGGAGGTCGGGCGCGATCGCCTTCCGAGCAGGCCCCGACAGGAAGGGCTGAGCGACCACCGCCGTCAGGGCGGCGACCAACAGCACGGCACCGAGCGATGGTACGACGACGCTGCCCCGCCCTCGGTCGAGGGTCGTCCTAGCCCTCCGGGGCACGTCGCCGTGGACCGGTTGCGGGGTAAAATACCTTCATTGGGTTATATGGCGGTACACCCTCGATTCACTCGTCGCACAGCCGAGCCCGAGCTCCGAACCGAACCCTAATCAACGGCGACGCGCCTCGTAGGTCGGTGAGCGAAGGGTACACGGGTCACGGTGCGGCGCGGGCCCCGGCCAGCCGAAAGTCGGTCGGGTTCATCGTCCTCGCGGCGTTGCTCATCGGCGCGGGCCTCTTCGTGGTCATGATGTGGGTCATCGCCCTCCCCGCCGATTGGGCGTTCGCCTTCGGACTGCTCCCCGTCGCGATCGGATCGACCTTGCTGTTCCTGCCCCAGACCGGCTCCGACCGCTGACGGGAGATCGCGCGGGCGTCCGGATACTGGGCCGTTAGGCTTCCGCGGACGAACTCACGAGTCCATGACCGAACCGACCGTCGTCGTCAAGCTCGGCGGGTCGGTGATCACCCGCAAGCGGGGGCCGGCCCGAATTCGCCCGAAGGTGGTTCGACGCCTCGCGGCCGAATGCGCCGTCGAAGGACCCCCCCGGGTCGTGCTGCACGGCGCCGGTTCGTTCGGCCATCCCGGGGCCGTCCGGTGGGGACTCGCGGTCGAACCGGGGTCGAAGTCGGGGGATCGTCGGCGGAGGGCTCGCGGAGCCTCGATCGTCGCCGCCGAGGTCCGCGACCTGCACGCGCACGTTCTTTCCGCACTGATCGACGCCGGCGTGAGCCCAATGTCCGTTCCGATGATGCCCAGCGCCGTCAACGACCGGGGGGAGCTCGCGGAGTTCACCGAGCGACCGTTCGAGCGGGCGCTTGGGTCGGGTCTCGTGCCGGTCGCCTTCGGCGATGTCGTTCCGGACACGTCCTGGGGCTTCTCGATCCTCTCGGCGGACCGGATCGCCGTGGAGCTCGTCCGCCGTCTGCGCGCCGCGCGGCTCATCTTCGTGAGCGACATCGACGGCGTGCACGCCCATTGGCCCCCTCAGTCCGACGATTTCGTTCGCGAGCTGACCGCGTCGGTGCTCCCCTCGCTGCCCGCGCGGTCGGCGAATCCCGACGTGACCGGCGGGATCGCCGGCAAGGTCCGCGCCATGCTCGCGGCCGCCGAGGGCGGCGCCGAAGCAGTACTTATTAGCGGACTCAAGGTGGGCGAGCTGGCGCGCGCGATCCGGGGGGAGTCGGTCTACGGCAGCTGGGCGCGGCCGGGGCCGGCCTAAGGGCGGTAGGGGCCGGACCGACGCGTCGGGCCTAGACCTCTCCCACCGAAAGGCGGAGCACGTCAAGCTCGTCCTCGAACAGAACGTCGAGGGCCGGTACCGGTTCTGGAACGACGTCCAGATCTTCCACAACGCCCTCCCCGAGGTCGATTTCGCCTCGATCGACCCGTCGACGACGCTGCTCGGGAAGCGCCTCGCCGCGCCGATCGTCATCACAGGGATGACCGGCGGGTTCCCGGACGCCGTGAAGATCAACGACAATCTCGCCCGTGCGGCCGCGCAGGTCGGCGTGGCGATGGGTGTCGGGAGCGAGCGCGCGGCGATCCTGAAGGGCCAGTACCCAGAGAGCTACAGTACCGTCGCCCGCCATGCGGTCCCGCTCAAGTTCGCGAACATCGGGGCGCCCCAGATCATCCCCCAGGCGCCGGGCGAGCCGATCGTCGGGATCGACGACGCCCGTCGCGCGATGGAGCTCATCCACGCGGACGTTCTCGCCGTGCACCTCAACTTTCTCCAGGAGATGGTCCAACCGGAGGGCGACCGCCGCGCGGAAGGCGCTCTCGCCGGGATCGCCGCGCTCGCCCGCGAGCTGCCGGTGCTCGTGAAGGAGACCGGCGCGGGGCTCTCCCGCAACGTCGCCGAGCGGCTCCGCGCGCACGGCGTGCGCGCCTTCGACGTCAGCGGGACCGGCGGCACCTCGTTCGCCGCCGTCGAACATTACCGCGCGGTCGCCCAGGGCGCCCGACGGGAAGCGCGGATCGGCAAGACGTTCTGGGACTGGGGGATCCCTTCGCCCGTGGCCGTCCGCGAGATCGTGCCCCTCGGCCTCCCGGTGATCGCGAGCGGGGGGGTTCGCTCCGGCCTCGACGTCGCGCGCGCAGTCGTCCTGGGGGCGGCGGCGGCCGGGACCGCGGGTGGGATCCTAAAGGCCGCGGCGGCGGGCTTCGAAGCGACGGTCACCGAGCTCGAAGACCTCGTCCACGAGTTCAAGGTCGCGATGTTCCTCACCGGGAGCCGGAACGTGGCCGAGCTCGGCCGGGCTCCGTACGTGGTGACCGGGGAGACCCGACAGTGGCTCGGGGGCTGATCGCGCCTCGCCCGGCCGTTGCGCCCTCGCCCGCGCCGAACCCAGCGGAGCTGCACGAGCGAAAGCTCGCCTGGATGCGTTCGCATCCCGGCGGCCCCGTTCCGACCAATGTGGAATGGCTGCGCCGTCTGACCCCGTCCGAGCAGGCCGAGCTCGGGGGCGGGGTCCGGCGCAAGCCGACGCGCACGCTGTCGGGCGTCGCGATCGTCGCCGTGATGACCGCCCCCTCCCGGTGTCCGCACGGACAGTGCACCTACTGTCCCGGCGGCGTCGACCTGCGCTCGCCCCAGAGCTACACGGGAGAGGAACCGTCCGCGCTGCGGGGCGCCCAGTTCGGCTACGACGCGCGGGCGATCACGGAGCACCGCCTCGCGACCCTCGAGGCGCTCGGTCACCCCACCTCGAAGGTCGAGGCGATCGTAATGGGCGGCACCTTCCCCGCCCAGCCGGCGACGTATCAGGAGTCGGTGTTTCGGGGCATCTACGAGGGGCTCAACGGCGCCGCGGCCCCGTCCTTGGCCCACGCCCAGTGGACGAACGAGCGGGCCGCGCGCCGTCTGGTCAGCCTCACGGTCGAAACGCGCCCGGACTGGTGCGACGAACGGGTCCTGCCCCGACTCCTCGACGCGGGCGTGACGCGGGTCGAGATCGGCGTCGAGTGCCTCCACGACGAGGTCCTGGTCCGCGTGGGGCGCGCGCACGCGAGCGACGACGTCCGCCGCGCGACCGCGGCGGCGCGCAGCCGCGGCCTCAAGGTCGCGTACCACTGGATGCTCGGACTTCCGGGCATGGACCCCGAACGGGACCTCGCCGATTTCCAGCGTCTCTTCGACGAGCTCGACTACCGGCCGGACATGCTGAAGATCTACCCCACGTTGGTGCTCCCGGGGACGCCGCTCTTCGACGAGTGGAAGCGGGGGGAGTACACCCCATACGACACCGAGACGGCGACGGCGCTGCTCGCGCGGATGAAGGCGCTCGTGCCGCCGTGGGTCCGTATCCAGCGGATCCAGCGCGACATCCCCGCCCGGCTCATCGCCGCGGGGGTCCGGGCGAGCAACATCCGCCAGCTGGCGCTCGAACGGCTCCGCGCGGGCGGCGGCACGTGTCGGTGCCTGCGCTGCCGTGAGGTCGGACGGCGGTCGACGCCGGCGGTCGACGAGTTCCGCTTGGTCGAGCGCGAATACCGAGCGGGCGGGGGCCTCGAGCGGTTCCTCTCCTTCGAGGAGCCCGACACGGACACGGTCGGGGGATTCCTGCGCCTTCGCTATTCCGAGGAGAGTTCGGATGCCGCTCCTCCGATGCCCGTGGTCCGCGAAGTGAAGGTGCTCGGCACCGAGGTCGCGGTCGGTACGTCGTCGGTCGGTTCGCGCGAGGTGCAGCACCGCGGGCTCGGTCGCGCGTTGGTCGGGGCGGCCGAGGCGGATGCGGCCCAGCGCGGGCACGATGCCGTCGCCGTTCTGAGCGCGGTCGGCTCCCGGGCGTACTTCGAGCGGCTCGGTTATTCGCGCGAAGGCGCCTACATGGTGAAACGGCGTTTCGCCGGACGCAACGTTTCCCTCTCGAAGGAACCCGTTCGCGGCAACCCTTAAAGAGGGGGCCGGCTCGGGCGCCGCCGAGTGACCGAGATGGGCCGCAACATCCGCGTCGAGCCGCTCCGCACCGTCCACATCGAGGAACAGGACGTCGAGCTGGTCGAGCGGAAGGGGCTCGGCCACCCGGACTCGATCGCGGACGGAGTGAGCGAGAGCGTGAGCCGGGCGCTCTCCCGGCTCTATCTGGACGAATTCGGCCGGATCCTCCACCACAACACCGACGAGACGCAGGTGGTCGGCGGCGCGAGCGAGCCGAAGTTCGGCGGGGGGAAGGTCACGCAGCCGATCTACATCCTCTTGGTCGGCCGCGCGACGACCGAGGTCGACGGGGAGAAGCTCCCGTTCCGACAGACGGCGATCGACGCCGCGCGGAAGTACGTCGGCGGCATCTGCGCCCACCTCGACGTCGACAAGCAGGTCGACTGGGACTGCAAGATCGGCCAGGGCTCGGTCGACCTCCGCGGCGTCTTCGAGCAGAAGAAGGTCCTCGCGAACGACACGTCGTTCGGCGTCGGCTTCGCGCCGTACTCCGACACCGAACGGCTGGTCCTGGAGAGCGAGAAGTTCCTCACCACGAAGCTCAAGAAGCGGCTGCCGGCGCTCGGCGAGGACGTGAAGGTGATGGGGTTCCGCTCGGGCGACGCCATCCGTCTGACCGTCGCCGCCGCGCTCGTCGACTCCGAGGTCGCGAACCCCCACGAGTACGCGAACGTCTGCGAGCAGATCCACGACGCGCTCGCCGAGAACGCGGCGAAGCTCACCCACCGCACCGTGTCGATCGACGTCAACACCGCCGACGACCCCGAGCTCGGCCGGTTCTACCTGACCGTGACCGGGCTCTCGATGGAGGCCGGCGACGACGGGTCGGTCGGCCGGGGGAACCGCGCGAACGGGCTCATCACGCCGAACCGGCCGATGAGCCTGGAGGCGTCGGCCGGGAAGAACCCGGTCAACCACGTCGGGAAGATCTACAACATCCTCGGGAATCTGATCGCCCAGGACATCGTGAAGGAGACGGGGGGGAACGTGCGCGAGGTCCACGTCCGCATCCTCTCGCAGATCGGGAAGCCCGTCGACGAGCCCCAGATCGCGAGCATCCAGCTGCTCCCCGCGGACGGCGTCAAGCTCGCCCAGGTGAAGAGTCGGGCCGAGGGCGTCGCCCAGAAGTGGTTCGAGCAGATCGATACGATCCCGCAGAAGCTGCTCACCGACAAGCTCACGGTGTTCTAGTCCGAAGGCCGGCACCCATAAGCCCCGGCCCCGCCCGCTCTTTCGCCGGGTCCCCGTCGAGCAGCAGGTACGCCGCCGCCGAGACGACCATGAAGAGCGCGACCGCGAACAGGGCGACGCTCAAGCCCCGCACGTCCGCGAGGATCCCGAGCGACACTCCGGCGAACCCGTAGCCGGCGTCGCGCCAGAATCGAAACGTTCCCAAGTAGGCCCCGCGGTGCTCGGGCACCGCCAGGCCGGCCGCCCGTGCGATCAGCGTCGGGTCGATCAGGGCCATCCCGGCACCCGCCAGGGCGGCGGCGGCGCCCCACTCCCAGAACCCCTCCGTGACGACGAGCGGCGCGACCGCAACGCCGGCGACGACGAGCCCGGCCGCGATCGACGTTCGGCGGCCGACGCGGTCCGCCCACGCGCCCCCGACCAGGTTCACCGTCGCTTTGACGAAGCCGAAGACCGCGACGAAGCTCAGGATGAGAAGGAACGAAGAGAGATGGAAGTCCGAGGCGCCGAGGAGGGGGACCGCGACCCGCTCGACGCCGACGACCAGGCCCACCCAGAACGTGACGAACGCGAGGAGCACGAACTCCGGGAGGTTCTCCTTCAGCCCGACCCGGCGGGGGGCCGAAGGATTCTCCGACCGACCCGGTTCTGGCTGGCGCCCGGCCCCGGGCTAGGAGCGCCCGGGGCAGACCGTAAACCCTCGTTCGGACGAGCATCCCGTCAGCCACCGGCGGAGACCTCCCGTATCAAATACTGCCTGTCGCCGTACCCGGTCGTCCGGGGTCGGACTCCGCCGCATGGCGTGGGGGACCGGCCCGAGGCCCCATGACCCTGGACACGATCTCCATCGCGCTCGTCTTCCTTGCGACCGTGGCGGCGGTCGCGGCGGCGTTCTTCTACCTCGCGATGCGCCGGCTCCGCCACCGCCGGGCCACCCTGCGCGGAGAGCTCGCCATCTCCCCCGACACCCTCTCCGACCGCGCCCACAACGCCCTCTCGATGGCCCGTGCGGAGGCGAAGGTGCTCGCCCGGGACGGCTACGACGTCGGCCGACAAGTCGAGCAGCTCGACGAGGCGCAGGGGATGGTGGACCGCCGCGACCTGGTCGCCGCCGAATCGGTCGCGCGTTCGGTGCACAACAAGTTCGTGGAGATGCGGCGTACCCCTTCCGGCCGAATGCCCGGCGGGACCGCGACGGCGAGCCCACGCCCCCTGCCCCTGATCACGGTCGCGCCGACCGGCGGGGGGGGCTTCCGCGCTGCCGAACTGGCCGCGGTGACGGAACCGGCCGGGGACGACGATGTGCCGGAGATGCCGGCCGTCACGACCCGGCTTCCGAAGAACCGGGTCGAATCCCAGTTCCAGCTCGAGCTTCTCGACGAGGAGCTCGGCCGCGCGGCCGGTGCGCCGGGCGCGGCGGAGGCGGTGGCGATGCGCGATCGGGCCCGTGCCGCGTCGGCACGGGCGGACTACACCGAGGCGCTGCGGCTCGCGCTCAAGGCACGCCGACAGGTCGGGGGGAAGGTGGAGAGCCTCCACGTCGCGACGCCCGTGGTGGCCTGGACGGACTCTCTATCGGCGGCGGTCGGGCCTGCACTCCGTTGCCCGTCGTGCGACCGACCGATGCTGGAGACGGACCGTTTCTGCCGCGCGTGCGGTCGGCCGCGGGGCGGCGTCAACTGCCCCCGGTGTTCGGCCCCCCTCGAAGCGGCCGACGCGTTCTGCGGTCGGTGCGGTGCGCCGCTCCACTAGGTCCGAAGCCCCCTCATCGGAGTCGGCGGCCGACGGTCAGGCGCCCGTGTACTCCTCCAGCCGCCGCTGGGTGCGCGCCTCGTGGAGGAGGGAGCTGGTCCGGAGCCACCGGTCGACCGGGATGGCGAACGTAGCGCGCATCGCCTCGAGCACTCCCGGGAGATCCGGAAACCGCTCGGGAGGATTCTCGAACGCCGCCCGGACGTGCTCGCGGACGTTCCAGACCCCGAGCGGCAGGACCTCGCCCGGGTGGACCTCGCGCAGGACCACCGCCCCGCCCTGCCGCTGCTCGCGGAGCATGAGCTCGGAGACGGCGAGCCGAGCGGCGTAGTAGCAGCCACCGATCCGCGCGTACGTCGTCCGGCCCCGGTTCCCCTCGTGATCCCCCATGAGGACCACCGAGGTCGTGGAAGGGTTCCAGAGCGTTTCCGGGTACCACGCCTCGATCGACTCGTAGCGAAAGACTCCGGGGAGAAGGACGATCACCCAGCGGTTGTCGAGGGCGGTGAGCCGATACACCCGGTAGTCGCTGAGCTGCGGCAGGTCGTGCACCTGCTCGAGGTTCTGTCGACCGATGAGGTCGTCGACGGCGGTGATGCTCCACCGCGTCGGGACGAACCGACGACGGCCGTGCCGGCCGAGCGTCCCGGCACTGAACGCACGCTGGATGCGGCTCACCCGCACGCCGCGGTCGTAGAGTTCGTTGACCGCGATGCGGGCGGTCGCGTCGGTGTCACGGCTCAGTCGCTCGAGATGATGGTCGACCCGCCGGACGTCGAGGGCGACCTTCTCGATCGGCGCCGTCGGACCGAACGGGGGAAGGTCGTCGGCGAGGGCGAGATGTCCCCGGGGGGGCCGACGGAACAGGGCCTCGGTCTCGACCGACTCGGTCGCCAAGGCAAGGGTTTGAACGTCCTCGAGGAGACGGTCGGACTTCTCGGCATCGTCGACGTGATAGCGCCGTGTACCCCGCACGAGGCTCGTACGGAAGCCGACCAGCTCGGGGACGGTTCGGCCGACCCACGCCTCGGGAGTGTCCAGGAGCAGAGTGTCGCCATGCTCCGGGGTGACTAGGGGGCCGAGCGAGACCTTCGGCCATCCGTACCTCCCGACGAAGACACCGGGCGGGGAGGAGCCGTCGAACGACCGGTCGCCGATGAGCGGCATCGTGCGGGCGTAGGCGTCGTACTTGACGAGGATCGGGCAGACCGGCTTGCCGCAGAGCATCTGGGCCGCCCGGCACCGGAGGCACATCGTCGGGTCCTCCTCGATCCCCGGGATGCTCCAGGAGACCGAGCGGAGCGGCGCCAGGCCCGGTATCGGAGTGGTCGGATCGACCCCCACGACGCTTCGACCCGGCGTGACCGTATATGCGGTCCGTCCGAGGTAAGGAAACGCCCCCGTTCTCAGGCCCGACCCTTATAATGGGGCGAACGTCGCGGTCTCCTCGCCGACCACGGGACTGTGGGGTAGCTTGGTCCATCCTTCGGGGTTCGGGACTCCGAGACGCCAGTTCGAATCTGGCCAGTCCCATCGGCGCTCGTCGGCCCTCCCCACGGAGGGCAGCTAGAAGCCCGGTTCGGCCGGACCGCGTGTTACGACGTGATCCGTCGTCGGACGACCGCCCGAACCGACGAGCGAGGACGGCGGCCCGAACCGCAGGTCGGAACGGCCGTCTGAAGGCAATCATTTGCCCGAACCCGACTACCCATGGGCGAAGGTACCGGGGGTTCCGGGGAGTGAAACGCATGGGCGCCGGGGGCCGGCGGAGACCTGCCTCGTGGCGACCGCGACGAAACGGCGCGGGCTCGAGCTACGCCGCGGTTCGGACATTCTTCGCTGCCGCTGCGACCTTGATCGTGGTCCTGCTACTGACGGATATGGGAATCCCGTGTTCCCAAGGTCGCCGAACCGCGACCGACCCCGTGAGGAGTGCGCAGTCGTACCCGATCGACGGATTCGCGAGTTCCGCGGGTCGGCTCACGGTGGGTCCCGCTTCGCTCACGGGATACTGGGTGAATCTCACCGCGGGCCTCCCGCGAAGCCCGCCGCGGTCATGGGACTGGAGGACCGCCTATGATTCCGTGGACCGGAGCGTGATCATGTTCGGAGGGTGCGCCCTCTCGAACCAGCTCCCCTGCCGCAACCAGACCTGGTCGTGGAACGGGTCGGCGGGATGGCGTCTCTTGAACAACGGCAGCCGACCGTCGCCCTCGGCCCGACAGGGACCGATGATGGCCTACGACCCGAAGATGGGCGCCGTGATCCTGTTCGGCGGCGACCGGCTCGGTCAGGCGATGAGCGACACGTGGGCGTGGAAGGGCGGCCGCTGGTCGAACATCTCGAGCAAGGTGGGGACCGCCCCCGCCGCGAGGTTCGACGCCGAGATGGCGTGGGACCCCGCGGTTTCCGCGATCGTGCTCTTTGGCGGGAGTTGGTGCGTCCTCTCGGGCTGCACCGACACCTGGGAGTTCCACGGGAAGTGGGTTCAAGTGACCACCGCGACCGACCCACCGGGTCGGAACTACTACGGTCTCGTCTACGACCGCGCCGCGCACGCGCTCATCCTGTCGATGGGCCAGGCGTACGGCCCGAACGGATGGTACGCTCTCAACGACACGTGGACATTCAACGGGACCGCGTGGATCCCGTGGCGCACGGCCCACGCTCCGCCGCCCGAGATGCAGGCCGTGATGGCGTACGATGCCGCGCAACGTTGCATCGTCTACGCCCCAGTCGGCACCGGGGCGACGTGGGTGTTCCGCGGGGGCGACTGGCACAACATCACCCAGTCCCTCAACGGCTCTCCTCCCTCGCTGGCCCTCCCTGCGTTCGCGTACGATGCGCGGACGGGGAGCGTGATCATGAACGGCGGCGCCACGGGAGTGCCGCTCGGCGGCGGGGCCTACGGGAACGCGACCACCGACGAAACGTGGGTGTGGGCCTGACGGGCTGTTCCGCTAGCGCCCGCCGTCGAGCGTCCGCGGACGTAGCGGCACTACACCGACTCCTCGATCCCGCCCGCGACGAGCTCCCCCGAGAGCTTCGGGGCCATCTCGTCGAGGAGCCCGAGGTGATGATCGATGTCGGCCTCCGTATGGACGACCGACACCGTCCACTGCTCGTCCGGGCCGGTGCCGGACGGGATGAGCCCCCGGTTGAGGCCGAGGAAGTAGTAGAGCATCGACCGTTCGGAGTCGACCGTCAGGAAGCTCCTCCAGTCGCGTACCGGATGGTCGGTGAAGAACACCGTCCCCGAAACGCCGTCGGCCGCCACCTGCGCGGTGACGTGTCGGTCGCGCAGGACGGAACGGTATCCCTCCGCCAGCCGCGCATTGAGCTTCGCGGAGCGGGCGAGCCCTTCCTCGGTCAGCACGTGCTCGAGCGTCGCGAGGCAGCACGCGATCGCGAGCGGGTTCGAGTTGTACGTTCCCGCGTGGGCGATCTTGCGCGGACCGACGTCGTCGAGGAGGCCCTTGCGGGCCGCGACCGCGGAGAGGGGGATCCCGCAGGAGATCGATTTTCCGAGCAGCATCAGGTCCGGCCGGACCCCCAGACGTCCCGCGCCGCCGTGCGGGTACTTGGCCCCGGTCTTGATCTCGTCGAAGATCAGGAGGGCCCCGACCTCGTCGGCGAGCTCGCGGAGGCCCGGGAGGAACCCGTCCTCCGGCATGACGAACCCCATGTTCATCGGGATCGGCTCCGTGACGATCGCCGCGAGCTCCCGCGCGTGGGCCCGAACGATCGCCCGGGTCGCGTCGAGGTCATTGAACGGGGCCACGAGCGTGCGGTCGGTGAGGGCCGGGAGGAGCCCGCGCGAGGCGGGGACCGACGAGGGGCGGTCCGCCGGGCCGGCGTCCTCGGCCCGGGGCTTGACGCCGACCAGCAGGGGGTCGTGGGAGCCGTGGTAGCCCCCCTCGAACTTGAGCACGTAGCTCCGCCCGGTGACGGCGCGGGCGATGCGGGTTGCGTGGTGGGCGGCCTCGAGCCCGGTCGTTGAGAACCGGAGCTGGTCCATCCCGAACCTCCGGCAGAGCCGCTCCGCGGCGTCGGGCGCGCGCTCGTACTCGTAGCCGTACAGCGTCCCGTTCCGAAGCTGGTCGGAGAGCGCCTCGACAATCGCCGGATGGGCATGGCCGCTCTGCAGCCCCCCGAATCCCATGTTGAAGTCGAGGTACTCGTTGTCGTCCGCGTCCCAGAGGTGGACACCGTTCGCCCGGTGAACGAAGAACGGGTACGGGTCGAGCGACCGGTAATTGCTGTGCACCCCTAGCGGCGTCCAACCGCGGGCGTGCTGCCATGCCGCCTTCGACCTTGGGGTCCTCCGCTCGTATTCGGTGAACGCGGCCGCAAGCTCCGGGTTCAGGTTCTCCTCACCCCGATCGAACGCCCCCAACCGGGGACGCGGAGACTCGAGCGGAGCGGTGAACATAACCCCGCCTTACGCGGACGTCCTACCAGCTGTCGAATAACCACAGGCGAAACCCTCGCCGGTCGGTCGTCGGCTACGATCGACCCGACGGACGGGGGGGCGCCCAGGGCGCGGGCCGAGAGTTCAGAACTTCTTCACGAGGGCCTTCAACTGGGCCCCCGCACCCCTCGGCCAGGGTCCGCCGTGATGGTTCAGGATCGCGTCGATGTCGAGCGCGGCCATCCGCTTCGCCGAGATCTGGGCGGTCGGCATGTGGTGGGTGTAGTCCGGGTGGGTGAGCGCGAGCTCGGGCACGCCCATGAACAGGTCGCCCGAGAACAACACCTTCTGGTGCGCCAGGTAGTACGACGTGCTCCCCGGGGTGTGCCCCGGGGTATGGTAGGCGATCAGCCCCCCCGCGATATCGAGTGAGTCGCCGTCCTTGAACCGCTCGTCGACGTGGAACGGTTCGGCGGGGGGCATCCCGGGACCGTCGTACTTCGGGTCCTCCGCGATGTAGGCGGCCTCGATCCAATGGGCGAACGTTCGCGCACGGGTCGCCTTCGCCATCGCGGCGAGGCTCCCGACGTGGTCGCGGTGGAGGTGGGTGATGACGATCTTCTTGATCGATTCCGGGGCGATCTTCTGCTTCGCCAGGTAGGCGAGGATCGCCTTGTGCGCGTCGGGCAACCCAGTGTCGACGAGGGCCCAGCTCGAGGCCGTATCCCGCAGCAACCAGACGTGGGTACTGAAGTCGGGGGACGGGTCGACGCCTTCGACGCGATGGATGCCCGGGAGGATCTCGGCCATTCAATCCACCGGCCCGCCCGACAGGCGCCTCGGGTATGGAGTTTGCCGGACCGTTCAGGCCGCGCGACCGGCCGCCTTCCGGCTCCGCTCGAACGCGAGGAACTCGTTGCCGTCCAGGTCGGCGAATCGGAGGGAGGTTCCACCCCACGGCTGAGCTTCGGGCGGCTGAGTCACCACCGCGCCAGCGTGCCGCAGCCGAAGCTCGAGCGCCGGGACGCTGTCCGTCTCGAACGCAATGCCCGTCCCCTTCCCGATCCGCGCGACGGCCTCGGCGTAGTACGGCTCGCCCCACCCCGCCTTGGGCTCGACGAGGGAGAGGGCGACCGCTCCCTTTCCGAGCGCCACCTCGACGTAGCCGGTCGACGGGTCCTCGGAGCGCACCGTGAGCCCGAGCACCTCCCGGTACCAGGCGATCGCCGCCGCTTGGTCCCGGACGAACACCGATATCCGCTCGACCTGGGTCAGCCGGCCGCTGCCACGCGGGGGCGAAGGATCGAGGTTCACCCCGGGGGCCGCCGTTCGCGGGTCCCACGTGAACAGCTCGTACTGCACATCTTCCCGGTCCCGGTACGGATCCGAGCGGAGTGCCCGTCCCGCCTCCTCTCGCCCTTCCGCGCGGAGGACGAGGAGATCGCCGGGCGGGTCCGACGTCGGGCCATGCGCCACCAGCCGTCCGACCCGCTCGAGGTTCTCGAGGAAGCGGTTGATCGCGCGGGTCGGGGGGCGCCCTCCCCTTTCCAGGAGGACCCGGGCGACCCGGACGTACAGCCGCCGCGGCCTCGGACCCGGGCGCTCCGACGCCGACATGGGGGCCCCGGTACCCGGGGGCCTATTGTTACTGCCGTTACCTGCCCGCGGCGGGCGCTTCCCGCGTACCACGGCGTTTAAATAGCGGGCGCCGCGAGTTTTTCGACATGCACCGAGCCGTCCCCGTGGCGATGATGCTGGCCGTCGTCGCCGCCCTGCTTGCGACGACCGTAACGCCGAATTCACTGGCTGGCTTCGTCGCGAGCTCCCGCCCCGCGAGCGGCCCGAGCGCCCACCTCCGGACCGCGGCGACCGATGCGATCGCGACCACCGACCAGTATGGAGCGTTCACGACCGACTTCTTCGTCGGCTACAACGGCGGCTCCGTCTATTGGCGCGCCTACGACCCGACCGACACCACCGCCACCGTGGCCATCAACGACGGCAACGCCACGCGCGACGGCCTCGCGAACCCGGTGTTCACGCGCACCGTGAACTTCAACACGGGGACGACGAACTCGAGCTACCTTTGGAACCTCTTCTACAAGATCCCGTTCTTCGTCCACTTCGGCGGCTACTGGAACGTCACGCTCACGGGCGCGACCGCAGGGACCGTCAGCCAGAAGTTCTTCGTCCACACCTACGTGATCGGCGCGGAGCTGACCGCCTCGGCTTACCTCCCCGGTCACTCCGGGTCCGTCTACTTCGAGGTCGACTCGACCGTCACGGGCGGGCCGTTCTCCTCCGTGAGCAACGTCTACGTCATCGCGAACTACGCGAAGGCCGCCGGCGGCATCGGCGCGGTCTCGGGCTTCCCGCGGAACGTCTCGACCGGCGTCCAGGGGACGTTCAACTTCACGGTCCCGACGGACGCACTCACCTACACGGGCGGCGTCAACTTCCTCATCTTCGCGAACATCTCGAGCCCCGCCGAGAGCGAGTCGACGAGCTTGACCGCCCCGGTCGCGGACGTCAATACGCCCGCGATCCAGGTCCGCAGCTGCCCCTCCGGCTGCGCGACGGGCGTCTTCCAGGACGGAACACCGGTCTACGTGATCGTTCAGGCGACCCTGAGCTGGGGGAACCCGTACTTCGGGACCGCCCCGGCGGCTGGACTCTCGGTCTCCTTCCACTTCACGAGCGCGTCGAACCCCGTGACGCCTCCGGGCGCCTGGCCCGCGAACCTCACGACCAACTCTTCGGGGGGTGCGGCGATCGTCTTCATCGCCTCGGCGACCACGTTCGTGACGACCGCGCCCGCCGCGGTGACGGTCTCGCTCACCGACGCGATCGACCCGGCGGTCCACGTGACCTCGACCACGACCTTCTCGGTCACCAAGACCGCCCCGGGCGTCGCCCGACTCCAGGTGCTCCTCGATAGCGCCCAGTACTACGGCGGGGACACTGTGAAGGCGAGCTGGCAGCTCGGGGGCGTCAACAGCTCCGGCGCATCCGCGTGGGTCGTCTCCTCGTTCTTCGTCTTCGGCCTCAACACCGGGACGGTGGTCGCGTGGGGCAACCTCACGGGGAGCGCCGCCCAGGGGAGCGTGTCGTTCACGCTCCCGGTCGGCTTCGGCGGCACCATCGAGGTGGTCATCGAGGCGCACAACGGGACGTCGTCCACCGCCGGCTTCAGCTCGGCCTCCGTCACGGCGCCGACGATCCTGCTCAACCCGAACGAGGCCGCGTACCTCCCCGGCGACACGGTGACCGTCGCGGTCACGACCGAGGGACAGGTGTTCAACGGAGCGACGATCTACACGAGCGTCGTCGACTCGTCGGGCAACACCCTGTTCGCGGGGACGCTCACGAACGGTGCGATCTCGGTGACGATCCCGAAGGTCGGCGCCCCGTCGTCCGTCACGTTCAACGTCGCGGCGGAGACGATGAGCAACGGGCTCATCGCCCGCCAGGCGATCGTCCTGGACGAGGCGAGCGGCTACACCCTCTGGGCGGGCGTCACGACCGCCTCGAACTACGTCGACAATAGCTTCCAGCCGGGCCAGACGGTGACCATCCACTACCAGATCGCCGGCGTCGGCGCGACCCCGCTCCCCCGCAGCTTCGAGATCGTCGTCTACCCGGGAGCGTCGCTGTTCACCTTCTCGGGGTACGGCTCCGTCCTCGGGATGAGCACCTCGCCGACGGGGAGCGTCCAGTACACCCTCCCGTCGAACACGCCGGCGGGCGCCCAGTCGTTCACGGTCTACGCCTACATCGGCGCGTGCGGGTTCAGCTGCTTCGCCGCGAGCGCCTTCTCGCTGAACGTGAACCCGAGCCCGTCCGCCTTGGGCTACGAGCTGGGCGCGGGGAGCGGCCTCACCGTCGGCTGGCTGATCCTGTTCCTGCTGATCGTGATCATCGCGATCGTCGGGCTGATCTGGCACCGCGGGCACGGCCGCCCCGTCGTCATGAAGCCCGAGGGCGGGAGCGGCAGCCAAGCCTGGAAGGAGACCGGCGGCAGCGGCGGCGGGAGCAGCAGCTCCTCCTCCCAGCCGCCCCTGCCTCCCCCATCGGGCGGCTCCTAGGGGCGACGTCAACCCTTCCGATCCGGGCCCCCGCTCAGCGGGGGCCCCCCTTCGTCTTCGAACCCTCAGCGGAGGAGGGGGCCGAGCGCGCGGACGGACGAACTGACCTCAGCGGCGCTGAGCCCTCCGAAGTCGAAGATCCCGAGCACCTCGTCGATCCCGACACGTCGGAACGCTTCGAGTCGGTCGGCCACGTCGCCCGGCCGTCCGAAGAGCGCCCACCCGCCGGCCTCGATCGTCGCTGCCGAAGCCTGGTGCGGGTCGTGGTCCACCTTCGCCTGATAGAACCGGCTCTGCGTCGCAAGCCGACTGTCGAGATACCGCTGGAGCGCGGCCCGAGCCCGCTCCGGGCGATCGCCGGCGTATAGATGCAGGGCGGCGGCGACCTCGCCGTGGGACCCCTCCGGGAGGTGCTGGCGGAACTCCTGGACTTCGGCCGCCAGCTCGTCGAGGTCGTGGACCGTCGCGTACGGGACGAGCGCCAGGTTCGCCCCGCGACGGGCGACGAACGGCACCGCCTCCCGCCGCTGGACGGCAATGTGGATCGGCGGGTGCGGCTGCTGGACGGGGCGGACGTTGAGGCGGACCTCGGCCGCCGTGCTTCCGTCACCTCGGACGGCGTCGCCGCGCCAGGCCGCGAGGATGGTATCCAAAGCGCGGTCGAACCGCTCGCGCTTCGTCGCGGGATCGACGCCGAACCCGTCCAGCTCGACCGGGATGTACCCGCTGCCGGCTCCGAAGTTGAGCCGACCGCCGGAGAGCTGGTCGACCATCGCGTACTGCTCGGCGACCTCGATCGGGTTGTGGAACGGAAGGACGCTTACGAGGGCGCCGACCCGCACCCGCCGTGTCCGCGCAGCGATCGCCGAGAGGAGCACGGGCGGTGACGGACAGAGGCCGCCCGGCTGGAAATGGTGCTCGGCGACCCAGATCGCGGCGAGCCCGCCCTGCTCAGCGCCCTCGGCCAATTCGAGAACTTCGCGGTACCGGTCCCGACCCTCGCCCGACCCAATGGGGTGCGAGTCGACGATCGTGAACGCGCTGAGCTTCACGCCGCCCGTCCGCCGGTGCGACCGCAGATGAAGGCTACTGGGTTCCGGGGCGAGCGACCGGAGCGGAACCGATGGCGAACGCGGGCCCACGGGCGACGCTGAAGGGCCGCCCGCTCCGGGCCGGCCGGTGCGCCGGCACGATCTCGGTCGACGCCCAGGGGAGGCGGGCGATCGTCCGCTCGAGCAAACCGCCGTCGTCCCTTTCGGTCGGGTACGTCCTCGAAGCCGGATCGTTGCCGGACGAACTTCGGGGCGAGCTCGCGCCGGTCGTGGGAGAGCTCGAGGTCGACGCGTTCCGCGACGGCGACCGGGGAGCGATCGACGGGTCGTCCGGGGCCGTGTCGCTCGACGGCGTCGAGCGGACTGATGTCGTCACCGCCTTCCTCGAACGACGCGACGGACGGATCCTCCTCCTCCAGCGGTCGGAACGGGTCGGGTCGTTCCGGGGTCGGTGGGCCGGCGTCTCGGGGTTCCTCGAAGGGAACGAGCCCGAACGACAGGCGCACCGGGAGATCCTTGAGGAGACCGGAATCGAGGGCCCCTCCCTTCGACTTGAGGCACGGGGACGGGTGGCCTTCGCGCGCGACGGACCCCGGCTCTACGCCGTCCATCCGTTCCGCTTTCGTGTGGCCCTCCCCACCGTCCGGCTGGACTGGGAGCACTCGGTCGCCGAGTGGGTGGAGCCGGCGGAGATCCGTCGCCGCCCCACCGTGCCCGGCCTCGACCGGGTCTGGGAACGTGTCGCCCCGGACGAGGGGGTCGGGCGGGCGGGCTCAGAGGCCACAGACGAGGGTATTTGAGTCGGGAGCCCCGGAGTTGTTCGTCGCCGACCCCCATGCCGGAGGTAGTGGACGACCTCGCCGAACTCCCGACCGGTTCGCACGCTATCAGCCTCTTCGCGAGCCAGGATGAGGCCGCCGACCAGGCCGTCGCATTCCTCGCCGGAACGCCCGAAGGGCAATCGGCCCTGTACTGGGTCGCCGACTCGACTCTCCTCGCCTACTACAGCGAGAAGCTCACGCAGGAGGCCCCCGATCAGGTGGGGTGCGTCGCGGTCCTCCCGCACGAGCAGGTTCGACCGGTCGACGGGAACCTTCGCCCGGCGGACGAGGTCCTCGAGTTCGTCCGCGCCCACCCCGAGGGCGTGACGGCGGCCGGCGAGACGATCAGCCGCTACTGGGCTCCCGAGAACATCCCGGACCACCTCGAGTATGAGGAGTGGTTCCAGCAACAGCCCGGGACGAGTCGCGGTTCCTCTGCCCCTACGACCTGCGCCGGATCCCCATCGAGCTCGCGTCCCGGGTCCTTCGCAGCCTCGGGGCGCACCACACGCACGCGGCCTTGTCCTCGTCCACCGAGCCCGCCGTCCGCCTGCTCCAGCTGTTCGTGTTCCCGACCGTCGACGATATCCCCTCGAGCCTCCAGGCCGCCTACGCGTGGGCACGGAACTCTGGGCTTGTCGAAGGTCCCGATGCGACCGGCGGGCTCGCGCTCACACCCGAGGGCGAGCGGGTAGTCGGAGCGTGGCGCGAAGTCGCTGTCCTTGACTGGTAGGACCGCCCCCGCTGGGCGGTGCGCGCGAGCACGTTCCGAACTGGCAAGGGCGCGGGAGCCCGTGGGTCGCAACGTAAATGACCGCCGCCGATGAACCGGCGGTGGGCTGGTAGATCAGTCCGGAAGATCGCCGGTTTTGCAAACCGGAGGCCTCGGGTTCAAATCCCGACCAGTCCACTCCCCCCAGATTCGCCTCGCGCTGGGTGGACCGTCCTCTCGGGCCCCCGAAGGTCGCCGAGGATACCTTGCCGGGAGGTCTATACGAGGGGCCACTGTCGACCCACCCGCGAGAGGGGAACCACGATGTCACCTGCGGGGCCGCTGGCGAGGTACGCCGCCGTACTTGCGCTGGTTGCCGCCGCCGTGGTCTTGGTCCCGGTGGGGACGACCGGCTTCGCGAGGGGCGCCGCGCTCAATTCGGGTCTGCCGAATTTGCGATACCACCCGTGGGTCAACGTCAGCTCGACGGTCGCCCCGACCCCCCGGCAAGGATACTCCATGGCGTTCGACCCGGCGTTGGGCGTCACCGTCCTCTTCGGGGGTCAGGACACGCTCGGCAGGGCTTTGGGCGATACTTGGGAGCTCTCGGGCGGCCATTGGAAGTCGCTCTCGCTCGCGAAGTCACCGAGCGCTCGATGGGCCGCCGGACTGGTGTACAACCCGCAGGCGAAGGATCTGATCCTGTTCGGGGGCCGTCTCTCGGGGGCCGGCCCTTCGGTCAACGACACGTGGAAGTTCACCGCCCATGGGTGGACTCAACTCGCGCTGACCCACGCTCCGGAACCTCAGGGCGCTCGAACGTTCGTGTGGGATTCGACCGACGGCTACGCCCTGCTCATCGGATCCACCCCGTCGGCAGCGGGCGCCCCCAGCGTCTGGACCTTTAGTCATGGGACCTGGACGAACATCACCTCGAAGGTGAGCTCCCACCTCCCGCTAGGGTTGGGATGGCAGGCCGCCGCGGACGACGCCCACGACGGATACGTCCTGTACTTCGGAGGGGAGATGGGCTACTGTTCTGGGTTGGCGGTGACGTGGGCGTACGCCCACGGTCAGTTCACCAACCTCACCGGCTCGCAGCAGGCCGTGCCGACCGCCGCGGACGGCTCCGCCGCGATGACGTACGACGGCGCGGTCGGAGGGGTCGTACTTCAGGGAGGCTACACGGCGTCGTGCAAGGCGACGGGGCAGACGTGGCTCTTCTACAACGGACACTGGTCGAACATCACCGCGAAGGTCGGCGCGTCGATCCCGGGGCGCTGGGACGCCCGCATGACCTACGATTCGACGGCGTTGCACGACGTGACGTTCGGCGGGAACGAAGCGCCGCTCGGGGGGAACAACTACTTCATCGCCGACACCTGGACCCTCCGCCTGTAGGACGTCGGTCGCCTCCGGCCCCGGTATGGAATCCGGGGGGACAGGGGAAGCGGTGCGGCCGGAATTCCCATCGGGGGCCCCCGCCGGTCGGAACGAAGCGTGGTCGTCGCGAAGGTATTTGACCGGAGAGCGGGTGCCTTCTCCCGCGGGGAACGACCCCATGCCCCCCGGCCGACTGCGCAAGACCGGGCCGCCGTGCTTGGTCGTGCTCGCCGCCGCCGCCGTCCTCCTCATTCCCGCCGGAATGCTGGCGCTCGGAACTTCCGCCACGCTCTCGCCGAATGCGGCCTTCGGGAAGTGGACCAATGTCTCCTCCTCGGCCGGAACGGCTCCCTCGCCGCGCCAGGCGTTCTCGATGGCGTTCGACGCGGCGTTGTCGGCCACGATCCTGTTCGGCGGGCAGGATACGAACGGCAACGCCCTCGGTGACACCTGGGAGTTCACCCACGGTCAGTGGAGCCAGCTGACGACGCGAAAGGCTCCGAGCGCCCGCTGGGGGGCGGGGCTCGTGTTCGATCCAAACGTGAACGCGTTGATCCTGTTCGGGGGCCGGACGGGGTGGTACGGCGTGAACCCGTGGCAGGCCGACACGTGGGAGTTCACGTCGCAGGGGTGGACCCAGCTCCAGACGAGCGGCCAGCCGGAGCCTCAGTCGGCGCGGGATCTCGTGTGGGACGGCGCGGACGGGTACGTGCTGCTTGTGGGCAACAATCCGCGGAGTCCGGGGGTCCCGAGCTATTGGACGTTCGGATCGAACACGTGGACCAACATCACGCTGAAGCTCGCCACCGGCCTTCCGTCCGGCGTCTCGTGGCAGAGCGCCGTGTACGACCGCCGGGACGGATACGTCCTCTTCTTCGGCGGCGGCACTCCCTCGTGCACCGGGTTCGGCGTCACCTGGGCGTACGTCGGCGGAAGGTTCTCCAATCTCACGGGCTCACAGAAGCTGACCCCGACCGCGGCGATGGGCTCGGGGGCGATGGACTACGATGCCGCGGCGGCAGGGGTCCTGATGACCGGGGGCTATACCTCGAGCTGCCGTCCGACCGGAGAGACGTGGCTCTTCCATAACGGGCTGTGGTCGAACATCACCCGAAAGGTCAGCGGCCAGATCCCCGGCCGGTGGGACGCCCGGATGGTGTACGATTCGTCGACGAACCACGACGTCACGTTCGGCGGGAACGAAGCCCGATTGGGTGGGTACAACTACTTCATCGCCGACACCTGGACGCTCCGGCTGTAGGCGCACCTCGGGGCGGGAGGGACGGGGCCCGGATCCCCCTGCAGCGGTGCCCGCCGGCCCTCAGCCATGACCCGAACACACGGGGAAGGGCGATCGACGCCGACTACGGGGCGGGGTCGTCGTCAGGCCGCGCCTCAGGTTCCACATACTCCTCGGCGGAGGACTCCTCGATTCTGGGGGATCCCGGGGGCCGGCGCCGCCGGGCGAGGAGCACCCCCGCGATCGCTGCGACCGCGATGAGCGCGACGAGGAGGTACAGCCACGGGCCCGAGAGGAGACCGGAGAGCGAGGTCGAGGACGAACCCGGCGGCGATCTCGGCGGCGGCGGTGGTACCACCTGGAGCGCGAGGTGGGAGAGGTTCCGGGTCCCGTTGAACGACGCGGTCAGCGTGATCGTATAGTTGCCCACCAGTCCGAACGTGACCGAGACGTTCGCCCCCGTGGTTCGATTGAACCCGATCGTGGACGAGCTCGGGCTCACGGTCCAGTTGAGCCTCAGGCCGCTGCCGACCTGAGCCGCCTCCCCGGCCGCGAGCTCGGCGGCGAGATCGATCGGCGTGGCGTTGACGTACGGACCCGTCGCGGGCGCCACGGAGATCGAGGCGGAGAGGGGGTACGGGGCGATCGAGAGCGTCAGCGTGCCGATCGAGCTCTCGTTCGCCCGGTCGGTCGCGTTCGCAAGCACGGTGAACTTCCCGGACACTCCCGGCGTGCAGTTCACGACCGGCCCCGCGGAGCTCGCGCAGCCGGGGGGGAGTCCCGTCCAGTTCCAACGCACGGGCTCGTACCCTCCGCGGGCGCTCGCGTTGAGACGGATCGGCTCCCCTTGGACGAGCGGGGTGGAGCTGTTCACCCATCCGGCGGTGAGCGCCTGGCCGAGCAGGTAGACCGCTCCCGCGGGCGGACCGCAGATGGCGACGGTTCCTGAGGTAGGAAGGTAGGCGATTGCCCACGGAGCGGTGGGTACGGAGACCGTCTCGACGCTGGCGAGCGTGCTCGCGTTGAGCGCCTCGACGAACCCGGTCACCGTCCCCGCGGCGTTCTCCGCGACGTAGAGACGGTCGTTCCGGGGGTCGAACGTGATCGCGTAGGCAGGGTCGATCGTCGTGATGTTGTCCGCGAACGCCCCCGTCGCGCCGTTCAGTTCGGCGATCCGCGGGAACGCCGGGTCGATCACGTCGAGGCGCCCGTTCGTCGGGTTCACGAACAGGCCGTTCGGGTCGCCGCCCATCGGTCGCGTCCACGCCCGCGCGCCGGTCGAGGCGTTCACGCCCAGCACGAGCCCGTCCCACGGGTCGGCCACGGCGAGCGTCCCTCCGTTGCCGATCGGGACGATCGCTGCGCGGGCGAGCGGAGCGGGGTTCGACCCGCCGGTGAAGTTGACGACGGTGAAGTTCCCCGCGATCGCGTTGGTTCCGGGGTTGATCTCGGTCACGTTGAGCGTGCTGTCGTAGTAGCCGATCGACGTGATCCGGAGCACGTCGATGTACCCCGTCTCGGGGTCGTACGCGATCCCGTTCGCGGCGAGCGCCCCCATCCCTACCGACGGCATGGGGATGGTCGCGACGCGCGCGTGGGTGAGGTCGGAGAACACCTGCACGGAGCTCCCCGAGAAGCCGTCCACGCCGGTACACACGACGAACAGCTCGCGGAGCGAGGGGTCGAACGCCACCGCGCTCGTCCCGAGCCCGAGGGTGAGCTCGGGGGACGGGGAGAGGGTGGTTCCGTCGACCCAAGCGAGCGCGCTAGACGACCGGTCCGCGACGTACAGTTCCCCCGTGCTCGGGTCGACCGCGAGCGACCGCGGCCCGGCGCCCAGCTGCACGGCCCGCACCTCGGTCGCGGTGGACGGCGAGAGCGCGACGACCCGGTTCGTGCACAGGTCGACCGCGGAGAGGAGAGGACCGGATGCGATGTACGCGACGGCCTCGAGGCACGAGCCGGCCGATACGTTCGCGACAATCGTGCCGTCGGAGGGGCGGACGACGGCGAGGACGCTCCCGCCCCCGGCGATGAGGAACGCGTCCATCGTCGGGTCGTACGTCGACCCTCCGAGGTTCGGAGCGGCCGCCCAGACGGTGTAGCTCCGGTCCAGTGAGTCGTTCGACTCGTAGTAGAGACGCACGGCCGTGGTGCTCTGGTTGTACCCCAGGACGGCGAACTCGTGGGTCGAGGAGTCGATCACGACGCCGAGCGTGAGGAGCCCGGCCCCCGCGACGGTGGTCACGGAGCCGGTCGACCCGTTCACGACCGCGGCCGTGCCGGCATCGTACTCGGTCGTGTAGAGCAGCCCGGTGTACGGGTCGAAGGCGACGTTGTACGTTCCCGCGCCGGCTTGGATCGTCTTCTCCACGAGGTCCGTGGCGGGATTGATCTCGGTGAGATTGTAGACGCAGCACGGGATGATGTAGTGCCCCCACGACGCGACGAAGACCCCGCCCGTGACGGGGTCGTAGGCGATGCCGGCCGGCCCGGAGGCGGAGGTCCCCCGCGTCTCCCCGATCGGGATCGTCGCAACCGTCGCGAAGCTCGTGTCGTTCAGGACCGAGACTGTGTTCGAATCGTAGTTCGACACGAACACCTCGTGGACGTTCGCAGCGTAGGCCAGAGCGTACGGGAACGCGCCGACCGGGATCGTCGCGACGATCGTGGTGAGCGAGCTCGAGACGACCGAGACCGAGTTGCTCGTCGAGTCGGCGATCCAGAAGGTGTGCGTGGACGCGTCGTAGGCGATCCCCGACGGCCCGATCCCGTCCGGGGTCACGGAAGGGCCGGGGGTGAACGTGCTGTTGACCAAGTTCTCGGTCGCGAGCACGGCATCCCGGCCAAGGCCGGTCGGTGTGGGGCCCGAGGAGGCCGCGAACGCCCTCTCGGACCGGGGAAGCGGCGATCGTGGGACCGCCGTGAAGGCGCCGTGGCATGGGACGTGAGGCCGGCATGCCGTGACCCGCGAGGTCGCGGCCGACGGAGGTCCGAAGAGGAGAACGCCGGAAACGACCAGGAACGCGACGACCCCGATGGCGACCGCGACTCGGGGCCCCCGGCTCGAATGCACCCGGGCGTATGCCGAGCGACGGTCGCCGCCGAGGAGCGTGCGGCCGCGGCGTCGGCCCATCGGGCTCAGCTCAGCCCCGCGACGGTCTTCTCGAACTCCTCGGCCGTCCAACCCTTGAGCGTCACGCTGCGGGCGTACCCGGCGCGACCGATCTCAAGGATCACCCGGTTCGCGGACTCGTCGTCCGGGTACTCCGCGACGACGACGAAGTCGTACGGTCCCATGGTGAAGTACTCGCACTCGATCCGACCCCCGTGCTTCTCGACGAGCTTGCGGGCCTGGTGGAGACGGTTGACGGCGTTCTTCACGTCGGCGGCACCCTTCTCCGTCCAGTTCACGAGCGAGATGTAGCGCGGCATGGGTCGCCGCACGGGCGGGCGCTCTCAAGACCGTTGCGCGCGGGCTCCTCCCCTCTCGCCCCGGGCGGCGACCGCGCCGTCCGCGGTCGCGCGGCGGCGAACCGCGCTAGCGAACGCGGACCGTCGCCGATCCGAAGACCGTGTGGCCGAACGCGTCGGTCACGGTCAGGTCGAGCGTGAAGGTCCCGAGGCGGTGCGCGACGCAGTCGAACTCGCTCCGGTTGAGCGCGGTAAGCAGCGGGGTCGTCCCGCAACTGAACGTGTGCGCCGGTACGCCCGGGGCGGGCGTGAGCGAGTAGGTGAACGGTCCGGTGCCCCCGAAGATGACCGCGACGATGTCGATCGTAGCTCCGACGACCGAAGTTCTCGGGGAGGCGGTGAAGGAGTGCAGCACCGGGTCCGAGACCGCGATCCCGTAGAGCGATCCCGAACCGAACACCCAGACCGAGGCAGTACGCGCGGAGGCATTCGTCACGGTGAGATTGGACGTCGCGGTCCAGAGCACCGAGTGCACGACCCCACCCGAAAGGAGCACCGCGTACGGCCCGATGGGGAGGCCGACGGTCGTCCCGCTTGGTGCGGTGAACCGTCCCGCCGCACCGACGAACGTGGCGATCCCGCCGCTCGGCGACGCCGGGTCGACGAACGTCACGGGGAACGCTTGGGTTGCGAAGCTCGCCGACACGGTTCCGTTCCCCGTGAGGCGGAGCAGCGACTCCGCGACCCACTCTCCCGCGAGATCGAGCGAGTAGCGGGTCGACACGTTCGCGCCGCCGGTGAACGACCACCCCGCGAACGACATGCCGGGCGGGGCGAGCGCCGAGATCGCCCACGTCCCGTGCGGGAGCCCCCCGAGATTCGTCGCTTTCGCGATCGCCCGCACGTCGTCCAGGACGATCGTGCCCGCGCCGGGGGTGAACGTCACCGTCGCGGTCACGTGGAGAGCACGGAACACAGCCGTGAGGTTCCCGGACCCACTCACGGTGAGGGTCGTCACTGCGGATCCGTTGTTCTTGAGCGCGAGCGGTCCCCCCGCCGCCACCGTCCAACCGGCGAAGGCGTACCCGCGGGCGGGGTATGCCCAGAGGGGATACGCGGCGTTCACTCCCGCCTCGGGTAGCGCGACCGAACCGGCGACCGGCGCATCGTTCAGCGCGACCGTTCCGCTCCCGACGACGGTGACGTTCACGGTCGGGTTCGCGGCGAAGACCGCGACGAGCGGCGTGCTCCCGTTCTGGAGCTGGACGATCGTCGAGCGGGAGAAGTTCACCATCCCTCCGCTCCAGAGGGTCTCCCATGCGACGAATCGCCAGCTCGTGTTCGCGTTCGCGGAGGCCGCGTACGTGCCCGCCGCCAGCGAGGTGTTGGCGCCGTTCGAATAGCCGTGGCCTCCGAAGGTGATCGTCCCGGCCTCCGCGGGGGCCGTGTAGAAGTAGACGGTCGCGCGCTCGGTCGTGCGCGCGAAGTGGGCGTCCACGGTCCCCCCGGTCGTGACGTTGACCCAGGTGTAGTTCGTCGCCGGGGTGAAGAGATAGATCCCAGCCGTCGCGGCCCAGCCCGTGAAGTTGTAGCCGGGCTTCGGGTACGCCTGGAACGCATAGATCCCAGGGGTGAGCCCGAAGGCGGTCCCGTTCGTGACGGTCAGCGACGGCACCTGCACGGCGAACCCGGATCCCACGCCGGGAAGGGCCGGGTAGTTGGCCGTGATCGGGACGATGAACCCGGGATCGATGCCGACCGAGCCATGCGGCCCGAGTCCGTTGACGGTCAGGTGCACCGCGGCCGCCGGCTTCGCCGCGAACGTCACATTGAGGACGCCGCCGCCCGTGAACCCGAAGCTGCTCCATGCGGTCGTCGCGGCGTCCACGTGGACGCCCCCCGAGCCGCGGTAGGTGCGGAAGTAGGCGCCGTTCGCCGCGATGCCGTTGACGGAGTAGCTTCCGAGCGGGACGTTCGAGAAGGTTCGGTTCCCGCTAACCGAGTAGTTCAGGAATCGGACCGAGCCCGAGCCGTGCACCGAGATCGTCAGCGCCGCACCGCCCGTCGTCGGTCCGGTGAAATTGTTGACCGCGAAATAGCCGAGCTCGGCCGATTCGGCCGTGAGCTGCGTCGCGTACTGGTCGTACTTCCCGAAGTCCGCGGTCGTCCCCAGGTAATCCGTCGCGCCGAACGTGTAGGCGTGGATCGCTCCGAGGTAGCTGAACCAGGGGTAGCTGCACCAGGCACTGCCGTCGCGCCCCGTGCACGTCCCCAGGCTCAGCGGGTCGATCCACGCCGGCCCGCCGAAGTCCTGGATGAACCCGGTCTGACTCGAAACCGCCCGCGTCCGCGCATTGAAGAAGGTCGTCGGGTAGAAATGCCACGGGACGAGGGTGTCGTTCGCCCAGCTCTGCGGGTCGTACGTCGGACACGGCGTCGATGGATTGAACGGGTTCGGCGGGGGGACTCCCGCCGTGCACCCCCCGAACGAACTGTTCGACGGACCGACGTAGGTGTGTCCGCCCTCGAACGCGAACGAGACCGGAAGGTCACCGCCGGGGCTCCAGGGCAGGGCGCCGTCGATGTTGTTGGTCGGGTACGCGGGGTCGAGCGGGTAGCCGAGGGCGCGGTTGAAGAGGTTCATGAATCCCGATTGGCCCGTGGAGACGTCGTAGACGGTGATGTTCTCGCCGTACGGGGAGCCCAGCCAGCCGAGCATCGTGATCACGAGGTGGTCGCCTTGGTTGAACACGATCGGGGCGCTCGAGTGCCGGACGTGCAGGGTCCCGGCGAAGCACGGGTCCTCGAAGCCGTTGGCGAGCTCGATCTGCCAGGCGACGGCGAACGCCGACCAGACGCCCGCCTGCTGGGTGAAGTTCCCGTTGGTGTCCGGGTAGAGCTGGAGCTCGAGGAAGCACTGGCCGTCGTAGCCGTACGGGTCGGCGAGGTTCATCCCGAACCACACGGCCGTGTAGAGATCCGACTGGTTCTGCGAAGGGCTGCGGTCGACGGGGAGCGTGACATTCCAGGTGACGTTCCCCCCGCTCCCCGGCAGGTTCGAGAACGGCTCTAGGCCGGGTTCGTCGTGACCGTAGCAGCCGTTCGCGTACGCCCATTGTCCCCCGGCCGACCAGCGGCCGAAGCACGTTCCGTCGACGTACGGGTACGGAGCGCCCCACGACGAGGACCGCCCCACCGACAGTGCGGCCCTGGAGTGGGATGGGACCGGGATTCCGGGCGGGATGTGGTGCGGCCCCCATGCGGCGGGATAGTGGGGGAGAACGAGCGCCGAGGCGTCGACCTTCGGGATTCCAGCCTCTGCCCAGGGTGTCGCGGTGGATCTCGGCGCCGATGGCACGGGGACGGCGGGTGGGCTCTGGCGTTCCGAGCCCTTCACGGGGAGGGGCCGCAGCGCGCTACCGGAGCCGTTGTAGAGCGCCAACGAACTCGCGACCAAGAGCAGTACGAAACCGGCCGCAACCCACCCCGCGTTCCTCGCCCGCATCTCGAATCCTCCCCGGATCACTCCGCGGCGCGGGGCTCGGGTCGTGTCGACCGGACGACTGACTCGGGCGCGCCCCGGGTTCTCGTGGGAGAGGCGCGGAGCTCCCCGATGTTGAATAATCTGTCGAACGGTCCCGCCGGTGACGGCCGAGCCGGGCGCCGAACGGACGGAATCCGCGGTCCGCCCGTGCATGATGGCGGACGTTCAGGCTCAAATCGAAGTAGGGGTACGCGGCGCGCGGAGCTCGGACCTTGGAACGCGCACCCACTCGCGAGCGCTGGGAGTCCGCCCGGTCGATCGCGCAGGAGGCCGGTAGAACGGAGCCGGCCGCCCGAGTGGGGAGAGCCTCCGGGGCCGGCTCCGCGACGGCGGCGGATCGAGGTTCGCTGGCGTCCGGTTCGCCGCCGTCAAGCCCCTATCGCAGGGGCATGGATTTGTGCGCCCATCGATTGTCCTCGGTGGATATCAGGGATGGGAATCGACGCCGAGCGCCTGAACCCCGCGGGCCGTGAGCGCGATGGAGGGACCTAACCCCGTCCCCGATGCCCCACCACCGCCGCCGCGCGACCGCCGCGAGCGTCTGCTGGACGCCATCGGAGACCCGGTGGCCCGCCAGATCGTGCTGATGCTGAACGACGTGCCGCACTCCGCGCAGGAGCTCCTGCAGGCGAACCACATCCCCCAGAGCACGCTCTACCGGCGGTTGCACGAGCTGCAGGAGCTCGGCGTCGTCGGCATCCAACGGACGGCCATCACGACCGACGGCAAGCGCGTGGACCTCTACCGAAGCCTGCTCGAGGAGTTCAAGGTCGAGCTCAAGGGGACGCGGCTCGACGTCACGTTCAAGCTGCGCGACCTCGCCTCCGAGCGCGTGCGTGAGCTCTGGAGCGCGGTCCGCAAGGAGGCGAACCGATGACGGCCGCGCTCGAGCTGCCCACGATCGTGGTCTGGATCCCGGTCGCGATCCTCGGCGCCCTCGTGACGTTCTACGTTCTCCGCGCCTGGCGGCAGGACCGGAGCCGGGCGATGGCCGCGCTCGCGGTCGGGTTCGCCTTCCTTTCGATCGTGCCGGCCGGGATGTGGTTCATGATCCTGTTCACGACGGACGACTGGTACGCGGCGAGCTTCATGTGCACCGCCGTGATGGCGGGCGGACTCGGCGCCGTCGTCTACGCGCTCAAGACGCGGTTCGGCGGCAACGTCGGGGCCTGAGGCCCGGCGCCGGTCGGCTACACGCGCTGCCCGGGGGCGGGGGGGTCCGACCACCCCTCGATCGCGCGGTACAGCCCCCGGATGTTATCCCCGAGGTCCCACCGGTTCGCCAGCCGGGTGTCGAGCAGGCGAACGCCGAACCGTCCGAGCGCGGTCGACCGGACCGACGGCTCCTGCTGGACGACGGAGGCGTGCACGGTTCGGAACCCCTCGCTCAGAAGGAGTTCGGTCAGCTCGGGGCGGGTGTATTCGATGACGTGTCCGTTCACCTCGCCGACCGTTCGCGGGTACCGCCATCGGTCCTTGATCGAGCGACCCGCCAACAGGCGCAGTCGATTGCGGAGCCGCGCAAGGTTCGGCGTGGTGATCAGGAGGTACCCCCCCGGCTTGAGGTGCGTCCGGATCTCACGGAACAGATGGAGCGGGTTCACGAGGAGATGCTCGAGCACCTCGATCAGCAGCACGACGTCGTACGGCCGGGTGAGGGCGGAGAGGCCACCGGGTCGGCCGAGCTCGACGCGGTAGTACTCCCGGATCCCGTGCCGGTGTAACGCCGCGGCGCGCGGGGCGTCGATCTCCTCCGCCTCCGCGAGGTCGTACGTTCCCCCAAGCCGCGACCGGGCGGTGAGGGCGAGCGCGCCGATCCCTCCGCCGAGGTCCAGGAGGTCCTTGCCGGTCAACGAGCCCACCTGGCCGAGGAGCTGGACGATGGACCCGTATCGCCGGGACTGGAACCGATAGTAGAGCCAACGATCCGGAGGCACCCCGAGGTCTCGGAGGTATGCGTCGAGGTCGAAGGCCGGAGCGACGCCTTCCGTCGCGGCCATCGAGGATCCCCGGGGGACGAAGGCCGCGCACGGGCACGTCCTATGTAACCGTTCGCGACGCCGAGTGGGCGGGCGCCGTCCGCGCGCGCAAACTCCTTATTCGGATTCCTTCCCGGGCGGCCGGATGGCGGCGGACGACCAGGACCCGATCCTGATCCAGATCACCGTTCCCCTCCCGACCGCGATGATCCTGGGCGCGTTCACCGATGCGACGCAGCTCGCGGGTTGGCTCTGCACCGAAGCGGAGGTCGAGCCGAAGGCGGGGGGCCGATACGACCTGACGTTCTCCGAACCGGAGGCGTTCACGAGCCACGGGACCGTCACCGCGCTGACCCCCGAGGTCGACATCGGCTTCACGTGGGAGCCGCCGGCGGCGTACCGGGCGCTCCTCGCGACCCGCGGAGACGCGTCGACGGTCTACGTCCGGCTCCAGGAGTCGCCCGAGGGGATCGACGTCACGCTCGAGCACGCACCGTGGGGCGCCGGCGACGAGTGGGAGGAGGCCCGCTCCTGGCACTTCCGACTCTGGGACGAGCGGCTGCACGGACTCAAGGAGTTCCTCCTGAAGGCGGCGTACGGCTGACCGGCGGAGCGATCGGAGCGGCGGGAGGGCCGCTTTTCGGAGCGTAATCGCGGAGCGCCATCGAGGGGATCTGTTTTCTCCGGCGCCCCCGGAGCACGACCACGACGGCAACGATCACCGCCACGACGACGAGGACGAGGTACGGCGCGAGGCCGGTGAGGAAGGCGATCACCGAGTTCGACGATTGCACCGAGACCACGACGTGGCCGACCCCCCACAGTCCGGTCCCTGCGACCGTCGCGGTGACCGCCTCCGAGGACGACCCTCGCGCCGGGGCGACGCTGACCTGAAGGGAGCCGCTCGGATCCGTGACCCCTCCGGCGGGAAACACGCTCCCCGAGCCCTGAACGCTGAAGGCCAGGAAGACGCCCTCCATCGGGATCCCCTGTGCGTCCGTGGCCCGGAACGCCACCGCCACGGTGCCGCCCGGCGCCACGACCGGGTGGGACGGGCTCGGCGAGAGGAACACCTGCGGCGGCGGGGTCAGAGATAGGCTCGTGAAGCCGCTCCCCGAGTACCCGAAGAGGGTGACGGTCGCCGTCACCGGGTCGGCCGACGCGGCCGACACGTTGGGTGTGAGGAAGAGGACCGAGGCGACGCCGGTATTGTTGGTGTCCCCGGTCGGAGGAGTGAAGTTCCCCCCCAGGCCGTCGTGGAACGCGAGCGAGACCCCGGGGAGCGGCTGCCCCCCGGTCGAGAACACCGTCGCGCGCGTCGTCTCGGGGACGGTCGCGACGTCCGATGGACTCCCGAAGGCCACCACGACTCGGACCGAGACGGAGCTGCCGGCCCAGAGGGTCGTGCCGTTCGACACGTTCCCCACCTGGCTTCCGGTCTGGAGCTCCCCCGGGGCCAGCGTCGGATGCTGGAGCCGTCCCTCGACGCCCCACTGGGTGCCGGCCGCCCCGACGAAGAACGCGGCCGCGTCGCCCGGGAGCCGCCACCCCGCGGCCTGGTGGACGGCGAACGCGATCGGGACCGTGACGACCGCCGGTACGGCGGGGGCGCTCGAGTAGAGGGCGACCTGGCTGAAGCCGATCGAACCCAGCCATGTCGCGTTCGTGGCGCCGAAGTCGAACATCGCCTCGCTCGCGTTCGCGAGGAATTCGGCTCCGTTCACCGTGAGCGTCCAGTTGGTGCCCGTCCCCCGCGCGAGCTCGAAGTCGTAGCTCTCCCCGGGCACGAGCGGGAGCGACCGCCAGTAGGCGAGGTGCACGTTCTGATCGGTCCGGTTCGTGAACACGGAGAAGAACGGGGTCGCCGCGGTCGCGGAGTTCGTGAAGAGCCCGAAGACGGCCTCGTAGCCACCGATCACCTCCTCCGCCCCCACCTGGTAGGCCGAGTTGGCCGGGAGGGGCGCCGACGGGAACGCGGTGATGTTGCACCGAAGACCGTCGTTGGGGACGATCGCGGTGTCGGTCGAGTTCGCGACGATCCGGCCTTCCCCCCCACCGACCGAAGGCCGCCCGGGCGAGAGTGGGTGCGGACCCATGGCGGTGCTCACCGAGGCGGTCCGAGTCGGTCCGGGTGCGTGGAACCCTGGGTGCGTAGCGGAAAGGCGGTGATCCACGGGCGCACCGGGGGCCCTGGCAAGAATCGCGAACGCCGCGAGGGCGATCGCGAGGGCGACGCTGCCGTGCAGTCCGGTGGCCCCGCGCACCGGACGGAAGAGCGCCCCACCTCCCATGACCATTTGCGCCGCTCCCGCGGCGGGATGCTCACGCCGTCGCCGTGAACCGGGCGCACGCGGCTTCGCCGCAGATCGTGCAGGGTCCGGACGGGTCGAGGCGATAGCCGCCGGCGTGCCCGTCCGTGACGGGCAGGACGCGCATGTGGGTCGCCGGGAAGTGACCGCACCGGCATCGGTTCCGCGCGGGCTCGGGCCCCACCGCAGAGCGGCCGGTCACGGGGGTGGACGCGCGAACCCCCCCAAGAACTCGTCGGCCCGGCGCGACCGAAAGCCTATCTCGACCGCCTCCTCGTTCGGTCCGTGGACGTCCAGGGCTGTCTCGTGCCCGAGGACCTGCTCTACGACCTCGAGCACGATGTCTGGGCCCGGCCCGAGGCGGACGGCTCGACCGCGACGATCGGGATGCTGAGCCCGCTCGCGTCCTTCATCGGCGTAGTCCAGAAGGTCGAATACCGGCCCGTCGATGGCGCGATCGCCCGCGGGCGCAGCGTTGCAACGGTCGAGTCGTTCCGATTCACCGGGGCCGTCCGCCTACCCGTGGACGGAGCGGTGGTCGAGCGGAACGATCAGATCGTTCGTCGTCCGAAATGGATCAACGACGAACCGTACGGCCGAGGGTGGATCGCGCGGGTCCGCGCCGAAGCGGCGAGCAGCTGGACGGGAAACATGGAGCCGGCCTCGGAGGTTCGGGAACGGATCGCGGAGAGCATCCGCGAACGGCACATCCACTGCCTTCCCGCCGTCCCCGACGTCGAGCTGTTCGAGATCGGGGCCGAGTGCTCGGCGGTGCTGGCCGCGCTCGACGATACGCTCCGCCTCCGTTCCCCCCGCGACGTCGTCCTGCTTGTCACCGACGACCCGACCAGTCCCATCGAGGTCGTGCGCTGGTCCGACCGGACGGGGGAGACGCTCCTGCACCACGAGGCCGACGGCCCGTTGCACCGATTCCTGATCCGCAAGGAGGCGGACCCGCAACCCCGTCGTCGTCCTCGCCCGGCGTGACGGCGGGCGCCCCGGGCTCGAGGGCGCACGCGCCGGGGAGCGACTACGGCTTCTCGATCGGGCTCCGGACCTGGTTACCCCACTCGGTCCACGATCCGTCGTAGTTGCGGACGTCGGGATACCCGAGGAGATACTTCAGAACGAACCAGGTGTGGCTCGACCGCTCGCCGATCCTGCAGTAGGCGATCACCGGCTTGTCGGGCGTCACGCCCTTCCCGCCGTAGAGCGCCTCGAGCTCGGCCCTCGGCTTGAACGTCCCATCCTCCTGGACAGCCTGGGCCCAGGGGATGTTCGCCGCCCCCGGGATGTGCCCGCCACGCTGGGCGTGCTCGTTCGGATACTCCGGTGGCGCCGTGACCTCACCGGAGAACTCCTTCGGACCGCGGACGTCCACCAGCGCGCCGCGTCCCGCTTTCACCACGTCGAGGAAGCCGCGCACGTCCTCGAGATAGGCCCGGAGCTTCGGGTCGGGCGGCTTCGGCGCAAAGTCGCCGGCCGGATACTTCGGGACGTCCTTGGTGAACGGGCGGTCCTCGGCGATCCACTTCTTTCGTCCGCCGTTCATGATCCGCACGTCGCCGACGCCGTAGTACTTGAACACCCAGAATGCGAACGCCGCGAACCAGTTGTTGAAGTCGCCGTACAGGACGACGGTCGTCCCGACGGAGATCCCGTTCGCTCGGAACAGCTTCTGAAGAGCCGGTCCGCTCAGGATGTCCCGCTGGAGCGGGTCGTTGATGTCCCGCCGCCAATCCATGAGGACGGATCCCGGGATGTGGCCCATCTCGTAGTTCGCCGCCGGATCGTAGTCGACCTCGGCGAACCGTAGGTTCGGGTCCTGCAGATGGTTCGCCACCCATTCGGTCTCGACGAGGACCTCCGGGTGGGCGTACGCTTGCGCCATGTGGGCCTCCTCGAACGGGGGATGGGACCGCGAATATAGGCTGACCGACGCACGCCGACGGCGCTGCTCGGCGCCGAAACCGGAAGGACCCTAGCTAGCGCGATATTCTACGATACGCAGATCCAGCGCACAAATCTGGATACATTTGCCCCCCGGTTGAGGCGTTGTGTGGGCGGCGGGAGTTTCCAAATAGGCTCCCACCGTGGAATCGGTCTCGAACGGCCGCGTTCGATCGAGATGAGCGGAGTCCGAGCGCGTCGCCCGACCGCCCGAAGGGCGTTCGGGTTGACGGCCTCCCTGGCGTTCCTGGCGTTCGCGCTCTCGCTAGGGGGGATACTCCCGGGAGCCGGCGGAGGTCACGCTGCCGGCATGCGACCTGCCGCCCCTCCCACGATGATCGTACGGGCGACACCGACTCCACTGGTCCCCCCGATCACACGGGCGGTTACCTCGCCCGATCTGGGAGTGGTGCTGGCGTATGGATGGAACCCTTCCACGATCTGCGGTTACGGAGTCATCAACTGTCCGGCGGGCGTCGGTAAGGTGCGCGTGGCTCTCTACGCGGGGCTCCCGGCCGGCAACTGGACCCCCGGACCGTTCAGCCAGGTCGATGTGGCGTTCGCGCTGGAGACCACCCCGTACGACGGCGTCGCCGACTACCCCGGCAACGGGTCGTGTGCCTCTGGGGCGATGGGGCTCTGCAACGAGGGCGACCCGGTCCCCACCTTCGACAGCTACGCGGCGACGATCCTGACGGCGATCCAGCGCGGCCACCCGGGCACCCGGGTCTCCTTCGGGCTCGTCGACGGATTCGCGACGTACGGCCGGTACGACGACGCCGACGGCACCCCGTTCCACGTCGACATCGCGAACTTCACCGCCAGCCCGACGGGGTTCGCCTCCGAGCTCAACCGGACCCTCCGCACCAACGTCCTCGCGCACGACGACGTCCTCAACGATTCGGACGTGGCCGACAACGTGTTGCACGGCTCGGCGATCACCGCGATCTACGGGGCGCTGGCGGGCGGGGTACTCAACTGGACCGCCGGCGCGCACCGCGTCGTCGTCTGGATCGGCTCGACCGCCCCCCGCGACCCGAATTACCCCGAGAACTACTCAAACTGGAACCGAACCTGCACGGGCCCGGCGTGCTTCGCGCCGACCTGCGAGCCCAGCTACGCCTTCGTGTCGGGGGCGACCTCTCCCAACTGCGAAGGGTGGGTCGTCAACCAGGACGCGAACGCGAGCCACTCGATCGCGGCGCTCGCGAACGGCTCGGAGCCGTGCCTCGACTCGGCCGGTTTCCGATGCACGATCGATGTGGTCAACCCGCGGACCGTGCCGACCGACGCCGGCCTGGCAGGGTGGGCGGCTACCAACGGGACGCTCGCGCGGACCGACGTCTCCCATGTGCTCGACGCCGGCTGCGACCTGAGCGCCGCGACGGGGGGGAACTGGGACGGTCCCTCCAACTTCACCTGTCCTCAGGGCACTCGGGGGACGCTGGTCGTCCACTGGCGCGGCGAACCTGGGATCGATACGACCTTCGTGCAAGCGCTCGAGAACGTGAGCTTCGGCACCGTACCCGTGTACGCGCCGGCGCTCTCGGGAGCCCCCCTCGTCACGTTCATGCCGGGTCCGGGCGTCGCTCTCGCCCCGGCGCCGAATGCGACCGTCACCTGCTCGAACGCAACGGTCGGCGCGGTCTCGTGCCCCTCACTTTCCGTCGTCCGCGCCCGCGGGGGATTGGAGGTGCTCACGTGGAACTGGAGCGCGACCTCGATGGACAACGGCCTGCGCCTCGGCGATCGGTGGAGTGCGTCGTTCGATCTCGTCGTGAACTCGCGGCTGAACGGGTCGTACCCCATCGACCGCTGTGACGGAGACGGCTGTGCTGCCGCGGGGGTCGGACCGGTGAACGGCCTCGACTCCGCGTTCACCTTCCGGGATCCCGCGAGCGGGGCCGTGTTTTCGGATTCGTTCGGCCTCATGAACGTCACCGTCGAGTCTCCCGCGCCGCTCACGGTCCAAGCGACCGACCAACTCTCGTGCGACTATCCACCGTGCACGGTCCTCTTCTGGACGAACGCGACCGGGGGGGTCCCGCCGTACTCGTACTCCTGGGACTTCGGGGACGGCGACTACGGGAGTGGGGCGGACGTGAACCACACGTACACGTTTGCCGGCGAGTTCACCGCCACCGCCTCGGTCCGGGACAGCACCGGAATTCTTTCGACGCAGGGCCTGTACGTCGTGATCCTTCCGGTGCCTGGTACGTTGTCGGTGGCCGTCAGCGCCTCCCCCCCGACCGCCACCGTCGGGACGCCGCTCGAGCTGCGCGCGAGCGTCGGTGGAGGCTACCTCCCCCTCTCGTTCGCCTGGACCGCCCTGCCCCCGGGCTGCCCCACTGCCGGCACCCCGGCGATCGCGTGCCGGCCCACCGCGCCCGGAAACTTCACCGTCTACCTGGCCGTGACCGACGGGCACGGGAACTCCTCGGACGCCTCGGTCCGGGTACGCGTGAACCCCGCGATGCTCGTCGACCTTTCGGTTAGGTCCGGTGTGGGCTGCAGCGGGCCGATCGCCCCCACGCGATTCGTCGCGAACGTGACCGGCGGCACGCCCCCGTTCGCCTACGCCTGGGACTTCGGCGACGGTGCGACCTCGCCGGGCGGGTCGGTCGTGTTCCACAACTATTCGAATCGCCTCCTGCATCGGGTGACGGTCAACGTCACCGACGCGTCGGGAGCGAACGCCTCAGGGGCCGCGCCTTCGAGCGACGTGCTGGCTTCCCCCTGCCCGCCACCGCCACCGGCCTCCCCCGTTCCGTGGGGGGTGGGTACGGGATCGTATGCGGTCACGGCGGCGGCCGTCGCGGCGATCGGTCTGGGGGTCGGCGCGTTCCTCTACTGGAACTCTCGGCGAGGGAACGGCAGGTAGCGTGCGATCGCACCGCCGTCGGAGATGGTGGAGCGGGCGTGGCGGCCCGTGGGGGCGACTAGTGCCGGCCCCGCTTGGGGAGTTGCGCCGTCGACACCTCGACCGTCTCGGGGTCGAAGCCGAGCCGCGAGAGCTCCTCCCGGATCCTCGGGCGGTGATCGCCCTGAAGGTACACCTCCCCGTCGACGACGCTGCCGCCGGTCGCCAGGCGGTTCTTGAGCGACCGCGTCGTCTCGGCGAGGTCGACGCCCGGCGGGAAGCCGGAGATCACCGTGGCGGGCTTGTTGTACCGTCGGGGCTCGACCCGGACGCGGATGCGCGCGCTCTCACGGTCGAGGGCGGAAAGGATCTCATCGAACTCATCGTCACCCATGCTTCTTCTCGCTACCTACGGAACTTCCCGCGCCCGCGCGGGCTCCTTCGGGCCGGCGCGGAACGTGGGCCGTCGCACATCGCGTCGGTTCGAACGACGGCCGTGCGACGTGCGATGGGCACCGGGGGACACGAAGGCCGAGGAGGGTTTGAACCTATGGGGCGGACCGGACGCTGCGGGGGCTACGGGGTCTTCCATCGATAGAGACGAAGCGCCAGGACCGTCCCCACCACGGCGGACGCCACCAGGAGCACGCCGTACAGCGCCATCGTCGCATCCGTGAGCGTTCCGGGCACGAGCGCGCCGCGGAGGAGGAGCGCGGCGTAGGTCGAGGGGAGGAACAAGGCGGCGTCCCGCCAGAGCGGCGGCAGAGCGTTGAGGGGGTAGTACAGGGGCGAGAGCATGCCGACGACGGTGAAGATCAGGGTCCCGACGGGCCAGATCTCCCGCTGGCTCCTGACCCGGCTCGAGATCGCGATCCCGATCGCCGAAAAGAGCACCCAGATGACGGCGAGCGCACCGATGAGGAGCAGCCAGAAGACGAACGGCACCGGTGTCACGACCGCGAGCACCACCCCGAGAATCACGAGCGCGGGGGCGGCCGGGATCAGGTTCGAGAGCGCGATCCCGAAGAGGTAGCGCACTTTCCCGAGCGGCGAGGCGACGAAGAGGTCCTGGATCGCGGTGTGGAGCCGCCACGTCGCGGAGTCGCCGAGCACCCAGTTGCCGATGTTCTGGGTCGTGAACATCATCGCGCCGAGCACCTCGAACGGGAACGTCCCCGGCGAGATGATCCCGAGGAAGTACAGGAAGATGAACGGCGTCAGGATCGGCGCGACGGTGGCGGCCGGATTGCGGCTGATCCATCGCCAGCCGATGATCGCGAACGCCGGGACGGCGCGCCCCTCCTCGGTGTCGGCGAGCGTCTTCGGGGCGGCGACGGCGGTGCTCATCGCTCGCGCACCGTCCGTCGCGCCCAGTAGACGGCGAAGAGGAACAGGCCGACCGCCTCGACCGAGAGCGCCACCGCTGCGAGGGCGACCTGGCCCGCGCTGAGGATCCCGGGGAACATCGACGCCTGCATGATCGCCGAGGCCGCGCTCGGGGGGAGGGCGAGCGCCACGGGCACGGCGAAGGCGGGGTGGAGGAGCGGGTAAGGGTAGAAGACCGGCGGAAGGACGCCGAACAGATTGTAGAACAACGTCGCGTACGGCCAGATCGTCCGCATGTCCCGGAAGAGCGTCGAGACCACGTAACCGAACGACGCGGCGAACAGGAAGACCGCCCCGCACGTCGCGGCCACCTCGAGGGCGAGCAGCGGCGAGAAGCGCAGGACCGCTTCGGCGACACCCGCCAGCACGAGGATCGGCGGAAGGTAGGCGAGGAAGACGCCGCCGGCCATGCCGAGGAAGTACGACTCGGGGGCGAGCGGGGACGCCCCGTACAGCTGGTTCAGCTTGTGGTCGAGGCGGACGTACGCCGCCTCGTTCCAGACCCTCTGTCCCAGCGTGAAGAACGAGAAGATGAGGGCGCCCACGAGGGCGTACGGGAGGAGCGGCGGGGCCAGGATCAGGACGAAGATGAGGAGCACCGCCTGCGCGGTCATCGACGTCGCGACCGCCATGTTCTCGTGGAGCTGGACGCGCAGCTCGGTGACCAGGAACGCCCGGAGGCCGCGGAACGTCGGCAGCCGGGCCCGAGCGTGGACGGTCACGTCTCCTCGTCGATCGAGTGTCCGACGACCTGGAGGAACGCCTCTTCGAGAGTGACCGGTCCCACCGTCGAGGAGAGACCGCGACCGACCGCGAGGTTCAGGATCTCGGGCAGGCGGGGGGGCTCGGTGATGACGTGGACCTTGCTCCCGTCGGTGACGACCGGCCCGAACGAGGCGAACGTCTCGGCCCGGACGCCGTCCCCCGAGATCGAGACCCTCAGGCTCCCGCCGACCTGGTGCTTGAGCTCGTCGGCCGTACCTTCGACCAGCACGCGGCCGCGATCGACGATGTAGAGGCGCTCGGCGAGGGCTTCCGCCTCATCGAGGTAGTGCGTCGTGAGGAGGATCGTCGAACCTTTGCGGCTCAGGCCACGGAGCGACTCCCAGACGCGCCGGCGGGCGAATGGGTCGAGGCCGATCGTCGGTTCGTCCAGGAAGAGGAGCGGCGCCTCGGTGGCGATCACGGTCGCGACCATCGTCCGTTGCCGTTGCCCGCCCGATAGCGTGACCGAGAGCCGGTCGGCGATGTCGAGGATCTCCATCTGCCCGAGGGCCTCGTCGGTGCGCGATTTCGCCTCGGCGTGACCGTACCCCCGGGCCCGGAGGTAGGTGTACACCTGCTCGCGCGGCGTCAGGTGGAAGAACGGCTTCCCTTCCTGGGGGACGACCGCAATGAGCGCGCGGACGCGGTCCGCGTCGCGCTCGACGTCCTCCCCGAAGACCCGAACCTCGCCCGAGGTCGGCGCGAGCAGGGTCGCCGCGATCCGGAGGAAGGTGGTCTTGCCGGCTCCGTTGCGCCCGAGGAGCGCAACCCGCTCCCCGGGGCGGACGTGGATCGAGACCCCCGTCAGCGCCTCGATCGCGCCGCCGTCGGCGGCGGCGGCGGGCGCCCGCCACCACATCGCCCGACGGGTCCGGTAGACCTTCCGGACGTCCTGGGCGTCGAGCGCTTCCGCCGTCACGGTCGTAGACGAGCCGGGCGGCCGTATTTATCGGCGTTTCGGCACAGAATGAACGAATCGAACCGCACGATGCTGCGACGCTCGCCGCGGCGCTAGCGCGCCGCGACCGGTACGCCGGCGGGCCTGTGCGGAACTATCCGCAGCCGCACCCGCCGCCGTTCCCCGAGCTGTTGCCGCAGGCAGTGCATCCGCCCGTCATCCCGGCCGCGTCCGGCTCGGGCAGCGTCGGGTTCGTGATCTTGAATCCGGATTCCTTGAGCGTCTCGACGTAATCGATGACGGCCCCGTTCACCATCGGGGCACTGATCGGATCGACGAGGATCGAGAACCCGTCGACCTTGACGACCTCATCGTCCGGGCGCGGCTTGGCGAACGCCATCCCGAACTGGACGGCGCCGGCCCCGCCCCCGCAACAGCCGGCCCCGCCGGACTGCGCGTAAACGCGGACGGCGATTTCGGGCTTCTGGCCGGCAATCAGCCGCTGCACTTGCTGGACGGCATCGGGTCGTACGTCGATCTGGGTCATCGGACCTCCTGGTCGGACGATGTACCCCGGCGTCGGCCCATAAGCTCTGTGTCGCGGGCGCGCTACAGAATAGCCCGAGGCACCCTTGGGAGGGCGCGACCCCGGCCGTTCGTACTTAGGAGAATAAACCGCGCCCGGGCTCGGAACGGCGGACGGGGTGGGTCGAATGCCCTCTGCGAGCGCGACAGCCTACTGGGGAGGCACTCTCGCGCCCGAGGTCGCCGTGGCCGGGACCGGCCGGGAGGTTCGCCCGGGCCGCGAGCCACTGACCCTGTTCGTTGCCCACCGAGGCCTGGACGAAGATGGCATCGAAGGGTTCGAATCGGCCCATGAGGCCCTCCCGCCCCCGGTGGTCGACGGCCTATTCGCGTCCGCCCCTGGCATCGAGGAACTGATGCTGCTCCGAACGTGCCAGCGGGTCGAAGTCTACGCTGTCGCCTCAGACGCCCGCGCCGTGGCCTGTCTCCGCGGGGCCCTCCCCCATCCCGATCGGTGGAGATTCTGGACCGGACGGTCGGCTGCGGCGCACCTCTCCGAGGTCGCCTTGGGCCGGTGTTCGATGGCGGTCGGGGAACGGGAGATCCGAGACCAGCTCGTGCGCGCAGCGCGGACGACCCGATCCCGACACCCCCGACCGATCCTCCGCACCCTCGTTTCGGGCGCACTGGGGGCGCTGCCCCCGGCGGAGGTCCGGGAGGCGTCGGCGTCCTCGATGGCGGCGCTCGCCGCGTCGACGCTCCTCGGGGAGGTGGGGATTCCGTTCCCTCGGGTCGCCATCCTTGGCGCCGGGGTGGTCGGTCGGCGGGTCGCCGAGCTGCTCGGGGCCCACACCCGGCTCACGCTGCTCTACCGCAGCTGCCCACCGAACGAGGAGTTCCTGCGCTCCACGGGGGCGCGCGCCGCGCCGTTCCACGCGCTGGCGGCCGAGGTCGCCGAGTGCGACGCGGTCGTCACGGCCGCCAAAGCGGCTGGGCGCCTCGTCCTTCGCGCCGACCTCGAGGCCCGGTCCCGTCGCGACCGGCCCCTGCTGGTCATCGACCTCGGGATGCCCCGCAATGTCGACCCGGCGGTCGCGGAGCTGCCGAACGTCCGACTCGTGAACCTGAGCCAGCTCCGCCGCCCATCGCGACGCCGCACCCCCGACCTCGGCGCGGAGGAGCTCGCTGAGCGGGCGACCGAGCGCATTTGGGCGGAGTTCGAACGCTTCGCTCTCGAGCCCCTCATCGGGGAGATGTTCCGGCGCGCCGAACGAGCGAGGAGAGAGACCGTCGCCGCGTCGGTCGCCCACTTCCCAACGATGTCTCCCGCTCAGTGGCGCGCCGTGGACGATCTCACCCGGCGCCTGGTCCGGCGCCTTCTGGGAACGGTCGCGGAAGCCCGTCGCGAGATCGTAACCGACCCGCCGCCGGATCGCGGCCGGGCGTATCGGCCCACTCCCCGCACCCCGGTTCCGTGAGCCGTCCGCTCCGCATCGGAACACGACGCAGCGCCCTGGCGCTCGCGCAAGCGCGCAGCGTGGTCCGCTTGATCCGGAAGATTCCCAGTGCCCCTGAGGTCGAGCTCGTCGCGATGTCGACCTCGGGCGACCGGTCCTTCCGTCCGAGCCGGACGCTCGATTTCACGGACGCGATCGAGGAAGCGCTGGTCGACGGCGGGGTCGACCTCGCCGTTCACAGTGCGAAGGACCTCACCGTCCGGCCGCGTCGTTCGCTCGAGATCCTGGCGTACCCCCGGCGCTCGGACCCCCGGGAGTCCGTCGTCAGTCGGAGCGGGAGCCCACTGCAGACCCTCGCGACCGGCGCTCGTGTCGGCTCGAGCAGTCTCCGGCGTCAGGCGCAACTGCTGCGATGGAGGCCCGACCTGCATATCGTTCCGCTCCGGGGCAACGTCGATCGAAGGCTCGCGAAGCTGGACGCCGGTGAGGTCGATGCGATCGTCCTCGCCCGCGCCGGGCTCGTTCGACTCCGATGGGGGGGCCGGTCGACCGAGGTCGTCTCCCCCAGGAGGATGTTGCCTCCCCCCGGCCAGGGCGCCCTGGCTGTCCAAGGTCGGCGAAGCGATCGACGGCTCGCGGCTCTCCTGCGCCGGATCGACCATCCTTCGACCCGGGCCGCGGTCTCCGCGGAACGGGCGCTGGCGGCCGAGCTCGGCGGGGATTGCAATCTCCCGCTAGCGGCCTGGGCGCATCCGCGCGGGGCCACGGGGCTGGAGCTCACCGCCGAGGTGCTCTCCCCCGACGGTCGTCGTTCGGTCCGAGGCACCATGGTCGGGACGCCGGAGCAGCCCGAAAAGCTCGGACGGGAGCTCGGCGCCCGATTGCTCCGATCGGGTGCGGGAGAGGTGCTGAGGGTCGCCTCGTGAAACGGGTTGTGCCGGCGCCGAAGAGCCGCGTCGTTCTGGTCGCGGGCACGGGGGGGTTCCAACAGCTCTCAGCCCAGCTGCGACGGCGGAGGGTTCCGTTTCGTCGGATCGCCGTCCTCCGGACGGTACGGGTCGCCGTCGACCTCCGCCGGTTCGGACGCGGTCGAGCTCCCGTGTTCGTGGTGAGCAGCCCGTCGGCTGCGCGACATTTCGTCCGTCGCCTTCCCGGAGCGGTTCGGCGAAGGGGCCGGTTCTACGCGGCGGGCGCGGCCACCGCCGCCACGCTCCGGGCGCAGGGCTGCCGAGCCGTGGTCGTCGCCCACCCCCCCGGACTCGAGGGGACGGTCCGCGCGCTCGTGCACGATCGGATTCGCGACATCTATCATCCCACCTCGGACCTCGGCATCGGACGGCTCCCTCGCCTCGTCGCCCGCGCGAGGGTGAAGGTCGACGAGTTCGTGGCGTACCGCACGCTTCCCGCTCGCGCGCTCGCCCGCTCGGTCCACCGCGACCTCGATCGGGCGACCCACGTCGTTGCTTCGAGCCCTTCCGCCCTCCGTCGCCTGAGGATGGTGGTCACTCCGCCACGGTGGCGGAGGCTCTGCCGGAGTTCCGTTCTGGTCGCGCCGGGAGCGCTCACCGCCCGCTCCGCCCGTCGCCTCGGCTTCCGGGAGGTCCACCAGGTCGCCTCCCTCGCGGGCGGAGGCTTTACCCCGAACTGGCTCGACCGGCTCGCCGATGCCTGAACCGGCCCGCACCGCTCGCGCGCCCGGACCGCGCGTCCGGCCCCGCCGGCTCCGTCGGTCGCCGGTCCTCCGTGGGTGGGCGGCCGGAGCGGGAGTCGATCTCCGGCGGTTGGTCTATCCGATCTTCGTCCGACCGACGAAGGGCCCTCCCGACCCCATCCCGAACCTCGATGGGATCCTTCGCCGATCCGTCGCGGACGCGATCGACCACGCCGTCGAGGCGCACGAGGCCGGTGTCCCTGCGGTCCTCCTCTTCGGTCTTGCCCGCCGGAAGGATGCCCAGGGATCCGAGGCGTGGAGCCCCACGGGGGCGGTCCCCGAGGCGGTCCGGGGGATCAAGCGCGAACGACCCGGCCTCGTCGTGGCGACCGACGTCTGCCTCTGCGCCTACACGACCCACGGGCACTGCGGCGTGCTCCAGGGGGAGCAGGTCGACAACGACCCGACCGTCGAGCGGCTCGGTCGCGTCGCCTCGGTCCATGCGAAGGCCGGGGCCGACCTCGTGGGACCGAGCGCGATGATGGACCACCAGGTCGCGGGCGTGCGCGCGGCCCTCGACGCGGGAGGTCACGCCCAAACCGCGATCCTCGCCTACGCGGCGAAGTTCGCGTCGGTGTTCTACGGCCCGTTCCGGGATGTCGCGGACTCCGCGCCCGCCTTTGGCGACCGCCGGGGCTACCAGCTCGACGTGCGCGACGGCCGGGGCGCGGACCAGGCGGTCGCGCTCGCCGTCGAGGAGGGCGCGGACATCGTGATGGTGAAACCGGCGCTCCCCGCGCTCGACATCATCAACCGCGCCCGCTTCCGCCACCGGGTCCCGATCGCGGCGTACCAGGTGAGCGGGGAGTACGCCATGATCCGGGCGGCCGCGGCGGCCGGGGCCTTCGAGGAGAGGGCGGCGGTCGAGGAGAGTCTCGCTGCGATCCGGCGCGCCGGGGCCGACCTGATCGTCACCTACTTCGCGCTCCAGGTGGCGCGTTGGGCTGGGGGCCGGGACGCGTGAGCACCGAGCACCCTCCGCACGACGACGAGGGACCGCGCGACTTCGTCCACTACGCGTTCTTCCGCCTCGCGCCAGCGTGGCGGGAAGGGCCCGAGACGGTACGCCGGACCGGTCGGCACGAGCTCGCCGCCGTCCTTGGGCGCGGAGCGGGGAGCGTCCGACTGCGGACCTATTCGCTCGTCGGTCTGAAGGCCGGGGTCGACCTGCTCCTCTGGTCGATCGCCGAGCGGGTCGAGGCGATCCAGGAGCTGCACGCGGCGGTGCTGGGCACGCGACTCGGCCGACACCTGGTCCCGACCCACGCCTATCTGGGGATGGGCCGGCGCTCCGAGTACCTCGGGTCGGCGGCGCACGGCACCCAAGAGGGAGGTAGCGGACGCCGGAGCTCTGTCGGCCGTCCGTATCTGTTCGTCTACCCGTTCACCAAGAAGCGGGAGTGGTACGGGCTCCCCTTCGAGGAGCGCCGTCGCATCATGGGCGAGCACTTCCGCATCGGCCGCGAGTTCCCGAACGTCGTGATCCATACCGGGTATTCGTTCGGGATCGACGATACGGAGTTCATCCTCTCGTTCGAAGCCGACTCCCCGGCGGAGTTCCTCGACCTCGTCCAGAAGCTGCGGACGACCGAGGCGAGCCGCTACACGGCGCTCGAGACGCCGATCTTCACGTGCGTCGCCGCGCCGCCGGCCCGCATGCTCGAGCTCGCGGACGGCGCCGCGTGACGCGGCCCCGACCGAGGTCGCGGGCCGCCTTCCGGCGCGCGCACGCCGTACTCGCGGGCGGGGTGAACAGTCCCGTCCGTTCGTTCGCCCACGTGGGCGGCGACCCGGTGTTCATCGCCCGCGGCTCCGGCGCCTACCTGCACGACCTCGACGGCGGGCGGTACCTCGACCTGCTGAACTCCTGGGGCGCCGTCATCCTCGGCCACGCGGACCGGAGGGTCACGCGCGCCGTCGCCCGAGCCGCCCTCCGCGGGATGTCGTTCGGCGCCCCGACCGTCGCCGAACACGAGCTCGCCGAGCGGATCCGACGCGCCGCCCCGACGATCGAGCGGCTGCGGTTCGTGAACTCGGGAACGGAGGCGGCGATGTCGGCGATCCGCGTCGCCCGCGGGTTCACCGGTCGCTCGAAGGTGGTGAAGTTCGCCGGCGGGTACCACGGCCACAGCGACGGACTGCTCGCCCGGGCGGGATCCGGCGTCGCCACCCAGTCGCTCCCCGACTCCGCCGGCGTCCCGCCGCCCGTGGTCGCCGACACGCTGGTCGCGGAGTACAACTCGGTCGAGAGCGTGCAGCGCCTCTTCGAGCGGTTCTCCGATTCGATCGCCGCGGTCATCGTCGAACCGATCGCCGCGAACATGGGTCTCGTCCGGCCTCGGAACGGCTTCCTCCCCGGCCTGGCCCGGCTGTGCCGGTCCCACGGGGCGCTCCTCATCGCCGACGAGGTCGTCACCGGTTTCCGTGTGCGACGGGGCTTGGTCCACCCGACGTACGACTGCCGCGCGGACCTGGTCGTGCTCGGCAAGGTGATCGGCGGCGGACTCCCGGTCGGGGCGTACGGGGGTCGGGCCGAGGTGATGTCGGTGGTCGCTCCCGAGGGTCCTGTCTACCAGGCCGGAACGCTCGCCGGGAATCCGCTCGCCATGGCGGCCGGCGCGGCCGCTCTCGACGCTCTCGACCGCGCCGCCTTCACGCGCCTCGAGCGGATCGGGGCACGGGTCGAGCGCGCCGAACGGAGCGCCGCGGAGCGGGCCGGTGTCGAGGCGTTCGCGAACCCTCGCGTCGGGTCGATGCTCGGCCACTTCTTCCGGGCCACCCCCCCCGAGAATGCGGCGGAAGCGGAATCGTCCGATCGGGAGCGGTTCACCCGATTTTTCCACGGCGCGCTCGACCGCGGCGTGTACCTCCCGCCGTCGCCGTTGGAGACGTCCTTCGCGTCGCTGGCGTTCCGCGAGCGGGAGCTCGACGCGCTCGAGCGGTCGCTCGGCGGGGCGTTCGCGGAGGCCGCCGGGAAGGCGGGCCGGTGACGCTACGAACCCGGTTCGTCGACGCCCTGCAGGGCGGCGTTCCGGACACCGTACCCGTCTGGCTCATGCGCCAGGCCGGCCGGTATCTCCCGGGGTATCGACGCCTCCGCACCGAACATTCGATCCTGGAGATCGCGCGGACCCCGGCGCTGGCCGCCGAGGTGACCTTGGAGCCGGTGCGACGATTCGATGTCGACGCGGGCGTCGTCTTCGCCGACATCACGCTCCCGTACGCTCCGATGGGCGTCGACTTCCGGATCGATCCGGGCGTCGGGCCGGTGGTCACCGAGCCGATCCGCGATCGTCCGGCGGTCGACCGCCTCCGACCGATCGACGCGGAGGCCGACCTCGGGTTCGTCGGCGAGGCGATCGACCGGTTCCGGGACGCGGTCCCCGACCGGCCGATCGTCGGCTTCGGCGGCGCTCCGTTCACGCTCGCGGCGTACCTCATCGAGGGCGGGGCCTCGCGCGAGTTCGCGCAGACGAAGAAGTTCCTCGCGCGGGACCCCGCCGGTTTCCGGCGGCTCGTCGACCGGCTCGCGACCGCGACGACCGACTACCTCCGCATGCAGGCGCGGCATGGGGCGGCGGCGCTCCAGTTGTTCGACACCTGGGCGGGGGTCCTCGGTCGGGCCGACTTCGCGGCGGTGGTCGCCCCGTCGCTCGAGGGCATCCTGAGCGAGCTCGCGGCGACCGGGCGGCCGACGATCTACTTCTCGACCTCCTCGGCCCACCTCCTCCCGCAGCTCAAACGTCTCGGGGCGACGGCGCTCGGGGTCGACTGGCGGCTCCCGCTCTCGGCCGTCCGGCGGGAGGTCGGAGCCGCGATCCCACTGCAGGGGAATCTCGATCCGGGGGCGCTCCTCGGCGATGCCGACCATGTGCGCCGGCGCGCCGGCGACGTCCTGCGCGAGCTCCCGGACCACCGGGGGCATGTCTTCAACTTGGGGCACGGCGTGCTCCCCGAAACCGACCCCGAGCGGGTGCGCGACCTTGTCGAGTTCGTGCATGCCGCGGGAGCGCGGTAGGAACGACGCATGGCCGAGGAGGAGGACCCGCCGGCCGTGCTGCTCATGGGGTACGGGAGCCCCCGACGTGACGAGGACCTGCCGGAGTACCTCCGCGACGTCCTCGGCGGGAAGGCGCCGAGCCCCGCGATGGTCGAGGAGTACGAGCGGCGCTACGCCCTGATCGGGGGCTCGCCCCAGAACCGGGTGCTCGAGTCCCTGCGCGCCAAGGTCGAGCAGCAGCTCGCCTCCGACGGGAGCGCGATCCGGGTGTACCTCGGAACGAAGCACTGGACCCCCCACATCACGTCGGTCGTCCCGGCGATCGCGGCGGACGGGTACTCGAAGGTGGTCGCGGTCCCGCTGTCGCCGTACGCCTCGACCTGGATCATGGAGCCGTACACGCGGGCCATCGACAAGGGGATCGCCGCGGCGACCCAGCCGATCGAGGTCGAGATCCGATCCGGTTGGCACCTCCATCCCGGATGGATCGGCTATTGGCGGGACGCGCTCAAGTTCGCCGACCCGTCGGGCGATCACGTCGTCCTCCTCTCCGCCCACAGCCTGCCGAAGCGGTTCTACGACGGGGGCGACCCGTACCCCCGCCTCCTCGACGCCACCTCGAGGGCGATCGCGGGCGCTGCGGAGCGAGCGCGGTGGTCGTTCACGTTCCAGAGCGCCGGGAACACGACCGAGCCGTGGCTCGGCCCGGACATCACCGAGGTGCTCCTCGAGTGGAAGGGGCGCGGCGTGAACGACCCGCTGATCGCCTCCTTCGGCTTCGTCTTCGACCACCTCGAGACGCTCTACGACCTCGACGTCGTCGTCCGGGCGTTCGCGGAGAAGAACGGGATCGAGTACCGGCGGATCCCCATGCCGAACGATCACGACCGGGTCGCGGCCGCGCTCGCCGACATCGTCCGGGGCGCGTCGACGACCGCCGGGTGATCCCTCCTCGGCCCGCGCCCGCGCTCGACCGGTCCCGACCGGGGCGGGTGCTTCGAGACGGGTCTTTCTACCGGGACCAACTGCCGGCCCGGGTGTCCGAAGCGGTCGGTTCGGAGCTCGCGGGATTGCGACTCGAGCGAACGGTGCGGTACGTCGTGTACCTCACCGCCGGCCTCGGGCTCCTGGCGGTCGGTATCCCTCGACTGCTCACCGCGGCCTCCGCCCTCGCCCTCTGCCTCGGGTCGAGCGCCGGATGCTTCAGCCCCCCCGTGTTCGGGTCGTTGTTCCTCGACACCTACGCCGTGGACGTCGCCGGGAGCATCGTCATGGTCGTCATCGCGGTCGTCTTCCTCCTCATGGCGCGGGCCGTCTACCGGCACCCCTTGGTCCTACCCGGCTCACCGGCCGGTCCGCTCGGGCCCGCTAGCTAGGCGGTCGGCCGCCCGCCGGGGGTTCCAGGTCTTCCTCGCCCTTCAACGGCTTGAGGCCGCGCGCGGCTCCGTCCGGCGCCGGCGCGACGACGGGGGTCGCCTCGCGCCAGCAGATCCGCGCGAGGAGACGGGCCAATCGGGCCGGGAGCCCGAGCATCCCCGAGAGCTGGAGCACATCCTCCCGGGAGAGCTCGCCCGTGAACGCCATCACGAGGTAGTACGCCGCGAAGCCGATGGCGACCGCTGCGAGCAGGACGTACCATCGGTCGACCGGGATGAATCGATTGAACTGGGAGATCGCGACGAAGCTCGCGACCGAGCTCCCGAAGATGAGTCCGATCGACCGCCAACGGATGCGGACCGCGAGCAGCCGTTCCATGAAGTACGTGTTGAGGCCAAAGGCGGCGACGGACGAGAGAAGGATCGCGATCGACGCGGCGAACAGGCCCTGCAGTCCGAAGACCCCGAGGAAGAACGCGGTGTTCGGGCCGGACGGGATCAGGAGGAACGAGAACCCGAAGAGGACCGCGACCTGGAGCGAGGTGAGGTAGAGCTCGAGCTTCTGGTAGCCGATCGCGCTGAGCGCGGTCCCGATCACCTGGCTCAGGGCGAGCGGCACGGCCGACAGCGCGAGGATCATGAGGGTGAGGTCGCCGCTCACGAAGAACGGGCCGATCGCAATCGAATCGGCGGTCGTGTAGTTGCCGCGGTAGAAGACGTTCAGGAAGTTGATCCGATAGACGGACAGCGCGATGACCGCGGGCACGATCACCATCGCGGTGAACCGCAGCGACTGCCAGAGCTTCTGGCGGATCTCCTCGTACTTGCGGCGCACGTGGAGGGCGGCGAGGAACGGAAACAACGGGACGGTGATCGCGGCCGGGATCTGGAGGACGAGGACGCGGAAGCTGTTGGACGCATTGAAGATGTTGAACTGCTGGAACCCGAGCGCCGCGTTGACGATGATCTGCGGGACGTTGGTCGCGAAGTAGAGGAGGACCAGGGCCCCCATCAGGGGGGCGGCGTAGCGGAACATCACGATCGCCTCGCGTCCGACGGGGCGTCCCGTGTGGCGCGTCACCGACCGCGCGGCGAAGAGGGCGGAGGCGAGGGCCCCCGCCACGTACGCGAGCATGATCTCGACGAGCGTGAAGTGGACCACCGGAATGGTACCCGCGCCCCGCCCGGCCCAGAGCGGCGCGAGCGCGAGCGCCACGACCACGAGCAGCGAGGTCCGGACGATCGACTCGATGAGCGTCGGGAACTGGGCCCGGACGGAGTCGCCCTTCGCGACCCAGAGCTGGTTGTAGAGGATCGGGATCGACCAGACGAACGTCAGCGAGAGGAACGCGGCATAGACCTCGAGCTCGGTCATGCCCGAGGTCCGGGCGACCGGGGCGGCGAGCCCGAACAGGATCGCCGCCGCGACGGCGAGCAGCCCGAGGCGGATCGTGAAGTACGTTCCCGCGAGCCGCTCGGCCGGCTTACCGCGCGAGACGAAGAAGATGAACGCCGCGCCGAGCCGGAGGTCGCCCAGCCCGTTCACCGTCGACGCGATGAACAGGTACCATTGGATCTCTCCGAGCGTGTCCTGGCCGATGAGCGAGACGCCGACGTCGCGGGCGAGGAAGAACGTCGAGATGTAGCCGATGAACTGGATGAAAATCGAGATCAGGAACACCCCGGTCGAGCTGATGCCGATCCCGCGCGCCGGGGTGGGGAGGGTCGAGGTGGGTTCGGGCGGAGCGGCCGACGGTTCGGTTCCGCCCACGCGCGTTACCGGGCCCCCGACGTCCGCGGCTCCTCATAGTCCCTGCGAAGGAGCGGCCGAGCCCGGGGGTCCGCGCGCACGCGTCCGCTATTCGCCGGGCCGCGATGCGGGCGCATCGTCCGTCGACGCCTCCTCCCAGAGCTCCACCCAGATTCCGTCCGGGTCGGAGAGGAACGCGAGGCGCTCCGAGCCTTCGCGGAACGGTGGGATCCGAACCGTCCCTCCGAGCTGTTCGAGCCGTTGGACGGTCGCGTCGAGGTCGTCGACGTGGAATCCGAGATGATCGAGCTCGTCGCCCTCCCGGTACGGCGGCGCGTCGGGATAGAAGTTCAGCTCGAGGACGTGCCCCGAAACGGGGTCGTGGAGGGCTTCCCATAGCCCTCCCGCCGACATCCGTCCGGCGTCCTTCGGGACGAGACCCAGGCCGTCGCAGTAGAACCGTCGCGAACGACCGAGGTCCCGCACCCGGACCCCGGTGTACTCGAGCACGATCGTGCCACGGGCCGTCGGATAAAGGACGTGCGGTCGCGCCGCGGGGGCCCCGACCCGTCACCCCCGGAGGGCGCGCGCGCGGGCCGCGTCGGCGACGATCGTGGCGTGGTCCGCGGCCAGCGGAGGGAGCGAGCGGATCGGCCACCAACGCACCTCCCGCGCATCGCTCCGCGCCCTCGCCTCGCCCCGGCGCCCTTGGAGGAGGAACGCGGCGACCACGATGTGGGCCCGAGGGTCCCGCGCGGGATTCGAATACACGCCGACGAGGCCGGCCACCCGCGCCCGGACGCTCGTCTCTTCGCGAAACTCGCGGACGACGGCGGCTTCGCACGACTCTCCGATCTTGACGAACCCGCCGGGGAGCGCCCACATCCCCTCCCACGGTGGATGGCGACGCCGGATCAGGAGGACGTGAGGCCCGTGGAACAGGACTCCGTCCGCCGCGAGTGCGGGAGTGATGATCGGCGCTCGCGACCGGTATGGCGACCCCGGGTACGGGATCGTCGCTCCACGCACCCGGGGCAGGAGGCGGCGCGTCAAGGGCCGTCCGGCGCGCGACGAGCGTCCACCCTAGTTCGGCTCCTCGCTCGGATGCACGTCAGCGCGGTGGCGCGCCAGGGCCTCCTCGGAGCGGAAGATCATGCCGCAATCGGGACAGATCGCCTCGACCTCGTCGTACTCGACGTACGGCACAGGGGGGCGGAGAGCGACCGGCCTGATGGGCCTTCCGAACGCTGGGCGAAGCCGCCGCCTCCGTGCGGGGCGGGCCGTCCCCGCGTCCCGAGGTGACCGAGTCCCGACGCAGGCCGGTCACCCGGGCTAGCGGGTCAAATACTGTCCGAGTTCGCCCGCCCCGATGCCGGAGTCGACCGAGACGCCGCCGGCTCCCCCGGGCTTCGCCGCGGGCGGTTATCCGGCCGCTTCCGCCAACTGGCTCACCGGTCGCCGGGCGACCCTGGTGTTCGTGGGGATCTTCCTGAGTCTCGTGATGGGGGCGCTCGACAACTTCGTCGTGCTCACCGCGCTCACCAACATCACCAACGACCTCGGCTCTCCGAGCGGTGCGGCGTTCGTGGTGAGCTCGTACCTCATCGCCTCGACGATCGCGATCCCCGTCTTCGGAAAGCTCTCGGACATCCTGAGCCGCCGCAACGTCTTCCTGGTCGCCCTCGCCGTGTTCGTCGCCGGGTCGATCCTCGCCGGGCTCAGCCAGAACCTGGGCGACCTGATCGTCTTCCGCGGGATCCAGGGGTTCGGGAACGGCGGGTTCTTCCCGGTCGGGCTCGCCATCATCGGGACGGTCTTCTCCCCCGAGCAGCGCGCCCGGGTGACCGGCATCCTCTCGGGCGTCTTCGCGATCGGGACGGTCGCCGGTCCGTTCCTCGGGAGCTTCATCGTCGACCACACGACGTGGCGCTGGGTGTTCTACGTCAACATCCCGGTGGGGGTTCTCGGCATGGCGGTCATCGCAGGTTCGCTCGGAGCGCTACGCCCGCTCAAACGTGGTACCTTCGATATCCTGGGCGCGGCCCTCCTGTCGCTGTGGGTCGGGACCTTCGTCCTCCCGCTGTATGAGGTCTCCCAATCGCTGTGGTCGTGGACCGACGCCCGTACGATCGTCCTCCTCCTGGGCTCCCTTCCCCTGTTCGCCGGGTTCGTCTACTGGCAACTTCGGGCCAACAATCCGCTGGTACCGCTCCGTCTCTTCTCGCGTACGATCGTCGCCGCGAACGGCGCGATCGCCCTGCTCCGAGGGTTCGCCTTCTTCTCGCTCACGGCGATCCTGTCGATCTACGTCGGGTTCGTCCTTCTCCACAACGCGCCCGGCTCGTCGGACTCGGTCCGCGACGTCCTCTACTTCCTCCTCGTCCCGATGGTCGTCGCCGCCGGGATGGCGGGCCAGCTGCTCACGCGCGTCGCCTACCGCCCACTCGTTGCCTTCGGCCTAGGGGTCGGGTCGGTCGGTTTCGTGCTCCTGTCGACCGTCACCGGCACGACGCCGATCTGGACGTTCTCGAACGGATTCCTGCCGACCGGTGGGCTCATCCTCCCGCTCATCCCGATCGGCTTCGGCATCGGTCTCACGTTCGCGGCGACCGTCATCGCGGTGCAGTTCCAGGTGCCGCCGCAGGAGATCGGCGCGGCGACGAGCCTCGTCACGTTCCTCCAGAGCCTGGGCGGAGCGATCGGTATCTCGCTGTTCACGAGCCTGTACATCTCGCGGGCGACGGCGCTCCAACCCTCGGTACCGACCGGAGGGTGCGCCCCGGGGTCGTTCTCCCCGGCCTGCCTCACCTACTTCCAGAACCTGACGAACTCGAACGTCGCGGCGCTCGACGACGTGTTCAAGATCATGCTCGTCTGCGTCCTCGTGGCCTTCGCCTTCTCGCTGATGCTGTCGGGGCGAATGCCGAAGCGCGCGGGCGCCTCGCCCGCGGCCGGCGCGGCGTAAGGCGACGAAACCGCGCAGCTCAGTCGAGCTCGCGGACCTGTTTCGCCCGGATGAACGTACCCTGGTTGAGCTCGCGCGCGGCCGCGAGGATCTCGTCCCGCGTGTTCATCACGATGGGACCGTACCACGCGACCGGCTCGTGGAGGGGGCGCCCCGAAACAAGCAGGAACCGGACCCCGCTCGCGCCCGCGCGGATGTTGACTCGGTCACCGTCGCCATAGAGCACCGTTTCGCCGGTGCGCGCGGTCGACTGGGTCGCCGGGTCGACCGGGGGCGCATACTGGGGCCCGGCCCCCCCACCGACCGCGGGGATGCCGAGGGGGCCGAACGTGCCGTCGCCGTCCATCACCTGGCCGAAGACGGTGTACCCACGCTTGACCGGGTGCTCGAACGTCGCCCCGGCTGGGAGCGTCACGTCGAGGTACATCGGGTCGACCGGGATCCCCGTCACGGGCCCCTCGACCTTGTCGAACGTTCCGGCCACGACCTTGACGCTCGTGCCGTCGGGTCGGTGGACGACCGGGACCTCCCGCTGCTCGATGCCGCGGTACGCCGGGTCCTCCATCTTGAGCTTCCTCGGGAGGTTCACCCACAATTGGAAGCCGTCCAGGAGCCCCTCCGTCCTCTGGGGCATCTCCTGGTGGAGGATGCCGCTCCCGGCGCTCATCCACTGAAGGTCGCCGGAGGCGATGACGCCCTTGTTCCCGAGCGAGTCTTCGTGCGCGGTCTTGCCGTGGAGCATGTATGTGACCGTCTCGATCCCCCGATGCGGGTGCCAGGGGAAACCCGCCAGGTAGTCGGCGGGGTTCGTCGACCCGAAATTGTCGAGGAGGAGGAACGGGTCGAGGAGCGGCACCTCGGAGTTACCGAACTGCCGCCGCAAGCGGACGCCGGCGCCCTCCATCGTGAGCGCACCCTCGAATCGACGCTCGACCGGGCGGGTGCCCTCAGCCGGAGCCGAAGGCGTTCTCAGCTTTTCCGTGACGGGGCGACTTTTCTCCGACACAACCGGTCACCCGAAGCCCCGACGGCGGGACGGTAGAAAAGCGGGGGCTTCCCCCGGTGCCACCACCCCCCAGCGATGACCGGCCCTCCCTGAGGTGACGACGCGGCAGCGGACTTTCGAGCGGTCCGCCGGTAGGAAGACTATCGGACGGTGATCGACTGGATCTTCCAGCCGAGATTACCGAACGTCGCCGCGTTGACCGAACCGACGGCCGTCCCTCCCCGCAGGTATCCGTACGTGTACGCGACGGCGTAGATGGCGAACTCGACGATGACGCGGTAGCGGTGGGAGGAGTTGAGCGACCAGTTGCCTCCCCCGACCGTGCACCGTCCGCCCGAAGCGTACGCACAGTTCGCCCCTGTGTTGATCCACGAAGTGTTATTCCCCGTGACCCGCACGGCCGCCGGTTGGCAGTCGAAGTACGCCAGCGCCGAGGCGGTCGCGCACCCGTAGCTTCGATTGTACCAACCGCACGTACCGGCCCTGTTACAGTGCGATGTGTTGCTGATGTAGGTCCAATTGGTCGGCCCGATGACGGTCGCGGAGTAGTATAGTCCGGAGAGGTACGTGGCGTTGGTCGCGTCGTACAGCCGCATGTCCCATCCCGTCAGGCCTTGGGCGAGGGCCATACAGGTTCGAAGCGACGGCTGGCCCTTCACCCTGGGTGCGCTCGGGCAATGGAACGTTCCGAGGAGGGACGCCGTGATCGTCAACGAGTAGGCGACGGTCACGCTGACATTGTGGTGACCGGACGGGAGCGTGACGGGGATTCCGACCGAGATCGAGGAGATGGTGAAGGCGACCGCGATACCCGGGGCCGTGGCGTTCCCCCCGCACGATAGCGCAAGGGCGCCGGCGTAGGTCGTGAGATTCCCCGTCCTCGGAAGCCAGTGGTTCGAGGCGACGGCCGTCACATTGTGGCAATGCCCCACGCTGGTCCTGAGCGGGGCGAACGTCACATTCGTGTGACGGAACGGAGGAACGCTGACGGTTGGAAGATGCGCCCCTGCCGTCCACGGTATCGAGGTGAGTACGATGACGACCATGATCGAGCCGACGGAGCCGATGACGCTCGCCGTCTTCGCCCGGCGATCGTACGCTAGTGAGGCCGGCTGAACGGCCCGGCCGAAGGGGACCCGCCGCTCGTGGGACATCGTTGATTGAAGGCCAGAACGCGATTCCCCCTTTGAACCTCGACCTTCGTCGTCGGGCCGGCTGGCCGGCACCCCCGTCGGACCGGCTCGCTACGGGGCCGGGGAGCCTTCTACGCGGAGCTCAACAGTCGACGTCAGCGACGGTTTCCGCCCAGCGGAATCTGACGCCGTCGGGAAGCAATCCTGCGTTGCCGCTGCAATCGGTGACGCTTCTTCCCGGAGGGTGACGGTCGTTTTCGAGGTTTGAATGTCATGGGCGGACCCTTTCACCAGTCTGCGCGGGGCGCACGTCGGCGCGGGCATAAGAGTCGCGGGTGAGCCTGATCTGGGCGACTCAACGGCTGGCCCCCTCGAGTTGAGGTCTTTGTATGGAGACCCCGTGCGGCGAGCGTCCGAGGGCGGCGCCGTCCGAGACAGCCGGAGCGCGACGCTATGAGTACCGGGAAAACCGCTCGGCAGTACGCCCGTTGGGCGGAGGGCGGGATGGCCGGGGCCATCGCAGCGGTCATCTTGCTGCTGGCTCCGTGCGCGGCGTCGGGCCAACTGAAGTCGAGCACGATGACACCCCCTTACAAGGGTGCGGCTGCGTCGGTGACGAAGGTCCTCTCAATCTCCGGTCCGTGCAAGACCACGGCGGCGCTCACGGCGCTCCACTGGCTGCCGAAGCACGCCAACATCACCTCGGTCGCCTCCGCCTCGGCGAAAGGCTGCGGGACCCCGCCGACTGGCGGAGGGTATTCCTGGGCCTACGTCTTCGCCATCTGGCAGCTCGCGATTCCCGTCAGGGTCAACACGAGCGCCCCGCACAATTTCAGTGCAAAGTTCGCGTTCGACTATACCCCGGTCACGGCGCTCGCCGGTGTTCCCACGTGCCCCGCCGCTAAGCCCAGCCCGGGGTCCTCGACGTACAGCGCCTGCTGGGAGAACGCCGTCGCGGGGTCGACCATGGGCCTCCAACTCTACGACGCGACGAATAGGACACTTCTGGACCGCGGGTGGTCGTACTTCTTCGGACCCTACAACTCCACGTACTTCGAGAACTTCTCGTCTTGCACTCCGGCCGGGGCCTGTACGAGTTCCTATTCCAGCGCCTATTGTGCGAGCAGCAGCGTCTACCCGTTCGATTGTGTCCCCTCCGGGACTCCGGCGAGCGGCTCGAACTCGACCTACCTCAATACGGGCGACAACTGCGGCTCAGCATTTGGGCCTTGGTGTTTTTCCTGGCAGAACTGGACCCTCAACCGCTCGCACAGTTACTGGGCCATCGCGATCGTCGAGGTGTTCGTGTTCGTGGATGTCGGCGGCTACGGGCCCGGTCACAGCGCGATCGCGAGCGTGAACGGAGCGACGTTCGGGAACCGCGGCTGGCGAGTCACCTCGTTGACGGTCGCGTAAGGGAACCCGAGGTCCTTCCGGTCGGGCGCATCGCAAGCCTTGCGTCCCGGGATGCGAAATCGGGTCAAATTCCCCACGGGAGCCCAAGCACCTTGCTCCTCCGTCCTCCGGGGAGGGCCCCGAGCGCGACAGTCACGCCTCCTCCCTCTGAAATCTAGCGTTTCCCCGCCGGGTCGACCGGGTAGCCGACCGGATTGCGTCACCCACGTCCTTCCCGGATCTCGCGCGACTCTACCCGATTCCCCCCGGGCGCCGCTTCGACTTGGAGGCCGGGGGAACGGGAGGAGGTCGTTCGGCACCTCTCACCTCAACTTGGTTCTGTCGCTGCCATCGTGGCTAGTGTCCGCTCCTGGGGGAGGTCGAGTCGAGTCTCGGCGGCCCCAAGGGCGAGATCGACCCGGGGTTCCGGACCGCGCTGGGGACGAGAGTGTACCGTGGGGGGAGTGGGAGCAGGGGGATTTGAACCCCCATATGCGGGTCTCTCCGCGCGCTCCAGTCACTCGTCATTGACCCGGTAGTCCCGGGCCTCCGCAGACCCTTCATCACAGGACCGCCGGTGGCGGTCCTGACTGGAGCCCGCTGGTCTGCCAGGTTAGCCTATGCTCCCTCCCCAAACCCCCGGGGGAGGACGGGCGACATAGCCCTTTCCCCGGAATCGCGCGGGATCGGGGGGCACCTGCCGGATGTCGGAATCCTTATCTGAAATCTCGTTTGCCCAGAATCCAATGTCCTTGAATTCGACGCCCGCCGTACCGCCACGATCCAACCAGGTATCGGTCGCGCTCTTTGCGGTGGTGGTCCTCGTCGTCGCCGGAGCCGCGGTCGCCGCAACCGCCGCCTACTTCGAGCTTCGGGGCACGGCCACCTCCGGGGGACCGAACAGCGTCGCAGTGACGGACGACCTCGGACGGGCCGTGTCGGTGCCCCGCGATCCCGCGCGGGTCGCGGTGCTCTCGCCGAGTATCGTCGACTCGATGGCCCGGCTGGGCCTTCGGAGCCACATCGTCGGCGTCGATTGCGCCAGCCCGTCGTTCGGAGGGTTGGGCGCCGACTACGACGCGAACCAGACCGCCGCCTGGAATCTCACGAGTGCGATGTGCGTCCAGGTGATCCCGTTCAACAGCGAGCAGCTCCTCAACGTGAGCCCGCAACTGGTCCTCGCCTCGACGATCATCTCGCAGAGCGCGGTCGAGGAGATCGGCGCGACCCTCCACATCCCCGTCGTGATCCTGCAGCCGGTGACGGTGAGCGCAATCCTGACCGACGTGCAGACCCTCATGTCGATCTTTCCCACCGGCACGTTGGGGACGGCGCTGGTGGCATCGCTCACGGCTGAGCTCGGGAAGGTCGCGGGGTTCGACGCGGGGCTCTCCCTGAACGACTCGAGCCTGGCGACGGTCCTCCTGACCTACGCCGTCAACCCGGAGGGGTCAACCAACCCCGGGTACTGGACGTTCGGGCCGGGGACGTTCGGCTGGTCGATGGTCGAACTCGCCGGGGGCGCTTCCGCGACCGCGAACGTCACGGTGCCGTGGCCTGAGGTTTCCGGTCCGCAGGTGCTCATCGCGAACCCGCAGCTCGTCGTCTACGGCACGGGGTTCGGACTCGCCCTTCCCCAGTACGCTCAAGGGCCGGATTGGAGCTCCCTGACGGCTGTCCAGTCAGGACACGCGTACGGGATCGACTCCACCCTGATCACCGAGCCCGGCCCTTCGATGATCCTCACTGGGTTGCCGAGCCTTATCCATCTCCTCTACCCGACCGCCTCGCCGTAGCCGGGCGTGCTCGTCCCGCCGGCTGCCGTTCCCGGGCGACCGGGTCGGACGTTCGGCCGGCGCCGGGCCTACCTTGCGCTTCTAGCCTTAGGAGGACTCGCCGTCGTCGCGGCACTCGCCTCCGCGTTCGTTGGAACGGTCCCGATCCCCCCGGCGGCCGTCGGCCAGATCCTGACCCACGAATTCACCGGTTCGGCCCTGGTCGCCGCGGACTGCCCCGCCACGATCGCTCCGTCGCGGTGCGCCACGCTCGTCACCATCGTCTGGCAGATCCGCTTCCCGGCCATCCTCCTCGCGCTGGTCGCGGGCGCGGCCCTCGGCGTGTCGGGCGGGACACTGCAGGGCGTGTTCCGCAACCCCCTCGCTGACCCGTACCTGTTCGGCCTCTCGGCCGGTGCCGCGGTCGGGGCGGCCGGTCTGTACGTGTTCAACTTCGGAATCCAGGAAGCGAACCTCACCCTCCCCCTCTTCGCGTTCCTCGGGGCGCTCCTTACCGGAGTGGCGATCCTCGCGATCGCCGGCGGACGGTGGAGCTCGGTGGAGACGCTCCTGCTCTCGGGCGTCGCCCTGAGCTACCTCCTCTCGGGCGTCCTCTCGGTCATGCTCCTCTACAACCCGTTCGGGAGCTTCCAGGTCAGCTTCTGGCTGCTCGGGGGACTGAACGGGGCGACCTGGGGCCGGGTCGGAGTCGCCTTCGGAGGACTCCTCGTCGCTGCCACCGTGCTCGTCGTCCAGGCGCGCCAGCTGAATCTCCTGCAGCTCGGAGAGGAGGTCGCGCAGAGCCTCGGCGTCGATACGAAGCGGCTCCGCACGCGCCTCGTCCTGCTCGCCTCGTTCGCGACCGCGATTGCGGTCGCGTTCACGGGCGTGATCGGCTTCGTCGGTCTGGTCTCGCCGCACATCGTCCGCCGCCTCTTCGGCGCGGATTACCGGGTCGTTCTTCCGGGCGCGGCGATCGTCGGCGCCCTCTTCCTGCTCGGCGCCTCCGACCTCGCTCAGGTCGTGATCCCGGCCACGACACTCCCGGTAGGAATCTTGACCGCGTTCGCGGGAGCGCCGTTCTTCCTGCTCCTCCTCCAACGCCGACGTCGTCGAGCGTCGGGAGCGTCCCCGGCATGAACGGGGTACTGGCGGTCGAGGTCGAGCACCTCAGTGCGAGCTACGGAGAGCGTCCGGCGCTGCGCGACGTCTCCTTGAGCTTCCGGTCGGGGGAGTTCCTGGCGCTCACTGGACCGAACGGTTCGGGGAAGACGACGTTTCTGAAGGCGCTGCTCGGACTCGTCCCGGCCGCCGGTGGACGCATCCGGATCGGCGGCGAACCGACCGAGGCCCGGCGCGTCCGATGGCGGGCGCAGCATCTCGCGTGGGTTCCCCAAGTAGAGACCCCGCTCGACAACGTACCGCTCTCGGACTACGTCCTCTACGGCCGATTCCCGCACATCGGTTGGCTCGGGGGGGAGGGCCCCGACGACGTCGCCCGGGCCCAGGAGGCGCTTCGAGCCGTCGACCTCGCCGACCGCGGCGGGTCGGGCATCCTCGAGCTCAGCGGTGGCGAGCGCCAGCGGGCCCTCCTCGCGCGGGCCCTGGCCCAAGACACCCCGATCCTACTCCTCGACGAGCCGACGGCGAGCCTCGACATCGGCCATCAGCTCGACCTGCTCGAGCGCATCCGCCGTCTGGCGCACGAGCGCGGCCGCTGCGTCGTCGCGGCGATGCACGACCTCAACCTCGCCGCGCGCTACGCCGACCGCATCGCGGTCCTCTCCCACGGCCGAAGGGTCGCGCTCGGCACGCCGCCCGAGGTCCTCTCGCCGGAACTCCTCCGGAGCGTTTGGGGGGTCTCCGCCGAGCTTCGCTCGGACCCCCGTACCGGGCTGCCGTTCCTGATCCCACGGCTCCCCGCCCCGGACCGCGCAGAGCGAGGTCGATCCGCCGGCGCGCGCGGGCCCGTCCACGTCGTGGCCGGCGGCGGCTCCGCGACCGAGCTGTTCCCCCGCCTCCTCGACGAAGGGTACGACGTGACCGCCGGAGTGCTCCCGTTGTTCGACTCGGATAGCGAGACCGCCGAGCGGCTGCACGTCCCGTTCGCGGCGGAGGTGCCGTTCGCGCCCCTCGGCGCCGAGGCGAGGGCGGCGAACCGACGACTCCTCGCGGAAGCGGACGTGGTCGTGGTGGCGCCGGTCCACGTCGGGCCGGCGAACCTGGGGAATCTCGAGGATGTCGCGTCGACCGTCGCAGAAGCGGCCCGTATCTACCTGTTCGTCCAGCCGCCGTGGGCGCGCCGCGACTTCGCCGATGGCCGCGCCGAGGCGATCGCGAACCGGCTCCTCAGCTCCGGCGCGCAGGCGGTCATGGGGGTCGACGAGTTGATCGCTCGTCTCGCGACCCGCCGATCAGGCCCGACCAGGAACCATGCTTCGGCGATTCGCGGCGCCGCTGCCGGTTAGGGTCGTGACGCGGATCGGGGGCGGGTCGGGGGCACCGAGCTGTTCGAGGAACCGCGGCAGCTGCGTGTCGACGACGACGACCGTCGCGTCCGTCCCGAGCCGCGACGCCTCGAGGACGGCGGGACCGACCCCGTAGCGAAGGACGGGGGCGCGGGTGACGCGCTCGAGGAGGTGGGCCGCCTCGAGCCCGACCGCGGCGGCCAGCCCCGAGCCGCGGATCGACGCCTTGAGCCGCGGGCCAAGCCGGGGGTCGTCCGTCCGCCGCCCGTCCACGACGACCACCGAGACCGTGCCGCGACGAATCGGCACGATCCCGATCAGCTCCGCGACCTCGACGAGCTCTCCCCGGTGGGCAGAGTGGGTCGCCCGCCCAGTCGAGTTGCCACGGCCGCCGGGGAGTGCGGTGAGCCATCCGTCCTTCACCTGCAAGGAGACCGTCTCGTGGGCCGTGAGGTCAGCGCCGGCGACGGCACGGGCGGACCGGATCACGTGGAGCCGGTCGAGCTTTCGACCGAGGTCGTCCTTAAGGGCGTCGAGCCGCGTGTGGAGCCACTCCACGCCCGCCACCGTGGTGCGGTAGTGGCCGTCCCGTACCGCGACGAGCCCGCGCCGGGCGAGGGCGCGGTAGGCGTGCGACGCCGCCTGGACGGTGATCCCGAGCTGCTCCGCGATCGGGCGCAGCTGGGTCGGCGGCGCGGTCGTGCATTCGAAGAGGAACAGCAGCTCGGTCACTTCCGCCCGTCGGCGCAATCCCGCGAGACCCGAACCGTCGGCTCGCGCTCGGGCGGGCGGCATCGCGCGCCGGGAGCGGCCGCGGGTTAAGGCGGTGCGCGCCGGCCGCTCAGCGCCTCCGCGCGGCGGCGCTCCGCACGGTGCGCTCGAGGTCGCGGAGCCGGTCGCGGATGCGCGCCGCCTCCTCAAAGTCGAGCCGCTCTGCGGCGAGGTGCATCTCCTCCTCGAGGTTGGCGCGGAGGAGGGGCAGCCGCTCCCGCCACTTCGGGCCGAGCCCGGCGGTCGACAGCTCGCCGCTCGACGCTTCGGCCTCCGGCTCCAGGATCGACCGGACCTCCTTGCGGATCGACTCGGGAACGATCCCGTGCTCCTGGTTGAACGCGAGCTGCGTCGCGCGCCGGCGGTTCATCTCGCGGATCGCCCGGGCCATAGAACCGGTCGTCGTGTTCGCGTAGAGGATGACGCGCCCGAGCACGTTGCGGGAGGCGCGGCCGGAGGTCTGGATGAGCGAGGTCTCGCTCCGCAGGTACCCCTCCTTGTCGGCGTCGAGGACAGCGACCAGGCTGACCTCGGGAAGGTCGAGCCCTTCGCGGAGCAGGTTGATCCCGACCAGGATGTCGAAGGTGCCGAGCCGAAGGTCGCGGAGGATCTCGATCCGTTTGAGCGTCTCGACGTCCGAGTGCAGGTACCGGACCTTGAACCCGAGGTTCGCGAGGTAGCCGGAGAGCTCCTCGGCGGTCGCCTTCGTGAGCGTCGTGACCAGGGCACGGTCGCCCCGGGCGACGACGGTGCGCAGCTCGCCGATGAGGTCCTCGATGTGGCCCTTGAGGGGGCGGACCTCGACCTGGGGGTCGACCAGCCCCGTCGGCCGGATGATCTGCTCCACGACGTCCGGCGCGACCTTCCGCTCGAACGGGCCGGGCGTCGCGGAAACGAAGACCGTCTGGGGCACCTTGCCCAGGAACTCGGGGAACTTCAGCGGGCGATTGTCGCGGGCCGACGGGAGCCGCCACCCGAATTCGACCAGGTTGTCCTTGCGGCTGCGGTCGCCCTTGAACATCCCCTCGAGCTGGGGGATCGTGACGTGGGACTCGTCGACGAAGACGAGGAAATCGTCCGGGAAGAAGTCGATGAGCGTGTACGGGGGCTCCCCGGCCTTGCGGCCCGCGAAGTACCGCGCGTAGTTCTCGATCCCCGAGCAGTAGCCGGTCTCGCGGATCATCTCGATGTCGTAGTCGGTCCGGCCGCGGAGTCGCTGGGCCTCGACGATCTTCTCCTCGCGCTGGAGCTCCGCGACCCGCTGCTCCTTCTCGACGTTGATCTCGGTGAGGACCCGCTCGAGCTGCTCGTCGGCGCTCAGGAAGTGGGTCGCGGGGAAGACCGTGAGGAGGTCGAGCTCGCGCACCTCGTCCTGCGTCACGCGGTCGAGCTCGGTGATGCTCTCGACGCGGTTGCCGTCGAAGACGATCCGATGGAGGGTCTCGCCGGCCCCGAGGAGGTCGAGCGTGCCGCCCCGGACACGGAACCGGCCGCGCTTGAGCTCGAAGTCGTTCCGCTGGTAGCGCATCGCGATGAGCCGGTCGATGAGCTCCTTGCGACCGAGCTCGGCTCCCTTCCGCACCTGGACGACGTGCGTCCGGTAGTCGAGCGGGGAGCCGAGACCGTAGATGCAGCTCACCGAGGCGACGACGAGGACATCGCGCCGCGTGAGCAGCGCCTGCGTCGCGCGGTGCCGCAGCTTATCGATCTCCTCGTTGATCTCGGCGTCCTTCTCGATGTAGAGGTCGGTCTGGGGGACGTACGCCTCGGGCTGGTAGTAGTCGTAGTAGCTCACGAAGTACTCGACCGCGCTCTTCGGGAACAGCGCACGGAACTCGCTCACGAGCTGCGCGGCGAGCGTCTTGTTCGGGGAGATGACGAGGGTCGGTCGCTGGAGCTGGGCGACCACGTGGGCCATCGTGAACGTCTTCCCCGAGCCCGTCACCCCGAGGAGCGTGACGTACCGGTCGTTCTTCCGCAGCCGAGCGACCACCTCGGAGATCGCGCGCGGCTGGTCGCCCTGAGGAACAAGCTCGGTCTCGAGCTCGAACCGCCCGGTGCGCGGCGGTTCATCGAGTACCTCGAGGGGAGCCTTGGCCTCGGGCATCGACAACCTAACCACCGGCCCGAACCCGATACCCACCAGGATCCAACTGGACGGATTCGAAACCCAGGCGGGTGAGCTCGGCGAGCACCCGTTGGGCCATCATGGGACGGAGCAGGTCGTCGACTTCGGAAGCGTCGACCTCGACGCGCGCGGAGGCGCCCGTCACCCGGACCCGAACCCGCTGGAACCCCTGGGTGTGCAGCCACTCCTCGGCCCCCCGAATCCGTTCCAAGAGCGGGGCGGTGACCGGCTCCCCGTGGGGGATGCGTGAGGCGAGGCACGACTCGCTCGGTATCTCGGCGTTCGGGAGGTCGATCGATCGCGCGAACGCGCGCACGTCCCGCTTGCGCCACCCGCCCCAAAGCAGTGGATGCGAGAATCCGGCTTCATCGAGCGCCCGCAGGCCCGGGCGATCGTCCGACAGATCGTCCACGTGGACGCCATCGACGTACTGCACCGCCCCGTGCTCGCGGCCGAACCTCACGAGCGCCGCGGCCTCGACGGTCCGGCAGAAGTAGCATCGGTTCGAGGGGTTCGCGGCGTAGCGCGGCTCCGCGACCGGGTCGATGGGGACCGTCGTGACCGAGATACCGACCGTCGCCCCCACCGCGAGGGCGCGGTCGAGCTCGCCGGGGGGAAGGGCCGGCCCCGTCAGCACGACGGCAAGCGCTCCGTCTCCGAGCGCTCGGTGGGTCAGCGCGGCGACCGATGCGGAATCGACACCGCCCGAGAGGGCGACGACCGTGCGTCCGCCCGAGGCGATGTGCCGAACGACCTCCTCCGGGGTCCGAGGGACCGGCGCGATGCTCCCGGACGGCGAGCGGATCATGAAGGAGCGACCGTCGACCGAACGAAAACCGTTGCCCGTCGCGGGACGCAACGGCCATGATGGGAGCGTGGGTGGCACGCGCGATGCAGGTCGTCGCGGACGGGACGCAGTGGATGATCCGGCTCGCGGAGGGGGACGACCTCCATACGCGCCTCGGGGAGGCGGCGGCCGCTCATCGGATCCATGCCGGTGCCGTGGTCCTCGGGATCGGGCAGCTCAAGAGCGGGAGCGTAGGGTTCTGGAACGGTCGCGAGTACGCGCCGAAGGAGTTCCGTTCCCCGATGGAGCTGCTGGCGCTCGGGGGTTCGATCGCCGTCGCCGACGGTCGACCCTCGATCCATCTGCACGCGACCCTGAGCGGCCCGGATCACAGCGTCATCGGCGGCCATCTAGTGCTCGGCACCGTCGGGCTCCTCGCGGAGATCCTGGTCGCGGGCTTCCCGAACCGCACCTTCGGGCGCCCGATGGTGGAGAGTCTCGGGCTCCGCGTCCTCGACCTCGAGCCGCCCCCGAACCCGTAGCGCGCCTCCGCGATCGCCCCACGCCGGACCGACGATGAGCGACGGAACCGAGGCGCTCGAGCGGCTCGACTCCCGCCTCCAGGAGGCGGTGCGCCGGCGCGGGTGGGAGCGGCCGACGGAAATCCAGCGCCTCGCGCTCCCGCTCCTGCACGAATCCACCGACGCCCTCCTGGTGGCGCCGACCGGGACCGGGAAGACCGAGGCAGCGTTGCTCCCGCTCCTGAGCCGCCAGCTCAAGGACCCGTCGCCCCCCGTGAGCCTCCTGTACATCACCCCCCTGCGCGCCCTCAATCGGGACCTCGAACACCGCCTCGTCGCGCTCACCCGAGAGGTCGGGCTTCGGGCCGGAGTCCGCCACGGCGACACCCCGCCCGCGGAGCGGCTTCGGCAATCGAAGCGGCCCCCCGACCTCCTCTTGACGACCCCCGAGACGCTCCAGCTGCTGCTGGTCGGCCGGAATCTGCGCCAGGGCCTGAGGAACGTCCGCGCCGTGGTCGTCGACGAGATCCATGAGCTCGCCCCGTCGGACCGGGGCGCCCAGCTCGCGCTCAGCCTCGAGCGGCTCGACGACCTCGTCGGGGCCCCGGTCCGCCGGGTGGGCCTCTCGGCGACGGTCGGGAATCCCGAGGAGGTCGCGCGGTTCCTCGCCCCCGCGCCCCGCCGCGTTGAGGTGCGTACCGCGCGCCAGCCGCGGCGGATCGCCATCGAAGTGCGTCTTCCATCGGCCGACCTGCCCCCGCTTCCCGCCGAGACCGTGACGGCGCTCAAGGCGGACCCGGTGCTGCTCGCCGGGCTCCGGGCGGTCGAAGAGGAGGTCCGCGGGCATCGAACCACCCTCATCTTCGTCAACACGCGGCCCACCGCCGAGGGACTCTGCGCCCGGCTCCGCATCCTCGCCCCCGACCTCGCGATCGCGGTGCACCACGGCTCGCTCGCCCGTGAGGCCCGCGAGGAGGCCGAGAAGGCGTTCCGCGACGGTGCGCTCCGGGCCCTCGTCGCGACGTCGTCGCTCGAGCTCGGAATCGACATCGGGGCGGTCGACCGCGTACTCCAGTTCGGCTCCCCTCATCAGGCCGGGCGCCTCCTGCAGCGCGTCGGCCGCAGCGGCCACCGAATCGACCGCGACGTCTCGGGTGTCGTGGTCGCGCTGGACGACGAGGACCTCGAGGAGGCCGCGGTCCTCGCTCGGCGCGCGGTGTCGGGGGAGGTCGAGCCGACGATCTGGCGTACGCGGAACCGACTCGCCGTCGCCCAACAGGTCGTCGCCGCGCTCCGGGCCGAGGGTTCCGTCGACGCCGTGGCCCTCGCCCGGACGTTCCGGCGCGCCGAACCGGCGAAGGACCTGGACGACCGGGAGTGGGAGGCGCTCGTCGCCTACCTCGAGCAGCTGGGTCTGGTCCGGGCTGGCGGCCCCACGCTCACGCCAGCGCGGGGGACGCTCGCACGGTTCTACGCGACCCTCTCGCTGATCCCCGAGGAACGGACCTACCGGCTTCGCGATCTCGCGACCCGGCGGGTCATCGGTACCCTCGACGAGCGGTTCGTGCTCACGCAGATCCTCGCCCAGCCCGAGCTCATCTTCCTCCTCCACGGACGGACGTGGAAGGTCGTCGAGTTCCGGGACGAGGAGCTCCTCGTCGAGACCGTCTCGGAGCTCGGCCTTGAGCCGCGGTGGGTCGGAGAGGACCTTCCCGTCCCGTACGACGCCGCGCAGGAGATCGGAACGATGCGGCGGACGGCGGCGCTCGATGCGTACCCGCTCGACGCGGCCGGGCGGCGTCGGCTCGCCGCGCGGTACCGCCGGACCGAGGATGCGGCGGTCATCCCGGACGACCGGACCGTCACGGTAACCGTCACCGGGCGCATCGCGGTCATCGGCGCCTGCTTCGGGACGCGGACGAACGACACCCTCGCGCTCGCTGCGGCGGGGCTCCTCACCGCGCGCCTCGGCGCGCGCGTCGACGTCGCGGCGGTCGAGCCCACGTGGATCATCCTCGGGCTACCTGTGGCGGTCGACGGGGCGACGATCCGTGACTGCCTCGCGATCGCCCCGGAGACGCTCGAAGGGCTGGTCGAACGCCTCGTTCCGTCGGGGCTGGACTACCGGTGGGTGTTCCTCACCGTCGCCCGGAAGTTCGGGGTGCTCCCGGCCTCCGTCGACCCCCGCGACCTCCGGTCCGTCGAGCCGCTCCTGGACCGGGCGCGGACCACGCCGCTCGGGGAGGAGGCGCTCGAGAAGACGCTCCACGACCGGTTCGACGTGGCCCATGCGCGCCGGGTCCTCGAGCGGATCCGGGACGGTGACGTCCGCGTGGAGCTCGCCCCGCCGAGCGCATGGACCGACCTGCCCCTCACGCGCCTTCGCTGGCGCGACCTCCCCGACGCGCCGCCCCCCACCCTCCTGCGGGCCGTCGGCGAACGGCTCCGGCAAGAGGCGCTGACCCTCGTCTGCCTCCGCTGCGGGTTCACGAGGTCCACGACCGCGGCGCGGTATCGCGCCGAAGGCGGGAGCGAGTGCCGGATCTGCCACGGGGCGCTCTCCGCCGTCTTCTCGGCGCGGCGGACGGACGAGATCGATCGCGTCGGCCGCTACGCGAAGTCCAAATGGAAGGGGAAGCGAACCCCCGCCGCCAAGGTTCGGGCGGTCGAGCCGCTCGTGCGCCAGGCGTACACGAGCGCCGAGCTGCTCAACCACTACGGCGAGCGGGCGCTCCTCGCCCTCGCCGCGCGAGGGATCGGACCCGAGACGGCGCGTCGGCTGCTGAGCCGTCTCTATCGGAACGAGGACGAACTGCTCACGGAGATCGTGCGGGCGGAGCGGAGCTACGCACGGACGCGCGCGTTCTGGGATTAGCTCCCCCCCCGACCGGGGTCGCTCGCGTGGTCGCGCGCGCCGTCCGTTGAGACCGCGCCGCTCGGGGGAAGGCGGCGTCTCCGAATCGGGGTCCTTGCGGGTCCGCGGGCCAACCCGGAAGCCTCTCGGACCCGGCGCGGGGGACGTTCAGCCTCCGCCGCCACGCGTCGGGACCGGTTGGCGGGAAGCTCGTGATCCCGGTCGGGTGGGGGGCAGGAGCTCGGTATCGACCCGGCCCTCCGCTCCCGCGCGGGCGCTTTCGGCGACGACGACCCAAGGGGCGGTCGTGCGGAAGGCACTCGGACGCAGGTGCGACCGCGCAGCCGGGTACCCGCGGTCACGTAGCTTCGCCATCATCCGTTCGAGCCCCGGCGGCTCGGAGAGCCGGAGCACGCGCGCGATTTCGTTCGGCTCGTAGAAGAGCGGCGAGGCGACCTCCGACTCCTCGCGCCACCGACGGAGGAGCGCCGACAGCACCGGGCGCTCCGCTGCCGTCGGCGGGACGTCCATCCCCGCGACGAACTCCGGGTCGAGGATCGGGCCGATCCACATCGGGCCGAACGTTTGGCCAGCCGGCAGGGGCGGTCCGTCCCATTCGGCCGTCGGGATCTCCGAGACGGACGGGGTTCCTTCGGCGCCCCCCGAGGGGGCGACGCGGACGTATGCCCGAAGGTGGTGGCCGAGCACATAGGCAAGGAGGGGGCTGATCTTCCGACCCTCCCCCCGGGCGCGCCGTTCGAGCGTCGCGAGGAGGATGCGGAGCCCGCCCTCGGGGCCGAGTCGTCCCCGCAACGGGCGGGCCCGGTATCGCCGCTCACACGGCTCACGCGCCGCCCCCGCGAGGACCGCAAGGTCGGTCGCGGTGACCGCGATGACCCCGCCGTCGCGGACCGAGGCGACCGCCGTATCGAGGAACGGGAGCGGGCTCCCGAACGGGTCGAGATCGACGTAGTCGAACGGGCGGCTCGAGACCGTCCCGCGGGCGTCCGCGCGGACGACGCGCGCTCCTCGGCCCTCGAAGGGTCGGGCGTTCCGTTCGAGCACTCCCACTGCCGCCCGATTCCGCTCGGACAGGAGGATTCTCCCGAACAGATCGCTCTCGCCCAGCATCCGAAGGCCGCGGGCCCCGGTCGCGCTGAGCATCTCCCACGCCGTCCACTTAGCGGAAGAGTTCGTCGCCGCCAGGCGGCGGGCGACCGCCACGCCGATGTCCCGGTCGAGAGCCATCGCCGGATTGTAGAAGACCGCCGAGCGCCGCGCGGGCCCCCTCCGATGGCCGGTCGGGGGCAGGAGCAGCTGGGTGCCGCCTTCGCGGCCGGAGCGGACGCCGCTCAGTGCGTCTGGCCCGTGAGGAGCCGGACGATCTTGAACGCGAGGAGGTTCTTGTTGACCGGCGTCACCTCGAGGAGCCGTAGTTCGTCCCTCCGCCGGATGTCCTGGAGGAGGGGGTTGCGGGACTTCTTATGCAGCGTCATGACGATCGACTTGTCCGCGTCGAGCGTATTGAGGACGCTCTGGGTGAACGCGTCGCTCTCGACCTCCATCTTCCCGACCTCGTCGATCACGATCACGTCCGCCTGGTCGCGGGCCTCCTGGAGACTGCGGGTGCCGAGCCCTTCGAGCGCGCTCAGGTTCACGCCGTACTTCCCGGAGCGGACGCGCGACTTGATCGACTCGTGGGCGAAGACCTCGTGCTCCTTCGTGAGCCAGTTCGTGATCTGGAAGCCGGCCCGCCGATGCTTCTCGAGGATCGGCTCCGTCACCATCCCCCCGACCTTCATGCCTTCCTGCTCGAGGAGCTGAATGATGCGCAGCAGGGTCTGCGTCTTCCCCGAGCCGGGAAGCCCGGTGATGCCTATCTTGACGGGAGCGACAGGTCGGCGGGGCACGTTGCGACGCTCCTCGGCGACCGCGAGCGACCGCGAAGATAAGAGGGTGCGCGACCGGCGGGACGCGCGCGTGCGCCGTCGGCACATGGCCGCGGTGCCGGTGGGCGTGTACCCTCCGCGCGAGGACACGGAGCTCCTCGCGCGGGCAGCGCAGGGAACGCGCGGGCTGCGGGTGCTCGAGATCGGAACGGGCAGCGGCGAGGTCGGGCTGACCGCCGCGCGCGTCGGCGCCTGCGTCGTGGTCACCGATCTGAATCCGGTGGCGCTGCGCTGGGCGAACGGGCGCGCGCGAGCGGAAGGGCTCCGGCTCGACGCGGTGCGAACCGACCTCGCGGTCGGCCTGGGCCGGTTCGATGTGGTCCTCGCGAACCCACCGTACCTCCCCACTCCGGCCCGGGCCCGGGACCCGGACCGTTGGGTCAACCTGGCGCTCGACGGCGGTCGCGACGGTCTCACCGTGACGCGCCGCATCGTCGCGTCGCTCCCCGGGTGGCTGCGGCCGGGTGGGGCGGCCTACCTGGTGATCTCCTCGCGCCAGGACCGGACGGGGCGGCGCCGCCTCGCGGCGAACTGGAAACGTTCGGGTGGGACGCGTACCGTCGTCGCCCGACGGCGGCTGGGAAATGAGACGCTTGAGTTGTGGCGGTTCACGCCGCCGGCAGCCTAACGCGCCCGCGCCGCGTGGTCGAGCACGGCCGCGAGGAACCGCTGCCCGTCGCCGGGTCCCTCGGCCGTCCCGCTGCGGGTCCAGTCGGGTGCCTGGACGTGGAAGAAGTGTCGCTCCGGATGCGGCATCAGGCCGAACACGCGGCCGGACGGACTCGTGAGCCCCGCGACGTTCCCGATCGACCCGTTCGGGTTCCAGGGATACTTCGCCGGGCCGCCGTCGGGGGCCACCCAGCGGAAGAGTACCTGGCCCGACGCCTCCAGGGCTCGGAGCCGCTCGGCACCGCCGTCCAGTACGAGCTTCCCCTCCGCGTGACCGGACGGGAAGAGGTAGACCGTACCGGGCGGGACGGCCCCGAGCGGCGCGAACCGTCCGCCGTCCCAGCGGACGTACGTCGGCCGACATTCGTACTTCCCGGAGTCGTTCGTCATGAGGGCCGCCTCGGGCCGACCGAGCCGGTCGTCGTCCTGGCCCGGCAGGAGACCGAGCTCGGTGAGCACCTGAAACCCGTTGCAGATGCCTCCGACGAGGCGATCGGAGGCGAGGAACTCCTCGAGCTCGCGGCCGAGCGCGGTGCGCAGGCGGGCGGCGAAGATCGCGCCCGCGCGCACGTAGTCGCCTCCCGAGAACCCCCCGGGGAGGAGCAGCAGGTCGTAGTCGGAGAGACGGCGCTCCGTCGGGCCGGCCGGCGCTTCCGCCCCGAACTGGCTCAGCTGGACGACCTCGGGCAGCGCCCCGAGCGCCTTCGCCGCGACGAGCAACTCCCGGTCGCAGTTCGTCCCCGGGATCGCGAGGAGCGCTACGCGCAGGGCTCGGTCCGGCACCGCCGGGAGCGAGAGGTCGGAGCGGAAAAAGTCCGTCGGGGTCGGGTTCGGCGACTACGGCCGGGCCAGGACGGGGAGCTCGCCGCCGGCGATGGTCCACGCGACGGGGGCCGGGCCGGTCGGCTCCGGGGTCTCGGGACCCACGAAGAACGGTCGGCGCCGGGCGATGGCCAGCTCGAACGCCGCGACGAGCGCCGATTCGTCGCCCCCGCGCTCCAGGATGCCGCGGAGGTCGACGAGCCCTTCGTTCGTCATGAGGCACCCCTTGAGACGCCCGTCGCTCGTGAGACGGAGGCGATGGCACTTCATGCAGAACGCCGGGTTCTCGACCGGCTGGACGACCTCGACCGTCACCGGCGCGCCGCTGTGCTCGAAGGTGTAGCGGGGGCGGCCGTGGAGCCGGTTCCGGTCGGTCGCGAACGCCCGCTCCGCGGCCTCGGCGCTCAGGCGACCAAGCTCCGAGTGGAGGCGACGGTACACCTCGTGGTCGACGCGCCCGTGCACGTCCTCGAACTCGATCAGTTGCAGCCAGGCGCCGGTCTCCTGCGCGAAGCGGACGAGGTGGGAGACCGATTCGTGGTCGTCGTTCGCTCCGCTCAGCGTCACGACGTTGAGCTTGACCGGGGTGAGCCCGGCGGCGTCGGCCGCGCGGATCCCGCGGATGACGCGCTCCAGCCCATCGACCCCCGTGAGCTCACGGTACCGTGCAGGGTCGAGCGATGGGAGGCTCACGTTCACCCGGTCGAGGCCCGCCGCCTTGAGCGGCGCGGCGAGGGTGTCGAGCTTGAGCCCGTTCGTCGTCATCGAGAGCTCGCCGACGAGGGGGCGAAGGCGCCGGACGATCTCGAGGAGGTCGGTGCGGAGCGTCGGCTCACCGCCGGTGAGCTTCACCCGGTCGATCCCGACCCGGACCCCCGCACGGACGACCGCCTCGAACTGCGCGGGCGTGAGCTCCTCGGAGGCGACCGGTTGCCCCTCCATGTGGCAGAAGACGCAGCGGAGGTTGCATCGCTGCGTGAGCGAGATGCGCAGGTCGCTCACATCGCGACCGTAGCGGTCCTGCACGGACCTACGAACACCCGCGGTCGGGATATCCTTTCTCGCGGACGGGGGGGACCGCCCGGCTCAGGCCGGGGGCGCCAACTCGTCCGCCGGAGGAGCCTCGGGCGGGGGCTCCCAAGGTGCATCACCCGGGGAGGGCGGCGGACCCCGGGCCCGCCGGCGCAGGGCGAGGACCGCACCCACTGCGGCCGCAACGACCGCCACCGCCACTCCTCCCAGAACGAGATACGCCTCGGTGGCCGGCAATCCGAACAGCGTCGGCGCGGGCGAGTTCGTCGTAGGGGTCGGAATCGGATGGCCGTGGGCCGTCGAGGTGAACGTGACCGGCTGGTCGACCGGTGCCCCGCGAACGTTCAGGAGCCCCACGGGGTTGGAGTTGTTGTACCCGCTCGGGGTTGCGACGGAGAACGTGTACGTCCCGTTCTTGAGCCGGAACCCGATCGTTGAATTGGCGCTCGAGTTCGAAGCAGCGCCGATCGAGACACTCCACGTCGTGCCCGTCGCGAGGCCGGTCTCGTTGAACGTCACGGGGAAGGTCGCCACGAAGAGGGTGAAGGTGATCGGTTCGTTGACCGCGTGGCCGCTGACGGTCACGTTGCCCCGCGCGGGCATCGCGACGTAGGCGCGCGGGGCGCCTATGCTGTAGTTGTAGTACCCGTTGCGTTCGGTGAACGTCACCGTCGTCGCGGTGGACCAGCGGGCCGTTCCGTTCAGCGTCACGGACCAGTTCGTCCCGGAGGGCAACCCGCTCTCGGTGAACGTGACCGTGAAGCTCGGCGCCGCCGCAGGCGGCGTCAGGATCGTGACCGAGCCGGACGCGTAGTCGCTCACCAACAGCGCCCCGGTCGCGCTGTCGACGGCGATCCCGTCGGGGGCGGAGCCGACGTTGACCGAACCGATGACGCCGTCCGTGGCTCCGTTGATGACCGTGACCGTGTTCGAGTACCCGTTCACGACGTAGACGTTCCCGTTCGCTGGGTCGAAGGCGACGGCGTTCGGGCCGATGCCCACCGTGATCGAGGCGACCGCGCGGTCCGTGACGGTGTTGACCACGGTCACGTTCCCCGGGGGGTTGGAGGTGACACTGAAGTTCGCGTTCACGACGAAGAGGCGGCCGTCGACCCCATCGACCGCGAGCGCGAGCGGGTAGTTGCCGACCGGGATCGATGCGAGGACCTGGTCGTTCGTCCCGTTGATGACGGTCACGTTGTTCGAGAGCTCGTTCGCGACGTACACGCGGTCGTGGACCGGGTCGAAGGCGACCCCCTCGGGCACCGTCCCGGTCCCGATCGTCTTGATCGTGGCGAGCGACGTCGCGTTGTACGCCACGACCTCGCCGGCGAACGGGTAGCTCACGTAGACGGTGTCGTTGGCCGGATTGGCCGCGATACCGAAGGGTCCGAACGGCCCCTGCGTGATCGCCCCGACGGAACCTCCCGTCCCGGCGTTGAGCACCGTGACCAAGGGGCTGGACCCCGAGGTACTCGAGAGGAGGAAGCCGGCGATCCCGACCGTGACGTTCTCGGGGGACGAGAGCGTCGTGAACACGCGGTTCGGGGCGGAGTCCACCGCGACCTCGGCGGGGACGCCGTTCATGGAGAAGCTCCGCGCCACTCGGTACGTCGCTCCGTTCAGTTGGGCCAGATGGACCGAGCCGCCGTCCGCGACGTAGGCGACGCCGTTGGAAGGGTCGAACGTCGCCCCGATCGGTCCGAAACCGACGATGAAGGTGTACACGACCCGGTTGCTCGAGGGCTCGAGAACGGTCACGTCGTTCGACAGCTGGTTCGCGACGAACACGTGCCCCCCGGCGGGGTCGAGGGCGAGCGCGGCCGGCGACGCGCCGACCAAGTAGGTGCGGTCGGTGGCGTTCGAGGACGTGTTGATCGCAAAGACACCCAGGGCCCCCGGCGCGCCCACGGTGGTGACGTAGGTTCGGTTGTTCGGGGCATCGACCAGGACAGCGGCGGGACTTCCGGCGAGGCCGACCGCCGCGACCGCCTTGTTGGTCGTCGTGTCGATCACCGTGACGTTCCCCGCGGTCCCGAAGTTGGCGTTCGCGACGTAGAGGTAGCCGTTCCGCGTGTCGACCGCCACGCCGGCCGGTTCGACCCCGACCGGGATCGATCCGGCGGACTTGTCGGTCGCCCCGTTGATGATGGTGACGTTGTCCGTGAACGGTTGGAGGCCGAAGCCCCCTCCATCGGTGACGTACAGGTCGCCGTTCCGGCTATCGAAGGCGATACCGTCGGGCCCGCCCCCGACCGGCACCGTGGCGACGACCTTGTTGGTCGAGGGGTCGACGACCGAGACGTTGTTCGAGAAGAGGTTCGTCACGAAGATCTGTCCGTTCGTGGTGTCGACCGCGACCGCGACCGGGCCGCTCCCGACGGGGACCGAGGCCAGGACCAGGTCGGTCGTTCCGTTGATCACGGTGACGCTGTTGCTGCCGCTGTTCGCGACGTACAGGTGCTGGTTCGCCGCATCGTACGCGATCCCGTTCGGAGCGAAGCCGACGTCGATCGTCCCGACGATGTGGTAGGTCGTTCCGTTCACGACCTCCACGTTGCCGGACGATTGGTCCGCGATGTAGAGCTGTCCGTTCGCGGAGTCGAAGGCGAGGCCCGACGGTGTGATCCCGTTCGGGGGGACGAAGTTCCACGGCGTGATGCTGTTGTTGAGCAAGGTCAGCGTCCCGGTAACGGTGCCCGGCGAGGTCAGCGGAGCGATGCGGTGCGACCCAACGGCACCGGCCCCGACCGCCGCTGCGAGGGAGGTCGATAGGCTACGCTCTCCCCCTCCCCGGACCGACGGAGCCGATGCACGGGGTGCGGCCGCCGCCAGGGCTGGGCCTACGATGGTAAGCGCTGCTAGCAGGAGGACCGTGGGAACGGCGCGTCCTACGGCGCTCACGGGCGGCCCGTCATTTCAGGCACGGGATATCAACCTCCGGGCACCTTGTTCCGTGTCGTCCGGTCGCCGGGCGTAATCGCGCCCAACGGCGGATGCAGCAGGTGGACCGGAAGACGCGTCCCGCGGGTGAGCCGGCGCGGAGCGTCGGTCACGACCGCGAAGGCGTTCGCTCCGGCGAGGCTTGTGATCGCCGACGAGTCGTGGAACGTCGGGTGGCCCCAGCCATCGGCGACCCGGAGCGGGATGATCGTCGCGAACCCCGGCGTCGGCGGGTCATACGCCTCCGTGAGACGCGCCGAACCTGTGGACCATCCCGGGCCCGGCAGGCGAGCGAGCCGACGCAGTACGGGGAGGAGCAGCCAGAATCCGTTCGACAGGCACGACGTGGGGTGCCCGGGCATCCCGATCACGAGCTTTCCCCCGGCCTCGACCGCCAAGGTCGGCTTTCCGGGTCGGACAGCCACCCCGTGAAAGAGGAGCCGTCCGATGCGGGGGAAGATCGTCGGGAGGAAGTCGCGCTCTCCGACGCTGCTTCCACCCGTCACGAGCACGAGATCGGACGTCGGAAGCGCGGCCCGGATCGCGCGCTCGATCTGGCGCGGGTCGTCCGCGACCGGCGGCCGCGTCCGGACGACAGCGCCCGCCGCCCGTGCGACCGAGCCGAGCGTCAGGTTGTTGCATTCGTAGATCTGACCCGTCCCGAGCGGCCGGCCCGGGGCGACCAACTCGTTCCCGTTCGGGATGATGGCCACCCGGGGGGGGCGGTAGACGCGCACCGTCGTGAGTCCGACCGAGGCGAGGGCGCCTAGCGCGGCGGGACCGAGCACGTCCCCTCGCCCGACGATCGACGCCCCTCTCGCAAAGTCGGCGCCCGCCGCGGCGATCCGATCTCCCCGCCGAACGGGCTTGCGGATCCAGACCGACCCCCTCTCGGCGCGAACCACCTCGAAGATGACCACGGAGTCCGCTCCGTTCGGGACGGCTCCGCCCGTCGCGATGGCGGCGGCCTCCCCCGGTCCGAGCGTGCCGGCGAACCCGCCTTCCGCGTACACTTCGCCCACGACCCGCAACCGAACGGGGGCGTCCGGTCGCGCGCCGCGCGTCTCGGCGCTCCGGACCGCGTATCCATCCCACGTCGCCCGGGCGAACGCGGGGACGTTCGCCCCGCTGCGGACCGGCGCGGCCGCCACCCGGCCGAGCGCTCGCTCGAGGGGGATCGTTTCGCCCGCGGTGACCGGGCGGACGGCCCGGAGCAGACGGCGCTGGGCCACCGCCGCAGGTATCAGGCGCCCGAACGGCCGCATCTTCATCGTGATCTTGCCCTCCAGGGCTTGGCCCGGCCCCCTCCCCCACGCGTCGCGATCCAGCGCGCCGCGCTTTCCACGGCTTCGCGGAGCGTGGCATCGAGCGGTGCCCCGCGGAGGTACGCGGAGTAGAAGCCTCCCCGGAACGCATCGCCCGCTCCGGTCACGCGTTCGGCGATCGCGACGCGCGCCGCGGCCACAGCGACGGTGCCCCTGCGAGAGACGGCGCGGGCTCCCTTCGGCCCATCGGTCATGACCACGAGAGGCACCCGATTGGTGAGTCCGAGCAACGTCCGCACGCGCAACAACGAGCGGACCCGCTCCAGCTCGGCGCGGTTCCCGAAGAGGATCTCCGCGCCCTCCAGGAGCTGGCCGAGGCGCGCGGCGTCCCATCGGTAGTGAACCTCCTGGGCCGGATCCACCGCGACATGGATGCCGCGGCGACGGGCCTCTTCCGAGAACCGCAGCTGAAAGGCGGGGTCGCCCGTGGTGAGGTGCAGCCAGGGAGCTCCGTCGAGCCAGGCGGGATCGATCGGGACGTCCTCGGCATCGTCCATCGGTCCTTGACGGAAGACGGTCATCTGGCCACCGCGCGGGTCCTCGAAGATGTAGCAGAGCGACGAGAGGCGTCCGTCGACCCGGGTCACCGCCCGCGTGTCGACGTGGTCCTTCCGTAGCTGGGCGATCATCTCCGCCGGGAAATCGGCCCCGACGCGGCTCACCAGCCCGACCTTCACTCCCGCCCGACCGGCGACCCGCGCAATGTTGGCCGCCGTCCCGCCCAGCTGCACCTGGTCCGCGCGCGCCGGCACGGTCCGGTCGCGTTCGGGGAGCCGTTCGACCCGGACGATCCGGTCGAGGTTGGTGTGACCGGAGACGACCAGGTCGAGCCGGCCGACTCCCGCGCCCGAACCCGCCGCCCGCACACCGGCGGCGAGCGCGGCGGCCGCTTAGCGATTTAGAGCACCGCGGGGGGGAGGACGCCGAGAACGCGCCAGCCGGTGCGGGACGTCGGGACGAGGGAGAGCTGCGCCGTGCGCGGAGGGGTATCGGTCCCGTGCCCGGGGACCAACGAACCCGCTATGAGCCGAGGCCCGTGCCGCCGGCGTCCGGCGCATTACGGAACATGATCGTCGAAGGTGCGCTCGTGGATGCCGAGGGCGCTCGCCCGGGGTACGCCCGCGTCGAGCGCGGACGCGTCGTGGAGGTCGGACAAGGCGGCACGGATTCGACGCACGGGCGCGAGCGACGCCTTCGGGGGATCGTCGTGCCCCGGCCGGTCAACGCGCACACGCACCTCGGCGACGCGATGTTCGGCCGCGAACCCCCATGGACGACCTTCGACGAGATCGTCCGGCCGCCGGACGGTGCCAAGTTCCGCCTCCTCGCCACGACCCCCGCGCGCGTCAAGGTCGCGGCGATGCGCGCCGAGCTGCGACGGCTCGAACAGCTCGGCCACGGGGCGGTCATCGATTTTCGCGAAGAAGGGGTGCCGGGCGCCCGCTGGTTCCGCTCGGCGGCGAGCCACCGCGCGCTGGTGACGTTCCTGTTCGGCCGGCCGGTGCGTCGTCCGTTAGACCCGAAGGAGCTGGCCGCGCTCCTCGAGGTCGCCGACGGCGTGGGATTGAGCGGGATCGGGGAGGAGCCCGCCCCTACCCGACGCATCATCGCCGAGGCATGCCGGGCGCGAGGGAAGCGGTACGCGCTGCACGCGAGCGAAGGGGTCCGCGAGCCGGTCGAGGAGTATCTCGACCCGCGACCGGACCTCCTCGTCCATCTGACGGCCGCGGCCGACGACGACCTCCGCCAGGTCGTCGAGGCGGCGGTCCCCGTGGCGGTGAACTCGAGGTCGAACGCGTTGTTCGGCCGACGCCCGGACTTCGCCCGGCTCCGTGACCTCGGGGTCACGACGCTGCTCGGTACGGACAACGCGATGCTCAACGCACCGTCGATCTGGCGGGAGCTCGAGTTCGCCTACGTCTCGGCGCGCCTCGCCGGTCGCCCCATCGAGCCGGAGTTCCTCTTCCGGGCGGCGTTCGTGAACCCGTGGGCGTGGTTGGGTAAGCCCGACCACGCCCGCATCGCTCCGGACAGCCCCGCCGCGCCGCTCGTCCTTAGGCTGCCCCCGGACGATCCCACCTACCAGATCGTGACGCGGGTCACCGAATCCGTTATGGTCCGGACGTGACCCCGCGACGCTCGGGCGCCGTCCGATGAAGTTCGACGAACTGTCGGCGCTCCTGCGCCGCCGCGGGTTCCTCTGGCCGTCCGCCGAGATCTACGGCGGGGCCCAGGGACTGTACGATTACGGCCCGCTCGGGTGGGCCCTCAAGCGCCGGGTCGAGGACGCCTGGACCGGGTGGTTCGTCGGGCTCTCCGACGACTACTACCGGATCGAACCGTCCGAGCTGCTGCCCGAGGCCGTGGTCCGCGCCTCCGGGCATCTCGAGAACTTCACGGACCTCGAGGTCACCTGTTCCGAGTGCCACTCGGTGTTCCGCGCGGACACGGTGCTGGAGAAGGTCCGGCCCGAAGGGACGGACGGCCTCTCCCCGCCCGAGGTCGCCGAACTGCTCGAGCGCCACAAGGTCCGATGCCCCCACTGCGGCAAGGTGGCGCTCACCGTGCCGAACCCGTTCAACCTGATGTTCGCGGTCGACTTCGGTGCGACGGGAAAGGAGCGCGCCTACCTCGCCCCGGAGACGGCCCAGGCGAGCTACCTCGCCTTCGCGCGGATGCGCGATGTCGGCCGCAAGGCCCTCCCGCTCGGGATCGCGGTCGTGGGCAAGGCGTACCGGAACGAGATCGCCCCCCGGCAGGCGCTGTTCCGGATGCGCGCCTTCACGCAGGCCGAGCTGCAGGTGTTCTTCGACCCGGCCACCTTCCACCCGCCGCTCGACGCGGTCGCCGGCGATCGGCTGCCCGTACTTCGCGCGTCGGACCGCGCGGGCGGCGCCACCGAGTCGACCCCGGTCACCGTTCGCGAGCTCGTCGATCACGGCGGCCTCCCGGACTTCTACGCGTTCCATCTCGCGGTCTCGTTCCGGTTCTACCGCGAGGTGCTGGGCTATCCCGAGCGCGCGCTCCGCCTGTTCGAGAAGTCCGACAAGGAGCGGGCGTTCTACAATCGGATCCAGTTCGACATCGAGGCCGACGTCGAGAGCCTGGGCGGGTTCCGCGAGGTCGGTGCGGTCCACTACCGGGGGGACTACGACCTCGGCCGGCACGCGAGCTCGTCCGGGAAGGACCTCGCCGTGACGACGGACGATGCACGACGCGTGCTGCCGCACGTGCTCGAGCTCACGTTCGGCGTCGATCGGAACGTGTGGGCCCTCGCGGACCTTCACCTCGCCCGCGACGGCGACCGCACGCTCTGGCGCCTCCCCCCGTGGCTCGCCCCCGTCCCCGTCGCGGTCTTTCCGCTCATCAAGAAGGAGCACGCCGCGAAGGCCCACGAGGTCCAGCGGCGGCTTCGGACCGCCGGCATCGCGGCCGACTTCGACGATGCCGGGACGATCGGGAAGCGGTACGCCCGCGCGGATGAGAGCGGTACGCCGTTCGCCCTCACCGTCGATGGACCGACGCTGGCCGACGGTCCGGACCACGACACCGTCACCCTCCGCGAACGGGATTCAAAATCCCAGCATCGGGTGGCGACCGCGGAGCTCGCGGCGACGCTGGGTCCCAGCCTCGTGCCCCCCACTCCGCACCACCTGCTCGGTCCGGCAGCGTAGGCGCAGCGGCTAGAACGCAATCCTACGGCACCAATTCGGGGCATGATTATATGGAGCGGACCCCCTTTCTCCGCCGGAGAATGGCCCCGGACCCACCGCCCACCGAGGCGAACCCGGAGGGCCACGTCGGCATCCAGCACGCCCGCGAGACGCGGTGGCGGAGCGGGGAGTACGCCGACACGACCAAGCTGCGGGAGATCGCGGCGCGGCACCAGCGGGCGGCCACGAAGAACCAGACGCGCTCCGCCCGGCTCCTGACCCGGATCGAGAAGCTGCGGCACCAGGGGACGGTGCTCCGCGAGAAGGCGCAGCTGATCCTCCAGAAGATCCCCGGCTTGGAGCAGGAGATCGCCCAGTACGAGCGCGACATCGACAACGCGAACAAGAAGCGCGGCACCGGTCCGATCACGAGCGACGTGACGAACCTGCACTTCCGGGTCCGCAAGCTCCAGCAGAAGATCGTCGACCTCCAGCACAAGAGCCGGACGCTCGAGCACCGCGCGGCGCAGAAGACGCAGAAGACCGCGGAGCTCAAGGTGCGCTCGGACCGGTTCGTCGAGCAGGCGCGGGTCGAGGAGCTGGAGGCGAGCAGCTACACCAAGCGGGCCGACCGGCTGCAGCTCGAGAACGAAGGGGCCGCGCCACCCCCGCCCGACGCGCCGCGGGACGCGACCGGTCCCGCATGAAACTCATCGTCACCGTCGGCATGCCCGGTTCGGGCACCGACGAGCTCGCGGAGGTAGCCCGGCGGATGGACCTCGCGAGCCTCAAGATGGGCGACCTCGTCCGGGATGAGACCCGGCGGCGCGGCCTGCAGCTCACGAACCAGAACATCGCACGGATCGCGACCGAAGAGCGCGAGAAGCACGGGCCGGGCGTCTGGGCCCAGCGCGCCCTGCCGAAGATCACCGAGACGAAGATGCTCGTCTACGGCTGCCGATCCGACAGCGAGGTGACGGTGTTCCGCCACCATTTCGGCGACCTCTACGTCCTCGCGGTATACTCGTCGCCCGAGGCGCGCTACGACCGGATGGTCCGCCGCTCGCAGGCGCAGAACGGCCCGGGGCTGCAGGAGTTCTACGAACGGGACCGCCGCGAGCTCAAGTGGGGGATCGGGAACGCGCTCGCGCTCGCCGACGGCATGCTCGTGAACGAGGGTTCGCTCGACGAGTTCCGCACGAAGGCGCGGGAGGCCCTCGAGCGGATCCTCGAAGACGACCGACGGGACGACTAGGTCCGGCGGCGACCGGGCCGGGTTCCGGCCAAACGACGAGGTCCGAGCGCTTCGGACTACGGCCCCGGTTTCTACCCACGTCGTCACGGGCTCGCCCCGAGAATGCCCACGGCCCGCAGTAGCCACGTAAGTCCGAACCCCGCCGCAGCGCCCGAGAGCGGCCCGACGGTCCATCCGAGCAGGATGCTCCGGACGACCCTCCACCGGATTCCCTCTTGCCGTCGGGCCACCCCGGTCCCGAGCATGGCGGCCACGAGCGCCTGGTTCATCGATGTGAAGTACCCGAACGCGACGGAGACCAGGACGACGACCGACTGGGCGAGCTGAGCGCTCGTCGCCATGACGGGGTCGAGCTTCACCACATCGAAGGCGACGCGCCGTAGGAGCGGCTGGCCCCACGTGAGGACGCCGGCGGCGATGCCGAGGCCTCCGACGAGCGCCGCGGTCGCCGGCGAGAGGAGTCCGGTCATGAGGAAGGCACCCGTGGCGTTCGACACGTCGTTCGCCCCCATGGCGAACGACGCTCCCGCTCCGACCGCGATGAGCGTGAACGCGACCGGTCGGGCGATCGACCCGGAGTCGGATGCGCGAACGCCGCCGGCCCGGGCGACCCTGACCAGAAGGTACCCGAGCCCGAAGGCCGCCGGAGGTGCGATCGCCCAGAGCCCGAGGAGAAACCCGACCTGGGCCCAGTGGACCGGGATACCCGCGGCGAGGCCCGCGCCGACGACCGAGAAGACGAGGATCTGGATCGTCGAGGTGGGGATGGCCGCGAAGTTGTACGCGGTCGTGAGGGCGAAAGCACCCGCGATGATCGCTAGCGCGACGACGAGCGGGACGACCGGGATCTGGAGCAATCCGTGGCCGACGGTCGTTTCGACTCCCTCGCTCGCCAGCACCGCGCCCAGGACCGTGAGCGGCGCCATCACGAGCAAGGCGCGGGACGCTCGGATCGCGCCCGCCGCGTAGGGCATCCCCATGCTGGCGCCCGTGTAGTGGGCGCCGATGCTGTAGGCGAACGCCACCGCGGTCGCCACCAGCAGCAGCGAAGGAAGGTCGAACGTCATCCGCGAGCCGGCAGAGGCAGTCGTTCGAAGCCCTTCTAGCCGCCCGGGGGCGGCTGGCACCGCTCGGGGCCCCGACGGCCAGCGGCGCGCCGGCGTCGGGGGATCGTCCGTCCGCCCCGGCCGCCGGCCTTATTCGGCCGAGACGGAGGGGCCCGCGGGCAGCGGTCGGTGCGCGCGTACCTCTTCCGTCATGGCCCGGCGGAAAGCCGGGACCCGACGCGGTGGCCCGAGGACGAGGACCGCCCGCTCACGCGCCCTGGGGAGCGGGAGACGCGCGCCGCGGCGCTGGGGTTCGCCGAGATCGCGGATGACGTGAACGTCGTCGTCGCGAGTCCGGCGGTGCGCGCCCGACGGACGGCCGAGCATGTCCACGCGGCCCTCGGGATCGATCGCGGGATCATCTACTGGGACGAGCTACGACCGGGAAGCGCGGCCGCCCCGGTGCTGGAGCGGCTCGGGCGGCTCTCGGGGCGACCGGTGCCCGTCCTGGTCGGACACGAACCGACGTTGAGCGAGCTCGTCGGGCTCGCGCTCAGCGGCGACTCGGTGAGCTACGTCCACGTCGGGAAGGCGGGAGCCGTCGCCGTCGACTTCGCCTCGAAGGTCGCTCCCGGCGCCGGCGAGCTCGCCTGGTTGCTCACGCGCGGGCAGCTGGGCCGCCTCGGCTGATCGACGCCGCCGGCGCCCGCGCGGGCTTGGCCGATTCCCCGTTGCGCACCTTGATCCCGAAGAGCGGCGCGACGAGCCGCTTCACGTCGTGGTGGACCTGGTCGCTCGTCCGGTCCGCGTCGACGCGCTCGAAGCCGTACTCGTCGGCCATCCACATGAACTCGGAACGGAGCTTGCCCTGGTAGAGGAAGAAGCTCTCGAACCGGTCGCGGGAGAGGCAGAGGTCCATCCCGCTCTCCCAGTAGTCGAGGCTCCCGTACTTCGCGATCGCGCGGTGGAGGAGGATGTCCCCCTTCGCGTCCAGGAAAACGGTGAGGTCCGGCACGAGCGCGAAGCCGTACAGCTTCGCCGCCCACTCGCGCGAGGCGCCGCGGACGACGGCGCGTGCCATGAGCGTGTAGATGTAGCGGTCGGCGAGGACCGTCGAGCCCGCCGCGAGCGACGGGAGGATCTTGTTCTCGAGCTGGTCCGCGAAGTCCGCCGCATAGAACAGCGCCATCGTTGTCCCGCCGAGCGTGTGGCCCTGCTTCGCTTGGTCGATCTGCGGCGCGAGCAGGGTCGACCGGCGGAGGCCCGTGTCGACGACCGGGTGGCCCTCGATCTCGAGCCACTCCTTGAGCTGCTCGACCTCGGTCGTCCGGCCCGAGCCGTCGGCGCCCTCGATGACGATCAGGTGGCCGCGGTTGAGGTGCTCCGGCTGCATCCCGGGGAGGCGCGTCCCGAACGTCCTACGCATGGACGAGCTCCTCCATCTTCGGGAAGTCCGCAAGGAGCGGACGGATCTCCTTGCGGACCTGGCCGAGCACCTCCTCCATGCTCTTGTCGGCGTCGATCGTGGCGAACCCGTCGATGGGCGCCAGGCGGTCGTACTCGCGCTTGAGGCGCGCCTGGAACCGCTCGTAGCTCTCCGTCGGCTCGTGGGAGAGTCCCAGGTCCATCCCCGCCTCGTAGTAGGCGATCTTCTGCCGCGAGGCGAGCTTCCGCTCGAGGGAGGTCGCGACCCCGACGCGGAAGTACAGGGTCCGGTCGGGAACGGGCGCGAAGCTGTACAGGTTCCGGACCCACTCGGGGTCGCAGCCGCGGGCGGCGTCGCGGGCGAAGGCGGTGTAGATGTAGCGGTCGCAGACGACGATGTAGCCGGCCCTGAGCGGCGGCTGGATGTGCCGCTCGAACCGGTCGGCGAAGTCGGTCGCGTGGAGGAGCGAGAACGTGGTCGGGGTGAGCAGCCCCTTCTTCTTCCCGCGCTTGATCGTCGAGGAGACGAGCTCCGAGCTGTTCCACTCCGTGAAGAAGACGCGGTAGCCGCGCGCCTGTAGCCACTTCACGAGGAGGCGCGCCTGGGTCGACTTCCCGCTGCCGTCGAGCCCCTCGAAGACGATCAGGCGGCCCGGCGGGCCGAGGGTGACGAGGCTACTGTCGGCCACGCGCGGTCTCCACCTCCACGCCGAGCCCGTTCTTCAGGCGGCGCGCGAGCCGATCGATCGCGCGCGCCCGGGCGGCGGGGCCCGCGGGGTGGTGCATCCGCACGCGGATCCGGCCCGACGCGCCGGCGCCGAATCGGGCGTCCAGCCCGGCGAGCTCCTCGGCCGCGGCGAGGACGACCCCGAACTTCATCGCGCGCTCGACCTCCTCGGAACTGAGGACGGCCTTCCACCGCTTCCGCCAGCCGTCGGGCGCGGGGTCGCCCTCGTGGAGGTAGGCGGCGAGGGCCGCCATGAGGATCTCGCGATGGCCGACGCCGTGGACGGTGGTATGGCGGAGGATGTACGCGCTGTGGAACGGGTGCCTCCACTCCTCGATGGCGGTGCCCGCATCGTGCATCCACCCCCCCACCGAGACGGCGAGGCGGTCGTCGTCCGACCACCCGTAGCGGCTCTTAAGCCGGTCGAAGAGCCGGAGCGCGGTGGCTCGGACATCTTCGGCGTGGACGACCGAGAATCCGAAGCGGCGGGCGGCGGCGAGCCCCGACCGGCGGGCGAGGACCTCGGCGGGCGCGGGCACGCTGATCCGCGCCGCCTCGATGGCGACCCCCTGACGGATCCCGTTCCCGCTCACGATGAGCGACTCCACCTGAGCCGCCCGGAGCAGCTCCTCCGCCACCACGACCCCGGCGGGGATGACGTCGGCGCGGTGGCCGCTGATCCCCGGCACGTCCTTCCGCCGCTCGGCCGGCATCTCGAAGAGGATCGAGCCGATCGCCCGCAGCTCGCGCGCGCCCAACGGGTAGCCGTGGACCTGCGGAACCGGGTAGTCCGTGAGGAGGATCGCGACCCGGGCGAGGCAGCGCAGCGTCCCGCCGATCCCGAACAGGCGTCGACGGGAGGCGCCGGGGCTCTTCGGGAGGTCGCGGAACTCGTTGCGCAGATGCTGCCGCAGCTCGTCGATCTCCTTCCGACGGGGCGGGTCGTGTCCGAGGAACCGCTCGGTCATGCTCAGCACGCCGAGCGGCGCGCTCCACGCCCGGTCGAACCGTCCTCGGCGCGTGGCGACGACCTGGACCGAGCCGCCGCCGACGTCGACGATGAGATCGTTGTGGAGTGGCCAGGCCGCCGCCGTCCCGAGGTAGGCGTACCGGCCCTCCTCCGCGCCGGAGACGACGTTCACTTCGAGGCCGGTCGCGGCCTTGACCTGCGCGAGGAACTCGCGGCCGTTCTCGGCCTCCCGGATCGCGCTCGTCGCGATGGCGACGACCGCCGGGCGACCCCACACCTCCAGCTCGCGCGCGAAGCGACGCAGTGTCGCGATGCCGCGCTCCATCGCCTCGCGCGAGAGGCGATGCCCCTGGCCGACGCCCTCGCCGAGACGGGGGACCTCCTTCGATTCGAACACCGTGCGCAGCGCGCCGCCCTCCGTCACCTCGAAGACGTCGAGTCGGGCGGTGTTCGATCCGAGGTCGATCACGGCGACCTCGCGCACGCCGAGCGTGGCCGCCGCGACCGGCGCGACGCGCGCGGAGGCGGCCATGGTCCGTCGGACAATACTGGGAATCGTCCCGCTCAAAAAACCTCCGAACTGATCGGGATCTACGGAGCTGCCCGGGCGTCGGGCGAACGGGATTCGAGGCGGCCCATCACGCCCGCGTACCGCTCGTAGTCGACGATGCCGACGACCCGGCGTCCCCCGGCGGAGAGACGCTCGACCGACTCCGCGAGCTCCTGCTCGCGCCGGGCGGTGAGCCGGGCGGACCCCGCGCCGGGCGTGAGCCTAAGGTCCCAGTCGACCGCGAACTCCTCGGCCGTAGGGGACTCGGGGGGTTGGCGTGCAAGGTTCCGTTCGCGGAGCGTCCGGCGGACGAGCTCGAGGTAGCTCACGTTCTCCGCGAAGCTCGAGGCGAACGACTCGTCGGACGGGTCCAGTGGCTCGACCGTGACCCGGCGGGATTCGGCCCACGCCACGCCGGCAAGGAACGCCGGATGCGGCACCCCGACCGGTCCGAAGCGTGTGAGAGCTCGTGCCTCCGCCGTCTCCGAGGTCGTGAGCGGCACGAGCGGCTCGACGCTCGGACCGACAAAGTAGTCCCGGAGCCCCGTGAGCTCCTCGAACGAGACGCCGACCCCGACGACTTCGGGCCGAAGCTCGTCGAGGGCGGCTACGACCGCCGCCGATTCGGCCACCAGGCCGCGGACCGCTCCGATCAAGGCGACGTTCGGGCGGCCGCGCGGGCTGCCCTGGATCACGGGGGGACCCGACCCTCGATCGTTTCGAGCAGGTCGTCCGGGTCGCGCTGCCGGCGGAGCTCGCGCATCGTAAGGACCGGGAGCCGCTCCCGGACGCTCCGCTCCGGAGCGTCGCGGACGACGTAGAGGGCGTGGCCCTCGGCGACCCGGGCCAACTGGCTCAGGAGCTCCGCGCGGTGGAGCGCGGTCTTCCACGAACCGACCGACGTGAGGAGGATCTCCTTCTCGCCGCGGGCGTCCGCGTGGGTGAAGGCGTCGAACGGACATCGGAGGGTCACGACGACCTCCCATCCGGTGGCGTCCAGCTGGCGGAACACGAAGTCGCGCAGACGGTCGCCCGTCGGGCCCGGGGGCCCATCGGTCGCGGCCCGCGGCGCGGGCGTCGTCTCCTCGGCCGCCTCGGCGTCCAGGTCGGAGAGGAGGCGCGGCCTTCCCGCCCTTTCCCCGGTCCAGAGGGTGATCGGGAGCGCGATCGCCTCGCCGAGGTATCGCTCCAGCCGCTCGATCACGTCCACCTCGGCGCCGCCGCCCTCCTCGTACAGCTGGATCGTCCGTCGCGAAACGCCCGCGACGCTCGCGAGCGCCCCGAGCGACAACGCCCGCGCCTCCCGAAGCCCGCGCAACCGTACGCCGTCGAGCCGGCCGAAGATCCCGCCCGGGCTCGAGAAGAGGAACGGAGGGACCCCTTCGAGCAGGAGGTCGGAGAACGTCTCCTCGGTCACGACGGAGACGCCGTACCGTCCGTAGACGACGCCGCCCTCGAGCGGCGCCCCTCCGCTCGTCTCGCCGACGACGACGGCGGAGGCGGGGAACAGCTCGCCGAGCTCGCGGAGCCGGGCCGCTTCGGCCGCGTCGAGCGCGTCGATGTTCTTCAGGATCTTGACGATCAGCAGGAGCGAGTCACGTCGTGCCAGCAGGTCGAAGCTCGTCGGACGGATCGCGTGCGCGTCCGAAACGAAGAATCCGGCGCGCTGCAGGATCTCGCCGACGCGCTCGATCGAGCGGTCGCGGCGCCGCGTCGGGTTCGACATCGAACGAACACTAATAGAATTTCTATATAAAACGGTAGTAAAGCCCTCGGCGAGGCGCGTTCCGTGCGCCGGCGCGCGGGGTCGCACCCAATCGTCATCTGGCGCGTCACGGCTCACTCACCGTGGAACGCGCCCGGACGGCCCCCGTCCCTGGCGAGGCGGCGCTCCTGCTCCGCGGCTCGAGGGGCGCGCGGACCCTGGTCGTCTCCGACCTCCACCTCGGCCTCGGCGCCGTACCCGGACGTCCGCGGGGGCCCCCGGAAGGGGATGCGGCCGATCTTGCGGACCGCCTCGTCCAGGCGGCACGGTCGGCCGGCTCCGACGGGGTGATCGTCGCCGGGGACGCGAAGCATCCGATCGTCGGGACCCCCGGTCCACTCCGACCCGTCGTCTTCGACTTTTTCGCCACGCTCCTCGACGGCGGACTCCGCGTGGAGCTCGTCCTCGGGAACCACGACGCGGGCATCGTTCCCCACCTTCCTAGGGAGGTGCGCGTCGCTCCGGCCGAAGGCGTGGTTCGCCACGGCGTGGGGATCTTCCACGGTCACCGATGGCCTTCCGAGGAGGTACTGGCCCAGCGCCTCGTGGTCGTGGGACACCTCCATCCGGGGGTCCGCCTCGCGCCCACGGAATCCGAGACGCAGGCGAAGGTGCGCTGCTGGGTCCGAGCACGGCGGCCATCGCCCGTCCTCGCCCGGCCGCGGGAGCGACGGTCGATCGCGGTCCGCGAGGTGATCGTGCTCCCCGCGTTCAATCCGATCGCCGGTACCGAAGCGCTCAACCGGGACCGTCCCCAGCGCGGACGGACGTTTCTCGTGCGCCGATTCCTGGCGGGCTCCGACGCGCGCGCCTATCTGCTCGACGGCACCGATCTCGGCGGCGTGATCAGGATGGGGCTGAGCGTCCCCCCGACTCCAACGCCGGGCGGAGCCCGCCCGGGTCGGTGACCGGGGCCAAGCACCGGGTGCCGAAACAGACGAGCGCTCGAACGGCGCCGTCCCCGGTCGCCGCGGAAACTTCCTCGGGAAGAGAGAACGGCTCGGGCGGGACCCCTCGGAAGACCCAGCCGTTCGGGTGCCACGCCGTATCGGCCGCGCGCGCGAGCGCCTCCGCCTCCTTGCCCTGCCCTTCGATCACGACCCGAGCGGGAGGGACCCCTAGGAGGCCGGCGGCGAGCGCCGCCCCGGCGCCGAACAGCCCAACGCCCGCGAGCTTGGGCTGCATCGCAGCGACGAGCTCCTGCGCGTGCCGGATCCACTCTTCCCGCTGCGTCAGGCCGGCGAGACGGATCATGGCGAGCGCCGCGGCGGCATTCGCGGAGAGGTGCGGGGCATCCTCCAGGGGATAGCTCGGCTCGTCCACCCCACCGACCACGGGGCCGTCGTAGATCTTCGGGGCGAGGTCACGGAGCAGCCCGCCGTCCCCGACGAACTCTCGGTGAACGACGCTGAGGATCTGGGCGGCCGCCGCGACGTATCGCGGATCCGCGGTCGCGCCCCCGAGCTCGACCAGACCGAAAGCGAACTCCGCCTGATCCTCGAGATGCCCCCATCCCCGACCGGTCGTTCCCTCGAGACGGTGGGCGACCCCCCGGTCGGGGTCGAACGCGTGGGCCAAGAACCGGTCGGCCGCCGCGCGCGCCCCGTCGAGCGTCGCGGGGTCGGCCAGGAATCGGCCCGCTTGGGCGAGGGCCCGGACGAACCCGCCGTTGATGCTCGCGTAGAGCGCCGTGTCGATGACCGGGGTGGGGCGCGCGGCGCGCGCGACGCGGAGCTTTTGGAGTGCAGAATCGAGGAGGGTCGCGGCGGTCGTTCCGGTGAGGTCGATCCCTTCCGATGCCTCGTCGAGGGGCATCAACCGGAACAACACGTTCCGATCCGGGTCGTGCGTCATCCGTCCATCGCTCCCCACCCCGAAGTACCGCGTGACGAGCCGAAGCTCGGCGGGGTCGAGGAGCGCCTTCAGCTCGGCCCGGCTCCACGTGAAGTAGCCGCCGTCGTCGCCGGGGGCGTTGTCGGCGTCCTGGCTCGCGCCGAACCCGCCGCCGGGCTGACCGAGCACCGAGACCGACCAGTCGAGCGTGTCGCGGACGACCGCCGCGAGGCCGGGGTCGTCGAACCGTCGGGCGGTCGCGACGTACGCCGCCAGGAGCGCGGCGTTGTCGACGCCCATCTTCTCGAAGTGGGGGATGTGCCAGCCTTCGTCGACCGCGTAGCGATGGAACCCACCGCCCACCTGATCGTGGATCCCGCCGTCGGCCATGCGGGCGAGGGTCGTCCGTGCCCGTTCGGCGACCGAGGCGTCCTGGGTCGCAAAGCCGTCGTAGAGGAGGAATTCGACCGCGGTCGGGTGCGGGAACTTCGGCGCGTGGCCGAATCCGCCGTGCAGCGGGTCGAAGCTCGAAAGGATGCTCGCCCGAACCGAGGCGACGAACGCCGCCGGTGCGCTGCCGCTCCCGCGGTCGGCGCGCCGCATGCGTTCGAGCGCATCGTGCACGGCCGTCGTGTTCTGCTGTACCGTCTGGGGTTCCTCCCGGTAGAGCCGTGCGACCTCGCGCAGTAGCCGTCGGAACCCCGGGCGCCCCATCCCGTCCTGGACCGGAAAGTACGTCCCGCCCAGGAACGCAGCCCCGTCGGGCGTCAGGAACGCGGTGAGCGGCCATCCGCCCTCCCCCGTCAGCGCCCCGACCTGGCGCTGGTAGCGGCGGTCGACCTCCGGGTTCTCGTCCCGGTCGACCTTCACCGCGACGAAGTTCTGTTGGAGGATGCGAGCGACCTCGGCATCGGAGTACGTCCCCTCATCCATCACGTGGCACCAGTGGCACCATACCGCCCCGATGTCCAGGAGGATCGGCCGCCGCGTTCGGCGGGCCAGTTCGAACGGCTCGGGACCCCAGGGGTGCCATTCGATCGATTGGCCGGCGGCGCCCCGGAGGTACGCCGAGTTCGTGCCGGCGAGCCGCCAACCCCCGCGACGAGACACCTCCGGTTCGGCCGCCTCGGGCGACATCGCCCTCGGTGCGCGGTCCCCGACTATACCGTTTCGGAATCCCCGGCGCTCCGCGCGATCGTCGTGGGGGCTCGGTGCCGCGCGTCCGACCCCCTCCGGTCGGGGCGCTTGTCTTGAGCCGCGCGCACTCCCGACCGGCCGGCGTGAAGCGCTCCCGACGAACCGGTCCCCGAGATCCGTTGGATCTCCGGGTCGCCCGTCTCGGTCCGGGGGACGCCGCGCGCGTGCTCTCCGCCGCCCGCCTGTTCGATCGCCGACCGGACCCGAAAGCTGCCAGGGCGTACCTTGCGGAGCCGCGGAACGTGTTCCTCCTCGCGTACGATGGCCCGACCCCCATCGGATTCCTGCGCGGCACCGCACTCCACCAGCTCGAGACGCAGCGTCTCCAGATGTTCCTCTACGAGCTCGCGGTCGCCCGGTCGTGCCGGCGACGCGGGGTGGGCCGCGCGCTCATCGAGCGGCTGCTGGCCGACTGTCGACGGCGCGGGTTCGACGAAGTATTCGTGTTCACTTCCCCGGGCAACCGTCCCGCGGTCGGTCTCTACGTCGCGACCGGAGGGCGCACCGAAACGGCGGCCGACCGGATGTACGTCTACCCGCTCCGCCCGCGCCGTTCTCCAAAGAACTGACCCCGGCTCCGCGCTCTCGGGCGCGCCGTCGGGCGGTGCGGAAGCACCACTCGCCTACGTCTGAGTAACCGCCGACTCACTCGTTATAAGCGAGCCGTCGGTGGCGCGCTCCAATCGAGGGATTCACGATGGAGATGCAGCCCGGCCAGATGGCCTACGACCGTGCCATCACCGTCTTTTCGCCCGATGGACGGCTCTTCCAGGTCGAATACGCGCGGGAGGCCGTGCGCCGCGGCGCGACGACGGCCGGGGTCGTCTACGCCGACGGCGTCGTCCTCGTCGCGGACCGGCGGATCCCGAACCCGAAGCTCGCCGAGGCCGCGAGCCTCGAGAAGATCCACGCGATCGACGAGCACATCGGATGCGCGACCGCCGGCCTCGTGGCCGACGCGCGCGTGCTCGTCGACTACGCGCGCCTCGCCGCCCAGATCAATCGCGTGACGTACAGCGAGCCGATCTCGGTCGAGCTGCTCGTCCGACGGATCTGCGACTACAAGCAGCAGTACACGCAGTTCGGCGGCGTCCGGCCGTTCGGGACCGCGCTCCTCGTGGGGGGGTTCGACGACACCGGGGTCCACCTGTTCGAGACCGAGCCGTCCGGCTCGCTCACGAGCTTCAAGGCGACGTCGACCGGCGGCAACAAGGCGCCGGTCATGGAGCTGTTCGAACAGAAGTACAAGCCCGGCATGGACGCCGAGCAGGCGATCCTCCTCGCGCTCGAGGGCCTGCGGACCTCGATCGAGGACCCGGCGAACGTGGGCCAGGTCGAGGTGTGCACGATCCGCCGCGGCGAGGGCCTCAAGCGGCTCGCGCCCGAGGAGATCCAGCGCTACACCCAGAAGCTGCCCCCGGTCGCGGGCGGTAGCCGGTCCGGTCGGTCTTAACCGTCCGGCCCCCCTCGCCTCGCCCGGCCCCGATGGTCACGGTCGAGGAAGCCGTCGTAGCGCGGCTGGAGATCGCCGGGTCCCGCTTCGAGGTGCTCGTCGACCCCGAAGCCGTCCAGGCGATCAAGGACGGCAAACCGGTCGACCTTCGGGAGAAGCTCGCGCTCGACACGGTGTTCAAGGACGCCAAGAAGGGCGACAAGGTCAGCGAAGAGCACCTCGAGAAGACGTTCCACACGCGGTCGGTCGTCGACGTCGCCCGGCAGATCGTGCTCAAGGGCGAGGTGCAGGTCACGACCGACCAGCGCCACAAGCTCCAGGCGGCGAAGCGCCAGCAGATCATCACGCAGATCGCGCGCAACGCGATGAACCCGCAGACCGGAGCCCCGCACCCGGCGGCGCGGATCGACGCCGCGATGCAGGAGGCGAAGGTGCAGATCGACCCGTTCCGGTCGGCCGACCAGCAGGTGCAGGAGGTCCTCCAGAAGCTCCGGCCGCTCCTCCCGATCCGGTTCGACACCGCGAAGGTGCGGATCCGGCTCCCCGCGCAGCACTATCCGAGGGTGATCGGCGACCTCAAGGGCATGGGCCGGCTCACCGACGAGCAGTGGCTCGGGGACGGCTCGTGGTCCGGGGTCATCGAGATCCCCGCCGGGATGCAGACGGACCTCTACCAGAAGCTCAACGCCCGGACCAAAGGGAGCGCCGAGACCGCTCTTGTTAAGTAGCGAGCGACGGTCGCGCGCGCCGGTGCAGTCGAACAGATGGGATCTCGGCATCGGCCCGGCCCGGAGCGCCGCGGCCACGGCGGGGCATCGGGCCCCGTAGGCGAATCGCGCATCCTCGTTCTACCGGGCGAGGAGATCCACGCCCCCGGCATGAAACCGGGGCCGGGGACGTACCGCACGGGCGGCAAGCTCTACGCGAGCGTGCTCGGGCTGCTCCAGCACCGGCCCCCCCTCGTCCGGGTGATCCCGCTCTCCGGGCGGTACCTCCCGAAGGCCGGCGACCGGGTCATCGGCACCGTCGCGGACGTCCAGGGGACGTTCTGGCTCCTCGACATCGGCGCCCCCCGTTGGGCCCCGCTCCATCACACGGGGACGCCGTGGAAGGTCGAGCAGGGGGAGACGGAGAAGTACCTCGGCGTGGGCGCCTCCGTCGTCGTCCAGGTCGAGAGCCTCGAAGCGACGGGACGGATCGGCGTCACGATGCTCGGCGAAGAGCTCGGCAAGCTCGAAGGTGGCGCGCTGATCAAGATCTCGGCGGCGAAGGTCCCGCGGGTCATCGGGCGCGGAGGCTCGATGATCGAGACGCTCACCCGCCTCACCGGCTGCAAGATCGTGGTCGGCCAGAACGGCCGCGTCTGGGTCGACGGGACCGCGGACGGGATCGAACGGGTCCGTCGGGCGCTCGAGATGATCGACACCGAGGGGCAGCGTTCGGGCCTTACGGAGCGGGTCAACAGCTTCCTCATCTCGACGCAGGAGCTCACGGAGCAGGGCCGTCCGGCCGAGCTCCTGGGGCCGCCGAGGCTCCACCCGCCGCACGAAGAGCCGCTCCCGCCCGGGGTCGAGCCCCCGCCCGACGAGGCGGACGAGCCGGGGGTCCCCGGACCTCCGGACGAGTACTGACAGTCGCACACGGAAGTGAATCCATGGGAAACGTAGGCGCCAAGGACGTCCCGACCCTCCTCACGCCGGACGGTCGGCGGATCGACGGACGACGGCTCGACGAGCTCCGGCCCCTCAGCATCGTCGCGGGGCCGCTGCGCCAGGCCGACGGCTCGGCGCTGGTCGAGTGGGGAGCGAACAAGGTGATGGCGGCCGTGTACGGGCCGCGCGAGGTCCACCCGCGGCACCTTCAGGAGAACCACAAGGCGATCATCCAGAGCCGGTACAACATGGCCGCGTTCTCGGTCGACGAGCGCAAGCGGCCCGGCCTCGACCGGCGCAGCCAGGAGATCTCGAAGGTGATCAGCGAGGCGTTCGAGTCGGTCGTCTTCGTCGAGGAGTTCCCGCGGACATCGATCGACGTCTACATGGAGGTCCTTCAGGCGAACGCCGGGACGCGGTGCGCCGGCGTCGTCGCCGCCTCGGTCGCGCTCGCGGACGCCGGGATCCCGATGGTCGACCTCCTTCCGGCGGTCGCCGTCGGCAAGGTCGCCGGTGCGATCGCGCTCGACCTCAAGAAGGAGGAGGACAACTTCGGCGAGGCGGACCTCCCGATGGCGATGGTCCCCCAGTCCGGACGGTTCGTGCTCCTCCAGATGGAGGGCCACATGACCCGCCCCGAGCTCGCGCAGGCCCTCGAGCTCGGCGTGAGCGGCTGCCGCCAGATCCACGAGAAGATGAAGGAGGCGCTGCGCGAGCGGTACGCCCCGACCGCCGCCCCGCCGATGGAGGTGCCGGCGTGAGCGACGAGGCCCGCGCCGAGATCCTCACGAGCCACATCGTCGACCTCGCCCGCTCCGGCCGCCGCATCGACGGCCGCGGGATCGACGACTACCGCCCCGTCTCGGTCGAGCCGGGGTACGTCACGACCGCGGACGGCTCGGCACTGGTCCGCATCGGCGACACGAAGGCGGTCTGCGGGGTCAAGCTCGAGCCGGGGAAGCCGTTCCCCGACACGCCGAACGCGGGGGTCCTCACGACGAACGCGGAGCTCGTCCCGCTCTCGTCACCGATGTTCGAGCCCGGGCCGCCGCACCCTCGGGCGATCGAGGTGTCGCGCGTCGTCGACCGGGCGATCCGCGCCGCCGAGATGATCGACCTCACGCGCCTCTGCGTCACGCCCGCCGAGAAGTGCTGGACCTGCTTCGTGGACATCCACATCCTCGACCACGGCGGGAACCTGATCGATGCGGCGATGCTCGCCGCGGTCGGGGCGCTCTCCCACGCGGTCGTGCCCGCGAAGCGGTTCGGGATCGCCGAGGCGGACTACCCGCTCGAGATCCACCACAAGCCCGTCGAGTGCACGTTCGTCCGGCTCGGCGACACGATCGTCACCGACCCGACCGTCGACGAGGAGCGCGCCTGCCAGGGCCGCCTCACCGTCGCGACGGACGAGCAGGGCCGGGTCGTCGCGATGCAGAAGGGGCTCATCGGCGCCTTCTCGCCCGACGACGTGAAGGACGTCGCCGAGCGGGCCGCGAAGCACGGCGAGCGGCTCCGCGCGATCGCGATGGAAGGGTGAGCCGGTGAGCAAGCGGACGAAGAAGGTCGGCACGACGGGGTGGATGGGTCCCCGGTACGGGATCCGGATCCGCCGGCGCGTCCTCGAGATCGACCGCAGCCGGCGGAAGGCGGCCGCGTGCCCCCGATGCTCGACCGTGACGGTGCGCCGGATCTCGACCGGGGTCTTCCGCTGCTCCCGGTGCGGGACGAGCTTCGCGAGCGGGGCGTACCTCTTCACGCCCGCGCCGCCGATCACCCGCTCCGAGAAGCAGACGCCCGCGGCCGGGGCCGCGGCGAAAAGTTAAGGCGGGCGCCCGGAATTGAACCCCCATGTTCCGATGCATCCGTTGCGGGGAGGCGCTCCCGAGCGACGCGAACCTCTTCGGGGTCCGCTGCGACAACTGCGGCGGTAAGATCTTCACGAAAGAACACCCGAACGTCAAGAAGACGCTCAAGGCCCGCTAGGCCGCGCTACGGGAACGCCACCGGCGCCCCGGGCGTCGGCGGGACGACGCGGCAGGTCGCGCCCGCCCGCTCAAGGAGCGCGGCATACCGTTCCGCGCTCTGCTCGGTGTGGACCGGGACGAGGAACCTGGGGTTCGCCCGTCGCACGAAGGCGAGCAGTTCCTCCTCGGTGGCGTGGCCGCTCGCGTGGTGGCCGACGTCCTCGGGGTGGTCGAACGACGGGCGCAGGACCCCCGAGGCGTCCGGGACCAGGCGAAAGCCGACGACGCGCAAGCCGGCCCAGTCGATCCAGTGGGCGAGCCGGACGAAGTCGAACTCCTGCTCCTCCCCGTGGGACTCGCTCGAGGAGTAGAGCCAGAGGCCGCCCGGGGTCGCGCGGCGGAGGTCGACGAGCTCGCTGCAGTCGAAGTAGCTGAAGCAGAGGATCCAGCGGCCCGGCGTGCCCGCGATCTCGGCCGGGCCGACGAACGCGTCCGCGAACTCCGCGCGGACCGTGTGGAGCCAGGGGAACTCGGTCCCCCCGGTCGCCTTCTCGTAGATCCGCAATCCGCCGCGGCCGATGTCGACCTCGATCGTCGGGTCGGCGGCATGGAGCAGCCGCAGGAGGTAGGCGTCCTTCGGGGTCACCACGAGCTGGCGTCCCGTGTCGAGCGCGATCCGACGGAACCGGCGCAACCGCTCGATGTTCCGGGGTCCGAAGTCGGCCACCACGAGGCGTCGGGGGTCGCTCGCGACCTCCTCGCGGCATTTGCGCTCCACGTCGTCCTCGGTCGCCACGGACTGAGGGCGGTCGTCGCCGGGGGAGCGGAGTCGGGTCCCCTCCGCGACGAGGACGTCCGGCGGGTCGCTTTCGAGCTCGCGGAGGAAGCGCTCGGTCTCGGGGCCCCGGTCCCCGTGCGAGCGGAAGTCCCCCGTGTAGGCGAACCGCCCTCCATCGCCGTCGATCGTGAAGGCGGTCGCTCCGTAGACCGAATGGTCGACCGTGAACGCCGCGACGGCCAGGTCGCCGCGCCGCGTTCCCGCGACCGTGGGGTCGAGCGGCTCGAACTCGGTCTTCGGGCCGTACGGCGATCGGCGCAGCGCCTCCCGTAAGCCCCCGGGGAGCTCGCCGAACAGCTGGAACGATCGCCCCCGGCGCGCCCCCCCGCGGGCGGTCCGAACGGTCCGCCCCGCGACCGAGGCGCCCGGGGTGCCGCCCGCGTTCGGGCTCTTCTCGGCGTAGTAGGTCACCTCCGAGGTGAGCGTCGAGCCCCCCGTCTCCTGCCACGATCGCAGGAGCGCGAGCGTGAGCGGGGAGGCGAGGACGGGGATGGACGGGTCCAGGAATGCGATCCCGCCGGCGTGATCGAGATGGCCGTGGGTCAGGAGCACCGCGGTGGCACCCGATCCCGCCCAATCCGCGTCCTGATTCGGGAAGTCCGCGGAGGGAAACAGGTCCCGGCGGTAGAGGCCTCTCCACGCCGGCAGGAGCCCGAGCGCGATGTAGTCGACCAGCCCGCGGATCGACCGGGGCTTGAGGTACTCCTCGAAGAACTGCGACTCCCGCTTGTAGTTGGTCCCGAAGTCGAGGAGGAGCCGCTCGCCCCCCTGGGCGAGGAGCATCTTCGTCCCGCCGATCGACGCGTGGCCGTCGAAGACGGTCAGGTCCCAGCCGAACCCCATCGACCCCCCGCCGCGGCGGCAACTCCCCCGCGCCTAAGCGTACCGTCGGGGAGGTCCTGACGGTCCCCGCCGGTTCGCGACGCGTCGCGTTAAGGAGGGGCCGACCGTCGCCCCCTCGTGGGCTCCGACCGCGTCCCGACCGGCGTGGCGGCGCTCGACCGGATCCTCGGCGGCGGCCTCGAGGTGGACGCCGTGACCCAGTTCTACGGGGAAGGCGGGAGCGGAAAGACCGTCGCGTGCGTGGAGGCCGCGCGCGGGGTCGCGCTCGCGGGCCGGTGGGTCGCCTACGTCGATACCGAGGGGCTCAGCATCGAACGCCTTAGGACCACCTCGGGGGACCGTGCCGACGAAGTGCTCGAGAAGCTGCTCGTCGCCACGCCGAAGAGCATGGACGAGCAGCGACGGGCCGTTCGGGTCGCGTGCGGACTTGCGCGGGACCCCAAGCGACCCCTCGGCCTGATCGTGCTCGACTCGGCGACGTTCTACTACCGGCTCACGCTCGGAGACGAGACCGAGGACGCGGGCCGCCGCGCGCTCGCCGAGCAGCTGGGGTTCCTGGTCGCCACCGCGTTGCACGAGTTCCTCCCGGTCGTCGTGACCAACCAGGTCTGGCGGAACGTCCGCGACGGGACGCTCGAACCGCTCGGCGGCTCGTTCCTGAACCATGCGGCGAAGTCCATCGTGCGGTTCGACCGTCTCTCCGGGGACCGTCGGCGGGTGGCACTCGTGAAGCATCGGTCGCTCCCTCCGACCGCCTCGGAATTCCGGATCACGGACCGCGGCACGGCGTGAGTTCGCGACCGCCTTCCGCCCCCGGAGGCGACAGGGCGGCCGACGTCCCCGGAAAAGCGAAGGAAAAGGTTGGGCCCCGCGCTGGCGCCGCCCGTCTAGGTGACCGTGAGGGAGGCGATCCTCCACCCGGTGTTCCCCAGCGACGCTCCGTTGACCGACGCCACCGCGCTGCTACCGGGCGACCAGTTGTACAGGTACGCGTCCGCCGAGACGTAGAGGAACGTGATCACCCAGTACTTGTGGGAGCTGTTCAGCGTCCAGTTGTGCCAGTAGTAGCAGTTGCCGTTGTACCCGTACTGGCAGTTCTTCCCGGTGTTGATCCACGTCGTGTTCGACCCCGTGATCGCCGAACCGGAGGGAGCACACTGGTAGTAGGTGGAGCTGTGGCACGAGTAGGAGTAGCTGTTGTTCGTGCAGGTGCCCGTGGACGTGCAGGACGAGTAGTTGTCCTGGTAGGAGTAGTTCTGCGGGAGCTGCAGGGTGGTGTGGCTGCTACTGAGGTACGTGCCGTTGGTCTGGTCGAAGAGGTTGGTGTAGATGTACGCGTAGGTGCTGATGTCCGCGTAGCACGAGTTGTACGTGTAGGTTCCCGGGACGTACTTCGCGACCGGACAGCCGCCCGCCGTCGTGAGCGAGGCGGTGATCGTGAAGGCGTACGAGTAGTTGACGCTGAAGTTGTGCCCCGTGTTCGTGTAGACTTTGACGGGGATGGCGACCTCGAAATTATCGGAAGTGTAGGCGCTCGAGTACCCGTTGCCGGTCGGCGGCGTGGCGCAACCCTTCGCCAACGAGTAGACGATCGCCGTCATGTTCCCGGTCTTCGGGATCCAGTGATTGCCCGTGATCGTGCTGGCACTCTTGCACGACCCACTGCTCGAAATGTACCGGGACTGGACGCCCGAACTCCCCTTGTACGGCGGGTTGATCACGTGGGGCTTGAGCGCCCCTGCCATCGGCGTGAGCGCCATGACGAGCACCAGACCGACCGCCATCCCGGCGGTCCCGTAGCCCGCCAGGCGCCCGTAGCGCCGATAGCCGTTCGGCTCCGCCCTCGAACCCTTCCCCATGAGACGATTCCTCCTCCTTTCCCGGGGACCGCCCGCGGCGCGAGTAGCCCCTGGTCGGAGACGGCCGACCTAATGACGGATTATAAACCTCCCTCTGAGAAGAATGCGCATTAATGCGCATCATCGTCCCGACCACGGTCCGGGACGCGACGCCCGAGCCCCGGGATTGTCGACGCGACCGCGTCCGTTCCCCGATCCCACCGAAGGGAATTTACCGCGGACGGCGTCGGGGGGCACGCACGATGACGAGCGGGCTGGAGTACGCGGACGTGCCGACCCCCATCGGGACGTTCCGGGTCGTCTACCGCGACCGGACCGTGCTCGAGGTCGGGCTCCACGAGCGCGGCGGGAGCCGCCTTGCCCTCCCGTCGAAGGGCTCGCACCGTAGGGCGCCGCCCGACGGGAGTCCCCCGCGCCAGCTGGGCGAGTACTTCCGGCGGAAGCGGGACGCGTTCGAGGTCGACGCCGAACCGGCGGGCGCCTCGGAGTTCGACCGCCACATCTATGCGGCCCTCCTGAAGGTCCCTGCGGGCCGGACGATCACGTACGGTGACCTCGCGAAGAGCGCCGGCTACGCCCCCACCGCCGCGCGGGCCGTGGGCGGCGCCATGGCGCGGAACCCGATCCCGATCATCATCCCGTGCCACCGCGTGGTGGGCGACGCGGGCGGTCTCACGGGGTTCGGGATGGGCCTCTGGCGGAAGCGGTGGCTGCTCGACCGCGAGGGCGCCTGGCCCGTGAGGATCCGCGTGGGGCAAGGGGCGCGCGACCGGGGCCAGCGGACGCTCGACGAGGTCTCGGCCGTACTGGCGTAGACCCCGACCGGCTACCCCGAGTAGTACGCCGCGTCGTACGGCTCGGGCTTGAGGCCCCGCCGCTTCCGCACTTCGCCGACGACGGTCGTCTGGAGCTCCTTCGGGAGCACCTCAAAGCCGAGCGACTCCGTCGACCAGAGGACCTTCCCCGCGGTCGCGCTGCGGATGTCGTTGGCGAACCCGAACATCTCCGCGACGGGCGTCTTCGCGACGATCGTCTGGAGATCACCGACGCTCGTCATGTCGAGGATCTCGCCCCGGCGCCGCTGGAGCTCGCGGGTCGCGGCGGCGAGGACCTCCTGCGGGACGTTCACCGTGACCTTCTGCAGCGGCTCGAGGAGCATGCGGCCGCCGAGGACCATCGCGCCGTACATCCCGCTCCGGGCCGCGGGGATCGTCTGCGCAGGACCGCGGTGGATCGAATCCTCGTGGAGCTTCGCATCGACGAGCCGCACCTTGAGCCCGTAGACCTTCTCGTTCGCGAGCGGCCCGCGGTTCATCGCCTCCTTGAAGGCGTCGACGATGAGGTCCATCGTCTCGTTGAGGTACTGGATCCCCTTCGTCACGTCGAGGAGCATGTTCGTCCCCTCGACCGCGACGAGGCCGCGTCCCTCCTCGCGCGGGATGCCGATCTCGTCGAGCTTGGTGACGAGCGTCTTGAGGTCCTTGAACGACTTCCCCTGCGGGACGTCCCCGTCCTTGATCGACTGGACGACCGCGGCCGGGAGGGCCTCGACCTCGAAGTAGAACTTGTTGTGCTTGTTCGGCGACTTCCCCTCGAACGGCCCGCCGGGGGCCCCGACGGTCTCGCGGTAGACGACGATCGGTTTCGACGCCGAAATCTCCACCTTGTAGTCGTTGACGATCCGGTACTGGGTGATCTCCAGGTGGAGCTCGCCCATCCCGGAGAGGAGATGCTCGCCCGTCTCCGGGTTGATCTCCACCTTGAGGCTCGCGTCCTCCTTGGCGACCTTCCGCATCGTCTCGATGAGCTTCGGCAGGTCGCTCATGTGCTTCGGCTCGATCGCGACGGTCACGACCGGTTCCGAGACGTGCCGGATCTCCTCGAACGGGACCATCTCGGGGGCGTTCGACATGGTCGTCCCCGCGAACGCGTCGGTGAGCCCGATCACGGCGGCGATGTTCCCCGCCGTCACTTCCTCGACCATGAGCCGCTCGGGGCCCATGAACAGGCTCACGTGCTGGACGCGGTTCTTGAGCTTCGTCCCGACGACGTTGAGCTCCATCCCCTTCTGGAGCCGGCCCGAGAACAGCCGCCCGGTGGCGATCTCCCCGGCGTTCGGGTCCATCGTGATGTCGGTGACCATGAACGCCGTCGGTCCGTCGGTCGCGGTCGTGAGCATCGCCTGACCGACCGCGGACTCGGTGCCGCCGCGCCAGATGTTCGGGATCCGGTACCGTTGCGCGTCGCCGGGCGTCGGGAGGTGCTTCACCACCATGTCGAAGACGACGTCGTTGATCCGCGCCTTGAGCGCGATCTCCTTCGACCGGCCGGTCGAGACGTAGTCGATGATGTCCTTGAACTTCACCCCGGTCCGCAGCATGTACGGGACGCTGATCGCCCAGTTCTCGTAGCCGCTCCCGAAGGCGACCGAACCGTCGCGGGGGTCGACGCTCCACGCGTCGACGAACTCCTCGGGGGCCATCTTCCGGATGAGCTCGTTCACCTCGGTGATGATCGAGGTGAACCGCTTCTGGAGCGACTCGGGCGTGAGCTGGAGCTCCTTGATCGCGCGGTCGACCTTGTTGATGAAGAGGACCGGCTTCACCTTCTCGCGGAGCGCCTGGCGGAGCACGGTCTCGGTCTGGGCCATCACGCCCTCGACCGCGCAGACGACCACGACCGCGCCGTCGACCGCGCGCATCGCGCGCGTCACATCGCCGCCGAAGTCGACGTGGCCCGGGGTGTCGATGAGGTTGATCAGGTAGTTCTCGCCCTCGTACTCGTGGACGATCGTCACGTCCGCGTTGTTGATGGTGAGGAGCCGGGCCTGCTCCTGCTCGTCGAAGTTGAGGTAGAGCTGCTTTCCGGCGAGCTCGTTCGAGATCATCCCCGCCGCGGCGAGGAGGTTGTCGCTCAGGGTGGTCTTCCCGTGGTGGATGTGGGCGACGATCCCGATGTTCCGGATCTTGTCGACCCGGCGCATCATGTCCGGGATGGCCTTCGCCAGTTCGCTCCGAATGTGCGTCATGTCCAGACCCCTCCGCGCTCAGCGCGCCGACTGCGCGACCCGCTCGACCTCTTCCTTCCGCCCGACCGCGAAGCTGGTGAGGTCGCCCTTCGCGGCGAGGGCGATCTCCTTCGCGAGGCAGGAGTGGATCGGATTCGTGGACTTGCGCGACGCCTGAATCGCCCCGAGCGCGAGGTTCCGGATCGCCCCGTTGACCCGGCGGGCCGGCGAAGCGTCGACCGCGCGCGGAACGGAGATGCCTCCGAACTGGAGGCGCGTGACCTCCTCGCGCGGCGCGGCGTTCTCGACGGCGTCGACGAGGACCTGGAGCGGGTTCTTCCCCTCGCTCTTCGCGACCTCATCGAAGGCGCGGCGGACCGTGCCGATCGCCTTCGACTTCTTCCCCGTGAACTTTCCGCCCTTCATGAGGTGGTTCGCGAGCCGCTCGACGAGGTGCATGTGCGACTTCATGAACGGCCGCCCGGAGAGCCGGCCCTCGGAGTGCGGGGCGTAGATCGGGTGGAGGTAGAGGTACGGCTGGAGGCCCGGGTCGTGGACTTCGATCCCTTCGAAGGGGTACTTGCCGAACAGCGGAGGGATCTTGAACGGCGGCGGGGGCGGCGCGGCGGGGCGCTGGACGACCGGGCCCCCGGTCTCCTCCTCGGGAGGTGCGAAGTTGGACGGAAGAGCGCTCATCGCTGGGGTTTCTCCTTCCGGCCGCGAACGAGCTCGTCGAGCGAGACCCCGTTAACCTGGATCACCTTGTAGCGTACGCCGGGGATGTCGCCGTATGACCGGCCCATCCGGCCGCCGATCCCCTCGACCATCACCTCGTCGTGCTCGTCGATGAAGTTGATGGCGCCGTCCCCGACCGCGAACGCGGTCACTTGACGGCCGTTCTTGATGAGCTGCACCTTGACGCACTTGCGGATCGCCGAGTTCGGCTGCTTCGCCTCGACGCCCACCTTCTCGATGACGATCCCCCGCGCCTGCGGCGCGCCCTCGAGCGGGTCCGACCGCTCCTTGAGGTGGAGGATCCGCCGCTTGTAGTACCGGTCCGACCAGCGCCGGCGCTGCCGGAGCTCCTGCAGGCGGCCCGCGGTGTTCCAACCAGAAGGAGGTGGCGTCATCGATGAGCGATTGAGGGCCGCGACCGACCGGGACACGGTATTTAAGGTAAGGCGAAAGTGAAGCGCGTTCTCGCCGTAGGGGGCGCTGCGTGGTCGTCCGGTCGGCTGGGACCACCCCATCGAATCGCCCTCCGCTCGTCCTCTCCCCAGCCTGGCGCCGTCTCGTGCGCGGGATCGAAGACTGCCGCCGGTGCCCGCTGGGAACCACCCGCCGCCACGTCGTCGTCTATCGCGGGTCGAGCTCGCCCCGAGTCGTCTTCGTGGGCGAAGCGCCCGGGGCGGAGGAGGACGCCGTGGGGGTCCCGTTCGTCGGCCGCGCCGGGCGGAGGTTGGAATCGGCCGTCGCGGCGATCGGACTCACCCCGGAGGAGTACGGAGTGCTGAACCTGTTCAAGTGCCGACCGGCGGACAATCGGTTCGACCGGACGGCCGCGGCGGCGTGCCGGCCTTTCCTCGACCGCCAGCTCGCCATGCTGAATCCGGCCCTCATCGTGACGCTCGGGGCCCACGCCCTCGAGGCGCTCTCCCCCGGCCGCGATCGGATCGGCCTCGTCGCGGGCCGGGCGATCGAGGGAGGGCGACCCGCGGTCTTCCCGCTGCTGCATCCGGCCGCGGCGATGCACAACCCGAACCTACGAACTCGTTGGGAGCGCGACTTCGCGGAGCTCGGCCGATACCTCCTCCGCCCGCGCGAAACCGTATAGGTCCGGTCCCGGTCCGAACGGCGTGCCTGCGCTCGACCTCTTTCTCCTCGCCGGTTCGTACCGTGCCGTCGAGGACGGGGTCGTCCTCGAACTGTACGGACGAACGCGCGAGGGCGAGAGCGTCGTCGCCCGGTACTACGGCTTCCGGCCCTACTTCGTGCTCTCGAAGCCGACCGAGGACGACCGGAAGCGGCTCAAGGAGGACCCGCAGGTCAAGGAGGTGACCGAGCTCGAGACGTGGGTCGCCGGCGGGACCCGCCCCGCAATCAAGGTCACCGTCACGAACCCGTGGACGGTTCCCGAGTACCGCGAGCGGTACCGGAAGTCCGGCGACGACGCGAGCGTCCTCGCCTGCGATATCCCGTTCGTCCACCGCTTCCTGTACGACAAGGGGCTCGGGCTCACGATCCACTTCGAGGCGGAGGACGAGGCCGAAGCGGTCCGGGATCTCTACTCCGTGCAGCGGGTCGTCCGTGTCGTCCACGACGCCGAGCGCGACATCCTCCCCGCGAGCGCCTTCCGCCCGCGGCTCACGGTGCTCTCCTTCGATATCGAGAACGCGATCAAGGAGCGGACGATCTTCACGATCTGCGGCGTCGTGACGCGCGGCGGTGAGCGGGTCGCCGCATTCCGCCTCACCGACCCGAGCGAGGCAGCGATCTTGGACGGCTTCGCGAAGGAGGTTCAGAAGCACGACCCGGACGTCATCACGGGGTACAACATCGGCGGGTACGACCTGCCCCTCGTGAAGGAGCGGGCGGAAGCGCTCGGCATCGAGCCGTTGTCGCTCGGCCGCGACCGCGGTCCGGCGCGCGAGATGGGCGATCGGCTCTGGCGCGTGAGCGGACGGGTCGTCGCTGACGCCTGGTGGTCGGCGCGCCTCGCGCTCCGGCCGAAGCAGGAGAGCCTCGATTTCGTCGCCCAGCTGCTGCTCGGGGAGCGGAAGCTCGACGTCGACCGCCGGAACATCGACCAGGAGTGGCGCCAGGACCCGGCCCGCGTGATGGAGTACTGCGAGAAGGACGCCGAGCTCGCCGGGAAGATCCTCGCTCGGCTCCGGGCGATGGAGCGGGCGGCCGACATGGCCACGGTCGCCGCCCTGCCGCTCGAGGAGGGGCTGAACGGGCGGACGTCGCAGTTCATCGACGCCATCCTCATCCCCAAGGTCGACCGGGCGCACATCGGGTCCGCCTCGGTCGGCGTGCTCCCGAGTCGGCGCGCCGGCGGCGGGAGCCCGATCGAGGGCGGCTACGTCCACGCGATCAAGGCCGGCCGCTCCGAGTGGGTCGTCGTGCTCGATTTCAAGTCGATGTACCCGAGCATCATCATCGCTCGCAACATTTGCTTCACCACGCTCTCCCCCGAGGGAACGAACGTCGCCCCGTCGGGGGCGCGGTTTCTCTCCGCCGACCAGCGGCGCGGCCTAATCCCGCAGATCCTCGAAGAGCTGCTCGCCCAGCGGGAGCGGTTCCGCGAGGCGAGCCGGAGGGCCGAGACGCCGGAGCTTCGCGAGTACTACGACGGCCTGCAGAACGCGGTCAAGGTGCTGATGAACTCGTTCTACGGCGTCCTCGCCTCGAGCTTCTACCGGTTCACCGACAAGGAGATCGGCGCGGCGATCACGGCGTTCGCGCGCGAGGCGATCACGACGATCATCCGCGCGCTCGAGGCCGATGGGCTCGAGGTGGTCTACTCGGACACGGACAGTGTCTTCGTCCGTTCCCCCGAACCCGGGCTCGAGCGAGCCCGCGCCTTCGGTGAGCAGGTCGCGAAGCGGTTCACGACCGGGGGCGCGACGTTCGAGTTCCAGTCCGTCTACGCCGCGCTGTTCTCGCACGGCGCGAAGAAACGGTACGTGGGCCGGTCGGTCTGGCCGCGCGACGAGCTCGTCATCCGCGGCTACGAGAACCGGCGGAGCGACGCCTTCGACTTCCAGTCCGAATCGCTGCTGGAAGTGTTCGAGCTGGTCCTCGGGGGCGACACCGAGGCGGCGGTTCGGCGGGCCCGTGAGCTCGTCAAGGAGTGCGCCGACGGCCGCGTCCCCGTCGCGAAGCTCGTCATCGCCCGCTCCGTCCGGCCCGAGGAGCAGTACAATGAGGCGACCCGCGAGAATCTTCCGTTCCTCCGGGTCTTCCGCCAGCTCAAGGAGGAGGGGTACGACGTGATTCCCGGAATGAAGGTCGCGTGGATCGTGACCGACGCGAAGAAGCGCCCGCAGGCCATCGCGCCCTGGATCGCGGGTCGGCCGTTCGACGCGCGCCCCGACTTCGCCTACTACGCCGACCGGGTGGCCCAGACCCTGGCTCGGGTGACGGAGGTGTTCGATTGGGACGCTGAGTCGCTGCTCAAGGGGAGCCACATGAAGCGGTTCGGGGGAGTCGAAGAGAACACCGCCCCGGCGGACGAGGGCGAAGCCGTGACGCTCGAGACGCCCGTCACCGAGGTGGCGCAGCCGCGGACACGCAAGAGCCGCCAGAAATCGCTGATCGACTCTCCCTGACAGCGCGGGGCGGCCATCGCCGCGCCTAGCGGTATAAACCCCGCCGGATGGGCGGGGGAGACTCGATGCCGGTCACGATTGCCGTACCTCGCGAGTCGGTGACCGGCGAGCGGCGGGTCGCCCTGGTGCCCGAGTCGGTCAAGAAGCTCACCCAAGGCGGCGCGAAGGTCGTCGTCGAGTCCGGTGCGGGCGCCGCCGCCTACTACCCGGACCCGGAGTATGCCGCGGCGGGCGCGCAGGTCGTCACGAACCGTTCCGAGGTCCTCGCCCGCGGGGAGATCGTTCTCGTCGTCCAGCCCCCCGTCCCGGCCGAGATCGAGACATTCCATCCCGGCGCCATCGTGGTGGGTCTGCTCAACCCGACACGAAACCTACCCGCGGTGCGCAGCCTCGTGAAAGCGCACTCCACGGCGTTCGCCCTCGAGCTGCTGCCGAGGATCACGCGGGCCCAGGGGATGGACGCCCTCTCCTCCCAGGCGACCGCTGCGGGCTACGAGGCGGTCCTGCTGGGCGCGGAATCGACCCCCAAGTTCCTCCCGATGCTCACGACCGCGGCCGGGACGATCCGTCCGGCGAAGGCGCTGATTCTCGGCGCGGGCGTGGCCGGGCTCATGGCGATCGCGACGGCGCGGCGGCTGGGCGCGGTGGTCGAAGCGTACGACGTGCGCCGGGCCGCAGGCGAGCAGGTGCGCAGCCTCGGGGCGAAGTTCCTCGAGCTCGCGATCAACGCGGAGGGAACCGGTGGCTACGCGCGCGAGTTGACCCCCGGGGAGAAGGCCCAGGAGCAGGTCATGGTCTCGGAGGCGGTCGCTCGGGCGGACCTTGTCGTCACGACCGCGAACATCCCGGGGAAGAAGGCGCCGCGGCTGATCGGGCGCGATGTGGTCGCGAAGATGCGGCCCGGGTCGGTCATCGTCGACCTCGCGGCCGAGTCGGGGGGGAACTGCGAGGTGACCCGGCCGGGGGAGCGTGTGGTCGAGAACGGGGTCACGGTGCTCGGACCCACCAACCTGCCGAGTCAGATCGCCTTCCACTCGAGCCAGATGTACTCGCACAACCTCCAGGCGTTCCTCGGATTGATCCTCACACCGAACGGGGAGCGCGCCGGAGCGTTCGAGGACGAGATCCTCCAGGCGAGCCTGGTCGTGACCGAAGGGACGGTGCGGCACGCGCCCACCCGCGACCTCCTCGAGGCGGCCGTATGATCAGCGACCTCTTCGTCGCCCTGTACATCGGTCTCCTCGCCGCGTTCACGGGTTATCTCGTGATCTCGCGGGTGCCGGTCCTCCTCCACACGCCGCTCATGAGCGGTTCGAACTTCATCCACGGGATCGTGCTCGTCGGCGCGATGGTCGCGCTCGGCGTCGCGCAGACGCCGCTCGAGCAAGCGATCGGGTTCGTCGCGGTCGTCCTCGGCGCGGCGAACGTCACCGGCGGCTACGCCGTTACGGTGCGCATCTTGGCGCTGTTCGACCGCTCCGCCCAGAAGAAGCCGAAGGCGTGAGATGTTCGACTTCGTCCAGATCGTCTACCTCGTCACCGTCCTCGCCTTCATCCTCGGGCTCTACTGGATGAGCCACCCGAAGACGGCCCGGAACGGGATCGTCTACGCCGGCGTCGCGATGTTGGCCGCGACGATCGCGACGTTCTTCCTCCCCGGGATGGGAAACTTCGCCCTCATCGCGATCGGGATCGCGATCGGCGGCGGGATCGGCTGGGTCGCGGCGAATCGCGTCGCGATGACCGACATGCCGCAGATGGTGGCGATCTACAACGGGATGGGCGGCGGTGCCGCAGCCGGGATCTCCGCCGCGACCCTGCTCATCCCGGGAACGGACCTCGGGACTTCGTCCCTCTCCGTCACGGGCGGCCTGATCGGTGCCGTGTCGTTCGCGGGCAGCCTGATCGCCTTCCTGAAGCTCCAGGGCTGGATCCGCGGCCGACCGATCGTCTTCCCGCTCCAGCAGCCCGCCAACCTGGTCGTCCTCGCGGTCGCGCTCCTCTTCGGGGTCGCGGTCGTCGACACCGGGTTCGGGAGCCTACTCCCGATCTCCGCCCTCCTGCCGTTCTTCGCGCTCGCCCTCGTCTTCGGCCTGCTCATGACGCTCCCGATCGGCGGGGCCGACATGCCGGTCGTGATCTCGATGTTCAACGCGCTCACCGGGCTCGCCGTCGCGATGGACGGCTTCGCACTCCAGAACTACGCCATGGTCGTCGCGGGGACCCTCGTGGGAGCGGCTGGCTCGCTCCTGACCGCGCTCATGGCGCGCGCGATGAACCGGTCGATCGGGAACGTCCTGTTCGGGGCCTTCGGGGCGACCGAGGAGACGGGAACGACCGTGCAGGGATCCCTCAAGCCGATCGAGGCCGACGACGCCGCGTCGATCCTCGGCTACGCGAACACGGTCGTCATCGCGCCCGGCTACGGCATGGCGGTCGCTCAGGCCCAGCAGAAGGTGAAGGAGCTCACCGACCTGCTCGAGGCGAAGGGGGTCACCGTGAAGTTCGCCATCCATCCGGTCGCGGGCCGGATGCCGGGGCACATGAATGTCCTGCTCGCCGAGGCCGGTGTCCCGTACGACCACCTGTTCGACCGGGACGAGATCAACCCCGAGCTCGAGAGCGCGGACGTGGCGCTCGTCATTGGCGCGAACGACGTCGTGAACCCCGCGGCCCACCGTCAGGGCAGTCCCCTGTTCGGGATGCCGATCCTCGACGTGGAGAAGGCGAAGAACGTCATCGTGCTGAAGCGCGGCCAGGGCAAGGGGTTCGCCGGGATCGAGAACGACCTCTTCTACCGCGACAATACACGACTCTTGTACGGCGACGCGCAGGAGTCCGTGGGCAAGCTCGTCCAGGCGCTCAAGAAGCTGTAGGCGGGACTCCGGGCAAGCCGCCGACTCGTACCGCCGGACTTCCGATCGCCCGGTCCGGCGCAACGTGACCCGGCCTCGACGAGGCGCGCGCGGCGGGCCGCAATCACGTGGGAAGAGCCTCAGAAACGCTGGCTCGGCGTCGCTCACTCATCCGGAGGACCGGATCTGCAGGCCGCCTCGCATCGCTCCGGGTGCCGTTCGGTAGTACCTCGACTCCCGGCCCCGCGACGTAGCGGTCCGACCCCGCACCGCAACCGAACCGGTCAGCGGCTCGGTTCGAGCTAGTTGCCGTTCACCGAGATCGAACTGCGACCCTGGCTCTTGTATTCGCGGACATTCCCATGGAACGCGGCGGAGATGGAGACGGTCCCCGCGGTGTTGTCCGCGGTCACGAACTTCAGCGTGCAGCTGCCCTTCACGAGCGCGCAATGGCCGTGGTTCGCGAAGCTCCCCGCGGAGAAGCCGCCGATCGAGGAAGTGAAAGAGACGTTCCCCGTCGGGGAGAGGGAGCGGTTCGCGAGATCCGTGACGGTCGCCGTGCACTTGGTTGAGCCGCCGGCCGAGATCGACGAAGGCGTGCACGCGACGGTCGTCGTCGTGCCGTCGAAGCGAGTAATCTGGAAGGTGATCGAGCCGCTGACGAGCTTGTAGGTGTAGTAGCAGCCCGTCCGACTGCAGTGGGCCGTCGCGTTCACGTACGTGTCGAAGGAACCGAACACGATCTTCCCCGAGTTCGCGTCGATCGCGAAGATCGAGCCCTGGACGCGATCGATCGTACCCGTCCGATTCACGACGGACGCCGTGAACTGCCCGATGGTCTGGTTCTTCTCGCCGGGGAGGCGGAACGCGATCCCGTACGATCCTGTCGTGGCGCTTCCCGAACCGGCGGAACCGTTCAGCGAGTAGGAGCAGGAGTAGAGCCCGGAGCACGAGCTGGCCGTACCAGTGATCGACGAACCCGCGGAAGCGCCGGCCGGCACGAGGAAGCCGAGCAGCAGGAGTCCCGCGGCGAAGGGGAGGAGTTGGACACGCCGCATCGCCCTATCCGAGTCGGGGGAGAATAAGACCCCAAGCGAGCCATGAGGGGTCCAGCCCTCACTCTAGGGATCGGTCGAGCCACCCGAGACCGCCGGGGCCGACGTCTCGGTCCGCCACGGTGTGTGCGATCCGCGACTGGCGAGGATGGCCCCGACCACAGCAATGGGGATCCCGAGGATGGCGACCGGTGGCGCGAGGAACCCCAGCAGAGGGATCGCCAGGAGCAACGTGAACACCGGGATCGCCGCCATGAGGACGGCGGGGAGCAGCAGCCCGACCCGCTGGATCGCGTCGAAGTAGAGTAGCGGCGCGATGCAGAAGCTAGTGACCCCCAAGGCCGCGACGAGCCCCACGTCGATCGGAGGACCGATGGCGAGGCCCGCGAACCCGCCGGGCAGAAGCGGAGAGATCGCGAAGCTGACGATGGCCCCGCCCACGACCGACTGCGCGATGACGGCCGTCGTCGGGAGTCGTCGGCCGGCCTGCGCGGAGAGCAGGAAGTACACCGCGACGCTCACGGCGACCGCCGGGGTCACGAGGACGCCGATCCCGGAGATCGGACGAGGGCTTCCGCCGGCGAGGATCGTCAATATCCCGCCGCCCGCGGCCAGAACGACTCCGAGGACGAAGGCCGGCGCCCGCGCGAGCTCGCGATTCTCGCGCAGGAGGAGCATCACCAGGAGCGGGGTGATGACGACGTCACCGAGTAGGGAGAGGATGGAGGTATCGACGGCACCCGCCACGAAGGTCGAGGCCAGCACCGAGGTCTGCATCGCCACGAGCATGCCCGATCGGAGCCAAGCCCGGGGATCTCGGTACAGCTGAGCGAGCGTGGTCGCGTGCCCTCGGACGAGGGCCACGCCGGTGTAGGCCATGCCCCCCAACGCGAACGGCCAAAACAGCAGTGCCGACGGGGCGACGCGAGCCGACACCCCGAACACGAAGAAGTAGTAGGCCGCCCACAGGAGTGCGGCGAGCAACGCCGCGCCCGAGGCGCGTACCGCGGCTTGGTTCACGGCTCAATACCTCCCGAACATCCCTTGACTCGGAACGGTCGAGGGATCAGCGCGACCCCGCCCCGTTCAGGCGTATCCCTCGTACCGGAGATCCAGCTGGGGGAGGGTCACCCCACGACCTCGTCGGACTTCGCCGATCGGGTGGACACCGCGGACGCCCGCGGACGCGAGCCGGCGCTGGACGGTAGCGACCGAGCGCGGACCGACGACGACCACAAAACCGATGCCCATGTTGAACGTCTGGAACATTTCGCGGGTCGCGACCGGGCCGAGTCGAGCGAGCCAATCGAAGAGGGCGGGGGGTTCCGGGAATCGATGGAGCGCGAATTCGACCTTCGGATTCAGCCGAGGGAGATTGCGGACCCCGCCGCCGGAGATGTGCGCGAGGCCGTGGACGCCCGGGACCTTGGCGATCGCCTCGACCGCGCGGACGTAGGTCCGCGTCGGCGTGAGTAGCTCGCGGCCGACGGGGACGAGAGCGCCCTCCCGCGGACGGCTGAGATCGACGCCGCGCGCGCGCAGCAGCCGCCGGATCAGGGTGAAGCCGTTCGCATGGAACCCGGAGGCGCTGATCCCGAGGATCGCGTCCCCCGGGCGGATCGATGATCCCGTGATCGGTCGGCGGCCGGGCGGGAACGCGCCCAAGGCGGTCGCGCCCAGGTCCGTACCGCGGAGCAGCTCGGGCACCAGGGCCGTCTCCCCCCCCAGCAAGGAACAGCCCGCGGCGCGCAGTCCGCGACGCACCCCCCGCCCCAGCGCGCGGAACACCGTGCTCGAAGGGGAGGCGCACGAGATCGTGTCGACGATCCCGATCGGCCGTGCTCCCACTGCCGCAAGGTCGTTCACGTTGATCGCGACGAGGTCCTCCCCGACCTCCTCCCAGCGGTTGAGCTCCTCCGCGAGGAGCGTCTTGGTGCCGACCGTGTCCGTGGTGGCCGCGATCAATTGAGCGCCGGTGTGGACGACGCCGGCGTAGTGGCCGCTCAGCGGCAACGGTCGGCCGAACCCGGCACGGGGTGGCGTTCGGGCCGCGGCGAGGAACTCCCGCAGCGACTGGGCGCGCCCCTCCGCATCCACGCCCGAGCGGGCGTAGGTCCAGGCGGATTCTGACGGGGACGCCCCCACGCGACTCCCACGGCGTTCACCGCAAAAGCATGACGCGCGCTCGCGGGCGCTCGGTACTTATGGGGCGCCCGCGTCGGGTCTCCGGTGCCAACCCTCCGCGTCGGTCGCACTCCGACCGGGGGCCGTCCCCAGTTCGCGCCCGAGCTGGTCGTCGAGGGGCGTGCGTGGCTGCGCGGCCGGCTCCATCCGATCGAGATCGGGATCGGGGACGATGGGCGGATCGTTCGGGTCGCCCGGGCGATTTCGGGTCCGCGTCGTCGGCATCTCGGAGACGCGATCCTTCTGCCGTCCGCGACCGACCTCCACGTTCATTTCCGCGACCCCGGTCCCCCGGGCGCGATCGAGTCGTTCGAGACCGGGACGATCCAAGCGGCCTTGGGCGGCGTGGGAGCGGTCGGCGACATGCCGAACACCCGGCCCCTCGTCGATCGGGTTTCCCGCTGGGAGGATAAGGCCGCTCGTGCGCGCCACCGGATCGCGGTCGACGTGGTATTGTATGGAGCGGCGCAATCGCCGCTCCGGGTGGCCGCCCTCGCCCGGGTGTGCGGGGCGCTGAAGACGTACCTAAGCCCGACCTCCGGAATCGAAGTCGTCCCGGAGATAGGTTCCGTCGGCGAGCTCCTCGCCGGGACCGGCGCGACGGACCTGCCGCACTCAGTCCATGCCGAGGATCCCGGCCGGTTTCCGACGAGGCCGCTTCCGCGCGGAACGACCGACTGGGACGCAGATAGGCCGATCGCGGCGGAAGTGGGCGCCGTGGAGGCGGTGGTCCGGGCCGCCGGCTCCGAACGCCTCAATCTGGCGCACGTGACGTCCGAGGAAGCCCTCGAGATCGTGGCGCGTGCCGGTTTCGCGGCCGAAGCTTCGCCGGGGCACCTCCTCCTCTCTACTTCTCGGGCCCGAGACGCGTTCGGCAAGGTCAACCCGCCCCTCCGCGCCGAGGCCGAGCGGGCCGGACTGCTCCGCGCCTTCGCGGCGGGCCGGGTGCAGTTCCTCGCGAGCGACCACGCTCCGCATTCCTTGGAAGAGAAGGAACGAAGCTTCGACCAAGCGCCTAGCGGGATGCCCGGGGTTGAGACGATGCTCCCGCTCCTCCTCGCCGAGGTCCGGGCGGCCCGGGTCCCCCTACCTGCCCTGATCTCCGCCGCCTGCGATCGACCCGCGCGGTGGTTCGGCCAGCCGCACGGACGGATCGAGGTCGGGCATCGCGCCAATCTGTTCGCCGTCGACTTCCGCGAACGGACGACGATCCGAGCGGAACGTCTGCACGCCCCGTGCGGATGGAGCGCGTTCGAAGGGTGGGAGGCGGTCTTTCCACGAGAGCACCTCCTCGGTGGGGAACGGGTCGTGCAGGACGGGGAGTACGTGGGACGCCCCAACGGACGGGTCGTTCGTCCCGAGTTCGCGGACCGGCTCCGTTCGACGGCTTGAGCACGACCGAAATCGGTGGGTCCTGACCGCCCTCTCGTGGCACGACGGGGTCGAGTCCCGCACCGACGCTGACCTTTTACAGCCGGAGGGCGGCCGCGGGGCAGCGTTCCAAGGGGGCGGATTCGGGTGGCGCGGGAGGCGGTCGTGGTCGGCGAGGACGTCTGGAAGACCTACGGGTCAGGGGAGACCGCCGTCAATGCGCTGCAGGGGCTGAGCGTTCAGATCCTGCGCGGCGAGATGGTCGCGGTCATGGGACCGTCCGGGTGCGGTAAGACGACGTTCCTGAACTGCTTCAGCGGCCTCGACGAGATCACCCGCGGGAAGGTGCTCCTCGAGGGGACCGACGTCCACCAGCTGAACGACCGGAAGAAGAGCGACTTCCGCGCGCGCCGAACGGGGTTCGTCTTCCAGTCGTACAACCTGCTTCCCGTTCTCTCCGCGGTCGAGAACGTGGAGCTGCCGCTGCTCGTCTCGGGTACTCCCGCGAAGCCGGCCCGCGGGAAAGCCACGGAGATCCTCAACGACCTCGGACTCGGCGACCGACTCCACCACCGGCCGGCGGAGCTCTCCGGCGGCCAGCAGCAGCGCGTATCGCTCGCCCGGGCCCTCGTAAGCCGCCCCGCGATCGTGTGGGCGGACGAACCGACGGGCAACCTCGACGAGGAGGGCTCCCGCCAGGTCACGACGCTCCTGCGGGACCTCAATCGGAAGTTCGCGCAGACGATCGTCGTCGTCACCCACGATGCGGACGTCGCCAGCGGCTGCGACCGGACGCTGAAGATGCGCGACGGTGCCTTCGTCCCCTGAGCGGGGGAACCTCGATGGTCGACCCGGTCGTCGCCTTCCTGCTCCTCGTCCTCGGCGTCGTCGCCCTCCTCTCCCTCGGCCTCGCCCTCCGCTTCCGCCTCGCGTTCCGTATCGCGATGCGGAACGTCCGCCGCGGCCGGGGCCGAACCGTCCTGCTCATCCTGGGCCTCCTCGTTGGGACGACGATCATCTCGGGGAGCTTCGCGGTCGGCGACACGATCGCGCAGCTCGACCTGCACTACACCTACCTCGGGATCGGCTACACCGACGAGGCGGTCTACGGGGTCGACCAGAGCGGTGGCTTCGCCTACTTCCCGCTCGGCACCTACGCGCAGATCGCCGCCGGTAGTGCCGGCGACCCGAACATCGTGGGACTCGCGCCTGAGATCATCAGAACGGTCCAGGCCTTGGATCGAGGGACCGGCGTACCCGGGACGAACCTGAACCTCATCGGGGTCAATGGCAACCAGAGCTCGGCGCTCGGCTCGTTCCATACGCTCTCGGGTTCGGTGCTCGCCGGCCCGGCGCCGGGGGAAGCGCTCCTCGACGGTCCGGCCGCCGCCCAGATGAACGCGACGGCGGGTCAGAGCCTGATCCTCTTCGGCCCGAACTCGATCCCCGTGACCGTCCAGGCGATCGTCCAGGACGACCTGCGCGGTGGGTTCATCAGCGCCGGGCTCGGCAGCGGAAGCCTCTTCCTCGACCTCGCCACCGCACAGCAGCTCGAGAACGCGACCGGCGCGATCAACTACATCGCGGTCACCAACGCCGGGGGTCAGCAGTCCGGCGTCGCGCTGTCCAACGCGGTCAGCGCGCACCTCAACTCGACGCTCCGCACCGTTCCTTCGACGCCCCGGCTCGCGGTCCATGAGGTGCTCCAGGATTCGGTCGCCTCCGCGACCCAGAACAGCCAGAGCATCTCGACGATCTTCCTCGTCCTCGGCCTCTTTTCGATCGTCGCCGGGGCGATGCTGATCGTCGGCATCTTCGTGATGCTCGCCGAGGAGCGGAAGGGCGAGATGGGGATGCTCCGCGCGGTCGGGATGCGCCGGCGCGACCTGATCGTGACGTTCTACTTCGAGGGGCTGGCCTACTCGGCGGGGAGCGCCCTCGCCGGCACGTTCGTCGGCGTCGGGGTCGGCTACCTGCTCGCCTACGAGTTCAGCCTCCTGTTCGCCGCGGGCTCGCTCACCTCGAGCGCGATCCTTGCGTCGTTCACGGTGACGACCCCGAGCCTCGTGGAGAGCTACGTCCTCGGCTTCCTCCTCACGCTCGTCACGGTCATCCTCGCGAGCTGGCGCGCCAGCCGCCTCAACATCGTCCGTGCGATCCGCGACATCCCCGAGCCACGACCGCCGCTTCGGGTGTACACCTACCTGGCGTACCTGGGGGTCGTCCTCGTCCTGCTGGGCGGCGTGCTCTTCGGCGAAACGTACCGGGGGACGGGTGACGTCTCCTACCCGATCATCGGAGGGGGTCTCCTGATCCTGGGCATCGGGTTGGTCGCCTCGCGGTTCGCCAAGAATCGTCCGGTCTTCTCGGTCGCCGGACTCGCCCTCCTCCTCTGGGGCGGGATCGGGCCGCTGCGCGACGCGGTCCTCGGGCGGGCGCACTCGGGTGGGATCTTCGTCGTCTTCGTCCTCGGGATCATGATGGTCTTCGGGGCGCTCCTCCTCTACGTCTTCAACTCCACGAGCTTCGTGAACGGGCTCCTGCGATTGCTCGGGGGCCGGAACGGGGCGAGCCCGGCGACCCGGATGGGTCTCATCTATCCGAGCCGGCAGTCGACCCGGACGACGATCAACCTCTCGATCTTCGCCCTCGTCGTCTTCACGATGGTCGCCATCGCGACGTTCGGCCAGACGGTGAGCGCGAACCTCCAGAACACGACGCAGACGGAGTCGGGCGGCTACAGCTTCGCGGGCTACTCCGCGCTGCCGATCCCGGACCTGCCCGGGCAGGTCGTCAACAATTCGACGCTCGCCCGGTCGTTCGCGGTCGCGGTCCCTTTCGTGAGCGGGACGATCGCGGTCAACGCGACCGGCTTCTCCCCGAGCCCGTTCCTCGATTCCGTCTACGCGGCGCCGGACAATCTCTCCGCGTTCGCGAGCTTCTACCAGACGAGCCAGTTCCCGTTCCTCGCGACATGGAACGGCCTCTCCGCGAGCGCCGTCCTCGCCCGGCTCGCGACGGACCCGACCGTCGCGGTCGTGGATGGGTCGTACGCACCCCCGACCGCCGGGGTCCAGGCCGGTCCGACCGGGCTCCCGCACCCGACCGTCACCCCGGGCGACACGCTCGTCGTCGGACGCCCGAACTCGAACGCGACCGCGCGCGTCACCGTGCTCGGCGTGTTCAAGGAGACGGTCCTGACCGGCGTCTGGCTGAACCCGGGCGAGGCACGCAAGCTCGGTTACGTGAACGAGACCGCGTTCCTCCTGACGGTCAAGCCCGGCGTCAGCACGACGACCGCCGCCCAGCAGGTGAAGATCGCGTTCTTCCGCTACGGCCTGGTCGTCTTTGACATCACCGCGTTGCTCGCGCAATCGATCGCGAGCACCGAGGGCGTGATCGGACTCCTCGAGATCTTCGTCGGCCTCGGCCTCGCGGTCGGGATCGCCGCCCTCGGGATCCTCGCGCTCCGCGCCGTCGTCGAGCGGCGTCGCGAGATCGGGATGATGCGCGCGACCGGATTCCGGCGGGGGATGATCCTCCAGGGGTTCGTCCTCGAGTACTCGTTCGTGACGCTGTTCGGCGTCGGTGTCGGGACGATCCTAGGCCTGCTCATCGTCTACGACCTCTCCGTCTCCTCGTCCGCGGTGTCGGCCGGGGTCTCGACGTTCAGCGTCCCGGTCGTGAACATCCTCACGATCGTGATCGCGGCGTACGTCCTCGCGATGATCGCGATCATCGGCCCGTCGATCCGCGCGTCGCGGATCCCGCCGGCCGAGGCGGTCCGCGCTACGGAGTAGTCTCGGCCCCGGGCTCTTCCGTCGGGCCGGTCGAGGGGGGCGTCGGCCCGCCGGCGGCCCGGTGCGCCCTCCGCGGGGGCCAACCGGGAGTGATCACGCCCCGCCAGCGGAGGGCGACGTAGGCGATCGCGAGGACGATGACGGCAACGGCGGCGTAGTCGGCCTTCTGGAAGTACGGGACGATATCCGCCCAGGAGTGGCCCAACAGGTAGCCGGCGTACATCAGCGCGAGCGTGAACGGCGTGGCACCGACGGCCGTGTACAGTCCGAAGCGGACCGGCTCCATCTTCGCCGCCCCGGCCGGGTAGCTGATGTAGCTGCGGATGACCGGCACCATCCGGCTCAAGAGAACCGTCCCCTCGCCGTGCCGCACAAAGAACGAGTCCATCGCCGCAAGGTGGGCAGGGTTCAGCCGGAGGAACTTCGGACCCTGTACGAGGTACCGGCGGCCCCACCGTCCGATCGCGTAGGCGATGTACGACCCGACGACCCCCCCGGCGAGGGCCGCCAGGAACGCGAGCGGCCAGCTGTACGTTCCCTGGAAGATCAGGAACCCCGCGAACGGGAGTATGATCTCGCTCGGGAGCGGCGGGATCCCGAAGCTCTCGACCGCCATGAGGGCGAGGAGCCCGGCGAGCCCGATCGTGACCATGACGGTCATGATCGCGCCGACGACGGTCTCGATGATCGGGATTGCGACCACGGTCGAAGTGCCTCAGGATCGACCGGGCGATCGCGTCACGCGGCGTCCGCCGGGTCGAGGATCAGCCGGAACGGCTCCGCAAGCCTCGAGTTCGTGCGCGCGGGGATTCCCCGGTACTCGAGCGGGGTCGAACAGCCCCCGCACGAAACCGCCATGCGCTGGCGGCCGAGCGCGATCGAGAGCGCGATGCCGACCTCGATCTCACGGACCTTGCGGTCCGAGCGGTCGAGCGCGCGTCCGAGCTCCATCAAGAGCTCGGAGTCCTGAACGGTCGCCCCCTCCATCGGACAAAATACCGGGAGTCGGCAGATAAGCGGTGCTGGTCAATCCGGGGGCGGCGGATTGTCGCCGTCGTCGTCGACCTTGGGGGCCGTCTTCTTCGGCGGCTGACCGCGCTTCAGGATCTCGCCGCTGATCGTGTCGAGCTCCTTCAGGAGGGAGTCGATGTCCGCGCCGCCCGGCGCGGGGGCCGCCGGGGGCACGGCGGGTTCGGGCATCGGGGTCCCGACATCCTCCGGCGTCTCGAGGTACGCGGCGCTCGGGGGCATCACCGCCGGCTGCTCCGGTGCGACGGCGCCCTCCGGGGCCGCTTCCCCGGGATAGGCGGGTCCGCTCCACGGCTCCGGAGCTCCCTCGGGCGGCCGACGGCGGCGGAGGAGCAGGACGGCGACGATGAGCGCGATGAGGATGAGGAGCACCACGAGCGCAATCTGCCACGCCTGGATCCCGGTCTGGGAGTTCGTGCAGACCCCGTACTGGCAGCTCACCTGGGCCGGCAGGGCTCCCGCGTTCGGGACCCACGCCGCCGCGACGGCCACGACGAGCATCGCGACCCCGAGCGCCGTCGCGACGGCGGGCCGGCCGCGGTGGAACAACGTGCGTAAACGGCTCATGACCCGGCCCTCCCAGCCCGGTATTGACTCACGATTCGCGATGATATGTAAGACTTGGTATCTCTTCAGGTAGGGCCCCACCGGGTGGCCGATTCCTTCTCGGAAGGCGCATCGATTTGGGAGGCCCCCATCGACGGCCCCGGCGCCTTTCAGCGACGTCGCCCCGTCCCAGGACCGGCCCCGGAATAACGGATAAGATGGCGGCCGTCCCGTCCCTGCGGCCGTGGTTTTCCCTTACGTTTACGTCTTCTCCGGCCTGTTCGCGCTCTACCTGGGATTCTCGGTCTGGAGCCGGCTGGACCCCCGTTTCCCGGTTGCGGCCGCGATGGGGTTGTTCGTCTTCGTCATCGCCGAGGACGCGCTCGGCCACCCTCTCACCTCGGAGACACTGGGCGTCTACGTCTTCATCCTGCTCGCGGGCGGCGTCCTCCTCCTGCTGATCGACCACCTGAGGCCGTCACCCACCGACCCGCCCCGTACGCCGGAGGCGGAGGCACCACGCGCCGACGCGGCGCACCAGGCGCAGCCGGCGGTTGAGGAGAGCCTCGACGGCCTCGAGCAGGAGGCGGTCGCCGTCGTCCAGGCTCCCGCTGAACAGGACGACCAGCACGAACAGGAGCACGATCCCGACCGCGAGGACCGGGAGCGTCCAGATCGGCGGCGTGAACGGGGCGAGGGCGAACACCGCGCCGAGCGGGAGCGCCGTGACGACCAGAGGGATCAGGTAATGCCGGCGGAACGGATGCACGCCGTGGAGCGCCGCGAGCTCCACCATCGACAGGACCGGCTGTAGGGCGGCCCCGACGGCCCAGGCGATCGCCGCCCCGGGGAGGCCCAGGGCCGGGATCAGCACGAGGCTCAGCCCGATGTCGGCGGCGGCCGCCGCGGCGGTATTGTACAGGAGGAGGCGCGTCTCGCCGTACGATACCTGGGTGGCGGACGCCGGACCCACGAGCGTGCTCACGAACGCCCCCGCGACGAGGATCTGGAGGGGGACGGCCGCCGGCGTGTTCGCGAGGCCGTAGACGAACCCCAGCGATCGGCCGGGGAGAAAGAACAGGACGAGGAAGAGGGGGAGCGAGGTGACGCTCACCCACTTCGTCGCGGTCGCGTAGGTGATCCGGACGGCCTCGTCGTTCCGGTCCCGGACGTACCGCGCGGCGACCGGGAGGAAGATGTACGCGAGCGAACCGAGCCCGACCTGGAGGAGCCGCGCGAGGGGCAGGTCGGCAGTGTACGCCCCGATCGCCCCGCCCCGGAAGAAGCCCAGGACGATCGTGTCCCCGTTGTTCGAAAGTGCGCCGAGCGTCCCCACCGCGAAGAGCGGAAGCGCGAACCCGAGGAGTCGGCGCGCGACCCCGCCCGCCCGCGGGCCGGGGGGAAGCAAGCGGGGGAGGCGACGCCGGGCGTACAGGTAGAGCCCCAGGATCGTAAGCGCGCCGGCGAGGGCGTACCCGACGAGCGCCCCCAGGAACGACGCGCCCTCGGGGAGCGCATACAGCGCGATGAGGAGGAAGGCGATGAACAGCGCTGGATTGACGACCTGGACGAAGATCGCGTTCGGGCGGACGTCCTCGTACCCCTGGAAGATCGACGCGACCGTCCCCGAGACGATCGAGAGGCCGACGGCGACGGAGAACAGGTCGAGCGTGACCCCCTCGAGCGGATGGTGGAACAGGAATCCGAGTGCGAGGCCCGCCCCGAGGAGACCGAACGCGATGAGCGACGCCGAGAGGATCGTGACGAGCAGGGAGGTGCGGACGATCGCGCGCCGCTCGTCGTCGCTCTGGGAGTAGGGGAGGTTCCGTGCGACGGCCGACGGGATCCCGAGCGCGCCGAAGGCGGAGAGTACGGCCCCGAGGGCGAAGGCGAAGGTGAATAGCCCGAACTCGTCCGCGGCGAGTCCTCGGTAGAGGATCACCCGGGAGAGGAACCCCTCGGCGACGAAGCCGAGGGTTCCGAGGAGCATGATGAACGTGCCGCGGGTGACGCTCCGCAGCCCGCCGCGCGCTCCCTCCGCCCCGGCCGAGAGCGTCACTCGGTCCGGGACGGCTCCCTCCTCATGTAAAGGCCTGCGCCCGTTCGGCGGGAGTCCCTTGCCTCTTTAGTGTCGGTCGCGGTCCGACCGGCGTGCCGGCGCCGGCGGCGACGGTCGTCGCGGGCGTGGAGCTCCTGCTCCTCGCCGCTGGCACGCTGGTGGTCGGCGAGGCCGTACGCCACCTCCTGCTGCGTCGCGTCCCGATGCTCCGGACGTCGGGCTCGATCGAACGGGCGCTCGTCTCGTTCTTCCTCGGGAGCGCGGCGATCTATGCGCTCGCCTGGATCCCGCTCCCGATCTTCGGGCTGGCGGCCTTCGTAGTCCTGGTCGCGGTCGCGGCGGTGACCACGCTTTTCGCCGTGCGACGAAGGGCCGCGCGGAGACCTCGGCTGCGCGAGCTCCGAGCGATCGTGCCGTCGCCGCCCGTCGCGATCGCGCTGGCGGCGGCGCTGACCCTCTTCGTGGTCGAGTGGTACTCGCTCGCGTCGACCTCGAGCGGCAACACGTGGGATGCGAGCGTGCTCGCGCTCTACTCCTCCGAGCTCACCGTGCACGGTCACCTCGTTCTGGGCCTGGCGCCGGCGGGGCCGGGGTTCGTCACCTATCCTCAAGGGATCGTGGTCTGGCAGTCGCTCTTCGCGGTCGGCTCGGGCGTCGAGCCGTCCCGGATCGCGGTCGATGTCGATGTCCTCTTCCTCGCGCTCGCTCCGCTTGCGGGGTACGTTCTCGCCCGCCGCTGGCTCTCCAGCGAGCGCGCCGGCGCAGCCGCGGCCGTCGGTCTTCTCCTCCTCGGGACGTGGACCCGGGTCCTGGTGAGCGGGAGCTACGACTTCGTTGCGGCGTTCCCTCTCGGCCTCACCCTCGTGGGTCTGGCCCGGCCCGCCTTCCACGATCGGGGAGCTTCCCGATCCGACGTGATCTTTTTCGGCGCCCTCGCCGGGTACTCCGCCGCGCTGAATCCGGTCCCTGCGGAGTGGGTGTTCGTCGCCGTCGCGATCACCGCGGTGGTGATGCGACCACAGCCCGAGGGCGGCTGGGGCCGTTGGCTGCTCCGCTGGGCCCTCGCAATCGGGGTCGCCACGCTGTGGGTCGTCCCGAACCTTGCGGGGCTGCTCCTCGACGGCGGCGGTCCGATCACCGGCCTCGGACCCCCGATGCTCGTGATCCCGCCACCGCTGGGACTCGGGACCCTGATCGGAGCCGTCGACCCGTTCCTCTTCGGGCCGGGGTACGGGCTGCTCTCCCCGTTTCCCGTCCTCCGGTTCGAGCTCGCGGCCCTTCTCCTCGGCGGAATGCTGTTGCCGTTCACTCGGTGGTTCCGCGGCCGATCTTCGGCCGGCTTCGGTCCGTTCTACCGTTGGTCGATCGCCGCGGCCCTAGCCGCCGGGCTCCTGATCGGAGCGGGCCAGCTCGCGGCCGCCGGCGTGCCTCTCGTCCGGTCGATCGGTCCCCTCACCAGCACGGGCGAGGCCTCCATCCTCTTGTTCACGGTGTACGCGATGGTCGCGCTCGTTCCGATCGTTCTTCTCGCGGGATACCTTTCGCGCGGTCGGAACGATCCTGGGGTCGATGGGATCCGGAGCATGCGGAACTCGCGCCCTCGACCATCCCCCTCTCACGAGAGGGCCCCGGTGCTCGCCGTCCTCGGATGCGCGCTTCTCCTCGCGCCGGGGGTCGTCGTGCTCGTCACCGACTTCCCGGTGACGGTGCACACGGTAAGCACCTCGTTCGGGAACCTCAGCGCCGCCGACCTCGGTCTGCTCGCGTGGAGCGGTCGCCACGTCCCGGACGGTGCCCGCGTGCTCGTCGCGCCGGGCGGCGCGCTGCAGTTTCTGCCGACCTACCAGCCGAGGGCGATCGTCGTCTTCACGATGGTTGGCGGTGCCTCCCCCAACGGTTCGTACGCCCTCGTGAGCTTCGAACTGGAGCACGGGATCCTCGACGGACCGGGCCGACTTGCGATCGGAAGCCTGGGAGTGCAGTACATCGCGGTGACCCAGCAGAACACCGTCCTCTGGTCCCCGTACGAGCCCGGGCCGCTGCTGGGCGACCCGGGGACGTTCCCGGTCGTGTACCACTCCGGGGACGCGTACCTGTTCGCGGTTCGCTGATCCGGGGCCTGCAGGTCGGGGCGAGTTCGACGCGCCTTCGCGAGCCCGACCGGATCCTGCGCCAGGGAGTTCCGGACCCGGCGCGCGCGGGATCTCGCTCCCGTCCCCCGCCGGAGTTCCACGGTGGGGATCGGCGGGGGTCCGCCGCCGCCCGCGTGGGGGGTCCTAGACGAACTCGTCGAGGATGGACTCCTTGCCACGGAGTCCCAACGGCTGCTTCGCGAGCGGACCGGGCGCGAGGACCTCCTCGAGCTCCTCGTACGTCGGCTTCTCGGTCTTGTAGAAGAGGCCGATCGGGATCTTGTCCCCCCACTCGAGCGCCCGCGCCCACGCGGCCTGGATGTCGGAGGGGTTGTGGCTCGCCGCCTCGAGCTTGTAGACGCGCTGGCGGAACCAGTCGAACGTGTTGATCTTGTTGTAGGTGACGCACGGCGAGAGCGCATCGACGAAGGCGAACCCGCGGTGCTTGATCCCGTTCTGGATGAGCTCGGCGAGGTGCTTCACCTCGCCCGTGAAGCCGCGGGCGATGTACGTCGCGCCGCTCGCGAGCGCGATCGCGATCGGGTCGATCGGGTTCTCGATGACGCCCTGCGGCGTCGACTTCGTCTTGTGGCCCATCATCGAGGTGGGGCTCGCCTGGCCCGTCGTGAGCCCGTAGATCTGGTTGTTCATCGTGACGTAGGTGAGGTCGACGTTCCGCCGCATCGTGTGGACGAAGTGGCCCATCCCGATGCCGAACCCGTCCCCGTCCCCGCCGGTCGCGATGACGGTGAGACCGTGGTTCGCCCACCGGATCCCCTCCGCGACCGGGAGCGCGCGGCCGTGGATCCCGTGGAACCCGTACGAGTTGAGGAAGTGCGGGAGGTTCGACGAGCAACCGATCCCCGAAACGACGACGATCTCGTGCGTCGGGATCTGGAGCTTCTTGAGCGCCATCTCGACCGCCGCGACGACGCCGTAGTCCCCGCAGCCCGGGCACCACGTCGGCTTCGTGTCGGACTTCCCGATCACCGGGAGCGCCGGACCGGTCGTGGTCGGCGGGTGCGCCGCGCTACTGTCGGCCATCTGCGAGGACCTCCTCCGCCTTCGCGACGATCTCCATCGGGTAGAACGGCTCTCCGTCGTACTTCACGAGCCGGTCCCCAAGTTCGACCCCGGACTCGGCCCGGGCGAGCCGCCCGAACTGCCCGGAGAAGTTCGCCTCGACGAGCAGCAGCTTTCGCGACCGCCCCGCGATCGCACGGAACGGTTCGCTGTGGAACGGGTAGACCGTCGGCGAGAGGAGGATGTTCGCCGTCTTCCCGCGCTGGCCGAGGAGCTGGACGGCGTCCCGGACGGCCCCGAGGGTCGACCCCCACGTCACGATCGTGAGGTCGGCAACGGCCGGGCCTTCGAGGCGCGGCGGCTCGGTCGCGGCGAGGAGCCCGGCGAGCTTGCCCATTCGCTTGTCCATCATCTTCGTGCGCTCGGCGACCCAGATCGGGATCCCGGACTTCACATCGCTCACGAGGTGTCCCTTCTCGTCGTGCTCGTCCGAGCCCGAAACGTACTGGAGCCCGGGCTGGCCCGGGAGCGAGCGCGGCGACACTCCGTTCTCGGTGTACGCGTACCGGAGGTAGTCGTGGCCGTTCGGCGCCACGGAAAACAGGCTGGGCGGGGCGTCGGGGAACGCGATCTCGCTCCGGTCGACCGTCGCGTAGCTCTCCGATAGGTGGAGGTCGCTCGCCAGGAGGATCGGGGTCTGCCACGCCTCGGCGAGCTCGAACGCCCGGATCGCGGCGTGATACGCCTCGATCGGGTGCGACGGGGCAAGGATCGCCCGGGGGAACTCGCCCTGGCCGGCCCCGAGCATCAGGTTGAGGTCGCCCTGTTCGGTCTTCGTCGGGAGACCCGTGGACGGCCCCGACCGCTGCGACTCGACGACGACGAGCGGAACCTCCATCATTCCGGCCATCCCGAGCGCCTCGACCATCAGGGAGAATCCGCCCCCGCTCGTCGCGGTCATTGAGCGGACGCCGCCGAACGACGCGCCGATCGCCATGTTGATCGCCGCGAGCTCGTCCTCCGCCTGCTTGACGACGACGCCGAGCTCGCGCGAGTGCGCGGCCATCCAGTGCATGATCGAGGAGGCGGGCGTCATCGGGTACTGCGCGAGGAACTTGCACCCGGCCGCGGCCGCCCCGAGGGCGATCGCCGCATTGCCGGTCAGGAGGAGCTTCGGGGGGCCGACCGAAGCGATCGGCGGCGGGGCCGAGCCGACCTCCTTGATCGCGGCTGCGTAGCCGTCGGCCGAGGCGCCGAGGTTCCAGTCCACGATCTCGCCCTTCTTCTTCCCGAACGAGTCGGCGAGGCACCCGTGCAGGGTCTCGAGGGGGATCCCGGCGAGGGCGGCCGCGGCCCCCAGCCCGGCGGCGTTCTGGAGGATCGACTGCGAGGTGTACTTCCGCGCGATGGCGAGCGTCGGGATCGGCACGGCGCGCGCGCCGACCGGCACCTTCTCGGCCGCGATCGGGAACTTCTCGGGGTCGTACACGAGGAATCCGCCCGCGCGGAGCGCGGGCAGGTGGACGTCGGCGGTCTCGGGGTTCAGCGCGTAGAGCACGTCACAGCCGTCGCCTTGGGAGTACACCCGCTCCGGTGCCGCGCGCGCTTGGAACCAGACGTGCCCGCCGCGGATCACCGACTGGTAGGCGTTCAGGCCGAAGACATGGAGGCCCAGGCGGGAGAGCGACTTCGAGAGCACCTCTCCGACGGACGCGATCCCGTCCCCGGCGGCGCCGCCGGCGCGGATCGCCACTTCACGCATGGACGCGGTTTCTACCGGACGGCCGTATATGGGGGTTTGCCGGAGCGGGGGCGCCTTCGGGCAGGGGCCGGGTGGTGCGCAAACCGCTTTCCCTCGAGGTGGGCTCGGAGTCGCGTGGCGGGGTCCGTACGGGTGTTATTCTTCGCCACCGCCCGGGAAGCGGTGGGCCGGCCCTCGATCGATTGGGCGCTCCCCACGCCGACCGCCTCGGTCGGAGCAGTGGTCGCTGAGCTCTCGGCGCGGTTCCCCAAGTTGGGCCCGGTGCTCCGCTCCAGCCGACTCGTGAAGAACGGAGAGTACGTGAACGACGGCGCGCGGGTCGTGGCCGGCGACGAGCTCGCGGTGCATCCGCCGTACAGCGGAGGATAGCGTCGATGGCGACGATTCACGTTCGCGTGGGCCCCCGACCCCTCTCGATCGCCCAAGCGTACGCTCGGCTCAAGGACGCTGCATCGGGCGGCGTCGTGCTCTTCCTCGGTCGCGTTCGGCCCGACCGGTCGGGGGGCCGCGTCCTCCGTTCGTTGCTCTACGAGGCGCACGTACCTCTGGCCGAGAGGGAACTCCGGCGCATTGCCGCAGAATCGTCCAAGCGGTTCCGGGCCACTATCGTTGTCGTCTGGCACCGTATTGGGCTCGTGCGCGTTGGCGAACCTTCGGTCATCGTCGGGGCCGCTGCACCGCACCGCGATCAGGCATTCCGCGCCGCCCGTCTCGTCATCGATCGGCTCAAGCGCACCGCGCCGATCTGGAAGTCGGCGAGCCTCAAGCGCGGCCCCCGCCGTCCGCGGTGAGCCTCCGAGCCCGGTACGTGACCACGCCGGGAGTCGAGACCCTCCTCCCGCCGCGAGTTAAATATCGACCCAAGGCTCGGACGCGAGATGGCTGAGTCCGGACACTCGGGGGGTGCCCACCCGACCTCCGCCCCGCCCAGCGCCCCGCCCCGGCGGGGGCCGCCCGGGAGCGTGCTTCAGCGGATGGAGAAGGGCGGCATCGGCCAGGTCGTCGCGATCGCCTCCGGCAAGGGCGGGGTCGGCAAGTCGACGATCACCGCCCTCATCGCCTGTGAGCTTCGGCGCCGGGGATCGTCGGTCGGGATCCTCGACGCCGACATCACCGGTCCGTCCCAGCCGAAGCTGTTCGGACTCAAGGGGCCGCTGATGGACCGTGGGGAGGGGATCGAGCCGGCGGTCACGGCGAACGGGATCTCGGTGATCTCCTCCCAGTTCATGGTCGAGGACGAACAGACGCCGGTCATCTGGCGCGGTCCGCTCGTCACCCGCCTGATCCTCCAGTTCTTCGGGGGGGTCAATTGGGGGAAGCTCGACTACCTCCTCATCGACATGCCCCCGGGAACGAGCGACGTCCCCCTGACCGTCTTCCAGGCGATCCCGCTCGACGGGATCGCGTTCGTCTTCACGCCGCAGGAGCTCGCGGCGCTGATCGTGAAGAAGGCGATGAACATGGCCCGGGATCTCCACGTTCCCCTCGTGGGAGCGATCGAGAACCTGGCCTACGTGACCTGCCCCCACTGCGGGAAGCGGGTCGACCTCTTCGGACCCGGCCACGCCGAAGCGGTCGCCCGGGAGTACGGCATCCCGCTCCTCGCCGACCTCCCGCTCGACCCGAAGCTCTCCCCGCTCGCCGACGCGGGCGCCGTCGGGGACTACGAATCGCCGGAGCTCCGCGCGCTCGTCGATGGGCTCCTCGCCGCGCTCAAGGAGCGGGCGAGCGGCGAGGTCACGGTTCTGTAGTCGCCCGCAGCTCCCCGAACCCGATCGTCTCGACCGGGAGCCCGCGCCGCTGGAGCGCCCCGGCGAGCCCGGGGACGTGCGCGTCCCCGACCACCGCCACGATGCGCCCGACCCCCTGACGGCGTAGCTCCGCGAGCCGGTCGGCCATGTGCTCGTTCCGCTCGTCGAGCAGGACGCGCGCGACGGCCGGGAACGCCGTCCGGATCTCCTCGAGCACCTCGGTCCGCTGCTCGGAGTACCGGTCGAGCTGCCCGGCGACGAAGCGGCTCGGCAGGAACAGTCCCGCGATGCCGCCCAGGAGCAGCGAGACGCGCTCCCGCATCGAAAGCCCCTGCAGGAGCCGGGCGATCGTCTCCCGGATCGGGTCGTCGATCAGGAACACCGGCACGGCTCGCTCCTGCGCGATCTCCGCCGCCGCGCGCATCTCGGCGCCGGCGCCCTCGCCGAGCTCAGCGCCCAGCCGCCGCTGCATGATCGCCCAGAGGCGAAGGAGGAACGGGACGTTCCCGGCCGACCGGCCGCCGCCCGGCGGCCCGCGGAGCACGACCTCGGCGCGCTCCGCGTCGAGCTCGAGCGCGACGCCGTCCAACGGCCGGTCGGAGAGCGCGCGGCGGAGCGGGGCGCGGACGTCGACCACGTGCGCCGCGCCGACGAGGAGCACCGGCGCCTCGATCGTCGAGCTGAACACGTGCGGGCCACGTTGCGCGCAGCACTTGGCGGTTCGCGGCCGGCGCGGTGGCTCCGAATCCCCGGGGTCTTAACCGCACCCGCGGGGTCCGGGCCCGTGGTCGACCTTCCGGTTCCTTCCGAGCCGAAGCCGCCCGGCGACCGCACGCGGCATCCGTACTGGATGCACGAAGCGATCCGCCGGCAGGAGGTCGCCGTCCGCGCGACCCTGAATTCGGTGCGGGAGATCGCCCCGCAGCTCCCGGCCCCTCCGGCCAACGGACGGATCTTGGTCACCGGGGTCGGTACGTCATTCCACGCGGCGCTCGCCGTCGCGCACTCCGGTGCGGACGCCTTCGCGGGGCGTCAGGCCGTAGAGGCGGCCCCGGCGTTCGATATTCTCGCGGAACCGGACCGATTCCGCCGTGTACCGTACACGATCGCCCACTCCGCGTCCGGTGACACTTGGGCGACGCGGGAGGCGACGCGATGGCTCCGCGCCCAGGGGTCGAAGGTCCTGCTCGTGACCTCGGAAGACCCGACCCCGATGGATGCGGAGGTCGACGCGGTGTTCCGTACGCGCCACGCACAGGAGCCGTCGTGGACCCACACGATCAGCTTCACCACGGCGGTGCTGGCCGGCCGTGGCTTGCTGCGGACCTGGGCCGGAGCGCCCCCCACCGAACCCGAGGACCGGGTGATCTCGGACGCCATCGGCGAGGTGGTCGCTCGGGAGCCGCAGATCGTCGAGCTCACCGAGTCGACCGCGATCGCGGGTCGAATCCTCCTCCTTGGATCCGCGACGGCGGAGGCGGCTGCCCGGGAAGCGGCCCTCAAGCTCCGCGAGGCGACGGGACGATTCTGCGCCACGGCCGGTATCGAGGAGACGCTCCACGGGCTCCTTCCGAGCGTGAACAAGGAGACCGCCGTGTTCGCCCTGGCCGCCACCGACCTCGAGCGACGGCGCGGGGAGCAGGTGCTCAAGGCCGTACGCGAGCTCGGGGCCAGCGGCGTCCTGGTCGACTCGAGCGGAGGCCCCGCCGTCTCCAGCCCCTTCTCGCTGCCCCCCGTCCCCTCCGACGCGGCCCCGGCCGTCCTCACGATCCCGTTCCAGATCCTCGCCTACTGGATCGCCGTCGCGGACGGTCGCAACCCCGACGTGATGGGCCTCGACGACGCGCTCCAGGCGGCCGCTCGGCGCACGTTCGGGATCTGACGCTCCCCTCCACGCCAAGTCCAAATACGGCGCGTCGGTCCGCGCGGCATGGCCTGGACCCTCTACGAGGTCGCCTCCGAGAAGCGGGCGGAGCTCGACGCCGCGCTCAAGGATGACGTGGTCTCGCGGCAGAGCCAGAAGCTCCGGGAGGCGGCCGCGGTCGGGGGACCGGTGGGCCGCGTCTACGTGCTCATCGAAGGATCCCCTGAGGGGGTCGCACGCGCCGACGCCGTGCTCGGGCCGGTCGGAACCAAGCTGCCCACCGCCGACGGGGAGCGCCTCTTTCGCCAGTTCAAGGAGGAGGACGATACCGCCTCCGCCGGAATGGGGCTCTTCTTCACCGAGTGACGACGCGTCCGCGCGTCACTCGTTCGACGGCGCGTGGGACGGCTCGAGGTCCTCGCCGCCGGTGAAGGCGCGCTGGGTCGAACGGTAGAACTCTTCGAGCCCGGTCTTCCCGCGGGCCGAGGTCGGAACGAGGCCGCCCAGCGGCGCGAGCGTCCCGAGCGCGCGCACCAGCTCGGCGGAGAGCTGGACGTCCGGGGTCGCCGCCTCGCTCGTGATGGCGGAGAGGAGGGCGTCGGGATCGTCGCCCCACTTGAGCACCTCCTCGAGCTGATCGGCCGGAACGAGGTCCGACTTCGCGAGGAGGTTCAGCATCGGGAGCCGGAAGCGGAATTCGACCGTCGCCGAGAACAGCAGCAGCGAGGCGAACCCCGAGGGCGAGCGGGCGAGGGCGGGGTCGAAGAGGAAGGCGACGAGCGCTCGATCGCCCGAGAGCGCGTCCACGATCGCCCGCGACGACTCGCGGAAGGCGAACAGCTCGACCTGGCCCGGGGTGTCGACGAGGATGTAGTCGCTCTTCACCTCGGCGAGCGCCTGGCGGACCTCGAAGATCTTGAGCGCGATCAGGTCCGAGGCGGCGACCTGGGCGCCGTTCGGCCCGAGGTCGTACTCGCTCATCACGTCGGAGAGCCGGACCCATTCGCGGATGTCGATGTCCGCTTCGAGCTCGGTCGACTCAGATCCCGGGTCCAGGTTCACCGTCGCGGCGTCGTACCCCGCCGACTTGATCCAATCCCGGAAGGCGACCACGAGGGTCGTCTTCCCGGCGCCGGCGGTACCGGTGAAATAGATCGTCGCGGGCTCTTCCATCTACGGTCGACGCGCCGCGCTGGAACGCTTCTGGAGTTCGCCCGCGAGGTCCCGCAGCGCCGCCGCCTTCGTCACGCCCTTCTTCTTGGTCAGCTTGATCCGACCCTCGTACCGGTAGAACTGACGGGGGTACTGCTTCTCCGGCTCCGGGGTGGCTTGGTACCCGAGCGCTTGCGCCGCGGCGAGGAGGTCGGCGGACGTCACATCGTCCACGCCCGAGGGCTTCGGTACCCTCCGACCGTCCGCGCGCGAACTTCCGCGTCGGAAGTACGCCGGGTAGGCGTAGAAGTGGTCGGGCATCCCGCGGGCCGGGCTACGCAGCGGCGGCGCGCTCGATGCGGACGCCGTTCAGCACGCCGTCCTGCCCCGGCCGCGAGAGCACGCGGACGAGCCCGAGGTCGGTCTCGAGGATCGCCCCCCGGGTGATGATGTTCCGCTGGACGAAGTTCGGGTTCGCCGGATTCTCCCGGACGGTCACGACCTTCGCGACCTTCATCGACTTGGTCGCGGGGTCGAAGACGTTGATCGCCGACGTCGTGAGGATGCGCCGCTTCTCATTGGCGCCCCGCACGCGGTAGCGCTTCACCGTCCCGGGTCCGATGGTCGCCGTCTGGAGCTCGCGCCCGATCTCGAACCGGCGCTTCTTCCGGCTCAAGCGCAGCCGCCCGCCGGTGCTCTTGCGGCGCGACCGACCCTGCCACGTTCCCATCGACGGCCTCGGGGCGGCGTCCACCGAGGGGGGGTATTTAGCCTTCGGCCGCAGCGCCCTCGGATTCCGAGGCGGTGCTTATCGGACGCGGCCGGTTGGGCGGTCCCCGTGGGCACGCGGCCGATCCTCCTGGCGGCGGAGGGCGTCGCGAAGGGGACGGTGCTCGGGCTCGACGAGGCGGGCCGCGGGAGTTTGATCGGCCCGCTGGTCGTCGGCGGCTTCCTCACGACGGAGCGTCGCGCGGGGGAGCTCGCGGAGCTCGGTGTCCGGGATTCCAAGCTGCTAAGCCCGGCGCGGCGGTCGGAGATCTACTCCCGCCTCCCGGCGGTCGGTACGCGCTGCTCGGTCGTCCTCCCGCCCCGTCGGATCGACCGGTACGTCCGCCGCGGGAAATTGAACGTGTTGGAGGCCGAGGCGTTCGCGACGCTCGTCCGTCGCCACCGCCCGACGCGAACGATCGCCGACGCCTGCGACGTGAACGCGCGACGGTTCGCGTCCCGGGTCTCCGCGCACAGCGGCACCGACCTTCGGGTCGAGGCGCGGCACCGGGCGGACCGGACGGAGCTCGTCGTGGGGGCCGCATCGATCGTCGCGAAGGTGGAGCGCGACCTCGCGATCGCCCAGCTCGCGGAGCGGCTCGGATCGGCGATCGGCAGCGGCTACCCGTCGGACGACCGAACGACGGCGTTCGTGCGCTCGGTGCTCGAGCGGGGCCCGGCTCCCGACTACGTCCGTACGTCGTGGGCGACCATGGGAAGGATTATGGCCCGTCCGGAGGCTCCCGCGCTCGAGGCGTTCGGCCGATGATCGAGGAGGCGCTCGCGGGGCTCGTGGACCGCTTCAACCGCAAGGTGGCCGCGAACCCGGCGATCGGGAACGAGCTGCGCGGCGTCGCCCGGACGATCCGCATCCGACTCACCGATGAGCACAGCTACTGCGTCGACCTGAAGGAGGGTCGGCTGCAGAACCTGCGGACCGAAGCGAACGGGCCGGCGGACCTCACGATCACGACCGACCAGGCGACGTTCTTCGGCCTCGTTCAGAAGGAGATCGGGCCGATGAAAGCGCTCGTGACGCACAAGCTCGCGATCGACGGGAGCCTCGAGGACAAGCTCCTCGTCCGCCGTCTCTTGTAGGGACGACTCCCGCTACGGGAGGAAGACGACCGCCGCGATGCAGACGCCGTAGTGGTCCTGCGGGATCACGAGCTCCTCCGTGCGGTACTGGATGCGCCGCATCTCGACGCCGCGGAAGTGGGCGATCTCCTCCATCCGCCACTTGAGGAACTCCTTGAGCGACTTCTGCGTCCCGTGCAGATGGGCCTCGGCGACGTAGCCGCCCTGCCCGTCGGTGCGGAACCCGTACGCGATCCCCGCGCTGATCACCTCGCCCTCGCCGCCGCCGTGCCGGGCGAGGACGCAGTGCGTGATCGCCCCCCGGGCGATCGGGACCCGATCGACCTGGCGGATCCCGATGGGGAGGACGGAGGAGACGCTCACCAGGTTCTGCTCGCCGATCCGGGCCTCGAGGAGCGCGAGGTCGAAGGCGTTCAGCTCGCTGGTCTTGTTGATCCCCTTCCCGCTCGTGACGAAGAATCGGGTCGGGACCGGGATCAGGGTCGAGGCCGGATCGCGGCTCGGGGCCACGAAGCGCGGCGACGGGTTTCGGCGCTTAACCTTTGGGCCGATTCGGACGCGCCGGCCCCTCGGAAGCGGGCGCCCGCGACCTCAGACCATGATCGCGTGGCGCCGGCGCATCGACTCCTCGGTCTCGTTCCGGGCCCGCATGACCTCGGCGACGAGCGCGTCGGTCAGGCGGAGCGCCGCCGATTCGAAGAGCGTACCGAGCGGCGCAAGACGCCGCCGGGTCTCGTCGTCGCCGAACTGGAGCGACAGGAGGACGCTCGCCGCGTGCGCGAGCTTCGAGCTCTCCCGACCGGTGAGGACGATGAGCTTCGCCCCCTCGCGACGCACGATGTTCGCGGTCTGGATGCTCGACTGGCTCTCGCCGCGGTCGGAGAGGATGAACACGGCGTCGCCCGACCGGACGATCGGCGTGACGCTCTCGCCGATCACGAACGCGGTGAGTCCGGTCTGCACGAGCCGCATCGCGAACGCGCGTCCGATGATGCCCGAGCGGCCGGCCCCGTAGACGAAGACGGCCGGGGCCGTGAGGAGGATCTCGACGGCCTGCGCCACCCGTTCGGGCAGCAGCTGCGCGACCGCGCGGGTGACGTGTTCGTCGATGTAGCCGAGCGCGGCGCGGAACGTCTCCGCCTTACCGGCTGCGTTGGCGGCCACTCGCCCCTCGGGGTTTCGGCCTCGCCTTCAAGACCGGCCGGAGCCGGGCCGCCGGCTTCGGCGCCCCGCTCTTCGGCGCGGGGAGCGCGAGCGGCTTCGGAGCCGGGGGCGCCGCATGCCGCTTCGCCCAGCGGCGGGAGAGGGCGCGTTCGTAGAGGAGCTTCATGTACATCGCGTCGTGCTCGAGCAGCGGCGAGCTCGAGATCACGGTCACGTCGTAGTCCCGGTCCGCGAGCAGGTCCGCGAGCGGGTCGAACCGGACGTGGCCGCGCTTGATCGGGGTGAGTCGGAACTCGCCGGGTCCGTAGAACTCCACCCCCGAGAAGTTGAGGTAGAGCTCGCCGCCGCTCGCCTCGACGAACTGGTCGATCACCGGCGCGAGCTGCGCCGGGTCCTCGAACGAGGTCCGCTCCCGCGCCGCGAGGTGCGGCAGGTTCAGGACGGGGACGACGCCCCGCACCCGGTGGGCCACGTCGAGGACCTCCTCGCGCGAGCCGAAGACGTCGGGGTGCCCGCTCGGCTCGATGCCGATCCGCACGCGGCCCTCGCTGAACCCCTTGAGCCATCCGGCGACGTTCTGCGTGATCTGGCTGAGCTCGTGGACGCTGTCGGCCCGGTCGCCCGGTCCGTAGAAGCCGAGGTGCGTGAGCGTCAGCCGCGCGCCGAGCCCGTCGGCGAGCACGCCCGCCCACTGGATCTGCCGGATCGAGCGGTCCCGCGCCTCCTGGCTGCCGAAGAAATCGACGTAGTACGGCGCGTGGAGCGTGAGGTCGACGTCGAGCGCGCGCGCGAGGGCGCGCGTCTGATGAAGGTCGCTGTAGTCCTTCGCGAGGCTCCATGCGAGCGTGGTGATCTGGTCCCGTCGGTGGATCGTCCCACCGACCGTCTCGAGTTGGGGCCCGGCGGGGGCGCGCGCCCCCGAGGCGACCTCGACGACGAGCTGGCCCGGAAGGTCCCGGCCGCCCTTGCCGACCTCTTCGTCCAGGACGACGCGCGTGAGCGGATTGACCTTGATGAACTGGACCTCCATCGCGGTGAGGCCAAGATGGTGTACGTCGGCGATCCCGTCCCTGAGGGTACGTCCCTTACAGGAGAGCGGGATGCCGGCCGGCCCGAACCGTATCACGCCTTATCAGGCCTCAAAACGGAGGCCGCCCCACCTCGTCGCTGTATTTACCAATAGCCCGACAGGCGGCTACCGGGTCGATACGAGCGGCACGAACCGGCAGCGAGGGCCCTCCTCGAATTCGCCGCCCTCGCCGTGACGGGTCCAACGGACGAGGACCTGCTCCTCCGGTCCACCGACCGGCGCCACGACGGTGCCGCGCTCCACGACCTGGCTCCTCCACGACGGGAGGATCGCGGGCGCAGCGCAGGAGACGATGACCCGGTCGTACGGCGCCGCCGGCGGCCAGCCGAACTGCCCGTTCGCCGCATGGACCTCGACGCGGTCGGAGTAGCCCGCCGCCGCGAGCGACCGCACGGCCCCGGCGACCAGCACCGGGTCCACCTCCACGGAGTGAACGGTTGTACCCGACCCGACGAGCTCCGAAAGGAGCGCGGCCAGGTACCCGAGGCCCGTGCCGACCTCCAGGACGCCCAACCCCGGCGCGAGCGCGGCGGTCTCGAGCTGGAGGGCGACCATGTGCGGCGCCGAGATCGTCGCGGCGCCACCGGGAAGGGGGAGCGGCTCGTCGGCGTACGCCGCGTCGCGCCACCGGGGCGGGACGAACAGGTGGCGGGGGACGCGACGCATCGCGGCCGCGATCGGGGCAGGGAGCGGGCCGAGCGTGCGTACCATCTCCGCCGCCTCGTCCGCCCACGAGCCTTCGGTCGCGGCGCTCATGGGGTTCGGGGGCTCGGACGGGGCGGCGAGAACCTGAGGCCCACCAGGTAGACCTCGCTCGAACGGTCCCGGGAGGCCGGCGGTTTCGTTCGACGCCACCGCTCGAACGAGCGCCGCAGGTCGGCTTCGAGCGCGCCGAGCAGGTCTCCGGAGAAGACCTTCGCGACGAAGCTCCCTCCCGGACGGAGGTGCCGCTCCGCCACGGCGAACGCCGCGCGGACGAGGTCCACGCTGCGGGCGTGGTCGGTCGCGTAAGCGCCGCTGATCTGCGGTGACATGTCCGATAGGACGACGTCGAATCGATCCGAGCCGAGCGCGAGCGCCAGCCCGGCGTCCCCCACCCGCCGCCGAACGATCTCCACCCCCGGGACGGGTTCGATCGCGCGGGGGTCCACGGCGACGACGCGTCCCTCCGGCCCCACGAACTCTCGGGCGATCAGGGTCCACCCACCGGGGGCCGCCCCCAGATCGAGCACCGCGTCCCCGCGCGCGAATATCGGGAGCCGCTCGGCGAGCGCCGTGAGCTTGAACGCGGCACGCGACCGCAGACCCTCTCGTTGCGCGCTCCGATAGTACGGGTCGCGACGACGTTCGTCGACGAAGCGTCGCCCCACGGCCCTCGGACGGAGCGTCCGTCCCTTAAACCGACCCCACGCCGTCACGCCGAGGCCGCGGGGCGGGCCGGCATCGGAGCGGTTCCCCGGCGGGGGGCGTCGCCCAGCGAGACCCACCTCAGGGAGAACGAGTTCAGGACGACCGACGTCGAGGAGAGGGCCATCGCCACGGCCCCGACGATCGGAAGGACGGAAATCACCGGGAGACCGAAGACGGGGACGAGAGCCCCGGCCGCCACCGGAAGGAGTACCGCGTTGTACCCGATCGCCCACACCAGGTTCTGCCGGACCTTGCGCACGGTGGCGCGGCTCAGCCGAAGCGCCATCGCGATCGAGGCGAATCCGTGGCGCAGGAGCAGCACCTGCCCCGCCTCCCGGGCCACGTCCGTGCCGGTACCGACCGCGATCCCGACGTCCGCCGCCGCGAGCGCCGGAGCGTCGTTGATCCCGTCCCCGGCGAAGGCGACCGACCGGCCGCGGTCGTGCAGCTCGCGGACGAGGCGCGCCTTCTCGACCGGGGAGGCCGACGCGTGGACCTCGGAGATGCCGACCTCGGCGGCGACCCGCTCGACGACCTCGCGCCGGTCCCCCGAGACGATCGCGACCTGAACCCCATCCTCTCCGAGCGCGCGGACCGCCTCGCGCGCGCCGGGGGCGACCGGGTCGTCGAACTCGATGACCCCCACGACCGACCCGTTCCTGAGCACCGCGGAGGCCGAGCGCCCCGACCGGCGCGCCAACGCGATCTGGAGATGATCGCCGGCGGCCCCGCCGACGGTCGTCACGGGAGCGCTCGGCAGGGCCACGATCGCGAGTCGGTCCGGGCCCTGGCTCCCGAACGCTCCGACCCCTGGCTCGCTTCGGGGATCCTGGACGACCAGCGGGGCCACACCTCCCGAGCGGGCGTGCTCGAGCACGGCCCGGGCGAACGGGTGGTTCGCGCCCACGGAGAGTCCGGCGGCGAGCGCGAGCACCTCGCGCTCGCTCACCGGCGCGACCGCGCCGATCCGGGCGACGGTGGGCCGGCCGAGGGTCAGCGTTCCGGTCTTGTCGGTCAGGAGGGTGTTCGCCCGGGCGGCCCGCTCGATGGCGTCGCGGCCACGGAAGAGGATCCCCGAGCCGGCGGCACGTCCCGTCCCCACGACGATGGCCGCGGGTGTGGCGATCCCGAAGGCGCACGGACACGCGGTGATCGCGACCGAGACGAAGACGAGCACCGCGAAGGTGATCCCGACCCCCGAGAGCGCCCAGGCGATCGCCGCCGCGCCGGCGAGGACGAGGACGAACGGCACGAACCGCTGGGCGATCCGGTCGGCGAGCCGCTGGAGCGGCACCTGGCTCGTCTCGGCCGCGCTCACCAGTCGGCCGACTTCGGCGAGGAACGTGTCCGCGCCGACCCGCGTCGCCTCGACCTCGACCGCGCCGTCTCCGTTGACGCTCCCCGCCGTGATCGTCGTCCCGGGCGACTTCGGGACCAGGACGCTCTCCCCGGTGAGGAGGGACTCGTCAACGGTGGTCCGGCCGGCCCGCACCACCCCGTCGACCGGGAAGTGATCCCCGGGCCGGACGAGGACCCGTGCTCCGACGGTGACCTGTTCGAGCGGGATCTCACGGGGGCCCTCGGGCGAAAGGATCCGGGCCTGCGCCGGAAGAAGGTCCGCAAGCGCCCGCAACGTCCCGCTCGCTCGCCGGCGCGTCAGGAGTTCGAGGTAGTTCCCGCTCAGGATGAGGGCGATGATCAGCGCGGAAGCGTCGAAGTAGTAGGCCGAGACGAGGAGGGAAGGGAGGAGCAGCGCCGTCAAGCTGTAGCCGAACGCGACGGTGGTGGCGACGGCGATGAGGACGTCCATGTTCCAGACACGCGACCGGACCGCGTCCCACGTGCCTCGATAGAACTCGCGGCCGGAGTAAAACTGGACGACCGCGGCCAGGGCCGCCGAGGCGAAGAACCCATCACGAGAGTCGACCGCATAGGTGAGGACGACCACCGCCGCCGCGAGCGGCCAAGCGATCATCAGGCTCCGTCGGAGCTGGAGGAGTCGCCGCTCGGGCGTGGAGAACGCGTCGAGGCACGCGCTCGAGCAGAAGTAGTAGGTGCGGTTCTCGCGGCTCAGCGTGAGCTCGGCGCTCTGCTCGTCGACGTACATTCCGCAGACGGGGTCGGTGGCCATGGACGTCGCGCTACCGCCCGCTGGACGACCTGAACGATCGGCGCGAAGGACGGCCCGCTACTTCGCGGGGTGGCTCTTCTGGAAGGTGGCGCGGCACGACTCTGCACAGAAGTAGTACGTCTGGCCGCCCCACTCCGCACGGAGCGTCGCGGGGTTTCGCTCGTCGACCTTCATCCCGCAGATCGGGTCCGTGGCCATCGCGGTACCTCTGTTTACGCTCGCCGACCCGAGCGGTCTCGGGCGTTAGAGGCTTGCGGATTGTCCACGCGCCGCGTTATCACGAGGTATCGACGCCCGCTCCACCCCGCGTGGACCCATGAGGGCGTTAGTACCAGCGACCACCGGAGAACTCCCAGGTATCCTTGAGGTACGTCGCGCCGTACGACGTGTGCCGGCCCCCGAACATCACCACGTATCCGTCCTTCACGTCGTAGGCGATCGCCGGCCAGTTCCGGGCCGGCGGGGTGGCTCGCGGGTTCAGCTGGCTCCACCCCGTCCCGTTGAACGTCCAGGTGTCGTTGAGGACCGTGCCAGTGTAGTCGTCGCGCCCGCCGAAGAGCAGTACGTACTTGTCCTTCCCATCGTAGGTCATCCCCGGAGCGACCCGCACGCCGGGGGCGGTCGACGGGAAGAGCTGGGTCCAGGTCCCGTTGGTGAACGTCCACGTGTCTGCGAGGTCACCGAAATTGCCGAGTCCGCCAAACAGCACCACATCGCCGCGCGCGGCATCGTACGTCATGCCCATGGAGCGGCGGCCCGGCGGTGATACGGTCGGCGTGATGTTCGTCCAGTGCCCGCGCGAGTACGACCACGTGTCGTTGAGGAGGAACCCCTTCCCGTTGTCCCCCCCGAACAGGACCATGTAGCCGTCCTTCGCATCCCACACCATCGAGGCGCAGTTCCGCGGGCTGGGCGCCGCGGCGGGGTGGAGCTTCAGCCACACCCCTCCCGCGAACGTCCAGGTGTCGCTGAACTCGCGCGTGTTGTTCGCTCCTCCGAAGAGGAGCACGTAGCCGGACTTCGCATCGTAGGCGAGCGACACGCAGCTGCGGAAGGACGGATGGAATGCCGGAGCCAGCTTCGTCCAGTTACCGCCGACGTACGTCCACGTATCGTCGAACAGGCGGGTCGGCCCGTTGGCGGGCTGCACGCTCCCGCCGAACAGCACGGCGTATCCATCGCGGGCATCGTACGTCATGGGCGCCCCCCACCGGAAACCCGGTCCCGCCGCGACCGCCATCGGCCGGGGGCCGATGGACGCGAGGTGCACGGGCGGTGCCGCGGCGATCCCCAGGGAGGGGATCGCCAGAGCCGCGGTCGCCGCAAGGAGGATTCCAATCCGACGTCCGATCAGAGGGGTGCGAGCCCGTCCCATGGTTGTCCCTGAGGTCCGGTAGCGGTCGCAACCTCGAAGCGCGGAAAAAATCTGAGGTATTTACAACTCCGGGAGTGAATCCGACCCCCCGATGTTGGGGTCGTCGCGCCCGATCCGCGTCAGACGATCCGTCGACGCAGGAACCGGTGCCGCGCCGGCCATCGACGAGGCGAGAACGCCGCGACGACGAACAGGAGGCCCCCGAAGACCGCGAGGAGGGCGCCCACGAGCACGAGCGTCACCCCGCCGAGGAGGATCCACGCGAGCGCGCCGGCAAAGAACAGCACGACGCCGTCCCAGAGCTCCCGCCCGCGCCATACCATCCAGCGCGGCCGCGAGACGAGCGTCATCGCGATCCCTAGCCCCACCACAATGAGTTCCACGATGAGACCCCCTCCTGAAGTGGCGCCATCGATCGCGTGCGCCACGGCGGATCCGAGGCCCGCGACAAGCGCTCCCAAGATGGTGAACAGCCCGGCGATGAATCCGAGGATCGATGCGAATCGGCCGAACATGGACGGCCTCGAGGAATCGAGCTCCGGATGGGTGATAACGCGGCTGTAGCCGGTCCGACTACGGTCACCGACGGTGATCCCGGGCGGTCACGGGTCCGTCGGGACGGCCCGCTCACGAAGCTTGACCGAGAGGGGCGCGCGTCGCCAGTCCTACCGGATCCCGCTCCCTCCGGGGGAGTACGAGGGATTCTCTTCGATACCGAACGTTCGGCGGCTCCGGACCCGCGGCGCGGCGGTCGCGGAGGAGAGAAACCGCCGCCGGCCGCCCGCCCGTTCGAGCCGGCGGGCCGTCACGGGAGATGGGGCCGTCCGAATTTGAATCGGAGTCTCTTGCACCCCAAGCAAGAAGGATGGTCCAAGCTACCCCACGGCCCCATCGGGGTCCGGCGGCGCGGACCGACGTTCGGATGATAACCGTTACCGGCGTTTCTCCCGGCCTAGTGGACAAGGAGCCAGGTCGCGACGCCGGCGACCGCGATGATCACGGTGCAGGCGAGCGAGAGATAGAAGAAGCCGACGAGCTCGCCCTTCCCTTCGAGGGGGTCGACCGTCGGCCCGGGGGTCGAACTCCCCGGCGACGGCGTGTACGGGCTCTTCCACGCCGCGTGCGCGGAGGCGGTCACGGCGGAGCTCCCGGACGCCGGCGCGTTCATCATCGTTTCGTCCCGACTTCTCCGCTAGGCGGCGAACCACGGCAGTCGGGCGGCCGGGCCCGTCGGCCGCAGCGTGATGAGGTGCAGGTTCGAGGCGACGTCCCCCGGGGCGTACGCGTCCCGCTGGGCGAGCTGGTAGAGGATGAACATGACCTCCTCGTCGGAGGTGACCCCCAGGGACCGGTTGAGGTCGATCCGGAACCGCGTCTTGAGCAGCTCGAGCATCTCCTCGAAGTCGACCTGCGCCGAGCCCTCGAAGCTCTGGGCGCGGCGGAACAGTCCGACGACGATCCCGGTCGCGAGCCGAAGGAGCTCGGAGCGGGGAACGACCCCGGAATGGAAATGTGCGGGAGGGCTCGGCCCGTCGCCCGGGACGACCAGGATTGAGACCTCGGAGTCGACGGCGCCGACGGGGGGTCCCCGGCTCCGCGCCCACGCCTCCTCGGCGAGGCGCTCGGTCGGGACGACGACGATCGACGCGTTCGAGCGCCGCGCCGGTCGGCCCCCGGGCCGCCCGGGGACGGTGGACCCCGTTCCCGGCCCGAAGGTGTCGGGGTGGAGGAAGACGGGCAGGCGCCGCCGGGGGACCCCGCCCTCCTGGACCCAGAACTGGGGCTTGACCGCGAGCCCGCTCCCCTCGGTGGATGGCACCCGCGCATACCCCAGGGCGCGGAGGGCCGCCTCCGCGCGTCGGGGCGAAACGTCCTCCCCGGCGACCGGATCGACCATCACCGATTCTACCGGGCCGCCCGAGATAACCGTGACGCTGGGAGCGCGCGGTGGGAGCCGGCCGCACGCCGAATCGGATCGCCCGCTACCATCCGAGGGAGATGCCGGGGTGGAGCATCCACCAGTTCACGACGACGGTCCCGATGACGGCGAGCAGGTACGGCCCGGAGTAGATGAACCCCCGAAGCGCCGAGCGGCGCACCGGGTTCCGCCAGAGGGGGGCGGCGACGGCCACGAAGACGGCCCCGAGGGCGAGCAGGACGAGGAAGGCAGGGACCGTGACCGGCCCCATCCACCCGAGCAGGAGCGTGGCGGGGACGAGGAGACCGGCGGAGACGACGACCGTCCGCCCCGAGCTCCCGACATCGTCCATCTTGGGGAGCATCGGGAGCCCCGCGCGCGCGTAGTCGTCGCGGAGGACGAGCGCGAGGCTCCAGAAGTGCGGCGGGGTCCAGAGGAAGACGAGGAGGGCGAAGGCGAGCACGCCGGGGGTCCAGGCGCCGACCGCCGCGGCGCTCCCGGCGAGCGCGGGGGCGCTCCCCGCGAAGCCGCCGACCACGATGTTCCAGCTCGAGCGCCGCTTGAGCCAGACCGTGTAGACGACCACGTAGGTCACGACGCCGAGCAGGATCGACAGCCCCGCGAGCGGGTCCAAGAGGACGGCGGCGCCGACGACGCCGAAGGCGGCGAGGGCGGTGCCGACGATCGCCACCGAAACGTTCGAGGCGATCCGCGCACCGGGGAGCGGCCGCTCCCGCGTCCGTTTCATCCGGGCGTCGACGTCCCGGTCGAGGTAGTGGTTCAGCATCGCCGCCCCGGACGACGCGGACCAGCCGAGGACGACGAGGAACCCCAGGCGGACGAGGTCGATGCGTCCCGGGAGCGCGAGGAAGTACCCCGCGACCGCGACGAGCACGATCAGGCCGGTGATGGCCGGCTTGGTGAGCGTCAGCCAGTCGCGCCACGCCCTCGGGCGCGTCGCCGCCTCCGGCCGCGCGGGCACGGGTGCCGCTCCGTCGCGCATCACGCTCCGGTCTCGGAGGTCGGCGCGGGTGTCGGGGGCGCCTCGGATCGGAACGGCCGCTCGCTCGCTTCGGTACCGGGTCGATCCTCGATCGCCCGCCACGCCCAGGCGACCCACCGGCGGGGGATCTCGCGGAGGTTCGCGAGGAACGCGAGCAGGAGGAGGAGACCGAACAGGATCGTCGCGAGGCCGAAGTGAAGCAGGACGACCGCGACGGTGAGGTTGCTCGCGACGACCGCCCCCCCGAGGAGGCCCTGGACCCCGACCGTCCCGAGGGCGAGGAGCGAGAGCCGGCGGAGCACCGGGCGCGCGGCCTCGGTGCGGAGCGCGGTCACGGTCATGAGCCCGACGGTGAGCGAAAGGACGAGCGCGCTCAGACGGTGGGCCCACTCGATCCCGGTCGACCCCGAGAGCGGTGGGGCGAACGTCCCGTGGCACGTCGGCCAGTCGGGGCAGGCGAGCCCCGAGTCGCTCGCCATCACATTCCCCCCGAGGAGGAGGGTCGCGTAGCAGGCGACGACCGCCGCGAGGACGAGGTAGCGGAACAGGTCGTGTCCGCGCGGGGCGCTCCCCATCCTATCCTGCTCCCTCCGGCACGGCGGCGATCGGCGGCACGAGCGGGGTCGGCCGGGCGGCGGGGAGCGGGGCGGGGCCGGCCATCGTGCTCGGGAGCGGGTCGCCCCACGGGTCGCCGACCACGCGCTCGCCGGTGAAGTAGCTGTAGACCATGTTGTAGGCGAAGACGAGCTGGCCGACGCCGAAGATCATCGCGCCGACGGTCGCGAGGAGATTGAGGAACTGGAAGTCCGGCGTCGCGAGGTAGTCGAAGACGCGGCGGGGCATCCCCTCCGCGCCCAGGACGAACATCGGGAACAGGAGAACGTTCACGCCGATGTACGTCAGGACGAAATGAACGCGGGCGAGCCGCTGATGGTACCACCGTTTGGTCCAGATCGGGTAGTAGAAGTAGACCGCGGCGAAGACGGCCATCATCGTCCCGCCGAGCAGGATGTAGTGGAAGTGGGCGACCACGAAGTACGTGCCGTGGTAGAGGTAGTCGATCGGGATCGAGGCGAGCAACATCCCGGAGAGGCCGCCGATCACGAACCCCGTGATGAAGGCGAAGCAGAACCACATCGGGACGGCCATCCAGATGCGGCCGCCCCAGAGGGTCGCGACCCAGTTGAACGTCTTGATCGCCGAGGGGACGGCGATCGCCATCGTGGCGAGCATGAAGACGAACCGGACGTCGGTCGAGATGCCGGTCACGAACATGTGGTGCTCCCAGACGGCGAAGGAGAGGACCGCGAAGACGCCGAGCGAGATCGCCATCGCGGCGTAGCCAAAGATGTCCTTGCGCGCGAGCTTCGGGATGATCGTCGAGACGAGACCGAACGCCGGAAGTACCATGATGTAGACTTCGGGATGCGCGAAGAACCAGAACATGTTCTGGTAGAGCAGCGCGCCTCCGAGGGGGGTACCGTTCGAGGCCGCGAGCAGGTGCGTCCCGAAGTTCCGGTCCGCGAGCACCATCGTGAGCGCGACCGAGAGCGAAGGGAGGGCGAGGAGGAGGAGGACGCTGTTGATGAGCGTCGACCAGACGAAGAGGGGCATGTTCCAGTAGTGGACGCCCGGCGCACGGTGCTTGATGATCGTGACGAGGAAGTTGAGCGCCCCGAGCATCGAGGAGATGGAGAGGATGTGGAGCCCGAGGATCCAGAGGTCGATCCCGTGGCTGTTCGGGGCGAACGCCTCGGTCGAGAGCGGGACGTAGCCGGTCCAGCCGGCGTACGCGTTCGAGAAGAGGAGGATGACGCCCGCCGGGGGGATCATCCAGAAGGCGATGGCGTTGATCTTGGGGAGCGCCATCTCCTTCGCGCCGATCATCGACGGCACGAGGTAGTTGCCGAACCCGGCGAGGAGCGGCATGATCGCGAGGAAGATCATGAGGACCCCGTGCATCGTGAACAGGGTCGAGTAGACGTCCGGCGTGATGCCGAGGGTCGTCTGCGGGTCCATCCCGAGACCCTGGACGATCCCGAGGTCGGTCCGGATCAGGAGCGCGTAGATCCCGCCGATGAAGAAGAACGTGAACGCGGCGGTGATGTACATGAGGCCGATCCGCTGGTGGTCGGTCGTGAACATCCACCGCTTCGCGACGGTGACGAGCCACCGTCCGTGGTAGCTGAACAGCCAGAGCCCGAAGGCCGCGAGCGCGACGGTGATCACGACCTCCGCGATCGGGGCGGAGAGGTCGGTCACGGAGCCGGGGCCCTCACGACGCGATAAGCCCCCCTAGTACGTACGCGAGGGCGACGCCCGCGGCCGCGACGATGACGACCTTCGCGAACGTGACCCAGGCGTCCGCGGTGAGCGGGGCGAGCGCGGCGGGCGCGACCCGGCGGCCGAACGGGTACGCCCGGTAGATCCGGTCGACGACGTGCGCGAGCACCGCCGACATGAGGAACATCGTCGCGAGGGCGAGGCCGAACGACTCCTCCACCCCGGGGCCGACGAGCGGTCCCAGCAGGATCGAATAGCCGACGAGGCCGAGGATCCCGACGATCATCAGGGCCGCGACCGCGGTGTACAGCCGGAGCTGCCGCCGCTGGGCGACCGCGATCGCGTCGGCGGGCGGGAGCTCACTCAAAGAGCTCGATCCTCCGATGGGCGACCCCGCGGAACCGGTCGACCCGGTAGAGGATCCCGGTGACGAGGAGCATCGCGACCGAGGCGACGAACGCGGCGACGACCGCGATCGGCAGGAACGGGAGCCACTCGCCGGTCGAGAGCCAGCTCGTGAGCCCGTAGACGAAGTACGCGGCCGCGAGCGTCCCGACGAACAGGATCAGCGCGAGGACGGCCCAGAGCCAGCCCGTCCGGTAGGAGGGAGAGGGCACCGCGGGCTCACTCATGCGCCGGGGCCACCTCCGCGGTCCGCGCGACCGCCGCCGGTCGCGGGAGCGCCGGCGCCGGAGCGTAGACGCCCCCGAGCTGGGTCCCCTGCTCGCGCGCGGCGATCCGCGCGAGGTAGGACCGGCGGTAGCGCCGATGGAACAGGTAGAAGACGACGGCGTTCACGAGCGCGAGCGGGAGGAGCCGCTCGACGATCTCCGTCGGGAAGATCTGGATCCCGGGCGTGAGCCCGCCCCAGACGGTGAGGAGGAGGAGGACCTCGAGGAACGTCGTCCCGATGAAGATCCAGACGGGCCGGTCGCGCGGGTGGGTCCTCGGCGACCGGTCGAGGAGCGGGAGCCCGAGCACGTAGAGGATGATCACCGTCGTGACGCCGACGGCGAGGACGGGCGTGACGCCGTAGAAGTCGAGGAACTTGAACAGCCAGAGGAAGTACCAGTCCGGTTCGGTCACCACCCCGGCGGCGGCGACGTTCCCGACGTACGTCGGGAGCTCCCACGGCCAGAGGGCCGCGAGGCCGAAGAGGAGCCCCAGGTAGAGGAGCGCCCACTTCGTGATGTAGAACAGGATGTGGGGCATGAACGGGACGTGCTTCTGGTCCTCCTTCTCGGTGAACCGACGACGCTGGGTCGGGTCGGAGGAGGCGGGCGGCGCGATCCCGTGCGACTCGAACAGCGCGATGTGGGCGTAGAGGAGCGCGCCGAGCGCGAACGGGATCAGGACGACGTGCGCCGCGAACATGCGCGAGAGCAGTCCCTGGGCCGTCCCGTCGCCCAGGATGAGCGGCCCGACAAGCGGACCGGCGTACGGGAGCCGGATCGCCAGGACGAGCCCGACCTGCGTCGCGTTGAACGCGAGCTGGGTGTAGGGGAGGAGGTAGCCCGTGAACCCCATGCCGAGCGTCAGCAGGAGGAGGAGGGTCCCGACCATCCAGCTGAACTCACGGGGCCGCTTGTAGACCCCGAGGTAGTAGCCCCGGAAGAAGTGGACGAACGCGAGGAAGATCATCGCGTAGGCGCCGTACAGGTGGCTCGTGAGGAGCAGCGAGCCCATCGGGACGCTGTTGATGATGTAGTACGTGCTGCACCACGCCGCAGGCGCCGTCGAGACGGCGCCGAGCGTCTGGCCGCAGGAGAGGAGCGTCGGGTTGACGCTCGGCTGGTAGTAGAGGAGTAGGAGGAGCCCGGTCGCGACCTGCGTGAAGAAGGCGTTCGCGACGAACGCGCCGGTCCAGTACGACGGCTTGAAGGAGAACTCGGGCTGGGGCCGGAGCGCCCACTTGGGCATCCCCGTCCGGTCCTCGATGAACCCCCAGGTACGGTTCAGCGTCCGGTTGAACCAGTGCGAGAACCCCATCCGCCCGACCTCAGACGATCGGGCAGAGCGTGATCCGCGCCGGCTGCTTGACGAGCTGCGACTGCGAACCGACCGGGTAGTCGCCCTGCAGCGTGTTGAGCTTCCCGTTGACCGTCGGGCCGGTCATGCCGTTCGCCCAGATCGTGTCGTCCGAGCTCTGCCATTCGAGCGTCACCTGCGGGAGCGGCAGCACCGCCGGCCCGGTCAGGTTCGCCGCGCCGTTCGCGGGGTCGTAGGTCGAACCGTGGCAGGCGCAGTGCAGGTAGTAGTTCTTCCCGCTGAACGTCGCGGAGCACGTCCCCGGCGGGTAGTACGCGAGGTTCGGCGCCTGGCATCCGAGATGTTGGCAGATGGCGCTGAACGCGACGACCGACTTGCTCGGCCCGATCCCGCCCACGACCGCGGAGGGGCCACCGGACTGTCCGGCGCCGGGGGCGAGGTTCAGGAGAAAGTTCGGCTCGTCACGGAGCGGGTAGTTGAACGTGATGATGTCGTTCGAGCCCAGGTTGTACTCCTGCATCACGCGCGCCATCTTGAGCGGCGAACCGTCGAGGTCGAGCAGTTGGACGCGCGGGAACGACGAGAGTCCGATCGGGGGCGGTTGGGCGAACTGGAGCGTCCCGCCGACGAGCCCGCCTCCGGCGGCGCCGACGATCCCGGCGACCGCGAGGAGCTTCAGCACGTTCCGCTTGGTCTCGTCGACCTCGGCCGAATCGCCGCGCCCGGCGAAGTCGAGACGTTCCAGCTGCCCGAGCGGGGCGCCTTCGAGGAGGTACGCCGCGATGAACGGGCAGCTGGGGGGGCAGTCGACGCTCATTGGAGCGTCCTTCCGCGTGTGTCGACGACGGTGTCGTCGGCGGCGGCCGGATCGGGAACCGTCGCCTCGCCCGGGAGCTCCGCCCGGTCCGAGTCGCGGTAGACGAGCCACGCGATCGCGATGCCGACCAGGATCGCGAGGACCTCCACCAGGGTGACCTCCTGGTCGATCGGGAGCGCGCTCACGGGTGCTCCCTCGCCTCTTCCGAAGCTGTCGGTCGGGCGACCGACCACGCCGAGGCGGCGACGCCCACCGAGGGGGCCGGATACGTCACCGCAAGGTTCGGGCTCCAGTCCAGGAGCGTCGCGCGGAGCGAGCTCGGTTGCCCGGGGACGACCGGTGGAAGGTCCGCGGCCCGCCGCACCTCGTTGAGGAGCTCCCCCTTCAAGCGGACCGCCCGGCCGTACCAGCGGCCGACCTGGCGCACGAACTGGCCGTTGTTCGGGCCGAGGAGGAGGAACGCCGCCGCGCCCACGAGGATCACCCAGTCGATCTCCGAGAGGAGCGCCACGCTAGGCTACGCTCCCGCCGCCGCGCGCGCGACGTCGCGCCGTCGCTCCCAGCGACCGGCCCACCAGGCGCCGCCCAGGTACAGCCCCACCATCGGCGCCGCCACCAGGAGCATCGTGATGCCGGAGTTGTCCGGCGTGATGATCATCCCGAAGACGAGGGCCCCGAGCACGGCACCCCGCCAGTGCTTGCGCCACGCCGCGGCGCGGACGAGGCCGAGGCGCGTGAGCGCGAAGACGAAGACGGGGAGCTCGAAGACGACACCGAACGCGAGCGAATAGAGCAGGACGAACGTGACGAACTGTTGGACCCCGAGCACCGGAGCGAGGCCCATTGCCGAGACGTACCGGAACAGGAGTCGGAGCGTGAGCGGGGTGAGCAGCACGAAGCCCAGCGTCGTGCCGATGGCGAACAACGCCGTCGCCGGCAGCGCGACGCGGCGGACGAGGTGCCGCTCGTCCCGCCGGAAGGCGGGGAGCAGGAACGCCCCCGCCTCGTGGGCGATCCACGGCATCCCGACGATGACGGTGACGAGCGCGGCGATCTCCATCTGGACGACGATCGAGTCGCCGACCCCGACGTTCAGGAGCGCGACGTGGGGCGGGAGCATCCACGCCGTGATGGCGGTGAAGATCTGCGCGGTGACGTTGTCGAACGGGTCCGGGAACGGGTAGGCGAACGGGACCGTCGTCCCGAAGAGATCGAGGGAGAACGGGACGAGCCGGAACGTGATCAGGAAGGCGAAGATCGGGACCAGGACGTAGACGATGCGCACGAGCCGTTGGCGGGCCTCCTGGACGATCCCCAGGATGCGGTCGATCTGCTCGCCCATGGCTCACGACGTTCGCCTCCCGCCGGCGCGGGGCTCCGGGCCGGGCGAACGCCCGCCGCCCCCCCGCCGCTCGTCCATCGTCCGCCGGTCGTCGGTCAGTGCTCGACGGTCGCCGCCGCGGGCGGTGCGGCGGCCGCGGCCGTCTCGGCGCGCAGCTCCTTCTCCACCTCGAGCCGGCCGCGCTTGAACTCGCCGACGGAGCGGCCCAGACTGCGGGCGAGCTGCGGGATCTTGGTCGACCCGTAGAACAGGATTCCCGCCACCACGGCGATGATCAGCCAGTCGTCCAACGAATCGAACATCGAAGGCTCCGGTCGTTGCGACCGCGGGGGGGTCGCTTATGGCGTTCGTACGGGAAGGTCGAACCCGTACGCGAAGTTCGGATCCGTCGGTTAAGAAGGGCCTAGGTCGCCGTCAGGAGGACATTCTCGGTGCCCATCGACACCGCACGGTCGAGGGCGACCTCGGCGATCGCCGTGAGGCTCACGGCCGTACGCTCCAGGTCGGCCGTCGCGGGATAGAGGCCCGATTTTCGAGCCGCCGCCTTGAGCGACTGCGCCGACTGGCGGGCCGCCTCGGCGAGGTGATGGGATGACGCGAACATCTCGCAGGCGTCGCCGAGCGATGGGTGCATGAGCGCGTCGACCACGCCTTGGAGGTTCTCCTTGAGCTCGGCGAGGAGCGGCTGGAGCCCCTCCCAGACGACCGGCGCGTCGGCGGCGCCCTGGACTCGCTCGGTGACGTTCGCGAGGAGCCCCCCCATCTCGTTGAGCGCATGGACGACGACCCGCCACTCGAGGAGGTGGCGAGGGTCGGGGCTCCCGATGCGGCGCGCGAGCGACCAGTCCCGGCTGGCGAGGAACAGTTGGCGGATGAGCAGCGCGAGGACCTTGCTTGACTCCTCGCGGAGGGTCGAAAGGCGACGGGACCGTCCGCCGTCGGCGAGGAGCCCTTCGGCTTCCTCGATGAAGGCGACGAGAATCATCTTCATTCGCTGGACGAGCTGCGGCAGCCCGTACTTCGACGGGTCGATGAAATTCTGGAGGACGACGCGGTTCGGCTCCTGAGAGACGACCGAGACACCCAGCAGTCCCCGCGCCGCCTGGAGCAGCTCCTCGACGCGCTCGGGGGCGATGGCGGCCTCGCTCCGGATCTCGATCGCGTCGTGGCCGACGCGGTACGCCCCGACCACGAGCCGCTCGAGGACCCCGGGCGTGTCGAACGATGCGGCCTGCACGAGGTACGGGGAGGAGACGCTCCCGACGCCCGGAGCGGGGGCCGGTTTCAGGTAGAGCGTCCCGTCGTCGTTCTGGTCGAACACAACAAGGTCTCCGGGCCGGAGGTGCATCGCCTCCGCCCACGGCTTGGGCAACGTGACCGCGATCGACGAGTGACCGGCCTTCAGCACACGCCGCTCTCGGCTCGGAGTCCCCCACGCCATTCCGTGCACCGAACCTCTTACGAGGTCCGTAGCTTCGGAAGGCGACCGACTAGTTGAACGTTTCGAAGAAGCTACGGCGTCTTCGGAGGTTCGGCCGGCGGCTCGCGATACCCCAGCCGCTCGGGCGGCATCTCGTGCACCGAGCCCCGCCGCCGACCGATGACGAACGCGAGCACGATCGCGGTGATGACCAGGGCGGCGATGATGCCGCCGATGATGAACACACCTGTGCCCGGGCCGGTCGAGGGCGTCGACGGCGGAGTCACGGAGACTCCCGAGCCCATCACGCCGAACATCCCGACGGAGAAGTGACCGGGCTGCAGACAGACGAACTCGTACGTCCCCTTCGCAGGCGCGGTGAACGTCGTGGTGTTCGTCGAGCCGGCGCCGGCCGAGTCCAGGTTGATGATCGGGGGATGGGAGGCGAAGAACTGGGTGAACTGCGTACTCGTTTCGGAAGCGGGGAACGAGTAGTTGGCCACCGATGACATCGTGAACGTGTGGGGGGAGTTCGCGTCGGAAGCGAGTACAAAGGTCAGCGTCACCGAGTCTCCGGGCTGGACCTCGAAGCTGGCGGGTGCGAAGGCGAACACCGTACCGACGGTGATCGTGACCGAAACGGAGGCGTGCGGGTGGCTGGAGGCGGGGGCCGCGAAGTCGGGCGCCCGAGCCCCCGCGCCCGTGACGGCGAGCCCCGCCAACAGCGAGGCCAACGCGGCCACGAAGAACCACCGGGCGGTCGGGCCGTGGGGCCGCTCGCGCTCCATCGCGTAAACGGGCGTTGGGACGCGGGGTGCAATTCAAACCCCTTCCGTACGTACGGCGCAGGGATCCGGAGCTCGGCCGGGCGCGATCGCGGTTCGTACGCCGGGAATATGAGACGACCCCCATCGGTTCCGCCGTGCGACGCCGACGGCTCGCGGGTCGGGTTCCAGGCCCGGTCGTCGCGGCTCCGTTCGCCGTGCTCGGATTGGTGGCGGCGCAGTCGGACGCCCAGCAGGCCGCCCCGCTGCTCTACGTCATGCTCATCATCAGCGCCGTCGGCGCGGCCGTCGTCTACGCCGTGATGGCGTACGCCGTCTGGAAGTTCCGGGACCCCCGGACGCGGGGTCGGCGGTATGGTTAGGGTCAACCGGCTCGAGCTCGCGTGGACGCTCGGCACCGTGGCGCTGATCACGGGGGTCGCCGTCTACTCGACGATCCTCCTCTACCACGTGGACGCCCTCCCCGCCCATCCGGACGAGACGGTCCAGGTGATCGGCCACCAGTGGTTCTGGGAGTTCTGCTACCCGAGCAACCGCACGGCCGGCCAGCCGTTCTGCTTCAACTCAACGTACGACCCCACCACGAACACCGTCACCGGAGGGGCCTTGTGGGCCAAGGCCGGCTCCACGGTCGAGATCAACGTCACCGGTACGGACGTGGTGCACTCGTTCAACATCGCCCAGCTCGGCATCCGTCTGGACGCGATCCCGGGCCGGAACAACCTGTTCGCGTTCACCGTGCCGAACGTCGCCCCCGGCACTCAGTACCTGATCCAGTGCACGGAGTTCTGCGGGACGTTCCACGGGACGATGCGATCGTTCCTGGTGGTCACGTAAGGTCCCGGTCGGGGTCGCTCTTCGCCCCGGGCATCACGTACTCCCCGGGCTCGATCTCGTCGACCGGATCGGGAGCCGGCGGCGGCGGCGCCCGCCGACGCCGCCCGAGGATGACAACGGCGGCCGCCACGGCGAGGATGCCCGCGGCGACAATCGGAAGGGCGAGCGTGCCGAGGAGGTTTGCTTTCGCGGGGCTCCCGCCGACGGGGTACAGGGCGATCGTGAGCGGCCCGGGCGCCGCGGTGAGGTTGACCGGGACCGAGCCGGTCGCGTAGCCCGGCGCCGAGGCCGTGAGACGGTACCGCCCCGGGGCGAGGGTCAGCGAGAATCGACCGTCGCCGCCCGCGGAGAGCACCGCCCCGTACACGCCCCCCACCGTTCGGTTGCCCGAGAGCTGGAGGCGAGCGTCCGGGATCGCGAGCCCCGAGAGCCCGTCGACGACGGATCCCGAGAGGGAGAAGCCGGCCGGACTCAGGTCGATGTCGTCGGCGACCGGCGCGCCCGCGACCCGTACCGAGAAGTTCGTCGGGGCGTAGGCGACCGACCCGTTCGACGGGCCGATCGCCGAGAGGAAGTACGTCCCGTTCGCGAGGAGCGCCGAGTAGTTGCCGCCGCCGTTGGCGACCGCGACCAGCGTCCCGTTCCGCTCGATCGTCGCGCCGGGGACCGGGAGGCCGCTCGACCGGTCCCGGACGATCCCGGTGAGCGGGAACGTCATTACGGCGAGGTCGAAGATGAGCGGCGCGACCGCGTGGTGGAGGACGACGGTCGCCACGACCGGGTGGAACCCTGGGAACGCGGCGGTGAGGTCGAACGTCCCGTAGTAGAGGGTGAAGGAGAACCGCCCCTGGCCATCGGTCACGCTCGTGTTGACGAGCGCGCCCGACTGGCGGACGACGACGACCGCGCCGGCGACCCCGACGGTCGGCGCGTCCGCGAGGACGACGCGTCCGCTCAGACCGATTGGGAGGGTCGACGGGAGCGGCGTCAGGTTCACGCTCGGCAGGACGATCGTCCCGCCCGCGGGGATGTCGACGAGCGTGTAGTTGTCCTCGTAGCCGGTCGCGGAGGCGTCGAGCTGGACGGTCCCCGGCGGCACGGCGAGGGCGAAGTCGCCGGAGGCGTTCGTGGTCGCGAAGCCCGAGCAGCTGCTCCCCGACCACAACGGACAGCCGACGACCGTCGCGCCGGCGATCACCGTCCCGTTCGACGCGGAGACGACCGTCCCGTAGACGGAGCCGTAGGCGTAGAGGAACGTCACCCCCTGGTAGACGTTCGCCCCGGGGAGGACCGCGATCGAGCTGTAGGAGGTGTTGAACCCGGGCGCGGCGATGCGGAGCACCCACGTCCCCGGCGGGCACGGGATGGAGTAGACCCCCGTCGCGTTCGCGCTGACGGAGATGAAGCAGGGGCCGTACGGCGTCCCGAGCGGCGAGCAGATGCTGACGTTCGCCCCCGCCACCCCGACGCCGAACGGGATCCCGATGACGCTGCCGTGGAGGGTCGCGTAGGCGTAGACCGGGATCGCGCCGACCTCGACGAACCCGTCCGACGGCACGGTCACCGTGACCGTCTGGTTCGCGAGGTAGCCGGGCGCCTGGACCACGAGCGTGTCCACGCCGGGAGCTCCGGCGATCCAGAACCCCCCCGAGCCGTTCGTCTCGGTCGCGTCGCCGCAGAGCGGGTTCAGGATCGGACAGATCACGACCGTCACGTTGACGACGGGCGCGCCGGTCGGCTTCGAGACGACCGAGCCCGCGACGACGCCGTCCCCGGTCAGGTTGAGGTTCGGCTCGACGACCGTCCCGCCCCGCGTGAGGTTGTAGGCAGAGGCGAAGACGGAGTACCCCGGCATCCGGACCTCGAGCGTCTCGACGCCGTTCGGGGGCGGGCCGTAGGCGAAGAACTGGCCGAGCCCGTTCGTCCGCGTCGGCTGGTTCGTGATCGACCCGTAGGCGTTGACCACCCACACCTTCGCCCCGGGGAGCGGGGTGAATCGGAGCGAGTCGATCACGCCGTTCATGAGCGGCGAGTTCACCGTGTTGACCGCGACGGTGCGGAAGAACGCGCCGGTGTCGGGGAACGGGTTCTCCGTGAGGTTCACCCGACCGATGCGCGTGGTCGCGCTCTCGCCGACGGTGGCGGTGAGGTTCCGGGCGACGTAGTACGGCGGGTCGAAGACGAAGACCGAATCAACCCCCGGCGGCGCGGTCACGTTCGCGATCCCGGCCCCGTTCGCGCTCCCCTGCCCGAGGAAAACCGTTCGATTCGCAGGATCCGGACGCTCCGCCGTCAGCTGCGCAAAGGGGGTCGGCGCGCCCGTGGTCTTGTCCCGGAGCGTCGCGTGGACCCACCCGAAATGCGGCTCGATGATCGGGGGCGACGCGGTCGGGACCCCGGAGGGGATCGACCCCGCGAACGAGGCGTTCGCGGTCATGAAGGCACCACCGATCGCCTCGAGCAGCGTCCCCGAGCCGCCGCGCGGAAGGAAGATCGCGAAGTTGCCCCCGCCCCCCGGGGCGCAGATCGCCCCGGCGTTCAGCGGCCCCGGGGCGTACGCGTTGATGATCCCGAACCGAACGGGCATCGTCGCGACCCCGAGCGAGCTGTTCCACGTACTGCCGTCGCGCTCCGCGCCGACGTACCCCCCGTCGATCGGTAGCAGCGCGACCGAGGGACCCGAGGTCGCCAGTTGGGTCAGGTTGGTGGTGAGGTTCAGGTTCTCCCCGAATGGAGTGAACCCGTCGATCGCGGCCCCGACCGCGGCGGCGGCGCTGCCCCCACCGTGGATCACGAGCTGGTCGCGTCCGATCGGCGCCGTCGCGTTGAAGAATCCGCCCGAGTCGACGAACCCGACGTCCCCGCACGGGGACCCACCCTGGGTGCAGATCAGGATCGACGCGCCCGACGGACCGAGGCCGGTGGCCGTCGTCACCGACATCCACGGTGCGATCAGGATCCGACCCCGTACCGCCGGCCACGGGCTCGCCGGCACCGCCCCGACGTGGACGACACCGGCCGCCGTGGCGTTCGCGAACGCCGTCCCCGTCGGGTACCCGCTCTCGTTGAGGTAGAGATGGTACGACCCCGGCGCGACCGACCCGTTGAACCCACCGCCGGTGTTCGTGGGGTCGAGGAAGACGACGCAACTCCCGCCCGCCACGGGGCAGGCCGTGACGGCGGCCGAGCCGAGGCCGAGGCCCGTGCGGGCGTCGACGAGGTGGCCGTCGACCCACGCCGCGGACGTCCGCCCCGCGGCGGCGGCGTGGGGGCGGCCCGTTGGCCCAGGCGCGCGGTACGCCCCGACCGGGCTGAGCGTCAACGTCGGAACGACCGTGAGCCCCCCGGCCGTGGTGTTGACCCACGTGAAGTTCTCGAGGTATCCGGACGCCGTGGCGACGACCTTGTACGTGCCCCAGGGGAGGGGCCCCCCCGGGACGGTTCCGTTGTACAGTCCCGAGGTACCCGTGAGCCCGTCGAGCCCGAGCGGGATGCAGTCGGTCGGGGCGCCGCCGATCGGGCAGGCGGCGACGTGGGCCTCGGTGATCCCGGTGCCGCCCGGGATGAGGACCTGCCCGGCCAGCACGGCGGGGGTGGCCAGGTAGATGTCCCCGGTCGTGTTGTTCCCCGTGGCGTCGACCCACGTCCAGTTCGCCTCGAAGCCCGCGGCGTCGATCCGTACGACCGTCCAGCCGGAAGGGACCGTCGCGTTGAAGGCGCCCGTGGTGCGGTCGACGGGGGCGGTCACGCAGGCCGCGCCGATCGGCGCCGGCCCGGCCGGACAGAGCTCGGCGGCCGCCGACAGCCCCCCGATCGGCTCGCTGTGACCGCCGGCGGCGGTGACGATGTAAGCGTTTCCGCTGACGTTGCCGAACCCCCCGACGGCCGAGACGTTGATCGTCCCGAGATTGAGCGGGTGGCCGGCGACGGAGCAGCAGGCGGGGGGAACGTTCGCCCAGGTGAAGTTCCCCGGCGATCCTCGCGCTGTCACCTTCACGATCACGGGGCCGGGCGGGGCCGGGACACAGAACGCCTGCGCGCCCATCGGGCAGCCCGGATCCGGGGGCGGAGCCGTCCCGGTCGCGCCGACCGCGCTTTCGCAGCGCGGCTCGTCGGTCGAGCAGGCGGTGACGGTGAACAGCTCGGGGGTGCTACCGGGGAAGGCCACGCGGCCGAACAGGTAGCCGCCGGCGGTCACGTTGACGTATCCCAGGTCCACCGCCCGGTCGGTCGTCACGTTCGCCCAGGTGACGTTCGACCAGGCGAACGCGTAGGTGCTGCCGTTGATGCTGAGGGAGGTGGACTCGGACTCGACGGGCGCTGAGCCGCCGGGCTGGCCGACGAACAACGCATCGCGGAGCGGGGGCGCCTCGATCGAGGCGACGCGCCCGAACGAATACGGCGTCTTGGTGCACGGGGCGGCGATCCACCTGCCGAGGAGCGCGTCGTAGGCCGGCACCGTCAGACCGTCCATGCTGCACTCGACGAGGACGCCGCCGCCGACGGTCCAGGCGCCGCCGGGGACCGGACCTCCCGTCAGGCCGACCGTGACGTTGATCAGCCCCAACGGGACGAGCTCGACCGTACCCACGGCGAACACGCCGCCGACCGGTCGTTTCGGCACGTCGGGCAGGACCGTCGCGTTCGGCACGTACCCGGGGGCGATCACCGTGAGGACGTTCGGACCCGGGAGCGCGGCGGAGGCGTTGTCGAGGCAGGCGAGGCTGGTCCGCGAGCAGACCTCGACCCATTTCACGGCGACGGCCCGACCCGTCACCGAGTCGCGCGCCGTCAACTGGATCGGCGTCGCGTTCTCGACGAAGAGGGTGCCGAGGTTGACAGTCGCGTAGGAGCTCACGTTCACCCAGGTGAAGTTCGCCACCGTGGCCCGGTCCGACAGGCGCGGGGTGAGGTCGAGACGCGATGGGATCGGGAGGACCGGAGTGTTGAACGACCCCCCGCCGCCGGAAGCGTTGCCGACCAGGCTAACGGTCCCGTCCCGGCTCACGGAGCCGAAGCCGACCCCGACGGCGCCGGGGGCACCGGGGGCGTCGTAGCGGACCACACCCTTCGCGTAGCCGTCGTGCACGAGGGAGATCGTCCCGACCGAGACCGAGCGGGACGCGACCACGGTGATCCAGCTCCGATTCTCGAGGTACAGGAGCTTCTCGAACAGCAGCTCGACCGGGCCGGCCGGAGCGGTGAGCGAGAAGCCTCCGGAGGAGTCCGTGGTCGCGGTCCCGCACGCGGTGGTGCAGGCACCCCCCTGCAGCGGGATCGCCGTGACATTGACCCCCTTGACGGGGGTCCCGTAGAACGAATCGAGGACGTTCCCGGTGACGTTGCCGGTCACCGACGAGGGGGTGACATCCGGGCGGGCGGGAGGCCGAATGGCCGCAGCGTTCCCGTGACCTCCGACCGGCGGTGGTGCGGGGGCCGTCAGCGGTAGTCCCTTGTGCGCTGCCTTCTGGCCGAGCGTCCCGACGTCGACGAACGACTCTCCCTGGGGATGATCTCCAGCGAGACCTCTCGCGGAATCGAGCGTCCCCGTCGGGGGTGCCACGACGTACGCGGGGGCCGGCCGCGGGACCGACGCGGGGCCGAGCGACCCGAAGGACGGCGCCGAGCTCACCGGAGCCGCGACCAGCCCGACGATGGACCATATCCCGAGCGCGAGGAACCAGGGAAGCCGCACCGGAATCCGCCGGCGCGAGAGAGTTCGCACGGTCGCCGCCAAGGGAAAGGCGGACCGTGATGTTGCTAGATTAAAGTCGTGGGACGGCAGCCCTGCCGTCAGCGGGCCGTCGGACTAGCCGTGGGGGGCGGCGGCGCGCCGCGGTGGCAGCCGTCCGCTCAACGTCGCGGCGACCACCAGGACGATGCCCAGCCCCAGGATCGCGCCGCCCCCGGCGAGCAGGACCGGCTGGACGATCGCGGTGCTCGGAGTGGAAGTGACGGGGATCGGGACCCCCGCGTACAGGTAGCCGAACATCCCCTGCGCGAAATGGCCCTGGACCTCGCAGATGAACTCGTAGATCCCGGGTTTCGTGATGGTGAAGTTCGCCCAGACCGCCCCGCCCGCCGACGAAGGAATGTTCACGTTCGCGGCAGGGGGATTCGTGGCGAACGTCTGCGGGAACGTCGACGGCTGCAGCGTCACGTTCGGCTGGGACTCGACCGTGAAGGTATGCGGGAGCGCGCCCAGATTCGTGACGAGCACGGAGTAGGCGACCGGGAAGTGCGTGGGCATTGAGCCGATCGCGTCCGGAGTGAAGGAGAAGCTCGAGGTCGTGTTCGTCTGAAGGATGGTCGGCGGGCCGGCGGGGGCCCCCGTCACGTTGACGAAGCCGAACATCCCCGCCTGGAACTGGTACGGGACGAGCGAGACGTACTCGAAGCTCAACCCCGTCGCATTCGACGGGATGGTCAGGTTGACCCACCGGTGCGCACCGGGCGGAATAAGGACGTTCTCGAATGAGCCGTTGCGGGCGAAGTAGGCGGAGAGCTGCGCGGGCGACCACGAGCGATTCAGAGCGGCAGACCCGTTCTTGCCGAGCGTGAAGGTGTGGTTGTAGCTCCCGACGTTCACGAGCTGGAGCGAGAGGACGTTCCCGGCAGGGACGGTCATGCCGTTCGGGATGAAGCTCGGGGCATCGGTCGCGTTCACGGTGTAGTTCGTGAGGTTCGAGTGCCCGCTGCCGGGGTTCCCGCCGCTCACGGAAGGTCGAACCGACGACCCGGGGAAGGGCGGGGACACCGGGCGCGCCGTGAGGCCCCCCACGAGCAGAAGCAGACCCACGACGACGCACGTCGCTCCGGCGCTCCCGCCGTGACCTGCGCGGGCCCGGCCGATCATCGGAGCGCTACCGGGTCTTTCCGACCGGGAGCGGTTGATATCGACTTAGTACGGATTCCTGCAGGCGGGCGAGCTCCTCTCCTCCCTCAAGCCCCGTGGCCCCGGGCCTCAGTGTCGGTCCCGTGGCGAAGACTCCGGTCGAACGCGACGAGGCATGTAGTGGGTCGGCGATACCCAGAGCGAGGATCGCGGGAGGGTCGGATGACGGCGGGCGGACCGTTCTGGGATCCCGTCCTGCCGATCATCGTCGGGCGTCGGCGCTCCCGGTCCCGGGTCGTCCAGACGTTCATCGGCGTCGCCGTGGCCGTGGCCCTCGTTTTCGGACTCGGCTGGGTCGTCTTCGCCTCCCCGCGCGTGACCTGCGGATGCCCCGGCGAGTTTCCGCTGGGCGCCTACTTCGGCCTCGGGCCGGTCCAGCTGGGGAAGGTCCCCACGATTCTGCTCGTGTCCCTCAACTCCACCCCATACCCCCCGCCGCTGCCACCAGTGGGGGTGCCCCTTTCCGCGCTGTCGTTTCAGGTGTTCGATCCGCACTCTGTGGCGATCCCGATCCAGTCCGTGTGTGTCGTGAGCTCCCAGGGCACACTGAAGGGGATCTGGTCGGGAAGCGCCGGCGCCTGGGACCAAGGTAGCCCGACTCCCTCGACTCCATGCACCTCAGCGGGTGGGCCGACCGGAAACGCTCCTCCCGGGAACAATACGCTCGCGAACTCGGACGTGGTCTACTTTGTGCTGGGCGCCCCGATCGCCTCGGGCTCCTCCGTCGGGATCTCGGCGCACGGATCCGGGCTCACCGGCACCGTGACACGGACCTACTACGTGGCGCCCACCGGTGGCCGAGCGTAGCCGGCGAGACCCGGAGGAGGGACAAGCGACTCCCGCTCAGGTCGAGCGGGTCGACTCGTCGACCTCGACCGCCTTCGGCTCGACCGTCTCGAACCGGCGGATGAGCTGGGTGGTGACCTCGAGGAGGGGGTGGTGGGCGGAACGGTCGACCTCGACGTCGCCGAGCGAGGCGAGGTGGTGCTCGGTCGCCTGCTTCTCGAGGCCCGTCTCGAGCTGCGCGAACTCGTGCGGCTTGTCGGACGTGAGGATGAACGCCTGCAGCTGGGCGAGCCCCATCTCCTGCGCGGCGAGCGCGCGGTGGTGGCCGTCGATGAGGAGGAACTGGTCGCCCTTCTGCAGGACGAGCACCGGTTCCGCGAACCCCCGCTCGAGCTCGTAGCGCCGGCCCTCGAGCTCGTCCTCGTACACCTTCCATTGGGTCGGCCGAAGCCGCTGGAGCGGCACGAGTCCGCGGCGGAACGAGAACGGGAGGTCGTACCGCTGCGTGAGCAGGCCGCGGAGCGTCTCCGCCTTCGCCGGGGAGGCGCGCTCGAAGTGGGAACGGACGATGTCGAGGTTGGAGACGACCCCGCAGAGCCGGCCGTCCGCGTCCGTGATCGGGAGGTCGCGGAGTCCGAAGCGGAACATGATCCGCGCGACGTCGTCGAGCGACATGTCGGCGGTCGCCGTGTACGTCCCGGGCCGGATGATCTCGCGGAGCGCGGTCTCCTTGCGGTGGACGTTCCTCAGAAGCTCCTTCGCGCTCACGAAGCCGACGAGCTTCCGGTCGTCGTCCGTGACCGGGAAGCCGTGGTGGCGGCTCCTCAGGAGCTTCTCAATCGCTTCCCCGACGGTCGCGCCTTCCTTGAGGTGCTCGACCTCGAGCACCATGTAGTCGCGGACGTGGACCGTCATCCGTGCGCCGCCGGGGATTCGTCCCGGAGGTACGCGGTGAGGAGGTGGCAGATGAGGAGGTGGACGTCCTCCGTGTGCTGCATGCTGTTCGACGGGACGACCACGGAGACGTCGACCATCCCCTTGAGCTTCCCGCCGCCGATCCCTGAGAGCCCGATCGTCGGGAGCCCCATCGTCTTCGCCATCTCGACCGCCCGCAGCACGTTCGGCGAATTGCCGCTCCCGCTGATGCCGACGGCGACGTCGCCCTTCTGGGCGAGCGTCCTGAGCTGCTCGGAGAAGACCTTCGCGTACTCGGCGTCGTTCGCCCACGCCGTGACGCTCTCGACGTTGTCGACGAGCGCGATGCACTTGAAGCGGCGGCCGTCGCCGCGGATCGTCGCCTTGCCGATGTCGACCACGAAGTGCGACGCCGTCGAGGCGCTCCCGCCGTTGCCGAAGAAGTAGATCGTCCGCCCGTCCTCGCGGGCCCGGAGCAGGATCGGGACGATCTGCGCGATGGCGTGCGCGAGGTACGGGTCGGTGAGGGCGGCGCGCGTCTCCTCGACGTACCGCTTCACGTACGGCTCGATCGCTTCCCCCACGCGCTCACCGTCCCACGAACAGGATGCGCGAGCCCTCCGGAACGATCCGGACGGGGAGGCGCATCATCGGGGCCAAGGCGGCCTCTATTTCACGGCTCCTCTCGGGAGGGTGGATCGCGAGGAGGAACCCCCCGCCGCCCGCGCCCGTGATCTTCCCCCCCCATGCGCCCGCCGCCTTCGCGCGCGCGTACCAGTCGTCGATCTGGGGGTTCGTGATGCCGTTCGAGAGCCCCCGCTTGAGCTGCCAGCCCGCGTCCAGGGTCCGACCGAGCGCCGCCCAGTCGTGGCGCACGAGCGCCTGCCGCGCCTCCCCGGCGAGCCGCCGCATCTCGGTGAGCGACTCCAGGTTCTGGGCGGTGCGCGCGTTCTGGTCCTTGAGGAGCGTCTGCGCGCTCCGCGTGACCCCCGTATAGAACAGCGAGAGGTGCTGGGAGAGCCCCTCGCGGTCCGTGCGCGCGAGCGGGATCGGGAAGGAGCGGACCGAGTCGTCGGCCAGGAACTCGAAGTACTGGACCCCCCCGAACGCGGCGATGTACTGGTCCTGCTTGCCGAGCGTTCCCCCGAGGATCTCGATCTCGATCCGGCAGGCGTCGGCGGCGAGCTCCGCCGGGTCCCGCAGCTCGCCCTTGTAGGCGAACAGCGCGTTCAGGAGGCCGACCGTGAGCGACGACGACGAGCCGAGCCCCGTCCCCTCGGCGGGGATGTCGGCGATGGTGTGGACCTCCACCGCCTCGGTCACGCCCGTGAGCCGCATCGCCTCGCGCACGAGCCCGTGCTGGAGCGCGTCCAGGTCGTCGACGTTCTCCGTCCGCGAGTAGGCGACCCGGATCGACCGGTCGAACTTGTCGTTCACGAGGACGTGGATGTAGCGGTCGATCGCCGCGCTCGCGACCGCCCCTCCGCCGTGGGCCCGGTAGTAGTCCGCGAGGTCGGTCCCGCCGCCCGCGAAGCTCACGCGCAGCGGGGTTCGGGTGATGATCACGGCCGCTCCCGCCGATGTGGGCGGCAATATGATTCTGACGACGGGCGGCTGCCGGCCCGCGGCGGTCCTAGTTCGTCGCGGGCGTCCATCGGGGAGCGCGCCGCCCGAACAGCGCGCGCACCTCCGCGTCGAGGTTCTGGAGGGGCTGCAGTCCCGGCAGGACCTCCTGGAACAAAGGCGCGCGACGGTCGAGGATGACGGCGATGCCCCGGTCGTGCTCGGAGCGGATCATCCGCCCGAGCGCCTGGAGGATCAGGCGCTGCGCCGGCGCGTCGACGCAGTACGCCCACCCGCGGCCCGAGCCGCGGTCGACGTAGGTCTTGAGCGCCTCGCGACGGGCGCTCGGACGCGGGTACGGGATCCCCACGATGACGACCGCCTCGAGCTCGTCGTCCGGGAAATCGACGCCCTCGGCGATCCGTCCGCCGATGACGCCCAGGAGCGCTCCGTCGTGGCGCCCGCGCTTGAAGCCGTCGATCGACTTCCAGAGGTCGCCCATCGAGACGCGCCGCGACTCGATGACGGTCCCCTCCGGGAGCGCCGCGTGGAGCCCCGCCCCGAGGACGCGCTCCAGGAGGTCGAAGCTCGGGAAGAAGACCGCGGTCCGCACGGGGAGGGCCTCGAGCACCTCGGCGCACCGGTCGGCGATCCGCTCGATCATCCCGGGGTCGCCGAGGAGGTCCTCGTAGCGGGTGCTCACGCTCGGGTCGTAGAAGATTCGTCGGTGCTCGGGTGGGAAGAACGGCGGGACCTCGAGCTCGCGGGTCCCCTCCGCGAGCCCGAGCGCGCTGCGGTACTCGTCGATCGGACGCAGCGTGCCCGAGAGGTGGACGGAGAGGTGCGCCGTGCGGACCGGCTCCGCCGCCCCGGACGCATCGAGAGCGTACGCCTCCAGGGTGCGGCGCGGGGAGCGGGTCGCGACCTTCACGTACATCGGCGCTTCGAGCTGGGGCCAGGAGAGGACGGAGAGCGCCACCGAGTGCACCCACGACCGGGGGAGCCGCCGCTGCTTGCGTCGCTCGTCCCTCAGCTGCTCCCCCCAGGTGGCGAGCGCCCCGAGCCAGGTGTCGAGCCGGTGGGAGGTCCCGCCGAGCTCGGTCAGGAGCGCGTCCTCGAGGGCGCCGGGCGGGAGGAGACCGTCGTCCTCCCGCGCGTAGGTGCGGATGAGCTGGTCGACCGCCGAGCCGATCACCTCGACGAGCTTGCCCGCGTTCGGTCCGTCGGGGAGCGCGAAGTCGCCGCGGTCGGCGATCTCGGCGCGGGCGCGACGGATCGATTCGTGCGGTAGGGCGACGGTCGCGATCTCGCGCAGGTAGTCGGGGAGGTTGTGCGCCTCGTCGACGACCAGGTCGACCCGCTCGATCGGGACGCCGAGCCAGTTGAGGAGCGAGGCGCGGATCCGCGGGTGGAAGAAGAAGGCGTACGGCGCGGTGACCACCCGCGCCCGGGCGCACAGCCGCTTCGCGAGCTCGTACGGGCAGAGGTTCTCGTTCCGGCCGAAGTCGTCGAACTCGCGCGGCGTCGGGAGCTTCGCGGCGAACTGGTCGGCGAGCGCGTCGACGTCGGTCTGGAGGAGGCGCGCGTAGTAGACGCAGCCGTCCAGGTCGGTGAGGTCGACCGCCGCCCCCTCGGGGAGGTCGCCGCCGGGCTCGAAGGGGAGCCCCTTCTCGAACGCCTCCGCCGTGGCGCGCTTGCGGTCGGCGCACAGCTTCCCGTGCTCCTCCGCGGTCGCCCCCTTCATCTCGGCGAGCCCCTCGAGGAGCAGGCAGCGGCTCTGCCGGCCCGCGAGCCCGACCGCCAGGATCGGGCGCTCCGCCCGACGCGCGATGGCGCGCATCTCCTGGAGCACCTGCGCCTCCTGGGCGTGGGTCCGGACCAGGTAGACGACGCGGTGGTCGGCCGCCTCGGCGTGCTCGACGAGCGCCGCCAACGTCGCCACGGTCTTCCCCGACCCGGTCGGGGCGTCGACCAGCAGGGCGCCTCCGCTCCGGCCCACCTCGCCGACCGCCCGGAGCAGCGTCTCCTGCCCCGGTCGAACTCGGTACGGGAACAGGCCCGCGAAGGCGGGCGGCGCGACGGTCGTCGTAGCGGGCGCTCCGACTGTTCGAGCGAACGTTCGGGGTTTGAATCTACCCGTGGAGGCGAACGCCGAACCCCGGGTCAGCCGTAGGCGTAGCGGACGCCGTGGGCGCCGCGGGGGAAGTTCCAGGTGACGGAGCCCCGGTCGCAGGCGATCGCGCAGGCGCCGCACTCGACGCAATCCTCGTAGCGGAAGACGAGGCGGCCCTCGATCCGCTCGTAGCATTGGGCGGGGCAGGCGAACGTGCACCGGGAGTGCGGGCATTGCTCGCAGACCGCCGGTTTCACCGTGATGTGCGCGTGGTCGGGCGAGTCGGTCGAGAACCGGAGCGTCCCGAGCCGCCGCTTGATCTCGACGAACTGCGCGCGGCCTTCGGTGCCCCCGCTGTTCGGTTCGGCCATCCGCGGATCAGCGTAGGTCGACGGGGAGTTTCAGACCATCGGCCCCCGGATCGGGGCCCACGTGACTCCCCGGAAGGCTACGGGGCGGACGGCAGCGCGCCCAGGAGCGCCACGTCCGTCCGGACGGCCTCGGCGCTCCGGTCGAGCGCGGACCGCTCGTCCTTGGTGAGCTCGACCTCGAGGACCCGCTCGACCCCGCCTCGCCCGATCACCGCCGGGACGCCCAGGTAGATCCCCTTCGCCCCGTACTCCCCGTTCAACATCGCGGTCACGAGGAGCAGCCGCCGCTCGTCGCGGACGACCGACTCCACGAGCTCCGCCTGCGTCGCGGACGGGGCGTAGTACGCGCTCCCCATCTTGAGCAGGTCGACGATCTCGGCGCCGCCCTTCTTCGTCCGCTCCACGATAGCCTCGAGCCGCTCGGCGGGAACGAGGTTCCGGATCGGAACCCCCGCGACGTTCGCCAGCGACAGCACCGGGACCATCGTGTCGCCGTGGGTTCCGAGGACGAAGCCGGTCACGTCCCGCGGCGCGACCCCCAGATGCTCGGCGACGAACCAGCGGAACCGTGCGGTATCGAGCGTTCCGGATTCGCCGAAGACCCGAGCCGCGGGAAGGCCCGAGACCTCCCGGAACCAGTAGGTCATCGCGTCGACCGGGTTCGTCACCACGACGACCACCGCGTCCGGCGCGTGACGCTGGACGGCCTTGGCATGGTCGCCGACGATCGCCGCGTTCTTCCCGAGCAGGTCCGATCGGCTCATCCCCGGCTTGCGCGCGAGGCCGGCCGTCTCGACCACGACGTCGGCGCCCGCGAGCGCCGACAGGTCGGTCGATCCGTGGACGCGCGTCGAGAAGCCGAGGATCGGCGCCGACTCCTGGATGTCGAGCGCCTTGCCTTGCGGCAGCCCGTCGATGATGTCGATCAGGACGACCTCCTTCGCGAGATCCGCCTCCGCGAGCCGCTGGGCGAGCGTGCCCCCGACGTTCCCCGCCCCGAGCACCGCGATCTTCGACGCGCGACCCATAGCCAGCCCGCTCCGCGCGCGCCGACCGTGTTCGACCGATAACGGTGCGGGGGCCGGCGACCGCCGCTCAGCCGCCGTCGAACGGCCCGACGCGGTCGAAGAAGTCGGTCGGGATCGGGTCCGGCTCGGGCGAGTTCATCCCCCGCTGCGTGAACAGCAACGCGATCAGCCCGCGGGAGGGGTCGGTGCACCACCAGGTCCCGAGGCCGCCGTCCCAGCCGTACGCCCCGGGGACGGCGACCCCCCGGCCTCGCCCGGTGAATACCGAGACGCCGAACCCCCATCCGCGTTCGCCGAGGAACATCGGGACGGAGTCGGACGCGCTCCGCTGGGCCGGGGTCAGCTGGTCGTGGGTCATCGCCTCGACGCTCCGCTCGGAGAGCACCCGGACATCCCCGAGCGCTCCGCGACCGAGAAGCATCCGGGCGAAGGCGACGAAGTCGCTCGCGGTCGAGACGAGGCCGCCCGCGCCCGACGGGAAGGCCGCGGGGGGCGGCTCCACTGTCCGTCCTCCGCTCGGTCGTAGACGTCGAGCCCTCGTGCGTCGGGTCGCGATAGGTAGCTCGTAGCGAAACGGCCGATCCGGTCGGCGGGGACGCTGAAGCGGGTGTCCGTCATCCCGAGGGGGACGAAGAGGCGTTCCCGGAGGAACTGCTCGAGGGGGCGGCCGGCGATGCGGCGGATGAGCACCCCCAGCACGTCGGACCCGGTATTGTACATCCACTGCTCCCCCGGTTGGTGGATGAGTGGGAGGGTCCCGAACCGACGGATCCACTCGTCCGGCGGTGGGGGGACCTGAGGGAGGGGTCGCCCCTGACCGAGGAGCAACTCGTCGGTCGCCCTCTGGATGGGGTACGTGCCGGGCTCGGCCATGACGATCCCGAACCCGAGCCGGAACGTCAGGAGGTCCCGCACCGTGATCGGTCGAGCGGCCGGGACCGTATCGTCGAGGTCGCTTTCCACGCCGCGAAGCACCCGGCGGCCGGCGAGTTCGGGGAGCCACCGGTCGACGGGCTCATCGAGGCAGATCTGGCCGTCCTCGACGAGCTGGAGCGCGGCGACCGCCACGACCGGCTTCGTGAGGGACGAGATCCGAAATATCGTCCCCTCGCTCATCGGCGTCGGCGCATCGAGCGCCTGGTGCCCGAGCACGACCGTGCGCTGTTCCTCCCCCGACCGGACGACCGCGACGAGCCCGGGAACCGCTCCCCGCGCGACGTGCCGGGCGAGGCGCGACCTCAATCGATCCCACGCGGAACCGGGCGCCGTCCTCAACCCCGCCTTCCCGGCGGGTGGACGCTCCGCCCGGCGGGACGCCGGGGCCTTTCGGGCGCCCACGGCCGACGCCCCCCTCGGGGCCACAAGTCGTTTCGCCGCCGTCCCCTGCGGGGTAGGCGGGTGCATCCGGACGTGCGTCCTCCCGACGGGCGGGCGGCCCTCCCGGTCGAAAGGTTCATTCAGGTTCGACCGCGTGCCGCCCGCGGATGGACATCGACGCGGCCCTCCTGAGCCTCCAGGAGCGCGACAACTGGCGGCGTCGCCGTGACGTGCTGAGCCGCACTCTCGCGGAGGTCCGGGCGCGGCGCAACCAGCTTAGGACGCAGCTGCGCCGGATCAAGCGCGAGCTGGCCCAGCTCGCGGAGCTCTCGGCCGCCATCTCGTCCCGCTCCCGCACCGCCGCCCTCGCCGCAGGAACCCATGCGACGGCCCAGTTCCAGCTCCCTGCACGATAGGCTCGCGCACCTCGTCTCGGCGCGCCAGAGCGCGGAGGCGGAGTTGAGCGGTCTCTTCCGCGAAGAGGAGTTCCTCGCCTCGCAGCTCAAGCAGGCCCAGGAGCAGGTCCGCTACTACGAGGGACTGCTCTCGGTCCTCCGTCGCGAGTGGGGCGGCACGCGCCGCTTCGCCGAGCTCGTCCGGAAGCTCGGCTGAGACCCGCACGCGGATGCGGGTCCTGGTCTTCGGGGCCGGCGCCATCGGCAGCCTGTTCGGGGCCCGGCTCGCGGGGGCCGGTCACGACGTGCTTCTGGTCGCCCGACCCGCGCACGCGGCCGCCGTTCGCGACCGGGGATTGCGCGTCGAGGGCCGGGTTGAGGGCACCTACCGCGTCGCGGCGGTCGAGCGCCTCCCGCACGAGACTTCGACGGACGGGGTGCTGCTCACCGTGAAGAGCTACGACGTCGAGGCGGCGGCGGCGACGATCGGCGCCCAGGTCGCCCCCCCAGCACCGCTCCTCATGCTTCAGAACGGGATCGGGATCGAGGGCGCGGCGCTGGCGGCCCTGGGCCTCGCGGGTTGGCCCGACGCGCCCCGCTGGGTGGTCCGCGGCATCAATACCGTGCCGGCCCAGTTCGTGCGGCCCGGCGTCGTGCGCCAGACCGGGGAAGGCGAGGTCCTGCTCGGGAGCGCCGAGGCCGGCGCGGCCACGAGCGCGGTCGCCCGGTTCGGCCGTCTCCTTGCGGGCGCGGGGATCCCGACGAAGACCGCCGGCGACCTTCCTCGAGAGGTCTGGCGCAAGTTGCTCGTGAACGCCGCCATCAATCCGGTCACCGCGGACCATGGGATCGTGAACGGTCGGCTCGCGAAGGACCCGTGGCGCGGGCAGGCCCTCGCGCTGCTCCACGAAGCGCTCGAGGTCGCGCGCGCGGAGGGATTCGAGTTCACCGACGCCGAGGTCGAGCGCGACCTCTGGCGGGTGGTGCAGAAGACGGCGGAGAACCGGTCGAGCATGCTCCAGGACGTCGACGCGGGGCGACGCACGGAGGTGGACGCGATCTCGGGGGCGATCCTTCGCCTAGGCGCCGCGAGCGGGCTCCGCCTTCCAGCGACCCGGAGGGTAGTGGCGCGGTTTCGCCGACGGAAGAGACGCAGCCTTCCGGGACCGACCCTGGGTGGCGCGGGGGCGAGGCGCTCCCTCCCGGTACCGGCGGCGGACCGAACCCGCGGCTGAACGCTTATCGCCGCCGCCTCATCCGGAACGCCGTTTCCCGTGGACGTTTCCGCACCGATCCCCAGGGCCGACCCGACGAGGGAACCGTTGGGGAACCTCCGGCGGATCCCGCTCGCCGCGACGCCTCGACCGCCGCCGAGACCCCCCGACCGAGGGACCCGGTGCGCCCTCACGGGAGGAGGGATCGCCTAGCGAGGTGACGGCCAAACGCGACGTCACTTCCGCCTCCGTCCGCGGCCGTCGGGTCCTCGTGCGGGTCGATTACAACGTCCCCTTGACCGGTCAGGGGATGGTGGCGGACGACCGTCGGATCGTCGAGACGCTCCCGACCCTGAAGCACCTCGAAACGGAGGGCGCGCGCACGATCCTCATCTCGCACCTGGGGCGGCCCGACGGAAAGCGTGACCCCCGACTCTCGCTGAAGCCGGTGGCCCGTCGGCTGAGCTCGATGCTGGGCCGGCCGGTTCCCGTCGCCGACGACATCGTCGGGATCCACGCCCTGGAGGGTGCGGCGCGGCTCGCGAACGGTGACTTCCTCATGCTCGAGAACGTGCGGTTCCATCCGGGCGAGGAGGCGAACGACCCCAAGTTCGCCGCCGAGCTCGCCCGTCTGGGCGACCTGTTCGTCGAGGAGGCGTTCGGTACGCTCCACCGCGCCCACGCCTCGACGGTCGGCGTGCCCAAGCGCCTTCCGAGCTTCGCGGGCCTCCTAGTCGAACGCGAGGTCCGGGAGCTCTCCCGCCTCGTGGATGGCCCCGACCGACCGTACGTGGCGCTCCTCGGCGGCGCGAAGGTCGCCGACAAGCTGCCGCTCCTGGCGAGCCTGACCCAGCGCGCCGATGCGATCCTCATCGGAGGAGCCCTCGCCTTCCCGTTCCTGAAGGCGCAGGGCGTCGATCTCGGCGCGACACCGGTCGAGGAGGGGTTGGACCTCGACATCCGTTCCTTCCTGGCCGCCGCCGAGACGGCCGGCACCAAGGTCCACCTGCCCGTCGACCTGCTCTACGAGGTTCCCGGAGCGAAGGACGCCCAGCACGCGGAGATCGGGCATCCGATCCCGAACGGGGTCGCGCGGGACATCGGTCCGCAGACCCGCGACCGGTTCTACGCCGTCCTGCACGACTCGCGCACCGTCTTCTGGAACGGCCCGCTCGGGCTCGCCGAAGACCCCCGTTTCGCTCCCGGCACTCGGGAAGTCCTCGCCGGACTCGGCCAGATCGCGGGTTACCACGTGGCGGCCGGCGGCGACTCCGCGCGGATCGCTGAGGACCTGGGGCTCGCCGGCTCGTTCCAGTACATCTCTACGGGGGGGGGCGCCGCCCTCGAGTTCGTCCAAGGCGCGGTGCTGCCCGGCCTCGCGGTCCTCCCCGACGCGTAGGCCTCCCCTTCGGACCCGGTTCGAGCTCCGCTCGGAGATACCGGGCATAGGGGCCTGCGACGCGCCCGGCCCGCAGCTCCGCGATCTCCGGCACCTCGTACGGGTGCTCCTCGGCGAGGCGCCGCATGAGGCCGCGAACTCTCGACGCGACCGTCTTGAAAACCGCCAGCCACTCCTTCGCCTCCTCGACCTCCCCCTTCCAGACGTACGTCGCTTCGATCGGGACGAGATGGACGCACACGGCGGTCCGCTCGTCGATCAGGGTGCGCGCGATGCGACGGGCGGTCCGCCGGTCGGGGAACGTCGTCAGGACGAGGCGCACGTCGTCCCCGCTCGGCGCGCTCTCTACGGCGACGGTCACCCGGCGACCGGGGCGATGCGGACCGTGGAGCCGGTGCAGTCGATCTCGGTGACCGCGAGCGTCGAGAGGTCGACGGCGGCGCCCCGTCCCGGCACCGCCGTGATGTTCCGCATCCGTTGGTACTCCGTCTCCGCCTGCCAGGCCGAGGCGTTCAGCAGACGTACGCCGCGGTAGCTGTCGACGCCGAACGTGTGCGCGTGGCCGGTCACGAGGATGTCCGGCGTCGGGTCGACGAGCAGCCCGTCGCGGCCCTGCGGGGTCATCGGGGTGCGTCCGCCGTAGATCGGCCCGAGGTGACGCATCTGGAGCATGAGCTTCATCACGTCGGTCGGGCGGGCGTACGTCGCGCCCGGGATCGCCGGGATGAGATCGTCGAAGCTCCGCCCGTGGTACGCCTGGACCACGACGCCGTTCAGCGCGAACGTCGAGGGATTCCCGACGGACCGAACGTTCGCGGGGAGCCTCGCCGCGAGCGCGGGCGGGATCGCCGGCTGCGGCTCGGAGGGGCAGACGGCGTCGTGGTTGCCCGGCAGGACGACGATCGAGAGCCGTTCGGGGAGCTCCCGGAGCCGTCGCCCGAGCTCGGTGTACTGCTCGACGATGTCGTGGACCGCGAGGTCCCGGTCCTGGTTCGGGTAGATGCCGATCCCGTCGACAAGGTCGCCCGCGACCACGACGTGGTCGATCGCCGCGGCCAGCGCCGCCCCGGAACCCTCGCCCCGGAGGAATCCGACGAGCCGACCCCAGTCGTCGGCGAGGAACGATTTGCTCCCGACGTGGAGGTCGGAGAGGAACAGGACGTGGTTCGGCCCGTCGGCCCGGCGACCGCTTCGGCGGCTCGGCACGTCGGGGCGTTCCAGATGCTCGACGAGCGGCAGGCGGCGGCGGTCGCGGTTCATCTTCAGCCGCACGCCGATCACCTCGTCCGAGACGAGCGGGGTACGGCCCGCCGCACCCTCCTTCGGGACGAGCACCTCGACCGCGCCGGTCTCGTCCTCGAGCGTCACGATCGTGTGCCCCTTCTGCGGCGTGCGCCGGATCTCCCGCACGAGCCCGACGACGGAAGTCGTCCCCTCGGTCCCCGCGATCTCGCGGACCGAGCGCGGCTGAGGGAGCTCCGCGCGTCCGCGGATCATCCGCGCGAGCGCGCGATACCGCGAGCGGAACAGCTCGCTGTACTCGCTCAGGGCGTCCCGGCGGTGGGCCGTCGTGAGGAACCCTTCGCCGATCAGCGAGTACGTCGGCGGGGCCCGGGCGACGTCGAGCGGAGAGGACCCGGCGTCGACCGCTTCCGATCGGGGAGCGGCGGGGGCCCAACCGCCGGAGATCGGCGAGCGGTGGGCGAGCACCTCCTCCACGATCTCCCGCGTCACGAACGGCCGGTCGTCGTGCGTCGCGTCGAGGACCTGACGGGAGAGCAGGAGCGGCTCGGGCGACGACAGGAGCAACCTCAGCGCGTCCGCTTCGATGAGCCGCTGGTGGGTCTCGAAGAACGCCACCAGATGGTCCCGCACCGAGCTCAGCCTCCCCCGAACGGCGACGGCGCGCCCAACGGTCGGGACGGGGCGGCGCCGTTCCGACGGCGCATCCGCCGCGGTTCAGGCCGCCGAGACGCGCGGCGATATTTCAACCGTTGGAGCGAACGGCACGGCGCGCGCCGCGACGGGCGCAACCCGGCTACTCCCGGTACGTTTCGCGCGTGAACGACGCGCCCCGCGGGTACTTCGCCTTGAGGTGCTCCGTGAGCTTCTCGGGCCGCTTCTCGAGATGCGCCCCGTACCATTGGACGACGAGGTCGCGGAGCATCTGGTGGAGGGAGCGGAGGCTCACGCCCGTCTCGGGCGAGTCGTGGAGGACCACCTGGGTGATCATCCGCATCCAGCCGGTGTAGCGGTGGTACGTCTCCCCTTCGCACCACTCGAAGACGCCGCGGAAATGGTTCTTCCCCTCGGTCGTGGGATAGTACCAGAAGCGGAGCGTGTGGCCGACCCACCCCGGGGTGCGGTCGCGGAGCTCGATCGTCTTCACGCCCGCGAAATCGAACGAGTCCTTGAACGTCCACTTGGTCGGGTAGTCGACGAACGTCGCGAACAGCGTCTGGGACGGGTCGATCGTGAGGTGGACGCTCACCTCCTCGAACTGGTTGTGGACCTCCCAGAGGTCCTGGAGGATCCGGCGGTTCAGCTCCGCGCGGTGCGTCAGGTCCTCGGCGGGCTTCGGCGTGCTCGCGCGTCGCGCCTGGGCGAGGTCGTTACGAAGCGAGTCGACGAAGCTGTCGTCCGGGCCGGGGGGCTCCGCCGGGCCCGCGGGGTCGCCGGGGACAATCGCTACCGTGCGGGCCTTGCGACGGGGCATCGAGAAGTAACTCCGCGGCCGCGTAGTCGACCCAATTATAAAGAAGCACTCGCGGACCGGCGGCGTACTGTCGAAAAACTCCGTCGTGCACGGGGCCGCCTCGGGACCCGGCGCGGAGCCGGTACACGTCGGGTTCGGAGGGCGCCGAATCGGGAGCGCAGGATTCGACGCGCGTTCCGCAGCACGTCCGCGACCCTACGATCGTCGACGTCGATCACGACCTCGCCGGGAACGGGGACCGGCTGCCACCCCTGGTGGCTCGCTCGAACGTACGCCGCCGCGACCGTCGTCTTTCGGCGCACCGCGACCTCGGGGGAGACCTTCAGCCGGATCAGGAGGACGTGCGGGTCCGCTCGGGACCGCCCGATCAGCTGGAGGAATCGGTCGACCGTGCGACGGTCGAGGAGATCTCCCGAGTCCATGATGAAGTTCCGGCCGCGGTTCAGGACGATCCGAGCGTGCAACGCGAGGATCGCGATCTCGATCGGCCACTCCACGTCGAGGTGCTCCCCCCACGGGTCGCTCGGGTGCCCGTTCGTCGCGGCATCGGCGTCGAGGGTCCAGAATCGGTACGGGGAGCGGCGCGCGAGGCCCCGCATGAGGGTGGTCTTCCCCGCCCCCATTGGGCCGCGGAGGAGAACGATCAGCTCGCGGCCGTCCGAGCGCCGCGTCCGCCGACGGGCGGGCCGAGGACGTCGAGTTCGTTTCATTTCGGTCGCGCCCCTCTCGGGAACCTCCCCCGGGGCGGGTCGCGTCCCTTTATATACCCATGACCGAATGTTCGGGTCGGACGACTCCTTAGACGGATACCATCCAGGCCCCTTGTGACGGCACGACTCACGGATTCCCGACCCACGCTGACCCCCGGGTTGCGTCCAGGTTTCCCGAGCCGCGCTTCGCTTCCGGGGCGTTCGGGCTAGTATCCGTCCTCAAGAGCCGGGGCCAAAGCGCCCCGCGTCCGCCAACCAACGAGGACAGCAACCATGAGCAGTGATCCAAACGCCGCGAAGTACATGGTCCGAGCCCGCATCGCCGCCGACGGGGTCATCGACAAGCCCGACGTCGTCGGCGCGGTCTTCGGACAGACCGAAGGACTCCTGGGCGACGAGCTCGATCTCCGGGACCTCCAGAAATCCGGCCGCATCGGCCGGATCGAGGTCGAGATCGATTCCCGCAAGGGGAAGAGCGAAGGGGAGATCCTGATCCCCTCCTCGCTCGACCAGGTCGAGACCGCCATCCTGGCGAGCGGACTCGAGACCGTCGACCGGATCGGACCGTGCCGCGCCCGCATCGAGGTCGTGAGCGTCGAGGATATCCGGATCTCCAAGCGCCAGAAGGTCGTCGAGCGCGCCAAGCTGATCCTGGGCCGGATGCAGGAGGAGAGCAAGGGGGTCGGCATCGACCTCACCGAGGCCGTCCGCAAGGCCGTCCAGGTCGAGGAGATCACCACCTACGGACCGGAGCACCTCCCCGCCGGGCCGAACATCGACCAGGCCGACGCGCTCATCGTCGTCGAGGGCCGCAGCGACGTGCTGAACCTGCTGCGGTGCGGGATCAAGAACGTCATCGCCGTCGAGGGGACGAGCGTCCCGCAGACGGTGAAGGACCTCTCCCGCGGGAAGACGGTGACCGTCTTCACGGACGGCGATCGGGCGGGCGAACTGATCCTCCGCGAGATGCTCCAGACGATGGACATCGACTACGTCGCGCGCGCCCCGCGCGGGACGGAGGTGGAGGAGCTCACGCAGAAGCAGCTCGTGAAGTGCCTTCGGAACAAGCTCCCGATCAACCAGTACCTCGAGATGTCGGGGTACGAGTCGACGGGCGCGAGCCGCGCGCCGATGGAGGAGCGGCCCGAGGGGTCCCCCGCCGGGCCGAGGCCCGAGCGCCGCGACGAACGCGGGGGCGGGCGCCGCGAGGGCGGAGACCGGATGCCGGCTCCGCCTCCTCCGGCCGTGGCCCGACCGGCCACGCCGCCGCCCCCTCCCCCGCCTCCGCCCCCGCCGCTCTCCCCCGAGCTCCAGCGCTACTTCGACGTCCTCGCCGGTCTCGAGAACTCCTCGAAGGGCGTCTTCCTCGGCGCGGACGACGCGGTCGTCCAGGAAGCCCCGGTGAAGGAGATGATCGACCAGCTCGCCGCCCTCAAGACCCCGGCGAAAGCCGTCGTCTTCGACGGCGTCGTGAGCCAGCGTCTGCTCGATGTCTCCCAGGAGAAGGGGATCCAGGTCGTCGTCGGGAGCCGGATCGGAGCGATCGGGAAGGTGCCGGACGGTGTGAAGATCTTCACGAAGACCGACGCCAGCCCGGGGCCGGTCGGACGGTAGGCGCGTCAGGGGCGCTCGCCCACGGCCTTTATCGTCCCGACCGTGGCTGAATAGTCTCCGGAGCCGACGGATGACGTCGCCCCAGCCCTCGGAGAGCACGAAGAGCTCACCGAAGGCGCTGGACGAGTTCTCCGCGACGGACGAGATCCCGATCCCGTCCGACCCGCTCCAGCGGGTGATCGGGCAGGAGAAGGCCGTCGAGATCGCCCGCATCGCCGCGTATCAGCGCCGGCACCTGCTACTCGTGGGACCCCCCGGCATCGGCAAGTCGATGACCGCGCAGGCGCTCGCGCTCCATCTCGACCGGCCCCGGACGGAGATCCGGGTCGTCCACAATCCGGAGTACCCCGAGCGGCCGAGCATCGAGGTCGTCGCCGCGGACGAGGTCTTCTCCGAGCGGGAGCGGGCCCGAGCGGTCGAGGGCGAGCTGATTCTGCCCACGGACGCCCCCGCCTCCGTCGCGGAGCGGCTCGGATACCGGTGCCCCCGCTGCAGTTTCTACTCCCCCCCGACCGACCGGTACTGCCCGAGCTGCAGCAACCTCAAGCAGGTCGTCCCGGGGCTCGGCGGGAGCGGTAACCCGTTCCGCGACCTGGTCGGCGGGATCCTCGAGCTCACGGTGAGCCCGGGAGGGAACCCGCAGGAGTCGGTCCGGACCACCCGGCTCAAGAACGGCGTCGAGGAGGTCGTCGCGTACGAGCGCGCGGGCGACCGGATCAAGGTCCTCGACCAGCGCGCCCTCGAGCGCCGCCGGTCCCTCCAGAAGGAGAGCCCTCGCAAGATCCTCGTGAAGCTCGAACGGAACACGTTCGTCATGGCGACCGGCGCGAGCGAGACCGAGCTGCTCGGCGACGTCCGCCACGACCCGTACGGAGGGCACCCCCAGCTCGGGACGTTACCTTACGAACGGACCATCCCCGGAGCGATCCACGAGGCGCACGACGGCGTCCTCTTCATCGATGAGCTTCCACACTTGGGCCACCTGCAACGGCACATCCTGACCGCGATGCAGGAGCGCCGGTTCCCGATCTCCGGCCGGAACCCGCAGTCGGGGGGGGCGGCGGTGCGCGTCGACAACGTCCCCTGCGACTTCATTCTCGTGGCGGCGTCGAACATCCAGGACCTCCACCGGATCCTCTCGCCGCTCCGCTCGCGCATCAGCGGCGGGGGGTACGAGATCCTGCTCGACACCACCATGCCGGACACCGAGAAGAACCGGCTCAAGCTCGCGCAGTTCTGCGCTCAGGAGATCGCGACCGATGGGCGGATCCGGCCCGCGACGCAAGAAGCGGTGATGGAGATCATCCGCGAGGCGCGCCGCCGGGCGGAGACGTTCGATGGCCGGAAGAACGCGCTGACGCTCCGACTCCGCGAGCTCGGCGGGCTCATCCGCACCGCCGGCGACCTCGCGACGGTCGCCCACGCCGACTTCATCGAGGCGTCGCACCTCAAGGAAGCGCTGCTCCGCGCGCGCTCGATCGAGGAGCAGATCAAGTCGACCTACGGCTCGCTCCAGAGCGGACTCAAGAGCGACGTCACCGAGTCGCAGCGCCAGGGGATGGGCTACTACACCTGGAACGAGAACGCCGACCCGGGAAGCTTCCCCGGCGGATACGGCTGAATCTCCTCGCGACAACCGTTAAAGGACGGTCCCAGGTGCGCGCCGCCGCGGGCGCGTAGTCTAGCGGTTATGACGTCACCCTGACACGGTGAAGGTCGCCAGTTCGAATCTGGCCGCGCCCATTCTGAGCGTCCGCTCTTCCGGACTCGCGAGTGGACCCGTCCGAGGCGACCCAGACCGCGGCGAGCAGGTTTCAACGATCAGCGCCGTCGCCGATCGCCGGAGTATCGTCCGCCGCGGCGTGGCCCGCCGCCCGGGCCGCCGTACCGACGACCGGACCCGCCGCGAGGTGCGTTCCTCCTTTGGGCCGACCCAGTTCGCTCGGGCGGGCCACCACCTTCACGTTGAACAACCGCATCGTAGCGGAAGCCGGGAAGGCGGCTCCTAGTTATCGACATCCCCAGCATGCGCTCGATCATGCCGAAATCGCGTTCTTCTTCGGGCGAGATGAGCGAAAACGCATCACCCCGGCGCTGGGCGCGGGCCGTCCGTCCGACACGGTGGATGTAGACCTCGGGCTCGTGGGGAACGTCGTAGTTCACGACGTGGCTGACGCCCTCCACGTCTACCCCGCGAGCGGCGATGTCCGTGGCCACCAGCACGCGATGGGCGCCCGTCCGGAATCCTTCCAGGGCGCGGACCCGCTGACCCTGGCTCCGGTTCCCGTGGATCGTCGCGACGTCGAACCCGTAGCGCTCCAGCTGCCGCGCGAGGCGGTCGGCGCGGTGCTTCGTCCGTACGAAGACGAGGACGCTCGACATAGTCACGTCGCGCAGGAGTTCGACGAGGAGGTCGGTCTTGAGCTGCGCCGGCACCGGGAGGGCCAGGTGGGAGACCCCGACGGCCGCCACCGTTGCTTCCGGAACGTGCACCATCCTCGGGTCGCGAAGGAAGTCACGCGAGAGACGGACGACGTCGGGCGGCATCGTCGCGGAGAACAGCATCGTCTGCCGTTCCCGTGGCAGTCGCTCGAGAATCCGACGGACGTCGGGGAGGAACCCCATGTCGAGCATCCGGTCTGCCTCATCCAGTACGAGGATGCTGAGGTCTCGGAAGTCGACGTACCCGCGGCGCATGTGGTCAAGGAGGCGACCCGGCGTAGCAATCAGGATCTCCGCACCGCCCCGGAGCGCTCGCTCCTGGTCGGCCATGCCGACTCCACCGTACACAGCCGCTCCACGCAGCCGGGTATGCCGGCCGAGCCGCTTCAGGAACTGCTCAGCCTGGAGGGCGAGCTCCCGTGTCGGAGTGAGCACTAGCGCGTGAATTCGGCCCGTCGGTCGATTGAGGAGACGCTCAAGGATTGGGAGGAGGAAGGCAGCCGTCTTCCCCGTCCCCGTCTGTGCCGTGCCAATGACGTCCCGGCCAGAAACCGCTGTGGGAATGGTGCCTTCCTGGATCGGCGTCGGCTCGCGATAGCCCATTTCGTGGACTCCCTGACGGAGGGCGGGGCTCAACGGAAGGTCCGCGAACGAGGGCTTTTCGCGCCGTCGCGGTTCAGTCCTGGTCTCGCCTTCCGTCATCAAGCACCCGGCGCCCCGCCTCGAAATCGGCGGAACTGTCCAGTTCCTCCCAATCCGGTCGGTAGCCGATAACGTCTTGCCGGGCGGTGTGACCGCAGCTTCTCGCCTTGATTGTGGTAGCCTAGCCACGGCTCAATGCCGTTCGATTGTCAAGCGGGGGCGTGGGAATCAGCTGAGGCTCGATAGACCTGACGGGCGGCGTCGCAGGAGGACGCGGAGCTCGGTGTTCTCGGCTGCCTCGAATGGGAACATTCGTTCGCCCCACGGTCGGAGGCGGATGACGGATCTCTTGAGAGCGAGACGGGCCGGACTCGGATGGGACAGGAGGTCACCGACGCCGGGTGTCGCTGCGCCACGCGGTTTGTTCCGACCCCACCACCGATAGGCGGCGTTCAGAATCTCGATCGGGAGCGGTTGGGCGTCACCTCGCGCCGTCTCAAACCAATCGATCGACAATCCGTTCGCCCGCGCCAGGAACTCGACGCCGTGACGGCTGAAGTAGAAGAGGTGGAACGGTGGGCAGTACCACGGCCAGAGCGAGCCGAGCAGCCCGGCGCCCTGTGATCGTGCGTTGGGTAGTCGGAGAAGGACCCCGCCTCCTGCGCTGAGATGTTGAGCCGCGCGTGCGAAGGCGGTCCTTGGATCCGGCAGGTGTTCGAGCCAGTGGCTCATCACGATGAGGTCAAAGAATCCGAGGGAAGGGAGGACCTCTTCGGCGACTCCGGGACGCACGTCGAACCCCGTCCGGTCGCGGACGAGGTGCGCGGTCGTCGCATCGAGTTCGATCCCGGTGACCTTCCACCCGCGCTGCGCGGCCGCTTCGAGCAGGTGGCCGACCGAGCTTCCGAGGTCCAGGAGTGAGCCTCGGACCTGACACGATTCCTCCGCCCGCTCGAGGAGGGAATCGAACATTCGCCTCGAGGCGATCGCTTGGGCAACGGTAGCCCCATAGTTCGAATCGCCGTACGCCTCGTAGGCGTACGCAGCGGTCAGCTCCTCCCGCCCCGGCAGCGGCCAAACAAAGGCCGTGTCGCATTCAAGGCAATCCCAGGTAGGCCACCCGCTCCGTCGAAAGCGTGTGGAAGGGCGCAACATCGCGCCCGCGCAGACGGGGCACCGGTCCGGAGGCGGCACGGGAGTTCGCGAGGTAATTGGCGATTATTATCCACTCGCGAAATCCCCGGTCGTGCTACCGGACGACGGCGAGCGACCTTCGCGCTGTCAGCGCGACGGCAGGAACCGCTGGCCGGAGGCGAAAGGCTCCATCCGCGCCGAGCGGCGATCTAGGGGTAGCCCGTCGACCAGTTGACCCAGGACGCGTGCCCACCGTTCGGTCACGGACTCGGGATGGTACTGGCGCGATCGTTCCACCGAGGCCTGGGACCACGACTCGGGGTAGGTGTTGGCAAAGATCCGGGACGCCACCAACTGGAACTCACCCGGTCCGTCCACGAGCCACCCGGTCTCGCCATCGACCACACTCTCCCCTGGCCCTTGCTTCCGGTACGTGAGGACCGGGGTGCCGCAGGCCATTGACTCGATCGGGACGAGCCCAAACGGCTCCTCAGTGAAGGGGAAGGCAGTGAAGAGTGCGTTCGTGTAGAGCTCCCGGAGCTCTTCCTTCGAAACGTAGCCGACGACATCGAGGTTCGGTTCCCTACCCCACGAATCCGGTAACCAGTCCCCGCTCTTCCCTCCAAACAGCTTTACCGGAATCCCGGAGCGGATCAGGCTTCGGACCGTGGATAGTTCGGTCTCCTTACCTAGATAGACGAGCGCATAGTCCCGCCGAGGGTTGCTCGTTGTCGGGGCGAAGTCGGTGGTGAAGATGCACGAGGGGAGGGTCCCGGCAACTGGAATCCCGGCGTCGCGGAACCAAGTCTTCAGGTAGTCACTGTTGGCGAAGACGGCCTTGGAGTGGTTCGCCATCGTCTGAACGTGGTGATTGTCGAGCAGGGCTGCCCCCGGGCCAAGGACTTGGGCCGGGATCCGAAGCGAACGCTTCAGCGAAGGCGCGATGGCCCTCAAGGTCGGACCGATCGGCCGACCCTGCACGTACCAAAGGTCTGAGTGGCACGAAGTTGTCATCGAGAAGTTGACGCGCAGCCCCGGATGATCGCGAAGGAGACGCTCCATCCGCCGACCATTGGAACGGATGAGCGCGTCACGAGCCCAGGATACCGCAAAGGACGGCGTTTCGTCCCGTACGCTCCGTAGCCGGGGGAACCAAGCATTCGCCGAGATGCTCGATAGACCCTGCTCCTCGATCTCCTCGCGAACGGACTCGGCGATCGCTGGGGCGGCGAGCGTGATATCGAAGTCGCGGCGCAGTGATTTTGCGAGGGAAACGACGAGGCGGTATTGCACGAACTGGTTGGAGAGCAGCGGCTCCGTGACGAATATCAGTGGCTGCATTCGTCTCGGACCCGGAAGACTCGATTCGGCCGCGGGGACCTGCTTCCCCGCGCGCGCGTCTGAATTTGACCTTGAGTTGATAAACTTGCCCGGACACATACCCCGATGCCCGGATTGCCAAGAGTGATGGTACGGCCGGCCCCGAGCATGGGGACGTGTCCCCACCTGGTGAGCCAGGCGATCCGGCCAACGTGAAATCTCCGCCGAGCCGGTTGATTGTCGTCTCCACCTATCCTCCGGACCACAGCGGGGTCGGCAAGTCAGCCTTCGACCTTCTGCAATACGTCCGCCTCAAACGAGAGGTCAAGGTCGTCGCAAACCTCGTGCCGAATTGGAGCCCTCCCCACGAAGGAGTGGTGGCTGTCTGGACGAGGGGGAGTCCGTCGTTTCCGTTCCGCGCGGCGCTCGCCGTGGGGCGACTCCAGCGAGGGCCGCCGTCGATCGTAACCGTCAATCACCACTTCCTGTTGTACGGCGGGCTCCCAAGCAATCTCGGGTTCCTCGTGCTCCTGTTCCTGCTTCGACTCCGAGGAGCCAAGGTCGGTGTGGAGATCCACAGCGTCATTGACACGGCCGAACTCAGGGCGACCGACTCCGCTCAGTTCCGCCGACTGCGCGGCCCGCTCGTGCGTCTCGGCCTTCGACTGTTCTATCGGACCATTGCCGACCTGTCGGAGTTAATCCGCGTTCCGGGGCTCACCAGCGGACGAATCCTGAGCCAAGAGTACGGACTCGATCCCGCCCGGATCCGGGTAGTGAGCCCCGGATGGGATCAGTATGGGGCCCCTGCAACCCGGGCACAGACGGAACACGACCAGGAAGAGGCCGCTCCCACCGTACTATTCCACGGGTTCCTGGATCCGACGAAGGGGCTCGAGGTGCTCTTGGACGCCTTTGCGAGCCTGCCGCCCGGCTTCGAACGCGTGCGGCTGGTGCTCGCCGGGGAGGTCTCTCCCGAGATCGGTTCGAGTGGTCGCGAGTACGAGCACTCGCTCCGCGATCGGATTCGGGAACTCGGTCTGGAACATCGGGTCGTGCTGACGGGATATCTTCCCGAGGAGGCCCTCGTGAAGGTGCTTGCCGAAGCGACCGTCATCGCCCTTCCGTATACGATGACCGTGAGTCGGGGGGGGAGCGCGGTCCTTAGCCGCGTCGGCTCCCTCGGCCGAGCCTTGATCGCCTCGAGGATCTCCCGCTTCTCCGACGAGCTCCACGACGGAGTCGATGCCGTGCTCGTGGCGCCCGGGGACGTCTCGGAGCTGGCCCAAGCGATCGTGCGCCTGCTCTCGGATGACTCCACGCGCGTCGCGCTTGGGAGGCAACTTCGGGAGGAATCAACTCACCGAGGCTGGGACACGATGGCTACCGAGATGGAACGGTCAGTGTACTCCGTGCTCGAGGCTGAAGGAAGGACGAGAGGTTGACGGCCGCCGCGGGCCCCCCTACCCCACCCCTCCCTGCGTCGATCCTCCACACGGTCTGGCGCGGGCTCACAACGCAGGTCGGTGCATTCTCTCGGCAAATTTGGGTGCTCCTGTTTGTCGCGGTCGTCTACGTCGAGGCGCTGTCCGCTTTGGAGTACGTCCGTTACCTAGCGTTCAACGCGAACGCCTGGGATCTCGGGATCTTTCAGCAAGCGTTCTGGAGCACAGCGACACAAGGTCGCCTCTTCTACTATACCGCCGAGCTCCCTTGGAATTCCAGCGGAAGCCTCCTCGGTGTCCACTTCAGTCCGATCCTTTTCCTCTTCGTGCCGGCGTACTTCGTCTTTCCCGGACCGCTAACTCTCTTCGTAGTCCAGAGCTCGGCGGTCGCGGCCTCAGCCTTCCCGCTGTTCGGCCTCGCGCGACGAAGGGTGGGCGATTGGCTGGCAGTGCTGATCGCCGTGCTTTACCTCGGGTCTCCTCCCATGCTGGGGGCTCAGTTCTTCGATTTCCACGTAGAGTCGTTGATTCCTGCCACAGCCCTCACATTGTGGTACGCGTGGGAGACGCGGAGGCTCCGACTGGCAGTCGCATCGGCCGCCTTGCTTCTCACGACCATCGAGTACGCTCCGATTCTCCTCGGGGCGATCGCGCTCCAGTTCGGCCTCCGCCGACTGTGGCTGCACCGTAGACGAAGTGCTCGGACCGAGCCGGGTTGGCGGCGGCAAGCGGTACGTCCCCTAGCCGTGACCGCGGCCGCGCTGCCGCTCGCGCTCGTTTGGTTCATGCTCCCCAAGTTGTTCTCTCCCGCGACCCCTCCGTCCTTCCAGGTCGGGCCGCTCGGCGGCTCGCTCAGCGCGATCCTGTGGAATCTCTTCACTCATCCCTCGGTGGTGGGGGCTGCATTCGGAATCCTCCCACTCCACAAGCTCCGCTACCTACTGGGAGAATTGTGGAACGGACTCTTCGCTTGGCCTCTCGGAATCCTAGATGCACTCCCGGCGATTCCCTGGTTCCTCGTCGCGCTCCTGACGGCCGAGCCGGGGTACAGCGGCATCGTGGGCTACCAGTATGAGTTCCTCACGATGCCGTTCCTCTTCCTCGGAACGGCCTCCGGCATCGGGGTCGCGAGACGCGGGCTGCGTGCGCTGTGGACGCGGCGCCAGCCTCGAGCGCTAGGGCCTGGGAGCGAAGACGCCGGACCTCGGCGCGGGATGACGCGATGGTTCGCCTCCGGTGCCTCCCGTTCCCGAATGCGATCGGTAGTCGTCGGTGTGGCCCTCGTGGCGATCTCCGCGAGCTCCCAAATCGTCTACAGCCCGTTCGTATCGACAAGTGCGACCTGGCTGGGCATCGGCAGCCCGCCAACCGCGCACGACGCAGTCATCCGATCGTTCCTCGACATGATTCCGGCCAGCGCCAACGTGAGCGCTCAGCCGAACATCTTTCCGGCGGTGGCGGATCGCGTGAACAGCTACCCGTACTACGAGCCGGGGACCCGCTTCCTATTGGTGGACGTCACCAACTTCTGGTTCACATCCCCGCTCCCACCTCCCGACCCTCCCATGGTCTGGCAACGGGAGCTCGCGCGAAATGTCACGACGCCGTATGGCCTGGCCGCGAGCTCGGACGGAGTGCTGCTCTTCGAGGCCAACTACTCCGGTCTCCCTCAGCGATTCACCCCATACTCCGTATCGGCCGCTCCGGACCGCTTCGATCTCGAGAATGCGACGTACGTCCGCTCGTCGCTCGCCCCCTTCGGATCCTACCTCGAACCGACCGCGAACGCGACGCGTGGTATGATCTGGTTCGGACCCTACGTCATGGTCCCTCCGGGAAGCTACCTCCTCAGCATCTGGCTGCAGCGCGGATCGGCCAATCCGGCGTCGATCGAACTGCTCACGTGGATCGATGCAGGCTCCACGATCGTCTCGACGCTCGTCGAGCGTTCGGCTCAGCTGGGTGCGAACTGGACCGCGGTCCAGCAGCTCATCGTGGTTCCCCACGCCGGACAGATCGAGCTGGTGGCCCGCGGACTGGGTCAGCCGGCGGACCTGAGGTTCGGAGGGTTTGGCATGGCGGAGCTCGACACGCCCGTGAGTATCGGATAGCAGCGGGTCGCTCATAGTCACGAAAGGCCCCTGCCGTCCAGGGGGCCGACGACGCGCTAGCCGGGTGCAATCCGAAGGGCGCCGAGCTCGAGTCGGACTGCCGCGCTGTCCAAGTAGCCGCGGACCTCCACGTTCAAGGTCGGCGAGGGCATCGTAAAGTTGAGCCACAACTGGGTCCAGCCCCCCAGAGCAAGCTGCCGGATCTCCCACGAGTAGTTCGCGAGCAGCGGATGAGTGAACCCTAGAGCTTGCACTTGAAGCACGGGCATGGGTCCCGCCGGCAGACTCGTCGAGCCCGCAGCGGTCAGCTTGACGAGCACGGTCGCCGTGTACCGACCGGTGGGGAGACCAACATACGGACCGAACCAAACGTTCCCCGTCGCGCCAGGCTGGCTTTGGATGACGTACGGAAAGTGCACGGGTGCATCCACTACATACTCCCCCGCGAGACCGGCGCGGACGTCGGGGAACCAGTACGTGTTAGGAGTGGTCGTCGCGGGACCAAGCACGATCGGGCTCCCGGCATAGCCTCGCTCGAACAGCAAGGCGGTCCCCGCCGGCGTCTGGCCCACGGCCCCGCGGAGCCCGAACGTTCCGCTGGCGTCCAGCAGCGAGTACAGCCAGAGGGGGACGTCCGTGAGTTCCCGCTGCGAAAGAAGAACGTAATCCGGCGGATGCGTCGAGTTGTAGGGGAAGAAGAACAGAGGATAGGGGATTGCCGGAAGCGCGAAGGCGTTGACATCGTTCGCGACGTAAGGGAACAGGTCGTCAGAGGCAACGAGGGACGATTCCGAGGGCACCAGGCCTAGCAATCGAGTGAGGTCGCTGTAGCCGGGAGAAGCGGAGAACGAGACGTTGTACCCTGGGCCGGGCCCGGCATTATCCGCCAACGGGTCGATCGGGCTCATGACGAGATTCACAGCGATGACGCCGAGCACGACCAAGTGCCATCGAGGTCGCCCGCGCCAGCGTTGCCAGGTGCGACGAAGCGCCGACGAGGGAGTGACGCTTGATGTATCGCGGGACGGGCCGGATCCCGCCGTCGGCGCTCGGGCAACGCCAAGCGCGACGCCCACGAAGAGCGGAATGGCGGTCAGGAACGCGTATTGGTTACCGAAAGACGTGAACTTGGTTCCCGAGAGGAATGTGGCCCCGATCCAAGGAGCCGAAATCAAGAACGTTCGGGGCGCCAGGAGAGGGACGAATCCGACCAACGCCATGACGATGAGCCAGTAGGAAACCTTCCCCACCAGTCCGGAAGACAGCTCAGAGAGATTCAGGCCCAGCTGCGCCGGTCCCGATCCGAAGACTGCGAGGACCGCGGGCGCTCCCGCTCCGTCGACGGTTCCGAACGTGGACTGGTAAGCAAGGAGGCCCAGGTAGGCGATCGCCGACCCGACCATGAGCCCGAGTGCAGCGACAGTACGGCGCGTGCGCAGCCACGCCACGACTCGATTGCTCCTTCGGAGAGAAACGCTCGGACGTCCCGCTCCCTCGGAAGCCTCCCGCGACCTAGGGGGCGGAGCCGGGGACGCCTCTGCCGCGCTCGGTACGGCAAAGTACAAGCCGATGAGGAACGCGAACACCGCCCCGGCTTCAAACGTCGTCACGGCGGCCACTGCCGCCAGGGAGCCCCACGCGTACGACGCCCGGTTCCAAAGCCAGAAGAGAAAGAACAACTCGAGCGGAAGGAACGCCTCGAGATGGAAGTCGAACAGGTTCGCCGCAAGGAGCGGGGCCCAGACCAGATAGAGACCCGCCGCCAGCAGGCCGCGGCGGTGGGACTCGGCAGCATCGCGAGCGATCAGGTAGAGCGGAACGGCTGCGGCAGCGACGGCGATCGATTGGAGTACGAACAGCGTTACGGCGGACGGTGCCGAACCATACCCCCAAGCGAGGGGGTAGAGCAGGAACGATTGGTTGACCCGCTGGAAGGATAACGCACCGTCACCGGCGTAGTCGGCGGACTCGAAGAATCCGTGACCGTGCGTTTCCGACCAGAGTGCCTGCTGATACAGCCCGAGATCGAGGTTGGAGCTCAGGAAGCTCAACCAACGAAGGATGGAGAGGGTCAGCGCGACAGCGAGGTACGCCCCAGTGAGGGCCGCGAGGGAAAGTGCGATTTCACGGCGTCTCGGAACGCAGGCGGAATCCACCGAAGAGCCAATGCTGGGATTCGACGTCCGGAGCTCTTGGTCACCCACACTCATGGAAGGCCGACCCGTGGGCAGCGGGAGGGGGTGCCCGTCGAGCCCTTTCGGTTGGTCGGCACCAGCTCGTTCCCACCCCGGTGGCGGGGCCAATCGGATCTAGGTGGGCGCGCCCTATGCAGCGGAGTCACGTCGAGCATTTCGATGCCCGGCACCCTTCGAACTGAGGTGACAACGTGACCTCGCGGCTGCGGGACGAGCGGACCGCCCCCCGAATCGGGATCATCGGCGCGGGGCTCGTGGGACTCGCAACGGCGCGATCGATATCGATCTGGCCCGCGCGACCGGAGGTACTTGTATTCGAGGCCGAGCCGGAGGTTGCCCGCCATCAATCGAGTCACAACAGCGGAGTCGTCCACTCGGGAGTCAATTATGTCCCTGGAAGCCTCAAGGCCCGATTGTGCCGCCAAGGCCGGGCTGAGCTGCTCCGGTTCATAGAGTCGCACCATGTTCCCTACCGTGAGACCGGAAAGTTGGTGGTCGCACCGACCTCCGCCGAGATTGCAACGCTCGACGAGATTCAGCATCGGGCCGCGTTGAACGGAGTCGAGGCCACCCGTCTCGCCACCCCGGAGGAGATTCACGATATCGAGCCGTCGTGCGGAGGGCTGGAGGCACTCCATGTCCCATCCACCGGGTTCGTGGACTACGCGGTTGTTGCGCGGGCCCTCGCCCGCGACATCGAGTCCGAGGGCGGGCGGATTATGCTCGAATGGCCCGTTGTCGGAGCTGAGCGGACCGCACACGGTTTCCGTTTGACGAACGGGCGGGAGGCGGAGACGGTCGATCTTGCCATCGCCTGCACCGGGGTCGAATCCGATCGAATGGCCCACCTGTTCGGCTTCGACCCGGGGGTTCGGATCATCCCCTTTCGAGGAGAATTCTTCCGCTTTCGAGAGACCGCCGGCACGCACGTCCGGTCGGCGATCTACCGAACACCGAACCTGCGACTCCCGTTCGCAGGCATCCATTTTACGCGGCGCATCAGTCAAGAGGTGTTCGTAGGCCCGAACGCGGTACTGGCCTTCGCACGGGACGGCTATCGTCGGGGCCAGGTCCGCCTCCGGGATTTGGCCGAGTCGGCAGGCTACCCCGGATTCTGGAGGATGGCGCGCGAGCACTGGCGAATCGCCCTCGGCGAAGAGTGGCAATCGCGGGTTCGGCCGGTGATGGTCGATGTAGCTCGGGCACTCGTACCCAAGGTCGGCGAGCGCGACTTCGAACGCGAGGGGTCGGGGGTAAGGGCGCGGGCCGTCGCCCAGAACGGAAAGCTCCTCGACGACTTCCTCGTACGGTTCGAGGGTCGAAGCGTCCACGTCCTCAACGCGCCCTCTCCGGCCGCGACCTCGTGCCTAGCGCTCGGACGCGAGATTGCCGAGCTCGCTCGCGAACGCCTCGGACCCGCGGCGGGGGGGCCGATGGCGGCATCCTGATGGAACGGGAGACATTCCGAATGCGAGTGACACGATGACGGGCCCGGGGAAGCGGGCGGGCCGGGCTGAGGCGCCGACCCCGGGGTCGGACCAAGGAGGGAACGGCGGGATCGTGGTCGTCGGCGATGCCGAATCGGTTCTCCGGCGGCTCCCAGCCGGCTCAGTGCACCTCGCCATCACCTCTCCGCCGTATAATCTGGGAATCACCTACGAGGGTTATTCCGACGCTCGAGCGCACACCGAGTATCGGGCGTGGCTGAAGCGGGTCTGGGTCGAACTCTGGCGCGTGCTCGTCGACGGAGGGCGATTCGCTCTGAACGTCGCTCCCACGTCGATCAAGAACTTTCGGCCCGTCCACCACGAGCTCTCGACGGACCTGCGCGAGCTGGGCTACATCATGCGCACAGAGATCATCTGGTACAAGCAGACGATGGGTCGTCGGACGGCGTGGGGGAGCTGGCGCAGCCCGTCCAACCCGCACGTCATCCCATCGTGGGAGTATGTGCTGGTTTTCTCAAAAGGCCAGTGGCGCCTCAGCGGAGACCGCGCCCAGATCGACATCACGTCTAAGGAGTTCGAGCGTTTCAGCGATGGGTTTTGGGCCATCCCGCCCGAGCGGAATCGGAACGGGCATCCCGCGCCCTTCCCTGAGGGGCTCATCGAGCGCCTTGTGAAGTTCTACAGCTTCCGTGGAAACACCGTACTAGACATGTTCGGGGGAAGCGGAACGGTGGCGGCGGTGGCGCAGCGGCTCCATCGTCGCTACATCCATATCGATAGGTCGAAAGAGTACTGCGAGGCGACCCGAGCTCGCTTGGGGTTGCCTTCGCTGGAGATTCTCGACGCCTCCGAAGACGTTAGCGATATAGCGTCCGGTCCTCCCCCCGACCCAAGGGCGCGGGTGCGCTCCTAGGTGCCACTCGATGACCTCTAGCGGAGCGGGCCGAAGGGCCCTCATCACAGGAATCACGGGGCAGGACGGCAGCTTCCTCGCGGAGCAACTCCTTGGCCGAGGGTACGAGGTCTACGGGTTAGTCCGGAGGCTCTCGACCCCCAATACGCGCAATATCTACCACTTTCAAGACCGGGTCCATCTCGTAGATGGAGACCTGCACGACCCCGCGTCGCTCGAGTCGGCGATCCGAGCTTCTGAGCCGGATGAAATCTACAACCTGGCCGCCCAGAGCTTCGTCGGCGTCTCGTTCAATCAACCTGTAGTGACCGGGGAAGTAACCGGGTTGGGGGCCGTCCGACTGCTGGAAGCGATGCGGAGCCGGGCCGACGGCGCGCGACTTTACCAGGCCTCCTCGAGCGAGATGTGGGGGCTGACCACGACCTCACCGCAGGACGAGTCGACTCCCTTCCACCCACGGAGCCCCTACGGAGTGGCGAAGGTGTTCGCGTACTGGGCCTGTGTGAACTACCGGGAAAGCTACGGCCTCTACGTCGCGAATGGGATTCTGACAAACCACGAGAGCGAACGTAGGGGCCTCGAGTTCGTTACCCGAAAGATCTCGGATGGCGTGGCGCGGATCAAGCTGGGACTCCGCCCAAAGCTAGTGCTCGGCCCGCTCACCCCTCGGCGCGACTGGGGCTATGCACCCGAGTACACGGATCTGATGTGGAGGATCCTGCAGGCGCCGAAAGCGGAGGATTGGGTCGGTGGCACCGGTGAGATGCACACCGTGCAAGAGTTCGTTGAGACCGCGTTCCATCGAGTCGGCATCGACGACTGGCAACGGTACGTCGAGAGCGATTCTCGATTCTCCCGGCCCGCTGAAGTTGAGCAGCTTTGCGCCAACGCACGGAAGGCCAAGGAGCGCCTGGGCTGGGAGCCCCGGGTCCGATTCCCGGACCTCGTTCGCATCATGGTAGATTCTGATCTGGCCAATCTCTCCAGCGGCGGCTCGAGTACGGATGCCGCGCCGAGAACGAACTTCCCGGTGGACAATCCTACGGAAGCTCCGACGGCCTAGCGTCTCGAACGGCCGGCGGCCACCACGATCGCCTAGCGCCCCGCGCCACCGTCCCGCGACGGTTTTAGGAAGAGGGAGCGACGAGGTGCGGCGCGATCCACGGCAGGCGATCCGAACGGCCCCGAGCAATGCGGGTTGCGCTCGACGGGAACCCTAGGGCTTCGCCCCGGGTTCCCGCGGTTGGAGCGACATCGCTCGCCGCCAGCGAACTACGGCCCATAATGCGGACACGGTGATCGAACCGACCCCCACGCCCGCCCCGAAAACCGCCCACGCGAGAGAGGCGGAGAACGCACTCGGGCGTCCAGGGCCGATGAGCGAGCTGAGGTTGACGTCGCCGAACGCCGCGTTTCCGGCCGAATCCGTAACCGTCACGTGGACGTCGAACGCGCCTGTCTCGCCTGGTGTACACGAGAGGCGGGACATGTTCGCCGAGATGCACGGGAGGGGTAACCCCCGGTATACGTAGGCCAACGGGCCATCCCCCCCGGCTGCCATGACGGTAACGATGAACGGCTCACCGACCTCCACCGAGGGGGAGGACACCGAAACCCCGCTCACACTCGGCAGCGGAGCCGTCGGTGCCAAACCGAATCGCCAGATTTGGTCGGGCTGACCCGATAGTCTGCCGTAGCTGTCATAGGAATGATTGGCCACCAGAAGGAAAGTGGCATTCTCCGCGGAATCGTAGGCCTAGCTCGCGAACTTTCCGTAGACGGACCACCAGCTAGCGGAAGTTCCGACCGGCCCTTCGGCATTCGATGGAAACGGCCGCACGACGTATGACAAGCGTGTCCAGCCAGAGGCGCCGAGGGACCATGTCCCTCCCGATCCGTCCACATCGAGCAAGACGCCGAGGGCCGGATCGAAACCGGCGCTTCCAACTGGGAACGGCCCCTGCCAGCTCGGCGCGCTGGCCCACGAGCCGTTCCTGTAGAGCCACGCCTTGGTCGCATTCCGCAGGAGGTCTCCCCCGAGCGCGGAATCGAACGCCAACGTCCCGGTCGACATCGCTGGCAATGCCCCAGCGACGGACGACACGTTCGACCACTTTCCTCCGGAAAACGTCCACGTCCATGTGGGGGGCGGAACGCCGCGGTACGGAACGAACCCGACGACAACGACAACGTCGGACGAAATCGGGTCGTAGGTGTAATGGGTGTAACCTCCCGGGCCCCAGATCACAGGGCTATCGGACGAGTTCAGCACCGAAGGGGTAAGATTCACCCAACCGGTAGTGCTGTATTCGTACGTGAGAGCGAGATTGTTGTTTCCGTGATCCCGGCAGAGGGTGAAGACCGCGCGGTCCGCAGCATCGTAGACCGGAGTGTCGGACGGGATGCAAACCCAAGGACTGACCTCGGGAGAGACGTTCGTCCAGATCCCGCTGAGATATGCCCAAACGACCGTGACCCCACTCAAGCTCGGACCCAGGCATACCAGAGCCCCCTCGGCCACATCGTACGTCAAGGTGGAGCAGTTAGCCGAATCCGGGATGTTGGCCCGCGTAACGTTAGTCCAGGCGTACGGCGGGGAAGTTGCCGCTGGGTGAAGGGTTCGGTTCGGTACGGTCCTCGGCGGACCAGGGCCGTCGAACCCCGCCGCGACGCCCGCGGCTGCGATCGGGGCGACGAGGAGCAGCCATATCACCGAGAAAAGCTCCACACTGGAGCAACGACCCGAGGAGGGGGTGACCGGGGCGTAGCTCATTTGTCGTGCCTCTACCTGGTGCCCGCTGATCCTGCGCCAGCGAGCCAGAGTCGACCGCGAAACGCGGGTGGTTCCTATTCAACGTTCCCGGTCAAGAGTGCCGCCCAAGGGGGAGACCGGGATTCCCCGCCCGGCTCGGCTCTAACCGATACGGAGCAGCCGTTTCCTAAGTTCTCCGGTAGCAAACTCCAGGAGCGGCTCGAGATTCACGGTATCGGCGTGATTGTATTTCACCAACTGATCGAGCGCGCTCGTGCTCCCCCGGCGGAACTGTTCCCAGAGTCGGACGGCGTCGATCCCATGGATTCCCTCCACCCCCGAGCGGTCACCGAGTCCGAGGACCTGCTCGATCCGCTTGAGCCCGCCCGAGTATCCCAGCCGGCGTAGGATGTACCGGAGGTCGAGGTGGGCGGCGGGCACCCGCAGACCGGGGAATCGCGCCTCGAGGAACGGGACGTCGAACAGCTTGCCGTTGAACGTTGCGAGCAGGTCGAACCGTCGGAGGTACGCCGGAAGCTCCTCGAGGTTGTCGTCCGCGATGAACGTCCGCGTCGCGCCGTTCCCGTGGACGGTCACGACCGTGACGATCCCCTCGTAAGGGCTCAGGCCCGTCGTCTCGATGTCGAGGAAGGCGGTCGTTCTCCGGAACTCCGAGTAGAGACGCCAGAGCTCCCCCGGGGGCAGGCGCTCCGCGAAGTAGCCGGCCCGGCGCTCCGCCAGGGCGCCCTCGCTCGCCGCGATCTCGCGCCTCCAGCGTCGGCCCGACTCGACCGCAACTCCTCGCGTGTCGATCCACTCACCGAGTTCCGACCACTCCTGAACCCCGTTCCCCCACAGCCACGCCTCCGTGGCCGGACCGATCCCGGAGAGGTGGAGAAACGTGGAGCGAAGCATCTGGGTGGCCCCGCTACGGCGTCGGCTTCGGGTCCGCCGCGAGGATCGGCAGGGGGCCGAGGGAGCCGACCCGCTCCTTGACCGAACGGTAGAAACGGGGCACTTTCGACCTCGGGAGGCGGCGGTCGAAGTACGGCGCGCGGAGCTCGGCCTCGAGCACCTCGGGATTCTCCGCGTCCCACACGATCCGGAGCACACCGTCGTCGAGCTCCTCCTCGAAGGCGAAGATGCGCCGCCGTGGATCGGTCACCACGGGAGCGTGCTCGAGGATATCGAGCGGGGGGTCGGGCGGGAGCGGCGGTCCCAGGAGCGTGGTCGGGCGCTCCGGCGGCGGGAGCTTGAGCTTCACCCACGCCACCACGGGCCATTGCTGCCGGGTCGGGGTCGCGCGGGGCACCGCGTGGACGACCGTCGCCCGACTCTAAAGCTCTCCACGGGGCCCGCGAAACGGCGGCTCCGCCCGGTGCACAGTTTCCAGGGAAAAAACACACGCGTTCTGTTTGACTGCCGAATACTACCAGCTTAGCGTAGCTGCGGGCGTTAGTGGCCGCGGGCTGAGCGGATCGCCCGAAGGCTTTCCGCGTACACCCCGGCTCTATCGAACTCGTCTTTTACGAATGCCCTTACGGGTCTCTCGTTTTCGAGGCGGCTTCGGGCTTAGATGCTTTCAGCCCTTATCCGGCGGCGCGTGGCTGCTCAGCGATGCCCTGCCGGACAACTGATGGACTAGAGGCGCCGATTCCCCGTTCCTCTCGTACTGTGGGAACCTTCTCGTCAGAGACCCTCGCACTTCCGCCAAAAAGTAACACACCTGTCTCACGACGGTGTGAACCCAGCTCACGATCCCTTTTAATGGGCGAACAACCCCACCCTTGGTAGCTGCTGCACCACCAGGATAGGCAGAACCGACATCGAAGTAGCAAGCCTCCAGGTCGATAGGGACTCTTGCTGGAGACAACTCAGTTATCCCCGGGGTAACTTTTCTCTTATCACTGGCCCCTACAGGGGAGGCACAGTGGTTCGCTAGGCCCTGCTTTCGCATCGGGAACCCTCGTTAGGCAGGTTCCCGTCAAGCCGACTTTTGCCCTTGCACTCCACGGTGGATTTCTGACCCACCTGAGTCGACCTTTGGGGGCCCTTGTTACATTTTGGAGGGCGTGGCGCCCCACCCAAACTACCTACCTACGGGTGTCCCCCTCGCGGGGTGAGCGATACCAACCCGAAAGGGCGGTGTTTCATCGGCCTCTCGGAACGGACCTAGCGGCCCGCCCTGATGACGAGTCCCGCCTACGCTACACATTCGGATTAGTATCACAACCGCAGGCTGTAGTAAAGCTCCACGGGGTCTTCACTTTCAGACGGAAGACATTGGACTGCTCGCCAATGAGTCAGTTTCGCCGGCTTCCAAGCGGGGACAGTAGAGCTCTCGTTGGTCCTTCATGCAAGTCGCCAATTAAGCGACAAGGTATTACGCTACCTTAAGAGGGTCATAGTTACCCCCGCCGTTTATCGGTCCTTCGTCCCGTTGTACCGGGCTTTCAGATACCGACACTGGGCAGGATTCAGCGGCCATACACAACCTTTCGGTCTCGCGGCCACCTATGTTTTTGTTAAACAGTCGGAGCTCCCTGGTCACTGCGACCAGACACCTTCGTGTCTGGCACCCCTTCTCCCGAAGTTACGGGGCTAATTTGCCGAATTCCCTCGCTTGAATTCTCGCCGACACGCCTTGGGCTTCTCACCCAGGGGCACCTGTGTCAGATCTCGGTACGAGCCGCAGTTGCCGTCCTCGCTTTTTCACGGACCGCCCGGATCGGGAGAAGTCCCCTTGCGGGGACCCGATCCCACCTGCCCCGGGTTCTCACCATGACGGTACTCCCCCGGGCGACGGCGTAGAGATGGGCTGGCATATGCCCACTCCCCCTACCGGCCGGTGTCCACGAGGACGCTTTGACCTGCGGGTCACAGAATATTAACTGTGTTTCCTTTCGCGAGTTCCGATTAAGGACTCACTTAGGCTCGACTAACCCACGGCGGATGATCGTTGCCGTGGAACCCTGGCCCCTTCGGCGGACGGGATTCTCACCCGTCTTTGCTGCTACTCCTCCCAGGATTTTCAATGGAATCCGGTCCATAGGAACTCACGCCCCTACTTCTACCCGAACACCACGCCTCCATACTCGATTGCCCTTGTGAGGGCACGCTCGCATATCGGGGACCGGTTTAGCCCCGTCCATTTTCGGTGCCCATGCCCTCGACTGGTGAGCTGTTACGCACTCTTTGAAGGATGGCTGCTTCTGAGCCCACCTCCCAGTTGTCTTCGAACACGGACGCCCTTTGCATGGCACTGAACCGGCACTTAGGGCCCTTAATGCGAGGCTGGGTTGCATTCCCTTTCGCACGGCGGGCTTACCCCTGCCGCGCTCACTCCCGGCGTCGTCGCGGCGCGGAACTTCGGAGTTCGACAACAGGCCGAGACCTTTCGGTCCCGCTTCCCGTAATCGGTGCTCTACCTCCCGCGCTAGCTCGGCCGAGACCTACCTGCGAGTAGTTTCTGGAGGAACCAGCTATTCCCAGTCTAGATTGGCCTTTCACCCCTAAGCCCAGGTCATCCGAGTGATTTGCACGTCAACACCGGTTCGGTCCTCCACCTATCTTTCGACAGGCTTCAACCTACCCAGGCTTAGATCGATTGGCTTCGGGTCTTCCACCAATGACTTCGGGCGAGCGCACCCCGTCCCTTACCCTTGCGGGCTGCGGACTGTCGGTTTCCCTGCGGCTGCGGCCGTTGAGGGCCTTAGCCTCGCCATTGATCGAAACTCCCTGGCCCGTTATTCAAAACGGACGTACGGATCCTGTGTCCACAGCCTTGCGGCTGCTTCGTTCCTTTGGGACCACATACGGCATGTCGTCAGCTGGTTTCAGGCTCTTTTCACCTCCCTTCCGAGGTACTTTTCAGCGTTCGCTCGCGCTACTAATGCGCTATCGGTCTCGGGACGTATTTAGGATCGGAAGCTAGTACCTCCCGGCTTCCCGCGCGATATCCAACGCACGGTACTCGGGATACCTCCAATCTCGCTTCTCTCGATTGCCTACGGGACTGTCACCCTCTACGGTCCGCCGTTCCAGGCACGTTCGGCTCAGAGAGCGAGCGAGTACGGAAGTCCCACAACTCCACATCTACCGGCCCTCGTCAGGCCGGCATTCGGTTTGTCCTCTACCCATTTCGATCGCCTTTACTTCGGGTATCTCGGTTGATTTCTTGTCCTGTGGTTACTAGAATGCTTTACTTCACCACGTTCCCCTTCCTTACGGAATGTCCCTTGCGGGACCGGAGTTCCGATTCGGTGATCGGTGGATCAACGGTTCCTTGCGCCTACCCACCGCTTATCGCAGCTTGGCACGACCTTCATCGGCGCCCGAGCCCAGCCATTCCCCAGCTGACAGGAGTCAGCTACACTGATAGTATTCGACAAGCGTCCAGAACGCGTGTGATGGCGTCATCGGCCTCCCCGCCCGGTCAAGGCGGGAGCCTCCACGCCCTACCCCGATGAAGCCCTGGGCTTCCGCGGGTGCATAGCTCGCGCTACGACCTTTGAGATCGCGCGCGAACGCGTTCAAACAGGGGCGCGGTATTTAGCGCTTTTGAACGAGACCCCGCAAACTGGCCTGCTCTTCCACATCCTCGGCTCCCTGAGGGCGTTCCACTACCTCCCTCCCCGGTTCATGTTCCCCCTGTTCGAGTAGGATGACGTGCGCGGCAGGAATCCGAGCCCCGTTCGCACGGTTGTGGTCCCGTGCCGGCCCCCGGGCCACCTGCTTCGAGCGCTCTGCGACGTTCGGTCGGGCGTGAACCAGCTGATTCCAGACTGGAGGGCGCGATCGGATGAGCATCGGTACGAACTGACGCGGCGATCATACCGCGAGCTTCGGGCCCGGTACGCCCATCTCGCCGCTCAGTGGTCACTCGCGATCTGCAACGAGGCGCGCGCCACGCTCAGCGTGTGGGACAAGATGTTGCGACGGGCGCGACGGCACGACCCCGAGAAGTTCGCGAAAGTCCGGACCGAGGTGCCGCGACGTCAGCGCCTGAAGACGAGCCTGCCCCCGGACCTCTATCGCCTGAAGGGTTCGGTGATCGACATCACAATCAACAAGAATCTCCACGTCGGACTCGACGCGTCGAACTTCCGAAACCCGCTATTCTGGCGCTACCTCGACGCTAGCTGTGGCGACTTTGGCCTAGCGGTAACGGACCGAGCCCTGATCTTCAATTTTCGGATTCCCCACGAGCAGCCCGAAGTCTCTGCCACGGCCGGCGTCGATCTCAACATGCCCTCCGCCGACGTCGCCACATCGGACGGACGGGTCGAGTCGGTCGATCTCAGGGCGATTTCCCGAGTCCAGGGAGCCATGGCGCGGAAGCGCTGCTCTGTTCGTCTGACGATTCCCAAGGACTTGCGCGCACAGCACCGAGTGCTACGTCGGAGGAAGAACCGGGAACGGAACCGGGTCCGAAACCTGCTCCATCAGGCTGCAAATGAGCTCGTCGACAAGATCGGACGCCGTAACATCGTATTCGAGGACCTCTCCGAGACTACGGAAGAGCTCCTCAAGAAGACGAAGCGAGCGAGGAAAAGGTCGAATAGGAAGCGCACGCCAAAGCAAGACGAAGCGAACGAGCGTCGGCGAAGGCTTTCCGTCTGGACCCACGGGCAGTTCCAGCGGATCGTAGCATACAAGGCCCGGACCGCGGTCGTGCGGGTGAACCCGAGGGGGACTTCGTCCACATGTCCCCGATGCGGAGGTGCGCTGCACCACCCGACGTGGCGACGCTCGGACTGCGGGAACTGCCAGAGCGCCTTTCATCGCGACAGGGCGGCGGCGATCGTCATCCTGGAGCGAGAGATCGGAGCTCTACGGGGAGACCCTCCTCCCCCGAGAGCGCGCAACGCGCTGCTCGAGACGGCCGCATGGCGTCCGGATTGGGACGAGTCGTCCGATTCCGGGCCCCGTGGCGGAGTCGATGAAAGCGGACGACGCGAAGTTCAGCCGGTCCTACCGGTTCTGATCCAAGGAGGACTCGCTCCATCTCGCAGTGGATTGGATGTGGCGCTTCACGAGTATGCGATCGGCCCACTCACCGAGCGGTGGGGCGCGTACGGGTGAGCCGAGTAGCCACAACGACCCCATCGGTTCGCCTCGCAGTGTCCGCACGTGCGCTCCCCCGGGACCGGTGCACGCTCGGAGTCGGCGCGGATCATCGCGAGCGCGTAGCGGAGCCAACCCTCCTCCGCATTCCCGTACGGGACTTCGACGAACCCCTCGTGCGCTCCGTCTCCCTCTGCGTCCCCGTAGAGAATCCATCCGAATCGCGGACGAATCCCGAACGAGGCTTCGACGAGACGGCACTCGGCGATCGCCTGGATCGTGTCGAAGCTCCGGCCGTGGACCGCATGGTAATCGAGGAACAAGTGCGTCGCCTTGTACTCGATCGGGACCAGCCCCCCGTCGGGCCGCAGCACGACGTAGTCCGGCCGCCCTGCGATGCCGAGCGCTGAGTCCGTCAGATTCCTCGGGTAGGTCGTGAACCTCGGGTCGAGACTGACCCGCTCTGGCGGGAACAGACCCGGGAGTCCGTCTTCAGGGTCAAGGTACACAAGCGTGTCTCGGTCATCGAGCGCGAGCCTCCCCTCGACCGACCGAACATTCCCCGCCGGCGGTGCGAGCAACGGGCTGTGTCGCAAGGGATGGAGTCCGAGCTCGTCGGTGGCCGAGCCGCCGGGAGCCGGCGTCTCTGCGTGCCTCCGGTGGAGCGCCATCTCGTGTGGGCACCGGAAGTACGACACGAGGTCGTGCGGGGTGAGATGCTCCGGGACGGGCTGCGGATTCATCGTTCGTCCGATGCCGCGCGCCGACCGTAATGAACCTAGGGTTCGACCGGGTTCGGAGCCGATTGCGCTGCTACTCTGCACTGAGCGCGCGGAGCTCGCTCGCCTGCGCTTCCGGTAGGGTGCGGTCCTTGGCGGCCGCCCGGATCAGCGAGCGGTCGGGCGACGCGCGGGATAACTGCTCGACGTAGGTTTTCCAGCCATCTCCGCCGAGTCGATTCCAGACTCGGCTAGCGAGCATATCGAGGGGGGCGACCGGAATCTGCGTTCCTTTCCACTCGACGATCTCGCGACGGGCCAACGCGGCCAGGGAGAGGTCGATCGGTGACGGGGGTTCGGCGGCGGCCCACTCCGTCCGTGCCCCCGCTCGGAAGCTCCCGACAAATGCCCGTGCGGCCAGGAGCGCTCGTTCCTCCGGCCACGTGGTGCTCGCCGCGGGCTCGATCAGGTACTCCTCCAGTCGGGTTGCGATGCGCTCGACTCCCCGGGCGTCGGTGGCCAGATCGATGTCGGCCGGCACGACATCGAAGCCGCGAAGGCGCAGAGCGGCAGAGCCTCCAATGCACCAGATCGGCCGGTCCGCGGGGTCATCGCCACTGAGACGACCCACGATCTCGACGATCGCCTGGTCGACGGCGTCAGGACCGCCCGCGCCTGCGGGCCCGACCATCGCTTCCATGACGAAACGGCTTCGGTTGTACGCCGACCGCACGCGGGTCGGCGAATCGGTCTCGAGCCGGAACTCGCGATGCCAACATCGCGGACCGCCGAACCCGCAATACGAGGACGGATGCCGGTAACCGATCGGCTCAGGCGAGCCCTTCGGGGGCCCGCCCGCGTCGCTCCCCCAGTCCTGGGCATGGAAGATGTACCGGACCCCACCGGCTTCGCGACTGCGGGTGAGCTGGAATAGGAACCCGCCCCCGAGGTCCGGCCCCGAGACCATCTCGGCCGGCTCCGCCGCGCTCAAGCCCGGAACCGGGTCAAGTAACGGGCCGAGGTTACGGCAACTACTTCGCCGAGCCCCCGGAGTCCACCGCGAGCGAGTGGATCGTGGGGAACATGAACGGGATCGTACCCCAGTTCTTCCCGTCGTCCGGCGTGTAGACCACCTGGCCGGTCGTCGTCCCGACGTACACCCCGGGCGGGTCGAGCTCGTCGACCGTCATCCCTTCGCGGTGGGTCCCCAGGTCGCCCTTCCCGACCTTCCCTCGGACCAACGGCTGGAACTTCTTCGTCTTCTCGCTCCACCGCATCACCTCGGGCCCGCCCTTCACGGTACGGGTCTCGCCGTTCAGCGGGACGAAGTACGCGGTCCCGGGCCGGGCCGCCGGCGACGCGACCACGAAGCCGAAGTCCGACTTGAGCGCCTTTCCGACGCGCGTCCAGTTCTGCATCCCGTCGTGGCTGACATAGATGCCGTTGTGGTCCTGGCGGTAGGCGGTCTCGGGGTTCGCGGAGTCGAGGGCGATCTTGTGGACGCACTGGCCGACCTCCTGGGGAGGACCGGGCATGAACTCCATCAGGACGCCGTGGTTCGCCGGCTCGAACGTCTCGCCGCCGTCGTCCGACCGGAACGCCCCGGCCGCGGAGATCCCGACGTACATCCGCTTCGCGTTGGTCGGGTCGATGAGGATCGTGTGGAGGCACGGTCCGCCGTTCCCCGGGTTCCACTTGGACTTCGACGGGTGGTCGTTGATCCCCGTGACCGGGCTCCAGCTCGCCCCGAGGTCGTCGGAGCGGTACATCGAGTACGGGTCGAGGCCGACGAAGAGGGTCTTCGGCTGGCTCGGGTGGCCGGGCTCGATGTGCCAGTAGTTCTGGACCGGGTACGTCGGCAGGCCCTGGCTCGGGTCCGGGTGCCGGTCCTTGCTCGCCGGCATCATCGGCGAGGAGATCTCGGTCCACGTCTTGCCGTGGTTCTTCGAGCGGTACAGCGACGGCCCGAAGAAGACGCTGTTCACGGCGGCGTACACGTGGCCCGGGTGCCGGGGGTCCGGCTTCACATGGAAGACGTCCCGGCCCTCGTGGTACGGGCCCCGGACCTTCCACGTCTTCCGCTTCGCGTCGGTTTCGGCCGCATACGTCCCTTTTCGCGTCCCTATGTACAACCTTACGGTACGTGCTTTCGCCATCGGCTCACCCTCCCTGGATCGAGTGGAGGATATCGATGTGGTCCGTCGACCGGATCGGGGTCCCGAGGCCGGCGAGCTGGGAGATCTCCTCGCCGTTCACGAACACCCGAACGAACTTCCGGACCGTTCCCGTCTCGTCGCGGACGCGGAACCTGAGGCGCGGGAAGCGACCCTCGAGGTCGTCGAGGACGGTCCCGACCGACGTCGCATCGCTCGAGAGCTCCGTCTTCGTGACGTATTCACGGAGCATTCCGTCGAGCCGCACCGACGCCACCAGATCCTCCGGGTAGGGGTCCGAGTCGCTCCGGAAGATATCTACTTCGCGAGGAGCATCCCCGGGGCGAACTGGGCGGCCGTCTCCGCGCTCTCCTTCGCGAACGGGATCGGGCCGGTCGAAACGACTACCCTCCCGTCGCGGGCGGTCGCTTCCAGGAAGGTTCCGTTCGGCAGCGATCGCCAGCTCCCGGGGTGCCCATCGAACGGTTCGCTCCCGACCGTGACCGCGCCTCCGTTCGATCGGTACGCCATCTCGTAGTAGGGGTGGGCGGGGTCGAAGAACCGCGGCCCGTGCTCCCCGAGGTAGTGGCAGAACGCCCACAGCTCCTCCGGCCCACGGGCGATGAGGACATTCAGGCCTGTGTACGGGCGCGCCGCGGCCGGGCCGTCGTCGTGCCAGATCGTGTTGAGGTCCTCGACACTGCGGACGTACGCCTCGAGCGGGGTGCGGCTGCCCTCGAGATGCTTCCACAGGAGCCAGAAGAGGACCTCGCTGTCGTTCACGCCCCGGACCTTGCGCCCGAGCGCCCCGAGGCGGGTCCGCGTCTCCGTGGGAAGCGAGATCTCGCCGTTGTGGGCGAAGAGGACGAAGCCGTCGGAGAACGGTTGGCAGTTC